>NZ_CAEV01000123.1 GCF_000285575.1 Clostridium senegalense JC122 | reverse complement strand
GGCTCCTTGGTCAAGCGGTTAAGACACCACCCTTTCACGGTGGTAACAGGGGTTCGATTCCCCTAGGAGTCACCATAAACTCTTACTAATTAATTAGTAAGAGTTTTTTTGTTTATATAAAATAATAATTTAAATAAACAAAATAGTTACTTAAAATATGTTATAATAGATTAATAAAATATAACTTTAAGCATATAAATATTTATTATAACTTTAATAAAATTTATTATTAATATTAAGGTTATAGTGCTTAAACTTAATCTTGAATAGATAGAGTTTAGTGCTTATAGAATATAAATAATTTTTTAAAAGGAGAATTTATATGGAAAACAAAATTTTAGCTACAGTAAATGGAAAAAATATTACAGAACAAGATTTAGAATTTGCTATATCAAGATTTCCAGAACAAAACAAACAATATTTTAGTACTGAAGAAGGTAAAAAGCAATTATTAAATCAAATAATAAACTATGAATTAGTATATAATTTTGCAAAAGATAGTAACTTAGAAAGTGATGAAGAATTTAAAAAACAATTAGAATTAGTAAAAAGAGATTTATTAATACAAGCTGGTATAACTAAATCATTCTCAAATGTTGAGGTTACTGAAGAAGAAATTACAGCATTTTATGAAAAAAATAAAGAAATGTTTAAAACAGAAGAAACAGTAAATGCTAAACATATATTAGTTGATGGAGAAGAAGAAGCTAAAAAAATAGCAGAAGATATAAAAAACAATGTTATATCTTTTGAAGAGGCAGCTGAGAAGTATTCTAAATGTCCATCAAAAGCACAAGGTGGAAGCTTAGGTGTTTTTGAAAGAGGTAGAATGGTACCTGAATTTGAGGATGCAGCATTTAAGTTAGATGTTGATACAATTAGTGAACCTGTAAAAACTCAATTTGGTTTCCATATAATAAAGGTTGAAGATAAACAACCTTCAGTTGCTAAAGATTTTGAAGAAGTTAAACCAATGATAGCTTCAAACTTACTTCATGAAAAACAAAACAAAGAATTTATAGATTTAGTAGAGAAATTAAAAGGTACTTATAAAGTAGAAATGAAATAGTGATATAGTAAAGAGCTTTGGTTAGGCAATTTTAATGCTTGACCAAAGCCTTTGTTTTATTAATAATGGGAAAACAAAATTAATTTTTTATTGTATTTTTAAAAATCATGTAAATTTATAAACAAAAAAGCGATTATTAATAAAATAGAAAAGCAAACATATCCACGTGTATCAATAAAAGTAATTTTGAGGATATAATAGTATATGAGAGGAATTAAAGTATAAGTTTCTATATTTAAGGTTAATATAACTAATTGATAAAGTAATTATGTATATAATAAATCTTGTCGCTGAAACAAGTTACTAAGTAATTTGAGTGATAAGGATTTAAACTTTAAAAAACTTTTTAAAAAAGTATTGACAAAAAAGTTTAAAACTAGTAAAATAGTAAAAGTCATCAA
>NZ_CAEV01000124.1 GCF_000285575.1 Clostridium senegalense JC122 | reverse complement strand
AACTGAGTTTAAAGATTCTACTTTATCAAAATTATCTTGTGAAAGAATTTTATTGGCTGCTCAATGTATGGCGATAACCTCAATAGACTTCTTAGAAAGAGAAGATTTATTAAAAGAAATTACTGTTGATCATTATACTAATATAAAAAATAAAATGAATAGCGTTTAGCTATTCATTTTTATTAACACATTATGAAATCTATTTATTGTTTCCTCATTATAAATTTCATGTTTTTCTCTAATAATATTTATTCTATTTATTAATTTTTTACTAGGTTCAAAATAAAATTTATTTATTTTCCCATTAAACTTATAACTGCAACAATATCTATTCTTTAAACCTAATAAACAACAAGTATACTTATTTCCACTTAATAAACAAAATAATTTGTTACCTTTTATTTTAGTAATATTTTCAATGTCTTTTATTTTTATGTCTGCTACTAAAACTTGTAAATCTCCAACCACTTTATGAATTATTAATTGATCAGCTATTATAGAATACTTATATCTCGTATTACATTTATAAAATTCTAACCCACAACAAATTGCCATTAACCCTAAAAAGAATATATTACAAAATACTCTTACACTTTCAATCTTGTTGTTTATAAAATCCGACAAGAGTATAAATATTATCATCAATAGAAATAAAAATAATAGCGCTGGAAGTTTCTTTCTATATATAGTTTCCTTATACATAGTCCCCCATCTCCAAACCCTCCTAAAATACATATTATAAATTAATTACATGTCTGCCCTAAGTATTATACTAAGCTTTTAATAAATAATCTACTCAATTTTAAAGCATTTAAAGTTGTTTAAAACTAAAAAACTGCATTCAATTGAAATTAACATTATCTTTCCCAATATAACTCTCTATTTCTCTTAATTCATGTCTTTCTTATCAACTTAACAGTAACTTAACCTTAATTTAATATAGTTTAAATTAAGATTGAATTTAAAAATATTAAACTTTTTACTTTTTCATAATACTTATTATATAAAAAATATAATATTTTTTTAATTTATTTGACAACTGATATGTTCTGTATAAGTTTTCAAAACAAAATCCATTCTAATGTTCTTATATATAGGAAAACAATCTTATATTTAAGTTTATTTATAAAATATTTATTATCGTTAATAAAAATAAGTATAACTATAGGCAGTTAAGAATTAAAAGTACTGGATGAAACTGAAAATTAGTTTCTCAAAATAAAAATATTTTAGTATCATTAGGACTATAAGTAAGTAATAATTATAATACCAATTAATTAAAACAACCGTTAACTAACAGCGAAATATTAATTTAAAATTTTCTTATTTGATAAATAAATAAATTTAAAGTTTATTATAAAATCTTATAATAATTGTTAATTTGTAAAAACAAAAAAA
>NZ_CAEV01000125.1 GCF_000285575.1 Clostridium senegalense JC122 | reverse complement strand
ATTAAATTTTAAATTAAATAATATCCGTTAATGTCAACAGTGGATTTTTAATATTGTTTGATGTATATATTTATCTGGTAATTATAGTTGTAAGGGTAACACTCCTTTCCATTCCGAACAGGTCGGTTAAGCCTTATAACGCTGAGAGTACTGCATGGGAGACTGTGTGGGAGGGTAAGTTGTTGCCAGGTAACATGGTTCACTAGCTCAGTTGGTAGAGCACATGACTTTTAATCATGGTGTCCGGGGTTCGATTCCCCGGTGAGCCACCAAGTCGTAGTAATTATACTACGACTTTTTTTATATTAAAAAATAAAAATTTTATAAATTTTAATATGTAGAGAATAATTATATTTATTTAGTTAAAAATACAATATAAAAATAACTTAAGGGTGATAAAATGAGTTATGATAAATTTTTAAGAACAAATGACAGTATAAAGGGGTATAAGTATATAAAAAGAAAAATAGATAATATTGATGAGGATTTCATAATTAATGGATTTCAATATTGGTGTGTATTTAGAGAAATAGATGCAATTGCTTGTGCAGTTTACATTTTAGAAGTTTTGGATGATGTAGAAAATTTAAAGGAGATTCCATACTTAGAGAAATCATACAACTATTTATATCATATAGTTGATAGAGAGGAAATATTTAATGCAGAAGAAGAAGGGATTTATAACAAAATTTTAGATATAGCTTCTATATTAAAATATGCTAATGTATATGGGAAAAGTGGTTGTGATTTAAATAAAAAAAGCTTACAATATACATTAAAAGGAATAATAGATGAAATAAAATATTTCATAACTAGTTTTAAAAAGAAATAAGATTTATTATAGGGGTGGGAATATGGCATCAAAAAATATTTTAATAAACTTAGCAAAAGATGATTTTGAAAAAGATGAAGAAATAATTTCTATAGTAAGTGGAGCTTTTGAAAAACACATTAATGGTAAAAATACTGTTAGAGCAGGCTTAGTAATTGCAACAAATAAAAAATTAGATTTATAAGTAAAAGATTTTTGAAGATATATAAGGATATTATTGAATATAATATTATAGATGATGTAGAAGTGTCAGAAGAAAAGCTAGGTTATAGAATATTTTTAAAGGGTAAAATACAATCCTTTGTAATTGAATTTGGGGAGTGTGAAGATATTAATAAATTTATTTCATATATAAATAATAAAAATAATTGTAATAAAATAGTCAGTGAAAACATATATTATAATCATAATAAAACATCGATGTTATATTATTTTTAGAATAGGTGTTAAAAAGTTTAACTAAATTCCTATAATTTAATAGGTTCGCATATTTTGCATTTAAGTATTATATAAATATCTAATTTTGTATAATGTATCAAAGTTATTTATTCAAAAGCT
>NZ_CAEV01000126.1 GCF_000285575.1 Clostridium senegalense JC122 | reverse complement strand
GTATGGCTCGATAGCTCAGTCGGTAGAGCAGAGGACTGAAAATCCTCGTGTCGCTGGTTCGATTCCTGCTCGAGCCACCAAGCTTAGTAATTTTACTAAGCTTTTTTTATTTATTCAAAAATAAAAATAAAAAGTTATCAACAATATACATTAAAAAAATAGAAGTTATAAACAAATCCACATAAATAACTGTGATTTTGTTTATAACTTTTTGTTTTTTGTAAGATTGTTGTTAATAACTTTTAGATTTATGCATTTATCAAATAATAAGAATTAATATTAACAATATAATAATGGCTAACAGATTATTTTAGTTAATCTATGTTACTTGTATTTTTAAGTTAAAAAACTTATTTTTAGTTTCATATACTATGTTTAACTACTAAAATTTTATTGACTTATAGATATAATTATTTTTACTAACAATAAAAATTTTATTAATAAATTTAAGTTTAGGATTGTATCCAGGTAAAAGAAAATGAATATTAATTACTGGAAACTAAAAGAATATAGTCTATAAAGAATAAACTTATAAATAAGTAAAAAATAAATAAAAATTAGTACAAGTATTTATTATTGAAAAAATAAACATAGCAATAGTAATTAAAAATTTAAAATTGTCTTTGAATATGGATAGATAGATAAAAAATTTCCAATGATGTTATGAACATAATGAGGTATATGTAAATTTTTTATAAATGTAGTTTCTAATTCTACGTATGTAACTTTGCAGAATAAATAATTTAATATTTTACTACTAATTATAACGTACTTTTTATAACGTACTTTAATTAAGAGCTATGTTGATTGTTATTAACCATACTTCTAATAATACTAAAAGTGTTTGTTATATAACTCTTAGCTAGTTATAATTATATAAATATAATAGTTAGAAAAATATACTAATATTTATCATTAATATAAAACTTAATTATAGTAAACAATATAAATGAAATTTATATTATAAGGTGGTGTTATATATGGCTAAAAAAGGAATGAAGAGGTACTATGAGCATAGAAGTAAAGAAGAAGTAGTTCCAGAGATACAGGGTAAAGCTAAAAGTGGAAATGCAAAGGCAGGTGTAGAATTCCATTACACTACTCCAGATAGGGAAAACTATACAGAAACACATAAATTAAAATAAAAAATATAAATAAAATAGAACTTATTTAACGATAAGTTCTATTTTATTTATATTGTTTTGTTAAAAATAAAACAAACTGAACCTAGTGTGTCATCAGTTGTAAAATGTAGAATATTGATGAAAAACAAAGAAAATGTAACAAAATTTTATTAAATAAGAAAAAAATTCAAGAAGTATTAATTAATTTTATATATAATAAATCTTGTCGCTGAGGCAAGCAAGTAAGCAG
>NZ_CAEV01000128.1 GCF_000285575.1 Clostridium senegalense JC122 | reverse complement strand
TCATAGGCCCCCGTGGAAAAGTAGACTTATAATTCGAATGGAACTATACTAGGATTAATGAATGGAGGGGTGCATTATGAGTGGGAATTTTATTAGAAAATATACTGAAGAAGAAAGAGTGAAAATTGTAGAAGAGGCTTTAGCATGTGGAAGCAATTCTTTAGTAGCAGCGAAGTATAATATACACAGTGGATTGGTATCTAATTGGAAATGTAATTATAGAAGATATAAGCAAACTTTGAAACCTAAGAATGCTACTCAACCTAAAGATGAAGAAATAATTGTAGATTATAAAAAAGAGTATAAGAAAACAAAAGAAAAATGCAAAGATCTTGAATTAGAAGTTGCCATTCTTCACGATTTATTAAAAAAAAAGAAGTAAATGAAGAACATGATTTGTATTCTTATGCATCCGAATGGATTTCTATAGGTGCACCTATTAAATCTGTATTAAGGATATTAGGTTTGAAAAAATCTACTTATTATAGACAACAGTTATTAATTAAAAGTGGAAATAGACCTTTAAATCAATCCGAAGGAAACATTCCAGGATATAGTCTAAATGTATGTGGTGAAAAAATTTTTGATTTAGAAATTCAAAAATATATAATGAAAATAAAAAAAGATGAAGTAGGACAGTTTTATGGTTATAAAAAGGTTAGGGCAGTTTTGAAAAATAAATATAAACTAAAAATTAATAAGAAAAAAGTTTATAGATTGATGAAGAGGATGAACCTATTAGAAGTTAAAAGAAAGGGTATTAAGAGATATTCTAAAGTATGTAAGAATCATGTAATTACAGATTCAAATCAACTTTGGGAAATGGATATGAAATATGTTTATATAGCAGGAACAAGGGAGATAGCTTATTTAACATCTATTATAGATGTGTTTGATAGAAGCATATTAGCATATGATTTGTCACTTTCTCCAAATGCGGAGCAAGCTAAAATTGTAGTAATAAAGGCACTTTATAATAGAGAAATTAAGGGTAAAACATCTGAATTAATAATTAGAACAGACAATGGATCACAATTTATAGCTAGTAAGTTTGAGAAGTTGTGTATTAAAGAGAAGGTTACACATGAAAGGATACCTGTGCATAGCCCTAATTATAATGCTCATATAGAGTCATATCATAGATACTTACAAGAAGAATGCTTTGCCGGTAGGCTGTTTAAAGATTTAGAAGAAGCAACTAATACTATCGAAAAGTATGTAAGTAACTATAACTTTAAAAGAATACATTCTTCAATTGATTATAGGACTCCAAATGAGTTTTATAATTTAACAAATAGTAATTTTAAGAATAAGCTAGTAATTAGCATTTAGAGTCCACTTTGAGGGGGCCAATCC
>NZ_CAEV01000129.1 GCF_000285575.1 Clostridium senegalense JC122 | reverse complement strand
TCCCCTCTAATTGGACAAACTTAACTTATACTAATATATGCTTCAATTTTTAAACACACATTAAATTCTTAAGATAATATTCGTGTGGTGTAACATATCCAATTGAAGAGTGTATTCTCTCATTGTTATATCTATAAACAAAATCATTTATATTATTGCGGATATCATCTAAACTCCAATATATACTTCCAGTAAGGCATTCGTCTTGAAGATATCTATGATATGATTCAATGAAAGCATTGTAATTTGGACTTTTAACAGGTATTCTTTCATGAATCACTTTTTCATCAAGACAAGATTTTTCAAAGATACCACTAATAAATTGGCTACCATTATCCGTACGGATTACTAATCCATTTGGATTATCTTTAATGCCTCTGGAATATAAACCTTTAATTAAAACTTTTTTCGCAACTTCACCAGTTGCAGATAAATCTATTGATGTACTTACAAGTTCTCTATCAAACACATCAATTATAGAAGTAATATAGGCAGTTCTCTTTGTTCCAGCTATAAACGCATACTTTATATCCATTTGCCACAATTGGTTTGATTTTATTATTGTTCTACTTTCGCAGACGCGTGACACTCGTTTTAGAGTGCGTTTTCTATTTGGATCTAACAAGTTTAAGTTTTTCATTAATCTTCTAACTTTTTTCTTATTAATCTTAATATTGTAGTTATTTCTTAAAACAGCAGTAACTTTTTTATAACCATAGAATTTACTAGTTTTTTGAGATTTAATTTTCACTATATAGTTTTGTATATCTAAGTCATTAATCTTATCTCCATCAAAATTATAACTAAATCCAGGTGTCTTACGACCTGTATTAGCGTAGCTTCTCTCAGCGTACTCATGTTTTATTTTGTAGTAATAAGAGGACTTAGATAATTCTACAATACTTAATACAGTAATAACTTTATAACCTAAAGTTATCCACTTATGAGCAATAGCAATTTTATCATCTAATGTTGGTTGTTTTTTTTTAGAAGATCTTCAAGGATTGCTATTTTTAATTTAAGCTCTTCATTTTCATCCTTAAATTTATGATATTCTTTTTTATAATTAGGTATAATCTCACCTTCCTTTGGATTTTTCGGCTTTATAGTTTGAGAATACCTACGGTAATTGTTAACCCATGTGCTTAATTGAACTGGATTAATATCATATTTTTTAGCTATTAAAGAATTACTACCAGATTCAAGAACCTCTTTAACATAAGCAACTCTTTGTTCTTCTGAAAACTTTCTTTTAAAAACAACTTTTGACATATTGTAGCCCTCCTAATTTCATTAATATAATTGTAAATATCTAAATTAACTTTGTCCAATCCAATTAGGGGGGCTATAGG
>NZ_CAEV01000130.1 GCF_000285575.1 Clostridium senegalense JC122 | reverse complement strand
GGTGCTGGTGCATATGGTGTTTTTAAAGTTCATAATTGTATGAAGAAATATACGAAAGCTAAATTTTTACAGGGTGAGGGCACAGAAACACCTACTTTTGTGAGGTTTTCTACAGTTATAGGATCAAAAGGATCAGCAGACACCTTGCGAGATCCTAGAGGATTTGCTGTTAAATTTTATACGGAAGATGGAAATTATGATTTGGTAGGGAATCATATACCGGTGTTTTTTATAAGGGATGCTATGAAGTTTCCAGATATGGTTCATTCATTTAAACCTTCTCCAGATACTAATCTTCATGATTCTAATAGATTTTGGGATTTTATAACAAATAGTCCTGAGTCTACTCATATGATTACATGGCTATTTTCAGATAGGGGAACAATAAAAAGTTATAGAAAGATAGAAGGATTTGGTGTAAATACGTATGTTTGGATTAATGATCAAGGAGAAAGACATTTTGTTAAATATCATTGGAAGCCACTAGCAGGGCTTGAAACAATAACAAGAGATGAGTCAGTAATTCTTGCTGGTACTGATCCAGATATAGCAACAAGAGATTTATATGATACTTTAAACAATGGTAAAACTGTTGAATATGACCTTTTTGTTCAACTTATGAAAGAACATGAAGAGTTAGATAATGATTTTGATCCATTAGATGCAACAAAAGTGTGGCCAGAAAGACTTTATCCACTTATTAAAGTTGGAAGACTTACATTAAATAGAGCACCTGAAGATTTCTTTACAGAAGTTGAACAAGCAGCCTTTTGCCCAGCAAATTTAATTCCAGGTATAGAGGCATCAAATGACAAACTTTTACAAGGAAGATTATTTGCCTATCATGATAGTCAAAGATATAGGATTGGTAAAAATTTTGAACAACTACAAGTTAATAAGCCCAAAGTTCAAGTTAATAACAATATTGAGGATGGTCAAATGAATTACCATATAAGAGAAGGAAAAGTAAATTATAAACCAAATTCTTTAAATGGTAATAAACCTATTGAAAATAAAGAAAAAAATAAAAATATGGTTTTTATAGAAGGAAAAATACAAAGAAATACGATACCAATAACCGATGATTTCAGTCAAGCTGGAGATAGGTATAGGGCTTTTTCTAAAGTAGAACAGGATCATTTAGTTGATAATTTAATTGATGATTTATCAAAAGTAGATAAATTTATTCAAAAAAAGGCTATAGTTAATTTTATGAAGTCAGATAAAGAATTAGGTACAAGAGTAAAGGATGGACTAAAATTGTAAAGTATAGTATTTACTTAATTATTAAATAAATTGTAGTATTATAATTTAAAATAGAAAT
>NZ_CAEV01000131.1 GCF_000285575.1 Clostridium senegalense JC122 | reverse complement strand
ATCTCCACCATAGCAGTTCGAAAGAACTGCTTTTTTTTATATTTATAATGAGAAATGTTAGATTTTAAAAGACTATATAAGTGCTTATTATACAATTAAAGTTAAAATATAAGATAGGTGGGATATATGTGGAAAATAGAGATATGAAAATATTGATAACAAATGATGATGGAGTATTTGCAAATGGAATAATAGAGCTTGCTAAAGAACTTGAAAAACACTATTCTATATGTATTGTTGCACCGAATTGTCAAAAAAGTGCCACAAGTCATTCAATAACTATAGATAAACCATTAATAATAAAGGAAGAAAAATTAGAGGGTATTAAATCAAGAGCATTTAGTATAAGTGGAACTCCTGCAGATTGTACAAGAGTTGGAGTGAATAAGATTATGGATGGAAAAGTTGATATGGTTATATCAGGAATAAATAATGGTTTTAATTTAGGAACAGATATATTATATTCAGGCACAGTTTCAGCGGCTATAGAGGCAGCTATATTAAAAATACCATCCATTGCTTTTTCATGTGATGGGAATAGTGGATCATATAAAGAATGTGCGAAAATAGCTAAAGATTTGATTGAAAAATTAGAAAAATCTCCACTGAAAAATGATTTAGTTTTAAATGTAAACTTTCCATCTCTAAAGAGTGTAAATTTAAAAAAGAATTATGAGTTTAAAGTTTCAAAAATGGGGGAGAAAAAATATGACAATTTATATGTTGAGACTTTAAATGAAGATGGAAGTAAAAGCATAAATATAAGTGGAACACCTATAAAGAATAATGAAGCGGACACTGATGTATTAAATATAGAAAATGGGTATATAACTATAACTCCACTACATTATGATTTAACAAATTTTAAAATTTTATATGAAATAGAAGAAAAACTTATATAAATGTTGGTTTTTATTTTAAAATAAGTAGCTTAAAGTGACATAGAAGCTACTTATTTTTTATTGTAAATTATCATGCTAATCATCATATATGATAAAAGTAAATGTAAACTTATCCAAGTGTATCATTATATGAAAAACTAAAGAAATAAAAGGAAAAAAAGATATTATAATTTAATTTTAGATAATAAATTGATGAATATTAAATTTACTTAAGGAAAGAATGTTATTATGAATAAGTCGTCAACGACAAGAACTTGAAAAAAGTTCAAAAGAAATTTAAAAAAGTTGTTGACAAATGACAAACAAATTGCTAAAATAAAAAAGCAGTCGTTGATAAACGACAAA
>NZ_CAEV01000132.1 GCF_000285575.1 Clostridium senegalense JC122 | reverse complement strand
TTTATATATTTCATTATATATGTTATAAATAAAAAATACCCTATAAATATTTTTTAAATATTTATAGGGTATTTTTTTATAATATTGTTTTACATAACTCTTCCTGGAAATATAGCGTCTATTATTCCAATGATTATAGCTGCTATCAAAGCTCCTATTATAGATACTCTCATATTAGGAACTACGAATTGTGCTAAATATATTATTACAGCTGCAATAGCAAAACCTTTAAAACCTTTTCCAAAAGGTGATGCATCAACACCCATAAGAGCTTCTACAAAATAGTCTAATACAGTTATAACAACTGCTGCTATAATCATAGACCATAATCCATTAACAGTAAAACCTGGTGTCAAAAATGATGTCACACCTAGGACAATTGCAAATAATACTAATCTTACTATCCATCCTAAGAAACTGCTTTTATTTTCATATTTGTTTTTATGTTCGTTATCTGACATTTTTATATACCTCCGTTTTAAATATATTTTATTAATTCGTATATATTATGCCCATATAAGTAAAAAAATATAATACTTATTTTTAATATTAATTTCAAATATAAGTAAAATGTCAGAAAGACCTATTTAATTTTTAAACTTTATCTTATCATATAGGTTATTATTTTATACTAATGACTCACATTATTAAATTTTTTATTCAACATTTTATTTTATTATACACATAAAGAAAAACACTAGGCGTTAACCTAATGTTTTTCATGTACGAGATAAATCTATAAGCCGAGTTCTGTATTTGACAATCATCTATCTAGGCCTATTGTTACCAATAAACTCAAGCGATACACCCGGGGACGGGACGGGCAGCCCCATATATCCCCCTATTCGATCTTGCTCCAGATGGGGTTTACATAGCCGTACAGTCGCCAGTACGCTGGTGAGCCCTTACCTCACCTTTCCACCCTTACCAGTTAGATAAAATCTAAACTCACAAGTAAACTTGTTCTGGCGGTATATCTCTGTTGCACTTTCCTTAGAGTCACCTCCACTGGGAGTTACCCAGCACCCTGCCCTACGGAGCTCGGACTTTCCTCTCCTGAAAAAATCAGCAGCGATTGTCTGACTTACTCGCAAGATTTATGTTACCATACTTTTAATATAAATGCAAATTTTTTTATCTTTTTTTAATTAATTATAAAAATTATTATAATTTTTTCTTATAGAAACATTTTTTATAATTATAGATATATTTAACCTTATAATAAAGAAAATA
>NZ_CAEV01000133.1 GCF_000285575.1 Clostridium senegalense JC122 | reverse complement strand
ATTATTACTCAACTATTGAAGTAACAACTCCTGATCCTACAGTTCTTCCACCTTCTCTGATCGCGAATCTTAATCCCTCATCCATTGCTACTTGAGTTATTAATTCAACGTTCATGTCGATGTGGTCTCCTGGCATTACCATTTCCATTCCGTCTGGTAATTTGATTGATCCTGTTACGTCAGTTGTTCTGAAGTAGAATTGTGGTCTGTATCCATCAAAGAATGGTGTATGTCTTCCACCTTCTTCTTTTTTAAGTACATATACTTGACCTACGAATTTTTTGTGTGGATTTACTGCTCCTGGTTGAGTTAATACTTGACCTCTTTGGATGTCAGTTCTTTGTATTCCTCTTAATAAAGCTCCGATGTTATCTCCTGCTTCTGCTTGATCTAGAAGTTTTCTGAACATCTCAACTCCTGTACATACAGTTTTTCTTTTCTCTTCGCTTAATCCAACTACTTCAACTTCGTCTCCAACTTTAAGAATTCCAGCTTCAACTCTTCCTGTTGCAACTGTTCCTCTTCCTGTTATTGTGAATACGTCCTCTACTGGCATTAAGAATGCTTTATCTGTAGCTCTTTCTGGTGTTGGGATGTATTCATCTACGTGTCCCATTAATTCCATGATACATGCTGTTGCTTCTGCATCTGTTGGGTTTTCTAATGCTTTTAATGCTGATCCTGTTACTACTGGAATATCATCTCCTGGGAAGTCATATTCGCTTAATAGCTCTCTGATTTCCATTTCAACTAATTCTAATAATTCTGGATCATCTACCATATCTGCTTTGTTTAAGAATACTACTATGTATTGTACTCCAACTCTTGATGCTAGTAGTATGTGCTCTCTTGTTTGTGGCATTGGACCATCTGCTGCTGATACAACTAAGATAGCTCCATCCATTTGTGCTGCTCCTGTGATCATGTTTTTAACATAGTCAGCGTGTCCTGGACAGTCAACGTGTGCATAGTGTCTTGCATCTGTTTCATACTCAACGTGTGCTGTGTTGATTGTGATTCCTCTTTCTTTTTCTTCTGGTGCTTTATCTATTTCGTCATATTTAAATGCCTCTGCGAATCCTCTGTTTGCTAATACTGTTGTGATTGCAGCTGTTAATGTTGTTTTACCGTGGTCAACGTGTCCTATAGTTCCTAT
>NZ_CAEV01000134.1 GCF_000285575.1 Clostridium senegalense JC122 | reverse complement strand
ATTATATTTAATTTTTATTTAGCAAAATATTTATTAGAAAATAAGGTTTCAGTATAAAAACATATAAATAAGGAGGGTAAAAATGAAAAAAAAATTTAATATGATAGTACTTACTATATCTTTCATCATAACTTTAATTTATATGTTTGTTATTAATATAAATAATTTTGAAAATAAAGTGATAAATATAGAAAAAATAAACGGAAAATTTTCAGAGTTAGGTAATGTAAAGATAAAGACACTAACTCAAGCAGATAGGTTTCATGCAAACAAATTTATATTAGATAATAGTGGGAAAGTTAGTAAAGAAAAAGTAAGATTTGATTATTACAGAGGCGTTGGAGAAGAGGTTTTACAAGATAAAAATTTATTTAGAGATAGTATAGAATTGAAAAATTCAATTGTTAGCGAAAATGAAAAATTAAAAGTAGTTATTGCTAATAAAGAGGAACAAAGATTTAATATGTCTTCTTATAAAAATACATTAAATATATCTTGTAAAGATAAGGACACAAATTCTATAAAAAAATTTGGTGCAGAATTAAATTGTACTGGAAATATTGATTTAATATATTCAACTATTTATAAGGAGAAAGTATACTTAATATTTGAACATACTGATTTACAAGAAAAAGATCATGAAACATCTATAAGCTTAGCAGTAATAGATGTAAATGATAAGTCAGTAGTTGAATCTAAAAATATTGAAATAAAAGATAAGAGAATTTTGGAGAGTGTTGGGATTTTTCAAAGGGATGAAAAAATATATATTCCATTGGTAGATAGATATCTTGAATATAACAAAACTGTTAATTTAACTATGGGAGCTATTGATATAAATACTTTAAAATTTAATTCTATAGATTATGGAATTTTTGAAAATAAAGATTACAACTTGAGAATAAATGGAAATGTTTGTTTAGAAGATGATAAATTATTTATGATTGTAGACATAAATAATGATATAGAAAATATTAATGAATCTAAGTTTATTATCTTTGATTTAAATGAGAATAAGTTCAAAGAAAATAAAGAAATTAA
>NZ_CAEV01000135.1 GCF_000285575.1 Clostridium senegalense JC122 | reverse complement strand
TCAATTCCTTCTAAAGAAGATATATCATTATTACAAATATTAAGTTCTTTAATCCCCTTAATAGTTGCTAATGGTTTTATATTACTAATTTTATTATTGCTAACATCTAAATTAGTTAAATTAACTAATTTTGAAAGAGAATTTAACCCAGTTATATTGTTGTTTGATACATAAAGTTCTTTTAGATTTAATAAATTTTCAATTCCTTCTAAAGTAGTTATTTCATTGTTACTTACATCTAATCTTTCTAACTTCTTTAAATCTTTAATTATTGATATATCTTTTAAACCACAATCTATAATTTCTAGATTTTTAAGATTTTTTAATGTTGATATAACTTTAAGATCATTTACATTGCAATGTACTATTTTTAAAACTGTGATATTATTTTTTCATTTAACTTATCTATATCTTCTATACCACTATCAATTATTTCTAATGATGATATTTCATCTAAATTTTTTATATCATTTAAACTCTTAATATTGTCATTTTTAATAACTGTACTATTTCCTTCTTCATTTGCTTCTTCAGTATTTTGAAATTCATTTTCTGATTGTTTTTCTTTAGTTTCAGGATTATTCTTAGAAAGCTCTTTTTCATTTTTTTTACTATTTTCACCTAAACTTTGTTCTAATCTTACACTTTCATTGCTCTCTGTTTTACTATCTTCTTTTCCTTGATTATATTTATATACTACAACTATAGAGATGCTTATAATTGCACAAATTATTATAAAAATTGTACTCTTTTTCATAGCTTCACTTCCTATTTTTATATTTTTCTCCCTTTTATTTTTTGTTATCGTTAGAATCACCTAACACTTTACATTTTTTAAACATATTTTTGAAATAATGTATATTTTTATAGAATATTGTTGAATTTTATCCTTAACTTAATTCTAAATGTATGAATATTATTTTATTTTTATTATAAAAGTTATAGTATATTTTTA
>NZ_CAEV01000136.1 GCF_000285575.1 Clostridium senegalense JC122 | reverse complement strand
TCTTGAAAATCTACATAATTATCACTCATAATATTAATTATATTTATCTTATTCCCATTATTTTCATTATCCCTTTTTAAAGTTTGCATATCAACAGATCCCCAACTTACAAAAATAGTTTTATTTTTCCTACCCATTTATCAAACTTAATCATAATATCATTAAACTTTTTAGCTGTATCTATGCCTGGTTGCTGTATTTTTGTAAGTTCTATAATTTTTTCATTTAGTTTTACATTAAATAAGGGTTTTATTAAGGAATAAAAGCAATCTGTACATCCATTCTTAATGTTATATTTAACTGCACCTATAGCTATAGTTTCACTTAAGTTTTTTCTCCTATAAGACCATAATTCATTTCTAAATCAAAAAATACAATATTTTCATAGTCATCTATTAAATCACTTAAGCTTTTTAAAACCACTTTTTTATTAATTTTTTAAAATTTTTTCTAAAAAATTGTTTACAAAGGAGTTGCTGTATTTATGATATCTTATTTTACAATTTTCATTTTTTTCTAAGAACCTATAAATATTTTTATTCTTACAATCATTTAAAGATTTTACTATTTCTCTATTTCTAGCCCATATTTCAATTTCTTCTTTAAGATCTATTTTATTATCCATATATAAACAATTCAAAAGTTTTAATATAGATTCTATAATTTTTATGGAACTTTCTCTAATACTATTACTTTTAAATTTTTATTTTTATTTAAAATAACTTTATCTTCTTTAATTATTATTATTTTAGATGTAACAATTTTATTTATCTTATTATA
>NZ_CAEV01000137.1 GCF_000285575.1 Clostridium senegalense JC122 | reverse complement strand
TGGACAAAGTATCAAAAAGTATGGAGAAATATAAGTTTAAAATATATGCTTACTGTTTAATGGATACTCATGTGCATCTCATAGTGGATTCTTATGGTGGGGATATATCAGTTATTATGAAAAGTATAAAGGAAAGATATACATTTTATTATAATAAGAAAAAAGGATCAAATGGAACATTATATAAAGAAAGATTTGAAAGTACCATAATAGAAAGTGATGGATATCTAATAGCAGCATCATTATACATCCATAGAAATCCAAAAGATATTATAGGATATAGAAATGCTCCAGAAACTTATAAATTTTCAAGTATAAAAGCATATACAGGAGGTATAGATGAATTTGGTATAGTAGATAGTGAATTTATATTAAGCATACTAAGTAGATTTAAATACTTTGCTATAAAAGACTATATAAAGTTATTTAATGATACTATGAACATTGAAAATAATAAATTTAAAGAATTAGAAATGAAGTTAGATATGGAATTTGAAAATGTAAAGTATGTAAACAAAAGAAAAGTGTTAAAAAGAGATTGCGCCCTTAATATATTAGCTCAATTTATAGCAAAAGAAATAGGTTTAGAAGTAGAAGAGCTATTAATTAAGAATAGAAGTTATAATAAAGATATGAGAGCAATATTTGCGTTAATGGCTACATCACTATGTGATGTAAACTCACTGGATATAGGAAGAGAATTAGGAGGAATAACTGCAAGTAGAGTATGTACATTAACTAATGATGGAATAGA
>NZ_CAEV01000138.1 GCF_000285575.1 Clostridium senegalense JC122 | reverse complement strand
AGGAAATGACTAAGTGAGAAGCGGAGTTTATTTGTATAAATGAGCATTTGAGTGAAGGAAATTGACGACGCAGTACGCCGCTTATATTAATTTAAAATCTGGTGATGATGGTTTAGAGGGTAACACTCCTTTCCATTCCGAACAGGCAAGTTAAGCCTCTAGACGCCGAGAGTACTGCACGGGAGACTGTGTGGGAGGGTAGGTTGTTGCCAGGTAAATATGGCTCCTTGGTCAAGCGGTTAAGACACCACCCTTTCACGGTGGTAACAGGGGTTCGATTCCCCTAGGAGTCACCATATGCAGATGTGGCGGAATTGGCAGACGCACTAGACTTAGGATCTAGCGCCTTTGGCGTGGGGGTTCGACTCCCTTCATCTGCACCACTTGCGGGTGTAACTCAATGGTAGAGTGCTAGCCTTCCAAGCTAGTTACGAGGGTTCGATTCCCTTCACCCGCTCCAAAATATGCGTTTTTAGCTCAGCTGGATAGAGCAACGCCCTTCTAAGGCGTGGGCCAGGGGTTCGAATCCCTTAAAACGCACCATTTAATGGGATATCGCCAAGCGGTAAGGCACCAGACTTTGACTCTGGCATTCGTAGGTTCAAATCCTGCTATCCCAGCCAATATGGTTCACTAGCTCAGTCGGTAGAGCACATGACTTTTAATCATGGTGTCCGGGGTTCGATTCCCCGGTGAGCCACCAAAATTA
>NZ_CAEV01000139.1 GCF_000285575.1 Clostridium senegalense JC122 | reverse complement strand
TTAACGTTAACGTTAACGTTAACGTTAACGTTAACGTTAACGTTAACGTTAACGTTAACGTTAACGTTAACGTTAACGTTAACGTTAACGTTAACGTTAACGTTAACGTTAACGTTAACGTTAACGTTAACGTTAACGTTAACGTTAACGTTAACGTTAACGTTAACGTTAACGTTAACGTTAACGTTAACGTTAACGTTAACGTTAACGTTAACGTTAACGTTAACGTTAACGTTAACGTTAACGTTAACGTTAACGTTAACGTTAACGTTAACGTTAACGTTAACGTTAACGTTAACGTTAACGTTAACGTTTAACGTTAACGTTAACGTTAACGTTAACGTTAACGTTAACGTTAACGTTAACGTTAACGTTAACGTTAACGTTAACGTTAACGTTAACGTTAACGTTAACGTTAACGTTAACGTTAACGTTAACGTTAACGTTAACGTTAACGTTAACGTTAACGTTAACGTTTAACGTTTAACGTTAACGTTAACGTTAACGTTTAAACGTTAACGTTAACGTTAACGTTAACGTTAACGTTAACGTTAACGTTAACGTTAACGTTAACGTTAACGTTAACGTTAACGTAACGTACGTACGTACGTACGTACG
>NZ_CAEV01000140.1 GCF_000285575.1 Clostridium senegalense JC122 | reverse complement strand
ACAGACATACATTGAATTTAATGGAATAGCAATAAAGCCAGCAGCAATTGTTTTTTTTATTAATAGGTTTAACAAATATATATTTATCACATGTTTTTAAAGAAGGAAAAAGAATTAAGGAAGAAAATGATTTAATAATATAAAATTGAGGTTTATGAGGTGGATATAATGAAGAAAAAAATAAAAAGTCAAGAATGTGTATTATTTATTTTATATATTGCATTTTTTACTATAAGTTGTTTAACAATAGTGTTTACAGTTAAAAATTTGAGATATTTCTCTGCTAATAGCAATGATTCTATTGAAGTTATTTTGAAAGTTTTAATGATGGTAAATTATGCTTTTTTATCTTATGTTTTGATAAAGATAGTAAAATGTGATATTTATACAATATTTTCAGTAGAAAATGGTAATAATTTTAAAAAATTAGGATATGGTATGATATTTTTATCAATAATAGAAGGAATACTTAATTTTTCTACTGGGGGTCATTTTCATATTTTATCATATGGAAACAGGTCATTAAAAGCACCATCAATTATATTTTTATAATAGGTTTAACCAATATATATTTATCATATATTTTTAAAGAAGGA
>NZ_CAEV01000141.1 GCF_000285575.1 Clostridium senegalense JC122 | reverse complement strand
AAATGAAAAAGGGTGAATTCCCTGTAGTTATAAATGGGGCATTAAATGTTGAAGCTACTAAAGCAGCAGTAACTTACGATAGTAAGACAGGGCTTTATAGCAAGACTATAACTGGCTTACAAGCTAACACTTTAAATCAAATAGAAATAGGTGCATTTGATTATGCAAATAACTTAGGGGGAGTTTCAACTGTTATACCAGTAGGAAAAATACCACCAGCATCAATAACATTTGATGATAAAGTATTTAGTCAAGGTCAAATTACTGTAAATCAAAATGAATATACTATAAGTGGTAAAATAAATAGACCAATAAAAGACTTAATTATAAATGGAGAAAAAATTAATTTAGCTATAAATAATGATGGAACAGTTAATTTCTCTAAATCATTACAATTAAGTGAAGGAATAAATGTAGTAAATATTAAAGCAGTAGATTATAATGGCAAGGTTTTACAAGATCATGCATATAAAATTAGCTGTGATACTATTAAACCAGTAATAGAAATAGAAAGTCCAGAAGTAGTAGATAATAAGATAACTGCAACTAGTGATGTTGTTACATTAAAAGGAAGGGTTTATGATAATCTAT
>NZ_CAEV01000142.1 GCF_000285575.1 Clostridium senegalense JC122 | reverse complement strand
ATGTTTAATTCTTTTTGCTTACAGGCCTATTACCTTCTACGGAGTAGCTTTCCAGCTATCTTCAACTAAAAATTTCACACTTTTATGTTCTGTCCACAACCCCAAAGCCAAAGGCTTTGGTTTGGGCTCTTTCCCGTTCGCTCGCCGCTACTTAGGAAATCGATGTTTCTTTCTCTTCCTCCGGGTACTTAGATGTTTCAGTTCCCCGGGTTTACCCCCATATACCTATGTATTCAGCATATGGTACTTAATATAATTAAGTAGGTTTCCCCATTCGGAAATCTCTGGATCACAGGCTATTTGCGCCTACCCAAAGCTTATCGCAGCTTATCACGTCCTTCTTCGGCTCCTAGTGCCAAGGCATTCACCCTGCGCCCTTTGTAGCTTGACCTATCAGTCATTTATACAAAAATTCGCATAAAATAGTTTATATTTTAAGGTTTTTATTGTCTTGACGAAATTGTTATATCTTTATTTAAAGGTCTAACAATGTCTTTTTATCACTGTGCAATTTTCAAAGAACAAAAAT
>NZ_CAEV01000143.1 GCF_000285575.1 Clostridium senegalense JC122 | reverse complement strand
TCAACTTCAATGTTATATCCCTCAAAGTTAGTATAGTTTCCCCAAAGTCCTATTGAATCATTATTTAAAGAAAACTTAAAATAAATTTATATTTTAATGAATCAACTAGTAGTTTTTTTAAAGTCTTTATGTCTATAACTCCATTGTCTATAGTTTTATATATTTCTTCTATAATATCTATACTATATAATATTTCTTCTCTGTCATTTAAAAATTCACTATTAGTAACCATTAATGATTTTTGGGTTAAAATTTGATACAAAGCACTAATATTAGTATAATGATATACTTTTTTATCAATGTCTATATCACTTGATATATTGTACTTTAAAAGTTTATTTTTAATAAAGCATAATTTTTACTAATAATACCACCTACTTTTCTACATGATAAAGNGGCTTATTATTTCCATTGCCTTATAATAGTATATGTAATCTTT
>NZ_CAEV01000144.1 GCF_000285575.1 Clostridium senegalense JC122 | reverse complement strand
ATTTAAATACATCTTATGTTAAGGTTCAACAAGATTATATTTTCAATATCCGTCCACAATTCTTTGATTTAAATACATCTTATGTTAAGGTTCAACTTAGTGTTGTTATCCATGTTAATATATTCAATCACTATTTAAATACATCTTATGTTAAGGTTCAACGATGATAAATTTTGAAAGATTGGAAGAAGGTATTCTATTTAAATACATCTTATGTTAAGGTTCAACATAACAGAATAAAAAGTTCACAGTCTTTAAATACAAATTTAAATACATCTTATGTTAAGGTTCAACAACTAATCTATCAAATGTCCTTCCGTTCCTATCATCATTTAAATACATCTTATGTTAAGGTTCAACTTCATATACACCTGTTAATGCGTCGGGTGCATCATCAATTTAAATACATCTTATGTTAAGGTTCAAC
>NZ_CAEV01000145.1 GCF_000285575.1 Clostridium senegalense JC122 | reverse complement strand
CGAAAACTTCCATTTTTGCCTACAGGTCTATTACCCTCTACGGAGTAGCTTTCCAGCTATCTTCGACTAATTCCTGTTTTCTTTAATGTTCTGTCCGCAACCCCAAAGCCAAAGGCTTTGGTTTGGGCTCTTTCCCGTTCGCTCGCCGCTACTTAGGAAATCGATGTTTCTTTCTCTTCCTCCGGGTACTTAGATGTTTCAGTTCCCCGGGTTTACCCCCATATACCTATGTATTCAGCATATGGTACTTAATATAATTAAGTAGGTTTCCCCATTCGGAAATCTCTGGATCACAGGCTATTTGCGCCTACCCAAAGCTTATCGCAGCTTATCACGTCCTTCTTCGGCTCCTAGTGCCAAGGCATTCACCCTGCGCCCTTTGTAGCTTGACCTAAAA
>NZ_CAEV01000146.1 GCF_000285575.1 Clostridium senegalense JC122 | reverse complement strand
CTTATTAGAAACAAATTATACAAGGAAACGAGTTATTGAGGAACAGAGCTTACTTACGTAAGTGAGTACCACAAATAATGAAGTTGACGATGTAGAATGTAGTTTATAAGAAGATTTTTGTTCTTTGAAAATTGCACAGTGATAAAAAGACATTGTTAGACCTTTAAATAAAGATATAACAATTTCGTCAAGACAATAAAAACCTTAAAATAGAAACTATTTTATGCGAATTTTTGTATAAATGACAATAAAAAAAGTTGGCAGAAACAAGTAGTACTAGGAAACGAAGGAACGAGGAACGGAGCTTACTTATGTAAGTGAGTACCACAGTAACTGAAGTTGACGACGTAATACGAAGTTTATGACAATC
>NZ_CAEV01000147.1 GCF_000285575.1 Clostridium senegalense JC122 | reverse complement strand
CTATCTTTGTTTAAAGTAAAAACAAGCCTATATTCTTCCTCCTGTTTAAATCCAGGATGTTTAAATATATTTATATAATAAAGTATTTTTGATAAAACCTCTTCTTTAATAACTTTTCTTTCTTCTTCTGTTAAATTGAAACTTTTATCTAAAGATTGGTTCAATATTAATATTAAACTTTTTAAGATTTCCTTTTGTTCTACAGTATCATATATAACTTTTCCAAAAGCTTCATGATAAAATGCATTGTTTCCTTTTGGAGTAATACTTTTACTATTTGCAATTATATATTTTTTAAAATTTTCTTTTGAACCTACTATATTTTTCAAATCAACTTCAATGTTATATCCCTCAAAG
>NZ_CAEV01000148.1 GCF_000285575.1 Clostridium senegalense JC122 | reverse complement strand
CTCTGAAAAAATATTTTAAATTAGTATTGACAAATATCAATTTAAAATATAAAATAAAAAAGTAGTTTAAAGAAGCTATTTAAATCTGGTGATGATGGTTTAGAGGGTAACACTCCTTTCCATTCCGAACAGGCAAGTTAAGCCTCTAGACGCCGAGAGTACTGCACGGGAGACTGTGTGGGAGGGTAGGTTGTTGCCAGGTAAGCAAGGATCTTTAGCTCAGTTGGTTAGAGCAACCGGCTCATAACCGGTAGGTCCGGGGTTCGAGTCCCTGAAGGTCCACCATATTTGGGGGTATAGCTCAGTTGGGAGAGCACCTGCCTTGCACGCAGGGGGTCAAGAGTTCGAATCTCTTT
>NZ_CAEV01000149.1 GCF_000285575.1 Clostridium senegalense JC122 | reverse complement strand
AATATATTAAACTTAATTAATATATTGGTGGGTCTAAATGGACTCGAACCATCGACCTCACGCTTATCAGGCGTGCGCTCTAACCAGCTGAGCTATAGACCCATATATGGTGGAGATAAAGAGATTCGAACTCTTGACCCCCTGCGTGCAAGGCAGGTGCTCTCCCAACTGAGCTATACCCCCATATAAGGACTTTGGTCCTTCAAAATTAAACAGATAACATAGTACCAGATGTCACAAAGTGTTACCTTTGTGCCGACTCCCTAGAAAGGAGGTGATCCAGCCGCAGGTTCTCCTACGGCTACCTTGTTACGACTTCACCCCAATCACCAATCCCACCTTCGGCCGCTGGTT
>NZ_CAEV01000150.1 GCF_000285575.1 Clostridium senegalense JC122 | reverse complement strand
AGGAAATGACTGAGTGAGAAGCGGAGTTTATTTGTATAAATGAGCATTTGAGCGAAGAAAATTGACGACGCAGTACGCCGCTTATATTAATTTAAAATCTGGTGATGATGGTTTAGAGGGTAACACTCCTTTCCATTCCGAACAGGCAAGTTAAGCCTCTAGACGCCGAGAGTACTGCACGGGAGACTGTGTGGGAGGGTAGGTTGTTGCCAGGTAATATTCCGCGATAGCTCAACGGTGGAGCACTCGGCTGTTAACCGATAGGTTGAAGGTTCGAATCCTTTTCGCGGAGCCATTTTGGAAACATAGAAGTAGAATATCTACTTCTTTTTTTTATGTTTAAAAAAA
>NZ_CAEV01000151.1 GCF_000285575.1 Clostridium senegalense JC122 | reverse complement strand
ATAGTATAAATTTATATATAGGAGGTTATATTTTTTTATTGAAAATAGGTATGGTTCTAGCTGGTGGTGGTGCTAAAGGAGCTTATCAAATAGGAGTTTGGAAAGCTTTGAAAGAACTGGAAATAGATAAATATATTAATATAATTTCAGGAACATCAATCGGAGCTTTAAACGCAATTTTATTTATGCAAAATAGATTTAGAATTAGCAGAAAATATGTGGAGAAATACCTCTTGCCAGTTTTCTTTAGGAATAATTATCTTTGTAGCACCTGCTTTCATAGCAGCTTGAATTTTAGAACTTACACCACCTACTGGCATTACAAGTCCATAAATAGATAT
>NZ_CAEV01000152.1 GCF_000285575.1 Clostridium senegalense JC122 | reverse complement strand
CTCGTCATTCGCTCGACTTGCATGTATTAGGCACGCCGCCAGCGTTCGTCCTGAGCCAGGATCAAACTCTCCATAAAAAGTAGTTTGAAAGCTCATTTGCTTTGCTAGCGTAATCAATTGATAACAATTGTTTGATTCAAATTAATGAATCTATATTGTGATTACATCTTGCTTGTTCAGTTTTCAAGGTTCATATAATTAATATTTAAATTAATGGAGCGGGTGAGGAGAATCGAACTCCCGACAACAGCTTGGAAGGCTGTGGTTTTACCACTAAACTACACCCGCATAAATGGTGCGCCCAGCAGAAATCGAATCCACAACCTTCTGATC
>NZ_CAEV01000153.1 GCF_000285575.1 Clostridium senegalense JC122 | reverse complement strand
ACGAGATTCGAACTCGCGACGTTCACCTTGGCAAGGTGACGCTCTACCACTGAGCCACTCCCGCTTATTTAATTGGTGCAGATGAAGGGAGTCGAACCCCCACGCCAAAGGCGCTAGATCCTAAGTCTAGTGCGTCTGCCAATTCCGCCACATCTGCATAATTTTGGTGGCTCACCGGGGAATCGAACCCCGGACACCATGATTAAAAGTCATGTGCTCTACCGACTGAGCTAGTGAACCATATGGCTGGGATAGCAGGATTTGAACCTACGAATGCCAGAGTCAAAGTCTGGTGCCTTACCGCTTGG
>NZ_CAEV01000154.1 GCF_000285575.1 Clostridium senegalense JC122 | reverse complement strand
GTTGTCAATTGTCCTTTGTCAATTGTCAATTTTTTAAACCTCTACCTCACAACTAAGCAAGCAATCACTCAAAGTTCTATCTCCATCACAAGAGGGCCAGACGCGTAATTAGCTACTTTACTATCCTTTAGTCTTGATACTTTTGTTGATTTTAGTTTTTCTTCAATACTGCTCAGAGTCGGTCCCCATTATTCAGTTTTAGTAACACACCTAAGCAAGCAATGCCTCTAATCATTGGCTCCATCACAAATGGGACTTTTCCAGTTAAAAGTGAACAGTGAATAGTTAACAGTTGTGGT
>NZ_CAEV01000155.1 GCF_000285575.1 Clostridium senegalense JC122 | reverse complement strand
GTCGCTGTAAAGATTACAGTTTTGTATTTAAACAGTTCAAGCAAGTTTTTCATAACTATAGAAGTAGTTATTGCATCTAATGCAGAAGTGCTC
Source organism: Clostridium senegalense JC122 (assembly GCF_000285575.1). Taxonomy (GTDB): domain Bacteria; phylum Bacillota; class Clostridia; order Clostridiales; family Clostridiaceae; genus Clostridium_J; species Clostridium_J senegalense. The sequence continues at coordinate 204 of NZ_CAEV01000155.1, read as the reverse complement.
TCATCTAATATTATTATTTGTGGATCTTTTAAAATAGTTCTACATATAGAAACTCTTTGCTTTTCTCCACCAGAAAGGTTAAAACCATTTTCTCCAATTATAGTATTTAATCCATTAGGTAAATTTTCTAAAAATAAACTAACTCCTGACATCTCAAGCGCATTTTTAAGTTCTTCTTCTGAAACATTAGGTTTTGCAAATTTT
>NZ_CAEV01000156.1 GCF_000285575.1 Clostridium senegalense JC122 | reverse complement strand
TTCTAAACATTTCTCCTGCGCCTTCACAGTCACTTCCTGTAATTATTGGAGTATGAGTGTAAACAAATCCTCTTTCTTGGAAAAAATTTGTGTATAGCAAAAGCTACTAATGAACGTAACTCTAAATACAGCTGAGAAAGTATTACTTCTTGGTCTTAAATGAGCTATTGTTCTTAAGAATTCAAAACTATATAGAAGGGCGTTGCTCTATCCAGCTGAGCTAAAAAACGCATATTTTTGGAGCGGGTGAAGGGAATCGAACCCTCGTAACTAGCTTGGAAGGCTAGCACT
>NZ_CAEV01000157.1 GCF_000285575.1 Clostridium senegalense JC122 | reverse complement strand
CTTTTGTTAATTTTAATTTCTCTCCAATATTACTCAAAGTCGGTCACAAACACCTACGCAGCAAAGCTGCTATTTTAGGACCGGCTTTGATTTCTTTAGATTTTATTGATAATCTTTCAATTTCACTTAAAAAATAACTTGCGGAAAATATCCTTTGATACGCCTGTCCTTCTTGTTACGGCTATCAACTTTAAATATAGCTTTTGTTTGGTTTTATATCTTTAACTTTGAAATTTTATTCCCTTAAATTCAAAGAAACTGGTAGTCCAGTTTCCTCCATAATTGTC
>NZ_CAEV01000158.1 GCF_000285575.1 Clostridium senegalense JC122 | reverse complement strand
TGACATTTTCTAACCTCTTTTCTTCTATCTCACATTATGCTTAAAAATAATTTAATTTCATAAATAGCGTTAAGCATAAACATGAGACAGATTTCTTATTTTTATATTTTAATAATAATTATTTATTATTTCTTTTAGCATCTTGCTTGTACAGCTCCAGCCATTGCCTTATGACAAGACCATGCTGGTCTATCTTTCGTTGGTGCTGCACATTCTCTGCCATTAGTACAGTTCAAAGCTTCAGATATTTTAACCCAGCAGTTTAATGCTGATGTTATTATG
>NZ_CAEV01000159.1 GCF_000285575.1 Clostridium senegalense JC122 | reverse complement strand
GAAATAATTTAATATATAGACAAAGGACGTAGTTTAAATTTAACTCGCCTTTTTGCTATATATATGATTTTAAAGTCTTACGTTGATGACTTTAAATTTTTGGTATGTAATTATTATAAAATAAAATTAATCTTTAGTTTATAAGCTTATTATCAATTTTTAAAAGAAGTAAAATCTTTTATATAGAAATAAAAATAATTTTTGAATTTCTATATAATTAAATATTCCAAGCTGAATTTATTTATATTATTGTTAATTATTTAAAATTAATTTCAAAA
>NZ_CAEV01000160.1 GCF_000285575.1 Clostridium senegalense JC122 | reverse complement strand
AGATTTTTGGTGGTCACAACAGGGTTCGAACCTGTGACCCTCTGCTTGTAAGGCAGATGCTCTCCCAGCTGAGCTATGCGACCAAATATGGTGACTCCTAGGGGAATCGAACCCCTGTTACCACCGTGAAAGGGTGGTGTCTTAACCGCTTGACCAAGGAGCCTTATTATGTTTTAAAAAAATGGAGCTGGCAATAGGAATCGAACCTACAACCTGCTGATTACAAGTCAGCTGCTCTACCGTTGAGCCATGCCAGCAAAATTATGG
>NZ_CAEV01000161.1 GCF_000285575.1 Clostridium senegalense JC122 | reverse complement strand
CTTACTATCTAATATAGAAATTTATTTTATTTGTAAAGTTTTCAAAATCTATTTTAAACATGTTTTTAAATTTAACTTTAGATTATTTTTACAAATAAAAAACCTCCATAACTTTGGAGGTATATATCACTGATAGCGTATTAACTAAGCCTTTTAAAATAAAAGACAAAAAGTTTCGTGATACACCTAACTTCCCTCCGAAATTATAATGTTATTGTATGTTTTAGGCAGGTCTCCTGACTAACGGCTTAACCTTAACCATCCTT
>NZ_CAEV01000162.1 GCF_000285575.1 Clostridium senegalense JC122 | reverse complement strand
TATAATAAAATCAGCATTAACCTGCTGGGTTAAAATATCTGAAGCTTTGAATTGTACTAATGGCAGGGAATGTGCAATGCCAACAAAAGATAGACCAGCTGCATCTTGTCATAGGGCAATGGCTGGAGCTGTACAAGCAAGATGCTAAAAGAAATAATAAATAATTATTATTAAACTATAAAAATAAGAAATCTGTCTTATGTTTATGTTTAAAAATATTTATGAAATTAAATTGTTTTTAAGCATAATGTGAGGTAGAGG
>NZ_CAEV01000163.1 GCF_000285575.1 Clostridium senegalense JC122 | reverse complement strand
TTATTTTCATAGGTACACCTGGGAATCCTCCCCCTGTACCTATATCTATGAATTTTTTACATTTTTTTAATTCTTCTATTTTAAACACTTTTAATGAATCTATAAAATGCTTTTTTATTATTTCTTCATCTTCTGTAATTGCTGTTAAATTTACTTTTTCATTCCATTCTTGTATAAGCTCTTTATATTTTATAAACTTATTATATTTATCTTCATCAAAGCTTAAACCTTCATTGTCACTTGCCACTTTTAAC
>NZ_CAEV01000164.1 GCF_000285575.1 Clostridium senegalense JC122 | reverse complement strand
TTATTTTCATAGGTACACCTGGGAATCCTCCCCCTGTACCTATATCTATGAATTTTTTACATTTTTTTAATTCTTCTATTTTAAACACTTTTAATGAATCTATAAAATGCTTTTTTATTATTTCTTCATCTTCTGTAATTGCTGTTAAATTTACTTTTTCATTCCATTCTTGTATAAGCTCTTTATATTTTATAAACTTATTATATTTATCTTCATCAAAGCTTAAACCTTCATTGTCACTTGCCACTTTTAAC
>NZ_CAEV01000165.1 GCF_000285575.1 Clostridium senegalense JC122 | reverse complement strand
AGAGTTGAGTAGGAAACTGGAAATCAGTTTCTTTGAAATAAAGCAGTTTTACTGCATAGTTGTTCGGGACTGGCTTTGATTTATTAGTTAAAAAATATAAAATTAGGAGAGCATCAAGTATTAGCGAAGAAAATAAACTTATCGTGCCTGTCCCATTTGTGATGGAGGAAGAACTATAGGATATTGATTATTTAGGAGTTTTAGATAGCTCCTTAGAAATTAACAATGGACAAAGGATAATCAATTAGG
>NZ_CAEV01000166.1 GCF_000285575.1 Clostridium senegalense JC122 | reverse complement strand
AATTAAGTTAATAAAAGCAAGTAGTTCTAGGCAACAAAGAAGTGAGAAACAGAGCTTATGAGTACATAAGTGAGTATCGCAACGACTGAAGTTAACGACGAAATACGCCGCTTATATTAAATTAAAATCTGGTGATGATGGTTTAGAGGGTAACACTCCTTTCCATTCCGAACAGGCAAGTTAAGCCTCTAGACGCCGAGAGTACTGCACGGGAGACTGTGTGGGAGGGTAGGTTGTTGCCAGGTAA
>NZ_CAEV01000167.1 GCF_000285575.1 Clostridium senegalense JC122 | reverse complement strand
ATAAGGATGATAGGTGATCCTATCCTTATAAGTGAAAAAATGGACATATTATTTTTTATTATAATTTTATTTGATTATACTTTTTTATCTTATATATTAATAAAGATAGTAAATTGTAATTTAAATGGAATTTTTTCGGTGAATAATGTAAAGAATTTTAAAAAATTAGGTTATGGTATGATAGTGTTAGCTTTAGCTGAAGAAATGACAAATATTTCAGCACAGACATACATTGAATTTAATGG
>NZ_CAEV01000168.1 GCF_000285575.1 Clostridium senegalense JC122 | reverse complement strand
AGTTTTTCAGTAGGTTTTGAACAACCTACTGCTCCAAATAGGATACTTGTAGATAGAACTAGAGTTAATGCTTAATTTTTTGTTTTCATAATTTTCCCCCTCTATAATTTAATGTATAGTACTTCCTTTACATAAATTCAAATATATTATAACATTGACAAAATTTTTTCAATGTTAAAAAATGTTAATTAAGAATATTTCAAATGATATA
>NZ_CAEV01000169.1 GCF_000285575.1 Clostridium senegalense JC122 | reverse complement strand
CTAAGTTAAAACTTTCTGCCAAAGAAGCTATAACTAAATGATGTCCATCTATTAATATAAATACAATCATGCATAGCATATAAAAAAATCTTCCTAATATTGTAGCAGTCTCATTTGACAATGGATCAAATACTGCTGACATAGAAAAGGAAACTTGAAAATCTAAAAACTGACCTGCCATTTGTACAATCTGAAAAACTATAGTAGTTAT
>NZ_CAEV01000170.1 GCF_000285575.1 Clostridium senegalense JC122 | reverse complement strand
GGCCTTTGTTTATATCTGATGCTATTGCATAATTTATTTTTTATTTTTTACTAAGATATATAGGAATATAACCATGATCTGTTCCTACATCTACTATAGTTTTTGTATTATTATCTATCATTTCGCTTATAGTTTTTAATCTATCACTTAAATTCATTTGTATCATCCTTTACTAACCTATCAATATTTTAGTTTGTATAAATAAAAA
>NZ_CAEV01000171.1 GCF_000285575.1 Clostridium senegalense JC122 | reverse complement strand
TTAAAGTTAAATTCAAAGTTCATAGCCGTAACAAGAAGGACAGGCGTATCGAAGGATATTTTCCGCAAGTTATTTTTTAAGTGAAATTGAAAGATTATCAATAAAATCTAAAGAAATCAAAGCCGGTCCTAAAATAGCAGCTTTGCTGCGTAAGTGTTCGGGACCGACTTTCAGTAATATTGAAGAAAAACTAAAATTAATAAAAG
>NZ_CAEV01000172.1 GCF_000285575.1 Clostridium senegalense JC122 | reverse complement strand
TAGGGAAAACAAAAATACAGATGATATTCCAGCGGATGTGCGTATGGAAAGCTATGAAGTATTATTGAAAAATTACTACCCTGAAAATCGCGTGCACTTAGGAATTTTCCCGGCAGCCATGCGCTATGCAGGACCACGTGAAGCAATTTTCCATGCATTAGTACGTAAAAACTATGGCTGTACACATTTTTATCGTT
>NZ_CAEV01000173.1 GCF_000285575.1 Clostridium senegalense JC122 | reverse complement strand
CATTTAGTTCATTTATCTTTTTTATAAGTTCTTCTTCAGTAATAGCTTCATCTAATACTATAGATGTATATTTCACGCCTAATGACTCACTAAGTTTTTGCTGATTTTTCATATAGGAAATTGAACCCCCATCATTTCCTACTAAAACAGCAACCATTGAAGGTCTTCTAACGCCTTTTGAAACCTTTTCCTCAAT
>NZ_CAEV01000174.1 GCF_000285575.1 Clostridium senegalense JC122 | reverse complement strand
ATTTTACTTATTGAGATTTTCCAAAAAAATTGGACTCTCAAAATTAAACAGATAACATAGTACCAGATGTCACAAAGTGTTACCTTTGTGCCGACTCCCTAGAAAGGAGGTGATCCAGCCGCAGGTTCTCCTACGGCTACCTTGTTACGACTTCACCCCAATCACCAATCCCACCTTCGGCCGCTGGCT
>NZ_CAEV01000175.1 GCF_000285575.1 Clostridium senegalense JC122 | reverse complement strand
GTACGGCTCGATAGCTCAGTCGGTAGAGCAGAGGACTGAAAATCCTCGTGTCGCTGGTTCGATTCCTGCTCGAGCCACCAGTTAATGGCGCCATGGCCAAGTGGTAAGGCAGAGGCCTGCAAAGCCTTTATCCCCAGTTCAAATCTGGGTGGCGCCTCCAAAAAAAGCTATATCTTAAGTATATAAG
>NZ_CAEV01000176.1 GCF_000285575.1 Clostridium senegalense JC122 | reverse complement strand
TTCGGAAAATTAAATGAAGAGAAGGATAATATGATAGTCATTCCTACATGGTTTTCCGGAACAAACAAGGCATATGAACCATATATTGGTGAAGGAAGAGCACTAGATCCTACTAAATACTTTCTTGTTATCATTAACCAAATTGGCAATGGTATATCTAGTTCCCCACACAACAGTCCCGCTCCGA
>NZ_CAEV01000177.1 GCF_000285575.1 Clostridium senegalense JC122 | reverse complement strand
CTTCCGCTCCAATATGCGGGTGTAACTCAATGGTAGAGTGCTAGCCTTCCAAGCTAGTTACGAGGGTTCGATTCCCTTCACCCGCTCCAAATATGCGTTTTTAGCTCAGCTGGATAGAGCAACGCCCTTCTAAGGCGTGGGCCAGGGGTTCGAATCCCTTAAAACGCACCATTATA
>NZ_CAEV01000178.1 GCF_000285575.1 Clostridium senegalense JC122 | reverse complement strand
GCTTGAGTGGCGGAACAGGCAGACGCACAGGACTTAAAATCCTGCGGTGGTTAAACACCGTACCGGTTCGATTCCGGTCTCAAGCACCAATGTCGCGGGGTGGAGCAGCTGGTAGCTCGTCGGGCTCATAACCCGAAGGTCACAGGTTCAAGTCCTGTCCCCGCAACCAA
>NZ_CAEV01000179.1 GCF_000285575.1 Clostridium senegalense JC122 | reverse complement strand
CCTTAGAATTTGAGTTTTTCTATCAACCATAACTAGAATAACATAATCCATATAAATTTGCAGATTATTTTCTATTAATGTTGGTGCATCGACTATTGCAATTTCTTCCATATTTTCTCTGCACTTTTTTATTTTATCAAATATTTCTCTTTTTATATAGGGGTATT
>NZ_CAEV01000180.1 GCF_000285575.1 Clostridium senegalense JC122 | reverse complement strand
TGCAGATGTGGCGGAATTGGCAGACGCACTAGACTTAGGATCTAGCGCCTTTGGCGTGGGGGTTCGACTCCCTTCATCTGCACCAATTAAATAAGCGGGAGTGGCTCAGTGGTAGAGCGTCACCTTGCCAAGGTGAACGTCGCGAGTTCGAATCTCGT
>NZ_CAEV01000181.1 GCF_000285575.1 Clostridium senegalense JC122 | reverse complement strand
CATCTAGACAAAAGTATAGTAAAGTAGCCAATTACGCGTCTGTCCCTCTTGTGATGGAGGTAGAACTTTAGATAATTGCTTACTTAGGTGTTTTACTTTTGTAGATTTAAAAATATTTATATAAATTAAATTTCAAAGTTAAAGACATAAAACCAAA
>NZ_CAEV01000182.1 GCF_000285575.1 Clostridium senegalense JC122 | reverse complement strand
GGAACAGTAACAGCAGTTATAGATGGAGATGTAACTGTAACAGGAACAGTAGATGTAGGAAATACAGTAACAGCAGTGGTGGATGGAACTGTAGATGTAGCTGGAACAGTAACAGTAGGAAATGCAGTAACAGTGGCAGCC
>NZ_CAEV01000183.1 GCF_000285575.1 Clostridium senegalense JC122 | reverse complement strand
TTTCGTATTCTTAGGCAAATATGTTTTTCAGGATAGCGTTTCTGAAACAGTTCTCGATTTTCACGGATTAATCCAATTAAATGTTCTGCAATATCACTATCAAGCTCATATTGACGATGTACAGCGAAAACAC
>NZ_CAEV01000184.1 GCF_000285575.1 Clostridium senegalense JC122 | reverse complement strand
GTTGGGATGATGAGACCATCCTCCCTAATTGCAACCGCTTCCAAAATTGCGACATCTACGTTCATTACATTAGATCGAATTAATTCTGACGTATGTGATAGATGCTGGTCCACAAACAAGAAATCCCC
>NZ_CAEV01000185.1 GCF_000285575.1 Clostridium senegalense JC122 | reverse complement strand
AGGAGTGAATTTATTTTGGCTAGACAGGCAAGAGTAAAAACAGAAAATGCAATATATCATGTAAGGATAAGAGGATGTAAAGCAAAACCCTTGTTTGAGAATAATTATGATAAAAAAGTGTTTA
>NZ_CAEV01000186.1 GCF_000285575.1 Clostridium senegalense JC122 | reverse complement strand
CCCGACTTGCATGTGTTAGGCACGCCGCCAGCGTTCGTCCTGAGCCAGGATCAAACTCTCAATTTAAAAGTTTGAACTGCTTCAAGCAATTTGCTGACTATAATAGTCAATTTTTTTACATC
>NZ_CAEV01000187.1 GCF_000285575.1 Clostridium senegalense JC122 | reverse complement strand
CTCGACTTGCATGTGTTAGGCACGCCGCCAGCGTTCGTCCTGAGCCAGGATCAAACTCTCAATTTAAAAGTTTGAACTGCTTCAAGCAATTTGCTGACTATAATAGTCAATTTTTTACATC
>NZ_CAEV01000188.1 GCF_000285575.1 Clostridium senegalense JC122 | reverse complement strand
CCTTCTGCGATGACCTAGTGAAAGATGAGAAAACGTGGAGTGATAAGTATCGCAGGAAGTTGAACGATACAATTGGTCGTAGTAAAAGATGAATCTTAATGCACGTAATAACGTCGTTA
>NZ_CAEV01000189.1 GCF_000285575.1 Clostridium senegalense JC122 | reverse complement strand
CGATATCCCAACATTCTTTAAGTAACTATTAATTTTATATGGGGTGGCCGATGGGACTCGAACCCACGACACCCAGAGCCACAACCTGGTGCTCTACCAACTGAACTACGGCCACCA
>NZ_CAEV01000190.1 GCF_000285575.1 Clostridium senegalense JC122 | reverse complement strand
ATTGATAGAAGCAAGCAATATTAGGAAACAAAGGAATGAGGAGCAGAGCTTACTTACGTAAGTGAGCACCACAATGACTGAAGTTGACGACATAATGCGCCGCTTATAGCGAT
>NZ_CAEV01000191.1 GCF_000285575.1 Clostridium senegalense JC122 | reverse complement strand
TCTACTGTATAGTCTGATACACCCCTACTTTGTGCTCCATTTTCGCTTACCATTTTTAAATCCAAATCAAAATCATTATAATTTGCCATTTTTTAACCCCTTTT
>NZ_HE611063.1 GCF_000285575.1 Clostridium senegalense JC122 | reverse complement strand
AATAAAGTAGTTTGAAAAAATTATTTTAATCTGGTGATGATGGTTTAGAGGGTAACACTCCTTTCCATTCCGAACAGGCAAGTTAAGCCTCTAGACGCCGAGAGTACTGCACGGGAGACTGTGTGGGAGGGTAGGTTGTTGCCAGGTAAGTATGGTTCACTAGCTCAGTCGGTAGAGCACATGACTTTTAATCATGGTGTCCGGGGTTCGATTCCCCGGTGAGCCACCAAATCGTAGTATAAATACTACGATTTTTTTTTATATAAATTTAAAAATAAAGGTTTATATAAAATAAAATGAAGTGTTATAATAGATATAAAAATTAAATGGTATTTATCTTATGAAAGGAGAATGTATGTTATCTTTATTAAATAATGCAGAAAGAATAGGTCCAAATACAATAGGTCAAGAAATGTATATTGTATGGATTAAATTAGCTATTGCAATTGGAACATTTTTATTAATATTGTTTTTAAAAAATGTTTTAGTGAAGTACATAATAAAAGGCATAAATAAAATTTTATTAAAATTAGAAATTAAAAATAATTTTAACATAATAGAAGCTATAGAAAATCCTATAAAAAATTTCTTGTTATTATTAGGTGTATATATAATAATAGTAACAATTTTTGATATATTTAACATAAATGCTCTTATACTAAATAGAGTATTTAATAGTTGTGTTTTATTACTAATAGCACAATCGCTTATAAATATAGTTGAGAAACCCCCAGAAATATTTAACAAATTTCAAGACAGCGATGGAAAACTAGATAAAATAGCATATTCTTTTATAGCTAAATTTATAAAAGTAGCTATTATAGTTGTAGTTGTACTTACTGTTGCACAAGAATGGGGAATGCCTGTAAAGGGACTTATAGCAAGTGCAGGAATTGGAGGAGCTGTTATAGCATTAGCATCTAAAGATACTGCGGCCAACATATTTGCAGGTATAAGTATAATATTTGATAGGTCTTTTTCTATTGGAGATTGGATACAATGTGGAAGTGTTGAAGGAGAAGTAGAAGATATATCTATAAGAAGTACTAAAATAAGAACATCAGATAAGGTTTTAATAACAATACCTAATTCAACTTTAGCTAATGCATCTATATTAAACTTTACTAAACGTGATATAAGAAAAATAAGTTTTGTTTTAGGTGTAACTTATGATACATCTAAAGAAAAGATTCAAATATGTATAAATAGAATACAAGACATGTTATTAAAAGAGAGTGATGTAAACAAAGATGGCATATTAGTTTATTTTGATAGTTATAATAGTAGTAGTTTAGATATAGTTATAGCATATTATACTAACAAAACAAGTTTAAGTGAATATATGAAAGTAAAAAATGATGTAAATTTTAAAATCTTAGATATTTTAGAAAGTGAAAAGATAGACGTGGCATTTCCAACAACAAGTGTTTATATTGAAAAGTAAACAAAAAACTATGGTTTTAAACCATAGTTTTTTTATTATATTAGTATTAATTTTATTCTATATAAGGAACTGATTTTTCAAGAGATGAATATATGCTTTTCACACCCTTAAACCAAGATTGATCTTCAGAATACTTTTGATTAAGCCAACGAAAAGGATCTTCATCTTCAGGTCTGTTTAAGGATAAATTTACAACTGTTCTTGAAACAATTTGTGATGCATCTCCAATGTCAGTATTATAACTTTGCCAACTATTAAATATATTAAATGGATTATTAGCTATTGTAGTGCAATAAGGATTATTTTTAGGAACAAAGCCTTGTTCTTGACCTGTAATAGCAAACAATAATAGTGGGTTTAAATTAAAATTTTTAGCTGTATCTATAATAGTAGAAAAATAAGGTTCTTCAGCTAATATAGAATCTCTTTGAGTTAAATATATTTTTAAAGCATCTATGTTTACTCTTTTGTATTTAAAATCTTCATGGAGATGATTTGTAGTACTTTTTCTTGTCATTTCTTCATTATGCATATATATATTCCTACATTTTTCATTACTCATATTTAATTTAATAGAGTAAAATTCGGGACTGTTATACTTATCATAATAAGAAACAGTAGAATCTTCTTTAAAAGATAAAAAAATATCTTCTTTAAATGTTGGTATATTATCATTAGAAAAAATAGTTATATTAAGCATTTTTATAAAAATGAAACAAGTAAAAGCAACCAAATAAGTTGTTATAAGGTTAATAATTAAACCTTTATTTTTATAAGTTTTTATTTTCATTTATATATCACCATACTATAAAATTTTATGACAAGAGTTAGTTTAACCTAAAACTATAAACTTATTCATGGTGTAAAATTTTATAAAGTATAGATCATATTTGTTATGGAATTTTGTTAATTTTTAGATATATAAGTAAAACATAAACTTTAAAATATATATTTAATATAAACTTAACCAAGTGTATCATCAGTAGAAAAATAAAGAAAAATATAGAAAAAGGTAGAAAAATGTAATTAATTAATTCAAATTGTACAATCAAGGAAAATTTAATTTAATATAGTTATATATAATAAATC
>NZ_HE611062.1 GCF_000285575.1 Clostridium senegalense JC122 | reverse complement strand
AAGTTCTGATCCAGAGTACCACGAGACACGTGAAACCTTGTGGGAAGCAGGGAGGACCACCTCCCAAGGCTAAATACTACCTAGTGACCGATAGTGAAGCAGTACCGTGAGGGAAAGGTGAAAAGAACCCCGGAAGGGGAGTGAAATAGAACCTGAAACCCTGTGCCTACAACCGGTCGGAGCACTTTATATGTGTGACGACGTGCTTTTTGTAGAACGAGCCAACGAGTTACGATATGTAGCGAGGTTAAGTACTTAAGGTACGGAGCCGAAGGGAAACCGAGTCTGAATAGGGCGCAAAGTTGCATGTCGTAGACCCGAAACCGGGTGACCTATCCATGGCCAGGATGAAGCGACAGTAAAATGTCGTGGAGGTCCGAACCACGTTGGTGTTGAAAAACCATGGGATGAGCTGTGGATAGCGGAGAAATTCCAATCGAACTCGGAGATAGCTGGTTCTCCTCGAAATAGCTTTAGGGCTAGCGTCGATTAATTGAGTACTGGAGGTAGAGCACTGAATAGGCTAGGGGGCATACCGCTTACCGAACCTTATCAAACTCCGAATGCCAGATACTTTTATTTCGGCAGTCAGACTGCGAATGATAAGATCCGTAGTCAAAAGGGAAACAGCCCAGACCATCAGCTAAGGTCCCAAAGTGTAAGTTAAGTGGTAAAGGATGTGGGATTTCTAAGACAACTAGGATGTTGGCTTAGAAGCAGCCACTCATTTAAAGAGTGCGTAATAGCTCACTAGTCAAGAGATCCCGCGCCGAAGATGTCCGGGGCTAAAACTTACCACCGAAGCTATGGATTCACATTTAATATGTGAGTGGTAGAGGAGCTTTCTGCATTGGCTGAAGTCGTACCGAAAGGAGCGGTGGACGATGCAGAAGTGAGAATGTTGGCATAAGTAGCGAGAGCCAGGTGAGAATCCTGGCGGTCGAAAACCTAAGGTTTCCTGAGGAAGGCTCGTCCGCTCAGGGTTAGTCGGGACCTAAGGCGAGGCCGAAAGGCGTAGTCGATGGACAACAGGTTGATATTCCTGTACCGTTAGCAGACGTTATTACAAACGGGGTGACGCAGGAGGATAAGATGTGCACACTATTGGATGTGTGTCTAAGCACTTAGGGAGTTTTAGCAGGCAAATCCGCTAAAACAATTCTGAGGTGTGATGGGGAGCTAATTATAGCGAAGTATCTGATTCCACGCTGCCAAGAAAAGCCTCTATGGAGGAAGCTAACGCCCGTACCGCAAACCGACACAGGTAGGTGAGGAGAGAATCCTAAGACCAGCGGAAGAATTGCTGTTAAGGAACTCGGCAAATTGACCCCGTAACTTCGGGAGAAGGGGTGCCTACGCAAGTAGGTCGCAGAGAATAGGCCCAAGCAACTGTTTAGCAAAAACACAGGTCTCTGCTAAAGCGAAAGCTGATGTATAGGGGCTGACGCCTGCCCGGTGCTGGAAGGTTAAGGGGATTGCTTAGCGCAAGCGAAGGCATGAACTTAAGCCCCAGTAAACGGCGGCCGTAACTATAACGGTCCTAAGGTAGCGAAATTCCTTGTCGGGTAAGTTCCGACCCGCACGAATGGCGTAATGATTTGGGCACTGTCTCAACAGCAAATCCGGCGAAATTGTAGTGCAAGTGAAGATGCTTGCTACCCGCGATTGGACGGAAAGACCCCGTAGAGCTTTACTGCAATTTAGCATTGAGTTTCGGTATTATCTGTACAGGATAGGTGGGAGACTGGGAAATCACGGCGTCAGCTGTGGTGGAGTCGACCTTGGGATACCACCCTGATAGTACTGGAATTCTAACCGGAGGCCATGAATCTGGTCACGGGACATTGTTAGGTGGGCAGTTTGACTGGGGCGGTCGCCTCCTAAAAAGTAACGGAGGCGCCCAAAGGTTCCCTCAGAACGGTCGGAAATCGTTCGAAGAGTGCAAAGGCAGAAGGGAGCCTGACTGCAACACATACAGGTGGAGCAGGGACGAAAGTCGGGCTTAGTGATCCGGTGGTACCTCGTGGGAGGGCCATCGCTCAACGGATAAAAGCTACCTCGGGGATAACAGGCTGATCTCCCCCAAGAGTCCACATCGACGGGGAGGTTTGGCACCTCGATGTCGGCTCGTCGCATCCTGGGGCTGAAGTCGGTCCCAAGGGTTGGGCTGTTCGCCCATTAAAGCGGCACGCGAGCTGGGTTCAGAACGTCGTGAGACAGTTCGGTCCCTATCCGTCGCGGGCGTAGGAAATTTGAAGGGAGCTGTCCTTAGTACGAGAGGACCGGGATGGACCAACCTCTGGTGCACCAGTTGTCACGCCAGTGGCATAGCTGGGTAGCTATGTTGGGAAGGGATAAACGCTGAAAGCATCTAAGCGTGAAGCCCACCCTAAGATGAGATTTCCCATAACGTAAGTTAGTAAGACTCCTGAAAGAACATCAGGTTGATAGGTGAGGGGTGTAAGCATGGTAACATGTTCAGCTGACTCATACTAATAAGTCGAGGGCTTGACCTAATATAATCACTGTGCAATTTTCAGAGAACAA
>NZ_HE611061.1 GCF_000285575.1 Clostridium senegalense JC122 | reverse complement strand
GATTAGTTTATCATCTTGTTTTTCCCTTGTCAACAACTTTTTTAAGTTGTTTTTGAAAAACTTTTTCGCTTTAAGAATGCTTACCTTTCGGCGTTGCCCCTCAGCGACAAGATTTATTATATTAAACTTTTTAAGCCACATTTATTATTATTTACCTTGTTTAATTAAATTATTCCTATTTTTCTTTTAAATACTACATTTTTCTTTTAAATTTCATCTATTGACACACACGGTTAAGTTTGTGTTTCTAAATATGATTTTTATGCAATTTCTATTTAATTGTATATGTACGAAAATAACTGTCTATCTTAATAATAAGGTTATATATAACCTATACTCTATATATGATTTTAAAATACTTATTCACTTAAATATTTTTAATGACAACTATAACTTCATATATATTATAGTTATTAAAATTTCTCAGGATGCTTAATTTAATAAGCCCTTAAATTCATAATTTTTATAACAAAAAATTACTGTATATATTAGGATTGATGTTGTATTCCCATATTGACTTTATTTTTTCCTATTATTAGTTTAAAATAGTATATAAATACTATATAAAATGTAAATTAATAAATAATTTCACATTTTAATTAAATATTATACTTTAACTATACTATTATTTTAATCTTCTAATTTTTATAATGGTTTATAATAACAATTAATATAGTAATGTAATATTGTATTCATAAAATTTTTTTAAGAAAGGTATGTGTATTATGACTAAAGAAATTAATTCATCTAACTTTATAAAAAATATAGTAATCGACGACTTAAAAAGTGGTAAACATGATTCTATTTTAACTCGTTTTCCACCTGAACCTAACGGTTACTTACATATAGGTCACGCTAAATCTATAGTTTTAAACTTCGAATTAGCCGACGAGTTTAAGGGAAAAACAAATTTAAGATTTGATGATACTAATCCTACTAAAGAAGATACTGAATATGTTGAATCTATAAAAGAGGATGTTAAATGGTTAGGTTTTGATTGGGATAATTTATATTTTGCATCTGACTATTTTGAAGAAATGTATGATAGAGCTATTTTATTAATAAAAAAAGGTAAAGCATATATTTGTGACTTAACACCAGATGAAATGAGAGAGTATAGAGGTACTTTAACATCACCTGGGAAAGAAAGTCCCTATAGAAATAGATCTATAAAAGAAAATTTAGATTTATTTGAGAAAATGAGAAATGGTGAGTTTAAAGATGGGGAAAAAGTTTTAAGAGCTAAAATAGATATGGCGTCTCCAAACATAAATATGAGGGACCCTATAATATACAGAATTGCTCATTCAACACATCATAATACTGGAGATAAGTGGTGTATATATCCAATGTACGACTATGCTCATCCATTAGAAGATGCTATAGAAGGCATTACTCATTCAATTTGCACTTTAGAATTTGAAGATCATAGACCTTTGTATGATTGGGTTGTAAATGAATGTGAAATGTCAGCAAAACCTCAACAAATTGAATTTGCAAGATTAAATATAACTAATACTGTTATGAGTAAGAGAAAATTAAAAATGTTGGTTGATGAAAATGTTGTTGATGGATGGGATGATCCTAGAATGCCAACTATAGCTGGTTTAAGAAGAAGAGGATATACTCCTGAATCTATAAGAAACTTCTGTAGAGCTATTGGAGTTGCTAAAGCTGCTTCCACTGTAGATAGTCAAATGCTTGAATATTTTATAAGAGAAGATTTACATTCTAAAGCACCAAGAGCAATGGCAGTTTTAAAACCATTAAAATTAGTTATAACTAATTATCCAGAAGGCCAAGTAGAGATGCTACCTATAGAAAACAATCCTGATAATGAAAATGCTGGAATAAGACAAGTACCATTTTCTAGAGAATTATATATTGAACAAGAAGATTTTATGGAGAATCCTCCTAAAAAATACTTTAGATTATTCCCTGGAAATGAAGTAAGACTAAAAGGAGCATACTTTGTTAAATGTAATGAATTTATAAAAGATGCTGATGGTAATGTAACAGAAATTCGCTGTACTTATGATCCTGAAACTAAGAGTGGTACTGGATTTACAGGAAGAAAAGTAAAAGGAACAATCCATTGGGTTGATGCTACAGCTGCAATTCCTGCTGAGTTCAGACTATATGATCCTCTAATTCTTGATAATGAAACAGAAGAGGAACGACATTTCTTAGAACAAATAAATCCTAACTCATTAGAAGTTTTAAATGGATTTATTGAGCCAAGTTTTAAAAATTCTAAAGCACATGATAAATATCAACTATTTAGACATGGATACTTTAATGTTGATCCGAAACTAACTTCTGAAGATAAGCTTGTATTTAATAGAATAGTTTCATTAAAAAGCTCATTTAAATTAAATAAATAAATTAAAACACTAGCAAAGTTTAATTTGCTAGTGTTTTTTATTAAAGAGATATAAATTTATTAAATCTTTCTCTTACTTTTTCTTCTCCCATTATTTGCATTATAGTATAAAGATCTGGCGTATTAGTTCTATGAGTTAATGCAGATCTAACTGATCCTGCTACATCTGAAACCATACCTTTATAAGCTTCAGGATCTTTTTTAAATGCTTTTCTATCTGTAGCATAACCTAATTCAACTGCTACAGACTTTAATTCTTCAAACCACGTATCTTTATCAGTATTAAAATTATATGCTTTTGAATAAGCCTCTATAATCCTTTGTGCTTCAACTAATTCTATTTTTTTTGGAAGTTCTATATTATCAATTCCATCATTATTAAATAATTCATCAAAGAAAAAGAATATTTTTTCTTTAACGTCATTCCATTTAGCGAAATCTTTTCTAGGTTTAGGTCCTTCTTTATCTATATTAAATACTTCTTTACACATATTTTCATTTGAAGTAACTAATTCATACATTTCTTTATTATATTCTTTAGCCCAATTTATATAATAATCATAAACAACATTTGCTTTTAATCTACATATAACATTTTTACTTACATCATTTAGTTTTACTATATCAAACAAAGCTCCACTTTTACTCATTTTATCTAAAGATACTTTAAACTCATGATAATCTGCAAATGGATTTTCTTCTCTCCACTCTTCGAATGTTGAATTTATTATATTTAATAAATATTCAATAACTGATATCATCGGATATCCTTCTTCATCATAATAACTTACTGCACTTTCTGCATCTTTTCTTTTAGAAAGTTTTCTTTTAGATCCTCCATCTTGTTTCATAATAGTTGGAGTATGCGCATATTCTGGTTTTTTAAATTTAAGAACATCAAATAATTGTACATGTATAGGAAGTGATGAAAGCCATTCTTCTCCTCTTATTACTGTAGTAGTTCCCATTAACGCATCATCTATTGCGTGAGCAAAATGGTATGTTGGAAGTCCATCTGATTTTATTATAACAATATCTTGATTATTTTCTGGGAATGATATGTCTCCCTTTATTAAATCGTGAAACTCTACTCTTTTTTCTGAATTGCCTGGTGATTTTAATCTTATTATGTATCGTTCACCATTATTTATTTTTTCTAAAGCCTCTTCTGCTGATAAATTTCTACAACTAGCATATTCGCCATAGTAACCAGGAGTTAATTTTTCTGATATTTGCTTTTCTCTTAATTTTTCTAAGTCCTCTGATGTACAAAAACATGGATATGCAAGGCCCTTAGCTATTAAATCTTTAGCGAAAGTCTTGTATATTTCTCCTCTTTCGCTTTGTCTATATGGACCGTATTCCCCCTTAGATGTATTATCACCTGTCATACCTTCAGTAAAATCAAGTCCAAATTTATGCATTGTTTTTATTGTGTCTTCTATAGCACCTTTTACTTCTCTTTTCTGATCTGTATCTTCTATTCTTAAAAAGAATACTCCTTCGCTTTGTGTTGCTATTCTTTCATCTATTAATGCTGAAAATACACCACCTATGTGTTGAAATCCTGTTGGACTTGGTGCATATCTTGTAACTTTAGCTCCTTCTTTTAAGTTTCTTTTTGGATATTTGTCAATATAAAATTGTGGATTCTTATCAATATCAGGGAAAATAGCATTTGCTAATGATTGTAAATTCATATTATTCATCCTTTCATTTATTTATTAAAATTTAAAATAAAAAACCTTTCATCCTAAAATTATAGGACGAAAGGTTATATTCCGCGTTACCACCTAGATTGACTAAACTTTAAATTTAGTCCTCTCAATCTTTATAAGGGAAGAATCCCACAAGCTTACTCCATAAAAAATGATTTTCGGCTTATAGCTCTAGAGCTTCTTTTCATCATCGAAATTTACTAAGTTTCCACCCTCCTTAGCTCTCTATAAAATATTTGATGATTACTTTTCTCCTTCATCGCATAATATTAAATTCTTATTTAATTATATATTGCAATAGACATATTGTAAACATATATTTATTAGTTTTCCTCTTTTTGTATAAATTATTCTAATTAAATAAAAAAAGAAGTAGATATTCTACTTCTATGTTTCCAAAATGGCTCCGCGAAAAGGATTCGAACCTTCAACCTATCGGTTAACAGCCGAGTGCTCCACCGTTGAGCTATCGCGGAATA
>NZ_HE611060.1 GCF_000285575.1 Clostridium senegalense JC122 | reverse complement strand
CTCTGAAAAAATATAAAATTAAGAGAAGCAAGTAATGCTAGGAAACGACTGAGTGAGAAGCAGAGTTTACTTATGTAAATGAGCATCGGAGCGAGGAAAGATGACGACGCAGTACGCCGCTTATATTAATTTTTAAAATATTCCGCGATAGCTCAACGGTGGAGCACTCGGCTGTTAACCGATAGGTTGAAGGTTCGAATCCTTTTCGCGGAGCCATATTTTTAAATAAATTAAGAGAAGCAAGTAATGCTAGGAAATGACTGAGTGAGAAGCGGAGTTTATTTATATAAATGAGCATAGAAACGAAGGAAATTGACGATGCAGTACGTAGCTTATATTAATTTAAAATCTGGTGATGATGGTTTAGAGGGTAACACTCCTTTCCATTCCGAACAGGCAAGTTAAGCCTCTAGACGCCGAGAGTACTGCACGGGAGACTGTGTGGGAGGGTAGGTTGTTGCCAGGTAATACCAAGTTAATCTTGGTAATAAGGATCTTTAGCTCAGTTGGTTAGAGCAACCGGCTCATAACCGGTAGGTCCGGGGTTCGAGTCCCTGAAGGTCCACCATATTTGGGGGTATAGCTCAGTTGGGAGAGCACCTGCCTTGCACGCAGGGGGTCAAGAGTTCGAATCTCTTTATCTCCACCATTAGCAGTTCGTAAGAACTGCTTTTTTTTATACTTTTTTACAAAATTCGACCTGATTCTATTAAACTTTTATATTAATTTACGATAATAATATATATTGTACAGTAGTAGAGAAAAAATTAATATTATATTGAAATTATAGCATTGAAATATAAAAAAATATTTTAAATATATATATAACTTATACCTTAATATGAAAATAAATATTTTAAGGTAGATTTATGTCAATATAATGTAGAAAAAAATTAAAGCAATATTCAAACAATTAGGGCTAAATTAAGATATAATAAATTTGTATTAATTACTGTATATGTAAAAACATAGGAAGATAATATATTATTATGTACGAGGCAAATCAAATTAGGATGGAGGGACAATTTTGGAGAATTCTAAAAAAACGCTAGGAGCTATTGCTGCCACTATGTGTGTTTACTCGGTTATAGGAAGTAAAACTGCATTGGCTGCAGGAACTCAAGTAGGAATAATTACTGTAAATAATTTGAACGTTAGATCTGAAAACAATACTTCTTCAAAAGTAATAGGTTCATTAAATGAAAATACAAAGGTAACTGTTCTAGAGAAAAAGGGCGATTGGTATAAGATAGATTATAATGGACAAAATGCATGGGTTTTTGGAGAATATGTTAAGATGGGTGAAAGTGCAAATTCGGATAACTCTTCATCTAATATAAATAAAACTGGAATTGTTAATGTAATAGCATTGAATTTAAGAGAAGGTGCAGGTACAAATTATAATGTAGTTAAAACGTTACCAAAAGGTACAACCGTATTGGTAATGGAAAATCATGATGGATGGTATAAAATAAATGTAAATGGATCCATGGGTTATGTATCTTCTGAATATGTGAGTTTTTCAGAGAATATAACTAATAATGATAAAGTCACAGGGGAAAAGGGTAAAGTAAATGCAGATAGTTTAAATTTAAGAAGTGGTGCAGGAACTAATTATGGAGTTACAACCGTATTAGGAAAAGGAACAGAGGTAGATGTAGTAGAAAAATTAAATGGTTGGTATAAGGTAAAGACAAATGGTGTGATTGGTTATGTGTCTTCTGAATATATATCCTTATCAAGTGATGGTAATAATGGCAATAATAATAATAATCAAGCCGGAGAAACAAAAGGAATTATTAGTGCAGATGTTTTGAATGTAAGAAGTGGAGCTGGAACTAATTATAATGTTGTAGATTCATTAAGAAAAGGAACAGCTGTAGATATAATAGAAAAACTAAATGGTTGGTATAAAATTAGTGTAAATGGGACTACTGGATACGTTTCATCTGAATATGTAAATTTAAATGGAACAGGTGGAGAGTCTAATTCAGGAGGTTCTAATGAAACAGAAATTAATAAAACAGGATATGTAGATGCAGAGGCTTTATTTGTAAGGTCTGGTCCAGGTACATCATACAATCATTTAGGAATTTTGAACTCTAATGCTAAAGTTGAAATTTTATCTGAAAGCAATGGATGGTATAAAATAAAATATAGTAATGGAACAGGATATATTTGCAAAGATTATGTAAGTTTTAATTCTAATAATAATGAGAACAACAGTGGTAATATTGAAAACGTAAATAAAATAGTAGTAGTAACTGCATCGGCTTTAAATGTAAGAAGTAGTGCAGATACAAATGGGAAAATTGTTGCAACATTAACATATGGAACTAAAAGCCAAGTAACTGCTCATTCAAATGGATGGTATAAAATATCTGTTCAAGGAATTGAGGGATGGATTTGTGGTGATTATGTTAAAATTTATGATGGCAGTGAAGAAGTTGGACCAATAGTTAAAGAAACTCCATTAATAGAATCTAGGTATAGCGGAACAGATATAGCTAATAAAGCTAAAGAATATATTGGTGTTCCCTATTTATGGGGAGGATTTACACCACTAGGATTTGACTGCTCAGGATTAGTTCAATATGTATATAAACATTTTGGTATAAGTGTATCCAGAACAACTTATTATCAAGTTAATGAAGGTCAAACAGTTAGTAGAGGGAATCTTGTAGCAGGAGATTTAATATTTTTTACAACTAATGATGATGATCCAAATGATATTTCTCATGTTGGAATATATATAGGTGGAAATGAATTCATTCATGCACCAGGACCAGGAGAGTTTATTAAAATATCAAATTTAAGCAATGATTACTTTAATAGTAGGTACTATGTAGCAAAAAGAATAGTTAAATAAATTTTAAAGTTTTTAATTTATATTATATAATATAAGTAACAAAATTTAGTAGAGCATAAGATTAAAAGAAAAGAAGAGCTTTTAATTTTATGCTTTTATATTAATTAAAAAGGGGTGGCAGTGAATGAAAAGTCCATACGTATTTACACCTGGACCAACATCAGTTAGGGAAAATGTTAGATTAGCAAGGGCACAACAATGTACTAATCCAGATTTAGATTTACAATTTTATGATTTTTATAAAGAAACCTGTGAAAAGATAGGAAAAATAATAAAGACCTCAAATCCAATTTATATATTAAGTGGAGAAGGAATTTTGGGGTTAGATTCAGCATGTGCATCTTTAACAGAAGAAGGGGATAGAGTCTTAGTTATAGATAATGGTGTTTTTGGAGCTGGATTTGCTGACTTTGTGAAAATATATGGAGGAAAACCTGTTACATATAAGTCAGATAAAACTAAAGATATTAATATAGACGATTTAAGAAAGTTTTTAGAAAAGGATAGCAATTTTAAATATGCTACAATAGTGCATTGTGATACACCATCAGGGCTCTTAAACAATATAGACAAGGTATGTCCGTTATTAAAAGAGTTTAATATATTAACAGTGGTGGATACAGTTGCATCTATGGGTGGAGAGGATATAAGAGTTGATGAGTGGAAAATAGATATTGCACTTGGGGCATCACAAAAGGTTTTATCAGCTCAACCAGGTCTTACTATAGTATCTATTAGTGAAGATGCATTAAGAGTAATGGAAAATAGAAAAAAACCTATAATGGGATTTTATAATAATTTAACTATATGGAAAAATTATTACAAAGAAAAATGGTTTCCATATACTATGCCAATAAGTGATATAGTTAGTTTAGATGTAGCATTAGATAACATTTTAAACGAAGGCATAGAAAATGTTATAAAAAGACATTATAAATATGGAAATGCTGTAAGAAAAGCTATACTAGAATATGGGTTAGAGCTGTTTATAGAAAAAGGACAGGCTAACACAATAACAGCAGTTAAAATTCCAGAGTTTATAGGATGTGATAAACTAATAAAACATATGTTAGAAGAATATAATGTTTTAGTTGCAGGATCTTTTTCTTATATGAGTGGAAAAGTGGTAAGAATAGGACATATGGGAGAAAATGCAGACAAAGATAAATTAACATATTTTCTAAGTATATTAGAGAAATCACTTGTAGATTTGGGATATAATAATAAAAATAAAAGCTTAGTTGAAGAATTTTTGAAAGAATTATAATTTAATAAATAAAAATAGAACTATCACTTTATTGATTTAAAAAGAAAATGAAGTGATAGTTTTTAATATAAAAAATTAATCTATATAAAGACAAAACTTTTCAACTTATTTATCAAATGAGGTACTAGTAGTTGTAAGCTTATTTTAGTTAATAGTTATGGTGATTATTACTTGCTCTGTTTCTAATAATACTAAACGTACTTTTTTAGGACCAGCTTTGATTGCTTTAGGTTCTATTTATATTTTTTAATTGATAAAAAAATTTGATAAATAAATTTAATTAGAGCTTGTTTTTCTATATAATTATTCAAGTGAATAAACTAAAAATTCACATTGAACCTCTAAATTTAGGGAATTTAAAGAACTAAGTAAAACAAACAGAACCTAGTGTGTCAACAATAGTAAATTAAAGAAAGAAAAAGGAAAATAAACTATGATAAGATTTAAGTAATAATATTGCAGTTAATATATGTATAAATAATTAAATTACAGTATATAATAAATCTTGTCGCTAGGGCAACCAAGTAAGTAACTCAAGCGATAAGGATTTAAACTTTAAAAAACTTTTTACAAAAAGGTATTGACAAAAAAGTTTAAATCTAGTAAACTTGTAAAAGTCGTCAGGTGATGACGAATTGGTCTTTGAAAATTAAACAGATAAATATAGGTAAAACCAGTTAATTCATTTGAGAATCTATTTTGTAGATACTCACATCGAAA
>NZ_HE611059.1 GCF_000285575.1 Clostridium senegalense JC122 | reverse complement strand
TATAAATTCTTAAATATTAGAAAATATATAGTATAATTATGGAATAAGACAATGAAATAAGACAATGAAATAATTAAAATTATTAATCATTATAAAGTATTATAAAGGAGTAAGTATATGAGAATATTACATACTGCAGATTGGCATTTAGGAAAAAATTTAGAGGGCTTTAGTAGAATGGATGAGCAGGAAAAATTCTTAAATGATTTTATAGAAATAGTTGAAAATAATAAAGTAGATTTAATTATTATAGCAGGTGATATATATGATAATAGTAATCCACCGGCAAGGGCAGAAAGAATGTTTTACAACACATTAAAAAAATTATCTAAAAATGGTGAAAGATTAACATTGATAATTTCAGGAAACCATGATAATCCAGATAGATTAGTAGCAGCAGGTCCATTGGCAAGGGAGCATGGAATTATTATGGTAGGAAGGCCTAAATCAATAGTTGAAACGGGTATATATGGCAAACATAAAGTTTGTAATTCAGGTGAAGGATTCATAGAAATAGAAGTAAATGGAGAAAGAGCAGTAATATTAACAGTAGCATATCCAAGTGAAAAAAGATTAAATGAAGTTCTATATAATGAAATGGAAGAAGAAGAGGAAAAGGCAAAAAATTATAGTGATAGAATAAAACTGCTTTTTGATAATTTAAGTAAAAACTATAGAAAAGATACTATAAACATAGCAGTATCTCATTTATTTGCAATGGGAAGTGAAGAATCGGGATCAGAAAGAAATATACAACTTGGAGGAAGTTTTATAGTAGATGGAAGTTGTTTCCCAAAAGAAGCACAGTATATTGCATTAGGACATGTTCATAAACCGCAAGTTGTTCCTGGAACTAAGAAAAAAGTTAGGTACTCTGGTTCACCACTGCAGTACAATAAAAAAGAAATAGGTTTTGTAAAAAAATGTTTTATTATAGATATAAAAGCAGGAGAAGAATTTAAGCTTGAGGAGATTGAATTCAAAAATTATAAACCAATAGAAATTTGGAGATGTAAAAGTATAGAAGAAGCTATTAAGAAGTGTGAAGAAAATAAAAATAAAGAATGCTGGGTTTATTTAGAAATATATACAGACAGATATATAAGAGAAGATGAAATCAAATCTATGAAAAGCTTAAAGAAAGACATATTGGAAATTATACCCAAAATAAAAGAAGAAGAAGAAGAAATTGATATGGCAACTTTTTTAGAAAAATCTTTTGAAAGTATTTTTAAGGAATTTTATTTTAAAGAGAGAAAAGTAGAACCACAAGATGAAGTTGTAGATTTATTATTATCTATAGTTAAGGATGGTGATGAAAATGAAGCCAATTAGTTTAAAAATAAAAGGTTTGAATAGCTTTATAGAAGAACAAATAATTGATTTTAAAAGGTTAACAGATAAAGGACTTTTTGGTATATTTGGACCTACTGGGAGTGGTAAATCTACAATACTTGATGGAATAACATTAGCTTTGTACGGAGAAGTTTCTAGAAAAAGTTCTAATTTTATAAATACAAATTGTAATAGTGTAAATGTAGTCTATCATTTTCAAATATCTGGAGCAAAAATTAAAAAATATACTGTAGAGAGAGAATTTAAAAGAGATAAATCAGGCAATATAAGATCTAAGTCAGCCAAAATATTAGATGTGACTTGTGAAGCAGTAGAAGTTTTAGAAGAAGGAGCAAAAAATGTAACTGCTAAATGTAAAGAAATTATAGGACTAGAATTAGATGATTTTACAAGAACTGTAGTATTACCTCAAGGTAAATTTAGTGATTTTTTGAAACTTGAAGGTAAAGATAGAAGAAATATGTTAGAGAGATTATTTAATTTACAAAAATATGGAGATAACTTATCTAATAAGTTGATAGGCGAAATAAAAGGAGAAAGACAAAAATATAATATACTTCAAGGTGAGTTAAAAGGCTATGAAGATATAGATAATGAAAGTTTAAAATTAAAAGAGGAGAGATTAGAATTAGCTTTAAAAAATAAAGAAAATATAGAAAAAGAATTGATAGTAATAGAAAAAGAATATAATGAAAATAGCGTAATTTGGAATCTACAAGAAGAATTAAGAAAAAGTGAACATATTTTTAAGGAGTTAAAGTTAAAAGAAAAAGAAAATAATATTAAGGAAATTAAAATTTTAAAAGGTGAATCTTATTTAAAAATAAAACCTTATATGGATGCTCGTGATGAGACATTGAAACAATATAATATTGAAAATAAAAAACTTAATATTATACAAAAAGATACTGAAAATATAAAAGTTGAAAAAGAAAAATTAGAAGTTCTTTTAAAAAAGGCAATAGATAAAAAAGAGAATGAACTTCCAAGTTTAAAAATAAAAAAGAACGAATTGATGAAGCTATGGAAGAAGCAAAAAATATTAAAAAGTTAAAAAATGAAGCAAAATATTTATATGAAGAACTACAGGAAAAAGAAAAATTAATAAAAAATATAAATAATAATATAAAAAAATTAGAAGAGGATATTATTATTTTGAATAATGAAAGAGAAGCAAAAGAAAAAGGTATAGGTAAATTAAAAGTATCAAATGAGCATAGAACAAAGATAAATGAAGGAGTAATCATTAGTAATGATTATAAATCATTAACGAGTCAAAAGAAAAATTTATTATTAGAAATAAATATATTAGAAGAAAGTATGAAAGTTAATAAGGATAGCAGATATGAATTGAAATGTAAAATTAATGAATTAAATATTAAGTTAAATGATTTAAAAGAAAAGAAAGAAGAGTTAGTGGAAAAAAATATAACTGATCCTAAAGAATTATTAAAATTTCAAGAAGAAATTTCATATTATAAAGATAAATGGAATAGATATGACTTACTAATAAAAGAGTTAGAAGAAAATAATATTTTATTAAAAGACTCTGTAAGAGAATTAAATTTTAAAACAGAAGAAAGAAATAATGTAGAAAATATTGTAAATACATTAAGAAATTATGTAAATAAAGTTGAAATTGAAAATATAGCACAATGTCTAAGAGAAAAACTTTTTAAAGGATATCCATGTCCAGTATGTGGTTCTATAGATCATTCAATAGATAATTTAGAAAGTATTAATTTAATTAAAAATGATACATCAAAAGAAAACCTAAAAGAAAATGAAGAAATATTAAAGAAATTTAATGAAAGAATTATCATATTAAAAAATAATATAGATTCTTATAAGAAATTAATAGAACAACAACATTTTAAAATAGAAGAGTTAGGAGAAGATTTTAAAAAAGTATCTATAAAAGAGCTAGAGGATAAATTTGAATTATTAAGAATTCAATTTAATAAATATGATGAGGAAAAAAATACTATAGAAAATAATATAAAAAAGTTAAGTGAAGATATAAATAAAAAAGATATAGAATATAGCAAGATAGATACAATAGTAACTCAAAATACTGGAAGATTAGAAAAGTTAAAAATACAGTTAGATAAATTAGAAAAACAGATTAATGCTGTTAAAATTAATTTAATTAAGTTAAAAGAAGAATTAAAAGTAGAAAACTTTCAAGAAAGAAGTAAAGAGATATCAGAAAATGATAATGAAATAACCAAACTTGAAATCAACCTTAAAGAATTAAGAGAAGATATATCGAAAAAGTTATTAGACAAAGAAAATTTAATTAAGAAGCTATCAACGCTAAATGAAAATTTAAAGGAAAAAAGAGTTATATTACAAGAAAAAATAAAAGAATAGTAGAAAAAGAAAATTATATTATAAATATAATAGGAAATATTAAAGATTTGGTATTAGCAAAAGAAGAGATTAGCAATCTTATATTAGAAATAGAAAGTAACTATATTAAAGTAGAAAGAGAAAAAAATCTATAGATGATAAATATAATAAATTAAATGAAGAGTTTGTTGGAGTAAAAGCAAATGTTGCAAGTTTAATAGAAAGAGGAAAAAATGATAGAAAAAATCTTGATAAAGCATTAATAGAAGAAAAGTTTAGTTGTATAGAAGAAGCCAATGAATATAAAATATCAAGGGAAAATCTAGATATAATAAAAAGAGAGTTTAAAGATTATAATAATAAATTATCTAAAATTATAGGTGCCATAGAAAACTTAAAAAATAAAATAGGCAATAATAGGTTAACAGAAGAGCAATGGCAGAAAATTAAAATATTAAAAGAAGAAAAAAATAAACAATTAAAAATGATAGAAGAAGTTGTAATTACTTTAAAATCCGAAACTAACAATATGAAAGAAAAGCTTATGCACTTAAAGGAGTTATTAAATGATAAAAAACAATTAGAATACAAAATGAGTTTATTAGATGATTTAGATAAGTTATTTAAAGGTAAAAAGTTTGTTGAATTTGTGGCATATCATCAATTAAAATATGTATCACTAGAGGCATCTAAAAGACTAAAAGAAATAACAAATGGAAACTATGGATTAGAAGTAGATGACAATGGTAAATTTATAATAAGAGATTATAAAAATGGTGGATCTCAAAGGGATGCATCTACATTATCAGGTGGAGAAACTTTTTTAGTTTCACTCTCTTTAGCTTTAGCACTTTCAGCACAAATACAACTTAAAGGAATTGCACCTTTAGAATTGTTTTTCCTTGATGAGGGTTTTGGAACATTAGATGATGAATTATTAGATATCGTTATGTGTTCTCTTGAAAAAATTCATAATGAAAAATTGTCAGTAGGTATAATAAGTCATGTAGAATCAATAAAGAATAGAGTTCCAGTAAAACTTATATTAACTCCAGCTCAATCAGGTCTAGGAGGTAGTAAAGTGAAAATAGAACGAAGTTGATAATAAATAAACTCCAGAATTAATTCTGGAGTTTATTTATTATATTAGATATGTATCTATTAGCAAAATCATAAAAACGTTCATTATTAAAATTATATAAACTATATTGATTTAATATAAAGCTTATAGTTGTATAAAGAGAGTCTAAATTAAGAGAAATATCTAATTCTTTATAGTTACAGTTTGAACTAATTTTAAGAAAAATTTTATAGTAGTCGCAATAAGAAGAAATACAGTTAAAATTACATGAATTTATACATTTTCCACAATCAGTGCAAAGTTTAGTATCTAAATTTATTTTATTATTTACTATAGTTAAGGCATTATACTTGCACTTATTAATACATGATTTGCATAATTTACATTTAGAAGAATCAATATGTATTTGTGAATAAGGTTTAATAAATATATCATTATTTTGTGATTTTAAACAGTTGTTAAAGCAACCTATGACACCAATAGTTACTTTATGAGGCAAAGATAAGCCTATAGTAATATTTTGAATAGTTGCTGCAATAGATTGGGTGTTAGTATGACTGTTTTTACAAACAGTTCCGCGACAAGCTGTTACAGGATGAACAAAATTACCCATTGCAGCTGTAGTAAAATTATATTTTTTTAGTGTATCAAGTACTAAACTTACATCATTTTTCTTTATATAAGGAATTTCTATACAACAACGGGATGTAAGAGTAACATATTCTTTACCATAAATTTTAGCTATTTTATTTAATATGCCTAATTCATCACAAGAAAAATTTCCACCGTTACTTAAAATTCTTATAGAATAGAAGTCTTTATGATTTTGCATAAGAACACCTAATGATTTTAAATTAGAAAAATTACTCATAGTTAACTCCTTAATATTTATTTAATTGAATAATATATAGAATAATTCATTATTTTATTATGAGTGTAATATAAAATTTTGATTTTAATTTATTAATAGAATAACAGAGTTAGAAAAAAATATATATAGATAATATATTTTTAAAAGCAAACTTTGCCACGTGTATCAATAAATGAAATTTAGACAAATTATAAAGAAAATAAAAGAAAAATAGGAATAATTTAATTAAACAAGGTAAATAATAATAAATGTGGCTTAAAAAATTTAATATAATAAATCTTGTCGCTGAGGGGTAACGCCGAAAGGTAAGCATTCTTAAAGCGAAAAAGTTTTTCAAAAACAACTTAAAAAAGTTGTTGACAAGGGAAAAACAAGATGATAAACTAATTAAGCAGTCGGAAAACGACGGTAAATAAGTTT
>NZ_HE611058.1 GCF_000285575.1 Clostridium senegalense JC122 | reverse complement strand
AAGCTTATTCAGTTTTATATTACTTTTAAATTTAATTATAAATAAAGAAAAACAAACAGTAAGTATCTATTTTATTAGTTTAGTTTTACATATATTAATAGTATAGTAAATTAATTTACATATAAAGAAAACATTTACAACAATAATAATAGTTGTTAAAATTAAATACGGAAATAATAAATTTATATGGGTTAAAGGGGGATATAAAGGTGAATTGTCCTAATTGTGGAAAAGAAAATGAAAATGGAAGTTTATTTTGTAATCAATGTGGAAATAAATTTTTGTTAGAAGAAAAAGAAGAAATTTTGGAAAAAGAAGACGTGATTGAAAAAAATTCAAACAAAAGTCCTAAAAAAATAGTATCGAAAAAAGCAGCAACTGTAGTTATAATAAGTTTAATTATAATAAGTGCTTTAGGTATAATAGGTGGAATAACTTATAAAAATGGAGCCATTCTTAAATTTAAGAGCCAAATCAAAAATAATAACAAATCTGAAGCAATAAAAGTATTTAGCAATAAGATAAAAGGTCACTCAGATAAAGAAAATAAAGCTAAGATTATTTTACAAGAGGAAGCTACTAAAAATAAAGAGTTATTTAAAGCAGAAAAAATAAGTTATGAAGATGCACAAAAAAAAGTAGATATAATAAAAAGTATAGATAACCTATCTGATAAAATTAATATTTCAGTAATAGATATAACTAATATTCATAATTCAAGAGAAGCTTTTAAAAAAGCTGAAGAACTTGTAAAACAAGGTGACATAGTTAGTGGTATAAAAGAATATAATAAGGTTTTAAAAGATGATAAAAATTACTCAAAAGCTCAAGAAGAAATAAAGAAAAATACAGAACAATATAGGAAAGAGGTTTTGAAAAAATCTCAAGAATGTGAAGAAAATCAAAAATATGATGAAGCAATACAGGTTTTAGCTGAGGCTATAGAAATAATTCCAGAGAATTCAGAATTAATTGCTAGAAGTGAAGATTATAAGAAAATAAAAGAAGAGAAACTGATAACGGAATTACAAAGCAATCAAGAGTTAAGTATAATTGATTGCATGGTTATACCAGATTACTTTGAAGTTAATGATGAAGCTAGAGTTATTGTTAAAAACAATACTGATAAGGTTGTCAAAAAATTTACCATAGGTATTCTTATGTATGATGAAAATGGATATCCTATTAAATCAGGTGTACTTGCTGGTGGAAACCACTTATTTAATGGTAAGTCGGATTCAGCAAATATACAAGCTGGACAAACGTTTGGATATGATAGAGCATGGAATATATATACAGATTATGGTACTGTAAAGCAGATAATTGCATGTGTAAAAACTGTTGAATATTATGATGGAAGTAAGTGGAGTAATGATTATTATACTTATTGGGAAAAAGAACATTTAAAGAATCCTCTTAAATAATTTATAAATGTATAGAAAAATTGGAGTTATTTATGAAATTAAAATTAGCAAAAGTAAATATTAACTTAAAAGAAGAATTAAATTAGTTTTATAAAATGAGGTAGCAATTATGAAGAAAAAAGTATTTATAATAATTTCAGTAGCAATAATTTTAATTTATTTATTCTATCCAGATACTCTATCATCTAAAATTAATTTAGAAAAATTATCTCAGACAGGTAATTTAAAATTAGAATTTATTCATAGAAATAATATATTAGAAGGTGGAGATGTAACGGTTATATCTAATCAAAATGACATTAATAAATTTATAGATTTAATATCTAATTATAAATGTATTCGAGATGTAGTGTTTACTAAAAAATTAGATAAAGTAGAAACTTATAATATTAATTTTAGAATTAATGATGAAATTGTAAGTTCTATGTATTTTAGTGAAAGCTATATATATTTAAATATAGAGGATTCAATGATAAAAAGGAAAAGATATATTATGCTTGATTATATAGACTTTAAACTTTTAAATGAATTTGTGGAATCGTTTAAATAACTATTAAAAGTTTTGTATTTTTGTTTTAGAATTAGGTAAAATATAAGGATAATGAATTTTACAAATGAAATATTCATTAAAAATCTGAGATATATTGAGAATAGTGGATTTAGTTATATTTTTATAATTTATAAAAATATAAAAATCACTGGTAAAAAAGCAAGAGAACCTGTTAAAAGCAATAGTTTGGATGTATTGAAATTTTATAATACGTTTAAATTCCATTTCAGCATCTTCTTGTTTTACCTTAACATTAGATCCATTGAAAGCAACTTAACAGTAATGATACATTTTTTATAGTGTTTAAAACATAGGTGTAAAGCTAAGCCTAAAAATTCCAAAGTTATAGTGTTAAAAAGTAATAATGAAAAAAATAAAAATGTTAGTCTGTGAAAATTTCAAAGAAACTCTTATAGATTTTAATGCATAGCTTATTTAAATTCTTTATTATTATATAATGTAGTAATAAATTAAAAGAAAGATATTTTATTGGAATAAAGTGGCTTAGCTTTACGCACATGCTTGGAATCCTATATATGTGCAAGTTTTAATAGTTTTAAGTATTTTAAAAAGCTTACAGAAGCTAAAATTGCGGAAAAGTATAGCATAGATGAAATTAAAATTATTAGGTACCATGGAGCGCAATATATGTGATGCAATATCTCAAAGAATGAGAGGTTCAAAGATAAATTGGTTTATTAGTGGTGTTGATAATTTAGCTAAGATTTTATTTGTAGTATTTATAGATAGACTTTCAAACAAGTCTATCTTATTTTTATGCAACAAATATCAAATAAAAAGAAGATAGAAGAATACTTTTAAAATGGTTCAAAGCTAGTGGGTGTGTTGAATGTTACAAAAATGTAACGTTAATGAAAAGCAAATCAATATGATAAAAATGTAGCAAAATATATAATATAGATAAGCTTTGATGAAGGCATTAAAAAGCAAAACATAAGAAGTATAAAAATAAATTGAAAAAGTTGATTCTGAAAAATTTTTGTAAATGAATGTATTTTAGGATAAAAATAAATTAGTAAAATGAAAGGGAGAAGGGACGAGATGAAAAATATACTAAGTGTAGAAAAAATAGAAAAATATTATGGAAATAAGGGAAATATAACTAAGGCTTTAGATAACATTAGTTTAAAAGTTTATGAGGGGGAATTTGTTGGTATAATGGGACCTTCAGGAAGCGGTAAGACAACTCTTTTAAATTGTATTTCAACGATAGATAATGTTACTGCAGGGAAAATAATAATTAATGATAGTGATATTACAAGACTAAAATCAAAAGCACTAGATAAGTTTAGACAAAATGAGTTAGGATTTATATTTCAGGATTTTAATTTATTAGATACATTAACAGCTTATGAAAATATAGCATTAGCATTAACCATTAAAGAAGAAAAAACATCAGAAATAGATAAAAAGGTTAAAGAGGTTGCTAAGTATTTAGAGATTGAAGAAATATTGGGTAAATACCCTTATCAAATGTCAGGAGGTCAAAAACAAAGAGTTGCATCAGCAAGGGCAATAGTAACAAATCCATCATTGGTATTGGCAGATGAGCCAACAGGAGCGCTAGATTCTAAATCTTCAAGATTATTATTAGAACGATTTGAAAGTTTAAATAAAGAATTAAATGCAACTATTTTAATGGTAACACATGATGCTTTTACAGCAAGTTATGCTCATAAAATTTTGTTTATTAAAGATGGTAAAATATTTACTGAGTTAGTTAGGGGAAAGGATTCAAGAAAAGAGTTTTTTAATAGAATAATTGAGGTAATAACTCTAATTGGGGGTGATGACAGCAATGTATTCTAAAATGGCTTTAAAAAATGTTAAGAAAAGTTTTAAGGACTATACAATATACTTTTTAACTTTAACATTGTCAGTTTGTATATTTTACAGTTTTAATTCAATAGGAGCACAAAAAGCATTACAAGAGGTTTCTTCAAGTGGAAAAGAATTTGCAGACACAATAACTGCAATTATATCATATATATCAATTTTTGTGTCTTTTATATTGGGAGGATTAATTATTTATGCAAATAACTTTCTTATAAAAAAGAGAAATAAAGAACTTGGAATATATATGACATTAGGTATGGGGAAAAACAAAATTTCAAGGATATTAATATTAGAAACATTAATAGTTGGATGTATGAGTCTTATAAGTGGATTATTACTAGGTATTATAGTATCGCAAGGACTTTCTGTATTAATATCTAAAATGTTTTATGTTTCAATGAGTGATTATAGATTTGTAATATCATTTTCAGCTATTTATAAAAGCATAATATATTTTGGTGTAATGTTTTTACTTGTAATGATATTTAACACTATAGTAATTTCAAAATATAAAATAATAGATCTTTTAACAGTGGGAAGAAAAACACAAGACATAAAGGTCAAAAATCCTTTAATATTTTTATATACTTTTATTATCTCAATTATATCTCTTGTCATTGCTTATAAATTTGTTTTATCAGTTGGAATGAATATAGATGACCCAAAGTTTAGCATATCTATAATTTTAGGTATTGTTGGAACTATTTTGTTTTTCTTTAGTTTAGCAGGTGCTATTCTATTTATAGTAAAGAGAAGTGAAAAAATATATTTTAAAAAATTAAATATTTTCATAGTTAAACAAATAAATAGTAAAATAAATACTAATTTTATTTCTATGTCTGTGATATGTTTAATGCTTTTTTTAACCATTTCTATTTTATCTACAGGGGTTAGTTTTAAAAATTCAATAGAAACAAGTTTAGAGGATTCAACACCATATGACGTAAGCATGCATGGTTATGGTGATGATGAATATTTAACTACAATTTTAAATTTTTTAGAAGAAATGGATTTTAAAATAGATGAAAAATCTAAGTATGTAGAATTCAACCGATATGGAAAAGGATTATATGTAAGAGACTTACTTCCGTTATATGGAGTGAAGATAGTATCTGGTGCAGATGTAGAATTTATTAAAATTTCTGATTATAATAAGCTAAGAGAACTTAGCGGTGAAGAAACTGTTGCGTTAGAAAATAATGAAGTTTTAGCGATTTCCAACTCCCAAAAGGTTATTCCAGTATTAAATAAATTTATAAAGGATGGAGAAAAAATTAAATTTGATAGTAATCAGTATTCTATAAAAAACAAAACAGCTATAGAAGAAAATTTAGAAACATATTATACAGATTTTAGTAAAAAGAATTTCTTAACTATAGTTACTAATGATAGCATTTTAGAAAATTCGGAAATCATGTTTAAAACTCTCAATATAAATTACCAGGGTAGCGATAGTAAAAATGAAGATGATAGATATACAAAACTTTATAGAAAGAGATATAGCAGAGATTTAATGGGTATGGATTCAGAGAAGGATGATTTAGGTCTTGTTATTATAAATACAAAGACAGCTGTTTATGATAACAATAAAAGTATAACAACTATTATTTTATTTGTGGGAATGTATATAGGCGTAGTTTTCCTAATTAGTAGTATGGCTGTTTTAGCACTTCAACAGTTATCGGAAGCAAGTGATAGTATTCGAAGGTATGATGCTATTAAAAAATTAGGTGCAAGTAAAAAAGATATAAATAAAACTATATTTATTCAAACATTAGTTTACTTTACTTTGCCTGTTATTTTAGCAATAATTCATTCTATTGTTGGAATAAGAGTAGCAACTGAATTTTTAACTATGTATAATAGGCCCAATATAGGGGGTTCGGCACTAGTAACAGCAGGAATATTCTTAGTGATTTACAGTGGTTATTTCTATGCAACTTACACTGGATATAAAAATATAGTCAAAATGGGGCTGTAGCATATGCTACAGCTTTTTTATTAAATAGGAATTTGAACTTTAAAATTAAAAAAACTATTTTATCAACTTAATGTGCGAATCTATATAAAACATTGAAAAAGGAATAATTTGTGTTAATATAATTATGGAAATAGGAGGAGGATTTATGTTGAAAATTACAATTATAGAAGATGATGATGTTATAAGAGAAGAGCTTAAAAGTTTTTTAGAGAATTATGGATACAAGGTAAAGACACCTACAGATTTTAAGAATATATTAAATTTCTTAGATGATGATGAAAGTGATTTAATACTTTTAGATATTAATCTCCCAGTTTATGATGGGTATTATGTTTGTAGAGAAATTAGAAAAAAATCTGAAGTACCTATAATTATAGTAACAAGTAGAGATAGTGATATGGATGAATTAATGAGTATGAACTTAGGTGCAGATGATTTTGTAACTAAACCATATAACACACAAATTCTTTTAGCTAGAATTTCAGTATTATTAAAGAGAAGCAATAGAAATATGAATCCAAAGTCTATTTTAACCTATAAAGATTTTGAAATTAATTTAGCTAATGCAACTATAAAATATATGGGAAAAGAAATAGAACTTACTAAAAATGAAGTTAAGATAATGTCTTATTTAATAGAAAATAAAGGTTCAATAGTTTCTAGAGAGAGACTTATGGAGTATCTTTGGAATTCTGATTATTTTGTAGATGATAGTACGTTATCTGTTAATGTAACTAGATTACGTAAAAACTAGATAATATAGGAATAAAAAATGCAATAGAAACAAGAAGAGGACTAGGTTATATAATGCCATGAAAATAAGAGAGTATATTAAAGATAAGGGAGTATTTTTGACTATTAACTTGATTATATTTTTAGTTATAACGGTAAGTATGATATTTTATGGCATTGGTTTTGTGCTCATATTTATACTAGGGTGCATTTGGTTTTTACCATTACTAAGTTATATGATTATAGATTATATAAAATTTAAAAGATACTTTGCAAACATAGAAAGTATTTTAGAGAATCTAGATAAAAAATTTTTATTTCCAGAATTATTAGAGAAAGAGAGTTTTTGTATAGGGGAAAAATTTAATGAAGTTTTAAAAGAAATAAGTAGAGGAATGTATGAACACCTAAAGTATTATAAGGATATGCAGATAGATTATAGAGAATATATAGAAATGTGGGTTCATGAAATAAAAACACCTATAGCATCAACTAAACTATTAATAGAAAATAATAATAGCAATGAAGCTATTAAGAAAATAGATAATCAAATTAATAAAGTAGAAAGCTTTGTGGAACAAGTTTTATATTATTCTAGAAGTGATGATGTTGAAAAAGATTATATAATAAAAGAGATTAAATTAAATAAAATTGTGAGAAACGTAATAAAGAGAAATTCTAAGGATTTTATAAATAAAAAAATAAAATTACAATTAGAAGATATTTGTGAAACAGTCTATTGTGATCCAAAGTGGATTGAATTTATTTTGAATCAAATAATAGTAAATTCTATAAAGTATTCGAAAAATCAAGAAGCTTCAATAAGAGTTAAATCAATAGAAATGAATAATTCAATTATACTAACAATTGAAGATAATGGTGTTGGAATAGGAGAAAGAGATATAGATAGAGTATTTGAAAAAGGATTTACAGGGGAAAATGGAAGGAATTTTGGAAATAGTACTGGACTTGGGTTATATTTATGTAAAAAGATGTGCGGTAGATTAGGCATAGGTATAGAGATTAAATCTAAGGTAGATAAAGGTACAAAAGTAAATATAATATTTCCTGGATACAAATTGATAGCAGAGTGTAAAAAAAGTAAGTATTAAATAGGCTTTAAACTTTTAAATGAATTTGTGGAATCGTTGAAATAATTATTAAAAGTTTTTAAACTTTAGTTTGGAGAAAAAATTATGGAACTATGGACAATACAAAGTGAAGTTGCATATGACACATTTAAAAATATAGGAGTTCTTCGCTCAGATGAAAGATTTATTGATAAAGATATGATTTTTTATTATAAATGGATGGCAGATATGATGAAAAAAAGGATAGGAACACCTGTTTTGAAAAATATAAAGTATCCTATATGGGCATGGTAAACATAAGCGACCAGATTTAAGGGTTTCAGCATATTTAGAGAGAGGAACAAAGGGTGTTCTTTTAGAATTAGAAGTAGAAGAAAAGGATGTCTTATTATCGGACTTTATGGAATTTAATGATGTTTTAAATTATAGATATATAATAGATACAGAAGAAGATTATGAAAAATTTTATAATGACCTTGAAAGTTATGGATATAGCCATCATGATTTACAAGAATCAGATATGAAGTGTGATATAGTGAAGAAATTCAATCTAGAACTAATTAAAAGTTGGGAGAAAATATTTGATTTAAATCGCAATATTGCTGAAAATTGGTGTGGTAAAAGAGATGATTGCCCTATACAAGCTACAATGTGGCAAATAAGATTGGAACAGGTTATTTCAGTAAAACATTTTATTGCAAAATAAATTTAAAATTGTACTTAATATTTAAAGTTAAATCCAATACAGTTAAATATCACTATATTCAATAGACTTGTTTTAGACAAGTCTTATTTTTGTAGATACATAATCTATTTGATTATATACCTTTTAGTTTACAGAGATTATTTAGCTTGGTATTCATATTCTATGATTATAATGTCAAATAGCAAAATTACAATTAAAAGACACTTATATTATAGGGTAAATTAATAGTTAGATGACTAACAATCTGAATAAGTAATAGTTGGTGAATAAATAGGAAAAAATTGCTATACTCTTCGTAGAATTGTTATAAATATATAATAATCAAGGGGGAATTTATTATGAATTTAAGAAAAAGAAAGCTAATAGCAATTTTAGCCACAGTTATTGTAGGGACAAGTGTTTTGATGGGATGTTCCAACAAGACAAAGGAAGCTACAACCACTAATGTTGAAAGTAAAGAAAAACTTGTAGTTGGAATATCTACAGAATATTTTCCATGGTGCTTTAAAGAAAATGATACATCGAAGGGATTCGAAGTTGATGTTTGGAATGAAATAGGTAAAAGAACTGGGTATGAAATAGAATTTCAGACTGCTAAGTTTAGCGGACTTATGGGTATGTTAGACGCTGGAAAAGTTGATACTGTTGCACATCAAATGTCTACTACAGAAGAGAGAAAAGCAAAGTATGATTTTTCAGATACATATGCATATAGTAAGTATAAATTTATAGTTCCAAAAGACGGTAGCATAACTAAGATGGAGCAGTTAAAGGGTAAAAAAGTAGGTTGTGTATTAGGGGGAAATGGAGAAAAAACATTAAATGAAATAAACGAAAAGGAAAATTTACAATTAGAGATTATAACTTTTGATGGAGTGCCAATGGAAAAAGACGTTGAGAATGGAAGACTTGATGCAGCATGGTTATCAGAAGTTAAAGCAAAAACAACTATAGAACAAGGTAATTTAAATTTAAAAATATCAGATATAGATACTGGAGTTTATGAAATAAATCAATATCCATTTAGAAAAGAAGAAAAAATAAAGAAATTATAGAAAAAGTGAATGAAGCGATAAATAAGATGCATGAAGATGGAAAACTTACAGAGATATCTGAGAAATGGTTTAGGTTAGATACTACTAAAGAAAGCAACTAAGGTGAAAATATGGTTATATTTGATTTAGACTTTGCATTAAATATGGTTATATTTGATTTAGACTTTGCATTAAACCTAATACCATTGATGTTGAAATACTTAATAGTAACTTTAAAATTATCTTTTTTATCTTTGATATTTGCTTTGATTTTAGGTGTTATATTAGCAATAATCGTAGATGCAAAGGTTCCAATACTTTCATTTATAGCGAAAGTGTATGTTTCCTTTTTTAGAGGAACTCCGCTAATTGCTCAGTTATTTTTTATATACTTTGGATTGATACAGATTATACCTATGTTAAAAGGATTATCAGCTTTTACATCAGCGGTAATTGCTCTTAGTTTAAATGCAGCAGCCTATTGTTCAGAAAGTCTAAGAGGTGCAATAAGCTCT
This sequence comes from Clostridium senegalense JC122, assembly GCF_000285575.1. Taxonomy (GTDB): domain Bacteria; phylum Bacillota; class Clostridia; order Clostridiales; family Clostridiaceae; genus Clostridium_J; species Clostridium_J senegalense. The sequence continues at coordinate 4,660 of NZ_HE611058.1, read as the reverse complement.
ATAGATAAAGGACAGATGGAAGCAGCTTATGCCTTTGGAATGACGTATTATCAAGGTATGACAAGGATTGTATTACCACAAGCTATAAAGGTTGCAATACCTACCTTAGTAAATGTATTTGCAGATATAGTAAAAGGGTCATCATTAGCATTTACTATAGGCGTCACGGAAATTATGGCAACGGCTCAATCAGAGGCGGCAGCTCAATATAAATTTTTGGAGGCGTTTACTTGTGTAATATTAGTTTACTGGGCATTAAGTGGAATTATTTCTATTATACAAAGTAGACTTGAAAAGGTATTCAGTAAAGCTTAATGAGGAGTTTTTTATGTTACAGATAAATAATTTAAATAAGAGTTTTGGAGAAAATAAAGTATTAAAAAACGTAAATTTGAATGTAAAAAAGGGTGAAGTAGTAACAATAGTTGGCCCTTCAGGCACAGGAAAGTCAACACTTCTTAGATGTATAAATTTTTTGGAAAGAGCAGAAAGTGGAAAAATGACCTTTAAAGATTCAAAAATAGATTTTGAATCACCAAATAAAAGTCAGATATTAGATATAAGAAAAAGAACTGCTATGGTTTTTCAAAGTTATAATTTGTTTAAGAATAAAACAGCTATAGAAAACATTATGGAACCACTTACAACAGTAAGGAAAATAAGTAAGGTAGAAGCAAAAGAAATTGCAATTAATACTTTAAAGAAGGTGGGCCTTTATGATAAAAAAGATGCTTACCCATCTAAATTGTCTGGTGGTCAACAACAAAGAATAGCTATCGGTAGAGCACTTGCTGTTCAACCAGAAATAATACTTATGGATGAGCCTACATCAGCTCTTGATCCAGAACTTGTATATGAAGTTTTAGAAGTTATAAAATCCTTAGCAAAAGAACATGTAACTATGATTATAGTCACACATGAAATGAATTTTGCTAGAGAAGTTTCAGATAAAATAATATTTATGGAAAATGGAAATATTGTTGAAGAGGGGAGTCCACAAGAACTTTTTAACAAAGAAAATAATACCCGATTAAGTAAGTTTGCTAAAAAATCTTATTAAACTATATAAAGATGAAATTTATGTATGATAGGGTATAGAGTTTTTAATATAAGGAAGTATTATTAAAAATATTTTAAAAGTGACTTTTGTATTAATCAAGGGTCACTTTTAGTCATTATTTTTTTATATATAATGACTAAAAAAGAAAATTAGAATAGACAAATAAAAAGAGCTGAATAATTATTTTATTCAGCTCTGTATTTTTTAATTAATATTATTCCATCATAGCAACTAATTTTTTGTTTAAAGCTAATAGGATTAATCCTATTACAATTGAAACTACAGCTATTCCACCGAATATTTCTAAGTGGCCTAAAGTTTCAGTATATGCTGCGATAACGCCTGCTAGTTTATTAGCAACGAAACTACTTAATAACCATACACCCATTAAGAATGATGCAAGTTTAGCTGGTGCTAATGAACTTACCATTGAAAGTCCTACTGGTGATAAACAAAGTTCTCCCATAGTATGAAGATAGTAAGCTCCTACTAACCATAACATGTTAGCTTTTATTGCAGTGTCTTCTACGTTTCCGCCTCTTTGCATAACAGCTCCTACCATTAATAAGAAACCAATACCTAACATTATCATACCAATAGCCATTTTTGTAGGGATACTTAAATCACCTTTTTCTCTACTAGCTAGCTTAAGCCATAATTTTGATACAGGTATTCCAAATAATACTATAAATAGTGGGTTTAGTGATTGGAACCATGAAACTGGCATTTCCCATCCACCAATTCTTCTATTTACATAATCTTGAGTATAAATAGTAAGTGAACTTCCTGCTTGCTCAAAGCCTGTCCAGAAAACAACAACAAAAGCTGTTAATATACATATAACAATAGTTCTATTCTTTTCTTGTTTAGTTAAAGGCTTGTTTGCTTCTTTTTTATCTTTACTATTTTTAGCTTTATTTACTGATTTTTTACCAATATCTCCAAGATATTTTTGTGATAATAATGTGAATATGATTTGTCCTAAAATCATACCAAGACCAGCAGCTAAGAAACCATATCTAAATCCATAATGTATAATTTCACCTGCTTGTTTTGTTGCCATTAAGTTCTCAGCTAAAGTACCACATATAAGAGGAGCTAAAAATGATCCTACGTTTATTCCCATGTAGAAAATAGTAAACGCTGCATCTTTTCTTTTATCTCCTTCTGGATATAATTGTCCAACTAATGTTGAAATATTTGGTTTAAAGAAACCATTACCAACTATAAGTAAAAATAGTCCTGTATATAATGCCATCATACTTTGATGTGAAAATAAAGTTAATTGACCAATAGCTATTATAATTCCACCAATGGTAATAGCTTTTCTTTGACCAATATATCTATCTGAAATATATCCACCGATTATTGGAGTAAGGTATACAAGTGCTGTAAAAGTACCATACATATTTAATGCTGATGCTTTATCAACGCCAAGACCGCCTCTTATAAATTCAGTAGTTAGATACATTACAAGTAAAGCTCTCATACCATAGTAACTAAATCTTTCCCACATCTCAGTAAAAAATAACAAATATAATCCTGGTGGGTGTTTCATCTTGCCAGTTTTGTTATTTGAAACTTCGTTGATCATGTCTTCGTTTGATTGTCTAAGTTCCATAATTAACCACTTCTTTCATTTATTTTTTGTACAGTTTATTTTCTGTTATTGTAATTTTATCAGCAATTTTGATATTTTACAAGTAAAAAATTGCATTTTTATGAACATATACATTATTTTTTAAATTTTAAACGTGTAAACTTATACATAAAAATACATAAATAAGCATTACTTTAACATATATATTTCACTTTCTGAAAATAATGCAATTATTCATTCAATTGTAGTTGTATCATGGCTTAGAATCACTTTTAATAACAGTTTTTCCATTAAATAATAGTAAAATATATTAAAAAAATATAATTATATTATAATTATTCATTTTTATGTATTATAAAAATAATTATATAAGAAATAAAAAAATATATACTTTCCGTCTTTTGTAGTTAAATTCAATTTTTTCTGTTTAAAGTTTTTTAAAAAATAGCAAATTAAAAGACTGAAAATTTCAATAAATCAATATTTTTTTGATGAAAAACCCCTAATAAACTATGTTTGTTTAAATAATATTCATATGTATCTATTATGGTTAAAAATGTAATAAATTAAATTAAAATGAAATAAATATAAATAGATTTAAATGTTATTTTATAAAAGTATAAAAATAAAAATTCAAATATTACGCAAAATTTTTATAAAAAAAGGTTTCAACATTAAAATATTAAATGTCAAAACCTTTTAAATTTTGAGTGTTTATTAATTGATTATAATGTTACTTCTTAAAGTTTCTTTATTATATCTGAGTAGAGTATTTTTATCATTGTTGTAATTTTTAATATACATTTCTGTGCTTATTTTTCCAGAGTTAATTAAATTTTGTTTAGTATCTGAGTCTATATAAAAATCTACAGTTGATACATTAAATGAATCTATAAAAATTGTTCTATCTTTGTCTTGTTGAGTTAGATAAGTATTTTCTTGATTTTCCATAAGAGTTGCAATAAGGTTCCAAGAAAAATTAAAAAATGAACTAATTTTATGATTTTTTGGTATAGCTGTATCTGTAAATATATCTAGCTTTTCTTTATTAACTAGTCTAAATCCTAAAGTTTCCTTGTTATACACGTATATAATATTTTCTTTTTGTTTTTTAAATTTTTTATAATAACTTGGAATTAAATAATGTTGTGCATCATGTACATATTTTATGTTATCAAATAATCTTATTGGATAATTAGACAGAACGCCTCCATCTACATAATAATAATGGTCTTTTTTAATAGATTTAAAAATTAGAGGGATTGACATGGAAATACGAATAGCATCTTTAATAGGCATATTTTCACAAAATTTATCTTCCGTAGAGAATGTTGCTACTAAATGGGTTGATAAATTTGTTCCTTGAAAAAACATGTCTTTAAATTCAGGATTACTTTTAATATCTTTAAAAGTAGAATTTTTATTGTTAGTTTTTTTATAAATGATTCTTTCTATCCATTTAAGAAAAGCATTACCCTTAAACCATCCATAACCGTTGAAAAATAATCTATAAAGATTTCTAATTATTCCAATATCATTATCTAAAAAATCTTTAAAGTCTAAATTATTTAACTCATCTCTAATTTCAGTAACTGTGTATCCTAAACCCACTAAAAGGGCAATAATAGCTCCAGCAGATGTTCCACCAACTCGTTTAATATTTTTAAGTATACCTTCACTTTCTAACACTTCTAAAGCGCCTACATATGCAATGCCTTTAATACCACCACCCTCAAAAACAAGATTTTTAAAGTGATAACCCATAATACCACCTCCTTTAAATTAAAATATAATTTATAAATTTCATCTAGAAATTAAAAAAATACATATATTTTAAGTTTATGGAATAGAAATACAAAATGTTCATGCATTGTAATTAAAGTGTATTTGAATAAGTTATAGAAAATAAGCTCTTTAAGTTTAGTTACCACAAATAAAAAAAAGTTAGCCAGTCCCTGAGATAGTTAAGAGTTAATAGTTAACAGCTAAGAGCGGACGGC
>NZ_HE611057.1 GCF_000285575.1 Clostridium senegalense JC122 | reverse complement strand
AAAAAAGTAGTTTGAAAAAATTATTTTAATCTGGTGATGATGGTTTAGAGGGTAACACTCCTTTCCATTCCGAACAGGCAAGTTAAGCCTCTAGACGCCGAGAGTACTGCACGGGAGACTGTGTGGGAGGGTAGGTTGTTGCCAGGTAAGTATGGTTCACTAGCTCAGTCGGTAGAGCACATGACTTTTAATCATGGTGTCCGGGGTTCGATTCCCCGGTGAGCCACCAAGTCGTAGTATTTATACTACGACTTTTTTATATATAAAAATATTAACATATACACAAATGAAAATAAAAAAAGTGGACAGAATACTTAATGACGATATAGATTGTGGATAAAATATTATAGGAGGTGAAATTTAGTAAAGAAAATATTTTCCTTTACTAAAAATATATGAATTTTATAATAGATAGATTTGAAGGAGAATTTGCTGTTTGTGAAAAGGAAGATAGAAATATGGTTAATATAAAAAGAAAAGATATTCCCAAGAATGCTAGAGAAGGAGATATTATTTTTTTAAAAAATGATATTTTTTATATAGACGTAGAAGCAACAAGAAAGCGTAGAGAGGAGATAGAGGAATTAAGTAAAGATTTATGGAGCGAATAAATTATAAGGTACTTAATTTTATGTAGAAATGATTATAAAAAATGATATTTTAAAAGTTAAGTTTGTTAAAAGGCCAAATAGGTTTCAAGGGTATGTAATTATTAATGGAAAAGAGGAATTAGTACATGTTCCTAATACAGGAAGATGTAAAGAAATTCTTATACCTGGATGTAATGTAATTTTAAGAAAAGAAGATAATCCTACTAGAAAAACCAAGTATGATCTTATTGCTGCATACAAGGAAGGAAAATTAATAAATATAGATTCTCATATTCCCAATAAGGTTGTGGAAGAAGCCCTTAATTTAAAGAAAATTGATAAATTAAAAGAATATAACATAATACAAAGAGAAAAAACATTTGGAAAAAGTAGATTTGATTTTAAATTGAGCAAAGATACAGGAGAAGAATATTATTTAGAAGTTAAAGGTGTAACATTAGAAGAAAAGGGACATTCAAAATTTCCAGATGCTCCTACAGAAAGAGGAACAAAACATTTATTAGAGTTAGTTGATGTAATTAATAGTGGTAGAGGAGCAGGAGTATTATTTTTAATACAAATGGATAATATAAAGACCTTTACTTGTAATGATGATACAGATGAAAAGTTTGGAAAAGCTTTAAGATATGCTAAAGAAAAAGGTGTTGATATTTTTGCATATCAATGCAAGGTTTGTGAAAATAGTATAGAACTATATGAGAGTGTGGAAATTATAATTTAGTGTTTTTCTAGTATAATAAAAAATCGTGATACCACGATTTTTTAATTTAATCTTATTAAATTTATAGTTAATATATTATTAGTATAATTTATAGAAATTTCGTCAGTCATCATTCCAACTAAGGAAAGCTCTGAGTTTGTATCATCACCACCATTTAGTAACCAGTAATATTCCTCTATTTCAGGTTTTCTAGGTGTAGATAGTAAAAAGTACATTTTATCTATAGATTCTTTTGATAAGTCTTCTATTTCACTAGTTAAGTTTATTATAACTCTATCATCTAATTTAGAAAATTTAACATCTATATTTTTGCATCCTATATTAAGACAATATAACATTATTTCATTTATAATTCGCATGTTTCTTTGATTAATATGTTTCATTACTCATTATACTCCTTTTTAAATGCAGTTATGAGAGGTACTAAAATTATTGCTACAAATCCAGCGGCAAATCCATTATGATATAAATTCATTCCGCCATGTAAATATCCTATATTCATCACCATAAATATATGCATAAATCCGGCTATAATGCCATAGGGCCATCCAAAATTTCCGGCTATAGGACAAAGTGCAGTACTAAAAAGCATTCCTAATATCATACCAGGAGAGTTTAAATCCCAAATGCTTAAATAGGCACCTAATAAAGCTCCAATTATAACTGGAAATATATTTTTAGGGTGTTTACCAAAAGAACCAAATCCAGCTACAGTAAAAATTCCAGATAGAGTTGCACCATTTAAGTCACCTTTAATTAATAATACAAATATAGTAGCAAGTAATCCTAAAATTCCTATATTAAGATAAGTAATTGAAGGGCCTAAAATTGAATAAAAATCTGTAACTAGCTTTCCGGAATACTTAAATATGCAAGGATAATTTTTAAATACATTTTTATCACCAATATATGATACTATAATAATAGTAGTAAATACAAATATTAAAAATATTAGCAAAATTAAATTGTTACCTGCTGACCATAATAATTTTTTTTCGAAATTCATACCAATGGCAGCGAATAGGGAGGCTAGAGCAGTACCTAAAAGACCTCCAGCAAGACCAACATTAGCAAGACTATATCCTTGATGTAAGTGTACTGTATAAGAAGCCATTGGTGGAAGTATAAAACCTAGTAAACTACTTATACTTAAAGATATTACAATTGATATTAAGTTAGGAAATACATTAGAGAACATTAGAAATGTTACTGTTGGAGCTAATGTTGTTCCGAATAACATTATAACCACGAAGTTAGAAAATGGTGTTTTTTGGTATTTAGAATATAACCATACACCAAATACTATTGGCCATATGTTAATTATGTTTTTACCAAACAATGAAAATCCAGCAGTAGTTAGCAACCCTGCTATTATAGGGCCAGTTGGCTCTATTTTTAAGTACAGTAATAATAAAGTTAAAGTTAACATTACAAGGGCTGAATTTAAAAAAGAAGGTCCTAAACCAGCTAAAGCTATGTAATCAGTTATTAATATATCAGATTCCATTACTATTTTAGTTAATCCGCTAAATAATTCAATCGGAGGTTCTAAAAGTAAAGATATAAAAAATAATACAAAGCAATATGAAATGATGAGAAAATAGGGCAAATATTTTGAATTTTTAAAAGTTACTATAATATGTCCCTCCTTAGTTAGTTAGATATTTTATGTTTATAGTATAGCATGTACAGATATTTTAAAGCTAGAATTTTTATTTAAAATTATTGTATTACAATGAGTTATAATATATATTATATATATTAATCATATTTTATAAACGGTAAAGGAGAAAAGTTATGAGAAAATTTGTACCAGAATTTAAAGGATTGTTAAGAAGCCATATGATTGAGTTACCTAGAGCAATTAGAGATGCTAGCGGAATTATTATATTTGGTAAGAGGCTAAAATCCTTTGTTTTTTCAACTGACGTAGCAATAATAAGGAATACAAATGCAGATGCAGTTATTGCAGTATATCCTTTTACTCCTCAACCGAGAATAACAGAAGCATTGTTATTAGCATCTGATGTTCCCGTATTTTGTGGAGTTGGTGGATCTATTACCACAGGAAAAAGAATAATCAACTTGGCTTTAGATGCTGAATTTAAGGGTGCTATGGGTGTTGTTGTTAACTCATCTACTCCAAATGAAGTAATACAACAAATGAGAGAAACAATAGATATACCTATAATTGTTACTGTTGTTTCAGAATATGAAGACATAGAAGGAAGAATAAATGCAGGAACTACTATATTAAACGTATCTGGAGCTAAAAGAACAGCACATATTGTAAGAAAAATAAGAGAGAAGTATCCTGAGTTTCCAATTATGGCAACTGGTGGACCAACAGAAGAAAGTATTAAAGAGACAATAGAAGCAGGAGCTAATGCTATATCATATACACCACCATTTACAGGAGAAATATTAAATGAAATAATGGTTGCTCATAGAAAGAGATATAAGTTACAAGAAAATGAGGAGCAACAATAATGGGTGCAGATATTGTTGTTTTTAACTGTAAAAAGTGTCCTGAGTACATAAATAAAAATTGTAATGGTATGGAAAGTAATTGCATGTGTAGAAATTGTCCAAGAAATTTAGGACAGTGCATAATAACTAAATATTGTAGGGAAACTGAATCAATTATAGAAGTGGAAAATTAGCAGAATTTTTAATACTGCTAATTTTTTTTGCAAAAATACAAATACTATATAAAAATAAATTTCAATTCAAGTTCGCTTATGGATTTTAAAAAATCTTTATTTAAAGTGTACTTTAGTATTTATTATTAAGGGTATATAAAAATTTATAAGCCCTATATAAAAATTAAAATTTATATGATAAGGAGAATTTATTATGATTAGTAATGAAATAAAAATGAGAGTTGCACAAAATTGTCCTGGTTATAGCTGTAGACACACATATTCACTTATGAGTTTTGTTGAATCTAGTCAAAGTTGTAGTACATGCAAAAACTATATAAGAGGAAAATGTATTAAGGATTTATTCGATGATGTTTATGGAAAAATAAGAGTAAATTAATAATAAATAGATATATAGGTAACTATTTGATTTCTAAATTGTTTAGAATATTTAATAAATTTGCAATATTTCAACTTGAAGAAAATTATTCCAAATGATAAAATTATATTGATTTTAGATATACTTAAAATTAAAGGGGACTATATAATTTATTAAATTTTGGAGGGGTTGTAATGCATAAAAGATTATTTATACCTGGACCAGTAGATGTAGCACCAGATGTGCTAGAAAAAATGTCTATGCCGATGATAGGACATAGAAGTAAGGAAGCTTCAAGAATTCAAAGAACTATAAGTGAATATATGAGAAAAATATTTAATACAAAAGAAGAAATACTTCTTTCTACAAGTTCAGGAAGTGGTTTAATGGAAGGGGCCGTTAGATCATGTACTGCTAAAAGAGCAGCTATTTTTTCAATAGGAGCTTTTGGAAATAGATGGTATGATATGGCTATATCAAATAATGTTCCAGCAGATAAATTTGAGGTTGAATGGGGAAAACCAACTACACCAGAACAAGTTGATGAAGTTTTAGCTACAGGAAAGTATGACTTAATAACAGTTACTCATAATGAAACTTCTACAGGAGTAATGAATCCTTTAGATGAAATTGGAAACGTTGTAAAGAAATATCCTAATGTAGTATTTTGCTTAGATACAGTAAGCTCAGCTGCAGGTACAGAATTAAAAGTGGATGAGTGGGGAGTAGACATATGTATTGCATCCACACAAAAAGCTATAGGACTTCCTCCAGGAATGTCTGTTTGTACGTTTTCACAAAAAGCAGTAGAAAGAGCTAAAGAAGTTCCAAACAGAGGAATGTACTTAGATTTATTATCATTATATAACTATATTCAAAAGAAAGATTATCAATATCCTTCAACTCCATCATTATCACACATGTTTGCGCTTGAATATCAACTAGATAAAATTATAAATAAAGAAGGATTAGAAAATAGATATAAAAGACATATAGAAGGCGGAGAGATTGTTAGAAGCTGGGCTAGAAAACATTTTGAAATATTCCCAGATGAAAATTATATGTCTAACACATTAACTAATGTGAAAAATACAAGGAACATAGATGTAGCTGCATTGAATAAAGCTTTAGGAGAAAGAGGATATCAAATATCTAATGGATATGGAAAACTAAAAGATAAAACTTTCAGAATAGCTCATATGGCAGAAACTACACCAGAAGAAGTAAAAGAATTATTAAAGGTAATAGATGAAATTTTAGGATTTAACTAAAAAATAATAGATAATTAAGAATGTAACTTGCTATAATGTAGTGAATAAATTTTAAATTAAAAAGCTTATTAAAATGCTATTTAATTTAAGCTTATAATCACTCTTTGTGGTGCCTTAAACTTACAGTATAAAAGATAGAGGGTAATTTTGGACACCAGTATGTATTAGCTATAATTTATTTTAAGTTATAGCTAATACAATGCAAATACATTCTTAATTTATTATGGTATGTATAATGAAATAAGCTTATATTTAAGGCTTATTTATCAAATCTTTGTTATTAGTTAATAAAAATAAGTACAACTGTAGTTAGTTAATAGTTAAAAGAAAGCTATTAACTAGCAGTAAAATATTAATTTTTAATCTTCTTATTTGGTAAATGAATAGCTTTAAAGTTTAGTTTAGAGTCCTATAGTTGGATGAAAATTATATTTAAGTTGTTTGGGGAATTAATTTAAGTATATGGCCAGTATTTAGGAATCTAAAAACATATAAGTATGATTTTGAAATAGATAGGAATAAAAAGTAAATTTGGGGGGCTATAAAATGATAAGAATATTAGTTACTGATGGTATGTCAGCTTCAGCTGTTAAGGATTTAAAGGAAAAAGGGTTTGACGTTGTTGAACAGTTTTATGAACCAGAAGAACTTGGAAATGCTCTAAAAGAGTTTGATATAGTAGTTGTAAGAAGTGCTACAAAGGTTAGAAAGCCAATAATAGATAAAGCTTTAGAAACTGGAAAATTAAAACTTATAATACGTGGTGGTGTAGGTGTTGATAATATAGATGTGGATTATGCAAAGGAAAAAGGAATAAATGTTAGAAATACACCAAATGCTAGTAGTGCATCAGTAGCAGAATTGGCACTTGCACATATGTTTGCAATATCAAGATTTGTTTCACTATCCAATGTATCTATGAGAGAAGGTAAGTGGGATAAGAAAAAATATAAAGGAACAGAAATATCAGGCAAAACTTTAGGATTAATTGGTTTTGGAAGAATAGCTAAAGAATTAGCTAAAAGAGCTGAAGTTTTAGGAATGAAAGTACTTTATAATAATAGAAGAGGTAAATTAGATGATTACAATAACTATGAGTATTGTACATTAGAGGAATTATTACAAAAGTCAGATTACGTATCACTTCATATACCAAGCCAAGGTGAAAAAGCTGTAATAGGTGAAAACGAATTCAAGTTAATGAAAAAAACTGCTTATTTGATAAACTGTGCAAGAGGTGGAGTAGTTTGTGAAAAAGCTTTAATAGAAGCTTTAAATAATGAAGTTATAGCTGGTGCAGGAATAGATGTTTACGAAGAGGAGCCAACTAAAAATACAGATTTAATAAACCATCCAAAAGTTTCTGTTACACCTCATATAGGAGCGTCAACAAAAGAGGCTCAACAAAGAATTGGGGAAGAAATAGTAACTATAATAACAGAAACTTTTAAATAAAGAGGGGGGAATCTACCTATGGCAATAGTAAGATCATTTAAAGCAATAAGACCAAGAAAAGATTTAGTAGATAAGGTGGCTGCATTACCATATGATGTTATGAATACACAAGAAGCAAGAGAAATGGTAAAATCTAATCCATATTCTTTTTTACATGTAGATAAAGCACAAATTGATTTAGATCCAAGTACAAATCAATATGATAAAGTTGTATATGAAAAGGCAAGAGATAATCTTTATGGTATGATTGATAAAAAAATATATATTCAAGATGCAGAAAAATCAATGTATATATATAGACAAGTAATGGATGGAAGAGAACAAACTGGTATAGTTGCATGTACATCTATAGACGATTATATGAATGATATAATAAAAAAACATGAGCATACTAGAGCGGAAAAGGAACAAGATAGAATAAATCATGTTGATTATTGTAATGCAAATACAGGTCCTATATTTTTAACGTATAAAAATGTAAAAGAAATAGATGAAATAGTTGAAAACTGGACTAAAAAGGAAGCTGAATATAACTTTGTATCAGAAGATGGTATTTCACACATAGTTTGGTTAATTGATGATAAAAATATAGTAGAAAAATTAGAAGATTTATTTAAAGATGTTAAATATCTTTATATAGCAGATGGGCATCATAGAGCAGCCTCTGCTGTAAAGGTGGGCCAATTAAGAAGAAAAGAAAATCCAAATTATAATGGAAATGAGGAATTTAACTTTTTCTTATCTGTTATATTCCCATCAGAAGATTTATATATAATGGATTATAATAGAGTTGTTAAAGATTTAAATGGAAATTCTAAGGATGAATTTTTAAATAAGGTAAGTGAAAAATTTGAAATTAAACCTTGTGATATATGTAAGCCATATAAACCATCAGAAAAATGTACATTTGGTATGTATCTAGACAAAAAATGGTACAAGCTTACAGCTAAAAAAGGCACTTATGATGAAAAAGATCCTGTAGATAGTTTAGATGTTTCTATATTACAAAATAATTTATTAAGACCAATACTTGCAATAGAAGATCCTAGAACAAGTGATAGGATTGATTTTGTTGGAGGTATAAGAGGATTAAAAGAACTAGAAAAAAGAGTGGAAGAAGGAATGGTAGTAGCATTTTCAATGTATCCAACTAGCATAATGGAGCTTATGGATATAGCTGATGCTGGAAGAGTTATGCCACCTAAATCTACATGGTTTGAGCCTAAGTTAAGAAGCGGTATATTTGTTCATGAATTAAAATAAATTTTATATGAAGTAGTAGGAAATGTTAAGTTTAATTATTTTTTAGATAATTACTAACATTTCCTACTTTTTTATTTGATATTAAGTTAATATTTATGTAAAATATAAAAAACCATTTAGTTATTAAGATTTAGGTAATAATAAAGAGTATAATTAAAAGGATTAAAATTAATATATAAAGGGAAGTGATTTCATGCCAGAACATTCATTATCAAGAACTGAAAGGTTGATAGGAGTTGAGGCTTTAAATAAGTTAACAAATAGTACAATTGTTATATTTGGAATAGGTGGAGTTGGAAGTTTTTCAACGGAGGCATTAGCAAGAAGTGGAGTTGGAACTCTTATATTAGTAGACAATGATGATATAAGCATAAGTAATATAAATAGACAAATTCATGCTACTTTTAAAACTGTAGGACAAAGTAAGGTAGAGACAATGAAAGAAAGAATATTAGATATAAACCCTAATTGCAATGTGATAACTCATCAAACTTTTGTTACAAGAGAAAATATACCAGATATAATAGGTGAAAATGTAAACTATGTTATAGATGCAATAGATACAGTTACATCTAAGATAGATTTAATAGTATATTGTAACGAAAAAAATATACCTATAATAAGTTCAATGGGAACAGGGAATAAATTAGACCCTGCTCAATTTAAAATTGCTGACATATATAAGACTAATGTATGTCCATTAGCTAAGGTTATGAGACGAGAATTAAAAAGAAGAGGAATTAAAAAAACAAAAGTTCTATTTTCAGAAGAACTTCCTGTTACTCCGTTACCAGAGGAAGTAGAGGATATGAAAGATAATAATGATAGTGAAAAAGTAACAATAAGAAAAAGAGCAACGCCAGCAAGTATAGGTTTTGTGCCACCAGTGGCAGGAATGATTATTGCTAGTGAAGTTGTAAAAGATATTATAAACGATTTATAGAAATTATTTATTATATTATAGTTTAATATAATAGTAAAACACTATCTTTTGATAGTGTTTTATTTACCATTCATTTAAATAACTATATAATGCAGGATATACATTGAAATTGCACATTAAATTCATATATTCATCCATTGCATCAGTATTTTCATCATATTTTTTTATAGCTTTAATCATAATGTTTTTAGGTGTTTCAAGAGGAGATATGTATTCAACTACGGAAACATCGTATCCCTTAGCTTCAAGAAGTAAGGATCTCATTCCATCAGTTAAGATATCAGCAAATCTTGTTTTAAATACACCATGTTTTAAAACAGATTTTAAGGGATCATATCTATATTGAGATAGTAGTTCTTTATGGCAACATGGAACTGCAATTATAATATCAGAATCTAACTTTATACCTAAAGCTAAAGCCATATCTGTAGCTGTATCACAGGCATGAAGAGAGATAACAACATTAATATTTTTATCTGTTTTATAATCTTTTATATCTACAGCATGAAATTCCATATTTCTATAGCCAAGATTCTCCGCTATTTTTTTTGAACTATCTATAACAGCTTTTGAATAGTCTAAACCAATAAAATGGCATTTTCTTTTTTTACTTCTGTAAAATAATAATTAAGAACAAAAGAGAGGTAAGATTTACCACAACCACAGTCTAAAATATTTATCGTTTTGTTTCTAGGTAAATTGTCTAATATTTCACTTAAAAGCTCAACATAATGGTCTATCTGATTATATTTTCTTACTTTATCATTTTTAATTTTACCATCTTTAGTCATTATGTTAATTTCTTTAAGTAGTGTATCTGCTTTTCCAACTTTTATATAGTAATCTCTATTTAATAGGGTAGAAATATTTCCTGGAAAATCTTCTTTTTTTACTTTCTCATTAGACTCAATATCTTTTGTTTGTGTATTTTTCATTGATACATTCTTATTATCAGCAGTTATAGAAATAACTTCACCACGCTCACTATAAATAAGAGAGAGGCTATCATACCTTTCAGCTTCTTTTATAATTTTATTAAATAATTCTGAGATAGAAACTTCTTTAGTAACTCCGTTAAAGTTATATTTTAATAAATTATTATCTATTTTTTGCTACACCTTTAAAAGTTTTAAGACCAGCACTATAAATTACATTAATATCTTTGAAGATAGATAAATTTTCAGTGTATCTGTTCTCTAAGCCTATTAAAAATAATTTTAATTTAGATATATTAGATTTAT
Source organism: Clostridium senegalense JC122 (assembly GCF_000285575.1). GTDB lineage: Bacteria > Bacillota > Clostridia > Clostridiales > Clostridiaceae > Clostridium_J > Clostridium_J senegalense. The sequence goes on along the minus strand of NZ_HE611057.1, from coordinate 4,426 downwards.
TCACTAAGATCAACCTTTCCGTTTTAAAATTTTCTATAAGATTATATTACTATAAAACTCAAATTTAAATAGTATTTTATAAATTCTTGTTTAAAAACGATATATACTATTAATTTAATAAATATATTATGTATTTTAACCTATATTTAGCTATTCAATCTAAATAGGTTATAATATATAATTAGTATTTGAAGGTGGTGATTTTTTGAAAAAGAAAAAGAACATATCTACATTAATATTTATATTTATCACTATGCTTTTTGTTGCTGTGGCAGACAATGTAAAAGGGGTATTAGTTCCAGCATTTAAACAAAGTTTTTCAATAACAAATTCTAATATAGGTGATATATTTTTAATAGGTAGTATAGGTTATGTTTTATTTACTTATTTAGGTGGAATATTATGCGAAAAAATAGGACAAAAACGAACTTATGGATTAGGTTTTTTAATAGTAGTTTTGTCAGCATTTTTGTTTTATGTCTCTAGTGGATATAAAATGCTATTGATATGCATATTTATATTAAATATTGGAATTGCATTGATATGTATATCAATAAATACTTTAGTTCCCATGCTAGCTATAGGATTTCAAGCAGTAGCTATGAATTTAACTCATTTTTGTTATGGTGTAGGGTCTACGCTAACACAAGCAGGAACAGGAGCTTTTTTATCTAGAGGCTTTAACTGGAGAAGCATTTATATTTTTATAGGTGTTTTATTTCTATTGGCATTCATAATATTTTTATTTATACAAATACCAGAACCTAATGTAGATTATAAGGCTGTTGAAAAAGAGAGTAAGGGAAACATTAAAGTAGCTTTGAAAAATAAGATGTATTACTTTTATTCTATTGGTTTAGGTTTTTATGTATTCGCAGAAGTTGCAACAGCTAATTGGTTAGTAAATTTTTTACAAGAAACTTACAAATTTGATTATCAAAAGAGTACAATATATTTATCAATATTTTTTATATTATTAACTGTGGGAAGATTACTTGGTGGATTTGTAGCAGAAAAAGTAGGATACTTTAAAACGGTTATAATTTCTCTTACCATTGCATTAATTTTATATACTAGCAGTTTGATGCTAGGTGAGAGAGGAATGTTTTTAATTTGTATATCAGGATTATTTTTTGCTATTACATTTCCAACTGTGGTAAGTACTATTGGTAATACTTTTAAAGAAAATGCTATATATATGTCTGGAATAATAATTACAACTTCAAGTACTATTAATATGTTACTAAATAAATTTATAGGAAATCTTAGTGATGTGATAGGTACTGAAAAAGCATTTTATTTAATACCGATTAGTTTAATAATTTCCATAGCATTCTTGGTTTTGACTTACAGAAATACAAAAACTTTAGTTTGAGGTAGGGATTTATGATGAATAAAAGTGCTTTAGTTGATTTGGTTGTAGCAAAAGGTAGAAATAAAGAATATACAATAAAAGATAGATTAGGAATAACAATTGGCAGAATATATATAATTGAAATTGATGAAGTTAATAAAAATTGTTTGTTTAGGTTAAAATTTTATAAAGAAAATAATAGCTATGAGTATATGTTAGATACTTTAAAAATTATGTTAAACATCTTGTTTAATAATCATAAAGTCAATAAAGTGAATGTTTTATGTAGTGAAGAATTAGATACTAATGCATTTACAAATATAGGATTTGAACTTGAAGGAATATTACAAGATAATATTATAAATAATTGTAATAAGTATGAGTATGAGCTTTTATTTGGGATAACAGAAAATATGTATAAATCTCATTATATTAACTTAGGAACAAGTTTAAAGGGTGGAAATATAAGATTAAAGGTATTAACTCCACAAGATAGTAATGATTTATTAAATTATTATATGAGGAATAGAAAGTTTTTAACACCTTTTGAACCACATAGAGATGAAGGGTTTTACACTATAGAAAGTCAAAAACAAAGTTTAATAGAAAGTTATAAACAATTCATAAAAGGTGAATCAGCTCATTTTGGAATATATTTAAAAAATAAATTTATAGGAAGAATAAGAATTAATAATATTGTTATGGGTGTTTTTAAAAATGCATTTATAGGATATTCAATTGATGAGGAATACCAAGGAAAAGGTTATATGAAAGAAGCTGTAAAGCTTGCTATTGAATTTGCTTTTAAAGAACTAGGATTACATAGAATTGAAGCAAGTACAATGATAACAAATGAAAAATCTCAAGGTGTATTAAAGGCATGTGGCTTTGAGGAGCTAGGTATAAGTAAAAATTATCTATATATAAATGGAAAATGGCAAGATCATAAAATCTTCTACAAAAACAATAGGTAAGGGTTTACTTTAGTTATTGATAATAGTATCATTAAATTATATAGAAAAATTAAAAATTAATTATCTTGTTAGGTGAGGTTACTGTATGAAAATACGCCACTGCCCAGAAATGTCCAGAGACGCCAATGGGTTAGCAGATACTATCGAATTAAGGTTTTATCTAATGTGGCTGAGAAGAACTCTACGTCTTACAGAGCTAAAACTCAACGTATTAAGGGAAATTAGATTTTAGAATTTTAAATATAGTTTTATTTTGATTTTAAATCTCTCTACTTAATGGTTTGAGAGATTTTTATTTTGTTTTTAAAATAAATTTTAGGAGGTGACTGCCATGGATGATGGAGCCAGTAGTTTTATTATAGGCAAATTGGTAATGGCTGCTATTCATGCAGTTACTAATAAATATATAAACAATTATAATATACTATTTAAAAGTTTATAATATATAGGTAAATAGTGTGAATAGCAGTACCTAAATAGGAGGTATTGCAAATGGAATTCAAAAAAATAGTAGAACTAATAAGAAAAAATAAATTTGTTGAAGCAAAACATTTATTACAAAATGAAAATCCAGCAGATATAGCACAATTATTAGAAGAGTTAGATAGTGAAACTATGCTAATAGCATTTAGAATTTTATCTAAAGATTTAGCAGCAGAAGTATTTTCTTATATGAATAAGGAAGATATTCATTATATTATAGAAGCAATAAATGATGATGAACTTAGAATTATAATGGATAGGATTTTTTTAGATGACACTATAGATATTTTAGAAGAATTGCCTTCAAATGTTGTAAATAGAGTTTTAAAAAATACTAAAGAAGGAAAGAGAAAACAAATTAATTCCTTTTTAAATTATCCTGAAAATTCAGCAGGAAGTATAATGACCATAGAGTATATGAGTCTAAAGAAAAAGATGACAGTAGAAGAGGCTATATCACATATAAAGAAAAATGGAATAGATAAAGAAACTATAGATACTTGCTATATAATTGATAAAGATAGAAAGTTACAAGGAGTTTTATCTATTAGACAGTTAATACTGAATGATGATTATACACAAATAGAAGATATTATGAAAAGCAATGTGATTTATTGCAATACGCTAGAGGATCAAGAGGATGTTGCTGATAAGTTTAAAAAATATGATTTTACAGCTATGCCAGTAGTAGATAACGAAAAAAGATTAGTAGGAATAATTACGATAGATGATATAGTTGATATAATAGAACAGGAAAATACAGAAGATATTCAAAAAATGGCAGCTATGGAGCCATCAGAAGAAGAATATTTAGAAACTGGTGTTTTTAAACTAGCAAAAAATAGAATTATATGGTTATTAATTCTTATGATTTCAGCTACATTTACAGGTGCTATAATACAAAAATATGATGAGGTATTACAATCTGTTGTAATTTTAGCAGCATTTATACCTATGCTTATGGATACAGGCGGAAATGCAGGTTCTCAATCATCCACACTTATAATAAGAGGTTTAGCATTAGGTCAAATAGAGATGAGAGATATTTTAAAAGTAATTTGGAAAGAAATTAGAGTTAGTTTAATAGTTGGTGTAATTTTATCCATTGTTAACTTCTTCAGAATATATTATTTACAAAAGGTTGAGTTAGCTATTTCAGCAACAGTTAGTATAACATTATTTTTTACTATTGTTATAGCAAAGGTAGTAGGTTGTGTACTACCAATAGTAGCAAAAAAATTAAAATTAGATCCAGCTATAATGGCTAGTCCATTAATAACAACAATAGTAGATGCATTATCATTAATTATTTATTTTGGAGTAGCTACTTTATTATTAGGAATCTAAAATTATATAGGTCATTTAACAATAATGTTTTATTGTTAAATGACTTTTTTAATGCTTGAATTTAGAAAAAATAATGAGAAAGTAATGAAAACTTAAAATAAAAAAGGTGTTTTTTATAAAAACAGTTATTTTTTATGAATACTGTACCAGGAGTGTCGATAGATGAATAGTAGAGTATATATAAAGTAAAGTAAGTAAACAAAAAATAAATACAATTAATAGTAATTTTATCAAAAAATAAATAGGATTAAAAAATATATAATAAATC
>NZ_HE611056.1:32850-33931 GCF_000285575.1 Clostridium senegalense JC122 | reverse complement strand
ATCTCCACCAAAACAGTTCATTTGAACTGTTTTTTTTATTGTTTAAAATTAGATTTGAAATATTAACCAAAAATATCGTTGCAATTTCTAAAAAAAGGTATATAATATAACTAAGTAGTGATTAATAATCACTAGTGAATAATATATTTTACAAGGGGTTTTTTATGAGTATACAATTTAAAAAAGGAGTATTAGAAATGTGCGTTCTTATGTTATTATCTAAAGAAGATTTGTATAGTTATGAACTTGTCAAAAGTTTAGATAAATATATAAAAACAGCAGATGGTACATTATATCCATTATTAAGAAGATTAACATCAGATGGATATCTAACCACATATTTAGTAGAATCTTCAGAAGGGCCAGCAAGAAAATATTTCAGATTAACAGAAGAAGGAAAAATAAGAGCTAAGAGTTTAAAAGATGAGTGGCTAGATTTTTGTAGTAAAATTAATTTATTTATTGAGGAAATAGATAAAAATTAAGTTGGTATAATTTATAAAGGAGTTTAGGAGGAATAATATGAGTAAAGATGAGTTTTTAGCTCAATTAAAAAATGGACTTAAAGAGTTAGATAAATATACTTTAGAGGATATTTTAAAGGATTATGAAGAATATTTTATACATGGGCGAGAAGAGGGAAAAACAGAAGATACTATTTGTAAGGAACTTGGAACCCCAGAGCAAATTATAGAAAATTTATGTGAACAAGGAATAATAAATAGAAATCATTTAATAGTTTCAAATAAAGATAAAGTTACTTATAGTTCTATTAATATAGTAATACTTGTTATACTAAACTTAATACTTGTTAGCATATTATTTCCTATAGTATCAGGAATAATAGGTATAGCTATAAGTCTTATAATTTCATTACCATTTGTAGCTATTGCAACTATAGGTTTAATATTTACAACTATAATAAATAAATTAACTATATTTCCGTTATTTTGTATGTTAACAATATTGTCAGCTATAGTTTTATTATTAATAGGTATATATTTCTTAACTTATGGAATTGTACTTTTATCAAAAAAATATATAAATTGGAATAAAAATTTTGCTAGAGGTGAGTAGTATG
>NZ_HE611056.1:3659-32348 GCF_000285575.1 Clostridium senegalense JC122 | reverse complement strand
ATGAAAAATTTAATAAAGTTCTAAAAGTTATGGCTATAGTATGTTTTTGCACCTTTACAATAGGATTAATAGTTTCCATAAAGACATTTAATTTAAATGAATTAAAAAATGCAAATATAGATTTAGGGAAATTTTCGAAATATATAATCAATGATGTTGAAGATGTTTTTAATAATATTGAGGATAGTAATGCTAAACATTTAGAGAAAGAATTAAATTTAGATGAAATTAAAAATATTTCTATAAAAAGTGATTTATCTAATATACAAATAAAAGAGAATAAAAATATAGATAAATTAAAAGTTAGTGTAGATTATAAATATAAGGGTGATATAAATATAAAAGAAGATACTTTAAATATAGAGAGTGTCAATAGTGAAAATATGAAAAATAATAAAGGTGGATACAAAATATTGTTAGAAATTCCGAAGGAGTTTAAAATTAATAAACTAAATGTAACAAATCATTTGGGAAATATAGAATTAGATAATGTTCTATTTTCAGATGGTGATTTAAGTTCAGATTTAGGATCCATAAAAATAAATTCTACTGAATATTTTATAGCTAATAATATTAATGCTAGTGTTAACATGGGAAAATTAGAAATATATAATGTAGACTGTTTAAATGGAAAATTAACTAGTGATATGGGTGGCATTAAATATATTGTAAATAACAAAGAGGATGTAGAATATGGTAGCTTGACTGCTGTATCTAATGCTGGATCTATTGAGGCATCTTTTGAATTTTTAAATAGAAATTTAATATTAGAAAATGATATGGGGTTAGTAAAACTAAAAGTTAAAAATGAAGGAAAAAATATAGATTTAAAAACTTCTAATGATATGGGGAAAATTAAAAATAATTTTAAAATTGTAGAAGATAAAACTATAAATAAAAGGTTTAATGTTGATATTAAAAATAATATGGGGGCTATAGAAATAAACTAATTTAAGTTTAAAGCTATAAATTTAGTATAATATAAATATATTTTTTAGAGAAAATAATCAATATAAAAATATATTTTAAAGCTAAATTTATAGCTTTTATTTTTGAAAATAAAGTTATAATGTTTAAAAAAATATTGTTAAGATGTATTATTGAATATAGTGTTAAATAAAAAGGAGAATATTATGTTTTTTTATAGAGTTGGTCAGTTTTTCAAAGCAATAACTGCAAAAGTCACTGAAGATGATATTATTTTTATTAATAACTACTTAAGTGATAAAGAAAAAGAGTTATTTTTCAAATTAAAGGTTTATGACCAAAAGCATTGCATTGATGTAGCTAAAGATATAAAGATTTTTTTTCTAAAAAACAACATAAAAAATGAAGATTTAAGTATTATAAAAAATGATTTAATAAAAGCAGGCTTATTGCATGATATTGGAAAGATTAAAAAAATTTAAATCCAATACAAAAGTCTATTTTAGTAATTCTAGATAAATTTTCAAAAGGTAAACTTAAAAATTTAGATAATATTAAAGCTATAGACATATATTATAATCATGATAAAGAGGGATATAAACTACTTAAAGAGAATAATTATAGCAAAGAGTTTTTAAATTTAGTTAGAAATCATCATAACTATGATGTCGATAATGTAGAAATAAACATTTTAAGGGCCAGTGATGACAAAAATTAAAAACAAACTAAAGTCAAAAAATTGATAAAATCAAAGGAGGATCTTATGAGTTCAAAAGAACGTAGAGAGGATATAAAAGCTATATTCTTAGAAAGTAAACTACCGATAAAAGGTCAAGAATTGGCAACAAAATTTAATGTAACAAGACAGGTTATAGTAAAAGATATAGCTATATTAAGAGCGGAAGGAAATAATATAATAGCTACACCAGAAGGATACTTAATTACGAGGTATGAAAACACTAGAATTAGAAGGGTGATAGCAGTAAATCATGATAGAGAAGATGTATATAAAGAATTAAAAACCGTAGTTAAATATGGAGGTACAGTGGAGGATGTAATAGTAGAGCATCCATTATATGGAGAAATAAAAGCTATATTGATGATTAAAAATTTGAATGATGTTGAAAAATTTAATGATAAATTTGATAAGTCGGAAGTAGAACCATTATTTAAATTAACTAATGGAATACATATACATACTATAACTGTAGATAGTATTGAAGATATGGAGAATATTTTAAAAGAGTTAAAGAATGAAAATATTTTAATAGATAATTAAGAGGTGATAAGGTGGCGAGTAAAAAAAGAATAGGAGCATATAGTCTTATAGTAATAGCTATTATATTAGGTGCAATAGTATCAGGTATAAGTATAATAGTAGACTATCAATGGTTTAAAGAAATTGGATATTTACCTATTTACTTTAAGCAAGTAGTATCAATATTAAAACTTATGATTCCTATATTTATGATAATATTTATAGCAATTACACTATATTATTTAAGTTTAAGACCTAATATAAGGAAAGTTAAAAAGGTAATAGAAATAAATAGAAAAGATGAGAAAAAGAAATTAAACAAATTTTTGTTTATAAATGGTATTATATCTTTAATAATTTCTTTTATATTTTCTTTTTCATATTGGTATAAAATATTAGAGTTTAAGGACTCTACTAATTTTAACATTGCTGACCCTATATTTAATAAAGATATATCTTTCTTTATATTTAAATTACCACTTATAAGGTCTTTGTATAATATGGGGATTATATTAGTTGTAATGTTAGTTATAATTACATTTATAATATATATGTCTTTTGTTACAAAGGATAAAATAAAAAATAAGATAGTAAAAAATAATATAATAAAAGACTTTAAAAGTGGAATGACAACTTTTGCTGGAAAACAATTAGCTGTTTTAACAGCATTAATAATGATTTTTTTAGCAATAGGTTATATGGTAAAAGGATGGGATTTAGTTTACTCTCCAAGAGGGACAGTTTTTGGTACTAGCTATACAGATGCTAAGGTAAGTTTGAAATTCTATAGAGCTATATCAATAGCATCGATAGTTTGCTCTGTAGTAGTATTTTTAAGTGTAATGAGAAAAAAATTTAAGCCAATATTTATGTCTGTTTGTTTAATAGCAATTTTAATAATAGGAGAAAATATAGCATCTATAGGAGTACAAGGATTTGTGGTGCAATCTAATGAAAAAACATTGGAAAAGCCTTATATAGAGCAAAATATAAAGTATACAAAACTAGGTTTTAATATAGATGATATAGAAGAAAACAACTTTGATGTAAACAATAACTTAATGGGAAAAGATATAGCGGAAAGTAAAGATATAATTGATAATATAAAAATTAATTCAGTGAAACCAGCTTTAGAATTTAATAATCAATTTCAATATATAAGATATTATTATGGATTTAAAGATATGGACATTGATAGATATAATATTAATAATAAATATAGTCAAGTTTTTATATCTGCTAGAGAATTGGATTTAGATAAACTAGATGAAAATTCTAATACATGGCAAAATAGGCATTTGGCATATACTCATGGTTATGGTGTTACAATGAGTAAAGTAAATTCAGTTACAAGTGAAGGACAGCCTGATTTTGTTATTGGAAATATTCCTATAGAAAATAAAACTGATTTAAATTTAGATAATCCTAGAATATATTTTGGTGAAAGTACAAATGATTATAGCATTGTAAACACTAAATTAGGAGAAATAGATTATCCTATGCGTGGAGAAAACATCACTAATAATTATGATGGAAATGCTGGAATAAGAATGAATTTAATTAATAGATTTATATTTGCAATAAAATATAAAAACCCTAAGTTTTTACTTTCACAAGATATAACAAAAGATAGTAAAATATTAATTAATAGAAATATCACGGAAAGAGCTAAAAAAATAGCTCCATTTATAAAATATGATAAAGACCCATATATTGTAGTGGAAGATGGTAAATTATATTGGATATTAGATGGATATACAGTAAGTAATAAATTTCCATTTTCTCAACCAATTGACGGAATTAATTATATTAGAAATTCTGTTAAGGTAATTATAGATGCTTATGATGGAACTACAAACTTTTATATATCTGACAGTAGTGACCCAATAGCTCAAACTTATTCTAAAATTTTTCCTGAATTATTTAAGTCTATAGATAAAGTGCCTAGTAATTTAAAGTCACATTTTAAGTATCCAGAAGACTTATTTAATATACAATCAAGAGTACTTGGAAAATATCATGTAAAAGATGCAGGAATATTTTATAATGGTGATGATGTTTGGACTATTTCAAGCAATAAAGAAAAAATTAATGAAGAAGAAAAAGAAAGAGATGCATCATATGTTATAATGAGGTTACCTGGAGAAGAAAAGGATGAAATGGTTGTTCTGGAGTATTTTAATACAAAGGGCAGAGATAATATGGTATCTATGTTTGGAGTAAGAATGGATGATGAAAACTATGGTAAAATGTTTTTATATAAATTTCCAACTGGAGGTACTGTATACAGTCCTATGTTATTTCAAAAGAAAATACATCAAGACCCAGAAATTTCAAAAGAGCTTTCTCTTTGGGATACAAAAGGTTCAGAAGTTCAATTTGGAGATACTATAATAGTTCCTATAAAGGACTCTTTACTATATGTAGAACCATTATATCTAAGAGCTGCAGGAGAGAAAAGTATTCCAGAAATGAGAAATGTTATAGTTGGATATTCAGATAAAATTGTATTAGCACCAAGTGTAGATGAAGCATTAGTTCAATTATTTAACTATGAGGATAAAGGTAAAGATGAGAATAATAAATCTAATTTAAATAAAAATGAATTAAATGAAATTAAAGATATATATAATAAAGCTATAGAATCACAAAAGCAAGGGGAATGGGGCAAATATGGTGATTATATAAATGATTTAGGTGAAAAATTAGATCAATTATTGAAATAGATAAAAGATATTTTAAATGCTCCAATCATATTAAGATGGAGCATTTAAAAATTTGTAATATGGAGGATATATGGATTACGATGTATTAGTTCTAGGTGGCGGAATGATAGGATGCGCTGTAGCCTATGAACTTTCAAAATATAATTTAAATATAGCAGTAATAGAAAAAGATTATGATATAGGAGCAGATGCTGCTCTTATCAATAGTGCAACAGTATATGATGGTTTAGAATGTAATGATAGTGTTAGCTCATCACTAATAAGAAAGGGAAATTTAATGTTTGATGAGTATACTGAAAAATTTAATGTGCCCTTTAAAAGAATGGGATCTTTGTATATTGCAAAAGATGAAGAACAATCAACATATATTAAAAACATGTATGAAAGAGCAAAACTTAAAAACATAAGTGATGTGAAACTTTTAAAAGGTGATGAAATATTTAAATTTGAGCCTAATTTAGATAAAGATATTAAAGAAGCGGTATATTTACCTAATACAGGTGTAGTTTGTTCTTATGATTTAGTATTAGCATATGGTGAAATTGCCTTTGATAATGGTGTTAAATTTAGATTAGAGGAAGAAGTTCTAAGTATAGAAAAGATATCTAAAGGTTTTAGAGTTGAAACTAGTAGAAATAAATTCACATGTAAAATTGTTATAAATACTACTGCAGAGAAGCATCTTGGTGAAGATTTAAATAGTAATTTTATAGAGGATGCTGTAAAAAATAATTTAAAATATATTATGGTTAATAAAAATTATAAAAACTCATATTCTAATATAATATTTGATGTAGATAGTAAAGAAAGAAGATATATAAGACCTACAATGGATGGGAATATAATAGGAGCAGTAAGCACTAAAAAAAATATAAGTTATAATAAAGTTATAGATAAATTATCATCTATTTTAGGATCTTTTGATAGCCATAAAGTTAAAATGGTATTAGATTGGACTTTATATGATGAGCCAGTTGTAATTGATGATAGCATATCGGAAGATGGTTACTTAAATGTGGTAGTGAAGCATTTTGGAAAGGTCACAATGACACCAGCCATAGCAGAGATAGTTTGCAAAATAGTTGTAAATAATTTCAATTGCATATTAAAAAAGGACTTTATAGATAGACGAAGAGAGTACTATAAATTTAAAGATTTAAATAATATGGAGAGAAATAAAATAATAAAACTTGATGAAAATTATGGTAAAATAGTTTGTTTATGTGAGGGTATAACAGAAGGTGAAATAGTTGATGCTATAAGAAGACCCTTAGGTGCAAGAACCCTTGAAGGGGTAAGAAGAAGAACAAGTGCTGGACTTGGAAATTGTAGAGGGGCTTATTGCAATCAAATAATAACAGATATTTTGGCAAGGGAAACTAATAAGTCAATGTTAGATATAGATAAGAATACAAAAAATTCTAAAATTGTTTTAAATAGAATTAAAGAATTTGATACAATGTAAAGGTGAATTAGCATGGAAAATAAAGATATATTTACTACGGTAGTAAGAGTAAAAGGTTCAGATATTTATTGTTTGGTTCCGGTAAAAAGTACTAAACCAATAAAAAAAGATTTTTGGATTGAATGTTCTAAAGCTTTATGTAGAATACATGTAGGACCGCCTATAAATATTGGGGATATAGTATGTAAAAACATACTAAATACAGGGGTTGACATAGTGGCTACAAAAAATATAAAAAAAATATTTAGAATAGCTTGACAAAATTCAAAATACAGATTAAAATGATTTTAAAGTTAATAAAAAAACAAACCGTTGATGAGAATAGTAATAAATTTTTAGTATCAAAGAGAACTAGTGGTTGGTGTAAACTAGTATATTAAATTTTATGAATCCGCCTCTGAGGGACTGTGATGAGCAGTACGGCATAGTCGTTATTTAAATTAAGAGGAATGACCATATGGTTATTCAATTAGGGTGGCAACGCGGAGTTTATCCGTCCCTGTTTAGGGATGGGTTGCTCTTTTTTTTATACAAAAAAATAAAACATTAGGAGGAAATATCATGTTAGATTTAAAAAAAATTCGTAATAATCCAGAAGCAATAAAAACAGCATTAAATGATAGAGGGGAAAACTTTGATGTTTCAGTTATAGATGAAGTTGTGGCTTTAGATCAAAGAAGAAGAGACATACTTGTTGAAGTTGAAGAGTTAAAAAATAAAAGAAATACAGATTCTGCAAAAATACCAAAATTAAAAAAAGAAGGCCTACCAGTTGATGAAATAATGGCTGAAATGAAAGAATTAGCAGATAAGATAAAAGGTTTTGATGTAGAACTTAATGAAATAGATGAAAAAATAAAATATATAATGTTAAGAATACCAAACATACCACATCCAGATGTACCAAATGGAGATACTGATGAGGATAATGTAGAGGTTAAAAAATTTGGAGAACCTAGAAAGTTTGATTTTGAACCAAAAGAACACTGGACAATAGGAACTGACAGAGATATATTAGATTTCGAAGCAGGTGGAAAAATTACAGGTTCAAGATTCACAGTTTATAAAGGTTTAGGAGCTAGACTTGAAAGAGCAATAATAAGCTTTTTCTTAGATAAACATGTAGATGAAAATGGATATACAGAAATATTACCACCATACATGGTAAATAGAAATAGTATGATAGGAACAGGACAATTACCAAAATTTGAAGAGGATGCATTTAGAGTAGCAGACACTGACTACTACTTAATTCCAACAGCAGAAGTTCCTGTAACAAACCTATATAAAGATGAGATTTTAGATGGTGCAAAATTACCAATAAAACACGCAGCATATAGTGCATGTTTTAGAGCAGAAGCTGGATCAGCTGGAAGAGATACTAGAGGTCTTGTAAGACAACACCAATTTAATAAAGTAGAACTTGTTAAATTTGTTAAGCCAGAAGAATCTTATGCAGAATTAGAAAAATTAGTTAAAGACGCAGAAAGTGTATTACAAGCATTAGGTTTAGCATACAGAATAGTTAGAATATGTAAAGGAGACTTAGGATTTACTGCTGCATTTAAATATGATTTAGAAGTTTGGATGCCAAGCTATAATAGATATGTAGAAATATCAAGCTGCAGTAACTTTGAAGATTTCCAAGCTAGACGTGCAAATATTAAATATAGAGATGAAAATGGAAAACCAAACTTCATTCATACATTAAATGGATCAGGTGTTGCTATAGGAAGAACTGTAGCTGCAATTCTTGAAAACTATCAAAATGAAGATGGAACAATTACAATACCAGAAGTGCTAAGACCATACATGGGTGGAAGAGATTTCATCTAAACTTGTGACAATAAAATACTTAACTAGAGGTAAATCTCTTTAATTTTACATTAAGAGATTTATCTCCTTAAGTAATTAAATTTATTACCTACATATAATATGTAGATAAAGAGTAAAAATTTAAATAAAATTATCAAATTTTATAAAAAGACCTTGACAGTTAAGGTTAAAATAAATATAATAATATGTGTGACACGGAGAGATGGTCGAGTTGGTTTAAGGCACCGGTCTTGAAAACCGGCGTACGTGATGAGCGTACCGTGGGTTCGAATCCCACTCTCTCCGCCAAACTTTAAGGAGAAATACTCAAGTGGCCGAAGAGGCGCCCCTGCTAAGGGCGTAGGTCGGGTAACCGGCGCGAGGGTTCAAATCCCTCTTTCTCCGCCATATTGCATTAGTCACAATCAAATAAAATTAAAATGGAGAGATGGTCGAGTTGGTTTAAGGCACCGGTCTTGAAAACCGGCGTACGTGATGAGCGTACCGTGGGTTCGAATCCCACTCTCTCCGCCAAACTTTTTTTTGATAAGAAGAGTTTGATAATTCAAACTAGCTAGAAGTTAATAATTAATGTGGAGAGATGGTCGAGTTGGTTTAAGGCACCGGTCTTGAAAACCGGCGTGCGTGATGAGCGCACCGTGGGTTCGAATCCCACTCTCTCCGCCAATTTTTTTTATAAGGAGAAATACTCAAGTGGCCGAAGAGGCGCCCCTGCTAAGGGCGTAGGTCGGGCAACCGGCGCGAGGGTTCAAATCCCTCTTTCTCCGCCATAGTAAAGGACTTATAATAGTAAGTTCTTTATTTTTTTATAAAAAGTAAAAATGAAATTACTATATTTTAGTATAATATATTGACATATCAGTGTATTATTGATAAAATATATTTGTTTTTAAATATGCGGTGGTAGCTCAGTTGGATAGAGTAGCTGGCTACGAACCAGTTGGTCGGGAGTTCGAATCTTCTCCGCCGCACCATAAACCTAGTAATCTTAATGGTTACTAGGTTTTTTTTATTATTATTTTAATATGTTTGGAAAGTAATATTGAAGAATTAAAAAAAGAGTATAATAACTTTGTTATAATAGTTATTATTCAATTAATAAGCAAAGAGAACTAAGTTAGCAATATAAGATTTAATGTATAATAAAAAATAGTTAAATTAAGAAAAAGGAGATAAAAATATGGTTACTATTTTGATAATTGAAGATGATGATACAATAGCCTTTGGAATTAAATCATTTTTATTAAAAAATAATTACAGAGTTATTCATGGAAAAAATTTAGAATTAGGAAAAGAGCTTTTAAAAATAGATATAGATTTAATATTACTAGATTTAAACCTTCCAGATGGATCAGGATTTGATTTTTGTAAGTATGTAAAAAAATTAAAGATATACCTATTATTTTTCTTACTGTCAGAGATGAAGAAAGTACAATAATAAAAGGACTAGATATGGGTGGAGATGACTATATTACTAAACCTTTTAAATTAAGTGTTTTACAGTCGCGTATTACTGCTGTTTTACGTAGAACACTTAAACAACAAATAAAAGAAGATGTTTTATGGTGCAAAAATATTAAAGTAATAAAGTCACAAACAAGAGTTTATAAAAATAACAATGAAATAGAATTAACTGTTGGCGAGTATAATTTATTATTACAATTAATAGAGAATAAAAATAAAACATTGACAAGGGCAGTCTTATTAGAAAATCTATGGGATATTCATGGAGAATTTGTAAATAATAATACACTATCAGTAGCAATAAAACGCCTTAGAAGTAAGCTGGAGGATGAAGCTTTTATTAAAACAGTTAGAGGAATAGGGTATAGGTTGGAGGATTAAATTTTATATGAATAAAAAAGGTGTAAAAATATGGTTGTTTACTAGTTTAATATATATAACATTTTTTTGTATTATATTATATAGTTTTACTTATAAACAATCAGAGAAGATTTTCTATGAAAGAACTGCACAACTTATAGCAGTTGGTGTTAATGATAATCCTAATATTGAACAAGCTCTAGTATCTTCACTAAAAAATAAAAATGAAATAGAGATTAATAAAGGAAAAGAAATACTAAAACAATATGGTTATTTTGAAGATTCTAAAGTTATTTTTAATAATAATCAAATATTTAGCAAATTATTTATTAGTGTTTTGTTATTAATTTTTTTACTATTTTCTTATTTTGGAGGCTCACTAGTACTATCAAATTTTATGAGGTGTAAACGTATAAAGAATTTAACAGAATATCTTTATGACATAAATCAAGGTATTTATAGGTTACATACTGAGAAAAAAGAAGATGAATTTTCAATTTTAGAAGATGAATTATATAAAACAGTTATGATGCTTAGAGAAAGTAGGGAAAAAGAAAAAGAAGAAAAAGAAAAACTATGTAATAATCTTGCGGATATATCTCATCAGCTTAAAACCCCTCTTACATCCATGTCATTAATGATTGAATTATTAGAAATCAGCTCTATTGAAGGAGAAGAGGCCTTATATATTGAAAGCATTTCAGCACAGATACAGCGTTTAAATTATTTAGTATCGTCATTATTAATACTTTCAAAAATTGATGCAGATGCAATGACATTGGAATATAAACCTATTAATGTTTATGAGCTAATAGGTGTTGCTGTTGAACCTCTACATTTAATGATAGAAAAAAAGAACCAACAACTTCTTATAAAAGATAATAGTGATGTATTTTTTACTGGTGATTTTTATTGGACTAATGAAGCTATTCTAAATATAGTTAAAAACTGTTCTGAACACACACCAAATGGAGGAAAAATTTCTATAGATTATAAACAAAACCCTATATGCACACAAATAACAATTGAAGATAACGGCGAAGGATTTAATAATAAAGATATTCCACATCTGTTTACTAGATTTTATAAAGGGTTAAATTCATCTAAGGACAGTGTGGGAATTGGACTTGCTCTTGCGAATTCAATAATTAAAAAACAAAATGGTGAAATTATTGCTATTAATAAAGAAACAGGAGGGGCACAATTTATAATAAAATTTTATACAAATTAATTATGCATAATAAAATAAATGAAAAGTGAAATATGATCCGAATCTTTGATTTTTCATTTTTTCATATACTTTAGCCATGTCACCAATATGTAAGTTAAGAAAGGTAAAATAATGGTAGTAAAAAACATATAAAAATCATGAATATTTTAAAAGTATGAGTTAATAAGAAAGGGGAAAACATTTTGGAAATATTAAGAGTTGAAAATCTTACAAAAACTTACGGAAAAGGTGAGACAAAGGTTACTGCATTGGATAACTTAAACTTAAAAATAAACAAAGGAGAATTTGTTTCAATAATTGGAGCTAGTGGATCAGGTAAATCTACGCTCCTTCATATGTTAGGGGGAGTGGATAAACCTACAAGTGGAAAAATATATATCGATGGTACTAATATTTCATCAATGAATGAAACTAAATTAGCTTTATTTCGTCGACGAAAAGTAGGTTTAATATATCAGTTTTTCAATCTTATTCCTACAATAACTGTTGAAAAAAATATATTATTACCTATGTTGTTAGATGGCAGAAATCCTAAAAGAGAAGAATTTGATAAGGTTGCAAAAATGCTTGGTTTAAACGAAAGACTTAATCATTTACCAAACCAACTTTCAGGTGGTCAGCAGCAAAGGGTTGCTATCGGTCGCTCATTAATTTATAGACCTTCTATTATTTTAGCAGATGAACCTACTGGAAACCTTGATAGAAAAAATTCCGAGAGTATTCTTGAAATGTTGAAAATTTCAAATAAAGAGTATAACCAGACTATTTTAATGATTACTCATGATGAAAAAATTGCATTATCAGCAGATCGAATGATTAGAATAGATGATGGTAAAATTGTATCAGATGAGGTGATTAAGCAATGAATATTATGAATGAATATACATATAATCATTTGAGAAAAAGTAAGCGACATACAATTTCTATAATGATTGCTATTATAATTTCCTCAGCACTTCTATGTTCACTATGTATATTTGTACATACTGTATGGAAAGGAAAAGTAACCTCAACAATTGAACATGCAGGTTATTGGCATGGGGAATTATGGGATTATATATCAGGTGATAAATTTAAATATGTAACAGAAAACCCAGAGGTTGAAACCACCATGGTTAAAGGATCATGGGTTACTACTAAACTTTCAAATACAAAACGTCCCTATCTGATAATGAGAGATGCAGATGCAAATTATTGGTCTGATCTGGATTTGAAAGATAATCTTACGAAAGGTAAATTTCCAGAAAAATCTGGAGAAATTGTTGTATCAAAATTATTTTTCGTGGAGAATCCTTCATATAAAATTGGTGATAAATTAACGATTCCTACAGGTAATCGTATGTTAGGTGATAAAGTAATTAGAGGAAACAGTTATAAACAAACAGGGGAGACTTTTAAAGAAATAGAGACTAAGACGTATACAATAGTTGGAGAGATAGATATTTCTGGAGAGATGTCTATATTTCCAGGATATACTGCTATGGGATACTTGGATCCTTCACAAATTCAACCTGAAGATGAACTTACGGTTTATATGCGTTTGGTGAACCCACGTAAAATATATGAGATATTACCCCAAATCGCTAAGTCTGCAGGATTAACTAAGGATGAACATGGACAATATAACGTTAGGTACAACACATCTTTATTAACTTTATATGGAATTAGTAATAAAAATGATGAAAGCACTCAAATCATTGGAATAATAGCAATGGTAATAATACTTACTTTACTAGTTATGGGAACATTTATCCTTATTATATATAATGCATTTTCACTATCTGCTAATAGCAGGATTAAACAACTAGGTATTCTAAAAAGTTTAGGAGCAACTCCAAGGCAAATTAGGCATTCTGTTATATATGAGGGGTTTTTGCTCTGGATTATTCAATTGCCAATAGGCATTATAACAGGATACCTATTTAGTTATATGGTTGTTTTTAAAATTAATGAAATTCTTAGTGCTGTAGAAGGTTTTAGAAAAATAGATATTTCCTTCTCATGGGTAGTAGTTGGTTTTGCTATCATTATTTCATTGATTACTGTTTTAATATCAGCATATATTCCAGCAAGAAAAGTATCGAAAGTACCAGCTATTGTTGGAATACGTCAGAATAGTAATAAAGTAAAATTGAAAAAACAAAAAAGCTATCGAATAATTAAAAAAATATTTGGTACAGAAGGTGAGCTAGCAAGATCGCAATTTTTAGCTAATAAAAAAAGTTTACGTACAGCTGTACTATCTCTTTCAATATGTTTTAGCTTAATAGTGGGGTATATTGCCTTTATATCTATATATAATTTAGGTATGTCTGAAAACCGTGAAATGACACAATATGATATGAGAGTTAATTTAAAAATTGATGATGAACCAAGTGATGAGATGATAAATAAAATTCTTTCGATACTAGGAGTTAAAGGGAACGTAATTAGAAGAGACGTACGTACTACAACATATGTAACATCAGAACAAGAGTCAGATATTTTTGCTAAATCTGGAGGATTTGATGGGGTAAATACCATAAAATACAATGTATTAAATGAAAATGGAAAACATAGAATTATAGCAAAATTAGTTGGATTAAGCGATGAATCATTTAAAAAGTATTGTGAAGAAGTTGGCATTAATTCTGATAAGTATTATCAAGATGGTGTAGTTACAGGAATACTATTAGACAGTTCATATCATACACCAAAGGATTCAAAAATTAGACAAAAAATGCCATTGCTAAATATAAAAGAGGGTGATGAGCTAGTTTTAAATGAAAAAGTAGAAAATGATATGAATGCAAATTATGAATTTAATTTTCAAGTAGGAGATGTTACAGAGGTATTTCCAGGGGAATTAGGAATGGGTGGATACAGCGTAGCTTGTATAGTACCTATGAAAACATATCAGAAAATAGTTAGTAATTTTATGCCAGAACGTATACTTGAATCCAACAATATGTCAATTGATTTGTTGGTTGGTGAGGAGGCTAGTCCAAGCATAAAGGAGGAATTAAATAAGATTTGTAGTTCTTATCTTGGAACTGAAGATTTTACCATATGGAGTCTATTGGAAGAAAAAAATTACGACGAATTAGTTCAAAGAGCTACAGACATTAGTGTCTTTGCTATAGCATTAATGATTGGGTTAATTGGTATTTTTAATGCATTTTCTACCATTTCCAATAATCTTAGATTACGCAAGAGAGAATTTGCTATACTTAGATCAGTAGGATTAACGCCAAAAGGATTAAATAAAATACTGATGTTAGAAGGTTTATTTTTCGCTGCAACACCTATTATTGTCAGTATTCCAATGGTATTATTTATCTGTTGGTTTATATTGAAAATAATGCCAATAACGTGGGCTCAGTTCATATCTGTTTTACCATTAGGTGTAATTCTAGGGTATACTATGCTTATAATTATATCTATTTTCTTATCATATTATTTTTCTTCAACATGTGTTAAAAAAAGTAATGTAGTAGAGTCAATAAAAAACGAAATAGTATAATTTATAATCTATTACTAAGAAGTAATTTTTTCATAAAGTATGATTATATTATATTTAATATATAAAAAATAAATCCTTTAAAACCGTAGGTTTATATAGCCTAAGGTTTTTTATATGAAAGTACATAATTTTAAAAGTTTTGCTATGTATAAGACTATCATATTTCATAGGAGAAAACATAATTAGATAAAGTAGATATTTGTATTTTATAATATTATTTCTATCGTATAAAAAATTAGTAGAAACTTAGGGAAGGAATTTTTAAGAATATACTATATTTTAAGAAAATTATATATTTATTAAAATAGTTTAAATAAATGTATATTTAACAAAATATACACTAAAAAGCTAAAGAAAGTACATTTATAGACATTTCAAATAGTACAAGCATAATCTATAATTAAAGTATATTGGAAATATTTATAATTAAATCATTAATTATTATAGTTGCGAATAGTTTATTTAAAATCAGTTAAATTAATGCTATTAACTATGATGACTTTATAATAAATATTGGTAGAATGGGGGAATTATTAATGGATTTATTGCTTGATTTTGTTATTAAAGTAAATGGAGTGTTGTGGGACTCGGTATTATTAGTGCTTTTATTAGGTACAGGTTTATATTTTACATTTAGGCTTAAATTTGTGCAAATTAGAAAGTTTGGTGAAGGATTTAGACGAATTTTTGGTGGATTGAACTTAAAAGGCAAAAAAGCTGGAGAAGATGGTATGAGTTCATTCCAAGCAGTAGCAACGGCAATAGCAGCACAAGTTGGTACAGGAAACTTGGCTGGAGCTGCAACAGCAATAGCTTCAGGAGGACCAGGAGCTATATTTTGGATGTGGTTAAGTGCATTTTTTGGAATGTCAACAATTTACGCAGAGGCAGTACTTGCTCAACTATTCAGAACTAAAGTTGAAGGTGAGGTTACTGGTGGACCAGCATATTATATCAAAAATGGTATAAAAAATAAAAAGATAGGATCTTTTCTAGCAACATTTTTTGCAATTGCTTGTATATTAGCATTAGCTTTTATGGGAAATGCAGTACAGGCCAATTCAATATCTGATGCATTTAATAATGCATTTGGTTTTTCACCTTTAATTATAGGTATATTAGTTTCTATATTAGCAGGTTTTGTATTTTTTGGAGGCATGGGACGTATAGCATCTGTTACTGAAAAAATAGTACCTATTATGGCAGCATTTTATATAGTTACAGCAGTTATAATAATAGGAATGAACGGAAGTGAAATATTACCAGCTTTTAAAGCGATAGTTGTTGGTGCTTTTAACCCTCAGGCAGTTATGGGAGGAGCTATAGGTGTTACTGTAAAACAAGCGGTAAGATATGGTGTAGCAAGAGGTTTATTCTCTAATGAAGCTGGTATGGGTTCAACTCCACATGCTCATGCTGTTGCGAAGGTGAAGCATCCATGTGAACAAGGATCAGTCGCAATAGTTAGTGTGTTTATTGATACTTTTGTAATATTAACATTAACAGCATTAGCTATAATAACAAGTGGAGCTAACAACATGGAAGGGTTAAAAGGTATAGCGCTAACTCAAAAGGCATTTGAGCTAACACTAGGTAATTTTGGACAAGGGTTCATAGCTATTTGCTTATTATTCTTTGCTTTTTCAACAATAATAGGATGGTACTTCTTTGGTGAATCAAACATAAAATACTTATTTGGAAAAAAAGCATTAAATATATATAGAATATTAGTAATGGTTATAATTGTTATTGGTTCAACTTTAAAAGTAGATTTAGTTTGGGAATTAGCAGATACATTTAATGGATTAATGGTTATACCAAATTTAATTGCTTTATTAGTATTAAGTGGTTTAGTAGTAAAAAGTTCAAGAGAATATGATGGTGTGGAAGAAGATAAGGATATAGAAATATAGACGTATATAAATAGAGGTAAAAAAGGTTGTTTTTATGTTAAAACAACCTTTTTTTATGATATAGTTAATAAGTATAAATTATTTTAAATTAGGTACCTTAAAAAGTAAGGTATAAATTTATTTAGGAGAAGAATATGATTAAGTACTATAATAGAAAAAAAGAAAAATATGAAATAGAAAATATAGCAGGGGAGAAAATTTTAAGATGGACATATGAATCACCTGTAGGAAAGACATTCTTAGAATTATTTATAAAAAGGAAAGTAGTATCTAAAGTATACGGAATGTATTGCAATAGTAAATTAAGTAGGAAAAAAATAAATGGATTTATTAATGATTTTGATATTGATATGAGTAGATTCAAAAATAAGGAAAATGAATATAAGTCCTTTAATGAATTTTTTACAGAGGAATAGGAAAAGACAAGTTAATTTTTAACAAAGATAAAGAGGTTTTTATTTCTCCAGCAGATAGTAAATTACTAGCACTTAATATTAGTTCTAAGAAAAATATAATTAATATTAAAGGTTTTGATTATAGTATAGAAGAGTTATTAGGAGATGCTAAATTAGCTAAAGAATATGAAGGGGGATTGAGCCTTATATTTAGACTATGTCCAACAGATTATCATAGATTCCATTTTATTGATAATGGAATATGCTTAAAAACAAAAAAAATAAAAGGAAAGTATTATTCAGTAAATCCAATAGCCCTTGAAAAAATAGATAGAATTTTTATAGAAAATAAAAGGGAATATAGTATATTTAAAAGTGATAATTTTAAAGAAATAGTTTATATGGAAGTAGGAGCAACATGTGTAGGTTCAATAATTCAAACATATAAGGAAAACTCTAAAATATGTAAAGGTGAAGAAAAGGGATATTTTAAATTTGGTGGGTCTACAGTAATCCTCTTAGTAAAAAAAGATATTATAACAATTGATGAAGATATAAAAGAACAAAGTGAAAAAGGGATAGAAACATCAGTGGATATAGGTGAAAGAATAGGTACTATAAAAAAGATGCACCATTAAAAGTGCATCTTTTTTATAGTTTAAATTTAGAGGTTATATTAGTTAGTCTTAATGCGCTATCCCTGTTGTTTAGGCAAGCATCATTAATATTAGTTAGCTTTAATGCAATTTCTTCCGTTTTATTAGATATATTCAAAGTTCCATTTGCGCCTTCATTTATAGTGTGAGAAACTTCATCTATAGCATCTACTAATCCGGATACATATATATTTAAGTTTTGAGCTTCTTTACTAAAATCAATCATAAAATTGTCAAAAGAAGAAGCATCTTTAGAATAGGATTTACCAGTTTCAATCATTTTTTCATAATCTGAGTTAAGTTGAGATTCCATAAAATCTATCATTTTTTTAGAACTAATAGAAAGACTTTCTACTGAATCATATACAATTTTAACTAAGTTTTGTATATTAGCAGCAGTTTTTCTAGATTCAAGTGCTAATTTTCTAACTTCTTCAGCTACAACAGCAAAGCCCCTACCAGCATCACCAGCTCTAGCTGCTTCAATTGCAGCATTTAATGCTAAAAGATTTGTTTGCTCTGTTATTTGCATTATAGCATTAGCAAGTCCATTTATTTGATTTACACCTTTTGATGTTTCAAGTGCATGCTCTAATTCTTTTTTTACATCAGAATATAAGTTAGCAGTTAATTCCTTAGATTGTAAAGAGGAATTTTCGAATTCTAAAGCTTTTTTAACTATGGATTTTGCTATTTCAGATCCATTAAGTGATTCAGAAGCTATAGAATCTATTCCAACCTTCATTTTCTCAGAAGATGCATTCATTTCTTCTGAGGTAGCAGCAGTCTGTTGAAGTCCATAAGACAAAACTGAAACATCATTAAAAGTTTCTTCTGCATTTTTTTTAAGTTTTTCTATAGAGTTTTCAACAACTTGAACATTAGACGTAATTATATTTTCTACTTCAGAGAGTTCGGTCACAACTTCTCTAAGAACTTTTCTCATATCTATTACAGCAGAAGAGATTTCGCCTATTTCATCTTTACCTAATGTAGAGATTTTTATATTATCCTGTGATAAATCTAATTTAGATGTTTTTATGACCAAATCTTTTGCTATTAATATTGGTTTTATTAAAAATTTTGCTATTATAAAAGCAAATATTAAACAAATTAAAGAGACTATAACAGCAATAAGTACTATGGTTTTAGTTAAATCACTAAGTGGAGAAAGAAGATTTTTCTCATTTGTATATAAAACTAAAGTCCAATTAGTTTTAGGAATTACACCATAGGAACCAATAAGTATATCTTTATTTTCTTTGAATTTTATTGATGAAATATTTACTTTCATTCCGTTTTTTGCTTTTTTTACAATTTGTTTAAGTTCATTTACATTTAATTCAGTGCCTAATAATTCAGGCTTAGAACTATGAATGTATATCCCATTTTCATCTAGTAAACTTGTAAGGGTTACTGCATCTTTGTTAATATTTATGTCTTTCAAATACTTGGAAAAGCTGTCAACTAAAACATAAGAAGCAACATATCCTATACACTGGCCATGATTAGTATAATCTTTTACAGGATTAGTAAAGACCATAACATTTTTTTGAGTTTTCTCAGATTTAAAAGAATTACTTACAAATTGACCACCGGAGGAACTGACACCGTGAAAACTTTTAGCTGATACACTTTTATTTATCATATCTTTTTCACTATCTGCTATTACTACACCATTTAAATCAATTAAAGACAATCTTTCAACAGAAGGTGTGTTTTTTAAGTAATTATCAAAGGTATTTAATATATTTTCAATATCATTTTTATTATTAGATTTTGAGTTTGATAAGGCTTCAAAAGCAAAGGAATTATTAGAAAGGGAAACAGTTTCACTAGTATATTTTTCTATCATTGTAGAAATTGTATCTATAGATTTTTCAACAATAGTTTCCAAACTATGTTCGCTTAAATTTGAAATTATAGCTGAACCTTTTATATAAATAAAGCTAGTAGTTATTATCATTGCTGCTATAACTATAATACTTATAGTAGCAGAAATTTTTAAACCTATAGAGTTTTTGTTGTTTTTAGTAAACTTTTTTAAGGCTTTAAAATTAATAACCTTTTCTTTAAACAAATTAATCTTAGAAGGTTTTGTTTTAGAACTAGCTCTTTTACATCCTTTTTAAGTTTTTAAATTTAGTTTTTCTTTATTTAAATTATTCCCCATAAAAGCAACCTCCTAAATAATACCTTATAACTTTAAAATATTAATATATTAATATTTTATCATAATATTCCAAAAATTTGGAACATTGTAAAAATATTTAACAATTGATACATATTATTCAATGTTTTATATACATTGAATAATATAAAAATTTTAAATATTAAATTATTTAAACTTAATATAAAATTTAATATCAAAATAACATTAAATATTTATGTAAATATTAATTTTTAGTAAACAAAAGGTTTATTTTTATGAAATTGTATATGCAGATACAGAATAAAAAATTAATTATCAGTATAATCTAAAAAAACAAACTTAAAAGATAAATCTGAAAAAGAAAGGGATGTAATAAATGACACTTATAGGAATCGTTATAGTTATTATAGGTTTTGCTTTAAAATTAGACACTATAGCTGTAGTTGTATCAGCTGGTGTTGTTACAGGAATAGTAGCAAATATAAGTTTTATTGAGATTTTAGAAATATTAGGTTCTACTTTTGTTAGTCAAAGACATATGTCACTTTTTATATTAACATTACCAGTTATAGGAATGTGTGAACGATATGGATTAAAAGAAAGAGCTATAGAGCTTATAAGTAAAGCTAAAAATTTATCTACAGGAAAAACTCTTACTTTATATCTATTTATAAGAGAGGCAGCAGCAGCAGCATCTGTTAGATTAGGTGGTCATGCTCAATTTATAAGACCTCTAATAAATCCTATGGCTCAAGGTGCTGCAGTAGGAAAATATGGAGAAATAGATGAAAAATTAGAAGATAAGATAAAAGGTGCAGCTGCAGCTATGGAAAACTACGGGAACTTCTTTGCTCAAAATGTATTTATGGCAAGTTCAGGAGTGCTGTTAATAGCTGGAACTTTAACTGAATTAGGATATACAGCAAACACTTTAGATATAGCTAAAGCATCAATACCAGTAGCTTTAATAACATTTTTATTAGTAGCATTACAAAATCACTTATTAGATAAATCAATACAAAGAGAAATGAAAAAACACAACTAGAAGAAGGAGGAATTAATATGGATATAAAAGCTATAACAGATATATTATTAGAAGTATTTTACACCATGGTTGGATTGCTTATGTTAACAACAGCATTTAGTACATTTAAGGATAAAAACCATAAAGCAAGAATTGGAACTATGATGTTTTGGAGTATATTAGCTATAATCTTTATTTTGGGTAAAGTTATTCCACCTGCTATAGTTGGAGGATTATTAGTAGTATTAGGAATACTAACAGCAAGTAAGAAAGTTAAAGTAGGTAATTTAAAACCTCTAAGTAGTGAGTTTGCACACAGACAATGTAAGAAATTAGGAAATAAAATATTTATACCATCTATTGCAATAGCTGTAGTTGCTCTTGTTATAGCACAGTTTACGCCTTTAGGTGGTGTAGTGGCTATAGGTATATCTGCAGTTACAGCAATATTAATAACTTTTGCAATAACAAAAGCTACACCAAAAATGCTAATTGAAGATGGAGATAGAATGCTTCAGTCAGTTGGTTCTACAAGTATATTACCTCAACTTTTAGCAGCATTAGGGTCATTATTTACTGCAGCAGGCGTTGGTGAAGTTATTGCCGGGGGAATATCGAGCTTTATTCCAAGTGGAAATATACTTATAGGAATATCTGCATACTGTTTAGGTATGGCTATATTTACAATGATAATGGGAAATGCTTTCGCTGCATTTTCAGTTATAACAGCAGGTGTTGGAATTCCATTTGTATTTGCGCAAGGAGCAAACCCAGCAATTGCTGGGGCATTAGCATTAACAGCAGGATATTGTGGAACGTTATTAACACCTATGGCAGCAAACTTTAATGTAATGCCAGCGGCATTATTAGAAACTATAGATAAAAATGCAGTTATAAAATATCAAGCACCAGTAGCTATAATACTTTTAATTTTACATATACCATTAATGTATTTCTTAGCATTTTAGGGCATCATAGGAGGTAAAGAGTATGAAAGTTTTAATTACAGGATTTGATCCTTTTGGAGGAGAAAAAGTTAACCCAGCATTAGAGGCAGTTAAATTATTACCAAATGTTATAGCTGGAGCAGAGGTTATAAAATTAGAAATACCTACTGTTTTTAGGAAATCTGTTATGCATATAGATGAGGCTATAAAGATGAATAACCCAGACATTGTAATAGCAGTTGGTCAAGCTGGTGGAAGATTTGGAATTAATCCAGAAAGAGTTGCTATAAATATAGATGACGCAAGAATAAAAGATAATATAGGAAATCAACCTATAGATATAGAAATTGAAAAAGACGGTAAAGAAGCGTATTTTTCAAATTTACCAATAAAGGCTATGGTGAAAAAAATGAATGATAATGGAATACCAGCAGCAGTTTCAAATACAGCAGGAACTTTTGTTTGTAATCATGTTATGTATGGAATACTATATTTAATAGATAAAAAATATCCTAATATAAAAGGTGGATTTATACATGTTCCATATATACCAAAACAAGTAATATCAAAGCCTAACACACCATGTATGTCTCTAAATGACATATCAAAAAGTTTAGAATTATGTATAGAAGCTGCAGTTGAAAATAGTGAAGATTTAAAGATAACAGGAGGGACAATTTGCTAATGTTAGAGCCAAAAGAAAGATTAAAAATATTTGTTTATGGAAGTTTAAGAACTGGCTTTTTTAATTATGATATATATTTAAATGGAAAAGTGAAAGAGTGTAATTTAGGTAGAATAAAAGGTAAATTATTTCATATGCCAAATAAAAAGTATCCAGCACTATTAGATGGAGAAGACTATGTTTATGGTGAAATCATGGAAGTAGATAATTATGAAGAAGTAATAGTTGCTATGGATAAGATGGAAGGATATTATGAGCCTAATAGTAAAGAGAACGAATATAATAGAATTATTGTTGATGTGTATAATATAGACAAAGATATAATCGAAAAGTGTTATGTTTATAAGTATGCATTAAATGATAAAGACATATTTGATAAACATAGCGCTTACATAAATCATGGTGATTGGAAAAAGTTTATGACAAATAAATTATAATATAAAATAAAAAGTGGTATACTATAAAATAAAAAGGGTAAGTTAACTTACTCTTTTTTATTTATATTAAAAGGTAGTGGCGATATGTATAAAAAATTATTTGACTTAGATAAACAAAAAAATATGAGAGATTTTTTTCTTAACAACTTAAGTAAAAAAGGAAAATTAATTGCATATAAAAAAAATGATACTATAAATCATATAGATATAAATGAATTAATAATAGTTGTATCTGGAAAAGTTAAGGTTATTACATTTACCATATCAGGACAAGAAAAAGTACTTTTTTACCTAAGAAGTGGAGAAATAGATGGTGAAATATCATATTTTGGAGATGAACATATCCATTCAAAAATTATAGCATTAGAAGATTCTGTTATAAGTCACATTTCTTATGACATTTTAACTGATGTAATTAGTGAATATCCAGAGTATTATAGTTTTTTTATTCATAGTATTATAAGAAAATATAGGATAGCTTTATCGCAAATATATGATTTTTTAGCAGAAAATCCTAAAGTTAGAATAGCATCTACTTTATATAGATTAGCAACACAAACTCCTAAGTATATTGATGGAAGACAGACTATAGATTTACTTTTAACACATCAGGAACTAGCCAATTTAATAGGATGTTCCAGGGTTACAGTAACTAGAATTTTGAAGGAGTTAAAAAACGAAGGAATAATAGATACAAAAACTAAAGAAATTTATATAAATGATATAAAAAAGTTAAAAGAATTATCAGGTATATATGATGACGAATAAAAACCTACTCTAAAATAGAGTAGGTTTTTATTATACCATTAGATTAAAAATAATTAAAAAAAGTACTCCTGGAATACCTAGTAAGCCTGCTATTAAAGCAGTTACAGCATTTATTGCTATGTATATACCAAATGGACCACCTACAAAGTTAATCAATAATAATAAAATTCCTCCTAAGATTCCATTTACTATTAGCTTCATAAGAATCTTTATTGGCCATGCAAAAAGTTTTCCAATTATAAATAAACCTATAACAGCAGCAATAAATATTAAAGCAGTATCCATAAAATCATCTCCTCGGTAATTACCTAATTTATAATATAGGTATAATATAGGGAAACAAGCTCCAATTTAAATTTATTCAATAATTTTAAAAGTAAACTTGGAACCTTATAGTAATATTATATATCAATATTAAGGAGTATATGAGAAAAATATTATTTATAGGTACTACTTAATTCTTCTAACATTAAACTTCCATCTAAAGTTATGCCTTTAGTTTTAGCTAAGGAAAGAAAATATAAATATTTAGATTTTGCCTCATCCTCTTTACATATTATTAAATCTATTAATTTAGGATCACTAACAAATTGAAAATAATTTTTTGCATTTTGCCATTCTTCTAAAGCATCATTTAATTGAGTAATAATATCTATGTCTTCTTTAGAATACTTTTTCCTTTAAATATTAATTTGAAAATATGTTTCTTATTCATAATATAAACCTCCTACTTTATAGATATTATTTACATAAAGTGGAATTGTTATACTTTTAATGAATAGATAAAACATAATAAAAGGAAGCAATTTAAAATTGCTTCCTCTTTTTGATTATATTTTATATCTAGATTTCTTTTCTTCCCTCTAGTGCTTTTGATAAGGTTACTTCATCTGAATATTCTAAGTCCCCACCGACAGGAACGCCGTGGGCTATTCTAGTAACTTTAACTCCTAAAGGCTTTAAAATTTTAGAAATGTACATAGCAGTAGCTTCACCTTCAATATTAGGGTTTGTTGCTACTATTATTTCTTTAGGTTCTCCATTTATTCTTGTAACTAACTCTTTTAGTTTTATATCTTCTGGACCTCTTCCGTTCATAGGTGAAATTGTTCCATGAAGAACATGATAAACACCATTATATTCTTGAACCTTTTCTAGAGTCATTATGTCTTTAGGTTGTTCAACAACGCAAATTGTTGATTTATCTCTATTAGGATTTGAACATATAGAGCATGGAGTTGAATCAGTAAAATTACCACAAACAGGGCAATATTTTATAGTTCCTCTTGCTTTAACAAGAGCTGAAGCGAACTCCTCAACTTCTTCACGAGGTAAATTAAGAACATAAAGGGTTAATCTTTGAGCTGTTTTTGCTCCTATACCTGGGAGTTTGGAAAACTCTTCTATAAGCTTTTCTATTGCTACAGGATAAAAATCCAATTTATTCACCTCTAAGTTTTTAGCTTATTTATTATTAAAATAAACCAGGCATATTTAGGCCACCAGTTAATTTACCCATATCATTTGCAGTTTGAGTTTCAGCTGTTTTTAAAGCTTCATTACAAGCTAACATAACTAAATCTTCTAACATTTCAACATCATCTGGATCAACAACTTCTGGTTTAATAGAAACTTTTAATAATTCTCTTTTTCCATTAACTACAGCAGTAACTGCACCGCCACCGGCTCTACCTTCAAAAGTTTTATTTTCTAAATCTTTTTGCATATCTTCCATTTGTTTTTGGAATTTTTGAGCTTGTTTTATTAAATTATTCATATTTCCACCCATTCCTGGGAATCCACCTTTTGCCATAAATTATTCCTCCTTTAAATTAAAGTAAATATATTATATATTATCAATATATTAGTATATATAATATTTGATAATAATGTAACTAAAATTAATATTTATTTTACTTATTTTATTTATATTAACATTTTAATATATTATTCATCAATTATTTCTACTAAATCTTCTCCAAAAGTTTTTAAAAGCATATCTTCTTTAGATATAGATTCCTCTTGTGGTTTATCTATAGAATAGTCAACTACAACATTTGCCTTTAAAACTTCTGAAAAAATAGAGTTTATAATTTTTCGATTATCTTCTTTTTCTAATCTTTTTTTATGAAATTCATATTGTTTTTCAAAAATGATATTTATTCTATTTCCTTTAACATAGTTTATTTTCCCAACCATTAGAGCCGCTGCTAAAACCATGTTCTTTCTAGATTTTAATAGCTGTTGAATATCTTTAAATGACTTACTCACAGTATCAAAATCAATAGAGCAATTTTCAAAAGTTACATCATTGTCTTCTATAGAAGTGTCAGGTGTTGAAGCTTTAGGTATATAGATATCTTTTTTACTTGATATTTTATTTTCATCAATAACTTTATTATTAGAAACTACCTTTGAGACTATACCATTTTTTATAGTATTTTCTATCTTATTAATTCTAGATAAAATAACTTCTTGAGATGTATCATATTCAAATTTACACATTTTTATTATAGCAAGTTCAAGATAAATTCTTCCTTGTTTTGAATACTTGGCATTTTCTTCTGTGTCCTGAAGTATTTTTATATATCTCATTATTTCTTCAACTCTTAACTTCTCACTTTGAAGTTTTAAAAGTTCTATGTTTTCTATAGACATTTCTAAAACTTCTTCTGGACTTTCAGTAACCTTTACCATCATTAAATCTCTCATATGCTTAGTAAAATCTTTAATAAATAAATTTACATCTTTACCAGAGGAGATTGCATTATTAATGGTTTTAACTGCACCTTCAATATCCTTTGAAATTATAAAGTCTGTAAGAGTTATTAAATCATCATTAGTCATAAGTCCAAGCATTTTAACTATATTTTCATATTCAACTTTATTATTACTCATTGATATAGCTTGATCTAAAATGCTTAGTGCATCTCTCATTGCACCATCACATATTCTAGAAATTAACTTTAAGCTTTTATCTTCAGCATAAACACCTAGAATATCAGTTATTTGTTTAAGTCTTAAAAATATATCATCATTTTTAATTCGCTTAAAATCAAATTTTTGACACCTAGAAAGTATTGTTATAGGTAATTTTTGTGGATCTGTTGTTGCTAAAATAAATATAACATAACTAGGTGGTTCTTCTAAAGTTTTTAAGAATGCATTAACAGCACCTTGAGATAACATATGAACTTCATCTATAATATAAACTTTATATTTAGATTCTTGAGGAGGATATTGTACATCATCTATAATATCCCTTATATTATCTACCTTATTATGAGAAGCTGCGTCTAACTCAACTACATCTATAGCAGTTCCATTATTTATTTTAATGCACATTTCACACTCATTACATGGTTCACCATCTTGAGAATTAAGACAATTTACTGCTTTCGAAAAAATTTTAGCGGTAGAGGTCTTACCGGTTCCTCTTGTTCCGCATAGCAAATATGCATGAGCTATTCTTTCGCTCTTTATTGCATTTTTTAATGTAGTACTTATATGATTTTGACCAACAACATCCTCAAATTTTTGGGGCCTAAATTTTCTGTAGAGTGCAGTATAACCCATAATTTCACCTCATATCTTACCAATAATATTATAAAGTATTTACAACAATTACAATGAACTACTTTATATTATATAATATAATTTTTTATGTATAAAAAAAAGATGCAAAAATGCATCTTGTACTTTTAAGATTTAAAGTCGTACACCTCGCTTCGATATTAATTTATATGCGTTACCTATGTAGTTAACTCAAACCAGGTTAATCCACGGCACATAAAGGGGCTCACTTATCGCTGCTTCCTTCCAGACCTGACGAGGTTCATGAGTCTTTATTGCGTGGGACCCAGTTATCAACGCCACTTACATAGGCCAGACCATACAAATTAATACCTAGGCGAGGAATTCAACCCTGCTATAGCGGATTGCAGGTGCAGGGCACCGCTAACTCCCCGTCTAGTACGACATGGCGGAGAGAGAGGGATTTGAACCCTCGGTAGAGTTTCCCCTACACACGCGTTCCAGGCGTGCTCCTTCAGCCGCTCGGACATCTCTCCATACAATATTCATTATGTAAATAACATTATACTATTATAATGTTACAATTTCAAGTATTATATTATTAATAAATTGTACATATATTGGATTAATTAAACATTTTATTATATTTATTATAAAAAACATTTTTTTTTCGATATTATACATATATAATATTATAAAAAATGTTTAAGAGGTGCTTTATGAATTATGAAATAAAAGGTGGGAATATGCCAGTGGCAATATGTACATTAGACCAGGGAGAAACTGTAGTCTCTGAATCAGGTGCTATGGGGTGGATGAGTGAAAATATTGTTATGGACACTAATATGAAAGGCGGACTATTTGGGGGAATAGGAAGAGCCTTATCTGGTGATAGTTTGTTTTTAAATACATTTACATGTACAAATGGACAAGGAACTATAGCTTTCCCTTGCTCAGTACCAGGAAAATTATTAGTGAAAAATTTATATCAAGGACAAACTTTGATTTGTCAAAAGGGTGCATTTTTAGCAGCAGAAACTTCTGTTGAGTTTAAAATTCACCTAAAGAAAAGAATATCATCTGGTCTTTTTGGTGGAGAGGGTTTTATACTTCAAAGAATGACAGGTCCAGGTATAGTGTTCTTAGAGTTTGATGGACATGTTGAAGAAATGGATCTATCACCAGGTGAAACAATTAAAGTTGATACGGGACATGTTGCAGCTTTTGAATCTACAGTTAACTTTGACATAGAAATGGTTAAAGGTGTGAAAAACATGTTGTTTGGAGGAGAAGGTTTGTTTTTAACAACGCTAACAGGTCCAGGAAGAGTTTATCTTCAAACAATGCCAATAAGCAATTTAGCATCAAGAATATATCCATATATACCAATGAAGAGTGGAAATTAATAA
>NZ_HE611056.1:0-3375 GCF_000285575.1 Clostridium senegalense JC122 | reverse complement strand
TGAATATTTGTTTTTACGTTTAGTGTTAGATTTGTTACAGTAAATAACTCCTATAATCCAAATTAAAATTCCTAGCAAGCTTATTAGTTGAGCAACTCTTATAGGTCCTAACATCAAACTATCAGTTCTTAATCCTTCAATAAAAAATCTTCCTAAGGAATATAGTCCTATATAAGTAAAGAAAACTATTCCATTTTTATATACCTTATTTAAAATGTATATAAGTATTATACAAACTATAACATCCCAAATACTTTCATATAAAAATGTAGGATGATAATATGTTCCATCAATTAACATTCCATTTTGTATAAAAGTAGGAAATTTACTGATAAATGATTGAGAAACTGGGCCACCATGAGCTTCTTGATTAAAAAAGTTCCCCCATCTACCAATTGCTTGGGCAAGAATTATACAAGGGGCAGCAACATCCATGCCACCTAAAAAATTTATATTTTTCTTTTTAGCTAAAATATAAGAAACTATTATAGCCGCAATTATACCACCATGGATTGCGATTCCGCCTTGTCTAATATTAAATATATTAATTAGATTATCTTTATATTGATCAAATTCAAATATTACATAATAAGCTCTAGCCCCAATTATAGAAAACGGAAAAGTTATAATAAAAATTGTAAGTAAATCATCATAATCTATATCCCTTAACTTACATGTGTATTGAGCTAAAAGAATTGCGATTATAACACTTATTGAAATACATATACCATACCACGCAATATCTATTCCAAATAAAGAAAACGCAACTTTATCCATATTAACACCTCCAAAATGCATCATATAACAGTATTATATAAATATATAATAAAATAAATAATAATGAAATGTATTACAAAATTATATTATATTAATATTTTGTTTTCTATATGTTTTTGAAATATTTAATATTTTATTTTCATGTTTAATTAACGCTTGTGTTTAAAAAAATTCTCTAGAAGTAAACTACAATCTTTATTATATAACCATTGAACATTTACCCAATGATTAAGAGAATCATTTTGTACTATATTCAATACAGAACCACAGGCACCACTTCTATCGTCAAAGGTACCAATATATAAATTTTTTATTCTGCTTTGAATTATAGCCCCTGCACACATAGGACATGGTTCTAATGTGACGTACATACTACAGTCGGTAAGGCGCCAATTATTAAGAGTTTTACATGCTTTTTTTATAGCTAAAATTTCAGCATGGCAAGTTGGATCATTATTAAACTCTTTTAGATTATGGGCTGTAGCGATTATTTTATTATCTTTTACAATTACAGCTCCAACTGGAACTTCATTAAAAATAAGAGCCTTTTTCGCCTCTTGTATAGCAATTTCCATAAAATTTAAGCTTGGATTCATATTTAACACCTACTAATTAGTAATATTTTTATATTAATTGACGCAAAAATGATTTTAAAATTGCATTTAAATAAAATAAAAGGCCTAACAGTATAGTCTGTTAGGCTGTGGTGCGCGCGAGAGGAGTCGAACCTCCGGCCTACCCCTTAGGAGGGGGTTGCTCTATCCAACTGAGCTACGGGCGCGTATTTAAAAGAATATATCTATATTATAAATATTTTCCCTGTGCAATGTCAACAACTATTAATAAACTTGAATAATACTACATTAATTTATTAATTTTTCAAGAAAAATGAATTTTTCAGAAAAATAAATGATTTATTGCAGATTTTTATATAGGTTTGTGCTAAAATACAAAATGTATGACATTGAAACATAGAGGTGATTAATAAATGAAAAAAATTCATATAACAGAAACAGTGTTAAGAGACGCTAATCAATCATTAATAGCGACTAGATTACCATATGAAAAATTTGCCCCAATTCTTAAAGAATTAGATGATGCAGGATATTATTCATTAGAGTGTTGGGGAGGCGCAACATTTGACTCATGCTTAAGATATTTAAATGAAGATCCATGGGAAAGATTAAAAAAATAAAAAGCATAGTAAAAAAAACACCACTTCAAATGTTATTAAGAGGACAAAACATATTAGGGTATAAACATTATCCAGATGATGTAGTAAGAGAATTTGTTAAGATGTCAGTATATCATGGAATGGATATTATAAGAATTTTTGACGCTTTAAACGATTATGATAATATAGAAGTGGCTATGGATGAGACTTTAAAACAAGGTGCTCATGCACAAGGTACAATAGTATATACAGTTAGCCCTATACACGATGTTAAAAATTATGCTAATTTAGCAAAAAGATTAGAAAATATGGGTGCTAATTCAATATGTATAAAAGATATGGCTGGGCTTATAATGCCAGATATAGCATACGACTTAGTTAAAGGTATAAAGGAAGAAGTTAAAATACCAGTGTTTTTACATTCACACTGTACAAATGGTATAGGTGAAATGTCTTACTATAGAGCAGCTCAGGCAGGCGTTGATGGAATAGATACAGCTATATCATCATTTTCTAGTGGTACATCTCAACCACCTACTGAAACAATGCATCAAGCATTAACTTCAGCTGGATTTGATACAAGCCTAAGTATTGATAAATTAACTAGTATAAATAACTTTTTTAAACCTATAAGACAGGAAGTTTTAGATTCAGGTCTGTTAGATCCAAAGGTATTAACACCGCAACCAGAAGGGTTAAGAAACCAAATACCTGGAGGCATGCTATCTAATATGATAGC
This sequence comes from Clostridium senegalense JC122, assembly GCF_000285575.1. Lineage (GTDB taxonomy): Bacteria > Bacillota > Clostridia > Clostridiales > Clostridiaceae > Clostridium_J > Clostridium_J senegalense. The sequence continues at coordinate 685 of NZ_HE611056.1, read as the reverse complement.
GCAGCTTAAAGCACAAAATTCTATTGGAAAATTAGATGCAGTTTTACAAGAGGTACCTAGAGTAAGAGAAGACCTAGGATATCCACCGCTTGTTACACCTATGAGTCAAATGGTAGGAACTCAAGCTACTGTTAATGTATTAACTGGGGAAAGATATAAAATGGTGTTAAAAGAAGTAAAAGCATATTGTAAAGGAGAGTATGGAAAAGCTCCAGGAAAAATAAATCCAGAAGTTATGAAAAAAGCTTTAGGAGATGATGAAACTATAAAAGGAAGATATGCGTCTACTTTAGAACCAGCATTTGAAAAAACAAAAGAATTATTAAAAGGAAAAGTATCTTCTAATGAAGATGTATTATCATATCTTGCATTTCCTCAAATAGCTGAAGAGTTTTTTTGAAAAAAGAGCTGAAAAGCCATCAGAGGAAATTTTAAGAAAAGAAACTAATAGCGAAGTAATATAGTAATAAAACTATAGTAAATAAATAAGACTAAGAAACATCTTAAAATAGTGATAAAAGGCTATTTTAAGGTGTTTTTTTAATATAAATCAATATAACTATTCCACGTGTATCAATAGTAGTAATTTAAAGGAATACAAAGTATAAAAAAGGAATATAAGAATAATATCTCTATTTAGCTTAATTTCAAGAAAAGCATTGAAGTATTTAGCATATAATAAATC
>NZ_HE611055.1:206299-257450 GCF_000285575.1 Clostridium senegalense JC122 | reverse complement strand
TGTTATATTTATTAATTTATTTAAAAAAATTTTGTTGAAAAATTTTAAATAATTACTGTTTGATTTTAAGAATTTATGGATTATAACCCATAGAAAGTTTTTTAGATTAATGAATAAGATGAGTAATAAAATAAATAATAAGTATATGTAGATTTTAAATTGAAATTTTAATTCAAATGAAAATTTTATATTCATGTTAAATAGAATATATTAATTTAGAAATTTGGAATGCATAAAAGACCTTTGGATGTAATTTATATTAAATAAAATTTAAAAATATTAATAGAAATTGATGCATAATTTTATTTGGTTATATATAATATTTATATATTAAATTCTAATTTGATATATAAAAAATTTGAGTGAGGGTTTTATGGATAAAATAGAATTATTAAAAGATATTATAAAAAATAGTACTAACATTGTATTTTTAGGAGGAGCAGGAGTTTCAACGGAAAGTAATATTCCAGATTTTAGATCTAATCAAGGAATATATAACTCTAAAAATAAATATAATTACCCACCAGAAGTAATGCTTAGTCATAGCTTTTTTAAGAGTAATACTGAGGAATTTTTTAGATTTTATAAGGATAAAATGATTTTTAAAGATGCCAAGCCTAATTTAGCACACAAAGCATTAGCTAAACTAGAAGAAGTAGGAAAGCTAAATGCTATTATAACTCAAAATATTGATGGGTTACACCAACTAGCTGGATCTAAAAATGTTTTAGAGCTACATGGTTCGGTTCATAGGAATTACTGTATGGGATGTAATAAATTTTACAACTTGGATTATATGTTAAAAAGTAATAATAACATACCTGTATGTAAGGTTTGTGGTGATACTGTTAAGCCAGATGTAGTTCTATATGAAGAAAGTTTAGATAGTGATATTTTAAGAAAGTCGATTTTATCAGTATCACAAGCAGATACATTTATTGTAGGTGGAACTTCTCTAGTTGTGTATCCAGCAGCAGGATTATTGGAATATTTTAAAGGAAAAAATTTAATTCTTATAAATAAAGAAGCCACACCATATGATAATAAAGCTAATTTAGTTATAAAGGATTCTATTGGAAAAGTATTAAGTGAAGCTTTAAAAGAATTGTAATAGAAATTTGATAAATGGATTTAAATTTGAGCTTGTTTTCTTATGGAATAATTAAAATTAATATTAAATACATACTAAGTATTTTATAAATATTTAGTATGTATTTAAGTTTATAAAATATAAAAACTATTTGTAATTATTGTACTTATTTTCTTTTGATTGTTCACAGATTCCTATTAGTTCATATACATTTTCATGTAAGACAGAATTAAAATATTATGTTCAGAACGTAATTTAATTTATCATAAAAAAATAAAAATAATATGGTTATAATAGTACATATTAATAAAACTTTGATTTACATAAAAATATTAGGTTCAATAAATATAGAATACTACTTCTATATAGTTATTATTTATATTATTATATCAGAAATTACACAGTTATCTTTCTGATTAACATAATCAAGTAGTTCATCAGCTAATTTATTGGCTCTTTTTAAATAGTAGTGGTAATAATGATCTTTTTCTTCATTTGGATTATTAAAATTATATTCCAGAAATTCAATGAACTCATTTAGCATTGAAAGTTTTATGTCAAAAATATATTGACTATAAGTTAAAGTTTCTGTATTTAGCAGTTTGTATAGTTTTTTTACAAATAAATTTCTTAAACCATTTGTCATATAAAAGGGGTCATCTATTTCTGCTCCATGAGATATCAATCTAGCAATATCTAATGAATAGGGCATAATTCCGCCAAAGCCCCAATCAATTATTAAAACATCATTTGAACTATTTATTGCATTTATTTGCATTAAATCTCCATTGCAAAGTGTACGAGGACAAGTTAGTTGCCTTTCTAAAAAACATTTATAAGCTTTTGATAAATTAGCATGATGAGTTAAGCATTTTGATCTTTTAATTATTCGAGAATAATATTTTTCAAATCTATTATCTAGTTTATGTTTATCAAAATCATTTTCTACCCAATACTTATTAAAAATTTTAGATAAACTAATAGAGCTATTTAAAGCTATTTGTTCATTAAACTTTTTCAAATCAGCTCCCTCTATATACTCAATTAAAATCCAATATTCATCATATTCAAAAGTATAACCAAACATTTTGGGGGTAGGTAAATTTTTACTCTCTAGAAATGTTTTATATATAAAGATTTCGCTCTCTTCTGACTTTTTTAAAACAAAATTTTCAGAGTTTATATTTATTTTATAAACAGTATATATTCTTTTTTCATCGGACTCACTTATAACATCTTGAAAGGAAGTTATAATAATTTTATTAAGGTCTTTTTTATATTTAGGTTTTAATCTAATAAAAATCGTTAATAATTTTTTATAATAATCATTATTTTCTATAGAATTTATATTTGATTCCATCAAATTTTCCTCCCTAATAAATATAATAATTTATAATAAAAATATTAAGTAGATTGAAAAAATTTTTCAATGCTTTTATTGGTAGGAATCTGTGAAAATATAATATAGGTAGAGGTGATAGCATTTAAAGATGCAACAGAGTCAACAAATTCTTCAATTTCTAAAATAGATTTAGCACTTAATTTTACAAGAATACAGGAATGACCAGCTATTCTATAACAAAAATTTACACGAGGGTGATTATAAATAAAATTTTTGAATTTTTCAAATTCACTATTTTTAAGATCAATTTGGATAATACATTGAAGATTTAATCCTAAAGCTGTTTCATTTATTTTTATAGTATAACCTTCAATTATTCCGCTATCTTCTAATTTTCTTATCCTTTCTGCTACAGAAGGAGGAGATAGGTTTACTCTTTTAGATAATTCTCTAATAGATAAACGACTATCTTGTTGAAGTTCTTTTAATATTTTAATATCTGTATCATCAATTTTCATATGCATAGAAATTGCCTTTCTTTTGTTTTATTTAAAATATATTTACTTTAAAATAATATCAAATGATAAGGAAATTTTACCATATATTCATTATAATATAAATGATATTAAAAAACTTATTTAACACATATTTAGAAAGGATAATTAAAATGAAAGATATAAAAAGTTACACAACTTTAAATAATGGAGTAAAAATGCCTTGGCTTGGATTTGGTACTTATAAGGTTGAAGATGGACATACAGTTATTGAATCAGTAAAAGAAGCGCTTAGAATTGGATATCGTAATATAGATACTGCTTCTTACTATGATAATGAGGAAGGTGTTGGCATTGCAATAAAAGAGAGTGGATTGTCTAGAGAAGAAATATTTTTAGTTAGTAAGGTTTGGAATTCAGACCAAGGTTATGAGAAAACTTTAAAAGCTTTTGAAACTTCTATAAAAAAACTTGGAACAAATTATCTTGATTTATATTTAATTCATTGGCCTAACCTATTACACAATGAATCATGGAGAGCTCTAGAAAAGCTTTATAAAGAAGGATATATAAAAGCAATAGGTATTAGTAATTTTACTGTTAAACATTTAAAAAATTTAATGGCAGATGCTGAAATTATGCCAATGATAAATCAAGTAGAGTTTCACCCGTTACTAATTCAAAATGAGTTAAGACAGTTTTGTAAAAAGAATAATATACAATTAGAAGCATGGTCACCTTTAATGAGAGGTAAAATCTTTGACAATAAACTCTTAAAGGAGCTTGCAAAAAAATACGGAAAAACGATAGCTCAAATTGTACTAAGATGGGATTTGCAAATGGGTGTTGTAACTATTCCTAAATCAACAAATATAACAAGAATAAAAGAAAACTCACAGATATTTGATTTTGAGATAAATGAAGGGGATTTATTCAAAATTCAACAATTAGATAAAGGGATAAGGATAGGCTCAGATCCTGATAAAGTTTATAAATATGGAATATAAAATAAGAAGTTTTAGAAATATTTAAGATATTAAATAAAGAAGTTAAAAAGTAGGTATATATATGATACCTACTTTTTATAATGTTTATAATATATGTATTTACTTATGGGTTCCATGTATTACTTTAAAGCCATTAGCTTTTAATATTTTTTCATGTTTAGAGTAGTTATCACATTCGACCTCTATGCAAAGAGCAATATGAATAGTATCAACATTTTTATTTTTTAATTGATTTATTTTATGTTGCCAATCTTCATCACTTCCGAATGTACTTGAACAGCCACTACAATAGAAAAAACTAGCCAAAGTCTCCTTTTTATTTTTATAAATAGTAAAAGCATCTAAATCGTTATTAAAAGCATTAAGGCATCCAGTTCCAGCGCATTTACCAATTAGTTTTCTACAAGACATAATTGCTATTGACATAAAAACACCTCCTTTAGGTATAATCAAATAAATGTGTAGTCTCTTATTTTTTCATATTCATCAAAAGTCTTCAAAAGTTATATAAATTGAATTTTTATTTGGATATTTGTGAATAGTACAGTCTACTTCATAAACATCTTTAATAAGCTCTTTTGTTAATATTTCATTAGGTGCTCCAGTTGCAGCAATATTACCATTATGCATAACATATAATTTATCACAATAAGAAGCAGCTAAATTTAAATCGTGCAATGCAGCAATTACAGTAATACCTAAAGATTTTGTTAACTTTAATATTTGAAGTTGATACTTTATATCAAGGTGATTAGTGGGCTCATCAAGAATAAGTAATTTCACTTGTTGAGCTAGTGCCCTTGCAAGTAGAACACGTTGTTTTTCACCACCAGATAAAGTTAAAAAACTTCTATATCTATAGTCAAACATATCAACTTTTTTAAGCATTTCATGAGTTATGTCAATATCCTTATCGTTATCAATTTCAAGAAGACCTTTATGAGGGCTTCTACCTAGTAAAACCATTTGTTCTACAGTCATATCAAAAGCAAGATTGTTGAATTGACTAACAACTCCTAAATTTTTAGCAACGTCTCTAATTGGTATATTTAAGAGGTTTTTTCCATTCAAAAGCATAACTCCAGATTTAGGAGAATATACTCTGTAAATAGACTTTAAAAGGGTAGATTTACCACTTCCATTTGGACCTATTAATCCAACAAACTCACCATTTTTTACAGTTAAAGAGACATTATTTACAATAGTTTTATTACCAAAAGCAACATTTAAATCTTTAATATCTAAATTCATAATAAGCTACCTTTCTCCAAATCCGTAAGCACGTGTTATCATAATATAAATAAAAAATGGTGCACCTAAAAGTGAAGTAATTATGCCAATAGGCATTTCCATATTTTTCAGTATTATACGGGATAGCACATCTGCCCAAACTAAGAATATAGCACCTAGAAGTACAGTAGTTGGTAAAAGTTTCTTATGGTCTGAACCAACTAAACTACGGGTAATATGAGGAATAACTAATCCTACAAAACCTATCATTCCACAACATGAAACAAGAACCCCTGATAAAATTGAAACGCTAATTAAATAAAACTTTCTATATTTATTTAAATCTATACCTAAAGTTATAGCAGTTTCATCACCTAAAAGCATTACATCCATAACCCTAGATTGTATAATAAAGATTATAATAAAAAATACAACTACGATTGTAGGTATCAATAAGTTTGTCCATTTAGCACCAGTTAAAGAACCCATACTCCAATATGAAAGTGAGTGAAGGGCACTGTTATCGTTTGTAAGATAAATCATAAAACTTGATAAGGCAGAACATATTAAGTTAACTACCATACCAGAAAGAACTAATTTTACAGATGTAGCTCTTCCACCTAAATTAGAAAGTTTAAAGACTACTATTGAGGCGAGTAAAGCTCCTATAAAAGCCCAAAAGGTTACACCTGTATTTTGTAAAACTCCAGTAAATAATGTGGAGGCACCAATTAATATTGAAAAAGTAGCACCTAGTGTGGCTCCGGAGGAAATCCCTAAAAGATATGGATCAGCTAATGGATTTTGCACTGTAGCTTGCATAACCGTTCCACCAAGAGATAATCCTAACCCAGTTATTACACCAAGAAAAACTCGTGGCAATCGTATTTGCCAAACTATATCAATAGATGCCTGTGGAATTGACTTTCCTTTTAAACTTGTACCAAAAAGTTTATTTAAAATTATACTATAAACATCAGTGGCAGGAAGTTTTACAGAACCTATAGACACTGCTAAAACTATAGATACTAATAAAAGCAACATTAAAGCAATAACTATTAAATAATTATATTTACTTAGTATATTTGAAAAGTTTTTATTTTTCATAAATCACCTATTTATATAATTCAGGATATAATTCTTTAGAGTAGCGTTCAATAGCATCTACTACACGAATTCCACCGGCCCAAGTTTCAGCAAGCCCAGTAACAACTATTGCATTATTTTTAACGGCAGTTACATTTTTCAAGGCCTCATTAGAAGTGAAAATTTTAGCAATTTCAGGATCGTGAATATCTTTTCCATCGCCATCATGGATAAGAAGAATAGTGTCAGGATTTAAACTAACTATATTTTCTAAACTTACAGTTCCAGATTCTTCACCTAAATTTTCTAATCCAGCTTTTAAAGCCATATCACTTACAAGATCATTTTTGCCATATAATCTAAAATCACCTTTTTCTTCAGATTCTAAAATTAATGTTGTTTTTTTCTTGTCAATAGAATTTGTTTTTTCTTCTATTTTAGTTAATCTATCTTTATTGTCTTGTATATATTTATCTGTTTTATCCTTTATATTAAATATAGTTCCTAAGTCATCAATATCTTTAAATAAATTTTCAACAGTATAATTTCCAACGGATTTAACGGTATTACGCTGAGCAAATGTATTAGTACCTCTGCCTATCCATTCGCTTACATCACCAAGTGTTTTATCGGCAAAGACACTTTTCCATCCAAATATAAAATCGGGATTTAAAGATAAAACTTGCTCTTTAGTAGGATACTTTTCAGATACAACTGGAATTTTTGCATATTTATCTTTAACTTTTTCTGATATAGGGTTGTCCAAATAGCATGTACCAATTAGCTTATCTTCTAATCCTAAGTCTAGCATCAATTCAGTTGTAGTTTGGTTAGTTGTTAAAACTCTTTCTGGTGCCTTATCAAAAGTAATTTCAATTTCTTCGTTATTCACATTATAATTTTTTATAGTTACAGGATAGCTTGAATTTTTATTTTCCTTGGTAGAACTGTTTTCAGTAGATACACTATTTGTATTAGTAGACTTATTATTACTAGAACAACCCATAAATGAAACTGTCATAGCAATGCAAAGTGTAGTACATAAAGTTTTCATAATTGTTTTTTTTATATTTTTTGATCTCATAAATAAAACTCCTTTAATTTTTATAAATAAAAAAACCTATTTAACCTTAAGTGGCTAAATAGGTATAAGTACAAACTTATATAAACACTATCCCCATCTCTCGTAGGCTATTGTAGTGAAAAAATAGGCAGGTATTCTGGCTAAAGATTATTGATATAGAAAAAATAATCTTTTACAGTGGCGGGACCGCGCGGGATTTACACCCAACTTCCCCTTTTATATAAAAGTAAAATTACTTTTATAACCTATTCTAAAAGTAAGTTAAATTGAATTTAACTTAAAATTTTATTGAATTATCATTGAAAAGCTTATCATAAATTAAAAAATATGTCAAATAATTTTGAAATGATTAATTTTTATAACTAATTGTTCAAATATATAGTGTTCCAAGTTAATTTTTAAACTTATTCAGTTATCAAGTGAGAAAACTCAAATTAATATTTTATCAATAACTAACAGATTATTTCAGTTAAAAGTTAATAGTGAACAGTTAAATAGTTGTGGTGATTATTACTAACTATGTTCCTAATAATACTAAACGTACTTTTTTAGAATCAGCTTTGATTGCTTTAGGTTTTATTTATATTTTTTCTTAACTGATAACAAAAATTTGATGTATAAATTTAAATATTTTTATAGAAGATAATTATAATTACAAAAAATTAATTTAAATTTTTATTGACAAGGTGTGTATATAGAGTATATACTGTGTATATAGGATATATACAAGTTAAAAATAAAATTTATAAAGGAAATAGGATTTATGAAAATTATGTTTATAATTATAATGTTTTGTATAGCTATAGTTTTGGAGCATTTAATTTTCTTTAAAAAACGAGAAAAGATAGAAAAATAATTTTTTTACTACAACTGTATATAGTGAGTATACTCACTATATAAATAATGTTGAAGAAGAGGGGTATTATGAATATTGTAATTGATAATTCTTCTGGAAAGCCAATATACTCACAAATAGAAGAACAAATTAAAAAATCAATATTTGAAGATAAACTTATATTAGATGATATATTACCATCTATAAGGGCTTTGTCTCAGGAATTAAAAATAAGTGTAATAACGACTAAAAGAGCTTATGAAGAATTAGAAAAGCAAGGATTTGTTTATACAGTTCCAGGAAAGGGAACTTTTATCTCAGATAAGGATAAAGAATTTATAAAATATACTATAATGGATAATGTTAAAAAATATCTTTTAAAAGGCATAAATGAAGGGAAAAAAATAAATTTATCCTTAGATAATATGAAAGAAAAATTAGAAATTATATATAAGTATTAAGGGAGTTGAGGAGTATGAAAAATGTTTTGGAGATAAAAAATATAACAAAAACCTATAAAGATTTTAAATTAGATGATGTATCTTTTAATTTAGAAAAAGGATATATAATGGGATTTATAGGTGAAAATGGAGCAGGTAAAACTACAACAATAAAATTAATAATGAATTTATTAAAAAGAGATAGTGGAGAAATTAAAATATTTGGAAAAGATAATGTTAAGTATTCTAAAGAAATAAAAGAAAAAATTGGTTTTGTATATGATGATTGTTTTTATTATGAAAAATTATCTATAAAGAAAAATGCTAAAATAATTTCTAACTTTTATAAGCAGTGGAGTTTTGAAACTTTTAGCAAATATTTAAAGATATTTAGATTAAATGAAGATCAAAAAGTAAAAGAACTTTCAAAGGGTATGAAAATGAAATTTGCAATTGCTATAGCACTTAGTCACAATGCTGAGTTTTTAATAATGGATGAACCAACTGCAGGTCTTGATCCAATTGTTAGAGAAGAACTTTTAGATATATTTCAAAAGGTAATTCAAAATGAAGATATAGCTATTTTAATATCAACACATATAACATCAGACCTTGAAAGAATATCTGATTATATAACTTATATTAATAAAGGAAAAATAGAATTTTCTAAACCTACAATTGATGTATTGGAAGAATATCGAATTGTAAAAGGTGATAAAAGTTTATTAAATGATGAAAATAGAAAAGCATTTATATCAATAAATATAACGAATTTTGGATTTGAAGCTTTAACTAATAATGTATCAAAAATAAACGCTATATTTAAAGATAGTGTGATTTTGGAAAAGCCAACATTAGAAGACATTATGGTATTTAAAAGCAGAGAAGCAGTTGAAAATATATAATAACGAATTTAAAGATGTAATGGGGAGCGGATTAAGATGTTAAATGTAATAAAAAGAGATCTAAAAATACAGCTTTTATCATTAAAAGGTTCACAATTTATAGTGTTATTGATAAGTATGACAGTAATAGCTATGACACAAGGACAAGATTTTATAAATTATCTTATTATGGTTTTTGTAATAGGAGGACTTAGTTATACAGAACTTGAAAATAGAGATGGTGTTTATAAGTCTACACTTAGTTATCCTTGTACAAGAAAAGATTATGTTTTAGGTAAATTTATAGCTTCAATAGTAGTGGCAATGATAGGATGTATAGTATCAATAATGTTAAATGAGATTTTATTAATAGCAATTCCTACAAAGTTTGCAGGCGTAAATATACATTCATTAAAATCAATATTGCTTTATTCATTAGTAATTTTATCAATGTATTATTTTTCATATTTCTCATTAGGAATTAAAGCAGCTAAGATAAGTTACTATGTAACACTTGTAGTTTTTATGATAGGATTTATGTTTATAAATAATATTTTTAAATTTAATCAAGGCAATATAACAAAATTTATTTCTAATACTAGTATTCAATTTAATATAATACTTATTGTGGGGGTATTAGCTATAACTGGAATATTAGCTACTTTATCTGTTGTAATATATGAAAAAAGAGATTTATAGGAGGTATAATATATGAATGCATTACTTAAAAAAGATATGATAACTAGCAAAAATCCATTAATTATAATGAATTTACTTGTAGGATGCGTTATGGTAGTTTTAACGATAATTGGTGCTAAAGCACCAGTTTATTTTCCAATATATATATTTGCAACTTTATTTATACCAATAATATTAAATAAATTTACAGCAACAGAAGAGACACGTAAATATTATGATATGTTAATAAATAGTTTTCCTGTTGATAGAAAAGATGTAGTAATAAGCAAATATACTTTTTACTTGTTAGTGTATTTTATAACATCAATATTTCTATTGTCTATAATTTTTGTTTTGGGGAAAATAAGTGGTGAAGATTTAAAGATGTTGTTGTTTTCTCAATCATTCTCATTTTTATATTATGTAGTGATCATATGCGTTCCAAACTATATTTTTTATAAAGCTAGTTATGATGTGGCAGTAAAATATAGTGGATTTACACTATTAGGAATAATATATTTACCAATGTTAGTGATTTTTTTAGCAGAAAAGATATTTCCATCGGCTTCAAAAAAAGTTGTAGGTTTCTTTATGAAAAGCATAGAAAATGGATTTTTAATAATACCATTAATATTTTTAATAGGGTTAGTGATTTATGGGATAATAACGACTTTATCAATAAAGGGATATTGTAATAAAGATTTATCATAAACAGTTAGGAGGAGGAAGATGAATATAATAATAAACAATTCCTCAGGAGAGCCGATATACTCTCAAATAGAAAAACAGATAAAAGATGATATACTTATGAATAAATTATCTGCAAACGAACCATTACCTTCAATAAGAGCTTTAGCTAAGGATTTGAGAATAAGTGTAATAACAACAAAAAGAGCTTATGAAGAACTTGAAAGAGATGGTTATATTTATACATTACCTGGAAAAGGGTCTTTCGTTTCGGCTCAAGATAAGGAGCTTGTAAAGGAGCTAATTATAAGAAATATAGAAGAATATTTTACAAAAGCAATAGAGGAAAGTGAAAAGATACAGCTTTCATTAAAAGAAATGAAAGAAATACTAGAAGTTTTATATGAAGAAAAGTAAATAGGTTACAAAACCTATTTACAGATATAGTTAGAAGGAGAGAGCTTATATGGAAAATATATTAGAAGTAAAGAATTTAACCAAGACATATAAAAATTTTAAATTGGAAGATATATCATTTACTCTTCCTAAAGGATATATCATGGGTTTTATAGGACAAAATGGTGCAGGTAAAACTACAACTATAAAGCTTATAATGAATTTAGTAAAAAAAGATAGTGGAGAAATAAAAGTTTTTGAAAAAGATAATTTAAAATTTGAAAAAGAAATAAAAGAACAAATAGGATTTGTATATGATGAAGGATATTTTTATGAACATTTATCAATAGAAGATAATGCAAAACTTGTAGCACCATTTTATAAAGAATGGAGTTTTGAAGCCTTTTATAAATATTTAAATAAATTTGGACTTAATAAAAGTCAAAAGTTTAAAGAACTTTCTAAAGGGATGAAAATGAAATGTTCACTTTCAATAGCCCTTAGCCATAATGCAAAATTTATAATAATGGACGAGCCAACAGCAGGATTGGATCCAGTTGTTAGAGCAGAGGTTTTAAATATATTAAGGGAATTAATACAGGATGAAAATGTAGGTGTATTGTTATCTACTCATATAACTTCAGATCTTGAAAAGATAGCAGATTATATAACTTATATAAACAATGGAAAAATTGTATTTTCTAAAAGTAAAGAAGAAGTGTTAGATACTTATAAAATAGTAAAAGGAGATATAGGTCTTTTAACTAAAGAAAATGAAAAATATTTTGAAGGAATAAGAAAAAGTTCTTATGGATTTGAAGCTCTAACTTCTGATGTAGAGGGTGTAAAAAAAGAATTTAAAGATAGTGTTTTAATACAAAATGCAACGTTAGAATTAATAATGATATTAAAAAGAAAATAGAATATAATGATTTGGTAGGTTAAAATATGATGATTAAATCAATAGGCAAAGAGGTTAAATTACAAATTTTAAATTATAAAGGTTATTTAAATATAATGTTTCTTTTACTGCCTATAATTTTGATGTTGTTAACTAATAAAGGAAATTATTATAATTATTTAATTAGTATGGTGGCAATAGCTAATATTGCCACTATACAATATGAAGTAAGGCAAAAAAATCATATATTATTTTTAAGTATAGGTATGTCTAGGGATGAATATATAATATCAAAGTTTTTAGGGTCAGCAATAATAATTATTATAGGAGGAATATTAGGATTTGTTATTAATGAATTATTAGATAAATTTATTATTAAATTACCTATGGATATATTTATAAAAGATGCAATAATAACATTAATAATATTATTATTATCAATAAGTATTTACTATTTAATATATTATACATTAGGAAATAATGTTGGTATGGTAGCTTATTTTATGGTCTTTATGGTGATAATTAACATTATGTTTGAAAGTAAATTTAGTCAATACTTAAAAGTGTTTAATGGTGGACAATTACTAAATAATATTCAACTATTAATATTTATAATATTAGCCATAGTTATTTTTATGGCTATCATGTATATAACAGTATTTTTTTATAGAAAGAAAGATTTTTAGACATACAATTAAAAACTAAGGATTTAAAAAGGATTTGGAAGTGTAAGAAATGGTAAAAGAACCTATAGTTTTTGTTATTGCACTTGTACTAGTTTGTATAGGTGGGATAGTTTCTAGCTTAACAAAAACTATTATTAAAAATTATATAATGCATATTTAATAAAATAGAATTTAATTCTAAACAACTAGGTTTACTAGTTGTTTTTTTTATTTAAGGTTTATTTAAGTTTATGGTTACTTAAGTGTAAGGTTAAATATTTAAAATTATATTTGTCAGGAGGAGATAATATTGTTTAGATTAGAATTAAATAAATTGATAAAAAATAAGAATGGAATAATTGCATTGGCAATATTTATAGTTTTATCACTTGTCATGGTGTTTTTAAATCCACAACTGGAAAGTGAGAGATCTTATTTAGAACAAGAAAATTATGGTTTTGTAGATATGAGAGAGGGCAGTGTTTTAGCATCAGAAAATTTTGAAATAAAAATTAATGAACTTGAACAGTTAGCAAATCAATCTGCAAATGATAGTAGTAGCAAAAAAATGAGAAATATGGCTCAGGAAAAATTAGATAAAGTAAAGGTTATGAACTATAAGGATGTGGATTTTTGGAAGGTATATAACCATAAAGTAGCTCATCCATTAGCATTAATAGGATTATTGTCTATAATTGCAATGTTAATTTGCAATATATATAGTGATGAAGTGGTTTCATCAATGGATACATTAATACTAACATCTAAAAATAAATATAAGGCACTTAGTTCTAAAGGGATGTTAGCAATTGTAGTTCCAATAGTAACATACGTAGGGTTTTTAGCTATAACATTCATTGAGACATTCTTAAAGTATGGGAGACCTATTAACGGAGATTTACAAGCTTTTAGAATTGTTGATAACCTTATGATGCTAGAGGGTTCTTTTACCATAATGCAATACGTAGCTTTAAAAATAGTTTTTGTATTAGTTTTACTTTTAAGTTTATCGATTATAGGGGCGATAATATCATTTAAAACAGAAAGTTCTATGGCATCAATATCTATATTTGGTGTATACATAATTTTAGGCAAAATATTAGTATTTTTAATAAAGCCTATAAGTAAGTTTTTAACTCAAATAGGGGGATCAGACATAATTAGTATATTAAGTTTTGGTAATTATCCAGACTTAATATTTCAGGGGAATAATTTAATAGGAATGTACTTAGGTGATATAAGTGTATTTGGATATGATATAAGTTTAATTAAAGCCATATTAGCTATATTAGTAATGATAACTATAGCAAGCATTGTATATATGTTTAATAGTTTTAAAAGAATAGAAAGTAAATAATAGAATTTTAGGAGGTATTTATATTATGAATAAATTAGAAATAAAAAATTTAAATAAAAGCTTTGGGAAAAAAAGAGTAACTAATGATTTAACAGTTACATTAGAAAGTGGTGTTTATGGTCTTTTAGGACCTAATGGAGCAGGAAAAACAACACTTATGAAGCAAATAACAACATTACTTACAAGTGATAGTGGAGAGATTTTATATAACGGTGAAAATATAAAATCATTAGATGAAAAATATAGAGATGTTTTAGGGTATTTACCACAGCACTTTGAAGGTTATGGTAATTTTACAGCAAAACAATTCTTAAATTATATGGCAGCGTTAAAGGGTATTTCAAAAGATGGGCTTAAAGAAAAAATAGATGAAATATTACACTTAGTTGGATTATATGATGTTAGAAATAAATCATTAAAGAAATTTTCTGGTGGTATGAAAAGAAGAGTTGGTATAGGACAAGCATTGTTAAATAATCCTAAAATATTAGTTCTAGATGAACCTACAGCAGGTCTTGATCCTCAAGAGAGAACACGATTTAGAAATTTATTAAGTGAAATATCTAGAGATAAAATAATAATTTTATCAACTCATATAATATCTGATATAGAGTCTATAGCAAGAGAAACAATAATAATTAAAGATGGAACATTACTTGTAAAGGGCAGTCATAAAGAAATTCTAGAAAATATGAAAGATAAAGTATATGTAATAAATACAGACAATGAAGATATAATTAGAGATATTCAAAATAAATATAAAGTAGTAAATATACAAAGAGGAATAGATAAAACTGAAATAAGAGTAATAGCAGATAAAGAACCAGTTTATAAAGAAGTGCATAAAATAGAGCCAAAATTTGAAGATGTTTATATGTTCTATTTTGATATTGAAGATGCAAAAGAAGTTTAGTAGTTTAAAGGAGAATTAAAATGTATAATTTAGTAAAAAGTGAATTAAGAAAAGTACTACTTAAAAAAAGAGTATTTTTAGTTTGGATATTAGGAGCGTTATTATCTTCAGTACTTGTAAGATTTGATAGCTCATATCCCAATTATATATTAGAAAATTATGCTTCTGTATTTGATAAAACTTATGGAATAGCACCAATAATGGGGATGCTTATACTTATAATAACTTCATCTATGTATAATGTTGAGTATAACTCATATATGACTGATTTGATAAACTCAAGTAAAAATGGAAAGAAAAAAGTTGTTATGGCAAAAAGTATAGCAGGGAGTATAGCTACATCAATAGTATTATTGTCACTATATTTAATTATTGTATTTTCTGCTATACATTACTCAGGTGCTGAAGGTTTAAATTTACAATTAAAAGAATTATGGTATTTTGGAAATAGTGGTTCAACAATAACAGTTCTTCAAATGATTATAATATTAGGAATAACAATGGTAATGGGATGTATATTCTTTACTCAGATAACACTTTTATTATCATCTATAAGTAACAATGCAATAATGCCCTTTATGGTAAGTGGATTATTCATGGGAATACCATATATAGCAGCAAACTTTTTACCAGCACAAATTCAAAAATATGCAGGACTGACTCCACTATGGGCCATGTATTCATCGACTTTTATAAGGTATAAAACACCTATGTTCATAGCAGGAATAGATTTACTAATGTTTATATTAGTGTTAATAATAGTTCCTAAAATAACTTATAAAAACTTTGTTAGTGAAAAAAGATAAAATATATAAAGGAGATTAGATATGAAAAAACAATATATTTGTCCTAAATGTGGATGTAATGAATATGAAAATGATGAATTTCAAGCTACTGGAGGAAATTTAGCTAAAATATTTGATGTTCAAAATAAAAAATTTATTACAATAAGTTGTGCTAGATGCGGATATACAGAATTATACAAATCTAAAACAAAAGCAGGATGGAATATACTAGATTTCTTAACATCATAATTTAAACCAATATAATATATAATTATTTTATAAAACTGTTTCAATATAAAGATTTAATATATTGAAACAGTTTTTTTAAACTAAATTGTAAAAGTTAAATTTATTTATCCATAGGAATTATATTAATTTTAAAACATTTATATTTAGTTGTTATATGTATATAATAAAAGATATAAATATATGGTTTTAATTAAGAAAGGATGAGGTAGTGTGGAGGATATATCAATTAATAATAAAAAAATACTTTTAGTAGATGATGAAGTTGAAATATTAAAACTTTTATCAACAGTTTTGAAAAAAGAAGGATTGAATCATGTTTTTACTGCAGAAACAGGAAGTAAAGCATTAGAAGTTTTTAAAAGAGAGCTTCCTGACTTAGTTATATTAGATATAATGCTTCCAGATATGGAAGGATATGAAGTATGTAAAAAAATGAGAGAAAAGGCTATGGTACCTATATTATTTTTATCTGCTAAAAATGAAGAATTGGATAGAATATTAGGTTTTGCTATAGGTGCAGATGATTATATAACAAAACCTTTTAGTCCTAAAGAGGTAGCATATAGAGTTAAGGCTCATTTAAGAAGAAGTGTATATGTTGAAAATATTAATAAAGAAGAAAATGTAATAAAGTTTGGTCCATTTGTATTAGATGAGGAAAAATTTGAATTAAGAAAAAATGGAGAGATAGTAGAATTAAAAGCAAAAGAATTTAAATTATTGGCTTATTTAGCTAATAATAAAAATCAAATAATAAGTAAAGAAAATATATGTGATAGAGTATGGGGCGAAGATTACATTGGATTTGATAACACTATAATGGTTCATATGAGAAGGCTTAGAGAAAAAATAGAAGAAAATCCATCTAAACCTCAGTATTTAGTAACTGCTAAAGGTCTTGGATATAAACTTGTTGTAAAGGATGAGTAATTTATGAATATAAAACTTACTGCAAGATTTGTTATAACAATAGTTCTTATAAATGTGTTTATATTTTTTATAAATGTAACATTAGGAATGGTATCTATAATTAAAAATTCATCACAAGGATTTGTATTAGTGGAACCGATGACGTATAAAGAAGTTAAATTAGATCCAGAAAGTTTTACAAGGGTTTTTGGGGATAATATAGAATTAACTAATGATGAAATAATTATAAGAGATGAAGGTAAAAAAAGTTTAGATGAAAATAATCTTTGGGTTCAAGTATTAGATGAAAATGGAAAAGAAATTATAAATTATAAAAAGCCTAAAGAGGTACAAAATGAGTATGCGCCTGTAGATATTGTTAATGCTTATAAATACACAGGTGGTGCAGAGGGATTAGAAAACATATTAGTATCAAGTGTTGATATAGGAGATAGAAAGTTAAGTTACATAATTAATTTTCCAATGAATAAATTGAGTAAAACAGTTATAATGTATAGCCAAAATATTATGGGAAATCTAATTAAGGACATATTAACAGGGGTATTAATCATGGATAGCTTAATTGCTATAATAGGTGGATTGTTATTTAGTAGAAGGCTTACAAAGCCAGTTGGAAGAATTATAGATGGAGTAAAAACTTTATCTATGGGAAATTATAATTTAACATTTAAAGAAAAAGGTATTTATTCAAATGTATTTAGAAACCTAAATGCCTTGTCTTCTATTCTTAAAGAAAATGAGGCTGAAAGAAAGAAAAATGAAAAAATGAGAGAGGAATGGATAGCAAATATATCTCATGACATAAAAACTCCACTAGCTTCTATAAGAGGTTATTCAGAACTTATAAATGGTGATTATGATTTTACAGAAGAAGAAATACAAGAATATGGTGAAATTATATATCAAAAATCTTTATATATAACAGAGCTAGTTAATGATTTAAATTTAAGTACTCGTCTAAAAAATAACGCATTATTTTTAAAAAAAGGTAGGGCCAATTTAGTAAGCCTAACTAAAGAAGTTATAATAGCTATATTAAATGATAACAAATATAGTAATAGAGATATTGAATTTATTCCTAAAACAGAAGTTGCAGAAAAAGAAGTAGATATTCTTTTATTGAAACGTTGTTTAACAAATTTAATTTTTAATGCAATAGTCCATAATGATGAAGATGTAAAAATTAGAGTTGAATTAGAAAAAAGAGAAAGAATATATATAACGATAAGTGACAATGGAAAAGGTATAAGTGAAGAAGACTTAAAGCATATATTTGATAGATATTATAGAGGAACAAATACAGGTGAACTTCACAAAGGTTCAGGTCTTGGAATGGCTATTTCCAAGGAAATAATTAAAAATCATGGCGGAGATGTAAAAATTGAAAGTAAATTAAAAGAAGGCACAAAAATAACAATAATTTTATAAAAAATATAATATAAGATAAACTAAGTTATTAATAAGTTACATTAAAAAAGCTAAGCAAACTTTTGCTTAGCTTTAATGTAACTTATTATAATTACTTATATAGTCTACATACAGTTTCTACGTGAGGTGTATGTGGGAACATGTCTTTTAATTTTATCTTATCTATTTTATATCCAGCATTAGTAAGAACTTGTAAGTCAGTTACCAATGATTTTGGATTACATGATACATAAATTATTTCTTTAGCATCAAATTTTATTACATAATCTAATGCAATAGGGTGAACTCCAGCTCTTGGTGGATCTAGAATGATTATATCTGGTTTAATTTTTACATCTTTTATTACCTTAGCTACATCACCTGCTATAAATTCACAGTTATCTAAATTGTTTAATTTAGCATTTTCTTTAGCAGCATCTACTGCTTCTTCAATTAATTCTATTCCTAGGACTTTTTTTGCTTTTGGGGCTACTATTTGACCGATGGTACCAGTACCACAATATAAGTCAAAAACTATTTTATTTTCAGAGTCCCCCATAAAATCTCTAACCATGGAATAAAGTTTTTCAGCACCCTTTGTATTTGTTTGGAAGAATGCAAAGGGATTAATTTTAAATTTTAATCCTAATAAGTCTTCAACTATGTAATCTTTACCGTATAAAACTTTTATTTCATCAGCTTGAACCACATCAGATAGTGAGTCATTTAATGTATGTATAATGCTTACTATTTTTCCATTAAGATTAAGAGATTTTAATTCTTCAACAAATTTTGTTAAATCATAACTATTTTGAGTTGTAGTTACTAAATTAACAAGTATTTCGCCGGTATTTATAGCTTTTCTAACTACTAAGTTTCTTAAAAAACCTTCATGCTTTAGAACTTTATAATATGGAAGCTCTGTGTTTTTAAAATGATTTAATGTAGTTGTTAATATAGTTCTAAAATCATTATCAACTATTTTGCAGTTATCAACAGTTATTATACTAAAGTTTCTGTTTTTAACATGCATTCCTAACGTTAGCTCTCCGCCTTTTTCCATATCTCCAAAGGTAAATTCCATTTTATTTCTGTATTCAAAAACAACAGGACTTTCTTCTATACCTAAGAAGTCATAATCTTTAATATTACCCTCATCTAAAAGTTTTTTAACTTGTTCTGTTTTAAACTTTAATTGAGTTTCATAATCTAAGGATGCATGACTACAACCACCACATTGATTAGAAATATCACAATGTGGCTTTATTTTATAATCTACATCCTCTAATACTTCTATAAGTTTTGCTTGAACGCCATTTTGACTACTTTTTTTAGTAACTCTAGCCTTTACCTTTTGTCCTGGTAATGTGTTTTTTATAGCAACTTTTTCGCCTTCATAAAAAGCTATGCCTTTTCCAGGAAACTCAGTTGTTTCTATTAAAAATTCATACTCTTTTCTTTTTCTCAAGTAAATCGCTCCTAATTTTTATTTTTTGTTAAACGTATGTTTGATAGCTTTTGACCAAGTGTCATTTTGTTTTTCATTGTTGTCATTAATACATTATATAATATAAGTGCAGGAATAAACAATATAACTATAAATAAAAATTTGTCGCTTATATAAAATTTAAAAATTCTTAGAATAAAGTCTATAACAATGGTTCCTAATATAGATATACTAGCAGTTATAAGTACATCTATAAGTTGACTTTGTAATGCATCTTTAAAAGTAATTGAAT
The DNA here is from genome assembly GCF_000285575.1 of Clostridium senegalense JC122. Lineage (GTDB taxonomy): Bacteria > Bacillota > Clostridia > Clostridiales > Clostridiaceae > Clostridium_J > Clostridium_J senegalense. The sequence goes on along the minus strand of NZ_HE611055.1, from coordinate 237,251 downwards.
CGGTAAAAGTGTTATTATTAAGTTGAAGTTCTTCACCTTGTAATTCCTCAGAGTTTTCATTATTAGTAGCTATAGTTTCAATAGTATCATCAGATTCTGTAAACTCATCTAAGGATGCGTCATTAGATAGTTGCATATCCTCTTCTAAAGGTTTGTTACCATTTTCATTATTTTTTAAATCCATTTTAAATCCTCCTAAAAAACTTATTATTTATATTAAACATTAAAAAGTTTTATGTTTTTAAATATACCCATTAATTGGATTTTCATAACTTACTATATTATAAATTCAAAAGGTTACAGTATAATGACAGATATATTTAATATATTTCCATATATAAGTTAAAAATTAAATCATAAAAAAGAGCATGAATTTTATTATTTAAACTGGAATTGGAATTTATTTCATTATAAGTATAACAAAGAGTGTAAATAAATACTAATATAGATTTAATTTAAATAGAAAAGTGTTTCGCTAATTTATGGAATATAATGTATATGTATATTATAATTGATGTAAAAATCATAGGTTTATTAGGAGGAAAGTTATGGGGAAATTAGAAGGTAAAGTTGCACTTATAACAGGAGCATCTAAGGGAATTGGAGAAGGAATTGCTAGAACTTATGCAAAGTATGGAGCAAAAGTTGTACTATTGGCAAGATCTTCATATGTTGATAGCTTAGCAGATGAATTAAATAAAAAAGGGTTTGAGGCTTTAGCAGTTAAAGCAGATATAGCTAATAAAGGAGAAGTAGAAAATGCAGTAAAAAGTGCTGTTAGTAAGTTTGGTAAAATAGATATATTAGTAAATAATGCAGGAGTTTGTAAATTAGGAAATTTTTTAGAAATGACAGATGATGATAGAGATTTTCATATTGATGTAAATATAAAGGGAATATGGAATGTCACAAAAGCGGTTTTACCTTTAATGATTAAAGAAAAGTATGGAAAAATAATTATAATGTCATCAGTTACAGGGGATATGGTAGCAGATGCAGGTGAAACTGCTTATGCTACTACAAAGGCTGCATTAGTTGGTTTTACTAAGTCTTTAGCAATAGAGGTGGCTAAACATAACATAACAGTTAATGCTATTTGTCCAGGTTATGTAGAAACACCAATGGCAAAGAGTATTGCAATGCAATCAAATGGGGAAAATCCAGAAGAAGTAACTAAAGGAATAGAAAATGCTGTACCGTTAAAAAGATTGGCAAAACCAGAAGAGGTTGGAGAACTTGCTGCATTCTTAGGGTCAGATGAGTCATCCTATATTACAGGAACACAGGTTGTTATAGATGGAGGAAGTACTCTGCCAGAAACAGTTAGTGTAGGTGTTTAATTTATAAATAGATAAAGTAGATCATAAGTTATTTCAAATTAACTGAAAAAGTACAAACCTAATTCATTGTATCTGTTTAAAAATAATTATAAAGGGTAAACCACAAGAAAAATTTTTATCAACTTATAGGTTAGTTATGTAAAAATACAAGTTATTGTATATAAGATTGCAAGAATCTATAATTAAATTAATTCATGAATTAACTAATTATAGGTATAGGTGGAGGAGACTTTTATGGTTATTGAAATTGGAAAACAGATAAAAAATTTACGTATAGAAAAAGGAGTTACTCAAGAAGAATTAGCTAATCATTTAGGAATTTCGTATCAAGCTGTTTCTAAATGGGAAAATAATATTACAGCACCAGATATTCAATTACTTCCTATGATTTCAGTTTATTTTGGGATTACTATAGATGAGCTTTTTGTTATACCATATGATGCTCAAATGAAAAGAATAGAAAACATGTTATATAATGAAAGAATAATAAGTGAAGAGGTTTTTAATTATGCTGTTAATTTCCTTGAAGGAATTATTAATAGTGAACCTAAAAACGCTAAAGCATACTATCTTTTAGGAGAGCTTTATAATCATAGGGCTGAAAGTGATAATAAAAAGGCATCGAATTATATAAAAGAGGCTTTAAAATATAAACCATATGAAAAGAACTATCATACTGCACTTATTCATGCAGAAAAAGGTGTATTTGGAGATGAATATTATAATAGACATGATGATTTAATTAAGTACTATGAGGAGTTTACACAAAATCACCCTAAATATTGGAGTGGACATTTGTTTTATTTAGACCAATTAATTAGAGATGGTTATTATAAGAAAGCTAAAAAAGTATTAGAGCATGTAAAGCAATTAAATCATACCTGTTTAGATTTTATGTATGAAGGTGATATTGAGTTACAACAGGGGAATATAGAAAATGCTTTAAGATTGTGGAATAAGGGAGTAAGTGAATTCCAAGGAGATTGGAGAGCTTATGTTTCACGAGGAGATCGTATGATGAGATTAGGTGAGTATGATAAAGCACTTAAATACTATGCAAAATCTATGGAATTACAAGAAAAACCTCGTATTGTGGATCCACTTGAATTTATGGCTAAAGTATACGAAACACTAAAAAAATATGATAAGGCTATAGAAGTTTTGCAACAGGAGATATCAATTATACAGAATGAATATAATGTCTTTACAGGAGAAATGGTTGATAGACCTAAAAGAGAAATTGAAAGATTAAAAAAGCTTTATGAGAATAAATCTTTATAAGTTAAAATATTTAAACAATTATATAGATAATTAATTTAAAAATAATATTAATTTAATTTAAATTTTTAAGCTCATAAGTTTTTCTTGTGAGCTTGTTATTATATAAATATTAAAAAATATTTATGTATTTAAGTTAAATATAATGAAGGGCTAATGTACAGTTCATAAAATAGAAATTTTACAATATTTTTTAGTTGCGTGCACAACTAAAATGATTTATAATAAATCTACAAAGGAGAAAAATGATATGAACGATTATAGAGAAATAGGCGATTTAATTTATTTTATTTCAAAAGAAACTAAAACACGAATGGATGAAGGTGTTAAAGAAAATAAATTAGGTCAAGGGCAAATGCTTACCATAATGAATTTAATGAAATTAAAAGATAATATACCGATAAGTCAAGAATTGCTTGCTGAAAATATGGGAATTAATAAGGGGAATATAAGCAGAAATTTAATGAAACTTAGTGAAAATGGATTTATAGATATTATTCAAGATAATGACGATAAAAGAAAGAAGAATATAATATTAAAAGACACCTTTTTTAATGAATTTATTGAAATTAGCAAAGTTTTAGAAGATATTTTTAAAGATATGATAAAAAATATAAGAGAAGAGGACCTTTTAATTACATTAAAAGTTTTAAAACAAATGAAAAATAATTTATATAAAAAATAATGCATTGCACTTATATTAATATATAAATTTTCAGGAGGATAAGATATGAAAATTTCGATAATGTACTTTTCAGGTAGTGGTAATACAAAATACATAGCAGATAGGTTAAAATCAAAATTAGAGGATATAGGATTTAGTGTTAAAGCTAATAGTATAGAAGAAAAAATAAGTTTTAATGATGATATAGATTTAATTGTTATTGGAGGACCTATTTATGCTGGAAATGTTCCAGAAAAATTAATAAAGTGGTTATTAAGAAATGTGCCTAATACTATAAATAAGACAAAAGCTATAGTTTATTCAACATCGGCAGGTTTAATAAACGCCAATGGTGTAGATTCATTAGCATCAAAATTAGAAAAAAAGGGATATGAAGTTATAGGAAAAGAAACATATGTTATGCCTAAAAATTTTTATTTTGGTAAATATAAAAGGAATACAGAAGAAGAAATTGAGGTTATGTTTACAAATGTGGAAAGTCAAATAGATGTTTTAGTTAAAAATATAGAAAATAACAATATAGAAAAGATAAATAATAATAAGAGCATAGTTTCAAAGGATATTTTAGCAGAAGTATTTTCTATTATGGCTAAGTTTATGGGCAAAAGTTTTTCAACAAGTGATATGTGTAATGGATGTGGATTATGTGCTAAACAATGTCCACAAAATAATATAATTATTAAAAACAAAGTTGTTAAATTTAAAAATAAGTGCATGATGTGCACTAGATGTATACATAGTTGTCCTAATAATGCTATTAGATATAAGAAACAACAATACCCACAGTATAAAATAGAAAGTTATATTAATAAAAATAAATAAATAAATATATAATAATTAAAGCACTTTGGAAATATTATTTTCTAGAGTGCTTTAGTTATAAAGAAATAGTTATTAAATACGTATAAAAAGGATTTTATGCATACTATAAAGAAATAGAACATGGAAATATTAAGTATTTGATTTATAGTATTCATCGCCCCAATTACACATCATTTTAAGAATAGGCATTAAACTTTCACCTAAATTTGTTAAGGAATATTCTACTTTGGGAGGAACTTGAGGATAAACTTTTCGATTAATTAAATTATCAGATTCTAGTTCTCTTAGTTGCTGAGTTAGCATTTTTTGAGTGGTGTTAGGAAGCAATTTTTTTAATTCATTAAATCGTAAAATTCCTTTAGTACCTAAATGCCAAATTATAATTGGTTTCCATTTTCCACCGATTAAATCTACTGTAATTTCAAAGGTACATGTATAATTTCTATTTTTGAATTCTATAGTGTTACAACTAGAAGTCATATAAATCATCCTTTCTACAGTACCCTTTTAGGTACTATGGTACAAAATAGTGCGTACTTGTTATATATAAACTGATTTTTTATAATGATAGCATAACTTTTAACCAAAAACAATTAGGAGGAATATATATGGATGCAATATTAAAAAGAAAAAGTATAAGAAAGTATAAAGACATAAAGATAGAAGATGAGATTATTGAAGAATTGTTAAGGGCAGCAATGCAAGCACCTTCTGCTGGAAATGAGCAACCTTGGGAATTTATAGTCTTAAGAGATAAGGAAATTATGAGAAAAATTACTGATATTCATCCTTATTCGAAAATGTTATTAAATGCAGATGTGGCAATTGTAGTTTGTGGTGATGAATCAAAGGAAGTATTTAAAGGATATTGGGTGCAGGATTGCTGTGCTGCGACAGAAAATATATTATTAGCCGTTGAAGATAAAGGATTGGGAGCCGTATGGTTAGGGGTTTATCCTATGGAAGATAGAGTGAATGGTTTAAGAAGAATTTTAAATTTACCAGCTAATGTAACTCCATTATCAATAATCCCAATTGGATATCCAAATGAAAATAAAGAAGCAGTAAATAGATTTGATGAAACAAGAATACATTATGATAGATGGTAAATAAATTGTTTAGTGAATGCTAACTAAGTTAGTATTTTATTAATCAATTTAATATACAAGGACATGAATAAATTATATACATTATAAAAAATTATTAGATATTAAAATAAATCAGAAGTAAAAAATAGAAAACTTAATTTTACAGGAGGTAATTTTATGAAGGTTGTTGCATTTAACGGAAGTCCTAAGAAGGAAGGAAACACATATAATGCTATAAGGATGGTTGCAGAAGAGCTTGAAAATGAAGGAATAGAAGTTGAAATTGTTCATGTAGGTAATAAAATAATAAGAGGATGTCTTGCTTGTAATGCTTGCGCAAAAAATAAAAATGGGAAATGTATAATTGATAATGATGAAGTAAATGAATTTATACAAAAGATGAAAGAGGCAGATGGAATAATATTAGGTTCACCGGTACATTACTCAGGTATAGCTGGAACTATGAAATCATTTTTGGATAGAGCATTCTATGTTGCAAATGATGGGGCTTTAAGACATAAGGTAGGAGCATCTGTAGTTGCTGTTAGAAGATCAGGAGGAGTTGCTACTTTTAATCAATTAAATAATTATATTAATTATGCGGAAATGCTTATGCCAAGTACAAATTACTGGAATGTAATACATGGAGCAATGCCAGGTGAAGTTTCAAAAGATGAAGAAGGAAAACAAATAATGAGAGTTCTTGGAAAAAATATGGCTTGGCTTATGAAAACAGTTGAAAATGGCAAAAAAACAATTAAAGAACCGGAAAGGGAAAATAAAATACTTACAAACTTTGTTAGATAATTGATAATTCAATTATAAAAAATTAAAAGGTAGGGATTTAAATGATAAAGGTAGTTGCTAGAAATGTTGCTAAAGAGAATAAAATTACTGAAGTTATTCAACTTTATAAAGAACTAGTAGGATTAACAAGGAAAGAAGAAGGATGTATAAAGTATGAATTGTATCAAGATGAAAATGATCCTACAATTATTACGATGATTGAAGAGTGGGAAAGTAGAAAGGCTTTGGATGAGCATTTGAAATCAGAGCATTTTACTAGAATTGTTCCAAAGATAAAAAAGTTCATGACGAAACAAACAGATATGAATGTATACAATAAATTAATTTAATACTTGTGATAAAAATTGGACAACTTTACGCAAAGTCAATATTAATTTATGTATGAATAATATGTTAAAATAAAAAACTTCCAACATTGTAATCTAGGTTAATGTGTTGGAAGTTTTTTATTTTAACAATCGCCTAATAAATCAAAATTTAAATCGCTTAATAAATGATTAGTAGTAGTTACATTTAGCTTCTTTTTTATTGCAAAAATTATAGCTGAATCTCTTGAATCTTTTGCATATAATTGTCCTATGTTTCCAAGGGTTAAAATTCTTTGTATTTCTTCAAGACTTAATTTAGCAGCAATGCAAAGTTGTAAAATTTTATCACGGCTAGGTTTTTTCTTTCCGCTTAAAATTTGATAAGCATAAGTTCTATCAAGATTAGAGTCATCTATGATTTTACTTTTTTTAAGTTTTTTTTCATGTAGAATATTTTCAAAATAAGTGCAAAAATCTAAGTTGTTAAAAGCAGTTTTAGTTTCATTTATGTATGTATTTAATCTGGTTGTATCATCTATTGAATTTAATATATCTAAAAGTTCAGAAGTTTTTTTATCTTTCATAAGTATAATCCTCCTCAAAATTCGCTGGTATGATTATCATAATTATACCAGTATGATATAATTTTCATTGGAGAAAAGCAATGATTAAAGGGGAGTTTTAATGGAAGATTTACTTAAAGAATATGCAGAATATAGATTATCAAACTATAAAATATTAACTAAGCTTAGTGAAAATAAAAAAGTAAGATTTTTTTAGTACAACATGTTGAGACAAATGTTATTTATGTAAAAAAAATTCTTATTAATTACGATATAGAGGTTTATAAAGAAATACAAAATATTAGAAGTATATATACACCATATATTTATGAGGTTTTAGAATATAGTGGTAAATTAATATTAATAGAAGAGTTTATAAATGGTTCTACATTAGAAAAAACTTTAGAAAATATTAGTGAGCCTTTAAGTGAAATTAAAACTATTGAATATATAATTTGTCTTTGTAATATACTAGAAAAACTTCATAGTTTAAAAAAGCCTATAATTCACAGAGATATAAAGCCATCTAATATTATTATAAGTAATGATGATGTCTTGAAATTAATAGATTATGATGTGGCAAGGACTTATAAAATAGAGGAAAATCATGATACAGTTATTATGGGTACACATGAGTATGCACCACCAGAACAATTTGGATTTTCACAAACAGATTGTAGGAGTGATATATATTCTATAGGAATATTAATGAATTTTATGACAACAAAGGATTATCCTAAAAATAAAAAAAATGATGGAATTTTAAAAGAAGTAATAGAAAAGTGTACAAAATTTTTACCAAATGATAGGTATCAATCAATTAGGGAATTACAAGAAGAATTAAAATTAAAACTAAGTGCATATAAAGAAGATTCTATATGTAGAGTAAATTTGTCCAATATGGGATTATCAGAAATAGAACCTTTAGACTTAAAGGAAAAGGTTGATGTATTTGGAAACATTTTCGATAAGGAGATAGAAAATTATAAGTATAAACCGGATAATATGACTTTAAAAAATTTTTATAAGGCTATTCCAGGGTTTAGAAGTGGCCAAACTTGGAAAAGCATTATAGCATGTATTTGGTATATATTTTTAATGCTTATAGTGGTAATCATATTTCCTACTTCAAAAAATATTTATGAAGATGCAATGATGTTTTTCATGTTTATAGTATTAACAATTTTATATACAAATTTTTTAAATATAAGAAAATACATACCTATAATAAATAATTTGAAAATTTATATAAGAATTTTAGGTTATGTATTATATACATTTATAATTATAATGATAACAGGAGCACTTTTAAATATTTAAATTAAAAAATATTTTTTTACCCTCTTTGTATGCTTACAGCATACCAAATAAAATAATATAAGTTTTATAATAAATCTGTCGCAATAAGTTATGTGACAGATTTATTTTTGGGGTGATGTAATATGAACAAAGGAAAAGTTAAAAAGAAAATTTATAAAAAATGGTGGTTTTGGACTATAGCAATTATTTTTATTTTAATCTTAGTAAATCCACTTAATAGCAAAACTGTTAAAGAGAAAAATATTGTTGAAAGTGATAAAAAGAAATCAGAGGAAAAGGTAGTAGAAGATAAAGCTAAAACAAGAGATAACTCAACTGCAGTAGAAACGGTATTATCAACAGGAATTTTTATAGTAGGACAAGACATACCTAAAGGAAGATATGTATGTACTGGTGATTCAAGTGGAAATTTTATTATTTATGATAAGGATAATATTCCAGTAGTTAATGAAATTTTAGGGGATGAAAATTTTGGGGTTACAAAAGTGACTGTTGATATTAAGGATGGCGAAAAAATAGATATAGGTGGAATTAAAAATGTTAAATTTACTCCAGCAAATACTGAGTTATTACAGGAGTTAACTACAGGAATATGGGAAGTTGGTCTTGATATTAAAGAAGGTAGATATGTTGCATCATCAGCTAAGGGACAAGGGAATTTTATAGTTTATAGAAAGGGTCTTCCAATAACTAATGAAATATTATCTGATTCAGGAGAGTTTGGAGTTCCTAGTATAACACTTGAAATTAAAAATGGGGATTTAATTCAAATAAGTGCATTAGAGAAAGTTATATTTAATTCAAAATAAAGCTAATAATGGAGGTTAATTAAGTAATGAAAAAAAGTAAAGCATTAGTTATATCAGCAGTATTAGGTATGATATATTCAATTTATTTAGTAAGTTATTTTGGTGGAACAATATTTGGAGCTGGGTCAGGAGCTGAAGCTGTAGGTGGTGCAATTGCAACAGCATTAGTTACACCACATATGATATGTATAGTTTTAGCTACAATATTTAATACACTAGGTGCATTTTTAAATAAATCAGGGTTTGCATTGACAGGTGCAATACTTTATTGTGTTGGTGGTGTTGTATTTATAATGTATATATTCTTTGTTATACCAATGATAGTGCTAAGCTTTGTTGGATACGGAAAAGTTAAAAAGAATATGATTTTAAGTAAATAATAAATTGGATAAAAACTGTATTAAAATGGGATTTAAATTCTAGTTTAATGCAGTTTTTTAGTATGTATAAAAATATATGTAATATTACATATTTTTTTATAGATAAACCAAATAAATACTTATATTTCAATTTAAATTTTAAAACAACTATAAAAAATATTAAAGTTTTCATAAATGATAACGAATTCATTATTGTAGAACAAAATATAAAAATATTAGGAAAATTGAGAAATGTTAATTTATTTTTAGGAGGTATATTATGAAATCACAAAAACTTGCTGCAATTATGTTATCAGCAGTAGTAATATTAGGGGCTGCTAGTCCAATTTTAATGGAAGGTACTACAGTTCAAGCTAAGGAGATAAGCACTAAAAATATACAAACAAAAATATCTACTAATATTGGAATTGGTCAAGAATCATGGGGTTCTACTGTATTTGCTCCATATGTAGATGCTTGTTCGTATCCTGTATTTTCTCTTACTGATTATGCAAAGGCAACAGGAACAAAACACTTTATATTAGGTTTTGTAGTTGATAAAAATGGACAACCATCTTGGGGAACATATTATGATATGGAGGAAGGTCCTACAGATTATCAAGGCGGTAGTTTGTTAAAAGAAATTCAAGGTTTAAGGCAAATGGGCGGAGATGTAATGGTTTCTTTTGGTGGAGAAGCTAATGTACCATTAGCATCATCAATTAAAGATGTTAATAAATTAAAGGATACTTATAAAAAAATTATTAAGGATTATGGATTAACACATGTAGATTTTGATATTGAAGGGGCATGGACAGCAGATTTTGATTCTATAGAAAGGCGTTCAGAAGCGCTTGCATTACTTCAAAAAGAACTTAAAGCTGAAAATTATCCTCTTGAAGTGTGGTATACACTGCCAGTGTTACCTTCAGGAATGACTAATGGAGTAGACGTAGTAAAAAGTGCAGTTAAACATGGCGTAGACTTAAGTGGTGTAAATGTAATGACTATGTGTTTTGGTAGCAAAGTACCAGACGGAACTATGGGAGATTTAGTTATAGATTCAGCTAAAAGCGTTCATAAACAATTAAAAAATATATATGCTCAAGCTAATATAAAGAAAAGTGATGCAGATATTTGGAAAATGATAGGAGTTACTCCTATGAATGGTTTAGATTATAGTGGAAATATAGTTGATCAAAATGAAGCAAAGGAAGTTTTGAATTTTGGTAAAACTGTAGGAATGAGACTTATAGGTATGTGGTCTGTAAATAGGGATTTCCAAAATTCTCAAGGAAAGACTAATTATGTTTCTATAAATGATAGTTCTATATTACAAGAAAAGTTTGAGTTTGGTAAAATACTTTCAAAATATGATTCAAATGATGGAACAGAAGTAATAGAAAAACCAGATACAGAAGATCCAGGTGATGGTGGTGAAGTAGATGGAGTTTCTGCATATAAAACAGATAGAGCATATGTAGCAGGAGAGCAAGTAAGTTATAAAGGAAAGATTTATGAAGCAAAATGGTGGACAAAGGGAGACTTGCCAGATGCAAAAATAAGTAATTCATGGGAAACACCATGGAAATTAATTAAAGATGGTACAGATGTAGAGACTCCAGGAGAAAAACCAGATGAAAAACCAGGAGAAGATGGAGAAACATCAGAAGATGCACCATTATATAATTCTGATAAGGAATATATAGCAGGAGATAAAGTAACTTATAATGGAAAAGTATATAAAGCAAAATGGTGGACAAAGGGAAATTTGCCAGATACAAAAGTAAGTAATTCATGGGAAACACCATGGGAATTAGTAGGGTAGATAAAATATAAATAATAAATTATAAGCTGTCTTAAAGATAAAATTAAGATGGCTTTTAGTTTATAAAAATGTATAAAGAAATAAATTTAAACTAAAATTATACTAAAGTACATAAATAAGAGAAAGTAGCAGAAGTTTCGCATCTAATTTCCATCAAAAATTTTATTTTTGATGGAAATATTTTTTACCTATAATTTGAAGGACTGGAAGTACCTAAGCCGTCAGGCTGGATTTTTAAGTATAGTTCCTCCTTTCCTTAATAATATACCGAAGTTATTTCCAACGCCTTTCGACAATATTAAATTTTAATAATTTATCAAGTTGTATCTAAAAAATATCCATTTTTACTTTTATAAATAAGCATTTCATCCCACAAATCTTCGATTATATCTATCTGTAATAATCCTTTTTCTTGAAAATTTCTTAGACATCTTGTAATAAATTAAATGCTGTAAACATGAATAGAACTATTGCTTCTGTACCCGTAGGATCATGAAAAAAACAATGATCTAAATGCCATTCCGTTTTCAAATGATGAAATCCATTATTTTCAATATGTCATCTTTTATGCATCATTTTCCAGACTGTTTTACTAGAAATACCTTTATTCAGAGTAGTTATTAACCACATTTCTTTTGTTTCATGTTCTGATTTTTCTACAAAACGTATAAATCTCACTTCTGAATCCATTCCTGTCATTTTAAAATAATCATCCCATACCGATACTTCTATAGGTTTATTTTTACTATTATGACTTTGCCATACTTCATGTGCATTTTGATTCTTAAATAAACCTATCGCATCTTGTACTATTAAAGAGGTTTTCATCTTTAACCCTAATAACAGCATCCATTCCTAAATCTAATATTTCATTTATCCAAGGAGCATTCATATATAATGCATCAGCTACTATTACATCCGCAAAATGTTTATATTTATCATGTAATTTCTTGATTAGTCGTTTACTACCTGTAAGTTCACCTTCATCTTTTTCAGAGCTATCTTTTTTTCGATTTAACATTTCTTGACCAATAATTATATTAGGTTTGATTCCAATCATCATACAAACTATAGATTTATGAAAATAATGTATCTTGCCATTTTTATCTTTTCTTGTAAGACATTCATTACAATGTTTTTCAGTGCTTTCAAATAATTCAACACCATCTATTGCTGCAACTCTAAAATCATCAATGGTACCTTTAATAAAAACTTTATTTTTCTTTATTGTTTTTATTACATTATCATACATATTATTAAGAGTATCTAAATCAAATTCACTCAAAGAATATCTAATGGTATCAATGCTTGGAAGTTTAGTTCCTCTTTTAAAAAGCCTTTTGAATTTATCCTTTTTAGTCCATTTATTCAATCTATTAAAACTTCTCATTTGAAGCATAAAACCCATTAAAACTAAAAATGAAACTGTTGAAGTTGCAACCTTCGGTTTTGGTCTTTTATCTTTTAACCCCTTGATTTTTTCACTAAGATCATATACTTTATTAATATAGGTGAGTAATTTATATAAATGCTTTTTGCTCATCTTAAAACATCCTTTTTATTTTTGTTTTCGCAAATTTCATTATAAAAGGGATGTTTTTATTTTGCAAACAAGTATTTACTTTTTTACCAATTAAAATAGGATTTTGTACATTTTTTAATCAATTCATACAATACCTTATAATTCAACAGTCTAACGCCCTAAAAGATTTTAAGATGCGAAACTTCTGACCGGAGGTTGCATTTCAATGTAATTGTGTAGAGGTAGCTTAAGTTTTAAATAATAGATATGAATTAACTAAATATATTAAATTTTAATGAGTAATATAAATAAACTTTTAAGTAAAAAATCAACCCAGATAATGACTAGAATCATAATTCTAGGGAGAAGACCTAGTTTAAGAACATTAGTCATATTCTAGCTATAGAGATAAGGTACGAAGGAATTTAGGACATAGATCCAATGAGACATGAGAATGTAATTAGCTATAGTTACTAAGGAAAAAGCAGGGTGACATACAGGAAAAAAATGCCACTGCAATTGGAGGGTTTATTTCTAATACCTAAAATATTATAGCCAAAGATGATTTAGCACTTTTAACCTAGAAGTTTAAACCTTCGCATATTAAACTCATATAAAAATTAAAGGTAATAGAAGCATAATTGAGTATTTCAATTAAAAAGAGAGAATATGGTGAGAGTGCATTGAGTGATATTTATAGCTGTATTGATGCAGATGTTTATATGGATTTTACATTTTATCCATCAATAAATGAATGGAATGGTAACAGAAGTATTCAGATAATAATAAATAGTGTTAGGTAATTTGGTATAAAAAGATTAGTTATTTTTCATAAGAATTGAATATATGAAAAATAGATAATTTTATTTGCTTATAATTTTAATTGGTGAGTTTTTATGAAGATGTTTAAGCTTAAGTTTAAATTTAAAAGTGCTATTTATAGGTATAAATTTTTTGAGTATAATAAACATTTATATCCTCCTTAATAATTTTAATATTATTAGTCGCTTGCAGAATTCCACAAGCATTGATTAGCCTAAATTTTTATCCGGTAGGCTTTTATATTTTCATCCACTGCGGCATAATAGAAATACACCACATAAATCCAAAACATCACAGGGAGGGTTTTAACATGTTTTGTCTTAATAAAATTAAACAACTAAATATTTTTGAACAGCAGTCTGAATTAAACCACATGATTAGCAAGCAACCCATAGGGTTCATTAATTTACTTGGTGACAACTTTGATATTGATACTTTTATTCCTAATTCATTTAAAGAACATTATTATGCTGACTTAGGAAAAGATAGAAAGTATGAACTTTCTTCTATATTATCAGCATTGTTAATCATGCAAATATTTCATATCCCAACTACTGTTTTATTAACAATTTTCCTTGTATTTTCTATTGAATTAAGAGAATTTTGTTGTTTTTATGAATCTATTCCTGACCAATCCTTTTTTAGCAGATTTAAAACCACATTCGAAAGTGATATTGCTAACTTATTTGATTCAATGGCTCTTAAAGTTATAGATGTCTGCGAAGATATCTATAATAATCTCCCTGAACATTCGCCTGACAAAAACCTTAATTCCATGCTAATATATGATACTTCTGGCTTAAAAACAAGAGTTAAAGAAAATAACCCCAAAACTCTTACAACTGAAATAAAGAAACAAAAGGTTTATGCTAAAGCTACAAATAAAAAAAAGTCATAATCCGTATGCTGCCGCATATAAAAACATTCCTAAATTTGCAGAAGCTAATCCTAATATTAGATTAGATTTTGTTAATGGACATTTTGGTTATTTCTATAAATTTGGTGTTTTAACTAATGGATGGGGAGTACCCTTAGGTATAAAATTCTTTGATTTGGATTTTTACAAATCTGTAGATAAAAAAGATTTCAATACCCCTGAAGAACAAAAATATTTTTATGATAATGCTTCATTAAAACCAGTAGTTATGCCATTTTTACAAAATTTAAAAGCTAATTCTAATTTTGAATTTAAAGCTTTTTTAGGTGATTCAGAATTTGATAGTTATGATAATTTTGGTTTACTTAAGCATTTAGAATTTAAAAAAGTATTTATACCTCTTAATTCTCGTAATCAATCCAATAATAAAATTGGAGAGTTAGAATATAATACCCAAGGTATTCCTCTTTGTCCATTAACTAAAGAAGAATTTAAATCCGAAGGATCTTGTAAAGGTAAAAATAGAAGTCTTAGATTTAAATTCACATGTCCAAAATCTTATAGAGATAAAGAAGTCAAATGTTATCATACGTGTGAAAACCCTTACACTGACAATAAAAGTGGTCGTATGACTTATGTTTACCCTGATAAAGATTTTAGACTTTATCCTGGTGTACAGAGAAACTCAAAAGAGTGGGATGAAAATTACACAATTTGTGCATCTATTGAAAGAAGTATATCTTCTCTTAAGTTTAATCCGTGTATTGAACACCCAAGAACAGTAAACACAATAACTATGAGTGCTGATTTATATTTAACTGCTATATCTAAACTTATAAACGTTATCCTAGCTTACGCTATAAATAAGCCTAAATATATAAGAAGCATAAACAAACTTCTTAAAATAGTAGCATAATTAACATATTCACAATTAAATATCAGTTCAAATGCTACGCATACCTTTTTTCAAAAGGCTTTTTGTCGTGAGCTTTTTTTCCATATTTTTAATCAAAATATAAAAAGTTATCCACAATTTTTAATTTTCAATTTTGCAATCATCTAAATTTTAATATTATGTATGATTAAGTATATGAAAGTTTAGGAGAATAAATAACTACAACTATTAAAAGATATACCGTATTTGCCTTTAAAAGTTATTTATTTTATAATCAGAATATATTGTTGAAATGCAGGAAAATAGAGGAGAATAATCGATGTGTAAAATTGGAATTGTATATGACGAAAATATAAATCAAATATCAAATGTAGCATTTATTGATGACATTGCAAATATCCTTAGAGATTCGAAAGATAAGGAAGATGGTTATTTGCCAGAGGAATATAAGAATGTAATTATTCCTATGCTTGTTATTACAAGATTAGACATGGTACTTATGAAAACAAAATCAAAAGTATTAAAAAGAAAAAACAGTTAAATGATAATAAAATAACTGATATTGAAACAAAAAATAAAGCACTTTTAGGTGCATCAGGAAAGAAGTTTTATAATATAAGTGAATTTACATTAGAAAAATTAATTACAAGTGATAAAGAGAATTTATCAAAGAATTTTCATGAATATTTAAAGGGGTTTTCTTATAATATTATTACTCTTTTAAAAGCGTTTAAGTTTGATGATGAGATTGATAAAATGAAAAGATGTAGAGTACTTAATACAGTATTAAATAAGTTTTATGAAAATAGAGATAAGTTTGACCCTTTAAAAACTGGTGATATGGAAGTTGGAAATATGTTTGAAATGGTTATAAGAAAGTATTTTGCAACATCATCAAATGGACAATTTTTTACTCCAAGAGAGATAATAGGACTTATGATGAATATAATGCTTAATAGTACAGATATAAGTGATGACTTATTTAAAGATGGTGCGGTTGTAAATGTACTAGATATGGCATGTGGTACGGGTGGAATGCTTTCTATAGCACAAGAAACATTAAATAAAGTTAATAATAAGATAACAGTTAATTTATTTGGTCAAGAAGTTGACCCTAAATTATACTCTGTTTGTCTTTCGGATATTTTATTAAAAGGTCAAGATGTAGATAATATTAAATGTGCTAATACTCTTTATGAAGATGCATTTCCAAAGGATGAGATGGATTTTATTTTAGCAAATCCGCCATTTGGTACTTCTTGGAGACCGAGTGGTTCAAAAAAAGATAACAAAGCAGATAACTTGAAAGAACAATATTTAAGGATTAAAGAAGAAGAATCAAAGGGAGAAAAAGGAAAGTATGAAGCAGGAATAGCTTCAGATGGAACTGATTGTCAAATAATGTTTATACAGCATGCTCTGTATAAATTAAAAGAGAGTGGTAAGGCATGTATTATTTCTAATAATAAACCACTGATGGCTGGAGAAGTTGGAAGTGGTGAAAGTGATATTCGTAAATGGATTCTTGACAAGGATTATATTGAAGCTATTATCAAATTGCCAGGACAGATGTTTTACAATACAGGTATAAATATATATTTAAATATATTTAATAAAGGTAAGGCTGTTGAGAGAAAAAATAAAATTTTACTCATTGATGCATCTGATGAAGATGGAAAGTTTGAATTTCATTCAATAGCAAAACGTTCTATAGGTGATAAGAGAAATGAATTGACTAAAAAGCATATTGAAAAAATTATTAAATTGTATACAAACTTTAAGGCAAGTAAGTTTTCAAAAGTCATTTCAAGAGATGATTTTATAAATATGAAATTTACAACAAAGCAAGCAATGCAGTGTGATTTTTCAATTAATAGTGAACGTTTAGAAAGTTTTAAAAATGGAAAGTTATATAATATTTTATCACATGGGACAAAGCTAACAGAAGAACAAATTAATATCTTATTAAGACAAGATGAATTTAATGAGAATGAGAAGAGTAATATAGAGAAACATAATATAGGTATTGATATATTCAAAAAAATATATAATGCTTTAGTTAAAAACAAATCAGATAAAGTGTACATAGATATTGAAGATTTTATTGAATTTATTAAGGCAAGTTTAGGTTATAAACAAGTTGAAGTTCAAGATGGAGAAAAAAAAGATAAGAAAGGTAATTACAAAAAGAAGAAGATATGGGTATTATCTGAATGTGGTGATATTACATTAAATGGGATAAAATCAAGCTTTTTAAAGAAGTCTTTTAATGATTTATTTAAAATTATTGCTTTTGATTTGGCACAACATAATGAGGAAGCTGACATTATTACTGATAAAGACGGAAATATTCTATTTGATGATGAATCAAAGGATACAGAAACTATTCAGGTTTCATCAGATTTATCTCTTAATATAACTTGTAAATTAGAGAAATCAGAAAATGAGGAAAGTGAAAATATAAAATTGACTGCTAAGAAAAAAAATCTTTTATATGGTTCTGAGTGGGAGAAAGAGGTTCTTGAAAGTTATCTAGAAAAAGAGGTTCTTCCATATGCTAAGAATACTCATGTGATTGATAAGGTAATGTATGGTGCTAAATATGATTTTGATAAACAGTTTTATGTATATAAACCATTAGTTAAATCTAATGAACTTTTAAAAAAGTACCAAGAAATTGAAAAAAGCATCAGCAGTGATTTAAATGAATTATTAGAAGGGATAAAGTAAAAATGATTACTAATATTGAATGGCTACCAACTATCCCTGATGGATGGAAAATTCGTAAAGTCAAGAATATATATAAATATCAAGCGGGAGGAACACCAGATACATCAAACTTTGAATATTATGATGGAGATATTAATTGGATTACTATTTCAGATATGCAAGATAAGTTTATAGATAAAACAAAGTCTACAATATCAGAATTAGGGAGGGAAATGGCTAATATAAAATTATCTCCAGCAGGTAGTTTATTATTTAGTTTTAAACTTTCAATTGGAAAGGTTGCATTCTGCTTGAATGATACATATACAAATGAAGCTATTATTACATTGAGTAAATGCAATTGTACAGAAAATTTAAATTTCCTTTATTATGCATTACCTATTTATGTAGTTAGAAATGCAAAGAAAAATATGTATGGTGCATATTTGCTTAATAAAAGTTTGATAATGAATGCTAAGGTTGTATTGCCATCCCAAAATGAACAAAAATTAATTGCAGATTTTCTTGATAAGAAAGTCTATCAAGTTGATAAAGTTATTAATGGTTTAAAGGAAGAAATAAAAGTTTTAGAATTGGCTAAGAAATCATTGATTACTGAATGTATAACAAAAGGCTTGAATTATAATATAGAAATGAAAAATAGTGAGGTAGATTGGATTGGTGAAGTACCAAAATTGTGGACTATAACTAAGATAAAATATGTAACTAAAATTCAACGTGGTGCATTTGGACATAGGCCAAGAAATGACCCAAGATATTACGATGGAAAATATCCTTTTATTCAAACTGGAGATGTTGCTGGTGCAGGGAAATATATAACTAATTATTCTCAAACGTTAAATGATTTTGGTAAAGAGGTTAGTAGAAAGTTCCCAAAAGGAACTCTTACTATGACAATAGCAGCTAATATTGGTGATGTATCTATTTTGGGATTTGATTCGTATTTTCCAGACAGTGTGGTAGGTTTTATACCTAAGGAAAAAGTGAATGCAGAATATCTGTATTATATTTTTTCAGCAATGAAGGATATTTTTATAAGTAGTGCAATTGAAAATACACAATTAAATTTAAATATTGAGAGAATAAAAGATATATATATACCTATTACTTATTGTGAGAAAGAGCAACAACAAATTGTAGACTATCTTGATAAAAAGTGTACAGCTATTGATAATGTCATTGAAGCAAAGAAAATGGAAATTTTAAATCTTAACCGATATAAGAAATCATTTGTCTTTGAGTATGTTACGGGGATTAAAAGAGTTAAGGGGGAGTAGATAAATGCCAATTAAAGTAGAAGAAGGAATTTTTCATCCTGCATTTGCTAATGGACTTATTACAAATGGATATAAAGGGGTAAATTTGAAACATAAATTTTCGAAGGGTATGCAAAATGAATTTGATGAATCAGAAAATGAGTGGTTCATGGAAATATATGATAAAGAAAATTGCATTAATCCAGAGATTGTTATTAGATTTATAAAAAGAACTCAACAAGATAAATATGATAAATTGGTATCAAGTTGTGGAAGCGATACAAATATAATTATTATAAAATCACTTGTTAAAGAAATTGAAGAAAAGAGTGTATTGGATGTATTGAAAAATGGATTTAAAATAAGAGGTTTACCTTTTAATATTTTATTTGAGATATTTGCGAAAAAACCAACTGACTATTCTGTTGGAATACAAGAAAAAAAAGATTATGAAATGAATGAATTTTGGTGTGTTCACGAATTAAAATATTGTGAACTGAAGCCATTAGATAGGATTGATTTTGTAATTTTTCTTAATGGATTACCATTATTTGATTTTGAATTAAAAGACATGTTGGCTGGAAGTCAATATACGTATATTGATGCGATTAATCAATATGAACAAAGGGTTAGGGATACAACAGTAAATAATAAAATTCATAAGTACTGGTCAAATAAGACAGGTCCATTGGTTCATTTTGCAATAGATAATGAAAATATATATATTTCTACAGAATTGAAAGAGAAAAATTCTTTATTTATGCCATTTAACATGGGACAAGGTGAGGGTAAAAGCAAGAGAAGTGGAAATCCAATGTCTAAAAGTGGATACAATATAGAATACTTATATAAGCATTTTGAAGCAAATGATATTATAGAAAATGATTATATAGATAATTTGCTTTCAAAAGATAATGTATCAGATATTGTTAATAATTTTATATATTATGAAGGTGATAAATTAATATTTCCCAGATATCATCAATTAAATGTTGTGCTGCGGGTGGAAGATGATTTAAAAAAAACTGTTAGAGACTGTGGGGTTAAAAGTAAAAACTATCTTATTCAACACTCTGCAGGAAGTGGTAAAACTAAATCAATTACATGGTTGGCATATAAAAGTCAGGCGTTAAAACAACATGATGGAACTAATCTATTTGGAGCAATAATAATACTTACAGATAGAAATATAGTTATTGGACAATTAGGAGATTCTATTTGGTCTAATGATAAAAGAGAAGATGGAATGATTGAGAGGATAGAAATGTATAATAATAAATCTGATTCTTTAAGAAATGCCTTGAAATCAGGGAAAAGAATCATAACATGTACTATTCAATCATTCCTTAACCTAAGCAATAAACAAAATTTTGATAACAATAAAAGATACCTTATAATTATTGATGAATCCCATTCTTCAACAAATGGTGAAGATATAAAGGCTGTAAAAAAATCGTTAAGTTTAGATGGAAATGGAGACAATATTTCTTTTGTAGGATTTACAGCTACTCCAAAAGAATCTACGTTAACTTCTTTTGGTATATATAAAGGGAAAATTAAAGATAATCATGGAAGATATAAGGATGAATATATACCTTTTGATGTATATTCAATGCGTCAAGCCATTGAGGAGAAGTTTATTCTTGATGTATTTGATGCTTATAAAACAATTGATACTCTCTGTAGATTAGTACTTATATCAGATGATAGAGAAGTTGAAAGAAATGCTGCTCAAACAGTATTAAATAATATTGTTGATAATAAATCTGTATATCTTGAGAATAAAGTGGATTTCATTATAGAAGATTTTTATATGAATTTTTATAATTGTCTGAATGGTGAGGAAAAAATAATGATTCTTACTAATTCAAAATCTGATGCTGTAAGGTATTACAAAACCATCAATGAAAAATTAAGAAAAAGTATGCATAAAGAAATGCATAATATAGGGGTGCTGATTTCGTATTCTGGTACAGATGATTATGGAAAAGAAGAAAATTACTACAATAATATACCTAAGGGGCAAGATATACCTAAGTATATAGATGAAAATAAAAATATAAGAATACTTATATTAGTTGATAAATATCAGACGGGGTATGATCAACCTAAATTGGTAGCAATGTATATTGATAAAGATTTAGAGTCTAGAGTACAAATTGTACAAACACTATCGCGATTGAATAGGCCTTATTATATTGATGGTAAAATAAAACCTATTTCTATTGTTGATTTTAGAAATGATTTTGTAAAGATAAAAGATGCATTTCAAATTTATTATGAAACTACATATTTAGAAAGAAAGGTTATTTCTGTTGATGACCTAAATGAGATAAAATTTAAGTTATATAAAAATAAAATTTTGAATTCACAGATGGTGAAAGATGTTGTTAATAATAAATATGATGAGATAGCGAAAATAGGAAAAGGCATTAGAGAATTAAAAAAATCTAATAATACTGTTGATAGAGATAAGGGTAATGAGTATGTTTCAGATATTTATTCTTATATAAGATTATATAAGATGTTAATGGAAGATAAAATTCAAAAAGATAAAATTGTAAATAATAATTATCAATTAGAGTATTGCTGTCTTAATAGACTAAAATATTATGTTAGTTCTTTAGTAAGGCCAAAGATTAATAGAAGACAAATAGAAGAGGAAATTGAATCAGAGGTTGGTACATTTATTACAGTACAATCGGTTGATGGACACGATGAACAGAAAAATATAGAAAGTGGAGGACATCTAAATCAAGGATTTTTAGAAAAGAAAATAACTAATGAAGTAAATGAAAAAGAAAAACTATCAAAGTTAATTAAAGAATTTAATGGTGATGATGATTCTGTTTCAAGGTTGGTAGAAATATTATCTCATAAACCGATTTTAAGAAGTTGTGCAAATAATAAGAGCAATTCAGAAAATGATTTTAATAGGACATTTGAAGATATATTTACACAGTCTATTGAAAACTTATTGAACGAAGATAAAATTGTGTTTAAACAATATATTATTTGTATTAATAATTGGCAACAACTATCTGAGTTGACATATAAGAGAATATTGAACACGAAGGTATAACAGGGAGCCTTGAATAAGGCTCTTTTTATTATTGTTTTAACATGTTGATGGCGTGATAATGCCCGAAACTAAAAACAGCCCGCTATGCGGGTGAGATTAAGTTCTTAAGAAAAAAGCATCATACTTTTGTTATAATAGTGATTGTTCAAGCCACTATTATAATAGAAAGGAATGATGCTCCATGGCACAAAGTTTAGCACATATAAAGTGAATGTGCAAGTATCATATAGTATTCACACCAAAATACAGAAGAAAGATAATATATTATAAGTTAAGAGAAGATATAAAGGAAATAATAAAAGATTTATGTAAATGGAAGGGCATAGAAATATTAGAAGGACACATGATGCCAGATCATATACATATCTTAGTATCAATTCCACCAAAGATAAGTGTATCAAGTTTTATGGGATATCTTAAAGGGAAAAGTGCAATGATGATATTTGATAGACATTCAAATTTAAAATATAAATTTGGAAATAGGCACTTTGGGGCAGATGGATATTATGTGAGTACTGTAGGTTTAAATGAAAAAACAATAGCAAAATATATAAGAGAACAAGAAAAATATGATCAAATAATGGATAAGATTACAACAAAAGAATTAGAAAACCCTTTTAAGGGTATAGTTAAGTAATCAGTCCACAATGGCTTGAATGAAATAAGCTAACACCATTTAGGTGTTGGAAGTAATACGCCCTTATAGGGCTTGAGCAAGTCACCCGTTTTACGGGTGGTTATGACTTGTCAGTAAACGTATGTGAGAGGATTGGTTAAATATTATTAATAATAACGTTTTAAATATAGTATTTACTTTTGATATATTATATTTTGGGGTATACTACTAAATGTGATAAAATTGTATAAAAAATATTAATCAGTATTTAAAATTAACAAATGTGATGACTTTGTTAAATAAAAATAGCCAAATAAAAATATCTAAAATTATTATTTTAGATTAATCCAAGGAAACATTGTATATATCTATGTTTTCGATGTATGGACAGTTGATTAAGTTGTTATACTATGATGTTGAATAAAAATAGTTTATTATACATTAAGTAAATTAAAATCTATTCAATTCATTTAAATATACAGTGATAAAATATAATGTTAAAGAAAGATATGGTGGGGGTATGAAATTTGTATAAAATATTGATAGTAGAGGATGATGTGATCTTAAACAATGGAATTAGTTTTAATTTTAAAATGGATGGATTTGAAGTATTTTCAGCTTTTACATTAGAAGAAACTAAGATTATTTTATATAAAGAAGATATTGATATTATTATATTAGATGTTAACTTACCAGATGGAAGTGGATTTGAATTTTGTAAGGAGATAAGAAAAACTTATTCTAATCCAATTATATTTTTAACAGCTTGTGATATGGAATTAGATGTTATAACAGGACTAAAAATTGGTGGTGATGATTATATTACAAAACCCTTTAGTTTAAATATATTAAGGGAAAGAGTTTTAGCAGTTTTAAGAAGATATGGCAAAAGTAAAAGTATTATTTTAGATATATTAAAAAGTGGTGAATTTGAATTTGACTTTGATAATATGACTATATATAAAAATGGAGAAACAATAGATTTGCCACCAACAGAATATAAAATTTTAAAAAAATTAGTAACATCAAAAGGTGAGATTTTAACAAGACAAACATTATTAGAATCCATATGGGAAGATGATAGGTATATAGAAGAACATGCATTAACAGTAAATATTAATAGACTTAGAAGAAAAATAGAAGATAATCCATCAAACCCCAAATATATTAAAACTATTTATGGTGTAGGATATTGTTGGGGTGGTGAAGTGAATTGAAAAGTGTAAAATTACTCTTATTAGATAATTTATACAAAGTATTTATTATGATTATTTTAATTATAAGTAGTATTTTTCTTTTATGTACTAAATATAAATTAAAAAATGTTGTAGATGTAAATATAGATTTAAATGAATTATTAAATTATATTTTTATTATGAATAGTATATTTATATTTACTATTTTCATACTTATCACTGGATTTGTATATTTATTAAGGAATAAGGTTTTAAACTTTTCTAATAGAATGAGTGACATTATTGATAAAATTATATGTAATGAGGGAAATATTGTATTTGATACAGATAAGGAAACTTTACTTTCAAAACTTGAAAATAAATTAAAACAACTTGTTGATATAATAGAAACTGATAGAAAAAAATATTTTATGGAAAAAGATAGTATCAAATCTTTAATTTCAGATATTTCACATCAAATAAAAACTCCAATAGCTAATATATGTATGTACAATGATACATTAATTGAAAGAGAATTAGATGAAAATAATGAAAAACTATTTTTAAGTAATATGAGAAATCAAGTTTCAAAGCTCCAATGGTTAGTACAAGCCTTAATTAAAATGTCTAGACTTGAAAGTAATATAATTACGCTTAATAATAAAAATACTTTTTTAATGGATACGATAGCAAGTTCTTTAAAAGAAATTTATTTAAAGGCAGAAAATAAAAATATAAAACTTACAGTTAGCTGTCCACAAAAGCTCAAGTTATGCCATGATAGAAAATGGACCAGCGAAGCAATATTTAATGTTATTGAAAATGCAGTTAAATATACTGAAAATGGAGGGGAAATTCAGATTAAGGTAGATGAGTGGCAACTATTTACCAAAATAGATATTACAGATACAGGTATTGGTATAGAAAATAAAGATATAAATAATATATTTAAAAGATTTTATAGAGGTAGAGAAGTAACTGAATTTGAAGGTGTAGGAATTGGATTATATTTAGCAAATGAAATAATAACAAAACAAGGTGGATATATTAAAGTAATTTCTAAAAAAGGTAAGGGTAGTACTTTCTCAATATTTTTAAAGAATTAAAAGTAGCAACATTTTTATTATGCTGCTTTTTTTTGTATAGACATTCAAAACAAATCACAGATTTATTAACTTAAAAAAGTAACAATATTAAAATTGAAAATTAAAAAGTGTATAAATATGAATATCACTAAACTGTTACTTTTAGACTTTAGAATATCTCAATTTTGTGAGGTCTGTAGCAATATAGTAGTGATATTATGATGCTAACAGGTATTTGAGAGGAGATAAAAGATATGGGTATATTAAAAGTAGAAAATTTAAAAAAGTATTATGGTAAAGATGAAAATTTAGTTAAGGCCTTAGATGGTGTTAGCTTAGAGATAGATAAGGGGGAGTTTGTTGCCATAGTAGGAACATCAGGCTCTGGAAAGAGTACATTATTGCATTTAATAGGGGGATTAGATAGGGCCAGTAAAGGTAAAGTTGTTATTGATAATAAAGAAATATTTTCAATGAATGATGATGAACTTACAATTTTTAGACGTAGAAATATAGGGTTTATATTTCAAAATTATAACCTTGTTCCAATTTTAAATGTATATGAAAATATAGTATTACCAATAGAACTTGATGGAGAAAAAGTTGATTCTAAATATGTTGATGAAATAATAGAAACTTTAGGATTAACAGATAAAATTAATAGGCTCCCTAACAATCTTTCAGGTGGTCAACAACAAAGGGTAGCTATTGCTAGATCATTAGTAACTAAACCCTCTATTATACTAGCAGATGAACCAACAGGAAATTTAGACTCTAAAACAGAGCAAGAAGTACTAGGACTTTTGAAATTTACAAGCAATAAGTTTAATCAAACTATAATCATGATTACTCACAATGAACAAATAGCACAGATGGCAGATAGAATAATTAGAATTGAAGATGGAAAAATTGTTGTGAATAGGGGGTAGAAATTATGTTGCAAAATAATAATAGAAATTCTGTTAATAAATTGAGTAAAAAAAGCTTGAGAGCTAATAAAATGAGAAATGTATGCGCAATACTTGCAATAATATTAACTACCATATTAATAACAATTACTATATCAGGAGGTATAACATTTTATAAAACTAACAAAATTTATGATATAGTTTCTAATTATAATGTTAATTGTGATGGATATCTTAACATAAACCAAGAAAGTGAAAAAAAGTTAAATTCAGTAGATAATGTTGATAAGGTAGGAATTATTCAATTAGCTAGTGTTGAAGGGGTTAAAAATAAAGAATTATTAAATGAAAATATAGCTTTAGAGTCGGTGAAAAATAAAATTGCATTTGATATGATGGCTGTAGTTCCTATAGAAGGGTCTTACCCTAAAAAACCAGAGGAAGTTTTTGTTCCAACTTGGATATTAGAAGTTTTAGAGGTAGAGAAAAAAGTTGGAAAAAAAATAAATTTAGATGTTGAAATTAACGGTGAAGTTAAGACTATAGAGTGTGTTTTAAGTGGTTATTATGAGTCTTTAGTACCAAGGGGTTCAAATCAAACAAAAATTTTTGTGAGTAATGAATTTATAGAAAAGTATAATAGTGAGATAATAGATAAAAAAAATACTAAGGTAGCCTTTATTAATCTTAAAAATTTAAATGATGAATCTTCATTTAAGACAGCTAAAGATGAAATACAAAAGATAGGACAAAAAATAGGAGCGTTAAGTTATAAAGCAAACCCTAAATATGATAAAGAAGAAAATGGAATGTTTCAATCAGACAACATGGAACAAGTCATAGCTATAAGTGTTGGATTATTAATAGTTATGATTACTGGATATTTAATAATATATAATATTTTTCATATATCTGTAGCTAGAGATATTAGATTTTATGGTCTTTTAAAAACAATTGGAACTACATCAAAACAACTAAAAAAAATAATACTAAAACAGGCAATTAAACTTTCTATTATAGGTATACCAATAGGACTTATTTTAGGATATATTGTGTCAATAATTATTGTTCCTATGGCACTTAAATTTACTATATTTGGTAATATAACTGTGGTTTCCCATAGCTTAAGTATGTTTTTAATATCAACAATTTTTTCATTAATAACTGTTTTAATAAGTTGTAATAAGCCAGCAAGAATGGCAGGGAAAGTTTCACCGATTGAAGCAGTTAGATATGTAATTTCTGATAATAAATCAAAGAAAAAGGTTAAAAAAGGTGCCTATGGAGCTAAAATTTACAAGATGGCATGGAGTAATATTATAAAAAATAAGAAAAGAGTTATACTATCTATACTTTCAATTTCATTAAGTGCCTTAACTGTTATATTCACTGTAAATGCAACTATGGGGTTAGACCCTAAAAAGCATGCAGATGCTCAAATGGCATCAGATATTTCAATTGAAAATCTTGTATATAATGGTATTCAGTCAGGAAAAGGATATGAACCTATAACAGAAGAATTCATAGAGAAAATTAAAGAGTTGGATATGGTAGAAAGTGTAACGCCTTATTATAGTGGAATTTCGCCAGAAAAGGATGGAACAATAATTAGGTTTTGGAGTAAAATTAAAATTGATGAAAAATTTAAAAAAGAACTACAAAGTTATGGTGACCCTAGCAAAAAATATATAGGATTTAGTATTGATCCAATAGATAAAAATACAATATATGCAAGTGTTAGAGCTTTAAAGGCTGATATGATAGATAAAGAAGTAGAAAAATTAAAGATTATTGATGGAACTATAGATAAAAATGAATTTAAAAAAGGAAATTATATTATATATTATCCTACATCAGAAAAAGATAACTCTGTAAAAGCTGGAGATGCTTTACCTTTAACTTTTGAAGTAGTAGATGAAAATGGGAAGTTAAAAGAAGTTAAAAAAGATTTTAAAGTTATGGCTGTTGTTTCACGTCAAGATGGTGAATTTGCATCAAATAATCTAAAATTTTTAAATATAGAAGAAAATGCATTTAAAGAAATATTTACCAATTACAAAAATTATATAGATTGTCTTAATATTAAATTAAAAGATGGAACTGATTTAAAAAATGCAGACAAAGTTATATCAAAACTTATTATTGAATCTGGCAATAGTTCTTTAAAATTAAGCTCCAAAAACTTTTTTATAGAAGGACTAAAAAGTATTAAAGTAACATTTTTAGCAATTGGAGCTATTATTTCAGGAATTTTAGGTTTAATAGGTATTATAAATGTAATGA
Organism: Clostridium senegalense JC122; assembly: GCF_000285575.1. Taxonomy (GTDB): domain Bacteria; phylum Bacillota; class Clostridia; order Clostridiales; family Clostridiaceae; genus Clostridium_J; species Clostridium_J senegalense. The sequence goes on along the minus strand of NZ_HE611055.1, from coordinate 208,793 downwards.
ATACAGTTCTAACAGGTATTTTTTCAAGAAGAGTAGAATTTGCTATGCTTGAATCTATTGGTATGACAAAAAAGCAGCTTAAAAAGATGATATTATTTGAAGGTCTATATTATATAGTATTATCATCATTACTCATAATACCATTAGGAATTGCTGTGTCATATGTAGCACCAATGATGTTACCGATTTATGGAGGATTAAATATTTCTATATGTATAATATCGATTTTAGTAGCTATAATAATTATAGCCATATTAATAATGATAATTCCAATTATCGGATATAAATTAGTAAGTAGAGAAAGTATAGTAGAAAGACTTAACTTCGTAGAATAGAATAAAATTAATTTTAGAGGTGTAATATAGAAATAACGCCTCTAATTTTTATTGAAAATATTTCAATTTAAAAAATAGTGTTAAATTTAAGTTTTTAGGAAAGTATAGGGAAACAAGCTCGAATTTAAATTTATTCAATAACTTTAAAATATTTTCATACAAAATGTAGTGTTGAATTCTAAGCAATTCGGAGCATGTCTCACTATTTTAGGTATCCAAGTTTTGGAATGGAAAATTTTAAAAGTCAACTTGGAACCCTATATAAATTGAAAATTTCGTTAAAAACTTATATTATAAAGCATATAAAGTTTTACAAAGGAGTATCATTATGAAAAAAATATATTTATCACATCTTTTAGAGGATAAAGATATGGAGAAAGTTTTGAAAAATTATCCTATTGGTATAGAAATAATAGAGTTTGGCATTGGTCAATCATTAGACTGTAAAGAAGAAAGTTTGAAAAACTATAAGGAAAGATTAAATAAAATAATAAAAAAGCCATCACTTTCAGTACATGGACCTTTCTTAGATTTATGCCCTGCAAGCTTTGATAGTTTAATAAAAGATGCTACTATGAAAAGGTTTGAAAGTTCCTATTGGATGGCAAAAGAAATAGGTGCAGAACGTATAATTTTTCATACGTGCTTTAATAAAATGGTATACTTTAAGAGCTCTTGGGAATATAATTCTAAAATATTTTGGAAAGAATTTTTATCTAATAAAGATGATTCAATAAAAATACATATAGAAAATGAATATGATAGTGATTATGAGCATATTGCAAATCTTATAGATGGAGTAAATCATCCTGCATTTTCAGCATGTCTTGATATAGGTCATGCAAACTATTGTTCTAAAATACCATTAGAAGATTGGATAAAAGGGCTTGGGAAAAGAATTGGTCATGTACATTTACATAATAATTATGGAATAAAAGATAATCATAATGGAATTTTAAATGGGGACATTTCTATCTTAGATGTCCTAAACAAAATTAATGAAACGTCTAAAGATGCAACATGGACCTTAGAGGTTGGCAAATATGATGAAATAATTAGTTCGTTAGAATGGTTAAAAGAAAATAAATTTTTATAAAAACTTTATATATTTAAATTATATTATAAAAAATCCTCCTTTCGGTTATAAGTAGTTGGTTTTTATACCAATACTTAAAATACAAAGGAGGATTTTATATATAAATTACTATGCTTTATTACAAATATGGAGTAATAAAATAGTGTTGTATTAAAGCTAACATTAAATTAAAGATTAATATTAAAGAAATAATAATTATATGACGTTTTTTATGCATTACTACAATAGCTATATATTCTCTAATTAATGCATTTGGCAAGAAATAAAGTGCTGTTTTAGAACCAATTCCTTGGCTTTTTAAACCGGCCATTTTTGCATATAGAGCAGCACGAAATAAATGAAAATTATTTGTTGTAAATATACTATTGTATTTATTACTTAAATTATCCATTATGTTTTTTGAATATGTCATATTTTCAAAGGTAGTAGTTGATTTATCTTCTAAGATTGTATCTTCAAATGGAATACCTTTTTCAACTGCATATTTTTGCATAGCTAAGGATTCTGAAATTTTTTCATCATTTCCTTGTCCGCCAGAAAAAATAATTTTCGGAGGAGTTGTAACAATACTTTGCTTATTATAAAATTCAATTGCTCTATTAATGCGACTTGCCAATAGAGGTGGAACCTTATCTCCAATTAATCCACTACCTAAAACAATAATAAAATCTTGATTTAATTTTGGATGATTAAATTGATATAGAAATGATATCATCAAAAAATTAAAAACATCAAAGAAATAATATAATGAAATTATAATAAAACTACTTAAGAAAATATTTATTTCTTGAGAAAATAAATTTGTTGATAAAATAAAGGAGCCAATAAGGAATAATATTAATCCAATAGCTATAAATAAAGTTAATAAATTAGAAAAACGTTTCCCCTCACGATTTATAAGAATTTTAGTATTTATGAATAAGCCTACTATTAATGCATGAATACCAAATATAGGAATCAACAATAAGAAAAAATAAAAATAAGGGCTATAATAATTAAAAAACGATTTTGTGTTGAAAATGCAGCATATATAGATGTTATTATAGCTGAAAATAAAATATAT
>NZ_HE611055.1:177602-206017 GCF_000285575.1 Clostridium senegalense JC122 | reverse complement strand
TATATAGATGTTATTATAGCTGAAAATAAAAATATATTAAATAATAATCCATTAATTAACTTTCTTGAATCAAGCAGATAAGATGTTAAAAAAATTATAAATGTAAATAACGTTAAGCCTAATAGAAAAAACATGTTGTAACCTCCATATGATTTTAAGTTGAGTTTTATTTAAAATTCATTCAATATATATTTTATCCTAAAAAGTATAAATATTATATGTTTTTTAATAGCACTTAATTATACATCATAAATTTTAAACAGTGAAAATATGCTAAAAGTATATAAAGTTGTAAAATTAAGCTTTTTACTTTTGATATAGGTTAAAAATAAAGCTTATTTCATTATATGATAGTATAATGAATGTGTATAGTAAAAACTAAAAGCATATAGGGATGAGAGTTTTATAAGATTATATATTAAGTGAGAGGAGTATTGAACAAATGATAATAGTTGATATACCAGGTTATAAAAGTATTGGAATAAAAAATGTTGTCTTTGATTTTAATGGGACCATTGCAGAAGATGGTGTATTAATTGAAGACGTAAAAGAAAAAATCAAAGAATTATCATATAAAGATGTTAATATATTTGTTGTTACAGCAGATACTTATGGTACTGTAGAAAAGCAATGTATGGAACTTCCTGTTAAAGTAAAAATTTTTAATAAGGATAATGCATGTGAAGATAAAAAGAAAATAGTTCAAAAACTTGGTAGCGATAGTACTGTAGCAATTGGCAATGGGAAAAATGACATAGAAATGTTTAAAAACAGTATAATGTCTATAGCTATAATTGGAAAAGAAGGATGTTTTACTAAAGCTGTTTTTCAAGCTGATATTGTAGTAAATAATATAGTTGATGCAATAGATTTAATATTAAAGAAAAATAGGGTGAAAGCTACATTAAGAACATAATATCTATTAAAGAAAAAGAGGGGAGATTTTAGTGGAAAAATACATAACATTCATAAAAAATGCTTGGGAAAATTTTATATATGATGATATTATCAATGAACAAATAAGAAGTGAAATATTAGAATCATGGATTAGATGTAAAAAATATAATGTTAATCCTATGGGTGGAAAAGGTAAAAATAAGCATAGTAATATTAAAGAGCTTATAGATAAAAATAGGGAATTAATAAAAATAGCTAAGCCAGTTATGGAAAGTGTATATAAAATAGTTGAAGGGTCAAGTTTTGCTATGATTTTAGCAGATAAAGATGGTTATATACTTGAGGTTATTGGTGATGAAGATATAATGGATAGGGTAAATGAATTAAATTTTTTAAAAGGGGAATTATGGAGTGAAGAAGAGGTTGGGACTAATGCAATAGGAACTGCTCTTTATTTAAAAAACCAATACAAACAATAGGAGCAGAACATTTTGGTATAAGTCAACATTCTTGGACATGCTCTGCATCACCTATATACGATGAAGATAAAAAGATAATAGGATGTATAAATATGTCTGGAAATTATTATGATGCACATTCACACACTTTAGGAATAGTGACATCTGCAGCAGAATCAATACAAAAACAATTTGCTTTAAGTAGGTCATATAACCTTTTGAATGTAACCTTTAATTCCATATCAGATGGAATGATAGTCATTGATTCAGATAGTAATATTAAGAGAATAAATGGTAGAGCGTTAGATGTATTAAACTTAACTTTAGATGATGTTATGAATTTAGATATTAAAAGTTTAATTACTAATATTGATTTTAAAGCATTATTAAAAGGTGATAAAAAAGAAATTTATAATATTGAGAGTGATTTTAAAATAAAAAATGACAAAATAAAATGTATTGTTAATGCAGTTCCAATGAATGTAAATAATAAAAATATTGGTATGGTAATAACTTTTAAAGAAACAAAACATATACATAAATTAGTTAGTAAACTAGCAGGATTTAAAGCTAGCTATACCTTTGATGATATAATAACAGAAAATAAGAATATGAAAAATATGATATTATTAGCGAAAAAATCTGCTAAAAGTGATTGTAATGTATTAATAGAAGGGGAAAGTGGAACAGGAAAAGAACTTTTAGCGCAATCTATACATAATTATAGTGATAGAAGAAATAAACCGTTTGTAGCTGTAAATTGTGCATCTATACCAAGAGAATTAGTAGAAAGTGAACTTTTTGGTTATGAAAAAGGGGCATTTACTGGAGCAGCTAAAGAAGGGCATGCAGGAAAATTTGAATTGGCAGATGGAGGAACAATATTTTTAGATGAAATAGGTGAATTACCGCTAGATATGCAGAGTAAACTTTTAAGGGTTTTAGATAATGGAAAAATAATTAGAGTGGGAGGAACTTTTGAAAAGCAATTAGATGTAAGGGTAATAGGTGCAACAAATAGAATATTAAAAAAAGAAGTAAATAGAAAAAATTTTAGAAATGATCTTTATTATAGATTAAGTGTTATGAATATTAAAACAATACCGTTAAGGCAACGAAAGGAAGACATAGGATTGTTAGTTAATTATTTTACAAAAAACTTATCTATAAAAAAAGGAACAGAAGTTAAAAAAATTAATAAAGATTATGTGGAAAAGTTAAAAGATAACTATTGGGAAGGTAATGTTAGAGAATTAAGAAATGTTGTAGAACGTGACTTTTATTTAAGTGAAAAAAATATATTAGTTTCTTATGAAGTAGAAAATACATGTAAAAAAGAGGAGAAAACATTTGAAAATGTAGTTGCTATTAAAACATTAGAAAAAGAAGCTATAGAAAAAGCTATAATACAAAGTAATGGGAATATGGTTCAAGCGGCAAATTTATTACAGATAGGACGATCTACACTTTATAGAAAAGTAAAGAAATATAATATTGCTTATAAAATTTAAAGTGTATCAAAATGAGAAAAAGAGATAGATGTATCAAAATGGAACAATTGTTATTGTTTCATTTTGATACATTTTTTGTTTTACACTTATAATTAAATATATAGTGTATTGCAGAAAATATGTAAGAAAGACTAATTTAAAAATTAACAAAATAAATAATTAAAATAGTTGGCATAATTATTGCTTTATTTAATTGTGAATAGTTTAACTAATAAAATTTAGGAGGAATATTATGAAAGCAGCATTATGGTATAAGAAAAATGACGTTAGAGTTGAGGAAATAGAAGAACCTAAAGTTGTAAAGGGAAGTGTGAAAATAAAAGTTAAGTGGTGTGGTATATGTGGTTCTGATTTACATGAGTATTTAGGAGGACCAATTTTTATACCAGTAGGTCAGCCACATCCTTTAAGTGGCACTACTGCACCTGTTGTATTAGGACATGAAATTTCTGGAGAAGTAGTTGAGATCGGAGAAGGTGTTTCCAATTTAAAAATTGGAGATAGGATAATTGTTGAACCAATAGTAGCATGTGGAAAATGTCCAGCTTGTTTAGAAGGAAAATATAATTTATGTTCATCTTTAGGATTCCATGGACTTTGTGGAAGTGGTGGTGGATTTGCTGATTATACTGTATTTCCACAAGAATTTATACACAAGATACCAGAAGGCATGAGTTATGAACAAGCAGCACTTGTTGAACCGATGGCCGTTGCACTACATTCTATAAGGGTAGCTAATTTTAAAATAGGTGATACAGCATTAGTTTTAGGATCAGGACCTATTGGACTAGCTACAATTGAATGCCTAAAAGCAGCTGGTGCTAAACTTGTTATAGTTTTACAAAGAAAATCAATAAGACAAGAGTATGCTAAAAGAGCTGGTGCAGATTTTGTTTTAGATCCAAATGAAGTTGATATAGCATCAGAAGTTAAAAAACTTACAAATGGAGTAGGAGTAGATGCTGCATTTGAAACTACAGGAGCAAAAATAGGTTTTGATACAGGGGTTAATAGCTTAAAATTTGAAGGGACTATGGTAGTTACAAGCATATGGGAAGATGGATTAAATTTCAATCCAAACGTTTTAGTTTTCACAGAGAAAAAAATTGTTGGTACATTAGCTTATAGACACGAATTTGAAGCAACTATGGCTCAAATGAATGATGGAAGGATAAAGGCAGAAGGATATATAACAAAGAAAATTCACTTGGATGATATTGTTAAAGAAGGATTTGGTACATTAACAGGTCCAGATAAGAAGAAGCACGTTAAGATATTAGTAACACCAGATAAATCACTTTTATAAAAATTAATATAGAAATATAGGGATGCAATCTATAACTGTTCACTATTAACTCTTAACTAAAGTAATCTGTTAGTTATTAAAAAAATATTAATTTGAGTTTTCTCATTTGATAAATGAATAAGTTTAAGACTTAATTAGGAACCCTATATAGGGTTCCAAGTTGACTTTTAAAATTATCCATTCCAAAACTTAGATACCTAAAATAGTGAGACATGCTCAGAATCACTTAGAATTTAACACTGCATCTTGTATGAAAATATTTTAAGGTTATTGAATAAATTTAAGTTGAAGCTTGTTTCCCTATAGAACTGGTTAAAATAGAAATTGTAATTATTTTAATAATATACGAAAATCCCTCTGAGAATTCAGAGGGATTTTGTATTTAATAAACTTAAAAAAACTTTGATTAATTATATTATTTTAGAGAGGCTTACAAAATAGTTTATATAGATATGATAATATTTATATTAGAGAGTAACTGTGATAGAATTTAATAATTAAGTATTTTATGGGAGATTGTAATGAGAATTTTATTAATTGAAGATGATTTAAAATTAAAAAAATATATAAGTGAATATTTAAGAGCATACGATTATAATGTTGATACAGTTGAAAATTTTGACGATGTCATGGGATATATTACTAAAATTAATCCAGACTTGATAATATTAGATATTAATTTACCTAAATTTGATGGCTTCTATTTTTTAAAACTTATTAGAAAGTTATATAAAATTCCAGTAATAATACTTTCTGCTAGAAGTGATGAAGGCGAACAGATAAGAGGTATGGAACTTGGAGCGGATGATTATGTAACTAAACCTTTTAGTATAGGTATATTACTTGCTAAAATTAATGCTTTATTAAGAAGGGTTAAGGATTATAACGAGGAAGAAATTGAGGTTGGAGAATTAACCTTAATTAATAATAGTATGAAGCTTAAATATAAAAATCAAATTATAGAGCTTACAAAAAATGAGTATAGAATATTAAATATACTTATAAAAAATATAGAAAAAGTAGTTAGTAGAGAAGAACTTTTAGAAGCTTTATGGGATGATAGTAATTTTATAGAAGATAGTACTTTAACCGTTAATATGACAAGGGTTAAGAAAAAATTAAGTGATTTAGGTATAAATAATTCTATAGTAACTAAAAGAGGGGTAGGATATGTCTTTATTGGAGTTGATAATTAGGGTTTTAAAATTAAAAAGACGAGATTTAATAGCTCTAATAGTAAATACTACATTCATAATAGTATTCTACTTTTTATTATTTGAAAATAGTGAGATATTATATCCATTAATATTAAGTGGAACAGTGATAATAGTTTATTTTATTATTGAGATTATTAAGTATTGTGGATTTAAACAAAAACTTGCAGATAGCATTAAAAGTCCTAATTACAAAAAAAACAATGTTGATTATAAAGAAGAGGAAATTTTAAATGTAATTGATGAAATTCATAATGAGTATCTTAATGAAATCTATGAGTTAAAGGAAAAAATAAAAGGTAAAGATTATTTGTTTTCTCAATGGATTCATAATATGAAAACATCAATAACAGTAATTGATTTAGCTTGTGAGAAAAGTGAATTAGAAAATAAAGAAATAAAATATATTAAGGATATAAAGGAAGAGAACTCTTCAATTAAAAAAAATTTAGAAGAGTGTTTAAATTTATTGAGATTAGAAGATTTTTCACGAGATTATGTTACAAACCCCTATAATCTTAAAGAACTAGTTAGTAATGCAATTAATTTAAAAAAAAGAGACTTTATATATAAAGGAGTGTTTCCAAAGGTAAATATTAGTGAAAAAATTTATATTTATACTGATAAAAAATGGTTTTTATATATGTTAGAACAAATAATAGCTAATGCTATAAAGTATTCTAAAATTAAAAATAGCAGTAGGATAGAGATATATGCAAAAGAAAATGCTAGAGAAGTAGAATTAATAGTTAAAGATTATGGAGTAGGTATAAATAAAGAAGATTTACCAAGGATATTTAATCCATTTTTTACTGGTAACAATGGAAGACAAGAAAGAAGTTCAACAGGAATTGGACTATATATGGTAAAATTGATATCTAAGAAACTTGGAATTTTAGTTGATATACAATCCAATATTGGTAAAGGTACTAAAGTTAGTATTAAGTTTAAAGATGAAAAAGTTATTTAGAATTAAACATTGCAGAAATGTAACATTGTGTAAGGGGAATCCATTTAAGACAAATGGATTCCCCTTTATAATAGTATTATGCATATAAGAATTAAATTTTTAGTTTGAAGTTTTAGATGAAAAAGTAAAAGTAATTTTAAAATAGGTGAGGAGTTTAGAAATGGAAATTTTAATGATAAATAACTTAACAAAGATTTATAGTTCATACAAAGGTGTAAAAGAAGTAAAAGCATTAGATGGAATAAGTTTAACTATTAACAATGGAGAATTTGTTGGAATAATGGGACCTAGTGGTAGTGGAAAGACAACATTACTTAACATACTTTCGGGGGTAGACAATAAAACTTCAGGAGAAATAATTATAAAGGACAAAAATATAAGTAAAATGAAAAAAGATGAATTAGCTTTGTTTAGAAGAAAAAATATTGGATATATATTTCAAGATTTTAATCTTTTAGATAGTTTAAATTTGGAAGAAAATATAGCATTACCGCTTATATTAGATAAATTGGAGCCTGTGAAAATAGAAAAAAAAGTTCATAGTCTTATGACATTTTTCAATATAGAAGATTTAAAAAAGAAGTATCCATATCATGTGTCTGGTGGCCAAAAACAAAGAGTAGCAGCTGCAAGGGCCTTAATTAATGAACCGGCTATAATATTTGCAGATGAGCTAACAGGAAACCTAGATTCAAAATCATCTAATAATGTAATGGAAACCATAAGTAGCATGAATAAGGATATTAATAGTACCATTTTAATGGTAACTCATGACCCTTTTGCTGCATCTTTTTGTAAAAGAATAATATTTATTAAAGATGGTAAAATCGAAATAGAGATAGCATCAAATGGAGATAGAAAAGATTTTTTCGATAAAATATTAGAAGTGCAAAGTGTTATAGGGGGGGATAAATAATGACTTTTTCTTCTATAATACGTAAAAATTTTATCCATAATTTCAACAAATATATTTCCTTTTATCTTATTAATGCATTAATTGTAGCTATGTTATTTATGTATGGAAGTTTAATGTTTAATCCAATCATTTTGCAAAGCATTGGAAAAACTTCATTATACGAGACTATTAAAATTGCGTTAATAGGAATTGTAATATTTTCAATAGTCTTTATAACTTACACTAATATAGCATTCTTAAAAAATAGAGGTAAAGAATTTGGAATGTATTTAACTTTAGGTATGACTACTAAAGATTTAATGAAGCAAATACTTATAGAAAATTTAGGGATAATGGTGTCTTCATCAATAACAGGAATTTTAGGCGGTGTTATATTTGGAAGATTATTTTATATGGGGTTAAATAAAATATTGAATGGAGCATCAATTCCATACAAATTGAATTATAAGAGTTTTTTATTAAGTTTAGGGATATTCCTAGTAATATTTTTATGTAACCTTTTATTTAATGTAATTTATATAAGAAAAATGTCTATAATGGAAATTTTAAAGTCTTCAAAGAAAAGTGAAATAGGTAAAAAATATACAGTGATAGGGTTAATAGCTTTAGTACTATTTATAATATCATTATATTGTTTACCTAAAACTCTTTTAAATGAAATCTTTAAAAATAAATCTTATATGCTTGGATTATTTATAACTTTTACAATAATATGTCCCTATATGATAATAGGAACAGGCATTGTTTTGATTAAAGAGATATTTAATAAGTTTCCTAGAGCTTATAATAAAAATATTCTTATTCTTTCAAATTTGTCTCATAGATTTTTAGGGTATAAAAATGTTCTGTATATGATCTCTTTATTAATGGCAGGGGCAATGTTCTTTGTTGGGTTTAGTTATTCCTTATATGTATCAAGTAGAGAATATATAAATATGAACAATCCATTTGATATTATGTTTGTTGAAGATGAAGGTTACAATAAAATAAAAAAAGAAGAAGTAGAAAAAATAATAGAAGATGAAAAGGGAACAATAAAAGATTATAAGATATTAGAGTGTTTAAATGTACCTATGTTTAGAGCGGAAAATGAGGGGTTTATATTTTGGGGAGCCAGAACGGTTGTAAGTGAAAGCAATTATAATAAGCATATGAATGAAACCATTGATATAAAACCTAGCAGTGCACAATATATAAATGTAGTGAAAGAAAAAATAGAATTTAATCATCCAAAAGCTATTTTAGCCACGCTTAGTGAAAGTCAAGTTGAAGAGGCAAGAAAATTGGAAAAAGAAAATATAAATAATAATTATGTAATAAATGAAGGAAGTGTAGAAAAGGTTATAGGAAATAGCTATACTCTTAATTTAGAAAAAGAAAATATTGAAAGTAGAAAAGGAGTTCCTTTTGTAAATCATCAATTAGGAAGTGCCTTTGTTTTAAATGATATGGACTATGAACTTTTGAAAAATAAGTTATCAGTAAAAGCAGTAGAAAATATTCATTTAATAAATGTTAAAAATGGAGATAAAGGTTTTTACTCTTTAGTAAATTATTTAAGAATTAAAAATAACTTAGATGAATCATTTTGGAAAGAAGGAAATCTTTGGGGGAAACATTCATATGATGAGGAAGGAAGAAAAGAATATCATAGACCAATGTATAAAGAAGAGCTCATAAAGTTGCAAATAGAAAATTATGGAATAGTGTTCTTTACAATGTCTTTTATAGGATTACTGTTTGTAATAGCAAATGGTGTCGTCTTATATTATAAAGTATTGTCAGATGTAGATAATGAAGAAGAAAGAATAGAATCATTGATAAGGATAGGTGTAACTGAAAAAGAAATAGAAACTCTAATAAGCAAAGAATTAGCTATAACATTTTTCATACCAATTCTTGTTGGAGGAGGATTAGGTATGTATTACTTGTATGTTATGTGCTCAAATATGATAATCGTAAAACTTCTTATGAAAAAAGCATTATTAATTTTAGGCTTAGGAACAAGTATCCAAATAATATTCTATTTGATAAGTAGAAAAAAATATATAAAAGAAGTTATATAGTTAAGATAATGTAATAAAAATTATAAAAAGTTTCTGCTAATAATTAATATTAGCAGAAACTAAAATTATTTTATAATAGGTCTAAAATTTAGCTTATTTTATTATATTAGGTTACAAGCTTGACTACACATCATATTAAAAGGCATTGGTAATGCACTACAAATTGTAGGACAAAGTGTTTTACCAGCGGCACAAGCTTCTTTGCATATTCTTTGAGCATCTCCAGGTAAAAGGGTACAAGTCATATCACATAAGAAACCATTTGGAGATACACTATTATCCATAGGAGTAGTATAGAATGAATTTCTAGAAACTGGTTTTGCTTGAAGTGGTAATTTCATATTAATTCACCTCCTTTCAAAAAAAATTTAAAAGGTGAACTTATCTACATAAAGACTTACAAATCTCTCTTGCTATAGCACTTTGTAAATTATTACAATTAATTAAGCAATCTTCATAAGTTGATATTTGGTTTGGTTTTATTCCTTTATCTTTTAATGAAACTTGTGTTAAATTTCTTACAACTGGTTTTGCTTGCATTGGTAATTTCACAAGAATACCCCCTTTACAATTTCATTAGATATTAGAGATTTAGTATGCTTCCCATGAACGTACAGTACCTATTGAAACAGGAACTACATCACTAACATCTAATGTAAAGAAATAAACATGTCTTGCTTTTTCAAGTCTATCTTCTGGATGGAAAAGTGTTAATTTTATATCCCAACAATCAGAATTTGGTCTGCAAATTTTACTAGGCTCTGCTTCTATAGTATCAAGTGCTAGTCCTTTTAATATTGCATCTTCAAGGACTTCTTGAATTTGTGCTAAATTTGTTCCAGTGTAATTTAATGCACGTTCTTGAGATGTTCGTCCTAAATTTCTTAGTTCATAATATACACGTTTAAGGAAATTTGACATAGCATCTTTTATTCTATCAAATTCTTGCTTAGCTTTTAGATCTAATTGATTTGTAGGAGTTTCCATTATTGATTCAACTAATTTTGTAACAGACCAATTATACATTCCTCTTAATTCAGGTATAATAACAGGAACTGTATATCCATTCATTAATGTTATACTTCCTGAAATAATTCCAGGGATGGAAACAATATCACTAATGCCATTAGCTGTATCTTTAAGAAAACTTCTTAAAATTTTATATGATTCATAACCAAAAGGACCTATAGGTTGAATTGCATAAATTGGAGTAGATTCTTGATTTAAAGTCCATATAATTGAAGAAGCATGTGCTGGATTTTCATTAAGATATTCTAATAATTGTTTAGGATCATAAGGATTTGGTGTAGGATTATAACTACTACTCATCATTTGAATAAATGAGTCACGTCTAGCTTCGCTACTAAAATCATAACTTATACTTCCTAATGCATAAACAAGTGAAGGAGCAGAATCACCAAAAGGACATCCACAACCAGATAATTCAATACTGTCCCCTTGTAAACTTTTACTAGATTTATTAGAGTTATTTAAATTTGTATTGTTAGTTTCTTCTGAAACTGAAATATTTTTTGTATTATTATTTTCATAATCCATAATATTTGAACTTCCTTTCATTTTAAATTTACTTTTATCAAATTTAGATATTAAAAAAGTATTATTTTTATTCTTTAAATTTATCTGTTTTGATATTTCTTGCAAAGTACCAGAAATGTTTAATATTCCAGCTAAACAACGATTAGTTTCTGAATTTTTATTTAAATGACAAGGTAAAGCGTTGTTTAAAATAGAATCTCTTATTGCTAAAGCATTAGGTTTTATACCATTTTGTATTTGATAGCTCAAAAAAAGAGCTATAATTCCTGTTACAATAGGTGCTGCAAAACTTGTTCCACTGTTTGGAGTGGTTTTATTATCAGGAGCAGCGCCTAAAATATTTTCTCCAGGGGCAAGAATTCCTTGAAGTTGATACGCATCACCCCAATTACTATAATCTTTAGGTACTCCATTAGAATCCATAGACCCTACAGCAAGTACTGATGGAATTGAGGCTGGTATATGAAGACATCTACAACCATCATTTCCAGCAGCAGCAACAATAAGAACCCCTTTTTTATCACATATTTTAATTGCGTCCATTAAATGATAGTTGGCATTTTCACTATGCACAAGTTGTCCACTACTAATATTTATAATATTAGCACCAAGTTCAACTGCCTTTAAAATTGCAGCAGCTAAATCTTCTTGAGTGCATTTTATGGAATTATTTCCAAAATTATCCGAGTAGATTGGTATTAGAATACCCTTGCAATTTGGAGCTATCCCTGGAACACCACATGAATGTTGTCCAAAAATTATACTGGTAACATGAGTACCATGTGATGTAGCTGTTCCTTTCACTGTACTTTTATTATTCAAAAAATCTATGCTTTTTATATTAGATTTTTTAAAACAATTATGGGATAAATCAACTGAGCCATCTAATATAGCAATAGAAATATTAGGGTCTCCCATAGTTAATGTCCATAGATTTCTTAAATCTTTTTCAATAATGCCATAGGACTTTAAAGTACTATCTTCATTATTAAGAGATAAAAAATTAGCTTGTCCAATAAATTCCACATTCTTTTTAACGTCATTTGGTAATATTTGTGACATTTTTTTTAAAACTTCATTAATTTCATATTCTGTTGTTTCCCTTGATAAACTAAAACGCAAACTGGAGCATATTTGAGAATCAGTCAATCCCATAGCTTTTAAAACATGAGAATTTCCTAAATGGTTATTTGAGCAAGCTGAACCATGAGAAACATATATTTTATTTTGAGAAAGCTTATCAAGAAGATCTTTACCACGTATTCCTGAAAATTGAATATTTGTAGTGTTGCATAAACGGGTTGATTCATATCCATTTATTAATGCAGTAGGCATAATTTTAATAATACCTTGTTCTAATAGGTCTCTACATTTTGTGATATTAGGGATAAACTTATCCATTGTATTGGAAATAATTTCACAGGCTTTACCGAAACCAACTATAGTAGGTAATGATTCTGTTCCACTACGTTTACCATTTTCTTGTCCACCACCGTGTATTAATGGAGCAATTTTATTCATATCACGTATATATAGGGCACCACAACCTTTAGGACCATGTATTTTATGACCTGATATAGTAAGAAGGTCTATATTTAAATCATTTACATCAATAGGTATTTTACCTACTCCTTGAACAGCATCACAATGAAAAAGTATATTGTATTTTTTTGAAATTTTGCCGATTTCTTTTATTGGGAAAAGTACTCCAGTTTCATTATTTGCGAACATGATTGAGATTAATGCTGTATTTGGATGAGATTTTATAACTTCTTCTACCTGATTTGGATATAATAGACCATTATGATCTACTGGAAGGTAAGTTACTGTATGTCCATTTTTCTCCAAATAATTAAAATTTTCTAATACAGAAGAATGCTCAACCATAGAAGTTATAAAGTGATGCTTTTCTTTTAAAGTTTCAGCAAATCCCTTAAGTGCAAGATTATTGCCTTCTGTTCCTCCAGAGGTAAAAATAATATTTTGAGATTTACATCCTAGTAATTGCGCTACTTTTGTTCTAGCCTTTTCTAATTCAAGTTTTGAATATTTCCCTAATTCGTGAGAGCTAGATGGGTTTCCATAATTATCATTTAATATGGGAAGCATTTCATTCATTACCTGAGGGAAAATATGTGTAGTTGCGTTATTATCCAAATAAATAGGATTCATTTCATTTACACATCCTTATAACTAAATGTTTTGAGATAATCTATTAGTACTTTATGCAAATAAGTAATAAAAAGTTACGACCAATTCTTAATGAAAATAAAATATAATTTTGAAAATTCAAGATTATATTTCATATATAAAAAAGCAAACTGTGCTTAAATACTATAGTTTAGGATTATTTCATTAAGTATACAATTAAATTTAAAAATATATACAATATGCAAAGTTTACAGTTTATTAATAAATTATGTATAATTAAAATACAATAATGTATTTATTTTACATTACAAATAATAGATAATATATTTAAAGGTAAAACTAAATAAGGGGAATTTAAAGAATGAATAGTGATAAGGTTTATATAGCTTATACAATTATATTTATAATTGTGTTTTCAAAATTTTATAAAATTTATGACTTTCCACAAAGAATAATAAGTAAAATGAATATTAAAAATGAAATTTTAATATTAGCTCTTATTATCTTTATACCAATTATATTGTATATTTTGGTGAATTTTGTATTAGAACAAACCTTAAAGATACAAAATTTTAATAATGACATATTTACTGCTTTGATTATGGGATAGATGTGGAGTATGGTTATTAATTATAAAAAATATAAAACTAACATGATTGACGTTAAAAAAATAAATGATATTATATAAATATAAATTTAAAATAGATAGATTTCAAAAGTAAAGCGAGGGAAGTTTGTGAGTGTTTAGTATCTTAAATAATTAATTGAATATTAATTTCTAAAAATTGGGTATTTTACCTTTATTTGTTGTGAAATTAATTAAAATTATTAAGATACAAGTCTGCAAATTTACTCATTGTGAAGGTGTTTAAAAATCATTTTTAAATATCTTTAAAAGTGTTAATTTAAAGCTGTGGTGTATCCATGGCTTTTTTTATTGAAAAAATGAAGTCTATCATGCAAGGTGAGTAAAAAATATAGAAGACTTGTTGATATTATTTATTTCAATCAATAAATTATTTATTGATTGTTTAAGAGGAGGAGTATTAACAAGATGAATAAAGAAACATTAGAAAAATTAAATTATCACGAGTTAAAAGAAATAGTTAAAGAATATTGTGTTAGTGGTTTAGGAAAAATTTTATTAGATAAACTAGAGCCTAGTAATAGCTTAAAGCAAGTAAATAGAATGTTAGATGAAACATCACAAGGGAGAAATCTTTTAGATGCAGGATATCATATACCATTAGAAGGAATATTTAATATTACAAATTATATAGAAAAAATAGAAAAAGGTGCTGCTTTAGAGCCTTCGGATTTAACAACTATATCTGACTTTTTAAGAGGGTGTAGAAAGGTGAAAATATTTATAAAAGACAAGGAAGGATATGCACCTACATTAAGTGCCTATGGTGATAATATATCTGATTTAAGTTATATAGAAGAAGAAATAAATTTATCAATTAAAAGTAATAGAGTAGACTCAAATGCTTCAAGGGAATTAAAAAAGATAAGACGTCATATTGAAAGTTGTGAAAGTAAAATAAGAGAGAAGCTTGAAAAATTTTTAAAATCAAGTAGCAATAAAAATTATATACAGGAATTCTTTATAAGTGAGAGAAATGGAAAGTTTACAATTCCTATAAAGGCTGCTTATAAAAATAGTATAGAAGGAAGTATAATAGAAACATCACCAAAGGGTACTACAGTGTTTGTTGAATTAGCATCAATTCAAAAGTATACAAGTGAACTTGCTGTTTTAAAATCAGAAGAGGATGTAGAAGAGTATAAAATATTAGCATTATTAACAAATATGATATTTGAAAAAATAAAAGAATTAAAGATGAATATAGATGTTATATCAGAGTATGATATGATTTTTGCAAAGGCTAAATATAGTAAAAGCATAAATGGTGTAAAGCCTTTAATGAATAAAAATGGATATATTAATATAGTAAAGGGAAAATATCCATTATTAAAAGATAGTGTCCCTTTAGATTGTAACATTGGTAAAGATTTTAGAACTCTAATTATAACAGGACCTAATGCAGGAGGGAAAACTGTTGTTTTAAAAACTATTGGATTGTTAACTTTAGCAGTTCAATCTGGGTTTCATATAGCAGCTAAAGATGGAACGGAAATGGCTGTTTTTAATAAGGTATTTGTTGATATAGGAGATAATCAGAGTATAGAAAACGCTTTAAGTACTTTTTCATCTCATGTAAAAAATTTAGCTGCAATTTTAAAATTAAGTGATAAATCAACACTATTATTATTTGATGAAATAGGAAGTGGAACAGAACCAAATGAAGGTGCAGCATTAGCCATATCTATACTAGAGGAGTTTTATCATAAAGGATGTATAACGGTAGCATCAACTCATTATGGTGAAATTAAAAATTTCTCTTTTAATCATCCTGATTTTGAAAATGCAGCTATGGAATTTAAATGCGATACTTTAGAACCGCTATATAAATTGCAAATAGGCAAATCAGGAAATAGTAATGCTTTATATATAGCCGAAAAAATGGGAATAGATAAGCCTGTAATAGAAAGAACTAAAGAATATATAAAAAATAAAAACTACAATTATGATTTTCTAAGAAGTAGTAAAATAATTAAAAATGAAAAAGAAGCTAAAAGAGAATATAATTGTGATTACAAAGTAGGAGATAAAGTTTTTATAATAGATGACAATGAGTATGGTATAGTATATAAGGAAAAAGATGAATTTAATAATCTAATTATTTTTATAAATAATAATTTAAAAGAAATAAATTATAAGAGGATTAAGTTAGAAATAAAGGCAGAAGAATTATATCCAGAAGGATATGATTTAAATCAAATATTTGTATCTTTCAAAGAAAGAAAGTTAGAAAAAGATATAAAACGTGGATCTAAAAAGGCTTTAAAACAAATACAAAAAGAAATGAAAAGATAATGAAGACTTCACCAATGCTTTTTATAGTATTGGTGGAGTTTTTATATTTACAAATTATCAATAAAAATTAATATCTATAATGTCGTTTTATATTATAATTATATTTGTATAAAATTATGTATTAATTTACGGAAAGTATTCGATATTACTGTTGAACAAGTGATAATAATTTAATACTGCAAAAGAAGACCTTCTTATGAGAAGATTATCTATAAATATTGAAATATTGTATAATTTTAAAATTGAAGAATTGACTTGTAAAATAGGAAAAGTAATGTCTTATAAAAGTAGAATATTCACGTAGGTTAAAACTTCAAATTAGAAATCTATATAAGGAATAGTTAAAAATAAAATAAATTTAAGTGTTATTATATTAAAGGGAAAATAGAATTGAAAGTATTGAGAGGAGTAATTTATGTATAAAGTTTTAATTGTTGAAGATGATTTAGTAATTGCAAAGTCACTTAAAAGCTGTTTAAGTCAATGGAATTATGATGCAGAGTTTGTTGTAGACTTTAAGGATATTAATAAGCAATTTATTGAGTTTAATCCACATCTAGTTCTGTTAGATATATCGCTACCATTTTTTAATGGATATCATTGGTGTACTGAAATTCGTAAAATATCAAAGGTTCCTATTATTTTTATTTCATCTATGTCTGACAATATGAATATTGTTATGGCTGTAAATATGGGAGGCGATGATTTTATTGCCAAGCCATTTGATTTAAATGTTATTATTGCAAAGGTGCAAGCGTTGTTAAGAAGAACATATTCTTTTAGTGGACAAATGAATGTAATTGAGCATAATGGAGCAGTTTTAAATATTAGTGATACAACTATAGAGTATAAAAATTCTAAAATTGAACTTACTAAAAATGAATTTAAAATAATTCAAATTTTAATGGAAAATGCAGAAAAAGTGATTTCTCGTGAAGATATTATGAAAAGGTTATGGGAAAGTGATAGCTTTATTGATGATAATACTTTAACTGTTAATGTTACGAGATTAAGAAAAAAGTTAAGTGATATTGGACTTATTGATTTTATTAAAACTAAAAAAGGTATAGGATATATGGTAAATTAGTTATGGAAAAAAAACGTTTTTATGTATATTAATTTCGTATATTAAAGACCATATAAAAATCATATTTATATATAGTATTTTTATTATGATTTTCATTGCAGTATTTTCTTTGTATTCTTTAGAACTTGAAGCAATAGTATATTCATTTTTATTATCATGTACTGTTGCTATTATATTTATAGTATATGATTTTATTAAGTATTATAAGAAGCATAACCAATTATATGTTTTAAAAAAACAAATTACTATTAGTTTAGAGAAAATGCCTTTAGCAAAAAACTTAATTGAAAAGAATTATCAAAATATTTTAGTAGAACTTTATAATAACAAGATAGAGATGAATTCAAAAGCAGACATGAAGCGTACAGAAATGATGGATTATTATAATCTTTGGGCACATCAAATTAAGACACCTATTTCTGCAATGAGATTATTGCTACAGATGGAAAAAAGTGAAGGAAACAAAGAATTATTAGCAGAGCTTTTTAAAATTGAACAATATGTTGAAATGGTTTTAGGTTATTTGAGAATTGAAAATGCATCATCAGATTTAGTTTTAAAAAATTGTGATTTATCTAAAATTATAAAACAAGCAGTTAGAAAACATGCTAACACATTTATCAGAAAGAATATATCTCTTGAATTTAATGAAATAAATTGTACTGTTTTAACTGATGAAAAGTGGTTAGTCTTTGTAATTGAACAAATATTATCTAATGCTTTAAAATATACAAATGAAGGCAAAATAACTATATATATGCATAAGTCTAATGAAAAGATTTTGATTATTGAGGATACAGGAATAGGAATTGCTAAAGAAGATTTACCACGAATATTTGAAAATGGTTATACTGGGTATAATGGGCGTATGGACAAAAAGGCGACAGGTATTGGATTATATCTTTGCAAAAAAATATTGAATAAGTTATCACACAAAATAATAATTACTTCTGAAATAGGGGTAGGTACAACAGTTAAAATTGATCTTTTTTCAGCTAAAACTATGTTTGAATAATAAGGTGCTTACAAAAGTGTAAGGTTAGATAGGAAAATGCAAGGCTAAATTGTGGCATTGTATTTTCTTTTTTTTATAATAAAAACATAGAAGATATTGAATTTAAGTAGATTAAATTCTAAAAAATATTTTATGCATAATCAAATAAAGAATAGACGGTTAAATTTAAGTTCTTAAGTTTAGGTTTGAAAATAATAGGTTTAAATGTTATTTAGGAGGAGTTTCTTATGAAGTTGTTAGAAGCAAACAATTTAAAAAAAATATATATGACAAGATTTGGTGGGAATAAAGTACAAGCATTAAAAAATGTAACATTCTCGGTAGAAAAAGGTGAATATGTAGCTATTATGGGTGAATCAGGTTCAGGAAAGACTACTTTACTTAACATATTGGCATCTTTAGATAAACCAACTAGTGGTGAGATTTTATTAAATGGAAAAAACATTGTATCTATAAAAGAAAGTGAAGTTGCTACATTTCGTAGAGATAACTTAGGATTTGTATTTCAAGATTTTAATTTACTTGATACATTTTCTTTAAAAGACAATATATTTTTACCACTTGTTCTATCAGGAAAATCATACAATGAAATGGAAAGTAGATTAGAGCGTATTGCAAATAAGTTAGGTATCAAGGAAATATTATCGAAATACCCTTATGAAGTTTCTGGCGGACAAAAGCAAAGGGTAGCTGTTGCACGAGCTATTATTACTAATCCGCAACTTATTTTAGCAGATGAGCCAACAGGTGCACTTGATTCAAAGGCTACAGATCATTTATTAAAAATGTTTTCAGAAATAAATGAAGGAGGTCAGACAATTTTAATGGTTACTCATAGCATTAAAGCTGCAAGTCATGCTAGTAGAGTATTATTTATTAAAGATGGAGAAGTGTTCCATCAGATATATAGAGGAATAATGTCTAATGAGGAAATGTTTGAAAAAATCTCCAATGCATTAACAATAATTACCAATGGAGGGGATGTAAATGAGTAGAATGTTTTATCTTAAATTAGCAATAAGTAATATTAGAAAAAACAGCAAAACTTATATCCCATACATTATTACGTGTATATGTAGTATTATGATGTTTTATATTATGAGCTCTATTTCAAAGAACCCGGGATTATACCAAGTTCCAGGATCAGATAGTTTGAAAAGTATGCTTTCTTTTGGAACAGTTGTAATTGGTATTTTTTCAACTATATTTCTTTTTTATACCAATAGTTTTTTAATAAAAAGAAGGAAAAAGGAAATTGGGTTATACAATGTGCTAGGGCTTAGTAAGAAACACATTGCGAAGGTTTTATTTTTAGAAAATATTTTTATTGCAAGTATTAGTTTCATATTTGGACTAACTGGCGGAATTATTCTTGATAAGTTTATGTTCTTGTTATTTTTAAAGGTGCTTAATTTCCCAGTAGCTTTCGGATTTTATATTTCAAAAATATCTATAGTAAGAACATTAATTCTTTTTATAGGAATCTTTTTTATGACACTAATGGCAAATTTATTTGAAATTAAAAGATCTAATCCAACTGAACTTTTAAAAGGTGGGCAGCATGGAGAAAAAGAACCTAAAACGAAATGGATTATGACAATTATAGGTGTTGTAGCACTTGGGGCTGGATATGGAATAGCTTTATATGTTAAATCACCACTCTCAGCTTTACAATTGTTTTTTACTTCTGTTATTTTAGTTATTATAGGAACCTATGCGCTTTTTACAGCAGGAAGTATTGCTTTATTAAAGCTTTTAAGAAGAAATAAAAAGTTTTATTATAAAACAAGCAATTTTGTATCTGTTTCTGGAATGATATATAGGATGAAGCAAAATGCAGTAGGTCTTGCTAACATTTGTATTTTAAGCACAGCAGTACTTGTTATGCTTTCAACAACGGTTTCTTTATATGTTGGAGTGGAAGATGTTTTAAGAAATAGATATCCAAGAGAAGTTTTAATAAATACATCAGAAGTTGAAAAAAGCCAACGTGAAAAAATAGATAGAATTGTAGATAGTGAAATAAAAGAAAATAATATAGTAGCAAAAAATAGGGTAAATTATTTAGAATATACTATTCCATGTGTAAAAGAAGAAGACAAATTTTTAGTCATAAAAGATGATTTACTTGATTCAGATGTTTGTTTTATAAATGCTGTTCCACTTTCAGATTACAACAGATTAGAAAATAAAAATGTAAATCTTGGTGATGATGAAGTTATTATTTTTTCAGAAGGAAAGAAGAAATATGGAAAAGATAGTATTACTATTAATGATAAAACTTATAAAGTAAAAGAAGAGATAGATAAATTAGAAAGTATATCGGGAAGTTTTACGGATATAGTAGAGTCGTATACAGTGATTTCAAAAGATATCAACAATATTTGTGAGCTTAATAAAAAGCGTAAAGGATACATAGTTGGATTTGATGTTAATGGAAAATCAAATGATATGATTACAATTTCAAATAAATTAAATAAAAAATTTGATGAAAATAATATGGCTGTTACTGCCGAGAGTATAGAAAGTAATAAAAAAGATTTTTTATCTTTATATGGAGGATTGTTCTTTTTAGGAATTTTTCTTGGCATATTATTTTTAATGGCAACAGTATTAATTATTTATTATAAACAGATATCTGAAGGATACGATGATAAAGAACGATTTGAAATAATGCAAAAAGTTGGTATGAGTAAGGTTGAAATAAAAAGAACTATAAGAAGCCAAGTTTTAATGATATTTTTCATACCAATTACTTTTTCAGTAATTCATATTGTTTTTGCATTTCCTATAATCACGAAGTTGCTAGCAGTTTTCATGTTAACAAATGTAGCATTATTTAGAATAACTACGTTAATAACAATTTTAGTTTTTACAATTATTTATTTTATAATATTTGCTCTAACAACAAGGACTTATTATAAAATTGTTGAGGAATAAATAAAAAGTAATTATATAAGGCATATGAAAAGAAATAAAAGAATATTGGTCTATTATTTATATGATTATGCCTTATATAAGATGATAATCATATTTAAGCCTTTGAAGTTCAAGGGCTTTTTTTCTATATTGAATGCCATAGGTTATACCTATGATTTTAAAAAGTTTATAGTTATGAATAGAAAAAATAAAACCTCCATTGTATACCAAAATTAAGTATAGTGCAATTTATGAAGTAATTGGAATGAAAAAACTCACTTAGAATATATGTAGATATAATAGGAAATAAAGAAATTGACCATTTAAAGAATAACATGTCAGTAGTGTTTGATAGATAATTATAATATTCTTAAGTAGCATTAAAAATAGCTAAAAATTGGTGGTAATTTACCATTTGTTAACAATCTAAAGTAATAACATTAATATCTATAATGTTATTTTATATTATAATTATATTTGTATATCACTAGGGTGCAATTTTTTAAATGTTTTTACAAAGTTATATAAAGCATGTGGTTATAAAAGCAAGTGTAAATCTAAAATATAAGAAATAAATATGCTTGCATTAGAGGAAAAATAAAAATGGATTTTTAAAAGAAATTAGTAGGTGAAATGAATTTGATGAGGTGTTTATGGACATATTGAATTGCGAATTTAAAGAATCAATTATATGTAAAACATTATAAGAATATAATAAAATATTGACTTATAATTTTATAGATAAATGTATAAGGTGGTGTAAAAATGAGAGATTATATATTGCAATATTGTACTGTAAATAAAATGCTTCAAGCAAAGACCAGAATGACTAAGTCAGCTATGCTTTGCTTGGAGCTAGATAATTGTTAGTAGCTGTAACAAACAAGCTCCGATAAGATATGTAAGCTTACTTTTTCATAGGTCTTTGCCTTAATTAATAGTATTAAGGGGGGCAATGAGTATGAAATATGTTAAAGCGTATGAGGTTTTACCAGAGGAGATTATAGAAGTAATTCAAAATTATATAGATGGAGAGTATTTATATATACCAAGAAAAACTGAAAATGAAAAGTCTTGGGGAGAAAAAAGTGGAGCTAAAAAAATGCTAAAGGAAAGAAATTCTCAGATTTTAAGAAAATATAATAAGGGAATTAAGGTTACACAGTTAGCTAAGGAATACTTTCTATCAGAACAAAGTATACGAAGAATCATAAGTAAAGAAAAAAGAGAAAATTTACTACAAAGTGGTTAATTTAAAATATAAAAAAGTCCTATCATCAAAACTATTAAAGGTATTGATGATGGGGCTTTTTTTATATCAAATTTGATACAGAATAGTTTTGGATATATATAATTTTAGTTAAAGTTAATAAAATTAATATATAGAGAGTAAAAAGTGGGGGCTATTATTATGACTAAAAATACTAAAGTAATAAATGAAATAAAAGAATTTTTTAAAAGCGTTTCAAGAAAAATATATAAAAAATGATTCGAATAATATTGAAGAGTTCATTAAAGAATTTTTTATTGACGAAGATAATACAAGTCTTTTAGGAGTAGGAGAAAAAAAGTTGGTATTTTGGATTATCTCAAATAGAAAATGCAATTAGAATTTATTGGAGTGATAAAAATAGTTATTTAAAGAATATTGATTTAGATATAGAAAACTCTGTAATAAATGCAGAAGAAGATGTAGCTTGCATAGCAATTAGTGGAAAAAGTTTAAATAACATCAGTGAAGAAAAAGCTTCAAATATTATGATTGATAGGTTATCAAATATATTAAATGCAAGAGAAATATCAAAAGCTGATTTAGTTCAATTTTCAGATCAAATATCAAGAAGTTTATATGATATAAGTTTAGGTGAAGAATATGTATTTCCTTTTAGAACAACATTTATTACAGTTAAAGATAATTCTAAATGGAAGATAAAACACATGAAAATTTCATTTGGAGGAGCAAGAGAGGATTTAATAATTGATGATGCAAGCATTGAGGATGAGTTTAAAATACTTCCAATAAAAAATAAAGAAGATAAAGAAGTAAATGAAATTGAGAAAGTATTAGAAATTTTACAAGAAAGTTATGACAAAAGGGATGCATCACTTGTTGACTATTATGGTGAAAAATTATTTCATCATGATGAGAATTTATATATATTTGGAACCGATAATGGAGAAAATTTTCATGGGTTTGAAGAAAGTAAGGAATTATTAGAATGTGACTGGAAATATTGGGGGGACTTTAATGTAAACAAAGAAAATGCATATATTTCAGTTTTAGGGGATATGGCTGTTGTTATTTCAAAGGCATTTATAAAATTTAAGTTTTTAGAAAAGACTGTTTGTACTTGGCCAAAATCTAACTTTGAATATTTTATACGAGAGAATAAAAAGCAAAAAGAGTTATTACAAAACATGTTATTTTCAATAAATATGTCATTAAACTGTCTAGAATCTTATAATGAAAACTCAATTTGTCCTATGAGATTTCTTGGTGTATTAGTGAAAAAAGAAGGTAAATGGAAATTTAATCACATGCATTTTTCAGATATAGTTGAAGGGCTTCCAAGTGAAAGAATTATTAAATAATATATTGATTTAAAAAATATAATTATTAAAAGAGGTGAAAAATGAGCGATAAAGAGTTTAGTAGTTATAAAATAAGTGAATTAGAAGAAAAAATAAAAGATGGAGACATAAATGCAATAAATAAGTTTTGGGAATATGTGAAAAAACATGGTGCTCCATTAATTGAAAAGGTTCATGGAGATAAGGAAAATGTATTAGTTACTTATATATATAAACAGACAGAACCTATAGAAAATATATTAATATTTGGTTCTTTTCCAGGATATAATTATGAAGAAAATTTGATGAAAAAATTATTAAATACGAATGTTTGGTTTAAAACATACAAAGTTAGAAATGATGTTAAGTTTAAATATAATTTTTATTAAATTATAAGAGCAGGCAAAAAGATTTATATAAAAATTCTATTACTGATCCATTAAATCCTAATAATATATCTTTTATTAGTGAAGAGGTTGGAGAAGATGATTATATATATTCAATATGAAAGTATGTAAGGCTTATGGGAGTAAACCATTTTTAGAAATTATTAAATTAGGGAATCTAAAAAATTCCTTTGAAGAGGAAAGTATAAAATATGTTATAGAATGTATAAGGGAATGGATACTGGATATAGAAGAAAAGTTAATATGATATATAAGACGGTGAGTGTACATGACATATTCAAAAGAAATATTTAAATATGATTTAGAAGAATGATATACCATTGCAAGAACAGAAAATCAAGTGTTTTCTAAATATTATAAAATTTATTAAATAAATAATTAATTTGAAAAAAGTTATGATAATGTTTGTTCAATAACACTTGTATATGATAAACATACTAAAGATTTAGTAGGATCTATTTAGAAAGAGTGGCCATTAATTTGTCAAATTGCTGTGAAACCAGGTTACTCAGGTAGAGGAATTGGTACCAATATGATAAAAAAAGCACTTACTATGTTAAATGAAGAATATTTAGCTATTAGATTGTATGTAGATATAGGGAATAAGGCAGAAGATTTATACTATAAACTAGGCTTTTTAAAGGGAAGCGAATTGATTAATATGAAGCTAGTAGAAAATTTGATTGGAGAATAATGATATGAATTTTGAATTTGTTCCAATGAACTTAGAGTATGCAAAGGAAATAATTAATAATTGGAATTATGAAGGTAAATATAATATATATAGTTATGTTAACGAAAAAGAATTTTTATTAGATAAAGAAACGTGGGGATTAGGAAGGTTTGCAGTTTTAAATGAAAAAAATGATATTATAGGTGAGTTAACAATAGAATTTTTTAGAGAAAATAGTGAAGATGAAGAAGATGAGGGGTATGTTAAACATGAAATTGTAAAAAACACTCTTGAAGAAAAATATGAAATGTGGGTTGGTTGGGGATTAAAACCAGAACTTTGTGGAATAGGATTAGGAAAAAAGTTTGTTGATGCATGTGTAAAGTTTGCATTAAAAGAATATGATTACAATGGGGAATACATTAGATGTGGCGTTGCTGAATTTAATAAAAGAGCAATAAAAGTTTACGAAAGAGCAGGGTTTAAAGTCTTTAATACATCAGTAGGAGAAATAGAGAAAAATGAGTATAGGATTTTAAGTATGAGAAAAAAGATTAATATGGAATAGGAAAGGAAACACTATTATTTTTTGTTTTAATATAAAAGTGTTTTATAGGGTTTAAATTTAATATTTAAAATTAGATACTTCTAAACATATTTCAGTGACGTCCTGTATAGGCAGTCGCGAAACCCGTCCTTGGGTTTCAATCCTAAAAATGTTAAAAAACCTCATAAGAATTTCTAAGTTACAATTAAAAATCATATTTGAAACCCTATATATGCAAATATTAAATCATGGATAATATGATTTTTATAAATTATAAAAGAATTAAATTTAGGAGAATGTTATGAGATTTGAAGATTTTAAATATAAAAGGGTGGATATAGAAGAAGCTAAAAGAAAAGTTCTTAAGTTAATAGAGGATTTTAGAAATAGTGATTCTTATGAAAATCAATGTTTTGTAATAAATGAAATTAATGAAATTAGAAATGAATTTATATCTATGAAAGTTATTTGTGAATTAAGAAAATGTTTAGGCGTAGATAATGAGTTTTATAGTAAAGAAATGGAGTATTATGCAGATGCTGAACCTATTATGGATGGATTAATTTGCGAATATTATAAGGCTTTAGATAGTTCGAAATTTAAAAAAATGATTAAGTGTAGATATGGGAATCAACTTTTTGATTTGGCAAAAATGAAGATGAAATGTGTTTGTGATGAAATAATAGAAGAGTTACAAGAAGAAAATAAGATTATGGTTGATTATTTTGAGCTATTTAACAAATTAAAAAGTAGAAAAAAATTTGATGGAAAATTTATTGGAATATATGAGTTCAATGAATATATAAACTCTGATTTAAGAGAAATAAGAAAAAGTGGATATGAAGCTCAAACAGAAATATATATAGAAAATGAAAATGAGATACAAAATCTGTTTGATAAACTTGTAAAAGTAAGAAATAAAATGGCTTTAAAAATGGGATATGAAAATTTTATTGATATGGGATATGCACGTATGAAAAGAGTGGGTTATGATAAAAATATGGTATCTAACTTTAGAAAACAAATACTAGAGTATGTTGTTCCATTAAATAAGGAACTTGCAAAGCGTCAGGGAAAAAGAATTGGTGTAGATAAATTAAAATATTATGATGAGATTATACAATTTAAAAATGGAAATTCTCAATTAAATATAAAAGAAAAAGATATTATAAAAAAATTACAAAAGGTGTATGAAGAAATATCAGATGAAACGAGAAAGTTTTTTAAATATATACTTGAAAATAATCTTATTGACATTGAAAGAAGAGAAAATAAGGAATCTTTTGCATTTTGTGAGTATATTTTTAGATATAAAGCTCCATTCGTATTTTTAGTGTATAACGGAGTTACAGAGGATTTAAATTCAATTATTCATGAATTGGGACATGCATTTCAATTATATTTATGTAAAGATTATGATATACCAGAATATATAATTCCATCTGAAGATGTTGCAGAAATATGTTCTATGAGTATGGAATTTTTAATAGAACCATGGATAAAAGAATTTTTTGATAAAGATATAGAAAAATATAAGTTTTATCATATGGTTAATCAATTATATTTATTAACTTATATTGTTATAGTAGATGAATTTCAACATTTTGTATATGAAAAACCAGAGGCTACATATGAAGAACGTAATAAAATTTGGAGAAAGCTTGAGATGAAGTATATCCCATATAGAGATTATGGGGAAAATGATTTTTTAAATAAAGGTGGATACTGGCTAAGACAAGCTCATATTTTTGTAGATCCATTTTATTATATTGATTATGGATTGGCACAAATAGTTGCATTTAATTTTTGGTACAAATCTAAATTAAATAGTAAAGAAGCTTGGAATGACTACATGAAAGTATGTGAAGCTGGGGGAAGTAAATCATTTTTAGAAATTATTAAATTAGGGAATCTAAAAAATCCCTTTGAAGAGGAAAGTATAAAATATGTTATAAAATGTATAAGGGAATGGATACTTGATATAGAAGAAAAGTTAATATGATATATAAGGCGGTGAGTGTACATGACATATTCAAAAGAAATATTTAAATATGATTTAGAAGAAGGATATACTCTTGCAAGCGCAGAAAATCAAGTGTTTTCTAAATATTATGGAATTTATTATATAAATAATTCATTTGAAAAAAGTTATGATAATGTTTGTTCAATTATTGATAGAGATGATAATTGTTTTTGGATAATAAAAGATGATAAAAAAGTTGGTGGGGTTATTATTGAACCTAATTTTATAGAAGGGTTATTTTTAATTCCACCCTGTTTAGATGAAGGTATCATACTAAAAAAGCTTAAAGAAGTTTTAGTTGAGTGGTCAGATATATCTAAACCTATTGAAGCTTCTGTAGTTAATCTACATCAAATTGAATCTTATGAAAGTATAGGATTTGTAAGAGTTGAAAGTGGACGTTGGATGATACGACCAACGGAAGTCTTTGATATTACTTGGGAAAATGATTTTTATGTTTGTTCACCTAATAAAGAAAATGAATTGGAAATGGGAAAAGTTTTATATGAAGCATTTGAAAATAATGAAGGATTAAATTTTAATTATAGTTTAGAGGAGTATACTTCATGGGTTAAAGAGTATTTTGATGATAATTTAGGAAAAGGTATTTTAAATAAAGCATCAACACTTGTATATGATAAACATACTAAAGATTTAGTAGGGCTTTGTTATATATCTATTTGGAAAGAGTGGCCATTAATTTCTCAAATTGCTGTGAAACCAGGTTACTCAGGTAGAGGAATTGGTACTAATATGATAAAGAAGGCACTTACTGTGTTAAATGAAGAATATTCAGCTATTAGATTGTATGTAGATATAGGGAATAGGGCAGAAGATTTATACTATAAGCTAGGTTTTTTAAAGGGAAGCGAATTAATTAATATGCAGCTTATATAAGTGATAAAAAGAAGTTGAAGTAGTAAGTTTGAAATACTGTTTATTTATAATATTATATTGAAGATTATTAAAAACACAAAAACAATATAAACACCGAGTACATAATGATAAAACGTTACTTTTTACATTATTACTTGGTGTTTTAAATTTAATTGTGAATTATACCATTTTACCTATTCTTTTATTCCAAATAAAGAGAGACGTTCCTAAACAACACAAAGTAATGAGTAAAACAATATATATATTATTAAAATTATAGGAGCCTGCCAAAATATAGTATCCAATTTCA
>NZ_HE611055.1:122822-177422 GCF_000285575.1 Clostridium senegalense JC122 | reverse complement strand
GTAATGAGTAAAACAATATATATATTATTAAAATTATAGGAGCCTGCCAAAATATAGTATCCAATTTCAGTTGTTTTAAAAAATATATCAAACATTGGTTTAAATAAATATATTGAGGTAAGCATAAAAGTAATACTTCCTAAAAATGTTAAAATAGGCTTTTTTACTACAGTACTTATTAATGAAGTTATACCAAGCAATGATAAATGTATTAAAAATATTATTAAATAATATTTTAAGTTGTATATTATAGAACCACCTATTCCTACAGAGGAGTTTAAAATAAAATATTTTGTGGATTTAACCTTAGGCATAAACATATATCCAATTAAAGTTTTTGTTAAATAAACACATAATAAAGTTAATGCATAAGTACTTGCTATAGCTATCCACTTAGATACTAATAGTTTCCACTTTTTTATTGGTCTTAATACTATCATTTTATAAGCGCCTGTATCAAGTTCTAAACTTAAACATTCTGAAAAATATAATGGCAATATAATGAATATTAAAATAACATTAAAATCTAGTAATTGCATAACTGCATAATTAAGATTATCAAGGGGAAGCTCCACTCCTCTTTTTAAAATTACTGTACTGTTTTTCCAATGAACTTGAAGTAACATAAAATTAAAAATTTGAAATAGGATTGAAATCCCAAACAATATTTTAGTACTTTTTCTTTGAAAAATTCTTTCATACTCAGCTAAAATTAATCCTCTCATATAACTTTTCTTCCTTTCTATTCTAAATAATCTTCACTTATGAATGCTAAGTACGATAAAGTTTGAAAAATTAAAATAATTATTATCATACTAATTAGAAAAATATTTGTAATTCCAGCAGCAAAACTTGCAGCTCCATTAAATTGAGTATAAATTGTTGATATAGACATATAGCTATCTATATTTGTTTCATTACAAAAACTAAGTATAACTGCCATATAAATAATATTTATAAATAATACACCTATACTGGCTCCTAATGCATTTGTTATTGTTTTGCACTTTATAGAAAAAAATTGAACCATACTTCCAAATGCTATCAATGTTAAATATGCTAAAAAATAATATTTAATAGTATATAAAGCTACACTACTAAAACTATATAATCCTTCTTTTACGAATAATGCCGTCTCACTAACTTTAGGCAAAAAAATATTAGCTATAATAATAGCGATAAAAAAGTGAACTATAAGCATTAAAAATATATTTAAAGCTAATACTAAAACTTTAGCTATATACAGCTTTTTTATAGAAATTGCTCTTGAAAAAGCTAACCTTAAATTTCCTTTTCTATATTCTTCATTAAAACTCAATATGAAAAAAATTATTATAATTAGATTAAAGGCAGTTAATAACATTTCCTGAAGACTTGATATATGAAAATTCATATTAGAACTAAATATTACTTCTGTAAAATTTGTATTAATATTAGTTTCTAATGCAAATTTTAATGATATTAATATGACTATTGGTATACTAATAAAGCAGAGTATATTAATCCTTTTCAACCAAAATTTTTCGAATTCATAAATAAAAATATTCTTAAACATTAAATTCACCTCATAGTTTTTTAACAGATTTAGCCCATGGATTCCATAAAAACATCTTCTAATGTTCTAGTATTACCTATAGAATCTAATAGTGCATTTGATTTGCCACTCCACTTTATATCTCCATCTTTTATAAGCACATATTTATTACATATTTTTTGAAGCTCATCTAAATGGTGACTTGATATTAAAAAAGTAATTCCTTTTTCATTTCTAAGTTTTAATATTAAATTTCTTAGTTCTTTCATACCTAAAGGATCAAGTCCATTAGTTGGCTCATCTAGTATTACTATTGATGGATTATTAAGTAATGTTTGAGCAAGTCCTAGTCTTTGCTTCATTCCCAAAGAGTACGTTTTTACTTTATCATCGCCTCTATCATCATCTTTAGTTTTAAGCCCTACAATTTCTAATACCTCTTCTACTTTTTCAAGTTGCTCTTTTCTAGTCATACCATAATTAAGTCTAGCTAAATTTTGAAGGTTTTTTCGTCCTGACATATAATCAAAAAATACTGGAATTTCTAAAACAGCACCTATTCCAAATAAAGCTTTTTCTCTATCTTTAGTTACATCCACACCATTTACAAATATTTTTCCTGTATCGGGACTAATTAATCCTGTTATCATTTTCATTATTGTAGTTTTACCAGCACCATTAGGCCCTATAAAGCCACAAATATCTGAACTTAAAATTTCAAATGAAGCATTTTTAATTACTCTTCTTTTTCTAAAAGTTTTACTTACATTTTTAATTTCAATTTTTTTATTATCCATTTATTTCAACTCCCTATGTTAATATATTTTCACACCTAAATTTAGTTTGTTTTAACTAAATATAGGAAGAACCTATTATTATATAAACAGATGAAAATAAACTTTTTATAAACTTTAACATGTGAAATAAAATAATAAATCAAATTTATAAAATATATTTCAAATCTATCATTTAATTAAATACAACTAAATAAGTTAAGAGTTTATACTTGCAATAAACATAGTAAAGATATACCATTATGTATATATTTGGAATAAAAGTAGACTAATTTAGATAAGTTACACTTAGAAATTTTATATATTAAAGTTTTTTATGTTTAATGTTAAAAGGTATAGAATAAGAGGTGATTATTGTTAATGAATAAAAAGATACTCATTATAGATGATAACGAAGAAATTATTTCTTTTATAAAACCTGCATTAGAATTTGAAGGTTTTGAAGTTGATTTTGCTATAAGAGGATATGAAGCTTTAGAAAAAATAAGGGAAGATTTAGATATAATTTTACTTGATGTAATGCTTCCAGATTTAAATGGGTTTGATATTTGCAAACAAATTAGAAAAAATGTTAATTGTCCCATTATTTTTTTAACTGCTAGAGGACTTGAAGAAGAACGAGTTAAAGGTTTTTTAGTTGGTGGTGATGATTATATAGTAAAACCGTTTTCTTTAAAAGAACTTATTTTAAGAATAAATGTTCATTTTAAAAGAACCTGCAAAAATTTAATAAAAAAAGAAAGAACTAAATTAGATTTTGATAATATATCAGTTAACTTAATATCAAAATCTATTAAACAAAATGAAAATATAATAGATTTTGCTAAAAAAGAATATGAAATTATTGAACTTTTATGCACTCATCCGGGACAAGTATTTTCTAAAGAACAAATATTCGAAATTATATGGGGGTATGACAGTGAAAGTGATCTTAACACTGTAACTGAACATATAAAAAGAATAAGAGGTAAATTTAAATTAAATAATATATCTAAAAATTATATAAAGACTGTATGGGGGATAGGATACAAATGGGAGTCTTCAAATACATAAATAAAAAGCTAAAGATAAAAACCCAATTTATATTGTTCTTTATTTTTACTACTATAGTATCAATTATTATTTCTAGTATTGTCATTTGTTCAGTGTTATTTATAAGTTATAATAAAAAATTGTCATGTTCAAATGAAATGTATGCAACAAGAAATATAGATAAGATTTTTGATGAGAATTTTAAAATGGAAATAGATAAACAGACAAAGGGAAAAATTTTAATTATTGGGTACTGTTAAAAATAAGGATGTTTTATATTCTTCAAATTCTAGTGAGCTGCCTGAAGAAATTTCTATTAAATCTAACAGATATTCTGTAAAAAAGTATAATAAGATTGATAAAAAAACTTATATGATTGTTTTTACTCCATTAATTTTTAATAACGAATTAAAAGGTGGTTTTGTCCAAAAATATATAAGTAATCCTATTGTAGAAACTACTGTTATTGACAACTTTATTCAAAAAATAGGCTGTGAACTTTTTTTTAGTTTATTTTCTATTATTGCAATATTTTTAATTAATATTATAGTCACAGTTAGTTTCTCATTATTGTTTTCATTTGGTTTTGAGAAGAGCTTTAGAAAATTAATTATAATGAGTGATGAAATTAAAAATGGACGCCTAGATTTTACAACAGACTTGTCTTATGAAAATGAAATAGGTGATGTTTTATTAGCTTTTGAGGAAATGAGATTGGCTTTAGAGGATTCGCTAAAAACACAATGGTTAATGACACAACAAAGAAAAGATATGATTTTAGCTCTTACTCACGATATAAAAACTCCAATAACTATTATACATGGGCATTTGGAATTACTTTCATGTAACTATACTAATATATCAGAAAAAGAAAAAGAGTCATATATTAAAATTTTACTAAACAATGCTGATATAGTAAGAGTACTAATAAATCAGTTAAATGAAGTATGGGATTTAGAAAGACCAAACTTATCTTTGAATATGCAAAATGTGAATGTAGAAGAGTTTATTTCATGTATTAAAGAAAACATTTCTTATCTTTGTGATGAAAATAAAGTAAATTTTGTAATTTCCCATTCATTCAAAGGTACAGACAGTTGCTTTTTTGATGCATTTAGAATAGAAGAAACTCTTTCAAATATTATATCAAATGCGCTAAAACATACAGAAGAAAATGATGAAATATTGCTTGAAAGTTTTTTAAAAGATAATTCACTCTTATTTAGGGTTTCAGATACTGGTAAAGGTTTTACGAATGAAACAGATATTATTTTTAATAAATTTTATAAAGGCAATGAAGATATGCCCTATAAAAGTAGTTCTGGATTGGGACTTTATATATGCAAACTTATTGTTGAAAAACACAACGGTAAAATTCATGCGTATAACAACGTTAATGGTGGTGCAACTGTAGAATTTTTACTACCATTAAAAAATTAGGTGAAATCACTATATAAGAAAACATGATATGTATATTTTCTAATGTAGTAATAAATTATAAATTAAAATGTCAAATAAAATAAGAATTTAAAATATAAATATAATTATTTTAAACTTAGCAAAATAATAAGGATGTTTAACAATTTATTAATAATTATACTGTAATAAGAATATAGTATCAAAGATACTTCATTAAAGAATATTGTAATATTAAAGAATATTTAAAATAATACAATGAATTTTATTATGAAAGAATTGGAAGGTGAATTTTATATGAATTTAAAAGAACTTAATCCAAAGAATAGATTTAATAATCGCGCAGAAAATTATGGGAAATACAGACCAACATATCCTAGAGAAATAATACAGTATTTAGAAGAAACTATCGGACTAAGTAAGGGGAGTATAATTGCAGATATAGGATCAGGCACAGGAATTCTAAGTAAAGTTTTTTTAGAGAATAAAAATAAAGTTTATGCCGTCGAACCTAATGAGAATATGAGATTAGTAGCTGAAAAATCCCTTGGAGAATACAATGATTTTCACTCTATTAATGGTGGTGCTGAGGATACAAATCTAAAGGAAAAATCAGTAGATGTCATTACTGTGGGACAAGCATTTCATTGGTTTGAAACTATGGAGACAAGAAAAGAATTTGAAAGAATATTAAAGCCGAATGGCTCAATTGTAATTTTATATAATATACCAAAAAAATCCGATGAATTTATGAGTGAATTTTTAAATTTTACAGAAAAATATGGGGAGAAATATATTAAAGAATCTAAAGTTGAATTTTTTAAGGATGAAATTATACACAAAAACAACTTAATAAATAGACAAGAAGTAGATTTTGAAGGGTTAAAGGGATTAATTTGTTCATATTCATATATGCCTAGTGAAGAGAATCCGAAATTTGAAAGCATGATGGCTGAATTAGAGGAATTATTTAATAAATATAGTGAAAATGACAAAGTAACTTTAGAATATAACACAGAAGTTAGTTGGTGTAAATTAAATAAAATATAGGCATATAAGACATGGGAGAGCGCAGGTTTATGGTTAAAGATATTTTAAACAATAATTGTGAAGCTTAGTGCATAGGATGTGCAATTGCTAATAAGGAAATGGAAATACCAGGTGGGATAATTTATGAAACAGAAAATTTTATCATTCAACAAGATTTAGAGGTGCCTATTGAAGGTTTTTTAGTTATAGTGAGTAAAAAACACATTAGATCTATAAGTGAATTGGGAATGAATGAAATGGTAGAGTTGTCAGAGCTTATATATAAGAGTAGAAATATTCTAGAAAAAATAGATAGTCTTACAGATGTAACTATAATACAAGAAGAAAGGTCAAAACATTTTCATGTATGGTTATTTCCAAGATACACGTGGATAGATGAAAAGTTTGATAATTCATTGCCAGCAATTAGAGAAATAATGAAATACGCTAGAGAAAATTTAAAGACTGATACTCAGATTAATAGGGTATTAGATGTAACTGAAATGGTAAAAGATGAGTTTAATAAAATAAATTAAGGAATATTTAAATAAAGTAGAGTTTAATGCTTATGGTAAGTGAATACAATTATAGGATTCCATAGTACTACCTAACGGATTTAGATATATATTTAACTTAGGTCAGTTATTATATAGATTTAACTAAGGATGTGATTTGGGTGAAAAAAGTAGATATTTTAAGGAGAAATTTTTAGCAATCACTGCATAAATGAAACTAGACAAGATGTTATAATTAGTGAAATAAAAAATTAATAGAAGGTAATTAAGGTTTTATTATATGAAAATATATATCTTTAAAAAAGAAAGTTGGCCACAAAATAAATGTATAGCAGAAAAAATAGCCAAAAAAGAAGGCTTTGATACATTAATTTGTTTAAATAAAAATTATAAATTTAGTGGTAGAGCTAAAAATGGTATATGGTGTTTAGGGATTATAGGTAATTATTTTAATTTGTTTAATTGTGTTACTTATGAGAATAAATATAATAGAAAAGCAATTATATGGGCGGAGGATTATGAATTTGCATTTAAGTTATTTTGCCAATTAAAAAATAATTATGACGAACCTAAATTAGATTTGAATAAGTATAAATTTTTATGTCATTCTACTACTATTGAAAGTTTTATAGAAATATTAAAAGATAATAAAATTTTAAGTTATAACCAATTAATAAACAGAGGTAAACAAATTAATACTGTGAGATTTCAGTTAAATGAACCAACGGATTTTTATGATTATATAGACTTTTGTAATTGTGAAAGTATAGCATCAGAAATCGTTGTTGCTTCAAGGCAGTTTGGAAAAATTAATGATAATATAAAATTAAGATATAAACCAGGTGTAAGAATGTATTTTGATTTTAAAAATTTGAGTAATATAAGGGATAAATGTTTTGATGGACTACACGATTTTAGAATATTTAAGGAGTTACACATAAATTATATAAAGGCAATAATATTTTCATCAAAAGAAGATGTAAACATTGTAAAATCAAAGGTTCAAATAGAACCCAATATTCAAGAAAAAATTTTATACTTAAATGATAAAAGATATTGGAAACCAGAAGAATTTGTAAATAAAGCTAATAATTTAGTTTATACACGGTATATTAACAGGGGGATTTAAGATGTTTTATGAAGCTGATAGTGATTTAAAAAAGGTTTGTTTCATATATTTGATGACATGGATGATACTATGATTTTATCATGTTTACAAGGCCATATGGGAAAAGCATGGGTTGATGATATAAAAAATCCTAAAGTTGTACAAATTATAGTTGGAGTTTTTGTGTTCTTTGCAGGGGATGCAAGTTCTGATGTGGCAGAAGAAATGTTATATAACTTGCCCCAATATAGCTTAGTAATTGTAAAGAGTGACGAATGGAAAAAGCGCATAGAAGACGTTCATAAGGGACAAGTAGAGAAAGTTAAAAGATATTCTTTTGAGAAAAGTAGCAAGTATTTAGAAGAAGAAAGGCTTAAAAAGTTTTTAAAAAAGCTTCCTGATGGATATGAATTAAAAAAAATAGATTCATATTTAGCTTATTCTAAATCATTACAAGATCTTTCGCTGGATATAACAAGTCAGTATAGTTCTATAGAGGACTATATAAAAAAGGGAATAGGATATTGTATTTTACATCATAATAAAATAGTGTCAGTTGCATCTTCTTACAGTGTTTATGATGATGGTATAGAAATTGAAGTTGATACTCATCCTGATTATGTAAGAAGAGGATTTGCTACAATAGTTTGTGCTTCATTGATTTTAGATTGTTTAAGTAGAAATAAATATCCTAGTTGGGATGCAGCAAATTTACCCTCAGTAGCATTGGCTAAAAAATTAGGATATATATTTAAAGAGGACTATGATACGTATTGTATCGATTTGAGACGTATATAAGTGACAGTTATTAAATTTCAAAATAATCCCTCCTTTATTATATGATTATAATGAAGGGGGGATTATTTTGGGAAAAATTGAAGATATGCAAAAAATTATTTTGGTTATGAGACAAGAACTTCAAGATTTAATTAATGAAAAATCTGACCTACTACATCCAGAAGTCATTGCAGCAAGCCAAAAACTTGATCAAGCTTTGAATAATTATAATGATATACTCAAAGAATTGAAAAAGTAAACAGCTGAAGGGGTTAAAATAAAACCCCTTCTTCGAGGCGTATTTCATAAGTTTCTCAAAAATTATATTAAATTAAGTAAAAGTTATTAAATATTTAAATGATAATATATGTTTATAAAAGTTGTTTTGGAAATTTAATAACTGTCACCATAACAAGAAAAATAAAATTTGCGGATTTATTTTATACATTCATATAGAGTTAGGTGCTATAGGTAAGAAAAGTGAATATAAAAGTTCAATGTGTCAAGTATCAAGATAAAAGCATAAAAATTAAGGAGTGTATTAAAGTGCCAACTCAGCCAAGAAAAAAAGAAAAATATGCAATATATCATATAATTATAAAAAGTGTTAAAGACAGATTGCTTTTTAAATCAGATGTAGATAAAGCAACTTTTATGATTAAGTTAAAAGAAAGCCAAACAAAATATCCATTTAAGTTATACGCATATTGTTTAATGGACAATCATGCTCATTTACTTATAGATTGTCAAGATCAAGATATTTCTGTAATAATGAAAAGTTTAAATTTAAGATATGTTAAGTTCTATAATAAAAAATATGAATTAGATTCACGTTTATGTAAAGGTAGGTTCAAAAGTGAAATAATAGACAATGATAGATATTTATTGGCAGTATCTTTATATATTCATAGAAATGCAAAAGATTTACCAGGCTTTAGAGAATGTCCACAAGAATATTTATTTTCAAGTATGTCAACTTATTTAGGAGAAGAAGACTTTTTTGGGGTTTTGGATGAAGAAAGGATATTAGAATTTTTAGATAAAAATAAAAAGAAAGCAAGAAAGCAATATGCCAAATTATTTGAATATACTATGGAAGAACATGTAGATAATTTGAAAAAAGTAGATTTAAGAATTAAGAGTAAAAAAGAAAAATATATTAATGAAAAGGGAATATTAAAATCAGATTACAAAATAGAAGATGTAGTAAATTTTGTAGCTAAAAAAGAAAATATACAGTCTAATGAAATATTTATAAGAAATAGAAGCTACAATCAAAACGCTAGAGCTATGGTAACATTACTTGCAACAGCATTTTGTGGAAAAAAATGCAAGGATATAGCTATGAATCTTGGGTACTTAAGTGTTAGTAGAATATCTCAATTAGGAAATAGAGCTATAAAACTAGTTACAAATAATAGCCATTATAAAATGATTTTTGAAAATTTCATAGGATAGTTTGAAATTTAAAATATATATACAAAAAAATCAAAATTAAAACTTTCACAGAAAAAATAGGTTAAAAATTTAAGACTAATATTTTTTATTAAAAATTGTACAAGCTAGTTTAAAAAATGTAATATTTAAACTTTAAATTATTTTTAGATGTTAAAATACATAGTTTTCATAGGTTTATTAGTGACAGTTATTAAATATTAAAAAAATTTATAGCTTATTATACTATTATAATTATGATAATATAAAATTTATAATATTTAATAACTGTCACCTTAAAATAACTTTTAAATATTAAATAGTTTAGGAGGAGTTTTAAGAATATATATTGAAATATGTTTAAATATAATAGATATATTTATAAGATTAAAAAATAAATAACAAGGGATAAGGAGAAATTTGTTATGAGAAAGAAAATGTTTAGTTTAAAACCTTTTTCAAAGGATGATCAATATTTTGTAGAGAAAATGCTAGAGCATTCAAGAGTTAATAGAGAGTATGAACTGGGTTACCCTAAGTGTGATAATATGAAAGAATTATTAGCAGAAGTTGAAATGTATGAAAATACATTGGAAAAAAGTATATATATTATATTTTATGAAGATAAACCTATTGGGATAAGTGGTTACTTATATACTCCTAATGAAGGAGATGGATATATCATTGGTCCTATTGTGAATGAAGAATTTCACTTTAAAGAAGGTCTTAATATAATAATAAATCTGGTATTAGATAATAAAATGGAGATATTTAATACTCTAGAAGCAGTAGTATCTCATAAGAATGTTGTATTAGATCAATGCTACTCAGAATTGGGATGGAAGTATAGAAGAACGTCAAGAGAAATGCGTTATGATATTGATGGGGTTAAAAAAGAAGAATCTCAATGGAAAATAAATTTAATTGATAAAAGTAATAAAAAAATTATAGATGAAAGTTTTAAATTACTAGATAAAGCTTTTAGGTGGAATGGTAATAAGAAAAAAATGGAGGAACTTTTAAACAATGAATATAAATTAGCCTATGTTTTAAATGAAAGAAATAAGGTTATTGGATTTGTTTGTTGGGCTTATTTAGAAGATATAAGTTTTTCAAGACTTGAATATGTAGTTGTAAATGAAAAATATAGAAAAAGAGGAATAGGACAGGCTTTAGTAAACTATGTAATAAATAGTTCAATTGATGATGGGGTTAAATGTGTTTACTTAAGTACAAACATTATTAATGAAGCAGTTAATATATATAAAGCAGTAGGGTTTTATGATACTGTAATTTCTAATATTTATAGAGAAAAGTAAATGTGTATAAGATTTTAAAATAAAATTATATATAAGTAATTAATAGGAGGTCAAAATGATTAGTGCAACTAAAATTAGTAAAACATTTAAAATAAAGCAACATTGTGGTAAAGATGTTATAGGTAATTTAATTAATCCACAATATACTGAAAAAGTTGCAGTTGAAAATTTTAATGTTATTGCTAATGATTGTGAAATTATAGGTATTATAGGGTTAAATGGTGCAGGAAAAACAACTATTATAAAAATGCTGTCTGGTATTATGAAACCTGACAAAGGAACAATATCTATAAATGGTTACAATCCTTTTTTAAAAAGTAAAAAATATAGAAATGATGTTGCATTAATCTTAGGCCAAAATACAAAATTAGATTCAGATGCTTCGTTAATAGATTCAGTGCGTTTATATAGTGCTTACTATAATATTGATGAAAGTGAAGGATTAAAAAATACAAGAAAAATGGCAGAGAATCTTTTACTAAATGAATTGGATATAAATAAACAATGCAGAATGTTATCATTAGGACAGCGAATGAAATGTGAAATTATTCTCTCTTTTCTCCATACACCTCATACTATATTTTTAGATGAACCAACACTAGGTTTAGATTATCAGTCATGTAAAATAATACGTAATTTTTTAAAGCAATATGTAAAACAAAACAATGCATGCATTATATTGACCAGTCATAATATACAAGACATTGAAGCTTTGTGCGAAAGAATATATGTTATAGATAAAGGTAAAACAATATTTAATGGAAATTTAAATGAACTTAGTAATTATACTAAATTAGGAAAATTAGTTTCTTTTAGTTGTGAAAATATAGATGAATGTATAAATATTAATAATTTAAATATATCAAATAAAAATTCTAATAAGTCATATTTCATAAAATATAGCGAAGAAAATAGTTTGCATGTTTTGAAATTTATTGAAAATAATTTTAATAAAATTGAATGTGTTAATTTCAGTAATGCAACTCTTGAAGATATGATTGATAATTTATACAAAAGAGGTATTAAAGAATGAAAAGGTTGAAAATTATATCTAATATAAAATTTCAATTTAAACGATTTTCATATTATAGAATTGATTTCTTTATAGAAATAATAAGTTCACTTATAGTTCCGTTAATAATTAATTATTTATTTTGGAAGTCAATTGCATCAACAAATGAACTAACATACTCCTTTCATGAATTGATTATTTATATAACATTATCAAATATTATTTTGGATTTTACTCAATTCAATTTAGAAAGTAAAATAGCTGAAGATATTAAGACATTTAAATTAGGATATAGATTACTTTTACCTATGCATTATTCAACACAGTTAATTATTAATAAATTATCTGAAAAATTAATTAGATTATTATTGATAATAGTCCCACTTATTATTTTTATAATCTTTTTTCATGTACGATTAGTATTATCATTAAAGCTAGCATATTTTTTAGCTACAGCGCTAATACTTAATTGTTTATTATCTTTTTTTATTGGTGCTCTTTGCTTTTATCTTAATGAAATATGGGGAATTAGTGCAGTAAAAGGCTTTTTTATATTAATTTTTTCTGGAGCGTTTTTTCCTATTGATATATTAAATTATAGATATGAAAAACTATTAATGCTTATGCCATTCTCTTATATGAGCTATGTTCCAAGTAAACTTTTTACTAACAAATTTTTTTATATAAGTGGTTTGTATTATTTTGTTCCATTAATATGGATTTTAATATTATCAATTTTGACAGCTGTAGTATGGAAGAGAGGTGTAAAAAAGTATGTCAGTTATGGAACATAAGAGATTATTAAAACAATCATTTATATATGCTGTTCAGCGTAGTAGAAAATATCCTATCAATTTAATAAGTTGGGTACTTGCAGATTTTTCAATGTATTTTTCAATGTTTTTAGGGTATCTTCTGATGTCAACAAGCTTAAATTCTTATGGTACTTACTCTTCAAAGGAAATGCTTTTATATTTAAGTTGCTACTATGTTGTAAATAATTTATTTGCTGTATTTTTCACCCAAGGATTAGATATATTTTGTGATGAAATTTGGTCAGGGTTATTTGTATATGCATTACTATCACCAGTAACTAATTTGAAATATTATTTATATCGTAATATAAATATTCCTGCATTACTTTCTACCATTCCATTATTTATAGTTAATTTAATATGTTTAAAAAATTGTAATGTAAGAATTTCATTATTTTATATTGTATCAATAATATTATCAACCATATCTATGGTTTTAATATTTGCAATCATTTTTTCTTTGCAGCTATATGGTATTCATTCTTTTGCTTTATCATCAGTAATAGTTCAGTTTTTATCCTTAGCTGAGAAACCGGATACTATATTTTCTAATAGAGTCAGATATATTTTAACATTTATTATTCCAGTATTTATTATGAGTGCAATACCATGTAGAATAGCGTTGAATAAATATAATAATATAGATGTTTTTATAATAATTTTAGTTCCAATTATGTTA
Organism: Clostridium senegalense JC122; assembly: GCF_000285575.1. Taxonomy (GTDB): domain Bacteria; phylum Bacillota; class Clostridia; order Clostridiales; family Clostridiaceae; genus Clostridium_J; species Clostridium_J senegalense. The sequence continues at coordinate 163,958 of NZ_HE611055.1, read as the reverse complement.
ATGATAATATTTTTCTATGTGTTTAAAAATGGGGTTAAGAAATATCATGCGGTGAATATGTAGTAAGCATGTATAATAAAAATAGAACATCTATTATATTAACAAAGTTCAGGAAAAACTAATAGCGTGTATATGCTATTAGTTTTTTTTGTTATAAAAAAATCAATAAAAACAAACAAATAGTAAAAATGTTTGTATATATATAGACAAAACTCAAATAAAACCATATTATATAAGTAACAGATAATGTTGGAGGGGATAATATGGATAAAAGTAACAAAGAATTATTTTGGGATGCAACTATTGAAGAAGTGAAAAAAGGGTATGTAGAAAATGATGATAGTTATAAATGCATAATTTGTGAGGAAATATTTACAAAGGGAAGAATCTATGAAATAGAATCTTGTTTATATGATGCTAAAAAAACAACGGAAATGCATATAAAAGACAAACATAGTTCTGTGATAGAATATTTATTAGGAATGAATAGTAGTTTTACTGGCATATCTGATGTTCAAAGAGAATTATTAATGTTGATGGCTGAAGGATTATGTGATAAAGAGATGGCATCAAAACTTGGTGTTGCGCAATCAACTGTTAGAAATCATCGTTATAAGTTAAGAGAAAAAGAAAAGCAAGCACGATTGTTTTTGGCTATTATGGATTTAATTTCAAAGGATACTAAGAAAAAATAAATAAAGTAGATAAAGATATTCTGTGTGACCCTCATAAAACAGCAACTACTATAGACGATAGATATAATATAACTGATAAGGAAAGAAATACCATAATTAAAACGTACATGGATGAAACAGGTGCCATAAAAACATATCCATCAAAAGAAAAGAAAAAAATAATAATATTAAAAGAAGTAGTTAAGAATTTTTCTAAAGGGAAAATTTATTCTGAAAAAGAAATAAATAGAATTTTAAAAAGAATATATGAGGATTATGCTTCTTTAAGAAGAGCATTAGTTGAGTATGGATTTATTGAACGTTCAAATGACTGTAGTGGTTATTGGGTTAAAGAATAACTTTAAAAATTAAAAATAACGTATATTTGAAAGCTAGTAATAGTAAAATTACTAGCTTTTATAATTTATAATCGTATATTCTTGTTAATATAAGTTATATATTGACTTATATTAATTTAAAAAGATTTCAACTATTTATAGAGTATTTTAAGTTTTTTCTATCTGAAATTTTAAGAAATATGATATTAGTTAATGGAACAAGGTATATATATAAAGCAAAGGGCATAAATCCTACACCGCTAACGTCCATAGTAGTAGTTGGAACAAATGCTGCTATATTCCAAGGTATAAGTGCAGATAATAAAACTGCTGTATTTTCTAAATCTATAGCTAATTTATATTTATCAATATTTTTGGTTTCATAGCTTTTATCCATAAGTTGATGTGTCAAAACAATAGCAATAGATTGATTACATCCAAAGGCTGCAGTGAAAATACTAGTAATAGTAGTATATATAAATAAACTACATCTTGTTTGAGCTTTAGTTAATATGACCTCAATATTTGATAACATATTTGTTTCATTAAATATACCTGCTAAAGCACAAGAAATAAAAACAACAAATGCTGCTTTACACATGGATATGATTCCTCCACCTTTGAATATGTTTTGTAATGAGTTATGAGAATCTAAATTAAATCCTAAAACTATAAATTTGAAAACTTGGACTAGTGTGTAATGTTGAAATATTATGGCAATAATACATGCAGATAGAATACTAACAAGCATAGATATTTTAACGTTTACTTTAAATAAAGAAAAAAATAAAATTAATATTGCTGGTAATAAAATAATCCAGTTTATTGTAAAAGTATTTAGTATTTCTACGTCCATATTACTTTGCGTAAGATTTAGTGGATGTTTTATTGAAAGGATTGTATAGAAAATTACACATAAAATAAATGGAAGCAATGATGTCTTGAACATATTTCTTACGTTTATAAAAAGGTTGGTTTCAGTTAAATTAGATATCAAATTTGCACTAGAAGACATAGGTGAACATCTATCACCAAAATAAGACCCAGCAATAATTGCACCAGCAACAATATTTATATTTGCATTTCCGTTTTTAGCCATTAACATTAATGCTACTCCTACAGTACTTACTGTACCAAAGCATGTACCTAAAAGAAAAGATACAATACAACTTATTAGAAAAGCATATAATATAAAAAAATTTAAATTCATATATTTTATAGCAAAATATATTATTGCAGGAACTGTTCCAGAAGCCATCCATATACCAGTTATACAACCTATTAATACAAATACATTTAAAACAACAATAGCTTTTTTTCCTCCAGCAACTGACATTTTAAAAATATCTTTTATCATAAATCCTTTTTTAAATGAAATGAAAGCAAAAATCAAAAATCCTAATAATAATGGAAATCCAACAAAGATTCCTTTATAAACAGAAAGAATTAGTATAAAAAATGTGAAAAGCATAGCTAAAATTATATCCATAAAATAAACGCTCCTTCATTGAAAATTAATATTTATATTTAGTAGAAAAATGTAATTTTATGACTAAAAGTAGTACAATTATAATTAAGATTATGGTAACACGAATTATAAGGTGAGACAAATGAATTTTTTCTATAAGTATAATCAGTTAAAAGTATAGGTTATTTTAAAAAAATATATAATTTTAAAATATATTATGTTTTTGCATAGTATATTTTTTATGATTAAATATATAAGAAAGAAGAATTTTATAAAAAAATTTATAATAAAATATTTTATATTAAAGAAGTTTTATAGGATGAGGTGTATAGTAATGAACTTTTTAAATAAGTATATAAAAAAATACTGGAAACTTTTTTGTATTGCAATAATTTGTTTAACATTGGAAGCTGCCTGTGATCTTATGCAACCAACTATAATGTCTAAAATAATCGATATAGGAGTTAAAAATAAGCAAATGGATTTTATTTTTAAAATGACTATACTAATGCTTGGAATTACTGGATTAGGGGCATTATCAGCAGTAAGTCGTAATATTATATCAAGTACTGTATCTCAAAAGTTTGGTGCAGAGCTTAGATATGATCTTTTTAAACAAGTTCAAAGTCTTTCTTTTGTAACTTTAGATAAATATGATGGAGCTTCTTTGGTTACAAGGCTTAGTAATGATGTTACTCAAGTTCAGAATTTTGTTAATGGGCTTATGCGAGTTTTTGTAAAAGCACCTCTTTTATGTATAGGTAGTATTATTATGGCTATAAACCTTAATCCTAGTATGTCCTTAACATTTATAGTAGTTATACCTATTGTATCAATAATTATATATATGAATATGAAAATAGGTTATCCATTTTATGTAAGAATTCAAAAATCTTTAGATAAAGTAAATTCTGTAATAAGAGAATATTTAGCAGGGGTTAGGGTTGTTAAAGCTTTTAATAGATTTAACTATGAAACAGAACGTTTTCAAAAATCTAATGAGAAGTTGGCAAACATATCAACTAAGGCAATGGGTATAATGTCAATATTTTCACCAGGTATTACACTTACTGTTAATTTAGGAATAGTAGCAATTATTTGGATAGGTGGAATTAGAGTAAATAAAGGCAATATGGAAGTGGGACAAATAATTGCATTTATAAACTATATGACACAAATATTATTTTCATTAATGATGATATCTTTTGTATTTACTATGTTAGTTAAAGCAAAAGCTTCAGCAGGGCGTATAGGAGAAATATTTCAAGAAGAAAGTGATATGAATGTAAAAAAAAACAACCTTATAATAATTTATTAAAGGGAAAAATAGATTTTGAAAATGTAAGTTTTTCTTATTCTAATGATTTAAAGGAACCTGTTCTTAAAAATATAAGTTTTTCTTGTGTGTCAGGAGAAACTATTGGGATTATAGGATCTACAGGCTCGGGAAAGAGTACTATTGTTAATTTGATTGAAGGTTTTTATAAGGTTAATTCAGGGAATATAAGAATAAATAATATTGATATTAAAGATATAGATTTAAAAATGCTTAGAGAAAAAGTAGCTATAGTACCTCAAAATATAATTCTTTTTTCAGGATCAATAATAGATAATATAAGATGGGGAAAGGAAAATTCTAGCTATGATGAAGTTGAAAAAGCTGCTGTAGTGGCAGAGGCTCATGAATTTATTAAGAATTTACCAGAAGGCTATGATACAATTCTTGGACAAGGAGGAATAAATTTATCTGGTGGACAAAAACAACGTATTTCTATTGCTAGAGCATTGATTAAAAGACCAGAAATTCTTATATTAGATGACTGTACAAGTGCAGTAGATGTAGTTACTGAAGGAAAAATACGTGAAGCTATAAAAAATTATTCTACAAATCTTACATCTATAGTAATTGCTCAGCGTATTACCTCAGTTATGGATGCTGATAAGATAATAGTAATTGATAATGGAAGTGTGGTTGGTATTGGGCAGCATGTAGAACTTATAAGAAGCTGCAAGGTTTATAAAGAGATATTTTTATCTCAGGTCGGTAAGGAGCTGGTATAGTATGAAAAGTGATAAATATAAGGATACATCAATTCAAATACAAAAAAGCCCTTCAATTAGACCAGGTGGTTTTGGTGGAAGAAAAAGACATATAGGTCCAGTTATAAAGCCAAAAGATTTTAAAAAAACTATTTCAAGATTGTGGAGATATTTTAAAGAGGAAGAAAAACTATTAGTATTAGTATTTATTTTTATAATAATTACTTCATTAATATCATTAGCAGTACCTTATCTAATCGGTCGTTCAATAGATATTATGTCCTTTGGAAATGGTTTAGTAAATTTTAAAATGTTGGAAATAATAGTAATTGTATTAATTTGTTCATATATTGTTGATGGAATATTGAATTTCTTACAAGGATATTTTATAGCAGGTATATCTCAAAAAATTGTAAAAAACTTAAGGAATGATCTTTTTAAAAAGCTTCAAAAGTTACCGATATCATTTTTTGACACTAATAGTAATGGAGACATTATGAGTAGGCTTTCTAATGATATTGACAATGTAAGTAGTACTATTTCACAATCTACAATTCAATTAATGTCAGGAGTAATTTCTATAGTAGGTTCTTTAATAATGATGTTAACTTTAAGTACATGGCTTACATTAGCTAGTATTATAACTATACCACTAGTTTTTTTACTTACGAAAACTATTGCTAAAAAAACAAAATTTTTATTTAAAGAGCAACAAGTAGAACTTGGTAAGCTTAATGGAATGATTGAAGAATCTATATCAGGAATTTTTGTAGTTAAGGCCTTTAACTATGAAGAAAAGGTTGTTGAAGAGTTTTATAGTATAAACAATAAACTTTGTAATGTAGGTATAAAAGCTCAAATCTTATCAGGATTTATTATGCCACTTATGAACGTAATTAATAATATAGGGTTTGCTGTAGTTGCTGGTGTTGGTGGCATTCTTGCAGTTAGAAATATGATTACAGTGGGAATAATTGCAAGTTTTTTAAGTTATTCTCGACAATTTACAAGACCATTAAATGATTTGGCAAATATTTTTAATACATTACAATCTGCTGTAGCTGGAGCAGAAAGGGTATTTGAAGTTTTGGATGAAAATGAAGAGGATAAAGATAGGTTAAATGCAAGAGAAATTAGTAATTTAAAAGGAAATGTAATTTTTGAAAATGTTTCTTTTGGATATAGAGAAGATGTACTAATACTTAAAGATGTAAGTTTTCATGTTAAGGCAGGAAGCAACATTGCATTAGTAGGGCCAACAGGAGCTGGAAAAACTACAATTGTAAATTTATTAGCAAGATTTTATGATGTATCAAAGGGGAAAATTCTAATAGATGGTGTTGATATAAGAGATTATAAAAGAGATAATTTAAGAAAATGCTTTGGTATAGTATTACAAGATACATATCTTTTTTCTGGTACGATAATGGAAAATATAAGATATGGAAGGTTAGAGGCAACAGATGAAGAAGTAGAGAAAGCTGCAATCATGGCAAATGCAGATGTATTCATTAGACGTATGCAAAAAGGTTATGAAACAGTTCTTTTAGATGGTGGAAGTAACTTAAGCCAGGGACAAAGGCAACTTTTATCTATAGCAAGAGCGATTTTGTCTGACCCAGATATATTAATTTTAGATGAGGCTACAAGCAGTGTTGATACCCGTACGGAGCTAAATATACAAGAGGCAATGTTAAAACTTATGAAAGGAAGAACTAGTTTTATAATTGCACATAGGCTTAGTACTATTAGAGATGCAGATACTATAATGGTAGTAGATGATGGACAAATAAAAGAAAAAGGAAATCATAATGAACTTATTGATAAAAAAGGAGTTTATTATGATATGTATTCTAAGCAATTAAAAAAAGAAGATAAGATATAATATTTTTTTACTATAAGTTAATTTTTAAATATAAAATTTAACTGGCACTCCATTGGTTAACTTATAGGTATGAATTATACTAAAGTCGTAAGGTCTTAAAAATTTTATATATGGAGTGATGATTAATGAATAAATTATCAATAGGGGAAGTTATTTATAATCTAAGAAAAGAAAAAGGGATTACTCAAGACCAATTAGGAACCTTTATAGGAGTATCTACAGCAGCAGTATCAAAATGGGAAAGTGGTATTTCATACCCAGATATAACAATACTACCTGTTATTGCAACATTTTTTAATATTTCTATGGATGAACTATTTAATTTTAAAATTAAACTTTCCGATAAAGAAGTAATGAATATATTTAAAGAATGCGAAGTCTTATTTAGTAAAGGTAATATAAAAAATGCTATAGAAAAAAGTAAGGAATATGTTTTAAAATATCCTATAAGTTATGATTTAAAACTAAAAATAGGTGCATTATTTAATATGTATTCGTGGAAAAGCAATGATGAAGAAAAATCTATGAGCATGATATGGTATGCTATTAAATTATTTGAGGATATAGCTAAAAATTGTAATGATATAGATTTAATTGAACAATCTTTATTTCAATTAGGAGCTGCTTATTCTATAGTTGGAGAAGAGGATAAGGCTATAGATGCATTAGAAAAAATAAAAAAAGCCAGTTAGATACTGACATTGTATTATCAAGTATATATATTAGGAAAAAGGAATTTAAGAAAGCTAGGGAATTGCTTCAAAGCAATTTATTCAAGGATATAAATAATATAACTATGATATGTATGGGGTTAGCTAATTCATATTATAATGAGAGTAAAAGTAAAGATAGATTAAAAATAATGGAAAGATATTATAATTTGTCTATAAATCTAAAAAGAATGATTTTGTCTAAAGAAAATTCTATATTAGGATTACATATAGAATATTTAAATCTTGCAGAGGTATATTTAAATTTTAAAGAGGATAAAAAAGCTGTAAAAATGCTTTATGAAATGGTTGAAGATATAAAATACAATGATATAAATAATATGAAAAAATTTAGTAACTTTTGGTGTTTTAATGAAATGAAAACTAGTGAAAGAACTATAACAATGAATTTATACGAAAATATTTTCAAGATTTTTGAACATAAAGAATTTGATTTGATTAGAGAAAGTAATGATTTTAAAAATATAGTTAAAGAATTACAAGTATTAGAGGAAAAATCTTTAAAGGAATTTAGATAACTTATAAAAAATATAATATATATTTTAATGTTTAATTAAATACTTTTAAAAAAATAATTTTATTAATGGAGTAAAAAGAATAAATTATGCTAAAATATCAAAACCTAAATTAAAATAAACTAATTTAGGAGAGAGTGATATTATGCTTGGGATTCCAATGATTGAATGGGTTGGATATGCAGCATCATTATTTATTGCTATATCATTACTTATGACATCTATTATTAAACTTAGAATATTTAATACAATTGGTTGTATACTGTTTGTTGTTTATGGTTTTGTGATAAGGGCATATCCAGTTATAGTTACAAATGGTGCTATAATCTTAATAAATTTTTGGAATTTATATAGAATTTATTTAGATGATAAAGATTTAGAATAAAAAATAGATTTAAAGATAATGATTTAAGTTTTTATATGATTATTTTAATATTAAAAAATTCAAATATATTAAAAAAACATTAAGAATGAAAAGAACAATATAGCAAATTATCTAAATTAATAATTTGCTATATTGTTCTTATTATATTTTGAAGGGATTTATTACAGGAATTATATTTATAACAGGAACTTCATAAGGATGAACATTTTTTATTGTAGATATAACATCTTCTAATAAAGTATTATTGCAACAAAATTCAACTTTAAGTTCTTCCACTTCACATAGCTTATTTATAGTTCCATTAAAAGGATGGGCTCCTTTTAATGGACGCCAAAAACTAGTGACTTTTGAAACAACCATACAATTATCATAATTTCCACCTACAGTGAGGGCATTAATATTATTTAATGACATTCTTAATTTATGTACATATTCCTCAGGTATAAATGTTTCTATCTTTAAAAAATCAAATTCTATCATAGTATAATTGTCCTTTCATTAATTATTAAAGTTAATGGGTATTTATATTTTTCACACCACTAATTCTATCATGCAAAAGTAGTGGATCTTTTTTTATAATATGACTAATTAAATGTAAAAAAACAAAAACATTTAATAATATTTGAACACCTAATATTATAATTAAAAACTCATAGTATTCTAAATTATAAAGATATTTATTTGCATCATTTAATATATAGGATAAAAGAAAATATCCATATAGTAGTATACTATACCTTTGTAAAATCTCAGAAAATTTTAATTTAGTATTATTACCCCTTAATTGCATTTTCAATAAATATTTACCTAAAGTAAATCCGTTTGTAAAATAAGGTACTAAAATGAAGTACAAAAAAGTTAGTATTATGAATGCAAAAATATTATGTTCATCAAAAATAAAAACATATATTCCAATCAATAAAAAATGCAATTAATCGCCTTGGATAAGTAGAATATTTGCCAATATTAAAATTTTTAGATTTAATAACATTTATATCAGGTAGCATATATTTAAATAAAGGAGTAATAAAATAACCAATTATTCCACCTAAAGTATTTATTATAAGATCATCTACATCAAACACCCTATAGGGATATTTATAAATTCCATAAATTCCAGTTAACTGAGTAAATTCAAAAAATAGAGATACTAAAAAAGTTATAATTAATGTTTGTTTAAAACTTTTTTTAAAATAATACCTAAGATAAATGCCTAAAGGTAATGTAAGTAAAAGATTAAAAAACACTTGCATAAAAGCTTGTTCTGAAAAAAATATACAAATATGTATTGGGATTACTAAAACTAAATTTAGTTTTTAGTAAAAAAATCTTTTAAGAATTTAAAAGGGATTAATTGAATATTTTGACCACTAATAAAAATTTGTTCATCTATATCAGGTAATGGTAATAAGGTCATAAAAAAGGCTGTAAGCATATAAAAAATAAAAGTGTAAAATATGAAAATTTTAAATTTATTATTAATACCATATTTTCTATAATTATATACAGCATAAGGTATACAAATAACAGCAGCTAAAAATGGAAATAATATCACTGCTACTTTAATAGGAAGCCAATAAAGTTCCAATATAACTCCTCCTTTAATATATAATCAATTAGTAAAATATTACTTTGAAAATAATTATATATAAATATTTTATGTATTAAAATTATATTTATAATTATTTTTAGAAAAATTTAAAAAATTATAGATTAATCATATTTAAAATATAAAATTGAATGTAACTATAAAAATTATTAATGTATATGTCAAATAAAAATGTAATAAATGATACAAAATAGCACAATAATGAAATTGCTGCAGAAAAATGAAAAATAAAAACGAATAAAAATTATGTGAATATTCAATTAACTATGTTACAATGTAGTTAAATTTATTAATAATAAAAGGGGGATAAGTTATGTCAGAAAATAAAGATAAACAAATTATGTGGTATACATTAGCGTTTATGGCATTTTCAACAGTATGGGGATTTGGAAATGTTATTAATGGGTTTTCTGAATATGGTGGACTTAAAGCAATTATATCTTGGATTTTGATTTTTGGAATTTATTTCGTCCCTTATGCTTTAATGGTAGGTGAATTAGGTTCTGCTTTTAAAGATTGTGGTGGTGGTGTTAGCTCTTGGATTCATGAAACTATAGGTCCGAAACTTGCTTACTATGCAGGTTGGACATATTGGGTAGTTCATATGCCGTATATTTCACAAAAACCATCAGGCTTTGTAATTGCTACAAGTTGGGCAATTTTTCAAGATAACAGAGTAAGTAGTATGAAACCAAAGGTTTTACAATTAAGTTGTTTAGTAATATTTATAATCGGTATGTATATTGCATCAAAGGGATTAAATATACTAAAGAAATTAGCAGCATTTGCAGGAACATCTATGTTTATAATGTCAATTTTATTTATTCTTTTAATGACAGCTGCTCCAGCTATTACAGATGCTAAATTATACTCTATAGATTGGTCATTAAAAACATTTATGCCAACTTTTGATGCAAAATTTTTTACTAGTCTTTCTATTTTAGTTTTTGCTGTTGGTGGATGTGAAAAAATTTCACCATATGTAAATAAAATGAAGAATCCTGAAACAGGATTTTCAAAAGGGATGATTTCACTTGCTATTATGGTTGCTGTATGTGCAATTTTAGGCACTATCTCACTTGGAATGATGTTTGATTCAAATAATGTTCCTAAAGACTTAATGACTAATGGTGCATATTATGCATTTCAAAAGCTAGGTCAGTATTATCATTTAGGAAATTTATTTGTAATTATATATGCAATTACTAACATGATTGGACAATTTGCGGTTCTAATATTATCAATAGACGCACCATTGCGTATGCTTCTTGATGGTGCAGATAGAAGATTTATTCCAGAAGCAATGTTTAAACAAAATAAAAATGGAGCTTATACCAATGGGCACAAACTTATTTTTGTTATTGTATCCATATTAATTATAGTTCCTATTTTTGGAATTGGAAATGTAGATGTATTAGTTAAATGGTTAGTTAAATTAAATGCTGTATGTATGCCACTTCGTTATTTATGGGTATTTGCAGCATATATAGCTCTTAAAAAAGCTGGAGAAAAATTCAATCCACAATATAAATTTGTGAAAAATAGAATGGTAGGTATTATATTTGGTGCATGGTGCTTTGCGTTTACTGCTTTTGCATGTATTGGAGGAATGTATTCTGAAGATAAATTTCAATTAGTATTAAATATTGTTACACCATTTATATTAATAGGATTAGGATTAATAATGCCTATTTTAGCTAAAAATAATGAAAGCATAGATAAAGATACTGTTGCATAAAATACAGGAGTTTTAAAGACGTAAAATAAAGAATAATACAAGGTAGGTTCTATAAGTATACTTATAGAACCTATTTAAATTTAGAATTTTGCAAAATATGATAAAATGTTAGCACTCACTATTGATAAGTGCTAATAAAAGTGGTATATTAAAAATTAAGTAATGAAAGGAGATGTTTATTTTGGAAACAAAACAATTTAAGGCAGAGTCTAAAAGACTTTTAGACATTATGATAAATTCAATTTATACTCATAGAGAAATTTTTTTAAGAGAATTAATTTCTAATTCAAGTGATGCTATCGATAAAATTTATTATAAGGCATTAACTGATGATTCATTAACTTTTGAGAAAGATAATTATTATATAAATATAATTCCTGATAAGGAAAGTAGAACTTTAAAAATCTGTGATACTGGTATAGGTATGACAAAAGATGAACTAGAAAATAACTTAGGTGTTATAGCTAAAAGTGGTTCATTACAATTTAAGAAAGAAAATGAAGTTGAAGATGGCCATGATATAATAGGTCAGTTTGGAGTTGGATTCTATTCAGCATTCTTAGTTGCAAAGGAAGTTACTGTTATAAGTAAAGCATTTGGAAGTGATAAAGCTTATAAATGGCAATCTAAAGGGGCTGACGGTTATACAATTGAGTCTTGTGAAAAAGATTCAATTGGTACAGAAATTTTATTAACTATTAAAGATAATACAGAAGATGAAAATTTTGATGAATATTTAGATGAATATAGATTAAAATCAATAATTAAAAAATACTCTGATTTTATAAGATACCCAATAAAAATGGATGTAACTAAGAGCAAACTTAAAGAGGGTAGTGAAAGTGAATATGAAGAGTATAAAGAAGAAGAAGTTATAAATAGTATGGTTCCTATTTGGAGAAAAAACAAAAAAGAACTTAAGGACGAAGATTATGATAACTTTTATGTTGAAAAACATTTTGGATTTGATAAGCCGCTAAAACATATTCACATAAGTGTTGATGGTATGGTAAGCTATAATTCAATTTTATATATACCAGAAAAAGCACCATTTGATTTTTACACTAAGGATTATGAAAAAGGTTTAGAATTATATTCAAGCGGCGTAATGATAATGGAGAAATGTGCAGATTTACTTCCAGATTATTTTAGTTTTGTTAAAGGAATAGTAGATTCAGAGGATTTTTCACTTAATATATCAAGAGAAATTTTACAACATGATAGACAATTAAAACTTATAGCTAAGAACATAAAAACTAAGATAAAAAATGAATTAGAAGGTCTATTAAAAAATGAAAGAGAAAAGTATGAAGAATTCTATAAAGCTTTTGGATCACAATTAAAATATGGTGTATATAGTGATTTTGGAGCAAATAAAGATGTGTTACAAGATTTATTAATGTTTTATTCATCTAAAGAAAAGAAACTTGTTACTTTAGATGAATATGTTTCTAGAATGAAAGAAGAACAAAAATATATTTATTATGCATCTGGAGAATCATATGAAAGAATAGAAAAGCTTCCTCAAACAGAATTACTACTAGATAAAGGGTATGAAATATTATACTTTATAGATGATGTAGATGAATTTGCAATAAAAATGCTTGCAAATTATAAAGAAAAGGAATTTAAATCAGTATCAAGTAGTGATTTAGGAATAGATACTGAAGAAAATGAAGTAAAAACAAGTGATGAAGATAATAAATTATTTGAAAGTATGAAAGAATTATTAAAAGATAAGGTTAAAGAAGTTAAGGCATCTAAAAAATTAAAAAAACATCCTGTATGCTTATCTAATGAAGGGGAACTTTCAATAGAAATGGAAAAAGTATTAAGTGCTATGCCAAATAATCCAAGTTTAAAGGCAGATAAAGTATTAGAAATAAATATAAACCATGAAGTATTTGATGCGCTAAAAGATGCACATGAAAAAGATGAAGAAAAGTTTAAACTATATACTGATTTATTATATAATCAAGCTTTACTTATAGAAGGATTATCAATAAGTGATCCAGTAGAATTTACAAATAATATATGTAAGATAATGAAATAAGAAATAATAAGATAGGACCATATAGAAGTTACATTTATATAACTGACTATATGGTCCTATTTATGCTAGATTAAAGAATAGCTTATTTCTAAATAAGGATTATTTAGATAACTAAAATATATTAATCCTTTACCTAATTCATAAGTTCTAGTTTCTGTATAATACTTTCCATTTTCAAAGCTAAGATCTTTTATAACAGTTTCAGTTGTGAAAGAAGTATCATTTTTTTCTGTTATTGTGGTTATAGCTTCATATTCAACTCCGTCTATAATTGTTTTTTGTGTCCATGAATTATCTTTTTTAATTTCACCTTTTAAAACTATAAAGTCTTTAATAAAAGAATGTAATGTATCTTTATTTTTAGAAATATAATCATTATTATTAATAGATTCTATAACCATATCATTGGTAACTTTATATTTTGCCGTAAAAGTTCTTTTTCCTCTAATATCTTGGCCATAACCATCATTCATAAGCCCATCATAAGTGTATAGTGCATAGTCGTTAACGGATTCAATGTTATTAAAAGTTATTTTATGTCCTGTTTCAGCAGAACCAGTATAAGCTATAGGAGTATTTTTAGTATAAAAATATTGTTTATAATCATCTAAATACGAATGTTTATTGCTAGTAGAATTATTTGTATTAGATGAAGATATAGAGGTATTGTTATTTATATTGTTTGAAGGATTATTATTTATATTACAACCAACAAGTAAAATACTAAATATACATATAAGTGAAACTAAAGATTTTTTATTTTTCAAATTAATCACATCCTTTAATTTATAATTTCACTTTTATAGAAAAATATACAAAGTGTTTTTAATTTGTCTTGTATATAATATGTGAAAATTAAAATTAAGGAATACAAGTTAAAAAATTATTTTTATATGTAATAATATTGAAAAAAGTGAAATAGTTTGTTTACAAGTAAAATAAAGTATTATATAATATTTTGGGGAATGATGAAATATAATTTATATGTGGGCACTTGGATTATATGGAGTTAGTAGTGCAACCGACCTAATTAAATTTAAAAAAATTAGGAGTGTTAGATATGCAAAAAAAGCAATTAAAAGTTTTAACATCAATAGTATTAGGAACATCTATAATTTTTGGTGGAATGATTTCTACAGTTTCTGCTGTGGAAAAAAACACATCACAATATGGTGTAATAAATGAAAATAGTGAGATAAGTATTTGGAATTGTCAAGAAGGACTTAATCAAAATGAAAAGAGTCCATATGAAAAAGAAAGTATTGTTGTACAAGGTTCAAAGATTTATAAATGCAAAAGATTTCACTATCCTCAATTAGGTTGGAAACCTTCTGATTCACCAATGTTTTGGAAAACAGTAGGAAAAATTCCACAGTGGAATGCTCAAGAGGAATTAACTCAAGAAAATAAGAGTCCATATGAAAAAGGTGATATTGTTATGTATGATTCTCAGGCATATAAATGTAAGAGATTTCATTATGCTCAACCAGGCTGGAATCCTTGTGAGGGACCAATGTTTTGGGAATTAATTAAATAAAGATATTGAAAACATATTAAATTATATATTATATAAAAATAAGCCTACTAAGTCTAAATGCTTAGTAGGCTTAAAATTTTCTTTAATATTTTTATATATTGATTTTTGATAAGATTAACATATTCTTTCTTTGACAAAATTACTTTGAACACTATTATCTATCATGAATATATTGTATAATGTTAAAAATGTTTTAGAAAATAAAATTTAAATGTTTAAGTTATAATGAACTATATTGATATAGAGGGGTATTTATGGGGGATAAAAATAGAGAGATTAAAAAAGGTATAACTGACTTATTTGACAGAGTATCATCGGTTTTTGATGATAATGGGCCGAGATTTTTTAAATACTTTGGAGAAGAATTGGTTAAATTCGCAGATATAAAGTATGGAGAAAAAGTATTAGATGTTGCTTCAGGAAAAGGAGCATCACTTTTTTTATCAGCAAAGAAGGTTGGGGAAAAGGGAAATGTTATAGGTATAGATATATCTAAAGGTATGGTTGATAAAACAAATTTAGAAATAAAGCATAAATGCATAGAGAATGCACAATCAATAGTTATGGATGCTGAAAATTTGGATTTTGCAAGCGAGTATTTTAATCATGTATTATGTGGTTTTGGAGTTTTCTTTTTTCCAGATTATAAAATTGCATTTAAGGAATTTATGAGAGTTTTAAAACACGGTGGTAAATTCTCATTTACTACGTTTTTAAGAAAAAAAGATGAGAACTTTATATGGTTAGATGAATTAGTGGAAGAATATTTACCAGAATACGAAGAGGATTGTGGATATGAAGAAACTGTTGAATTTGACACAGAAGAAGGATTATATAAAATCTTAAAAGAATCTAATTTCAAAAATATAAAAATCGAGAAAGAAGAAAAAATTTTTATATACAAAGATGAGCAGGAATGGTGGGATAAACTTTATACCCATGGATATGTGACCATATTAGATGCTATACCGTTAGATAAGATAGAAGAATTTAAATTAAAAGTTTTTGAAAAGCTTAAAGTACTTAAAAAAGAAAATGGTATAGAAAATAGTATGTATGTTTTATATGCTAAAGGTGAAAAATAAATTTAATAATATATATTGACAAAATAAAAATAAAAGAGTAATATAAATAAAAATAAATATTCAGAAATCTTTGAAGGGAAGAGTAGATATTAACTTAGTATTTAAAGCGAGTAGAGGATGGTGTAAGCTCTATAAGAAAAGTAATATTGAATGACATCCTGGAGATTCTTATTTGAAAAATTGTAGTAGAATAAGACGGGTTCCTACGTTAAAAGGATTAGAGATAACTAAGTTAAATTTAATTTTGTTAGATTAGGATGGCACCGTGAATAAAGCTTTCACTCCTATTATGGAGTGAAAGCTTTTTATATTTATTAGAGGTTATTCTAGTATATTTCAATGAATTTGAGCTCAATTTATTGAAGTTGATCTAATGAATTTAAACCAATATAGTTAAAAAAGGGTGGTACCGCGAAATTTTTGCCCCTTAAGTTTTAAACTTAAGGGGTTAATTTTATTTAAGGAGGAAAATTCATGAAAAGAATTTTGATAGATGAATTAAAAAATAATATAAATGAAAAAGTTATGATAAAAGGTTGGATTTATAGAATAAGAAAGTTAAAATCAATTACATTTATTATATTAAGGGATAGAACAGGAATGGTGCAATGTGTTTTAAACAATACGGATATTGATATTAGTTTAGTGAAATTAGAATCAGTAATATCAATAATTGGTATAGTTAACAATAGTAATAATAAGCTTAATGATTTTGAAGTGTTAGTAGAAAAGTTAGAAATAATAAATGATTTTATAGGTGAAATACCTATTGAAATTAATAAGGATAAATTAGAAGTAAACTTAGATACTATGTTAAATAATAGAGTATTGAGTTTACGACATGAGAAAATAAATTCTATATTTAAAATACAAAATATTATAGTTCAAGGTTTTAGAGAGTTTTTAACTAAAGAAGGATTCACAGAGATTTTCACACCTAAAATTGTTTCTGAAGGAGCTGAAGGAGGAACGGATATGTTTGAAGTAGGATATTTTGAAAATAAAGCATATCTAGCACAAAGTCCTCAATTTTATAAGCAGATGATGATAGGGGCAGGTTTTGAAAGAGTCTTTGAGGTAGGCCATGTTTATAGAGCAGAACAACATAACACTAATAGGCATTTAAATGAGTATGTTAGCATGGACTTTGAAATGGGATTTATTGAAAATGAAGAAGAAATCATGGATATGGAAGAAAATTTATTAATGTTTATATTAAATAAAATTGATAATGATGGCAAAGTGTATTTAAATAAAGTAAATGGAAATTTACCTGTAATTGAAAATAATATACCAAGAATTAAGTTTAGTAAAGCTTTAGAAATATTAGAAACAGAATATAACAAAAAAGATTTAGATGGAGATTTAGACCCAGAAGCAGAAAAGCTAATTTGTAAATATGCTAAAGAAAAATTAGGTTGTGATTTTATATTTTTAACTCATTATCCAAGAAAAAAAAGACCAATGTATACAATGCCTTATAATGAAGAAGAAACTAGAAGTTTTGATTTATTATTTAGAGGAATTGAAATTACCACTGGAGGACAAAGAATTCACAATTATGAAATGTTAATTAAAAATATAGAATATAAAGGATTAAATAAAGAAAACTATGAAAACTATACATCTGTATTTAAGTATGGAATGCCTCCACATGGTGGTCTTGCTATAGGTCTTGAAAGAATAACAAGTAAATTACTAGGACTTGATAATGTTAGAGAAGCATCTCTTATACCAAGGGATAGAACAAGGTTATTACCATAACAAAATATATAATTTAAAATATTCATAAAATATTGACAATTAATTTAGAATTGTGTATAATATTTCCAAGTAGTGAGTGTATCTAAGTCCAAACGAGCGGTACAGGGAGAATATCCTACACGTAGGTAAAACTCTACGGAGTCACTTTAATGTGATTTCGTAGAGTTTTTCTTTTCTAATAATTGAATAAAGATATGCAAATTTAAAATTTATTTTATATATCTTAATTTAAATCTTAATTTCAATAAAAAACATAGGATGTGATAATGTGAAATTTATGATAAGACCAGTAAAAATAGAAGATGCAACATTTATAAATGAAATAAGACGTCAAGATGGTGTTCGTGAAAATACAATGGGGATTATCAGTGAACGAATTTCTAGAACGGAAGGAATTATAAATAATCTTAGTGATAATGATCATATGATAGTTGCAGAAATTCAAGAGGATGATGTTTTAAAAGTAGTAGGGGTAGCAAATCTATCCGTTAATAAATCTAATAGAGTAAGACATTCTGCTAGTATTGGAATTATGATAAGAAGAGAATACCAGGGAAAAGGTATTGGAAGAGCTTTAATAGAGAATTTAATTGACTTAGCAGATAATTGGCTTATGTTGGTTAGGTTAGAATTAGGAGTTTTTACTGATAATGAGAAAGCAATAAATCTTTATAAAGCTTTAGGATTTGAAATTGAGGGAAAAAGAAAATATGCACTTATAAAAAACGGTAAATATGAAGATGAATATATAATGGCTAGGTATAATTTAAAATAATATAAAATAAGTTTTTAAATTATTAATTTTAAAAAAGGTAAAAATACTAAACTTGAAGAATACACTTATTAATAAAGAATCTTAATGTTAATTTTGAGAATTCAAATTATAGGGGGTGGCAATATGTTTATTTCATTCAACAAAGAGGATAACGTTTTAAATGAAAAACCATTTTTAGGTGATGAGGTTCAATTTAATATTTTTCATAAAATTATAGAAGGTAAAGAAGTTCTATCATTAAAAGCAGAAAATGGTAATGCAATAGCTATGCATAACCCTGGTTATGAAATGTGGGTATGGGTTAATGAAGAAACTGATACAAATGAATTTGAAAATATAATAAAAGAATTATGTAGTATTTTAGACGATAATGATATATCAGGAATATCCGGTAATCCAGATGTAGTAAAGAAAATAGCTGATGTGTATTTTAATCATTTTAATGTAAGTTATAAAGAATATATGGAAATGAATGCTTATGAATGTAATAGGGTTGTATCCTTAGAGAATTCAAAAGGGAAAATGATTAAAGCAGAATTAAAGCATAAGGATATAGTTGCAGAATATTGCCATGGATTTAAAAAAAGTATTAATGGTGATGATATTGAAAAAGAAGTTCAACTTTGTGAAGCAGAAAAATTAATAAATTCAGGAAATTTATATTTATGGGAAATAGAAGATAAAGTTGTATCAATGGCAAATATAGCACATAAATCACCAAGGCATTGCCGAATAAATAATGTGTATACTAAAACAGAAGAAAGAAAAAAAGGGTATTGTACGTCGTTAGTTGCAAATATAAGTTCAAAGTTATTAGAAAATGGAATTATCCCAATGTTATATGTTGAAGTAGGGAATATAGCAGCAAATAAAATTTATAGAAATATTGGATATGAGCATCGTGGGAAAATTAATACTATAATGTTTATTTATTAGATGGATTTTAGGGGGATTAATAATGTATTCAGGGGAAAAGGTTAAATTACGAGAGTATAAAAAAGAAGACATTAGAAAAGCTCAGAAATATATGAATGATCCAGAAATAAAGAAATTATTAAATTCCAATATTCCATATCCAATTACCTTTGAAGATGAAGAAAGATGGTATGAAAGTTTACGTGCAACAAAAGATACTTATAACTTTGCAATAGAAACATTAGAAGATAATCAATATATAGGTGGCTGTGGAATAAATAAAATAGATTGGAAAAATAGCGTAGTAATTATAGGCATATTTATAGGAGATAAAGAATATTGGAATAAGGGGTATGGAACAGATGCTATAAATATATTAATAAAATTTATCTTTGAACAAATGAATATACGAAAAATTAAGTTACAAGTATTTTCATTTAATGAACGTGCTATAAGAGCATATGAAAAATGTGGATTTAAAAGGGAAGGTGTGCTAAGACAAGAAATTTTTAGAGATGGAAGATATCATGATGAAATTATTATGGGACTTTTAAGACAGGAGTATTATTAATATAGGGAAACAAGCTCAAATTTAAATTTATTTAATAACCTTAAAATATTTTTATTAAATGTATAGTGTTGAATTTTAATAAAATAAAGTGTAAATGAAAAGGTTTAAAATTATTATAAATGCATGATATTTTCTTGCATAAAAAAATAACACCATTTAAAATTAAAAGTAAATGATTAAGAAATAACAAAATGGAAGGATAAAATATGGAGAAAAATTCACTAAAGATAAAGAAAAAATGGATTCAGCTAAAGAAAAGAGAACAGATAAAAGTATCTACTATGCTAAGGGAAAGATATATTAATTTTATAGTAGAACATAAGAGGAAACCTAACAGAGAAGAACGAAAATTTATAGCATCAAAGGTTTATTTAGAAACAGAAGAAATGAAACTTGAGATAAGCGATAATGAAATATGTAAGTATTTTGAAAGTAAGATATCAAAATATGATAAATCAGTAGAAAAAATGGAA
Source organism: Clostridium senegalense JC122 (assembly GCF_000285575.1). Classification (GTDB taxonomy): domain Bacteria; phylum Bacillota; class Clostridia; order Clostridiales; family Clostridiaceae; genus Clostridium_J; species Clostridium_J senegalense. The sequence continues at coordinate 143,402 of NZ_HE611055.1, read as the reverse complement.
ATATATTAAAAATCATAAAACACTATATACTTATAAGGTATATAGTGTTTTGTAATATTTATTACTTATAGATAAGGATAAAAAGATATATATTAATTAGAGTATTTGATAAAATTGCAGGAATTATATTAGGTAAGCACGAACTATTTGATGATATGGGAAGTAATAAGAAACCATATGAAATATTATTAGAAGTTATGGGAGAATGTAATGTGCCATTTATTGCAGAATTTGATTGTTGTCATACACACCCTATGATTACATTACCAATAGGTGCAATTGTAGAATTGGATGGGGATAATGGAAAAATAAAAATAATTTCTAATTGTTTTGAGAAATAAGAAGGTTTTGATTAAACAATAATTAGAAATAGGGTTAATTAAAAAAGTGGGTATAAGAATGTTTGAAATAAATACAGAAAGATTGAGATTAATACCATTAGACATCAAAAATTATAAATTGTATTTAGAAGATACTGATAAAATGGAAGAAAATTTAGGACTTACAATAACAAATACTATCATTGAAGAACCACTTAGAACTGCTCATAAGATCACATATGACAATGTTTTAAAAAATATTGATAATTATTTATGGGAAACAAATTGGATAATTGTCTTAAAAGAGGAAAATAAAATAATTGGTGGAATTATGATAAAAGGAGAGCCAAATGAATTTGGTGAAGTAATAATAGGATATGGAATAAATGATTATTATCAAAATAAAGGATATATGACAGAGAGTGTAATGAAACTAAAACAGTGGATTTTAAAAAATTCTAAAGTTAAAAACATTATTGCTGATACCGATAAAGACAATGTTTCATCACATAAGGTTTTAAAAAGGAATGGTTTTAAAAAGTATAAAGAAACTATAGAAATTAATGATGAAGGAGAAAAAGAGTTTTTAGTTTGGTGGAAGTTAAAAAAAGGGTGTGAAAATGTTTACTAAACATATGTAGAATTTTATAATATTAATTTAGAGACATATAGGGAAACAAGATTTCATTTAAATTTATTTAATAATTTTAAAAGTTAACTTGAAACATTGTAGATAATTAAAATAAGTATGATAAATAATAGTTTACTCATAAAATGTAATGAAATTTTATTTTGGTTCTGTTTTATAATTTAAACTTTCGAGTAAAAATATAAATTAGGAGGTGATTTTATATAATAAAATATTTAATTTACATATAAATAATAGGGTAAACATAAAATTTTTATAATTTGCTTGTTTTTATATATTTTTATATACATTAGGGGGAGAATTTATGAATTTGAAGAAGATTAAATTATCAAACAAACTTATTATAGGGTTTGGAGTAATTTTAATTTTAATGACTATGATTTCTTTAACAACTATAGTTAAGTTAAATAATGTAAAGAAATCTTTAACAGAAATAACGGTGACTAATACTGAAAAGCAAGAAACTGCTACTAATATGAGAGCATGCTCAAATAATATTTCAATAGCCATAAGAAATTTATGTATTAGCAATAGTGACGAATTTATGCAAAAACAAAAAAAGACAATAGATGATAATATAAATAAATATATGAAGCTAGAATCTGAACTTGAAAAAACAATTACAACTGAAGAGGGAAAAAAAGTAGTAGAAGAAATTAAACAATCTCGAGAGAAAGAGCTATCTTTAATAAATAGTTCAGTTAAAGAAGGTATGAGAAAAAATATAACTGGTGTAGAAATTGAAAAAATAATTTCAAATATTGAAGAAAATGGAAATGAATGGAAGTCAGATATTGAAAAAATGGTTGACTTAATGACTACTTTTAATAATGAGGCTGCTAAAAAATCAGATGAAGCTATGGATAATCTTATAAATATAACAATAATATTAACTACTATAGCTGTATTATTAGGAATTGGTTTTGGATATATAATCTTATTAACTATAAAACAGCAAATGAGAGAAGTTGCAGAAGCTGCTGAAAAGATGGCAGATGGAGATTTGATGACAAATATAAATTCTTATTCTAAGGATGAGGTAGGACAAACTGTTAAAGCTTTAAATAATGCTATTAAAAAATTAAAAAATACAATGATATCAGTAAAAAATGAAAGTAATTCTATAAATGAAAGTGCTAAAGTTACCAATGAATTGTTTAGTGAAGTGTATGCTGAAGTACAACAGGTTTCAGCTGCAACTGAAGAGATATCTGCAGGAATGGAACAATCATCAGCAGCAGTGCAAGAAGTAACAGCTATGGCTAATACTGTTAAATCAAATGCAGATGATTCTACTAATAAAGCAAAAGAAGGATTAAATTTAGCGTTAAATATACAAAAGAAAGCAGAAGTTATAAATAAAAATTCATCTAAATCAAAAGAAAATACAGAAAAGATATATGAACTATCAAAAGAAAAGCTTGGAAAAGCTATAGATAATGCAAAAGTAGTTCAAAATATTTTAGATATGTCTAATGCTATTTTAGGAATATCAGAACAAACAAATCTTTTAGCATTAAATGCAGCTATAGAAGCTGCCCGTGCAGGTGAACATGGAAAAGGATTTGCTGTTGTTGCAGAAGAAGTACGTAAATTAGCAGAGGAATCATCTTATGCCGTTGCAGATATACAGGAAAATGTTAATAAGGTACTAGTTGCAGTAGATGAACTTTCAAATTCTTCACAAGATGTTTTAGCATTTATAGAAAAAGAAGTATTAAAAGACTATGCGGAGTTAATAAATACTAGCATTGAGTATAAAAAAGATGGAGATACTATAAAAAATTTAGTAGAAACACTTGCAAAATCATCAGAGGATGTTTCCTATTCAGTAGATGAAATAGCAAAAAGCATGGAGGAAGTATCTTCATCTGTGGCACAGGTTACAGCTTCTTCTACGGAAATAGCAGAAAGTATTTCAATGGTAAATAACAAGAATGATATGATATCTAGTGAAACTGATAAAAATCTAGAAGTAGCATCAAGATTGTCTAAAACCGTTGAACAATTTAAATTAGAATAACATAGAGAATAAAGTTATTTAGTAACTTTAAAATAGTTAAGAAATATAATTTATATTTCTTAGCTATTTTTATTTTACAATAAAATACTTATATAAATTACTTATATATTTATAAGTATATTAAGATTTATAATTTGACAACGAAAATATTATACATAGGTAAAGAAGTAATTTAGAGATTATAAGTAAAATAATGGTTGAAATGTAGAGTAATTAATAAGTATGCATTTTAATTAAGTATTATAAGATTTTGATTATGTGTAATAAAGAGGGCATTAAAAACTCTTATTTTACTTGTAATCTCTTAAACACAGGAGGAAAATTATGAATTTAAAAAAAGTCAAATTATCTAACAAACTTATATTAGGATTTGGAGTAGTTATAATTTTAATGGCTCTAATATCTAGTACCGTTATCTTAAAACTAAAAGGTGTAGATAAATCATTACATCTTATAGTAGATGTAAATAGTAAAAAACAAAATATTGCTACAGACATGAGAGGGGATATAAATAATATTGGATTAGCTATAAGAAATTTATGTGTTAGTAAAAATATGGATTACATGAATGAACAAAAGAAAAACATCGATGAGAATATAAGTAAGTATATAGAATCAGAAAATGAACTTATAAGTATCATGGAGACTGAAAAAGGAAAAACTATTATGGAAGAAGTTAAAAAAGATGGAGAAACAGCCATAATAGCAATAAATAAAGCAGTTGAAGAAGGAATGAGAACAAATGTAAGTTCAGCTGAATTAGAAAAAATTATAATTTCACTAGAGGAACCAAGTAATAAGTGGAAGGAAGATGTAGGAAAAGCTATTACTTCAATAGAGGATATGAGTAAGATAGCAGCAACAGAAGCTAATGCTAGTATGAAAAAACTTAGAAACTTAACTATGAGTTTATCTGCATTAGGAGTAATTTTAGGAGTTATATTTACATACTTGATTTTAAAAAGTATTAAAGATCAAATGAAAGAAGTGGTAAAGGCTACAGAAAAATTAGCAGAAGGTGATTTAAGCATAAAAATTAAGTCCTACTCAGATGATGAAATAGGACAAACTATAAATGCTATTAATAATGCAGTTAATAAATTGAAAAATTCTATGATATCTGTTCGTAGTGAAAGTGAAAGTATAGAAGAAAATGTTAGAATTACTGGTGATATGTTTAGTGATGTTTATGCTCAGGTACAACAGGTATCAGCGGCTACTGAAGAAATATCTGCAGGAATGGAACAATCATCAGCGGCAGTACAAGAAGTAACAGCTATGGCAAGTACTGTTAAATCAAATTCAGATGATTCTACTAGTAAAGCGAAGGAAGGATTAAGTATAGTTGCAAATATACAAAAAAAAGCAGAGAGTATAAATAAAAATTCTTCTAAATCAAAAGAAAATGCAGAAAAAATATACAAGTTATCAAAAGAAAAGCTTGGAGAAGCTATAGAAAATTCCAAGGTAGTTCAAAACATTTTAGATATGTCAAATACTATTTTGAGTATATCTGAACAAACAAACCTTTTAGCATTAAATGCAGCTATAGAGGCTGCTCGTGCAGGAGAACATGGAAAAGGATTTGCTGTTGTTGCAGAAGAAGTTCGTAAATTAGCAGAAGAATCATCTCATGCTGTTGCTGAAATACAAGAAAATGTTAGTAAAGTATTAGTTGCAGTAGAAGATCTTTCAACATCTTCTACAGATGTTTTAACATTTATAGAAAAACAGGTGTTAAAAGATTATACTGAACTAATAAATACTAGTGTTGAGTATACAAAAGATGGGGATACTATAAGAGAGTTGGTGGAAGTTTTTGTTAAATCATCAGAAGAAGTTTCATATTCTGTGGAAGAAATAGCTAGAAGTATGGAAGAAGTGTCAACGTCAGTAGCACAAGTTTCAGCTTCTTCCACTGAAATAGCTGAAAGTATTTCAATGGTAAATAACCAAAATGATAGAATATCTGTTGAAACTAATAAAAATTCAGAAGTAGCATTAAAGTTAATAAAGGTAGTAGAACAATTTAAGTTAGATTAGCAAAATATAATAAATCATAAATAAAATTTGTATGAGGGATAAACGATATAAAAATAGCTAGAGAAAATATATTTTTCTAGCTATTTTTTATACTGTTTAGAATATGATTAAGATATTAAGTAAAATGTAAAAAATAAAATAATTTTATATAAAGAATAATAAAAGTTGCAATAGAGAGTACAAATTTCTACAAAAAAAGTGGATAAATATGTGTATAATAATGTAAAATAAATAAAAATATGGAGGATTATGAAATGAACTTTCCAACACATATTGTTGCTGTTGCTGGACTAATAACTAATGATGATGAAAAAATACTTTTAGTAAAAAATCCAAGGGGGGGATGGGAATTTCCAGGTGGACAAGTTGAAAATGGCGAGGATTTGATAGAGGCTCTAAAAAGAGAAATAGAAGAAGAGTCAGGTGCTATTACAAATATTGAAAGTTTAGTTGGTGTATATTCAAATGTTCAAAGTTATATGGGGTGGGATGGTGTAAGTTACACTCCTACAAAGGTTATATTAGATTTTATTGGTAGGTATGTAGGAGGAGATTTACATACAAGTGATGAAAGCATAGAGGTAGGTTGGTTTGAAAAAGAAAATGTTTTACAAATCATAGAAAATGAAAATTTAAAAGATAGAGCAAGAGATATGCTAGAGTTTGATGGCAAAGTTATATATAGGGCATATGAAACTAAACCAGTTTATAGTGTTAAAGGTGAAAGGTATATTTAAAAGTAAATAAAAAATAATAATTATTACAACTCAGAATAAATTACTATTAAATTTCACCTAAAATAAGTTGTCAATTGTTAATATAATGTTAATCTTGAAATTGTCTTAAAAACCTATAGTTTAATAGTATAAAGTGTGTACTTTTTAATAGAATTTATTGTTTTCAAAAAGTTAATTTATTGAATATATGAATAATATATACAAAACATTTATAAAAGAATATTATTAATATAGAGAAGCAAATTAAAATTTAATTTTATTTAATAACTTTAAAATACTTTTATACAAAATAAATTGCTATTTAAAAATATACTTTATAAATAAAAAATTAAATCTTGTTGAAAGGACGTGATGTTTATGATGAAAAGAATGAACAACTTAAATTTAAAAGTTTTAATTAAAGGGGAGGATATGTCTGATTAATAAGATTATACCTCCTAAATTATGGAGGATAAAAAATGAATATTGTAAGTTTAAAAGATATAGAATTAAATGAAAAATATATAAGTGAAGCTAAAACATATGATAAAAATTTATATATTGGAAGAATTTCTGTTCAGCATAAGAATGTATATAAAGTTATTACTGAAGAAGGTGAAATTAAGGCGAAAGTTTCTGGAAAATTTTCCTATTCATCCTTTGACAATGCTGATTATCCAGTAGTAGGAGATTGGGTTCTAGTAGATAGGAAAAATGATAGCTGTGGAAATGGAATAATACATCATGTATTAAAAAGGAAAAGTTATTTTGAAAGAAAAATAGCTGGAACATCATACGATGCACAAATAGTAGCGGCCAACATAGATAAAATATTTATTTGTATGGCATTAAACAATGATTTTAACCTTAGAAAATTAGAAAGATATGTAGTTACTGCATGGAATAGTGGTGCAGAGCCTGTTATTGTATTAACTAAGTCTGATTTGTGTGATGACTTGGAAAATAAAATTATGCAAATTAAATCAGTAGTTGATAAATGCGATATATTAGTTACAAATAGCATTAATGAAGATGGGTATAAAACTATAAAATCTTATATTGAAAATGGTAAAACAATAGCTTTTATAGGTTCATCAGGGGTAGGTAAATCCACACTTATAAATAAAATTATAGGAATTGATGAATTAAAAACTAATGAAGTTGATGAAAATGATAGAGGAAAACACACTACAACATATAGACAAATGCTAATAATACCAAATGGGGGAATAATAATAGATACTCCTGGGATGAGAGAACTTGGAGTAGTGTCAGCAGATTTAAATAGATCTTTTAGCGACATAGAAGGATTAATTGCAATGTGCAAATTTTCAAATTGTACTCATAAGAATGAACCTAAATGTGCAATTAGAGAGGCTATAGAAAATGGAACTTTAGATGAAAGTAGATTTGAAAGTTATAAAAAGCTTCAAAAAGAATTAGAATATAACAATACAAAAGGAAAAGAACTGAAAAAACGAAAAAATAATTTAATATTTAAAAGTAAATCTGAATTAAAAAATAATAAAAAAAATAAATTAAGAAATACAAGATAAGATTATATAGTTTAAAAAGGAGCTAGTGCAAAACTAATTGAAGAAAGTTAGTTTTGCATTAGCTTTTTTATGTATAAGTAGTGTGCGGTCTATCGTAAATATAAATAATTGTGATTTGATTTTATGTTAAAATTAAATCACAATTATTACTTTAATGGGAGGTTATTATGGAAAAAACAATAAACTTGAACTTTGAAAAGATAGAAGAACTTACGAAACTAGATAAGAAAACTTTAGTAGAAAGAGCACTTAAACTTTCAGAAGAAGTTGGAGAGGTGTCAGAGGCAATTTTAAGCTATTGTAATGCTTGTGGATGTGGATATAAGAAAAAAGGTAGAGAAGATGTTATTGAAGAATGTTTAGATGTTATTATAGTGGCTAGTTCTTTGATAAGTCATGTAAGTGATGGAAATTTAGATAATAATTTTGTAAGAAATTTATACTTAAAAAAAATAAATAAGTGGGAGGAAAAATCTAAAAAATAACTTAAATCAATATGTGAAAAGTGAGTCTTTGTCAAAAAAATCACTTTAATTTATATGTATAGAGAAACAAGTTCAAATTTATTTAATAACCTTGAAATATTTTTACGCAAGATACAGTGTTGGGTTCTAAGTGATTTAAGGAATGTCTCACTATTTTGGTTATTAAAGTTTTGAGATGGAAAAAAATCAACTTGGAACCTATATTTTAAATACATTTATTGTAATAAAATCATAAATAAGTTAAATGCAAAAGTTTATTATAAATCTAAAACCTTTAGGAATAGATAAGATACCTGAGGGTTTTTTTGTCAATTAAAATAGAAAAATAAACTATATTGTATATAAAACTATATAAAAAAGAAAATTGATTAAATATTTTGAATTTTAATTGACAAAATATTCGGAAATGATTAAAATTAAATTAAGTTAATTCAGTATACTAATTAAACTTAATTTTTAATTTTGAGGGAACATATAGTGAAACAAATTTAAATCTAGTTTTCTAGGTTTATGCTATATAAACTTTAAGCTATATAGCATGATAAAGTTTCAAGACTATAGGAAGAGGTGATGAAAGTGACAAAAAAACAATATGATGTGATGGTTATTGGATCAGGAGTAGTTGGTAGTGCAATTGCAAGAGAACTTTCAAGGTATGAATTAAAGGTAGGAGTATTAGAAAAAGAGTTAGATGTGGTATGTGAAACAAGTGGTAGAAACAGTGGAGTGCTTCATGCTGGTTTTAATAATAGACCGGGATCACTTATGGCAAAATTTTGTGTAGAAGGTAATTTAGGATTTGATAAAGTAGCAAAGGAACTTAACATACCTTTTAAAAGAACTGGTAAATTAGTAACTGGTTTTACAGACGAAGATATAGAGGTATTAAAAGAATTAAAAGAAAAAGGAGACAAAAATGGTGTGCCAGGATTAGAGATTGTCTCTGAAAAAAGAATTAAAGAATTAGCACCAAATGTAGAGGGGAAAGCAGCGTTATATTCTCCAATGACAGGAATCTTAGATCCATTTATATATACTATTGCATTAGCGGAAAATGCATGTGAAAATGGTGTGGATTTTTATCTAGGAAGAGAAGTAACTAATATAGAAAGAAAAGAAGAATGTTATGAAATTACAACAAGTAAAGAAACATACTATAGTAAATGGGTAATTAATAGTGCTGGATTAAATTCAGATAAAGTAGCTAGAATGGTTGGTGTTACAGATTATACAATATATCCATGTAGAGGAGAATACTTTATTTTAGATCAAAAAGCTGGAAAATATTTAGAAATACCAGCATATCCAGTTCCAAATAAGAAGGAAGGTGGACTTGGAATACATCTTACTCCTTCAATTCATGGTAATGTATTTATTGGACCAAGTGCTCAGTACATTGATGAAAACGATAACTATTCGGCAACTGAAGAAGTTATGGACATGCTTGTAAGAGAAGGGAAAAAGATATTACCACAAATAAAAAGAGAACATTTCATTAGAAATTTCTCAGGTATTAGACCAAAATTAGTTAGTAAAGAAAAAGGTGGATATGCAGATTTTGTAATTGAAGAGAGAGAAGAAATACCAAATGTAATTAATTTAGTAGGAATTGAATCTCCAGGATTAACTTCTGCTGTACCTATTGCAAGATGTGTAGTTGAAAAAATAAAAAATAAAGAGGCTTTAAAGGAAAATAAAGATTTCAATCCTATAAGAAAAGGAATAGTAAGATTTTCAGAGCAATGTGAAGAAAAACAAGCTGAGCTTATAAAGGAAAATCCAGATTATGGTGAAATTATTTGTAGATGTGAAACAGTTACTAAAGCAGAAATAATGCAAGCTGTTAAAAATCCACTAGGAGTAGAGACAGTAACTGGAATTAAATATAGAACAAGAGCTATGATGGGAAGATGCCAAGGCGGTTATTGTCAAACTAGAATTGCAGAAATTATTATGAGAGAAAAAAACAAAAACGTAGATGAAGTAACTTATTCAAGAGATAATGGACAAATGTTTTTAAGGAAGGTGAGATAATGGAAGCAATATTAAAAGATGCAATTATCATTGGAGCAGGACCAGCGGGACTTGCAGCAGCTTTAAAACTAAAAGAAAAAGGGGTAGAAGATATCTTAATATTAGAAAGGGAAAAAAAACCTGGTGGAATATTAAGACAATGTATTCATGATGGTTTTGGTCTTGTAAGGTTTAATGAAGCACTTAGTGGACCAGAATATGCAAATAGATTTGTAGAATTAGTAGAAAAAGCAAATATAGAAATAGAAACAGAAGCTACTGTAATAAACCTTACTAATAATAAGGAAGTTGTAGCGGCGACAAGAAATGGTTTGAAAAAATATAAAGCTAAAGTAGTTATTCTATCAATGGGTTGCAGAGAAAGAACAAGAGGGGCAATCAGTATACCAGGAACAAGACCAGCAGGTGTATTTACAGCAGGAGTAGCACAAAGTTACATGAATTTAAAAAATATTATGGTAGGAAAGAAAGTAGTAATATTAGGTTCTGGAGATATAGGACTTATAATGGCAAGAAGACTTACGTTGGAAGGTGCAAATGTACTTGCAGTAATAGAAAAATTACCATATCCAAGTGGACTTCCAAGAAATATACAACAATGCTTAAATGATTATGACATTCCATTATATTTAAGTCATACAGTAACGAATATAAAAGGAAAAGAAAGATTAAAATCAGTAACTGTAAGCAAAGTAGATGAAAAAGGACAAATTATAAAGGGTTCAGAAAAGGTATATGAATGTGATACATTAATATTATCAGTTGGTCTTATTCCGGAAAATGAGTTATCTCTTAAAGCTGGAGTAGAACTTGATGAAAGAACAAAAGGACCAGTTGTAGATGAAAATTTACAAACTAATGTTGAAGGAATTTATGCTGCTGGTAATGTACTTCATGTACACGACCTAGTTGACTTTGTATCTAACGAAGGGGAAAAATTAGCAGAATCAGCATCAAAATATATAAGAGATGAAAAAGAAAAAGAAAGTAAGATTTCAATAAAAGGCGATATAACTATTAATAACGTAGTTCCTCAAAAAATAAGTGGTGAGAAGGATGTAGAAATTTCTCTAAGAGTAAGCAGACCTTCAAGAGATGGAGCAATAGAAATTAAACAAGGTGAAAACGTTATTAAAGTTAAAAAACTTAAAAAATTAAATCCAGCTGAGATGATACACATAACACTAAAAAAAGAAGAAATTATTGGTAAAGAAGATATTAAGGTGGTGGCAGTATAATGAAAAAAGAAATGACCTGCATAATTTGCCCTAATGGATGTGAATTATGTGTAGATTTAGAAGGAAAAGATATAAAAAATGTAAGTGGAGCTTTATGTAAAAGAGGAGAGGCTTATGTTGCACAAGAAATAAAAGACCCAAAAAGAACAATTGCATCATTAATTAAAGTAAATAATGGTGATGTACCGCTTGTTAGTGTAAGAACAACAAAAGCAATTCCAAAAGATAAGATATTTGATGTTATGACAGAAATTAAAAATAAAGAAGTTGAGGCACCTGTGAAAATTAATCAGGTACTTATTAAAAATATATTGGGTCTTGACTCAGATATTATTGCTACAAAAATTGTAGACGGGAAATAATTAATTATGACTAAATTAGGTGATTCTTATGTCTAAATTAAACCGGTAATAAAAGTAAAAATATAACTTGAAATTATATTATTTAGACATAAGAAGCACTTATATAAGGAAGCCGTATTATAGAAATATTTTTAATTGTTAGGGACATAAGTAATAAAAATTGTATTTTATAATTTGAAAAAATAAAATTTCAATTGCGGCATAATTCCAAGTAAGTTACTAAGGGGGATTGTTATGGAACTTTTAACTGCTTTTGGCAGTATATTTAGCATTATTATAATGATAGCTATCGGATATATTTTGACAAAAAAAGAGTGGATAGATAAAGCAGGGGCAAAATTATTTTCAAAAGTTGTTATAAATGTATCGTTACCAGCTTTGATGATTAATAATCTTATGTCGGACTTTGATAGAGCGAAGCTTTTAAGTTTAGGAAAAGGTTTAATAGTACCATTTCTTTCTATAGCTCTTACTTATCTGATAGGTAAGATATTTATAAAAGTATTTAATATTACGCCTAAAAGAAGAGGAACATTTTTATCTATGTTCTTTGTATCAAATACTATATTTATAGGATTGCCAGTTAATTTAGCTTTATTTGGCTCAGAAAGTGTCCCTTATGTTTTATTATATTATATAGCTAATACAACTTTCTTTTGGACTATAGGGGTTTTTGAAATAAGTAAAGATGGTGGTGGAGATGCACAAGGATTTTTATCAATGAATACTCTAAAAAGAATATTTTCACCACCTTTAATGGGATTTATAGTGGCTATAATATTAATTATGTTAGCAGTTCCTGTGCCTAAATTTGTAATGGATACTTGTAAGTATCTAGGTAATTTAACTACACCTTTATCAATGTTATTTATAGGTAACACAATGTTTTATATAAATTTAAAAGGAATACATTTTGATAAAGATGTATGGGGAGTTTTATTAGGAAGATTTATAATTTCACCTTTATTAGTAGTAGGTTTGTGTAAATTTTTCCCTTTACAAAGTCTTATGGCAAAAGTATTTATTATACAAGCAGCAATGCCAGTAATGACTAATACGGCAATAGTATCAAAATCATATGATGCAGATTATCAATATGCTGCAATTATGATTACTATATCTACTGTATTGAGTTTATTTATAATTCCTATATATAAAATACTTCTTCAATAAATATAAATAAAAAAATATTTTCAAGCATGAATTCCATTCTATAGGTATCTAAATATTAAAATACATAAATTAATATGGTATTTTGGGAGCCTATAAAAAACTTTAATTATTAAATATAATATAGGGAAATAAAGTGAAGTAGAGATACTTCACTTTATTTCCCTTATTAAAAAGGCTCTATAAGGTTATTACTAAATTTATTTAAGTATTAATTTCCTAAAAGGGTAGTATGAAAAACACTTGGAAGCTCTTTAGTTACACCATATGCATGATTAAGATGATCACGCATAGCTTTTCTAGCTAAATCCTCATCTCTAATTATAAGAGCTTCATATATAGCACGATGCTTTTCTATAGTATTATTTCTATCATTATTAGTTAAAGCCATATGTATTTGTTCTAATTGCTCATATATAAGTGTATTAAGTGTATTCATTAGTTTAGAACATAGTTCATTTTTAGCACAGTTTAAAATTGTTATATGAAATAGTTGGTCTAGTCTAGTAAAGTTTTTTATATCTCCTCTATCAAGATTAATTAAATCATCAGAAATTTTTTTAAGTTTAGTAAAATCTTCTTCTGTGGCCCTTTGACTAGCTAGTCCAACCATTTCTAATTCAATAGCCATTCTAAGTTCAAATAAATCTGTATTACTTGTTTTTTCAAAAGCTAAAATATATGTTAATGGTAAGTAATAATTATTATTTTTAGGATCACTAATTGCAATTCCTTTTCTAGGAGATACAACTACAATTCCTAAGAATTCCATGACTCTTAATGCTTCACGTAAAGTTGGACGACTTACATTTAAAATTTCCATTAGTTCCGATTCATTATATAATCTTTCTCCATATTCAAGTTGGTTACTAATTATTAAATTAATAAATGTTTCAATTATTTGAAAATATGCTTTTTTATTTTTTACTGGCTTTATATTTATTTTATTCATAATTCACCTCAACATAATATATTTTATAGACTTGATTTTGTCCATATATTTATTTTAAATGTTATAGGTAGAACTGTCTACATTATTAAAGTAAGAAATTGCAAAAAAAGATTCAATTTTTAAAATAATAAGAAAATAAAGAATATTATAAAAATAATTAGAGTTAAATTAAAATTTTTATTATATATGATATGTATTTAAATATGGATTAATAGTAATAATATAAAATACAGTGTTAAGTATATAGTGAATAAATATAAAAAATTTAAAAAGGGGTATTTTTATGAGTAAAGAAAATATAGTTTGTTTGTGTAATCACATAACAGAAGAAGATATTATAGAAGCTGTTAAAAATGGAGCTTCAAATTTAGAAGATGTTAAAACTAGAACTGGAGCAAGAAGTGGAATATGTAAAGGGGGGAGATGTTCTTATAGAATAAAACATATAATAGAAGATTATAGATAAATATAATATTGTTAGTAAAAACTATAATTATAAACTTATATTATTATTGAATTTTGAAATAAACAAAGAACTACAAAATTAAATTTTACATTTAATTTTGTAGTTCTTTGTTTATTAGTATAAATTATTTAAAAATATAAGAGAAAACTATAAATATTTTTATGAAATATTTATTGCAATAATAGGATAGCGATGATATAATTTAATAAATAATAATTATTAAATAATATCAAATATTATTTAATAATTAAAGGTCAACAAACGAAAAGAGGTAGCTATCATGAATAAACAATGGGAAAATTTTAATAATGGACAATGGACGAAAAAGATAGATGTAAGAAACTTTATTCAAACAAACTATACTCCCTATGAAGGGGATAGCAGTTTCTTAAAAGGAGCCACTGAAAATACTAAAAAATTATGGGATGAAGTAAGTGAATTATTAAAAAAAGAAACAGATAATGGTGGAGTTTTAGATGTAGATACAAAAACAATATCAGATATAAATGCATACAATCCAGGATATATAGACAAAGCAATTGAGAAAATAGTGGGAGTTCAAACAGATGAGCCACTAAAAAGAGCAGTTATGCCATATGGTGGAATAAGAATGGCGGAGACTTCTTGTAAATCATATGGTTATAAAGTAGATTCAAATATATCGGAAATATTTACTAAATATAGAAAAACTCATAATCAAGGAGTTTTTGATGCGTATACTAAAGACATGAGAATAGCGAGAAAAAATGGTATAATTACAGGACTTCCAGATGCTTATGGAAGAGGTAGAATTATAGGGGATTATAGAAGAGTTGCACTATATGGAATTGATAGATTGATTGAGGACAAAATCGAGCAGAAAAATAGCTTAGAGGTAAGTTGTATAGATGAAGAAATTATAAGACTAAGAGAGGAGATATCCGATCAAATTAAAGCATTAAATGAGCTTAAAGCTATGGCTCTATCATATGGTTTTGATATATCACAGCCAGCATCAGATGCAAAAGAAGCTATTCAATGGCTATATTTTGGATACTTAGGTTCAATAAAACAACAAAATGGTGCAGCAATGTCAATTGGTAGAACATCTACTTTTTTAGATATATATATGGAAAGAGATTTAAAGTTAGGGGTAATAACAGAAGAAGAGGCACAAGAATTAGTAGATCACTTTGTAATGAAATTAAGACTTGTAAAATTTTTAAGAACACCGGAATATAATGACTTGTTTTCAGGAGATCCAACTTGGGTAACTGAATCTATAGGTGGTATAGGTATAGATGGTAGAGCATTAGTTACTAAAAACTCATTTAGAATATTAAATACGTTATATACTTTAGGGCCTTCACCAGAGCCAAATTTAACAGTTTTATGGTCAACCAATCTTCCAGTAGGATTTAAAGACTTTTGTTCAAAGGTTTCAATAGATACAAGCTCTGTTCAATATGAAAATGATGATTTAATGAGACCTTATTGGGGTGATGATTATGCTATAGCTTGCTGTGTATCTGCAATGAGAGTTGGAAAGCAAATGCAGTTCTTTGGTGCTAGAGTTAATTTAGCTAAAACTTTACTTTATGCAATAAATGGCGGAATAGATGAAAAAAGTGGAGTACAAGTTGCACCTAAAATAGAGCCAATTACAAGTGAATATTTAGATTATGATGAAGTTATGGAAAAATTTAATGTTATGACAGATTGGTTAGCAAATCTTTATGTTAATACATTAAATGTAATACATTATATGCATGATAAATATTCATATGAATCATTACAAATGGCATTACATGATAGAGATGTATTTAGAACAATGGCTTGTGGTATAGCAGGATTATCTGTATGTGCAGATTCATTATCGGCTATTAAGTATAGTAAAGTTAAAGCAATAAGAAATGAAGCTGGAATAGCTATAGATTTTGAAATTGATGGAGACTATCCTAAATATGGAAATGATGATGATAGAGTTGATGATATTGCAGTATTTTTAGTTGAAAATATGATGAATAAAATTAGAAAAAATAAGACTTATAGAAATGCATATCACACTCAATCAATATTAACTATTACATCCAATGTTGTTTATGGAAAGAAAACAGGAAGTACACCTGATGGTAGAAAGGCTGGGGAACCTTTTGCACCAGGAGCTAATCCAATGCATGGAAGAGATAATAGTGGCTCATTAGCTT
This sequence comes from Clostridium senegalense JC122, assembly GCF_000285575.1. Lineage (GTDB taxonomy): Bacteria > Bacillota > Clostridia > Clostridiales > Clostridiaceae > Clostridium_J > Clostridium_J senegalense. Next base: position 127,202 of record NZ_HE611055.1, on the reverse strand, counting down.
CATTAAATTCAGTTGCTAAATTACCATATGATGATTCTCAAGATGGTATATCTAATACATTTTCTATAATTCCAGATGCACTTGGTAAATCAGAAAGTGAAAGAATAACTACTTTAAGTGCTATGATGGACGGATACTTCTCTCAAAATGCACATCATTTAAATGTGAATGTATTTAATAGGGAAACATTATTAGATGCTATGGATCATCCAGAATTGTATCCTCAATTAACAATAAGGGTATCTGGCTATGCTGTAAACTTTATAAAATTAACTAGGGAACAGCAATTAGATGTTATAAATAGGACTTTTCATAAAAAAATGTAAATATATAAAAGTTATTAAAGATTTAATATAATTAAAATTATTTATAAAAAATAGACTACTTATATAGTAATAGGTAGTCTATTTTGAATTTTTTTTAATAAATTTGCTTGTTTTTATTGACATATTATTAACCAAATGTAATTATAATGTATATAGGTTATTAAATTACAATTAGAATTGAGGGGGAAAACCATGGAAAATAATAATGTAAATGATATGAAACTTGGGGCAGGTATAATAACAATGTCTGTTCTTACATTAATAGGAAGTGCACTTGCTGTTTTAGTATGTGTATTTCAAATTTTATTTAAAGACAAAATACAACAATTTTCAACAGGTATTGAAGGAGCAGTATTAGATCCTGTGACGATAGCAATATCTTTAGCAATGTCCGTAATAGTCGTAGTATCAATTATTTTAATTCTAAGGAAAAAGTCATTAGGAGTATATATGTATGGAACAATGGAGATTATTTCAACAATTTATAGTTTGATAATGAATCCTGAAAATATTATATGGACGTTAGTAGGATTAATATTTCCACTTTTAATGGGATTTTTCATATATAAGAAAAGAGCTATTTTTGGATTCAAAAATAAAAATAGCAATATAGAAGCATAATAAAGAAAGCTATAAGTTTTAAAAACTTATAGCTTTTTTGTTATTTATAAATTGCTTTAATAGGATCTAATTTTGAAGCATTATATGCTGGTATTATACCAAAAATTATACCTACAAGAACAGAAGTAATTGTAGAACCTATAAAGCTTTTTAATGTTAATACTGGTGGGAATGGTAGAAATGCTCCTACAATTTTTGAAAATAAAAATCCAAAGAAAATACCAAGTAAACCACCAGTACATGTAACTAAGATTGATTCAAAAAGAAATTGAAGTAGTATAGACTTTGGCTTTGCACCAATAGCTCTTCTTATTCCAATCTCTCGTTTCCTTTCAGATACAGAAACATACATTATATTCATAACTCCTATACCACCAACAAATAAAGATATACCAGAGACTAAAGCTACAAATGTTGTTAATCCGCCAATGATTTCTTCAAAGGTTTTAGTTATAGCTTCTGGGTCTTCCATTTTGTATTCTCCATCTAGTGTAGCATGGCTTTGAGCTAAATTGCTTTGTACTTCTGAGAAAACTTCTGTTTTATCATAGTTAGGTTTAATATAAACATCAAGAGTATTTATATTTTCACTGGTATTAACACTATCTTTAAAATTTTTGGATATATAACTTATACCGTTAGTAAAAGAAAAACTACCTGCAGGTTTTAAAACACCTATAATTTCATAGGTTAGATCATTAATAGTTAATCCTTTACCAATTGAATCCTTAGGGTCTTTAAATAGTTCCTTAGCAATGTCACTATCAAGAACTATTTGTCTTTTATTATCCTCTCCAGGATTGAATTTGCGGCCGTATTCAATATCTAAAGTTTTATCTTGATAACTATCTAGAAAAATCATTACATTTTTATCAAAATACTTTGCTTGAGAAGCTGTAAAATCAAATCCAACGGCAATGCCTTTACTTACTTCAACTTTTTGAACACCTTCAATTTTTTGAAGAGAAGTTATATCAGAACCAGTAAAAGGTTCAATTAAGTTTATATCTACATCAGTGTTATTAGAGTGAAAATATACATTTATTTTATTAGCATTACTACTTTCTACTGATTTATTAACATGGGCTTTTAATCCATCACCAATAGATAAAATAGTTACTACTGAACTTATACCAATAATTATGCCAATCATTGTTAGGAATACTCTTAATTTATGAGATTTTAAACTGTAAATAGAAGTTTTTATTAAGTTAATTATAGACATATCTATTCCACCTTTTCGATTACTCCATCTTTTATATGAATTACTTTATTGGCATATTTTTTTAGGTCTTCATCATGAGTAACCATAATTATTGTTTTATTTTCCTTGTTAAGGGCTGTTAAAAGTTCCATAATGTCTGTCCCTGTAGAACTATCTAATGCACCAGTTGGTTCATCGGCAAAAATTACATAAGGATTATTAATTAAAGCTCTAGCAATAGCAATACGTTGTTGCTGTCCACCAGATAATTCTGATGGTTTTCTATTTTTCTTATCTAATAATCCAACTAAATTTAAGTATTTATCAACTAATAAGTTTCTCTCTTTAGCAGGAACATCTCCTTTGTAAAGTAATGGTAATTCAACATTTTGTCCAATAGTCAATGAATCTATAAGATGAAATTGTTGAAATATGAAACCAATATATTCATTTCTTAACTCAGATTTTTCATTTTCATTTAAACCTGTAACATCTTTTCCATTAAAAATATATTTTCCATTATCAAAACTGTCTAAAAAACCTAAAATATTCATAAGGGTAGTTTTACCGCTACCAGATTTACCCATTATCATTAAAAAATCTCCTTGCTTAATACCAATATTTATAGATTTTAGAGCATGAAGATTTAAAGTTTTCATTTTGTAGTATTTATTAATATTTTTTAACTCAATAATATTATTCAACTACAATACCCTCTTTCATCTCTGGAGATGGTTTCTTTATAATAACATCATTTTCCTTAAGACCTTCAGTTACTATAACATTTCCTTCACTTTCTTTAGAATATTTTATTTTTTGTTTAACAGTTTTATTATTTACAGATTTAAATACATAATAATTATCTTTTTGTCCTAAAACAGCAGTTTTAGGTATTTTTATAGTAGGATCAGTCAAGTTAATAGTAGCTTGAACGTGAAATCCATTAGTTAATCCAGTCTGAGAATCTAGTGAAATATTTACTCCATAATGAGAAATATCTGAAGAACCGCCAGCTGCACCTGCTCCATTTAATGAAACTGCTTGGGATGAAATTGGTCTATTTCCAACAGAAGATACCTTTCCTTTTAAATTTTGGTTTGTTGGAAGAACTAATATATTAGCAGTTTGTTTTTCTTTTAATTTAGGTAGTTCTTTCTCACTTATATTACCTTTTACATAAAGATCAGTAGTTTCTATAGTCATATACGGTGAAGTTGCTTCTTTTGAATCATGTAATATTACATTTCCATCAATAGGAGAATTTACATTAGTATATTCTTTATTCTTTAAATGACTAACTTGATCTTGTAGAGAAGATAGTTGAGCCTTTAATGGTTCAAGTTGAGAAGTAACTCCATCTAATGGAGCTGCTCCACCTAGTTGTGTCTTCAAATTACTTTTTTCTTTTTCTAATTGTTCAATTTGTTTTTTTGTAGATGATATTTGACTATTTAATTCATAAATCTGATCTGATACAGCATCATTTTTATAAGTGAATAGAAGTTCATCTTTTGTTACTGCTTGATTATTTTCTACTGCTACTTCATTTACAGTGCCTTTAGTAGGATCTAAAAATATATCTTCGCTTTCACTAGGAGTTATGACACCATTAACATACACTTTTTCTGATGCGGGTATTGTATATAACTCTATTTTTTTATCATTACCCTTTGAAGTCATATTCTTCTTTAATAAATAAAAGCCAACAGTACTTGCTGATATTATAAGAAGAATAAGTAAAATTATTAAAAATTTTTTTTCATAAGAATTTCCCTCCAAATAAATATATTAAAAAAGTAAAAGTAAGAATTTATAAGCTTGTCTTAATTGTTGAGCATATAGTCACTCTTGTGTATGTTTAAAACTTATGCCTTACATATTTATAAGTTTTAAATATATTATCGCAACTTTATAGTGAAAATGCTTTTATAAAAATAAATTTATATTTAACCTAAAAACACTACTTTAGGTTTAAATTACAAAAATGATAAATTAAATTTCTATTTTATCTCATATATTAAATATATTTTTACAAAATATATGGGAAAAACTTACTTTTCTTTTTCTATTGATATTTACAAACAATAAAATACTTTTTATTCTATTATAAGTAAAATATATAAAAAAAACTAGGATATTGTAAAAAATAATATATTTATTAGTAAATAAATATAAAAAAATGGACTTTTTATATAAAAAGTCCATTTAAAGTTATAAAATAGGTGAAAT
>NZ_HE611055.1:118334-122577 GCF_000285575.1 Clostridium senegalense JC122 | reverse complement strand
TTAGTAAATAAATATAAAAAAATGGACTTTTTATATAAAAAGTCCATTTAAAGTTATAAAATAGGTGAAATTAATCGAATTATTGATTCACATATTTTATACCAAGTACTTCTATTATTATATTTTTCTATAGTTAAAAATTGGCATTTTTTTTGATCAGATATAAATATATCTTTATGTTGCATAGATATTATATCATCATATATTATAGCATTAATCTCAAAATTAAGTTTAAAACTTCTAATATCAAGGTTAGCAGTACCTACACTGCAAACAGAATCATCAGCAACAATAGTTTTAGAATGAATAAATCCATTTTGATACCTATAAAATTTAATTCCACATTCAATGAGATTACCAATATTAGCACTTAATGCCCATTCCATAAAGAAGTGATCTGGGCTTCCAGGAACAATGATTCTTATATCAACTCCAGATAAAGCAGAGATTTTTAAGGCTTCTATCATAGGTCTATCTAAAACTAAATAAGGAGTTTGAATATATATATATTTTTTAGCATTAGTTATTATTTTAAGATAATTATATTTTATATATTCATCAATGTGGTCTGGTCCGGAAGATACAATTTGGATACCTACATTACCATTATTTACTGTTTGAGGGAAATATTTTTCACTTTGAGATATGCTATCATTAGCAGCATAGTCCCAATCTAAAGCAAAACGTTTATTTAATTCTTTTACAGCATCACCTTCAATTCTTAGGTGGGTATCACGCCAAAAATTAAATTGCTTTCCTTTGTTTATATATTCATCACCAACATTAAAACCACCGACATAACCTATAGTTCCATCTATTACTACTATTTTTCTATGGTTTCTATAATTTATACGTAGGTTTACTAGCTTCGTTAAACCTGGAAAAAAGATTGCAAATTTTATACCAAGGCTTTTTATATATTCTTCATTTTTACCACGAAGACCTCTAGAACCCATTCCGTCAACTAAGAGTCTAACTTCTACTCCGTCATCAACTTTTTTATTTAGAAGGGAGATTAATTCACGTCCTAATCCATCCATTCTAAATATATAATATTCAATGTGAATAAATTTTTCTGCTTTTTCAATGTCTTCAAGTAGATTTGAAAATTTATCTTCTCCACTAATAAATGTTTTCACACAGTTATATCTTGTAAACTCAGAACCAGAATTATTATAATTCATTTTTACTAAATCAGTATAGTTTTTAGCTGAAGTATTTCTATGGAGTGATATATTAAATTCTTCTGTTAAGTTTTTGGACTTATGTACATCAATAGCAGTCTTTTCTTTAAATATTTTTTCTCTACTCAAATTTTGACCTAGAGCTAAATATATTAAAAATCCTAAACCAGGAAGTACAATTAAAATTAATAACCATGCCCAAGTAGTTTCAGGTTCCCTTCGTTCAATAAAAACTAATGAAAGAGCACAGGCAATATTTATTAATTCAATAATTAAACCTAAAATAAAATAGCTATTCATTTATTGCCTCCTATTTATCATATACTAATAATATTATACATTATTATAGGGAAACAATCTCCAACTTAAATTTATACATGAAATTTCTATTATCAGTTAAGAAAAAATATAAATAAAACCTAAAGCAATCAAAGCTGGTCCTAAAAAAGTACGGTTAGTATTATTAGAAACATAGTGAGTAATAATCACTACAACTATTAAATGTTAACTATTAACTTTTAACTAAAATAATCTGTTAGTTATTGATAAAATATTAATTTGAATTTTCTCATTTGATAAATAAACAAGTTTAAAATTTAATTTGGAACCATATAGCAATAAATACATATGATTTTAAAAATTATATTCAAAGGAGGTATTTATATGAATGGATGTGGATTTGATTGCAATATTTTTGCAGATGCTAAATTGCCACCCTGTGCAAGTTTTTTAGGTAGTTATAATCCTTTGATAAAAGATGGAAAATTACTTTATATAAACTATAATAGATTATTTTTTTCTTAACATATAACTCCTTATCAACTCAAAACTCAAATTATGTACCTAAAGATATATCAACATATTCATTTCAAGAAAATGCTAATATTCAGATATCTATATATGATTTTTTTATAGGTATGTTTATAAATGAAATACAATCTGGTAAAAGAAATTATGATAAAGATATTAAAATACATGATAATAATGAAATTGATAAATTTATTAAAGCAATAATAGAGAATAATTATGAAAATATATTTGATCAGTTTATACCATCATTGACATATGTAATTTCAAATTCTAATGCTATTTTATCATTGTATACTGGAACTATACAAATAAGTCCAATTAACTTTTATATTGTACTTATGCTGAATAGATTTGCCAATGATAAAGCATTACTATATGGTAATAATGCTTATGTAACGCCTGATTTTATAAATTATAGTTTAGCTAATTTATTTGTTCAATGTAACCCATACTAAAATTGAAAATTATAATACTAAAAATTTTAAACTAATTTATAAAGTATTTTTATTGATTTGAAAATATAAAACTAAAAAGACAATTTAAAAGATTAAAATTAGAAAATTTTAATTATTAAAAAGTTTGAACTTAAGAAAAAATACTAGTATTATATAGTAGTTAGAAAATTAACTTTAAAATAAGAGAGGTGAGAATGGTATATAAATTACCAGAGTATATGAGAAACAATAAGAGAAATGTTGTAATAGCTATAATGATGGTTATGTTTTTAGCTGCATTTGAAGGAACGGTTGTTAGTACAGCAATGTCAACTATAGCAAAGGACCTTCAAGGTTATAATCTTATAAGTTGGGTATTTTCAGCTTATCTTTTAACTTCAGCAGTTTCTACACCTATATATGGTAAGCTTTCAGATTTATATGGAAGAAAGAAAATGCTGACATTAGGTACTATAATTTTTATAATTGGTAGTTCATTTTGCGGTATATCACAATCTATGACTCAGTTAATAATGTTTCGTGCAATTCAAGGAATTGGTGCAGGATCAATATTAACAATAACTTATACAATAATTGGAGATATATTTGATATTTCAGAAAGAGCAAAAATACAAGGTTGGTTAAGTACTGTTTGGGGAATTGCAAGTTTAATAGGGCCATTTTTAGGTGGATTCCTTATAGACTATTTATCTTGGCATTGGATATTCTTTATAAATGTTCCTTTTGGAATAGCATCTATAATTTTGTTACATAGAAATTTTGAAGAAAAAGTAGTGAAAACTGATGCTAAAATAGATTACATAGGCATTGTTTTTTTAACAACGTCTATAATATCAGTATTACTAGGTGTATTCATTGGTATTATTAAATTTAGAATTGTACTTTTTGTAATAGCTATTATATCTTTAGTTTTATTCTATTTTACAGAAAAGAAATCTTTAGAACCAATAGTACCATTTGATATTTTTACACGAAATACAATTATTGCAAACTTGATTTGCTTTCTAGCATCTGGCGCTCTTATGGCTATTGAGGCATACACTCCATTATATACGCAAAATGTATTAGGCTATACACCAACAATTGCAGGAGTAACAATGGCACCAATGTCTATAGCATGGCTTTTAAGCTCATTTATACTTTCTAAAACTCTATCCAAATATGGAGAAAAAATAGTAGTAATTGTAGCTATAATGTTATTAACTATAGGATCAGTTATACTTAAATTAGTAGGTGTTTCAACTCCAATAGTACTACTTATAGGAGCAATTGTAATAATGGGTTTTGGATTTGGTGGTGTTTTTACAACACTTACAATTACAGTACAATCAGCAGTAGGGTATGAAAAAAGAGGAGCAGCTACTTCTGTTAATGCACTTATAAGAACATTAGGACAGACAATAGGTGTAAGTATTTTTGGAGGAATAATAAATTCTAGCATAGCAAAATATTTTGGTGGATTAGGTATGAATGGCATTAATTCTGAGAATATATATAATTCTGAGGCTACTAATGATCAAATTAGAAATGCTTTTTATAGTGGAATACATAGCATATATTTTATGATTATATTTATTATGATAGTATGTTTGTGCGTATCAGTATTTATAAAAAATAATAGTGTAGAAAAACAATAAATATTATAAGAAAGCTGTTGCAATGTTAACAAATAAAAGTTAACAGAGCGATAGCTTTTTTATGTATAAGCATAAATAATTTAAAATTATTTTATTATAATTATTGTTAAACTTAAAACAAATTTTACAGAGTTTTATTAATAAAATTTTGTTGAAA
>NZ_HE611055.1:83813-118035 GCF_000285575.1 Clostridium senegalense JC122 | reverse complement strand
TTGAAATTTGTTTTTAAAAAGGTATTTATATAAAAAAATTATTAAATCTATAAATTTCATAGGAAAACATATTGACAATATAGCTGTGAAATAATATTATAAATATAAAGATGATTGTGATAATTATGACAATTTAAAATTGTATAGGTATTAAAAATATAAATTTATAATAAATTTTAATTATAGAATTAATATTAATGATTTAAAAGAAATTATTTAGGGGGTATTATTATGGAAAATAAAGTTGTAAATATAATGGGAGATAATATTTTATATATATCAATAATTGATACAGAGGAAAAAGGCATACAGTTACAAATGTTAGACAGGCTTCTGATATTAAACGTATTCAATTACTAGGTGACATGGATATGCTTGTAACAGAAGTAAGATTAAAATATATATCTAATGTTAGAGATTACAATAAATACTTTTTAGGATATGTTAATGAAAATATTTCAATAAATAAGGAAATACGTTGCGAAACACCATTAAAATTAAATTTAGCAATAGAGGGGATTTTAAAACAAAGTGGTTTAGATTATTTATTATAATATATAAATTAAAATATTATCTTGACAATTTAGAGAGACTGTTTTAAAGTAGATTTAAAATTCTATTTTAAAACAGTCTCTTTTATTTTAAAATATATTCTATAGAGTTCCAAGGTTACTTTTAAAATTATTCATACAAAAACTTAGATACCAAAAATAGTGAGCCATGTTCCGAATTTCTTAAAATTAAACACTACATTTTGCATAAAAGTATTTTAAAGTTATTGAAAAAATTTAAATGGGAGTTTGTTTTTCTATAAAATTAGATTAGTTAAAAATAAAAGAATTTGTTTGTATATTTTTATGTAGTTTTAATTTTTTATTTACTTTGATAAAATTTATTTCAAAATATGTTAAATTTTACATGGGAAAATAGCATATATTAATTTATTTAAATAATAATGTTTTATATTTTGAATGAATATGTTAAAATATACAAAACGAACAATTGGAAAATTACAAAAACTACATTAAATATTACAAAAATTAAAAATATATATTTATTACTTATATATTATATTAAAAAAATAAGCAACATAATAGATAAATTTAAAATGGGGGAATTGAAATTGAAAAAAATAGCAATTATAGGTACCTTAGACTCAAAGGGGGAAGAATATTCATATTTAAAGAATATTATAGAAAGACAAGGGTTAGAAACATTAGTTATAGATGTAGGAATTTTTGAGCCAAGCATTGAAGCAGACATTAAGAATGAAGATATAGCAAAATCTGTTAATGAAAGCATTAAAATGTTACAAGAAAAAAAGATAGAGGATATGCTGTAGAAATTATGTCGAAAGGTGCAGTTAAAGTAGTTAAGGAACTTTATGATAAAGGTGAAATTAGTGGAATAATAAGTCTTGGAGGTTCTGGGGGAACGGCGCTTGCAACACCATGTATGAGAACGTTGCCAATAGGTGTACCTAAAATTATGGTGTCTACATTGGCATCAGGAGATACTAGACCTTATGTAGGAGTTTCAGACTTAATAATGATGCATTCTGTGGTAGATATATCAGGTTTAAATTCAATATCAAAAAAAATAATACAAAATGCAGCTAACGCCATAGTTGGAATGGTAAATAATGAAGTTGTAGAAAATAAAAAAAGTGAAGAAAAAAAACTTATAGCGGCAACAATGTTTGGAGTGACAACTCCATGTGTTACTAAAGCTAGAGAATATTTAGAAAGTAAAGGTTATGAAGTTATAGTATTTCATGCTACAGGAACTGGTGGACAGGCCATGGAGAATCTTATTGATGGAGGATTTATTGACGGAGTATTAGATATAACAACAACAGAGTTATGTGATGAACTAGTAGGTGGAGTTTTATCTGCTGGTCCAAATAGATTAGAAGCATCTGTTAAAAGAGGAATTCCTCAAATTGTGTCTACAGGAGCATTAGATATGGTAAATTTCGGGCCATATGAAACTGTACCAGAAAAATTTAAAAATAGAAAATTTTATAAACATAATCCAACAGTAACACTAATGAGAACTACAAAAGAAGAATGTAGAGAGTTGGGGAAACTAATATGTGAAAAACTTAATAAAACCAATAGTAAAACTGCTATAGTTTTGCCATTGAAAGGAATATCTATGATAGATGTAGAAGGTCAACCTTTTTATGGACAAGAAGAAGATCAAGTATTGTTTGATACTATAAAAAATAATATAGACAATAAAAATATAGAAATAATAGAGGTTCAACAGGATATTAATGATGAAAGAATAGCTATATTAATGGCTAAAAAATTAATAAATTTAATGGAGAATAAATAGGAGGAAAATAAAATGAAATTTACAAGAGAAGTTATTTTAGAAAGACTTAATAAGGAGATAAAAAATGAAAATATAATATTAGGTGCTGGAGCTGGAACAGGCATATCAGCTAAAAGTGCTGAAGCTGGTGGAGTTGATATGATTATAATATACAACTCAGGAAGATATAGAATGGCTGGAAGAGGTTCTCTTGCAGGGTTATTATCCTATGGAGATGCAAATCAAATCGTTATGGATATGGGAAAAGAAGTTTTACCAGTAGTAAAAAACACACCAGTATTAGCAGGAGTTTGTGGAACAGATCCTTTTAGAATTATGGAAGTATTCTTAAAAGAATTAAAAGATTCAGGATTTGCAGGAGTACAAAATTTTCCTACAGTAGGTTTGATTGATGGTACATTTAGAGAAAATTTAGAAGAAACTGGAATGGGATATGATTTAGAAGTTGAAATGATAAGAAAAGCTCATGAAATTGGATTATTTACAACTCCTTATGTATTTGATAAAGATCAAGCTATAAAAATGGCTGAAGCTGGTGCAGACATACTTGTTGCACATATGGGATTAACAACAAAAGGAAGTATAGGTGCTAAAACATCTAAATCATTAGATGAATGTGTAGAGTTAATACAAACTATTCATGATGAAGCAAAAAAAGTTAATCCAAATATACTTGTTATATGTCATGGTGGTCCAATAGCAGAAGCATCTGATGTTGAGTATGTACTTTCTAAAACTAAAGGAATAGTTGGGTTCTTTGGAGCATCTAGTATAGAAAGATTAGCAACAGAAAGAGGAATTAAAAATCAAACTGAAAGCTTTAAGAATCTTAAATTATAATTTAAAGATAAAAAATGTAATCAGTTTTAATCTTATATAATAAAAACTATGAAATTACATATTTAAAGATGTGATTTCATAGTTTTTTATTATATATTGTATTTAAAATTTATTTTTTCTTTTTCCAAGAATCTTTTAGAGATACTATTCTATTAAATACTAAATTTTCATTAGTAGAATGTTTTTTATCTACACAAAAATATCCATGACGTATAAATTGAAACTTACTTTCTTTAAGAGCTCCTTTTAAGGATGGCTCTAATATAGAGTTTTTAAATATTAATAATGATTTTGGATTTAATTTTTCATCCCAACCTTTAGAAGAATCTTTTAATAAACCTTCATCTGATAAAAGCTTATCATATAAATTAACTTGTGCTTTTATACCGTGAGATGCAGATACCCAGTGAATAGTACCTTTAACCTTTCTTCCAGTAAAACCAGAACCACTTTTTGTTTCAGCGTCGTAAGTACAATGAAGTTCTAGAATATTATCATTATCATCTTTTATAACATCATTACATTTTACAAAATAAGCACCTTTTAATCTAACCTCATTACCAGGATATAAACGATGGAATCCTTTAATAGGAGTTTCCATAAAATCTTCTTTCTCTATATATATAACTTTGGAGAAAGGAACTTTTCTAGTGCCTGAATTAGGATTTTGATTATTATTTTCAATTTCTAACATTTCTACTTCATTATCTGGATAATTAGTTATAATAACTTTAAGTGGATCAAGAACAACCATTTTTGAATCTACCTTAGGTTTTAAATCTTCTCTTAAACAATGTTCAAGCATTGAGATATCAACAGTACTTTGATTTTTAGATACTCCTATTTCATTAACAAAAGCTTTAATGCTTTCAGGAGTAAATCCTCTACGTCTTAACCCTTGAATAGTAGGTAGCCTAGGGTCATCCCATCCATCTACATAGTTACCAAATACTAATTCTTTTAAATATCTTTTACTTGTTACAACACCAGTTAAGTTCAATCTACCAAACTCTCTTTGTTTTGGTGGTTCACAAAAATCTAACTCATTTAAGAACCATTCATATAAAGGTCTGTGATCTTTAAATTCCATGGAACACAAAGAATGTGTAATGCCTTCGATAGCATCTTGTAATGGATGTGCAAAATCATACATTGGATATATGCACCATTTATCTTCAGTTCTATAGTGAGATGCATGAAGTATTCTATATATTACAGGGTCTCTAAAGTTTATGTTAGGAGAAGACATATCTATTTTAGCTCTTAATGTTTTCGCTGAGTTTTCAAATTCTCCATTTTTCATTCTTTCAAATAAATCTAAATTTTCTTCTATAGACCTATTTCTATAAGGACTATCTTTTCCAGGTTCAGTTAGGGTTCCTCTATATTCTCTTGTCTCATCGGGCGTTAAATCACAAACATAGGCTTTCCCTTTTTTTATAAGTTTCACAGCACATTCATAAAATGTATCAGAATAATCAGAGCCATAAAATATTCTTTCTTTAGGTGAAAAACCTAACCAATTTATATCATCAATAATTGAATTAACGTATTCAATATCTTCTTTTAACGGATTTGTATCATCAAATCTTAAATTAAAAGTACCATTGTATTTTTGAGCTATAGAATAGTTAATATTAATAGCATAAGCACTACCTATATGAAGATATCCATTAGGTTCTGGTGGAAACCTAGTAGCTATATTTCTTGAGTAAGCATTATTATCTAAGTCATCATTTATAATTTTATGCAAAAAATTTGAATTTATATTTTCATTAATTGAATTACACATTTAATTCCCTCCGTTTATAAGATTTTAAGTATTTACCTATTTTTATTTACAAATTTGTTTACCTAAATTTATTTACATAGTTCAAATTTATATTTGGATAATTTATATTTGGATAATTTATATTTGGATAAAATTTATATTTGGATAAAATTTATATTTGGATAAAATTTATATAAAATAAAAAAACTCTCACCCCCAAGACTAATTTTTAGCCTTGGGGACGAGAGATACATTCGTGGTGCCACCCCAGTTCATTAACATGTTACCATGTTAACCTCTTCAAGTACGACTTAAATTTAAAATGTTAAGTGATACTCTAGCTCTATAACAGGAGCGCCTGTCATACCATCCCTAAAAGTTCCGATATGAAGCTCAAAGACTTGCTTCAATTAAAACATCTTTACTCCTTCTCAGCTACTGGAGTTCTCTGTAAAAGAGGAATTTAATTTACTCTTCTTATCATCGCTATGAAAATAATAATATTTTTATAAATAGTATCAAAGAAAAAATATTATGTCAAGAAAAAGATTAAAAAAATAAAAAAAGAGTAGAATAAATTATAAATATAGATATAGCAAGATTGAATATTTTTTAACATAATTAGAAAAGTATCTGTTAAATCTATGTTAAATGGTTTGAATTCCAGTAGTTTTAATAAATAAAGTTAGTTATATTATAATTAACTTCATAAGACCATTTTATGAAATACATAACTAAGAGGTGAGAGATGAAATTTTTATCTAATTTTTTAAAAGGAATAGCAATCAGTATATCACAGATAGTTCCAGGTGTTAGTGGAGGGACTATAGCTATAATTCTTGGAATTTATGATGATTTAATACATGCTATAAACAATATTTTAAATGACTTTAAAAATCAATATAAATTATTAGTGCAAGTAGGATTAGGAGCTATTATAGGTATATTTTTATTTAGTAATATAGTAAAAAATATAATCACAAAATATCCTATAGAAGCAGGATTCTTTTTTATCGGTATAATTTTAGGTGGAGCACCTTTAATGTATAAAAAAGCCACCAAGCAGGGATTGTTGAAAAAAAATTTAATTTATTTAGGATTAGGTATTCTAATTGTATTTATTATGTCAGGGGAGTATATCGACAATTCAAATGTGATAACTAATTTAAATATTTTAAATTTTATTTGGTTGTTTATAGGAGGAATAATAGTTGCAATAGCTTTAATATTGCCAGGAATAAGTGGATCTTTTATGCTTTTAATTTTAGGTTTGTATAACACAGTTTTAACTGCTTTATCAGATTTGAATTTTTTAATACTTGCGCCAATTGGATTAGGTGTAATAATAGGGACCATTGCAACTGCTAGAACAATAGAAATATTGTTAAATAAATATCCGCAGCAAATATATATGCTTATATTTGGATTTGTTTTAGGTTCAGTGGTAGCTATATTTCCAGGAATACCTACAGGTATATCTTCAATAGTATCTGTAATGTTATTAGTTTTAGGATTCATCTTTATATATAAAATAAGTGAAGAATAAATATAGAGATGCAAGCTCTAATTAAAATTTATTCAGTAACTTTAAAATATTTTTATACAAGATTTAGTGTTGAATTCTAAGTGATTCGGAGCATGTCTCACTATTTTGAGTGTTCAAGTTTTGGGATAAATAATTTAAAAAGTCAATGTGGAAATCTATATATAAGTAAAATAAAATATAAAAATATTTGATAAAAGGAATAAAAGTTTATTATATTCACAATATAATATTGAACAAATATTATATTTAGGAGGATATTATGAACAGAGAACAAAAAAATGAAAAGCATAATAGTGCTAAAAAAATGATTATAGATGGTAAGGATTGGAATGATATAATGCAAGAAACTGGTTTAAGACTTAAGGATTTAAAAAGAATTCAAAAGGATGAAATAAACCCACATTTTTAGTGGAAAATTCCTGCTGGTTTGAAAAGCAGGAATTTTTTATATTAAACATTAAAAATAGATTATTTGGCATTTACATTTCTATATTTTAATTGATCTAATTTGTTGTCTAATATAAATTTTCTTAAAAGCTGTTCATCGGCTTTATTAATAAATTTAAATTTACAACCATAACTATACATATGATCTGTTTTGAATTTTCTTTTAGTCTCAGTTATTATAGTAATAGTGGTATTACCTATAGGTAGTAAAAGAATAAAGTTTAAATCAAGTGGTAGGTTAAGAGGACTATCTAACAATATGCCTGAAATACTTATATTCTTAGCTATCATTAATATAGGTTTTGAAAGATTAATTACTTCCTTATAAGACTTTTTTAATATGTTTACTGGTAAGGTTATATTTATATTCACACGACTATGTAGCCGCCGATTTTTAGAATATAAAAAACGTATATTAGTAAATTCTATATTTTTTGCGTCTACTTTAGAAATTCTAGCTTCATAAACTAATACACCCTCTTTTTTAGAAAATATACTTAAAAAAAGTTTTCTTTATTATTTAACATATGGTCATTATTAACAGACATAATCAACTTGTTATTATCAAAGTATTGAATTATTCCAGTTGCGGTTAAATCTCCATATAAGGACTCCGCTTTTATTAAAGAATAGTTATATTTCACAGTTATACCTCCTTATATATTTAAAAATTAAATTACATATCATATTATGATTTAAAAGAATGTATAATTCAATATAAAATTACAAAAAAGTAAAGAAAATGGTAAAAACATAAAAAGTAAAGAAATAATTTTTAATTTTTTTAATTATATTGACAATTAATCAAAAAAAGGGTATGTTAAAAATATATCAAAGGATATTTTAATCATTTTTAATTAATTTTTAAAATTAACTTTAATCAATTCATAAGAAAATTCTTTAATTTAAAATTTTTTATTTCAAGGTAGGAGGAAATAATATGTTTAAGAGTATAATATCACCAGGTAAATATATACAGGGAAGCGCTGTGTTAAAAGATATAAGAAATCATATATCAGATTTGGGAAAATCATTTTTTGTAATTGCTAGTGATAATGGAATAAAAAGAACAAAGCCTATTATAGAAAAGAGTTTTAATGAAAAAAATGCAACTTAACATTTGAAAGTTTTAATGGAGAATGTTCTAAAAATGAAATTAATAGATTAAGAAAAGTTTTAAAAGAAAATGACTGTGATGTTGTTATAGGTATAGGTGGAGGAAAAATTTTTGATACTGCTAAAGCAGTGGCGTATTATGAAAATATTCCTGTAGTAATAGTACCAACAATTGCATCTACTGATGCACCGTGTAGTGCATTATCTGTTATATATACAGATGAAGGTGTATTTAGTGAATATTTAATGCTACCTAAAAATCCTGAAGTTGTAATAGTAGATACTGAAATAGTTGCAAAGGCACCAGCAAGATTATTAGTGGCTGGAATAGGAGATGCATTAGCTACTTATTTTGAAGCTGAAGCATGTTTAAAATCTAATGCTTGTAATATGGCAGGTGGAAAAATTACAAAGGCGGCGATGGCGTTAGCAAGTTTATGCTATGAAACATTATTAGAGGATGGATTAAAGGCAAAACTTGCAGTAGAATCAGGAGTTTGTACTACTGCAGTAGAAAATATTATTGAAGCTAATACTTATTTAAGTGGTATTGGATTCGAGAGTGGTGGGCTTGCAGCAGCTCATGCAATCCATAATGGATTTACTGTTTTAGAGCAATGTCATCATTTGTATCATGGAGAAAAGGTTGCATTTGGAACTATTGTTCAATTGGTTTTAGAAAATAGAACTATGGAAGAAATAGAAGAAGTTATAACATTATGTCTAAACTTACAGTTACCTATTACATTAGAAGATATGGGTATAATTGAGATAAAAGAAGAAGAAATTAAAAGTGTAGCTAAGGCAACTTGCTTAGAAGGTGAAACAATTTATAATATGCCATTTGAAATTAATGAAGATATGGTTTATGCTGCAATACTTTCAGCAGATGCAATAGGAAGACTTTACAAATAGACATTAGAATAAAGTTGTGAATTTTAGTTAGAATGATTTAAGTTTATAATTTATAAAAAGAGCCTTCAAATTTGTATTTTGAAAGCTCTTTTTGTTATTCCACTATAATTTCATCAAAAAGAATATTATTAATTGGGTTCACAATTACATTTTTTACTTTATTTTTATTGTATATAACACCACACTTAGGATTAAATAAAAATATGGCAGGGCAATCATTTAACATAACACTATTCAACTCTTTATATAGATTATATCTTTTATCAGGTACAATACATTCAGAGGCTTTGTCCATTAATGAATTTACTTTTTCATTATTATAATTGTTTTTAAAGAAAGCAGAATTTATATTAAATAATGGTCTTAAGTAATTGTCAGCATCACCAGTATCAGCAATCCAAAAAGCTGGGAAAATATCAGATTTAAGATAATTATCAGGATGATATACCCCTTTTTCATTGGCGAGAATTTTCTCACACCTTATGCCAACAGCTTCAAAATAGTTTATAAGAAGATTAATATAATCATCATTTTTACTATGTACTATTTTTAAAGTGTCTTTAGAGTTACAGTAATTACACTTACTTAAAAGTTCCTTTGCTTTATTAGGATTATATTTAAAAATATCATCATTATTAAAATCTAATATTGCTCTAGGAAAAATAGATTTAAAAGCTTCTGCATTATTACAAGCTAAAAGTTTAATAAGTTCTTCTTTATTTACTGCATAATTAAGAGCTTGACGAGCAAGATTATTTTTTGAAAAAATACTATTTTTATTAAAATTAAAAAATACATATTAGTTAACAAAGATGGATATAATATTAAATTATTATATTTGTAATTATCACAAAGGGATAAAACCTCTTTAGATACAGAAGAAATTTTATAAAAATCTAAATTACCTTCAGTTTTTAGCAATGATAAAGGCTCTTTTTCATTAGTCACTATAATTTCATCTACATAAGCTCTACCATTATAATAATCATTAAAAGCTTCAAGAATAATTATATTTGAAGTTTTTTTAGTGATTTTAAAAGGTCCACAACTTACTAAAGTTTTATTAGCTATATATGTTTTTTTTCATAGATAGAACAAGAAGGCTGAGTTAAATTTTTAAGAAACCCAGAGTAAGGATTGTGCAATGTTATCATAATGGTGTATTTATCTAAAATTTTAATTCCACTGATATCCTGTGCTTTACCATTTCTAAAGTCATCTGCACCTTCTATTGGACTAAGCAACCAATAATTAGATGAGTTAGTTTTTGAATTATACAAACGTTCTAATGAAAATTTAACATCTTCTGATGTTAAAATGTTGCCATCATGAAATTTAACATTATCTCTAAGTTTAAAAGTCCAAGTAAGGTTATCTTCATTTAAATACCATGTTTTAGCTATACCTGCGGTAATGTCACAATGTTGTCTTTGAACTAATAATTGAGAACAAATATTAAAGCCAAGAGTAGCTTGATCTACACTATAAGCTTTAGCTGCATCTAAAGGTTCATCATTAAAATTAAGTATAGTTTTAATAGAGGTTTTAGGTTTATTTAATATACAAATATCTTTATTTTCTATGTTTTCACATAAGTTTATAAATCCATCTACTGAAGTTTTAGCAAATTGAGAATTTACTATGGCATTTTCCACAAGAGAAAAAGTCTTATCAGAAACTTCTCTCATATCATTTGTACAAGATGATATGTAATCTATTGATTTTAACTGCTCTTCAATAGCATTATTTATTTCTTTAATGATAGATTCAGTATTATTAGTTGCAGTAGAAATATTATTAAATGATGATGTTGTTTTTTGTGCTAATTCTATACCAATATTAATTGAATTATCGCTATTTTTTATAGTTTTCATAGTATTAGATACACTAGAATTTATATCTAATATTATATTTTCAATTATTTCAACAAAATCTTTGCTTTTATTTGCTAATTTTTTTACTTCAGTTGCAACTACACTAAAACTTCGACCATGTTCACCTGCTCTAGCAGCTTCTATTGAGGCATTTAATGAAAGTAAATTGATTTGATGAGAAATTTGTTTCATTTGAATAAGAATATCATTTATATTAGTAATTTTCACGTTTAAGTTACTTACCTCTGATTTTATTGAATCAACAGATTTTATTATTTCAAACATAGAGGTTATAGTTTTAGATATAGAAGACATGCCATTTTCTACAGTTTCAATTGTTACTTTTGATTGTTCACTTGAAGAATTTATACTAGCAGATACTTCTTCTGCCAATGACGCATAGTTTTCAAATTCATCAATAACTTTAAGAATTGATGATGATTGTTTATTAACAGCATAATTTATCTCAGAAATAGATTTAATAAGATTATCTATTGAATAATAGGTTTCATCTACTCTTTTATTTAACTTCATTAAAGAAATATTTTGATTATAGGAGGAAAAATCAAATTTTTCATTATCAATAGTAATAATATTACAGCCCTCACTATTAGATTTTTTATTTTTTTAAATAACATAATGACCTCCATAAATTTAGTATTTATTGAATAAGATGAGATTTCTTAATAAAATATTAATGTTAAATTTATTAAAAATTTACAAATCATACTAATTAAGATTATAATAACATTTTATGAATTATTCAACTATACAAAATATTTAATTTATTTTGAAAATAAAAAAATATATAAAATTTTAAATTATATATTAGTTAACATTAATATGTTTTAAATTTATACTTTAAAATTTAAAATAATATAAATATAGGTTAAAATATTAAGTATTAATTAGATTTAAGGGGTGAAAGATTTGAAGACTATATTATGCGTAGGCGATAGCATAACATATGGATATGGAGTAATTTTAAAAGAAAGTTGGTTTTATTTAATAAAAAATAAATATAAAGAATGTAAATTTATAAATTCCGGAATTAATGGAGATACAACAGTGGGAATGATGAATAGATTAACATCAGAAATAAATTTGCATAATCCTAATATCATTATTATATTAGGTGGAAGCAATGATTTTTTATGTAATAGAAAAATTAGTGATACTTTAGATAATATAAAAATAATTATTAAAGAATCTTTAGAAAAAGGAATAATACCAATAATACTTTCTCCACCTAAAATGTCAGAAAATATGGCAATTGAAAAATGGGATTGTTATTGCAATTATAAAGATATAAATTATCTTATTGATGATTATGAAAAAAACTAAAAAGTATTTGTAAGGAAAACTCTATAGAATTTGTAAATTTGACAGAAAAATTTAATAATTGTAACGAAGAATTATATACAGACGGAGTACATCTAAGTTATAAAGGTAACTGTATTGTGTATGAAAGCTTATTAAATGGTTTAAAAAATATATTATAATAGCACAATTATTTATTAATATGTGTTTTGATTAAACTAAAAAGTATACATTAACAAAATTATAGGCTAAAATTAAAAATTTGGAATAAATATTAAAAGGGCTTATTAAGCCCTTTTAATATTTATTCATTAATTTTAAAATTTGATATTAGATCATTTAAAGTGTTAGAGATATTATTTAAATCTTCTGCTTGTATTGTTACTTCTTTAAATTTACCCTGTTGTTCTTCACTAGATGCATTAACTTCTTCAGTTGAAGCGGCAGCTTCTTGTGAAACAGCAGATATATCTTGAAGATTTTGTATAAAAATTTCTTTAGAGTCGTTAACTTTTAGTATAGCTTCTGATGTGAAATTAATTTTTTCTTTTAAAGCATCTATAGAATTTGTAATTTTTTCAAAACTCTTAAAAGTATCTAAAGTTTTTCCAGAACTAAGTTCAATTATCTTTTGAGAAGATGAAATTTCATTATTTACAGATTTTATGTTACTTAAGTTTTCTATAATAACTTCTTCAATTTCTTTAGCAGAATTACTAGATTGTTCTGCTAAAAGTCTTACTTCATTAGCAACAACTGCAAAACCTTTTCCTGCCTCCCCAGCTCTAGCAGCTTCTATACTGGCATTTAAAGATAAAAGATTTGTTTTATTTGTTATATCTTTTATAGTATCTAAAATTATATTAATTTTTTTGGAATTTTCTTCAAGTAAAGATGCTTTATCAACTACAGTATTTATTGAAATAGTATTTTTACCATACATATCTTTTAATTCATTCATAATGGTTTTTCCATTTAGTATTGCATCTTCTGCTTCATTACATTTTGAAGATATATCTTTTGCATAGCTTGATATATTATCAATTTCACATCCAAAATTTTCAGAGGCATTTACGCTATTTTCTAACATAGAACTTTGACAAGTAGCACCTTCAGTTATTTGGCCAATAGCACTAGCAATATCATTATTAGAAGAATTTACTTCACTTATAATGTCTTTAAAATTTAATGATGCATTAAGAAGATAATTAGATATTTTATGAGTTTCTTTTAAGACTATAGTAATATCATCTATCATTAAATTTATAGAGTGACCAATATGAAAGAAGTCATTGATTTTAATATTGTCTGTATCAATTTTTTCAGTGAAATCTCCATCTTTACATTTTAATACAATTGATGTTAAATTAGATATAGATTTTTTTAATACTATAGAAGTTAAAATTATTATTATAATAGAGCATATCAACGTTAAACATACTGTTATAATAACATTTAATATTGATTTGAAAACTACACTATTTATCTCCTCTTTTGATATAAAACCATAAGTTGTATAACCTAAAGATTCATCTACATGTTTTTCTACTACATATTTTTTATTTTCTATAGTTAAAACTGAACTATCTTTTATGTTAGGCAGTTTTTTACCCCAATCAGTTTCCTGTAAATTTACTTCCATTAAATTTTTATTACTACTACCAAGTACAGATGAATCTTTATATGTAACTAAAGAAAATCCATCGGTTCCTATTGGTGTTTCGGATATATTTTCACAAACTTTATC
Source organism: Clostridium senegalense JC122 (assembly GCF_000285575.1). Taxonomy (GTDB): domain Bacteria; phylum Bacillota; class Clostridia; order Clostridiales; family Clostridiaceae; genus Clostridium_J; species Clostridium_J senegalense. The sequence goes on along the minus strand of NZ_HE611055.1, from coordinate 104,119 downwards.
TAATAAAATATCTATACCTAAGCATCCTAAAATATCACCTTTTTTATTTTTGATTTGTTTTGAAATAGTAATGTTTTTTAATCCATTTACGCCATCAATATATGGAGGAGATATTACCAATGTATCAGAATCCATAGCGCTTTTATACCAAGTTGTCTCCAGTGGCTTGAAGTTTGAAGTATCTTCTAAAGGGTAGGAGGTAAATCTACCTTCTGTGTCACTGAAATATACAAAGGATACTGTTTCGTTATTATCTTTTATATTTTTAAAATATTTGAGTAATTTATCATAACTCTTACTGTTTATATTATCTAAAACATATTCATCATTAGAAAGTGAATTTATTAAATTAATATTTATGTTTACAAGTGTAGAAATATTATTAGAAATAGAATTAATACTGTTAGAGCTTTTAGCTAAATAAACATTAGATATGTTATTATAATTATTTTTTAAATTACTAAATCCTAGTATTACTATAGGAATAATAGAAGTAAAAATCATTAATATTAATATAGCTGATATTAAACTAATTTTTTTGTTATACATTTTTTCTTTTTTGAAATTTTTCCCCATAAATAACCCCTTACTTTCAAATTATTATATTTAAAAAATCAACTATGCTCAATGAGCTAGATTTATCTTTTGTAAAGCCATAACATCATGATAGATAATGTATTAAGTAACATTAAAAATATTTATTATAAAGCTTTAATCTTCCCAAAGAGTAGGGAAGCATTTAATAAAAAATAATTAAAATAAATTAACATGTGATAATGATTTTAATAGAAATAAAAGATTTTAAAATAAATCCTTCTTAGTTAATTATCAAGTAATTATTGATTTACTTTAGATATTAATTAAAATTTTATACCATATATTTATATTACCATTAATATATGTAAAAATCATTGACTAAAAAGTTGAAAATTGTAAAAAAACACGACATTATGAGGTATATTTTATATTAGTTTTAATGGTATAATAAGTTGAAAAATATGTATTTGTATATGGAAAAACTGTTTAGTTAATTCAAATGTAATAGTTTACTTAACGTATTCAAATAATCTTGAATGGATTAGTAATAGTAATATTGGTATAAAAATTATTAAAATAATTGCAATTTATTTTAAATATGATAAAATCTATTAAATACAAAAATTGAATGAAGGAGATGATTATATGGGAAATATAGCAGCATTTTTTGATATAGATGGAACTATTTATAGAGAAGGATTAATAACAGAAGTTTTTAAAAAATAATTAAGTATGAGCTTGTAGATGAAAAAAAATGGTATAGAGAAGTTCGTCCAGCATTTATTAAATGGGATAAAAGACAAGGTGATTATGATGAATACCTTATAAAAATGGTTGATATATATATAGAAGCAATAAAAGGTGTGGACAGGCATCATATAGAATATATAGCTAAAAAAGTTATAGAACAAAAAGGTGATAGGGTTTATACTTTTACTAGAGAGAGAATAAAGTGGCATAAGGAGCAAGGACATAAAGTAATTGCAATATCAGGTTCACCAATTGAACTTGTAAAAGAAATGTCAAATAAATATAATATGGATGATTATAAAGGGTCTATATACTTAAGGGATGATGATGACAATTATACTGGAGAAATAATACCAATGTGGGATTCGGAAAGTAAACAAAATGCTATAAAAGAACTAACAGAAAAATATGATATAGAGCTTGATAAAAGTTTTGCGTATGGAGATACATCAGGGGATTTTACTATGTTTAAATCAGTAGGTATTCCTTATGCAATAAATCCAACAAAAGAACTTTTAGCAAAAGTGATGGAAAACGATGAAGTTAGAGAAAAAATAAAGGTTATAGTTGAACGTAAGGATGTAACATATAATCTGGATATTAATAATATACAATTTTTATAAAAAATATAACAAAACTTTTATTTATGGTGTAAATCCATCGTAAAAAATAAAAATAGATGTATTGAGGAGAAACAAAATGGAAAAAAATTCGAAAGTTAATGAAAATGAAAATATTGAAATAAATCATAGTCATGATCATAGCACAAGTGGAGTTTATCAAGGGGAAAGAAAAAATGGAAGAAGACATGGATTTGGTATTTTTACATATGCAAATGGGACGAAATACATTGGTTATTGGCATGAAAGTAAAATGCATGGAGAAGGCACTATGATTTGGACCAATGGAGAAAAATATATAGGGAGTTGGAAAGAAGATTTAAAAGATGGGTACGGCATATATTATTGGTCTGATGGTGAAAGTTATATAGGTCAATGGAACAATGATGATAAAGATGGTAGTGGAATATATTTATGGGAAAATGGAGATAAATATACAGGAGCTTGGAAAGATGATAAGCAGCATGGAGACGGAATATTAGAAACAGTAGAAGGAGAAAAATATATAGGTAAATGGTCTAATGATAATGTAGATGGTGATTTTACTATAATAGATGTAAATGGTAATGTAAAACATTGCACTTTTAAAAATGGAATTAAAATAGATTAATAGTGAAAACACATTTAGAATTATAAAATATCTAAATGTGTTTTATTTATAAAAAATAATATTAATAAATAAAAAATCCACTTGAAAAATTTTTCACAATGATTTAAAATTAATTTGAAATATTAAAACTATATATTAAAATAAAACGATATATTTGAGAAGAGGTATGTAATAATGAAAAAAGTATTAGATTTTCATAAAGAAGGATATAACTGTTCTGAATCTATAATCAAAGCAATAAATGAAGAAAATAATTTAGATATTCCAGTATCAATAGCAACTCCTTTTGGTGGTGGTATGTCAGTTGGAACAACTTGTGGTGCAATTACTGGCGCAATGATGGTTTTAGGGGCAACTAAAGGAAGAGAAAATGCTAAGGATCCTAATGAAGCTAGAAAATACGGAAGACTTTTAATGAATAAAATAAAAGAAGAATATGGAACTTTTGATTGTATAGAACTTAAAAGAAAAGGTGTATCATGTGATGAAATAATAGAATATTCATATGATGCATTAAAAGAAATTATGAATGAAAAAGAAAATTAATATAAAAATAGGTCGTCTTAATAAGATGACCTATTTTTAGTTGAATTTTTAAATTTAAAAATTCATATTAAATTCACATTGAATTCATTTCACTTATAGATAGACTTTCTAATATGTATTTGTAAGCAAATATGGGACAAAATAAAAAGGAGCGAAGAAATGAATTTTTTGTTTAGAGCATTTTTAAATTTAAAAGAAAAGAAAGTAAAATCTTTAATTTTATTTATTATTACATTAACAGTTTGTGTAGTTGTATTATCAGGTATAGCTATACAAAGTGCAGCAAAAGCTTCACAAAAATTAGCAAGGGAGAGTTTAGGCGCTACAGTATCATTAAAAGTTGATTCAGAAAATATGAGAAACAAAATGTCAAATGAAAGTAGTAATGAAGATAAAAAAGTAAGAATGAAAAGTACACCAATAAATATATCAGATGTAGAACAATTGGCTCAGCTTCAGCATGTTAAGTCATATAATTTAATAAGTACAACTTATGTAAATGCAGATAGTTTTGAACCAATAGTTAGTGAAGAAAGTGAAAATGCAAATACTAACAATGAAACTAATAATAATGATATTAAATTTAATGAAGGTCATAGTCAAGGAAAAGGGATGAGTTTTGGAGATATAAATTTACAAGGTGTATCTGATGCATCACTTGTAGAAGAATATGAAGATAATGAAATTACTTTAGTTGATGGTAGAATGATTACAACTACAGATATAGATACTAAGGTTGCTATGATAGAGGAAACTTTAGCTAGTGAAAATAACCTTAAAGTTGATGATAAAATAACAGTTTCTAAGAGTAATGATTCAACTATTACCAATGAGTTGGAGATTATTGGTGTATTTAAATCTAATGAAGAAGTCACAACAGAAGGATTTATGAGTCCATCAATGAGTCCATATAATAAAATATATGTTCCATATACATTCGTAAATATATTTAAAGGTGAAGAATATACTGGAAAAGCAGATAAAGCGGAATTTCAAATAGATGATCCATTAAATGTTGAGAGTTTTGTAAATGAAGGAAATCAATTAGATATAGATTTTGAAACATATACTTTAGATGCTAATAGTAAGACTTATGATAAAATGGTAAGTTCTATAGAATCAGTTGCATCATTTGCTAGAATAACATTATATATTGGAGTTATTTCAGGTGCTGTGATATTAACACTTATAATAATGCTTTCTATAAAAGAAAGAATTATGGAAATTGGTATATTAATGTCTTTAGGTGAGAAAAAATTTAAAATAATAAGTCAATTTATTAGTGAAATATTAATTATATTAGTATTAGCAATAGGAATTTCAGGAATAGTAGGTAATAAAGTAAGTAATGTAATGGCAACAAACCTTTTATCTAATCAAATTGAGACAAGTAGTAGTACAAATAAGGGTATAACAGGAATGGATAGTGAGATGAAAGATAAAGCTGGTATGATGAGGGAAGAGAGCAGTGTAAAAACTATTGATAGTATGGAGATTGAAATTACTATAATAGATTTCGGAAAAATGTCAGTAGTGACAATCTTAATAGCGATAGTATCTATCTTAGTACCATCTATATCTATTATGAGACTTAACCCTAAAAATATATTAAGTAAACATCAGTAGACAACTATAAACTTAGGAGGAAACTACATGGAATCATTATTAAGACTTGAAAAGGTTAGTTATAATTATGATAAAGAAAAGGAAATTATAAAAAATTTAAATATTTCTTTTGAAAAAGGAAAATTTTATACTATAATAGGACCTTCAGGATCGGGAAAAACAACATTTTTATCCTTAGTTTCAGGATTAGATAAACAGGATGAAGGAAAAATTTTTTATAAAGAAAGTGATACAAGAAAAATAGGTTTGGATAATTTTAGAAATAAATATGTATCTATAGTTTTCCAAGGATATAATTTGCTCAATTATATGACGGCATTACAAAATGTAGAAATGGCAATGTCTATAAGAGGATTAAAGTTAAAAAATAAAAGGCAAGAATGCCTTTCAATGTTAGAAAAGGTGGGGATAAGTGAAAAAGAAGCAAATCAAAAAGTTTTAACTTTAAGTGGAGGTCAACAACAAAGGGTAGCAATAGCAAGAGCATTAGTTTCAAAAACAGATTTAATTATAGCAGATGAGCCAACAGGAAATTTAGATGAAGTTACAGCTAATGAAATAGTAAATTTGTTTATAGAAATAGTTAAAAAAGAAAACAAATGTCTTATTATGGTTACACATAATAATGAAATAGCGCGTAAATCGGATATTACTTATAAGCTTTTTAATAAAAATTTGGTGAAGGTTTAAAATGCGTTTATATAAGTTAAAAAGAAAAATAATTTTGATAATATTATTAACTTCATCTCTAATAATATTATTCAAATTTATTATTATAAATAGTACATATTTAGCTGCAGAAAAAAATTTATCTGAAAATCCTATATTTTCAGTGGAAAATGCTTTGAAACAATATGAGATTTCATCAAAACAAAGTGTTAAACTTGATGTGCCATTAGTGAGTCAATTACCAGAGTTGCTTTATGGTTGTGAAATAACTTCTACAACTATGATGCTTAACTATAATGGGATTAACGTAGATAAACTAACATTAACAAATGAAATGAAAATAGACACTACAGAAATTGTTAGAGATGTTGATGGGACAATAATATCATGGGGAAATCCAAATGTAGGATTTGTAGGAGATGTTACAGGTGAAGAAGCAGGATTCGCCATTTACCCTAATGCAATGATAGAATCTTTAGAAAAATATATAAATCCAGTTGATTTAACTGATGAACCATATTTTAAGTTAGAAAAATATTTAAGTGATGGAAAACCAGTGGTAGTCTGGATAACATCGGATTTTGGGAATCCTACATTAGATGCTAGTTGGATTGTTGATGGAGAAGAAATAACTTGTAGTTTTAATCAACATACAGTATTGTTAACAGGATATGATAAAGATTATATATATTATAACGATCCATTAACTAATGAAAAAAATAGAGCTGTAGATAAACAAGTATTTATTAAGAGTTGGCAAAGTATTGGAAGTAAAGCTTTAAGTTATGAATAGATTTTAAGTTAACTAAAATTGAATTAATAAAAATTATACTAAATAAAATGATTTAAAAATAACCTAATTATATTTAATATAAAATATAATTAGGTTTAATAAATTTAACTATGGAGGATAGTGTGGAAAAGTATATTTTAGTTGTAGAAGATGATCTGCAGATACAAGAATTAATCATAGAATTTTTAAAAAGCGAAGGTTATATAGTAGATGCTGCTAATGATGGAATAGAAGCGTATAAAAAAGTGAAAAATAGCAGTTATAATCTGATTATACTGGATGTGATGATGCCTAACATGGATGGGTATACTTTGTGTAAAATGATAAGAGAGTTTTCAAACATTCCAATAATATTTCTTACTGCCCTTGAAAGTGAGTTCGATGAAATAAAAGCATTTGATCTTGAGTGTGATGATTTTATAACTAAGCCATTTTCTTTTAATATACTAATAAGAAGAGTTGAAGCTGTGTTAAAAAGATATAATAAGTTACACATAGAAAATAATATTACTTTTGAAAATTTAAAATTAGAATGTGATAGTTATAAAGGCTATTTTAAAGAAAAGGAGATAGAGTTAACACTTAAGGAATTTAATATTTTAAAAATGCTTATAGAATATTATCCTAGAGTAGTAACAAGAGAAATATTAATGGATAAAGTATGGGTATATGATTATTATGGGGATATGAGGGTAATAGACGCTCATATAAAAAATATTAGAAAAAAAATAGATGCAAAGTATATAAAAACTATAAAGGGAATTGGATATGTATTGGGAAAATAAATGGAACAATGTGAATATAAAGAAAAAAGTGTTCTTTATAACAATAGCTATAATTACAATAACATCATTAGTGGCATATATATTATTATACTTTCTATTACCGCAGTTTTACAATATATATAGAACTTATAAAGTAAATAATGAAATTTTAAATACTGTAAAAACTTTAGAAAATAATAAAGATATAGACATTGATAATTTATTGGATAATTTTACATATAAAAATAATGCTATGGTTTTACTAAAGACTATTGATGGTGAGATAGTTTATTCATCTAATAAAGGTTTAAGCAAAAAGGAAGCTATGCATGAAATATCAGAATTTGAAGATGAGATAAGTGAAGAAAGTGATAAATTAGATAAAAGAGAAGAGAGACCGAAAAAAAAATCACATTCTATGTTACAAGTGGAAAAAAACTTTAATTTAAAAAAGTTAAATATGGAATGTGTATTAATAATAATTTACTCTCCAATGACAAGTGTTCGAGAAATGTCTAAAATGATTCTGTTATTCTTACCATTTATGGTAATGATAACATTAATTATAGGAATTTTAGCTTCTGTAATTTATTCAAAAATAATGGCTTCTCCCCTTATAAGAATAAATAATATTTCAAAAAAAATAGCTAAATTAGATTTTACTGATAAATTAGATTATAAAGGAAATGATGAAATTGCACAATTATCTACTAGCATAAATGAAATGAGCTATAATTTGCAAAAATCTATTGAAGAGTTAGCAAATACTAATATTCAATTAAAAAATGATATAGAAAAAGAAAGACAATTAGAGAAAAGAAGAAGAGAATTTTTAACTACAATATCACATGAATTAAAATCACCTATAACTATTATAAGAGGGCAAGTTGAAGGAATGATATATAATATTGGACCGTTTAAAGATAGAGATAAATATCTAAAACAATGTTTAAGTACATTAGATCAATTAAAAGAATTAGTAGGTGAAATTTTACTTTTAAGCAAATATGAAAATTATGATTTTAAGTTAAATATTGAAAGAGTAAACTTAACTTTAATCATAAAAGATATAGTTAAAAATCAAAAATTTTTTATAGATGAAAAAGATATTTCTACTATAATAAATTTAGAAAATGAAATATTTGTATATGGAGATAAAAAGCTTATAGAAAAAGCCTTAACTAACATTATTAATAATGGAATTAAGTATTCTAAACCAAAAGAAAAATTAATATTAAATTTAAAAAGAAATTCAAATTGTGTAGAATTGATAATTAAGAATACAGGAGCACATATTGAAATAGAAGAAATAGAACAGGTTTTTAAAGCATTTTATAGGATAGAAAAGTCTAGGAATAGAAAAACTGGTGGAAGTGGATTAGGGTTATATATTGTAAAAACAATTTTTGATATGCATAAAAAATACAATATTTTTTAACAAGCGAAAGTAATTCTGTAATATTTAAAATTATTTTTCAAGATTAAAATAAAGCTACTTTAATAATAAAAATTATTATTAAAGTAGTTTTTATAATTAAAAGTAAAATAATAATATAATATTATTTTACTTTTAGCTTCATTAAATGATTAAAACTTGATATATTATAAATTGTAACTTATTAGTAAATAATATAAAATTTTGTTGAGATGGGAGCGAGAAATTATGGGTGTTAAGTTAGATATAATTTCAGGATTTTTAGGTGCTGGTAAGACTAACCTTATAAAAAAATTATTGAAAATAATTTTCTAAATGAAAAAATAGTAATTATAGAAAATGAATTTGGTGAAGTAAATATAGACGGTAAATTTTTAAAAAAGGATAATATAGATATAAAAGAAATAACTGATGGTTGTATATGCTGTACTTTAACAGAAAATTTTAAAGATTGCATAATAAATGTAGTAGAATCATTTACACCGGATAGAATAATTATTGAACCTTCAGGGGTTGCTCAGTTATCAGATATATTAAAAATATTTAATAATGAAAAAATAAATAGTATGGTTAATGTAAATATGATTATTACTGTAATTGATGGGGAAAATTTTAATGAATATGTTGAAAATTTTGGAGCATTTTATAAAAATCAAATTATTAATTGCAAATCTATTGTTATAACCAAGTGTGAAAATATATCTCAGGATAGGATAAAAAAGATTAAAGATGATTTAAAAAATATAAATTCAAATGCTAATATAATATGTAATTCAGATAGTGTACAAGGAGAAGAGATTATATTTTGGGGAGAAGATAAAAATGATTTTTCAACTATAAAATACATAAAAAAACCTAAAAAAATACATCAATAAAAATAAAAAACATTATAGGGTGAATGTAGAAGAAAAATTTGAGAACGTATCTTTTAAAACTAATAAGTTTTTTACAGAAAAGCAATTAGAAGATATTATGAAAAAATTAAAAGATAATGAATTTGGAAATATAATAAGAGCAAAAGGAATTGTTAAAAGTAATAATTGTAAACAATTAAAATTTGATTATGTATTAAAAAGTTTTAACATCGTACCATATAAATTTAAGGAAGAGGGAGTTATTTGTATTATAGGTAAAAAACTAAATAAAGAACTATTATATAATTTTTTTAGTTAGACTATATAAAGTATGATGATAAAAAAGAAGTTGAATAAGTTATTTTCAACTTCTTTTTTACATTCAAAACAAGTATGGATTTAGAATTAAATGTAAAAATATAAAATTAAATAAATATTTTAATATATGTAAGTTATATGGTAGAATAAAGTTGAATTTTCAATTTATTTAAGTGTTAAGTTTTTAGGTTAAAGGGGTATTTTTGTGTTATGGTGAATTAAATTAAAAAAGGGGAGAAGTAATATGGGATTAAAAAACATTAAACTGAAAAACGCAAACATAAAATTTCAAATGACATTTGTTATATCTATGGCATTCTTTTTAATACTTATGTTTATTTTATTTATGGTAAATTATATGTCAAATAAAATAATATTAAAGAGTGATTTAGACAATATGAGCAATATAATAATACAGAATGCTGGACTTGTTTCTAGGGATGTTAATGAAAATTTTCAAACAGCAAAATTATTAAGTAATAATAATTTAATCAATGACATGAATATTCCTTTTGAAAAAAAACTCGAAACTTTAAATGATTTTACAGAAAAAACAAAAGCATTAACAATAGGAATTGCAGATTTAAATGGTATTTATCAATCAACAGATGGTCAAAGAAATTCTAATATAAGTGATGAAGAATTTTTTAAAAATGCATTAAAGGGAGAAGAAACTTTAGTAGAACCAAGGTTTATAAAAGAAATAAATGAATATGTGGTAATATATTCAGTTCCAATCAAATGCAAAGAAAAAATTGTTGGCTGTCTATTGTTTAATGTAAACGCCAAGGATATGTCAAATAATATTGCAAAGGTAACATTAAAAGGCGAAGGAACAGCATTTATATTGGACAAGGAAGGAAACTCAGTTGCTAGTGCCAATTTTGATGATGTAATAAATAAGCATAATGAAATAAAAAATTCAGAAAAAGATGAACTTTCAAAAAATGTAGCAGAGATACATAAAAAGATGATAAAAGGAGAAACAGGTATATCTAAATATAAATATGGCATTGATAAATATTTAGCTTATGCACCTATTGAAAATACAAATGGCTGGTCAGTTGGTATTTTAGTAGAAGAATCTATAGTTTTAAAAAGTTTAAATAAATTAAAACTTGCGCTAGCAATAAGTGTATTAATAAGTTTATTATTATCTATAATATTAAGTTTGGGAATTTCAAATAAGTTTTCTAAGAAATTAGTTAAGGCAAAAAATAAATTATCACTTTTATCACAAGGAGACTTTACTTTAACTATAGATGAAAAGGATATTAATCAAGGCGATGAGATTGGAGATATATATAAAGCTATAAATAAAACTAAAGAGTCTGTAGGTGAAATTTTAATTTCTATAAAAGATAGTTCCAATATAATAACAGAACATTCAAAAGAATTATCAGCAGTATCAGAGGAGATGGTATTGTCATCAGAAAATATAGCTAGTGCGATACAAGAATCGGTAAAAGGTAATGATAATCAATGTTCAGGGTTGAACTATATAGATAATATAATGAATAATTTTAGTGAAAAAATAAATATAATGATTGAAAATATAAAAAATATAAATGCAGTTTCTACAGAAGTTGTAAATAAAGCTAATATTAGTAATAAAGATATGAAAAATTTATTTGGCTCTATAAATGATTTTGATGATATATTTAAGAAATTTTTAGTTACTATTGAAGGTATGAATAGTAAAATAGATTCGGTAAATAAAATAACATATGTTATAAATAGTATAGCAGAACAAACTAACTTACTAGCATTAAATGCAGCTATAGAAGCAGCTAGAGCAGGAGAGGCAGGTAAAGGCTTTTCTGTAGTGGCTGATGAGATAAGAAAACTTGCAGAGCAAAGTAAAGATTCTGTAGTTGAAATAAGTAATGTTATAGACGGTGTTTTGGATGAAAGTAAAAATATTATAAGTGAAACTAATATTTTAGATAATAAAGTTCAATTACAAAAACAAGCTATTGAGAAGGCAATTTTTTCTTTTGAGGAAATATCTAAATCTTTAGGAGAAATAAACCCTATTATAAAAGATACTTATAATAATTCTAATAATATAAAAGAGGATAAAGATGATATAATTATAAAAATAGAAAATTCAACTTCAATATCACAAGAGATATCGGCAACTACAGAGGAAATATCAGCATCAACAGAGGAGTTTAACAGTTCCAGTGAAGAAATAGCCAATTCAGCTAGTAATTTGTTTAAATTGACGGAAGATTTAAATATTAAGTTGAAAAAATTTAAAACTGAAAACAGATAAAATAAAAATAAAGTATTAACTAAATTAAAAATTCAGTTAATACTTTATTTATTTTATAAGAAATTAAATTTATATAATAAAGTTGTCCTTTAAATCCACATATCTCCAATGGTTAGCTACTTTAACAGGAATTAAATCTGCGTTAAATTTCCCTATGTCATTAAATTTAGGAGGAATTATAACATTTCCATTTATGTCAAGGATGCCCCATAGGTTATCTTCTAATACTGCTAAATAATCTTTGTTTAAGTATTTAATTCTGGAATATTTAGGCTCTATTATTATTTTTCCATCTTTATTACAGACACCAAATTTATTATCTAGTTTAATATATATATAATTATTGAGTTGTTGATTATAAAGTTCTATATAAGAAGAGTAAAAGTCTTCTATAGTTATATCATAATTTTCTGGTAATAAAAATTCAGGAGAAGAATTTAATTCATCATATTTGATTGGAAGAATTTCTTTACAATCATTTGAAACATAGCCTGTCTTACCATCCTTTTCTATAATAAAATTATTATTAAAAAAATATACACTATTATATTTAAAATCACTAAGAATAGTTCCTTTAGTATTAGCTAATGCCCACATAGAAGAATTTTCACTTATGGCAAAAGTTTCATTATTTAAGGGAGTAGCATAATTAAAAGTTGGTTCTAAAAGTTCTTTTCCATAGGAGTCTAGTAATCCCCATTTATTATTGAGCTTAATCAGAAATGTAGAAGAATCAGAATTATCTTTAAAATCATAATCAGAAGATTCATTATAAACAATTTCTTCATATTTAGGTTCTACTATAAAATCTCCACTTTTATTGATAACCCCCCATTTATTATTGAGTTTAACACTAGCTAAATTACAGGCGTTAAAATAAAGAGCATTTTCAAATGTAGGTTCTATTAAAATATTGCCATCTACATCAATATACCCATATTTACCATTACATGAAAAAATAGAGATATTATCAATGAAGTTTAGTGGTGTGTCGGAAAGTGATTCTAGTTTTTTATTAGTATTTAAATTTAGAATGCCGTATTTATTATTAACCATAAAACATACTAAATTAGATTTAAATGAAATGTCAGAATAGATTGGATCTAATATGGTATCTCCAGTATAAGTAAATAAGCCTAATTTATTTCCATCATTAACAATTAATACATCTGAATCTATATTAGGAGTTATTTCGTCAAACATAGGAAATATTGTGATTTTGCCATCATAAAATAATCCTAGTTTATTATCTTGTTTTACAATAAATGAATTATCTTCATATGTTGGTATTACATTTTCATACTCAAAATTTAGTATAATAGTATCATTTTTATCTATGCATCCCCATAAATTATCTTTTTTAACCCAAGCAAATTTATTCGAAAAATTAAGAGCATCCTCATATTTGGGATTAATTATAAAGCTACCTTCTTTATTTATGTAACCAAACTTTTTATTTGTTTCCACACGAGCTATATCATCTTTAAATTCAAAGGCATTTTCAAAGTTGTAATTTTTATTTTCACATCCATAAAGAAGTGTTATAGAAAAAATAAAGAAGAAAGTAATAAAAATTTTGTTAAGTTTCATTATATCACCTCTAAGTACATTTAAAATATTTACAGTTAAAAGTATTATAACATGGAAGATAGAAAAAATTTCAAATGTTTTGAATTTTTGTGTGAAATATTGTATTATTACATGGATAGATTATAACAATGTGAAAACTAGGGAGGAAATAATTTATGATGTATAATATGCCATTATATAGACCACCAAGTGAAGCATACAGCTTAATTATTCAGGTAACTTTAGGCTGTTCTCATAACAAATGTAATTTTTGTAGTATGTATAAATCTAAAAAATTTACTATAAAATCCTTGGAGGAAATAAAAAAAGAAATAGATATATTTAGAAATATATATGGAAAGGTTGAAAAAATATTTTTAGCAGATGGAGATGCACTAATAATTCCTATAGATACTTTAAAGGAAATACTTAAATATATAAAAAAGGTTTTTCCAGAATGTAAGAGAATTACGTTATATGGTTCGCCTAAATCTATATTATATAAAACTATAGATGAACTTAAAGAATTAAAAGAATTAGGATTATCTATGATTTATATGGGAATTGAAAGTGGAGATAATTTGGTACTAAACTATATAAATAAAGGTGTTGCTTCTAGTGAGTTATTAAATGCAGGGTTAAAAGTAAAAGAAAGTGGAATACTTTTATCTGTAACTGTGATTGCAGGTATTGGAGGCAAAGGTAGAACAATAGAGCATAGTATAAACACGGGAAAGCTTATTAGTGATATTAGTCCTGATTTCTTAGGTGTTCTTAGTCTTATGATAGAAGAGAACACAGAACTATATAAAGATATTAAATGTGGGAAGTTTTTAGTCTTATCTGATATAGAGGTATTAAAAGAAATCAGAAATATTCTTCAAAACATAAACTCAAAAGAGAAAATTGTATTTAGATGTAACCATGCATCAAATTACTTACTATTAAGAGGGGATTTACCAAAAGATAGGGAGAAATTAATAAGAGAAATTGATAATGCATTAGAAAATAGAGATATAAGGGATGAAGTAGAGAGAATGCTTTAAAGTTTAAAAATAAAAATGTAGAAAATTTTATGGCTGTAGAAATTAATGAATTAATAGAAGATAAATAAATATTAGCTGTTTTAAAATAGGAGTTGAAACTTATTTTAAAACAGCTTTTTATTTTAACAAATAAAGAATATTCGGCATAATATAAAAGGAAAATTCTTAATAAAGAAAAATTAAAGCTAATATTTTTATATTAGGAATCGATAGTTAAAATGATGATATAAAATCAAAATTATCGAAATTTTCAAAATGGGAGGTTGGAATTTATTTTTTAGTTTAATATGAGTTTCCATAATAATTTATTTAAATTAAACATCTTAATGGATAAATGTTAAGAAACTCTAGATAAAGATGGAGGGGCTTAAATGAAAGGAAAACATTTAAAAAGTATTTGTTTCATAGTAGTTACAGCAGTAATTACCGTAAATTCAAATTTTATAGTTTTAGCAAAAGAAAATAATGAACAAAAGTACAAAGAACCGCAAATACAAAACGAGGCTGTATCAGAAAAAAACATGGATAGTGATGAGTGTTATGGATTCGAACATTTTAAAAATACAGCTGAAGCAGAAAATGATTATAAAGATCAAATAAAAGGAAAGTTAGATTCAACTTATGATGAAAATGAAAATTTAAAAAAATATAATTTAAAAGCAAACAGCAATTATACAATGAAATATTTAAATACACTAGACTATAAAACGCTAGTAGAAACAATATCAAATTGTAATTGGTATGAAATAGAAGGATTATTTCAATTTACTGATGATTCTTATGAGTTTTATAAAGATAAAAATCGTATGGAAGCATTAATAAATGCATTAGGTGAAAAAGGAAAGATATACACTGCAACAGATGACAAAGGTATACCTACAATAGTAGAAGTTTTAAGATCAGGGTTTTATTTAGGTTATTATAATAAGCCTTTAAATGAACTTTATGAATTAAGTTATAGACAAAAATGTATTCCTTCAATGTTAGAAATCCAAAAAAACAGCAATTTTAAACTAGGAGAAAGTGGTCAAAATGAAACGATTAAATCACTTGGAATGTTAATAGGAAATACCACTTGTAATGAAGAAATTGTAAATAATTTTACTAAGATAATTAAGCAATATAATGAAAATAGAAATGTATATATAAAAGATATTTCAAAATCGAATGCAGTATTTGAAGTGGTAAAAGGAGTAGAATATGAATTATCTTCATATTTGTATAATAATAATGGTGACATAAGTAATGCTCCTTGGAAAAATAGAATAGATAAATTCATAGATGAAGTATCAAAATTTATAAAGGATGAAAATGTAACAGAAGAAAATAGTTGGTTAATTAATTGTGGAATATATTTAACGGGAAAATTTGCTAAATTTTACAGTAATCCAATAGAAAAACAAAAGGAAGTAGAAAATGTTTTAAATGTTTATCCATATTTAGGAGAACAGTACTTTAAAGCTATAGAATCAATTCAATATGATTTTAATGGAATTTTAAGTACAGGCAAAACAATTGATTTAGAAAAAATAAAAGAAGATGGAAAGAAATATTATTTGCCTAATACCTATACATTTGAAGATGGTAAAATGATAATAAAAACAGGAGATAAAGTAACAAAAGAAAAAGTGGAAAGGCTTTATTGGGCATCTAAAGAAGTTAGATCTCAATTTCATAGAGTAGTTGGAAATGATAAAGAACTTGAACAAGGAAATGCTGATGATATATTAACTATGGTTATTTATAATAGCCCTAAAGAGTATAAGATGAATTCATCTTTATATGGATATAGTACTGATAATGGTGGAATTTATATAGAAGGAATAGGAACATTTTTCACATATGAAAGGACTGTTGATGATAGTATATTTAGCTTAGAAGAACTTTTCCGTCATGAATATACACATTATCTTCAAGGTAGATATTTAGTTCCTGGATTATGGGGTAGAGGAGATTTTTACAAAGAAAAAGATTCAAGACTAACATGGTTTGAAGAAGGAACAGCGGAATTCTTTGCAGGTTCAACTAGAGAAAATAATATACTTGCTAGAAAATCTCAAGTTTCAGGTTTAGATAGCAATCCATCGAATAGATTCACTGCAGAAAAACTATTTAATTCTAAGTATGGATCTTGGGAGTTCTATTATTATGGGTTTGCATTTTCAGATTACATGTATAACAATAGAATGGATGTTTTTAATAAGTTTATAAAAACTATTAAATCAAATGATGTAAAGGGTTATGATGATTATATAGCAACTTTAAGTTTAGATAATGATATAAATAATCAATATCAGTCTCATATGGAGAATTTAGTGAAAAATTATGAGAATCTTACAACACCTTTAGTTTCAGACGATTATCTAAAAAATCATAGTGATATAAATTCAAAATTAATATACTCTAATATAGAAAAAATCTCTAATATTAAAAATACTACAGTTAATGAAGAAAAAGGACAATTTTTCAATACTTTTACTTTAAGAGGAACTTATATAGGTGAGAAATCTTATGGTGAACTTGAAGATTGGAAAAAAATGAATGAAAAGTCTAATGATTTTGTGAAAAAATTAGGTGGTTTAGAATGGTCAGGTTATAAAACTATAAATTGTTATTTTGTAAATCATAGAGTTAATAGTCAAGGTCAATATGAATATGATGTTATATTTACCGGCATATTAGGGGATGGAAACATTAGTAACAATCCACCAACAGCTAATATAGATGGTCCTAATGTTTGTAAAGTAGGAGAGACTATTACACTTTCTTCAAAAAATTCCACAGATAGTGATGGAAAAATAGTAGAATACTTTTGGGATTTTGGAGATGGAAATACATCTAATGAAGTAAATCCAACCCATGTATATAAAAAAGAAGGCACATTTAATATAGTTTTAAAAGTTAAAGATGATAAAGGTGCATTAGGAGAAAAAGTATTAACAATAAAAGTTGAGAAAAAAAATATAGATGAAGAGGATAATATTGATTTAGAACCTAATAATAATTTTAAAGAAGCAAATTTGGTACCAAACTTAAATAAAAGTTATAAAGGGTCCTTATTAGGTAATGATAATGTTGATGTATATTGCTTTAAAGTTGAAAATCCAGATAAATTAAAAATTGAAGTTAATAATTTAGATAATATAGGTATGAATTGGACATTATTTAATGAAGAAAATCTAAATGAATTTGTAGCTTATCCAATGGATGATAAGTTAAATGGAGAATATGAAGTAACTAAGCCAGGAATGTATTATATAAATATTTATAAGTATGATTATGAAGATGGAAAGTATGAGTTTAAAATATCTAGTGAATTTAGTAAAAATATAATTATGGAAAGTGAACCTAATAATGATTTTCAAAAAGCTAATATGGTGGAATTAAATAAAATTATAAATGGAAATTTAAGTGATGATGATAATGTAGATATTTTTAAATTTCAATTAGATGAGGATAAAGATATAAATATAGTTTTAAATAATATGAACAATATAGGCTTAAATTGGTTACTTTATAAGGAAGAAGATTTAGATAACTATGTTTCATTTGCTCAAATAGATAACAATATTTATAAAAATTCATATAAAGCAACTAAGGGTAAATATTATTTATATGTATATAATTTTTCAAAGGATAACGGAAAATATACTGTGGAGATAAATTAATTTTATTAACGATAAAAGACCAAAATTAATTAATTTTGGTCTTTTATTTTAAATAATAAAATTAAAGTTTTTGGACATTAATTGCCATAGGCCCTTTAGAACCTTCTGTTATATCAAATTCAACCTGTTCCCCTTCATGTAAATCTTTATCGTTTCCTTTTTCTTTTACTTGTGAATGATGAACAAATATATCATTTCCATTATTTGCAGAAATAAATCCATATCCTTTTGAATTATCAAACCATTTAATAACACCATTATACATTGTCATTTTAACGCTCTCCTTTAAAATTAAATTCAATAACTAGTGTTTGCAAATATAAGGAAATTATACTAAAAGTATAATTTTTTTATAGAATCAATGGTTTCATCATTATTATTTGGAACTTGTTTTAATGAGTATCCTAGTAATAGAGGAGATGTAACAAAACGTGGTGTAATTTTACAAATTATTTCCTCATGCCAACAGTAAAAGAATAGATTAAAACTATCACAGTTCGATCTATAATTATTTAAAATATAGTGAACAACCTTTTGTACGTTATCTGCAAGGTAATCTATATCTTCAATATCTTTTATAATAACATTAAATTCAGTAAAGCAAGTTAATGGCTTATCTGATAAATTAATTTCACAATGTTTATCTTTATGGATTATATCTCCACGAAAATATATGTCTTTTAAAGTATCTTCATAATCTATATCATTAAGACCTATTATTTGCATATGAGGGTGTTTTAAGCTTCCACCAGATAAAGGTCCATGATTTTTATATAAAATTACAGATTTAAATTTGTTACTTTCTCTTAATTTAAACCAATGCTTAATTGCAAAATCAAACAACTTTCTTATATGTTCTTTAGAGTAAAAGGACATATTTAAATCACATTTATCACTTTCAATTATTACTAATTGTAATGAGTTTTCAAGGGTAGGGTATTTATTCTTTAAAAGAATAATATCTTCATCCTCATCTAATATATTGCTTAATTTAGATTTATCACAAAAAGGGCAAGATATATTCGATTTATTTATGTTATTAGGCTTACTTGCACCTATACTGTATAGAAAATTTATATATTTATCGTCGTTCATATTGTCACCTACTTATAAAACATTAAATTAAATAAACAAAATTATATTTTGATACATGTTAGAGTTTATTCAATTAAAAATCGACTTAGAGTTTATAACATTTTAAGTACTTATTTATACATTATAACATAAAAGAATGAAAATAGTGTTAAGGTAAAAGATTAAAAAGGTAATGAAAAAAGACATGTTTTAAACTAATATTTATTAAAAATTAATGTTATTTTAAGGTTTATTAAAGATATAGTAAAGGTTTATACAATATAATGTTAATTACAATGTATGTTATAGAAAATTATTAGAATAAATATATGAATTAAAATTGAATTTTAGGCATTTGAGGAGGTATAAAATATGAAACGAACTGTGATAATATCAAGTTTTATTATATTAGTTATAATTATAGGAGGGATATTTGGAATAAATAAAATTATAGAGTATGCTAATGAAAAAGTGAAAGAAGCTAAGAGTAGTGATATAGTATGTATAACACCAAAGGAATTAAGTGAAGAAATGTCAATTAAAAACAATAAAAAGTTTTATAAAAAGGTTGTTGAAGTTAAATTAAAAGTTAAAAGTACAAAAAATAAGAGAATAATTATATCAAGTGAGGGAGAAGAGGATATAGCTATAGGATTTCAAAAAGGTGTAAATATTTCAAATCTAAAAATTGGAGATATAATAAAAGTAAGAGGATTTACAACACCTAAAAATAAAAAATGAAAAATTGTAATTGGTGGAGCGGTGCTTCTAAGTGAATAAAAAATTTAAAATATTTTGTAATATAATAAAAAAGTATGATTGTTATTTCATTCATGCTTTTTTGTATTAAATAATTAATATTAATTTTTTTATTAAAAACATTATTATAATGACTTATTTAATGTATAATATATTAAATAATAGTTAATTTTTTGTACTATTTCCTGTTAATTTTTAAATTATAATAAAATAGGTTTACTATTTCTTAATTATAATTTAAATTAATAGTAAAAGATATTTAAATTAAAAGAATTTTTTGAGGAGCTTACATGTAAATGATAAAATGCAGTATCAATATTAAAATATAAAATCGAATCAAATGTGTAAATATTTAAAAATTAGGTCTAGGGTATATCCTCTTATAAATTT
>NZ_HE611055.1:61769-83434 GCF_000285575.1 Clostridium senegalense JC122 | reverse complement strand
ATCCTCTTATAAATTTAAAAATGTGAGGTGGGGTTTATGAAATCAATAGAAGTTTTAAGTCCGGGGGAAAAAATAAAAAATATTAGAAAAAGGTTTAAAATTAAACAACAAGATATAACTGGTGGTGAAATTACACGTAATCTTATTAGCATAATAGAAAATAATAAGGCAAATTTAACAGAGAATGTGGCTAAAATATTAGCGGATAATATAAATATTTATTGTAATAGAAATTCAATAGATTTCTATATAACTGCAGATTATCTTTTAGAAAATGTTACTTCACAAGTAAATAAAATTTGTGATAATTATATTGAATTTATAGAAAAAACTGATATAAGCAAAATAGATACAATAGAATACTCCTTTGATGAGGTTGAAGTGTTTTTAAAAAAATATAATTGTAGAGAAAAGAAAATAATTATATTTTCAAAAATAGGAGATAAGTTTAAAATCATCGAAAAATACCACAAAGCGTATTATTTTTATAATAAAGCATATGAAAATTATATATTAAATGATGATAAAGAAGAATTTTTTAATTTAATATATAAACTAGTTTCTTGTTGTATAATCACTGAAAAGTATGATCAAGCATTAAGTTTAATAAATTTTACATTGCATGAGTTTAAAGAGCTAAAAGATTCGCAGAAATATAATATAATAATAAAAGAAATTATTTGTTATAGAGAAATTAAGAAGATAGATTATTCATTGGAATGCATAAAAAAATTAGAAAAAACTTTTGAAAAATATTTAAAAAATTATCCAGATGAATATATAAACTTGTTAAAATTAAAATCATCTTGTTTAAGAGAAAAAAATTCATTTTTAGAATCATTAGATATAGAAAAAAATATATTAAAGATAATATCTATTAATGATTTACAACGACAATTTGAATGCAATACCAATATACTTGAAATATATAACTCATTAAAAGACAGAAGAAATTTACAAAAGTATTCTAATAAATTAATAAAGTTAGATAGAGAATTTCAAATTCCAGAAGAATTAAAACCTAAAGTATATCTCAATATAGCTATAGCAACTAAAGCGTTAAACTTGAAAGAAGAATGTGTAGTATATTTAAAAAAGCAAAAGAAATTGCTATAGAATTAAATGAAAAAATAATTTTAGAAAAGAGTATTTTAATTTTATTAGATATGTATATTAATGAAGGAAATTATGAAGAAGTAAATAATATAAAAAATTTAATATTGCAATTGGTTTCTAAAGGAAAAATAGATAAAAATCACACAATCATTTTAAATCTAATAAAATATTATAATAAGTTAGAAGAGAGAGAAATAATAGAAGATATATTAGAATTTTTGATTTAAAATTTAAAAATTAGGTAAGTAAACTAAAATAAAGTTAATTTAAAATAAATTTTTAGATTAACTTTATTTTATATTAGGAATTAATTAAATTTAAAGCTAATTCCTTTAAGATTTAGATACTTAAAATGGATTAATGCATTTTACATAAAGATATTTTAAACTTATTTAAAAATATTTTTATACGAAATTTAATTTAAAGTATAGAATGATACGAAGCATATTTTATTATTTTAAGTATTCAAATTTTATAATGAGTAATTTAAAAGTTAACTTAAAGCATATATAAGAGTTAAACTAACATTTAAGTTTACATGTAAAATAAATTGGATATTATGTATAAAATATAAGTTAATAAATAATAATAGAAATTTTGTAAAATAATTGATATAATTTAATTTGAAGAAATTTATTAAAAAAATAGAGTTATATACTAATCTAAGATGAGGGGAAGTATGAGAAAAAAAAGCAGTTTATTTATATTAAGTGTTATAATATTTTCTATATTATTTATATTTAATGTAGAAGCAAAAGAAAAAAATATAAATTTTAAAAGTATAACCATAGAAAATGGATTATCACAAAATTCCGTTTCTGCTATATTTCAAGATAGTGAAGGATATATGTGGTTTGGTACAGCAGATGGTTTAAATAAGTATGATGGGTATAGTTTTGAAAGTTATAAATTTGATAAAAGAAGTAAAAATGGCATAGCTGGAAGTTATATTGCAGATATAGCAGAAGATTTAAAAGGGAACATATGGATAGCAACTAGTAAGGGATTAAGTAAAATAGATAAAAAAAATCAAGTAATAAAAAATTATTTTTATGATGAAAATAATTTATCAGGAATATCTCATTATAATATATGGAATTTACTTATAGATAGTAAGGGTAACCTATGGATAGGAACTGAAAACGGTTTAAACTTATATGATGAACAAAAGGATATATTTATAAAATTTTGTAATAATAAAGAGAATGAAAATAGCTTATCTGATAATTTTATCTTGTCATTAGATGAAGATGAAAATGGTTTAATTTGGATAGGGACTAAAAAAGGATTAAATAGTTTAAATGTAAGTGATAAAAAAATCACAAGGTATTCAAAAAATAGTGAAATTATGCCATTAAGTGATGATTATATATTTAACGTATATTGTGATAAAAATAATATTATTTGGATTGCAACAAAATTTGGTGGGCTGAATAAATTAGACTTAAAAAAGAACAGATAGAGTACTATGTTAATGATGGAAATGAAGACAATAAAAAGCAAATACCAAGTAATTACGTTAGATGCATAAAATCTATGAGTGATAATGAAATATTAATTGGTACGGATAAAGGTCTTTGTAGATATAATCATAAAAGCAATGAATTTATAACTTTTACTCATAATATTTATGATAATCAAAGTATAATAAATAATAATATTCTAAGTATATTTAAAGATAAGTCAGGTATTATTTGGATAGGTACATATGATGGTATAAATATGTTTAATCCTAATACTTTCTTTACCAGTTACAAATTTAATCCAACTATTGAAAAAACCTTTAGTGATAAATCTATAATGGGTATATATGAAGATGATGATGGTTTAGTTTGGTTTGGAACTATAAGTGGTGGATTAAATTGTTTAAATAGAAAAACTGGAGAGGTTAAAATTTATAAACATAATCCTAATAATGAAAATAGTATAAGTAGTAATGAAATTTGGCATGTTAATGCAAATAATAATGATGAGATATGGATATCAACATCTGATGGATTAAATAAATTTGATAAAAGAACGGAAACGTTCACAAGATATTACATAGAAGATGGATTATCATCTAACGAGACCAGATATATTTATTTTGATAGTAAAGATAATATGTGGATTGGATCAAGAAATGGACTAACTTGCAGAGATAAGAATGGAGTATTTAAAGAAGAAAAAGAAATTTTTAAAAAGGGTGGCTTGACAGATGAATTCATAACATCTATATATGAAGATGATAAAGGAAATTTATGGATTGGAGCTGCCTTAAATGGTGGAATTATAAAATATAATAGAGAAAAAGGAACAGTGAAAAATTATACAAGTCATATAGTGGATGATAATTGTTTAAGTATGAATAGTGTTAAATGTATAAGGGGAGATGATGTAGGAAACTTATGGATAGCCACTAATTATGGATTAAACAAATTTAATCCTAAAACAGAGGAATTTACAGTATATACAGAAAGTGAAGGATTATCTAATAATTTTGTTTATGGTCTTCTTATAGATGAAGAACAAAATCCATGGATGAGTACTAACAATGGTATATCAAAGTTAGATATAAAACAAAATAAATTTTTAAAATTTAATGTAACAGATGGATTGCAAAGTAATGAATTTAATTCTTATTCTATGTTTAAAAGTAAATCAGGAGAAATGTTTTTTGGTGGAATTAACGGATTTAATACATTTTATCCTAAAAATCTGAATCAAGATAATTATATTCCAAAGGTAGTTATTAAAGAGGTTTTATTTAATGGAAATATACTAAAGTATAATAAAAACATTACACTTAAATATAATGAAAATCACTTTAATGTAGAATTTTTTCTTCCAGAATACAACAATACATCTAAAACAGAATATTGCTATAAATTAAATGGATTTGATAAAGAATGGGTATATTGTAAAAATAGAAATTACGGTAATTACACTAATATACCACCAGGAAAATATGTATTTACAGTTAAAGCAAGAAATACTGCAGGGGTTTGGAGTGAGGAAACTAAGTTATCGATAAATATAATGAATCCGCCTTGGAAAACTCCTATTGCATATTTTATTTATATTTTAATATTAACTTTACTTATATATATAATATGGAATTATGTAAATATATTAGAAAAGATGGTTCATCAAAGAACTTTGGAACTTAATACAAAATTAAAGGAAAATAAAAAATTATATGACAAATTAATAGAGACAGAGAGATATAAAAATAACTATTTTATTAATTTATCGCATGAACTAAGAACTCCATTAAATGTTGTTATGTCTACACTTCAACTTTTAAATAGGTTTACTATAGATAGAATAGCAATACAAAATGAAAAAATGATATACTATTTAGATGTCATGACAAAAAATTCCAATAGGTTACTAAGGCTTATAAATAATATAATTGATACATCTAAGATTGATTCAGGAAGCTATAAAATTCATATACAAAAGGTAGATATAGTTTATTTAGTTGAGGAATTAGCGTTATCTATGAAAGAATTTATAGAGGATAAAGGCATAGAGCTTATAATTGATCCTGAGATTGAGGAAAAGATTATAGAGTGTGATCCAAGTGATATTGAAAGATGTATTATTAATTTAATAGGAAATTCAGTTAAATTTACTAATAGAGGTGGACTTATAGAAATAAAGATATTTGATAACGGTGATACTGTTTCAATATCTGTAAGAGACACTGGAGTTGGTATAGACAAACAGAATCATGAAAGTATATTTAATAGATTTTCACAAGCTTATGATAAATCGTCAGAAGAGCATGGAGGAAGTGGCCTTGGATTAACACTTACAATGCAATTAATAAAACTTCATAAAGGAACTATTGAGTTGAAAAGTGAATTAGGCAAAGGAAGTGAATTTATAATAACATTACCATTGTATCAGTAATGTTTAATCAATGAAAAAAAAGAATATATATATAATTCTGAAAAAGATAATATCTATTGACTTAAAAGTTTATAGGATGCATAATAATACATATATTAAAAGTAAATAATTAAGATAGAGGAGCAAAATTAAAGAGTATTATTATGGAGATAAGCACGATGAAGTAATAAGAAAGGGAATTTTGCCGAAGTTAATAGTGTATGCTTTAAGGCTATTGGCTGGTTTTATATAGAATATATATAAAACTGTCACAAAATATTTTGTGGAGGGCTATTACTTTATAAACTTTGAAGATTATTTTTAAAAGGAATTCGAAGCCATAAGTATATGCTTATGGCTTTTTGTTTTTTAAAAATGCGAATAATTATTCAGTTTATTCAATGTGTATGTATCTTGGTTAATTACTTATGGGAATTAATAATTGAGCAGTTATTATGGATTACATAATAAAATGCCCATAAGGAGGACGCGTAATGAAAAACAATGAAGAGTTACAAAGAGGTTTAAAATCACGACACCTAAACATGATTGCAATGGGAGGTGCAATAGGTACAGGCATATTTCTTGCAATGGGAGATACCATACATAAGGCAGGGCCAGGAGGAGCACTAATAGCATATGGGTTAATTGGTGTTATGGTATATTTTTTAATTACTAGTTTAGGTGAAATGGCTACATATATGCCTATATCTGGTTCTTTTAGCGCTTATGCAACAAAATTTATAGATCCATCATTGGGATTTGCACTTGGTTGGAATTACTGGTATAACTGGGCAATAACAATAGCTGCAGAGATGGTAGCTGGTGGTTTGATAATGAAATATTGGTTTCCAGATGTAAAACCGGTTATATGGAGTATTGTATTTTTAACTATAATAGTAGGGTTGAATTTATTATCTTCCAAAGCTTTTGGTGAATCAGAATATTGGTTTGCTAGCATAAAAATTATAACAGTAGTAATATTTTTATTAATTGGAGTTTTAACTATTTTAGGAATAATAGGTGGAGAAAAAATAGGATTTAAAAACTTTACTGCAAATGGAGGACCTTTTGTTGGAGGGAAGAATTCAATATTTATGATTTTTTTATTAGCTGGATTTGCTTTTCAGGGAACAGAACTTGTTGGTGTTGCAGCAGCTGAAAGTGAAAATCCAGAGAAAACTATACCTAAAGCAGTAAGTACTATATTTTGGAGAATATTAATATTCTATTTAGGAACGATTGTTATTATTGGGGCTATAATACCTTATACAGAGTTAGGGGTAGAACAAAGTGCCTTTACTGTTGTTTTTGAAAGGGCAGGAATACCTATGGCTGCATCAATAATGAATGCTGTAATTTTAACATCTATATTATCAGCAGGAAATTCTGGAATGTATGCATCAAGTAGAATGTTACATGCTATGGCTAAAGAAGGAATGGCACCAAAAACTTTTGCAAAAACGAATTCAAAAGGAGTTCCTGTTAATGCTATAATATTAACTACTTGTATTGCATCAATATGTTTTTTAACAGGAATTTTTGCAGAAAATACAGTTTATGTGTGGTTAGTAGCGGCATCAGGATTAGCAGGATTTATAGCTTGGGTAGGTATTGCACTTTGTCACTATAGATTTAGAAGAGCTTATATAGCACAAAATAAAAAATTATCTGATTTAAAATATAAAGCTAAGTTATACCCATTAGGACCAATTATTGCATTGGTGATGTGTATAATAATAATAATAGGACAAGGATATAGTTATTTAAGTGGGGATACAATAGATTGGCAAGGATTGATAGCATCTTATATTGGATTACCATTATTTATAATTTTATATGGTGGATATAAAATTAAAAATAAGACTAAAGTAGTAAAATTAGAAGATGTTGATTTGAGATATAATGAAAAAGAGGAAAATAATAATAAAATAGCATAATTAAAAAGTAGATAGTGGAGAGAAAAATAAAATTGAACAAATATTTTATTTGAAATTATATTATAACTTTATGGTTGTAACCTAAACCTAAAAAACTCTTCACTATCTATTAATTACATGTAATATTTAAATTTTTCTTTAATATATGCGAATGAAATTATGTTATTGGCAAGATATCCTTCAAAAAATATGTAGAATGATAGTGTAACAGCTATGAAATAATGTGATTTAATGGTATTATTATACTAATAATAAATTATAAATTCTAAATATTTTGATTAAAATGATAAAAGAATTTAAATTATCTAAAAAAATTATATAGTTATACGTAAGACATATTATTAAAAACACATAATATGTTTTAACAAGGCTTTAAATAGGGGGTTGTGGGAATATGCGAAGAAGTTATCCTTGTATAGAAGTAGATTTGAATAAGTTAGCACATAATTGCAAGACAATTTTGAAATTATGCAATGATCAAGGAATAGAAGTAGTTGCTATAACAAAAGGGTTTTGTGCTAAAAAGCCTATAGTTAATGCTATGGTTGAAGCTGGAATTAAAACAATAGGAGATGCAAGAATTCAGAACTTGAGAGGCGTAACTGAACTAAATTGTGAAAAGTATTTAGTAAGAATACCCATGGAAAGTGATGCAGCCAATGTTGTTAAATATTCTGATGTAAGTTTAAATTCTGAGTTAAAAGTTATAGAGAAATTATCAAAAGCAGCAAAAAGAGCAAAAAAAACACACAATATTATACTTATGATAGATTTAGGAGATTTAAGAGAAGGGGTATTAGAACTAGATTTATTAGATACAGTTAAAGAAATATTAAAGCTTCCTAATATAAAACTAATAGGTGTTGGAACTAATTTAACTTGCTATGGTGGTGTATTGCCAGATGAAAATAATCTTGGAAAGTTAGTTGAGTTAAGGGACAAGCTAGAGAAAATATTAGATATAAAACTTCCAATAATATCAGGTGGAAATTCTAGTAGCTTATATATGGTTATAAATGGACAAATACCTAACGGAATAAATCAACTTAGAATAGGTGAAGGAATTATATTAGGGACAGAGTCATCTTTTGCTAATAAAATTGATAATACTTTCCAAGATGTGTTTACATTGAAAGGAGAAATAGTAGAAATAAAAAATAAGCCCTCTGTTCCTAAGGGGACTATAGGTTTAAATGCTTTTGGTGAAGAACCACATTTTGAAGATGTAGGTATTATGAAAAGAGCTATATTAGCTATAGGAAGGCAAGATATAAAGGTAGATGCTATGAGTCCTAGGGATGAAAAAATAAAGATTTTAGGAGCAAGTAGTGATCATTTAATATTAGATTTGACTGAAAATATGAAAGATTATAGGGTTGGGGATATAGTGGATTTTGATGTTAAGTATGGATGTTTACTTCAAGCTATGACATCACCATATATAAGCAAATACTATAAACACAGGTAATACGAGATTATATCTCAAGATAGAATTTATCTTGAGATATTTTTTATATTTCAACAAAATTTATAAACAGATAAGGTGGAGATATAAAGAAAAATATAACTATAATTGAACATTTTTGAAAAAAGTATATGTGTGATATAATAAAATCAGAAAATTTAGAGAAAAGGGGGATGAGTTTATTTATAAACTCAAGTTTATATGAAATTATTAGTAAGAGATAAATTTCCTAAAATGAATGTTGTTACTACAAAAGGGAAGATGAATTTGCCAGATGATTTTTATGGAAAATGGTTTGTATTTTTTAGTCATCCATCAGATTTTACTCCTGTTTGTACAACAGAATTTGTAGCATTTCAAGAAATGATAGAGAAATTTCAAATGTTAAATACTGAACTTGTAGGACTAAGTGTTGATACCATTGAAGAACATAAAAATTGGATTTTATGGATAAAAGAAAATTTAAATGTAGAAATTAAATTCCCAATAATAGATGATAGCAATAAGGAAATATCTAGACGACTAGGAATGATAAGAGATGAACAAAAGGATACGACAACAGCGAGATCAGTAGTTATAGTAGATTTTAAGGGAACTGTAAGAACTATATTAGAATATCCTAAAGAAATTGGTAGAAACATAGATGAAATAATAAGGATAGTTAAAAGTTTACAAATAGCTAGTGAAAAGCATTTATTTACACCTGCAAATTGGCCTAATAATAAAATTATAGGAAATAAAGTTTTGATTGGAAGTAGTGAAGAAGTTACAGAGAAAAGGATTAAAGATGAAAATATATGTAAGTTATCTTCATGGTTTATGTATAAAAGTTTAGATGATTAGAATAAATTTTAATAATGATTGAAAAAATAGAATAAAAAATATATACTAAGAAGAACTAATGTAAAATATATTCTTATGAATAAGTTATATGTTATATAAAGATAGTTTATATATGTTTAATAAAAGAATTAATAAATCTAAGGAAAAATAGTAAATAGCATATGTATGCTTTAGGAGATGTACTTAAAATGGATAGAAAAACCTTAAGATATTTTAAAATAGCATTCAATTTTGAGATACCTTTATTTATGGTATGTATGTTAATTTCTGCTTATAAGCAATCAATATTTTGGATGTTATTTTTTCTAATAGTAATTATTATAGATATATTTGCTCTTAGATTTGTAGAAAAAAAACTGAAATGAAGATAACATAAAAAGCAGTGTTTTTTTAATTAATGGATACTGCTTTTTATGTTGTTTAAAATTTATAAGGCTTTACATTCTAAGGCTTCAGCTGCATTATATGAACTTCTAACTAAAGGTGCTGAGGCAATATAACGAAACCCCATATCCATACCTATGTCTTTGAATTTATTAAATTTATCTGGATGAACATATTCTACTAATTCAATATGATTTTTAGAAGGTTGAAGGTATTGACCAATTGTAACAATATCACATTCATAAGTTCTTAAATCTTTTAATAAAGATATTACCTCATCATCATTTTCACCTAAACCTAGCATAAAACCGGATTTAGTTAAAATATTGGAATCAAATTTTTTTACCATTTTTAAAAGTTCTAAAGAACGTGAATAAATTGCTTGAGGTCTTACCGTACTATATAAACCTGGAACAGTTTCTATATTATGATTTAAAATTTCAGGTTTTGCATCTGTAATTGTTTTCAATCCGTTCCAATTTCCTTTTAAATCAGGTATAAGAACTTCAATTGTAGTAGATGGATTAAGCTTTCGAATACAGTTTATAACATTAGCAAAATGAGAAGCGCCACCATCAACTAAATCATCTCTAGTTACAGAAGTTATAACTGCATGTCTTAAATTAAGTTTTTGAATAGCTTCTGCTACATGTATAGGTTCAAGCGGATCTACATCTGCTGGAGTTCCAGATGTTACATTACAAAATCTACAATTTCTAGTGCAGGTATTACCTAAAATCATAAATGTTGCAGTTCCTTTATTATGACATTCTAATCTATTTGGGCAATTAGCTTCTGTGCATACAGTATTTAAAGATAATGAGCGAGTTAAAGCTTGTACTTTTTTAAAATTATCACTATGTTCCAATTTCACTTTTAACCAATCTGGTTTTCTTTTATACATAAAAATACCTCCACAACTTAATATAATAATTGTTATACTAAAACATAAGATTAATTAAATCTTTATTAGATATACCTTTTATATAATCTTCTATATTAAATGAGTTTAGTAGAGCACTTAATATAGTTGGATTATACGGTTTGTCAATAAATTTGCTTTCTAGATATTCAATATTTTTTGTGAAGAAAAAATCTCCGTAAAATTTTAAATCTTTAATAATTCCTTTTTCAATATTAAAATTAACTTCAATAGTTCCCCCATTAAATCTTTTTTCTTTTGAGTATTTATATTTAGGATTCTTACCAAAATTCCATTCATGTGTGGCAAAACGTGTATTCATAATATTATTAATTTCTTTTAAAGCTGTATCATCAAAAGAATATAGCTTTTTTTCATTGAATTCATTCATAACAAAATCTAATACATACTTTTTAAAATTAATCACAGTCATATTTTCTTTAAGGTAATCAGAAATATTAGTAACTCTTGATTTAACTGAAGATACACTTTTATGCTTAAACTTTAGAGGATTTACCTTTAAAGCTGAAGATAAGTTTACTATAGAGCTTGAAAACAAAAGTGTACCATGATGAAGAACTTTGTTTTTATAATAATATTGAGCATTACCTGAAAATTTTTTTTCATCTATAACCAAATCATTTCTTCCTGAAAATTTAGCATCTATTCCTAGACTATGAAGAGATTTAATTATAGGAAGAGTAAATTTTTTAAAGTTAGAAGTAACATCACCAGTATTTTGAGAAATAAAAGAAAAATTTATATTCCCTAAATCATTGAAAACTGCACCACCACCAGTAAGTCTTCGAACTACTTTAATGTTATTATTACTTACATAATCTTCATTTATTTCAGCAAAGGCGTTTTGATTTCTACCAATAAGTATGCAAGGCTCATTTTGCCATAACATAAAACAATCATTATCTAAAGTCTTTAAAATATATTCTTCAGCAGAATGATTAAAATATGGGTTTATGTTATTGTGATTTATAAATATCATTATTTAGCAACCTTTCTTTTTTAATTATGTATAAAATAAAAAAGAAAGAGAAAATTTATACTCTTTCTTTTTTATTTAAAACTAAATAATTAAGAATAAATAATATTAGTTTTGTTTAGTTTCTTCTTTTTTATTTGTATCTTTATCTTTGTTTGCATTTGCATCCTTAGTTTCATCTTTTTTAGTGTCATCTTTTTTATTAGTGTCTTCTACCTTTGTGTTATTTCCTTCAGTTTTGTTCTCAGTAGCGTTGTTTCCACCACAAGCAACTAAAGATAATGTTAACATTACTGATAATACGATTGAAAGAACTTTTTTCATTTTAAAATCCTCCTAAGATTAAATACATATTTTTAACTTCGATTATTATTATACTCCTAAATTTTAACAAAATAAATACAAAATTCAAAAAAAACACAATATTTAATCAATAAAAAGTTGTTTTGAGAAAAAGTAAAATCTATTTCAAAAATATGCTTTAAATATAAATAAATTCAAAAATTTAGAAAGAAAAATAATACAATAAATGGTAAAACTTATTGACATATGTAATAAAAAACAAAAATATAAGTTAAAAAGTTAGAAATAAAAAACCTTTAAATAAAAAATATTATTTAAAGGAATATTAAAACAACTATATATGGAATTTTTTTCTAAATTTTTCTTTGTATTGTTCTGGTAATTTATGATGTATGTATAATAAAGCAATAGATAAAGGAAATCCTATAAAGGAAATTATTATTGACCAAGTTAATATTATAGATTCTTTATAATTTAGACATATTAGTGTGTCAATGGCTAAAGAATATAAAGTTAAAAGAAATATAACATATGCAGCTATATTAAATCCTGGATTTTTACTTATTCTAATTAATTTTACAAGAGATAGTATGAAAATTGTAGCCAAAAAAATGCAAGGTAACCCAAATGTAATAGACCAATATAATTCACCATCAACAATATCTAATAAAATAATTAAAAATAAAGTATTAGTAGCCATTGATTTTATAAATTTGTCTAAAGACAAGTTAGTTTTAAGTATTATGTATAAGTAAATTATTCCAGATAAAATACTTACAGTGCTATATCTTGACCAAGTAATAGTTTTAGAAAAATATATGTTTTGCAAAGTTGCTATAAAAATACCGCATATAGAAATAGCTAATAATACTGAAAATATTACTTTTTTAAGTTGTTCATGCTTAGAAGGATAAATATTTGTAGCATCAGGAAATTTATTTTCTTCTTTAATGAAACCATCTGGAGTTGTATTTGGTAAAGAAAATTCACAAAGAGGACACTCAGTTAAAGTATACTCTACCTCTATACCACATTTAGGACAATAAGGCATAAAAGAAAACACCTCCTTAAATTTTATTTATGTCTAGGATTGTCGTTTGTTTCAATTTTGCAGATTATACCCATTTTTCGTAATTTTCTAAAAAAAATTTTTTCTATAGTTTTGTCGTAGGTTACTTTTCCAAAAGTTATATAAAGATTATCTTTATAACTAGTCATAACGATTTTTATTTTATTACCTTCACTAGGAGGCGGATATGCTTCAAAACGCTCTATAAATGGTTCAAGTTCTTTAGGCATAGTTATCTTACCAACATTAGATATTCCACTGGTGTAACTACCTTCTCCAAGTCTGCTATAAGCAATAGGTAACACTAAATTTTTAATAAAAAGAGGCGTAGATCGATTTAAAAAACTTAGCTCGCTTTTTATATTTTTAGTTATTTGCTGATTAATAAAACGTTTGTGAGTTTTTTCTCTCATATATTGATGAACATAAGTCAATATTTCATCAAAATTATAATCTAAAAGTCTAGGATCTATCATAGGTGTTACAGAGATAAAAAAGTTTCTAAGTGTTTTTGAATCATATGATTTTCTTAAACTAACTGGTACATTTAAAATTATTGGATTCAATTTCATTTTAGGGTTTTCTTTTTTTAATTCTTTTATGTAATCTAATATAGTATCAAAATAAACAGCTATGATAAATTCAGTAAGAGTTACCCCATGAACTTTAGAAATTTCCAAAATATTTTTAACAGGTAATATTCCTGTCACTATATGGTATACCCCTTTAGTATCTAAAGGTATAGGAAAATGAAATGCCTTTGGTAACTTATAAGGTGGTGGTGTAGTCTTATTAAAGTATCTTTTGAAGGAGTCTTCAAATTCTTCTTCTTTTGGAATGTCATTATAATTAAAAAAAGACGTCTCTTTATCTATAAAATTTATTTTTTTAAGTTTAAAATATTCTTTTAAAAGGCTTTGTAAAAATATTATTCCACCGGTACCATCTGTTATACTGTGTGAAAATTCAACAGCAATTCTTTTTTTATAGTATATTACTCTAAAAGGAAAGGTGCCCTTTTTTTTAAGTTCTAAACGAATGCAAGGATAGTATTTTTCTTCTTCAACTGTTGGTATTTGTTCTGTATGATCAAAATAATACCAAAACAATCCTGGTCTTAAATTTACTTGGAAATAAGGAAAACGCTTAATAACTAAATTTAATGCATGTTGAAGCAAAATAGAATCTACATATTCTGTTAAGGTTGAAGAAATTCTAAAAATTGTACTTACTCTCCAAGACATTATTGAAGGATATAATTTTCCTGCATTATCTAAAGGGTACCAGTTTGATTTTGATTTTTTTTCATAAATAAACCTCTTTCAATAAACCTAAATTTAAAACTAATTTAATTATAGCATTAATCATTTAAATAGTAGATTAATTTTTCTAAAAATTAAATGGTGAATGATTTTTTATGTTATAAACAATTAATAGTATTATTTATAGTATATCGGTTTAATTGAAATTTAATTATATATGAAGTTTTTTCTTCAATTTAATTTTATATTCAACAGGTAATTTATGATGTATATAAATAAGTACTAAACCTAAAGGCAATAAAATTATAGTTACTAATAAAGACCATCTTAACTTGAATGAGTTATATAAAGTTAAAGATATAAAACCATCAATTCCAATACAATATACGGATAAGGCAATTAAAGTGTATCCCGCCACATTAAAATATTTATGTTTAGCAATTCTAAATACTTCATAGCATATGGATAAAAGACATATAGTCATTACTATAAATGGAAGTCCTAATTTTATAGACCAAGATAAGTTGCCATCAAAAATATCT
Organism: Clostridium senegalense JC122; assembly: GCF_000285575.1. Lineage (GTDB taxonomy): Bacteria > Bacillota > Clostridia > Clostridiales > Clostridiaceae > Clostridium_J > Clostridium_J senegalense. The sequence continues at coordinate 68,715 of NZ_HE611055.1, read as the reverse complement.
AATAATAATATTAATATAAAAGTATTCAAACCAAATCCTATTATAAAATTTTTAAACTTCCATTGTAAATCTAACATTAGATAAAAATAAAACATAGCTGCAATTATACAAACCGTAGAGTATTTTGACCAAGTAAGTTTCCCAGAAATATAAAAATTACAAAATAAGGTTATAAACATGCTACATATACAAAATGCTTTAATTATAGAAAAAAGTATTTTTTTAAATTCTTTAACCTTTTTATTATAAATATTAACTGCATTAGGAAAACTATCATAAAAACTTTCTGAAGAATTCGTATCTATGTAAGGTAAAGCAAACTTACATAGAGGACATTTTTTTACATTAGAGTTAACTTCCACACCACATTTAGGACAATAAGACAACTATTAACACCTCCAGTAAATCTTAATATAGAAAAATATATATTTATATTAATTGGTTTCTATTTTTATAGGTATGCCCATTTTCCTAAGTTTATTAAAAAATATTCTTTCAATATTTGAATCTGTTGTCACTTTGCCAAAAGTTATATAAAGATTATTTTTGAAACTTAATAAAACAAGTTTAATTTTATTACCTTCACTTGGTGGAGGATATGCTTCAAATTTTTCTATATAAGGATACAGTTCCTGAGGAATAGTTATTTTACCTAAATTGGAAAGGCCACTGGTATAATGTCCCTCAGCAAAAGTGCTATAAGCAATAGGTAAAAATAAATTTTTAAATATAAGAGGAACTGCTCTATTTAAAAAGAAAAGTTCTGTTTTAACATTTTTGCTAATATGTTGATTAATTTGCTTTTTATCAGTATTAATATACATATAATTTTTGATATAGATTAAAAGCTCATCAAAAGTATAGTCACCTAATCTTGGATCAATCATTGGTGTTATAGAAATAAAAAAGTTTCTAAGGGTTTTAGAATTGTAAATTTTTCTAAGATTTACTGGTACATTTAGTATTATAGGTGACTTTTTTAAACGGTAAATCAAATCTTTCTAACAATTTAATATAATCTAGTATTGTCTCAAAATATACTGCTAAGAAAAATTCTGTAACAGTAGCATTTTTAGATTTGCAAATATTAAGTACTTTGTCCAAAGGAAGAGAACCTGTAATTATATAATATATACCTTTAGAGTCTAGTTCCATAGGGAAATGGAAAGCAAAAGGTAGAGGCGATGGATTAGGTACATTTGGATTAAAATGTTTTTTGAAAGAATCTTCAAAAAATAAATTAGAAGAGTAATTATTAATTTCCTCTGATTCTTTTATAATATTTTTAAAAGAAAAATATTCATATAGTAAGCTTTTCATAAATATTAATGCGCCATGACCATCAGTAATACAATGAGAAATTTCTAAAGAAATTTTTTTGTTATAATATAAAATTTTAAATGGAAAGTTCCCTTTCTTTTTAAGCTCCATTCCAGTACAAGGATAATAAGTTTCTTTTTCAATTGTAGGAAAAAAGTTTACATAGTCAAAATAATACCAAAATAATCCTGGCTTTAAGTTCACTTTAAAAAAAGGAAATTTATTAATTGTTTTGTTTAAAGCTCTTTGTAATAGGTTAGGTTCTATATCAATAGTTAAAGTAGCAGAAATTCTAAAAACAGTGGTAACCCTCCAAGACATTATTGAGGGATATAATTTGCCTGCATTATCAAGAACGTACCAGTCAAATTTATTATTATTATTATTCATAATTACCTCATAAAAAAATAATTAAGCATACTAAAAAATAATAAGTTATATTTTGCTAATCTTTTATACTATACCAATAAAATTTATTGTCTTACAAACATATAGTGTAATAATTTTAACTTTATATTTTTTTTATATGCCTTATATAAATATTCATATTATAAAAATAATAAAAAAGTACTATTAAATTTAAATTGTGAACTACAAAAAAGGGAGGTTCATCATTTAAAGACACTCCCTTTAAAACTTTATTTTTTATTAAAATGACCAGTTACCATTTTTAAATATATAAAATTCTTCATCCTCTTTAGTTATTCCAATTATATCAAGATCCTTTGATCCTATCATAAAATCAACATGAGTTAAGGATGTATTACCACCAGCATTTTTAAATTCCTCTTCAGACATTTCACTTCCATTTTCTAAGCATGTAGGATAACCATTTCCAAATGCTAAATGACATGAAGCATTTTCATCAAATAATGTATTATAAAATACTGTATTTGAATTAGAAATTGGAGAATCAAAAGGAACTAATGCAACTTCCCCTAAATAACGAGCACCATCATCTGTATCTAATAATTTTTTTAATGTCTCATAACCTTCTTTTGCTGTAAAATCAACAACTTTTCCATCTTTAAAAGTTAAAGTAAAATCATTAATTAAGTTTCCACCATAATTAAGAGGTTTAGTACTAGTTACAGTTCCATTAACACCTGTTTTAAGTGGTAGCGTAAAAACTTCTTCAGTCGGCATATTAGCAACAAAAAAAGTGTTTTTACCATTGTATTCTCCACCACCAGACCAAATGTGATTTTCAGGAAGTTCTATAGTAAGGTTGGTGATGCTTGATTTATAATGTAATTTTTTGAATTTCTTTTCATTTAGAAATGATGTACTTTTTTCAAGAGTTTTTAGGTGTTCATTCCAAGCAGCAACAGGATTATCTTTATCAACTCTTACTATTTTAAATATAGCTTCCCATAATTTTTCAACAGCTTCTTTTGGTGAAACTTCAGGAAATACTTTTTTAGCCCATGCTTCGGTAGGAACAGACACTACATTCCATGCAACAATACTACTCATAGTATATTCTCTAAAAGCTTTAGTAGCTAGTGAACGGGCTTTGTTAGCAGACGCTATTCTAGAAGGGTCTACAGATTTTAAAATTTCAGGGTCTTGTGCGTATATGCTTAAAAATGCAGCATTATTTTTTGCTAAGTCTTCAAGTTCAGCAGCTTCAAATTTAGAAAATTCGTTAAATACTTCTTCTGGAGCATTTAAAAATTTTATTAAAGATGCTTTTTCATCATTCCATTTAATTATAACATTTCTAGCACCATGTTTATAAGCAGATTCAGATATAGCTCTTGCAAATTCAGCACATTCAATAGGGGAATTAACAACTAAAGTTTGATTTTTTTGTATGTTTATACCAACACAAACTGCAAGATCTGCATATTTTTTTAATGTTTCTTGGAAATTATTCATTTTATGTTCCTCCTAAATAAATTATATTTCAATTATATTTTTTATAAAATACATTAATTATAATATATTAAGAACATATTAGCAAAAAAATTTGAATAATCAATATTTATTTTTAGAGAAAATTAATATTTCAAATTATTTGATATAATTTTCAATTAATTGCTATATAATATAATGGTTTTATGCATTGTATATACTATGTATATACAAAATTATATATAAGAATTAGTTGAAATATGTAATCTTTAAATATAATTATATTTAAAGATTACATATTTTTTATAATTTGATTTAAAAAATATCTATATTCTAAATTATTTGACAAAATATTTGTTAAATTCAAAAAAAGAGATTTTAATATCGGAAATTATGTGATATAGTAGTTTTATGGTTTATTTATACTATTATAGGTAATTTTGTATTTATATATAATATTGTGAATTAAAATGAATTTACAATATGCATTTTAAAAACATAATCTACCGTATTTATATATGATTAAACTTTAAGTTTCTAAGTATTTATCATACATTTTATGAAAGGTTTGAAAATTAAATCTAAAGTATTACTATTGTATATGTTTGTGTTTTTTTATGACAATAAATATGTAAAACTTCCACAAAAATTGTAGTGCGATAGGTATTGGATTTGATATAAATTAATAACAGTTTAATTGGAGGGTTTGTAAATGGACTACATATGTCATGACTTATTTATGATTAGAACACCAGCTTTGCCTGTTAAGATTTCAAGAGGATTGATGAATGTTAATAATTATAATGAGATTTTTGATTACATCTTAAAAAATAATTTAGAAGGATATTTAAAGGAGGCTTTACAAGTATCAAGTTATTCACTATATGAAGCACTTCAGAGAGTGAACAATGACAGCAAAAAGGATAAAGGAATTTATATGAGTTTATATAAATACCTTCAAAGAGCATCTTCAAGGACAACTCCATATGGATTGTTAGCAAACGTTTGCATGGGTGAATTTGCTGATTCGGATAAATCGATTATTAATTTAAATAAAATAAAAAGAATAATAAAAGTTGATAATTTTTGGGCATTTAGTTTGATAAAAGATATTGAGAAAGATTTTAAAGTATTAAAAAGCTTATCTCTGATATGGAATAACAGTTGTTATGCTTCGAGTTGCAGAGTTAGAAACCCACATTTTTCTGACTATGGAACAGCTGAAAATAATTCACTGAAAAGAAACTCTAGTATAAGATATACAAACTTAGTTTCTATAATTAGAGATAATACCCAAGAATTTGTTAACTATAATGCTCTTGTACAAATAGTTCAAGAGCATTATCCTAATGTAAATAAAGATAAAATATGTGACGCAATAAATACATTAATTGAGCAGGAATATCTATTTACTGATTTAAGAGTTCCGGCATATTGTGAAAATGTATTGGAGCATATACTTCAAATGTTGGATAAATACAATGTATTATCAGAGTTAAAATATAAGCTAAAAAAAATAGAAAATGATTTTAAAAAATATGAGTTACCTGATGAAGGTAACAAAGAACAATTATTAAATCAAATACTAGAACAAATGAAAGAGATTAAAATAGCTTCTAATTATATAGAAGTAAACTCAGGGAGTCGATTTGATAAACCATTTTTAAGTGAAGAGGTTAAATTAAAACTTGAAAAGTTTGCAAGCACTATTGCTAATATTGGAGTGGAAACAAAACTGTATAATCCTTTAACCAAATTCAGAAAACAGTTTCAAGAAGAATATGGAACAAATATAGAAGTTCCTTTGACGGAAATCATAGACCCTTGTGGATTTGATGGACTAAGGTATTATGAAGACACATATTCCAGTAGTAGTGTTAGAGAGGATAAAATTAAAGATATTTTTGAGAGAAGTATACAAGAGGCATTAATTAATGGAGAAAGGAAGGCTATTTTAACAAAAGAAGACTTTATAGATATATATGATGAAAATATTAGTGACTTAAGATTTCAAAACTCATTCGATATGAATTTTATAATTACTAAAGGTGATAAAGGTATACATTTGACGATAGGTCCTAACTTTGGTTCGTCATCAGCAGGAAAAACATTTCAACGATTTCATGGTGTTTTTGATGAATATGAGTTTGAAAAATATAATACTATTTATGATGAGTTGGATAAGGAAGAAGAATGCTTATATGTTGAGTTACGCGAAATGACTGATTGTGGAAGATGCTCCAATGTTATAAATTGGAATAAAAATTATAAGTATTTCGTGACATTAGGTTTACCTGGAACAATTGAAAGAGAAACAGAGATTTTTTTGTCTGATTTAACAGTAGGTATAGATGATAAGAATAATCTATATTTGAAATCAATCTCAAAGAATAAAGTTTGTAAAATGGTTACAAATAATATGCTTAATCCAATTCTAAATAGTAAAGTATTTAATTTGTTATTAGATATATCATCGAGCTACGATGGAATAAAGGTAATGCATAGAATGGATAATTTTCTTAAAAATGAATACATTTACTCTCCAGAAATAGTAATTGAAGATGTCACTGTTGCACCTGCAAAATGGAATTTTACAGAGACAAACTTGAAAGTAGAATCTTTTAAAAAATTTAAAGAAAGTTTTGATTTTTGCAGTAAAAGATATGATGTGGATGAATATGTTTACATGTGTAATGGTGATCAAAGATTATTAGTACATAGAACTAATGAAATTGCATTGGAAATCTTATATCAGGAATTAAAAGAAAAAAACATTTAAAATTATGTAGTATAGAGAAAAATTTATTTGATAGCAATATGGTTATAAATACAAAAGAGGAAGGTTATGTATCAGAATTCGTATTCTCCTTTTATGCAAAAGAAAACAAAAATCTTCAAATTAAAAGTAGTAATATTTTACTTCAAAATGAAAAACGTATAATATGTCCTTTTCAAGAAGGTTGGGTATATTTGAAAATTTATTGCAATGAGGAGATGGAAAATGATTTCTTAGTTCAGCTTTTTGATAATAAGGAGTCTTTGAAAATTAACAAATTTTTCTTTTTGAGGTACGCTGATGAAATAGGGAGGCATATTAGATTACGAATAAAATATTCTGATCAGAAAGAGGCATTAAAATTATATTCAGTATTGAGCCAATGGTTATGTGAAGTGAGAGATTATGGAATGTTAAAGTTTTGGTCAATAGACGAGTATAGACGCGAAAATAATCGTTATGGTGGTGCTGATATTATATCAGAAATAGAAAACTTGTTTTTTCAGGATAGTGAGTATGTGATTAACTTTATTAAAAGCAGGGATATACAGAATAAAGAGGAGCTTGAAACTGTATATTTTGAGGCTTTAAGTAAGTTACTATGCAATTTTAATTTGGATAAGAACAAGATGTTGGAAATATTGGACAAGGTAGTAGAACAGAAAAATTATAGAAAAGAGTACAGCAAAAAAAGAAAAAAATATATGAAATGGTTTGAAGAAATTTTAGTTCCTGAATTTATGAAAGATAGTAGAACGAACACAGTGAAAAATGTATCAGAATTAATATTTAATCCAAAGAGAAAACTAACTAACAGTGCTGATGATATTATTCTCTCACTACTGCATATGTGCTGTAACAGATTGTCGGGCGATAGAATCATAGAAGGAAAGATGCATAGTATGTTAAGGCATACCTTATATGATGTAATAAAGAAGGAAAAATATTACTCATAGATACTAATTATTTTTTATTATAACCATAGGATAGAAG
>NZ_HE611055.1:52578-60586 GCF_000285575.1 Clostridium senegalense JC122 | reverse complement strand
TTTTTAAGCATAATGTGAGATAGAAGAAAAGAGGTTAGAAAATGTCAAATTATAATGATTTTGATTTGGATTTAAAAATGGTAAGCGAAAATGGAGCACAAAGTAAGGGTGTATCAGACTATACAGTAGACATAATAACATCAGCATTAACCTGCTGGGTTAAAATATCTAAAGCCCTTAACTGTACTAATGGCAGAGAATGTGCAATGCCAACAAAAGATAGACCAGCTGCATCTTGTCATAGGGCAATGGCTGGAGCTGTACAAGCAAGATGCTAAAAGAAAGAATAAGTAGTTATTATTAAAATATAAGAATAAGAATCTGTCTCATGGTTATAGTTAAAAATAAAATTTGATAATACTAAAGAATCTGTTAAGTAGTTATGAAAAATAGCTTGATTTTTTATAGACTTACTCGCTCTTTTAAAATTGTATAAGTTTGTTTATTTTATTGCATAGTAAATAAATCTGCTTATCAAAACCAAACTTATACAGTTCATGAGAATGATAGCGAGGACATTTTATACTAGTTTTGCTCATTGTTCTTCTCTCCTTTCTAAGGGTATAATTAGTTTTTGATCAAACTTATTGTATTCCATTTTGTTGAGAAGAGCAATGTTCATATAAATTAACATATTGCAATAATATTATAAAGGAATATATAAAACCTGAAATTTCTTAATATGCACAATTTTATTCAAGTAATAGTTTCGAGCCAGGGAAATTTTTAAAATGAACTATTAAAAGTTCAGGAAGAGGATTTATAGAAAAACGATTATACAAACATGTAGATTTAATTACATTTATTAAAATAAATAAGGAAAGGTGAAATAACATTATGATAAATAATGATATATACCAAAAATTACAAAATTATATAGATCATATTTTACATTGCATAAAATCGGATTATGAAAAAAATGAAATTAAATATATATACTATACAGACATATTACATTTATCAGCTATTGCGTACAAAACAGATGAACATAAGGATAAATGGGAAGAAATAGGGTATCAGATGTGCTGTAAGATAAAAGATTTTATTGAAAATTATCACATTTACAAGGATAATGTTTCTATTTTATCAGGATTCGGATATATGTGTTATGCTGTGGAATTGTACTCCAAAAATACAGGAAGGTTAAAAAGATTTTCTAAAAGTATGCATACTCTTTTAATGGAAGAAACAAAATTAATAGCAAAAACATCTCAAAAAAATTATGAACATACTGAAATGGGTAACTATGATTGTGTATCAGGCATTTCAGGAGTGTTATATTATTTGCTTGATTATAGAGGTGATGATGAATTATATAAAGAAACAATAGAAGAGGCTATAAAATATTTAGTGAAGTTAACAAGTACACATAACTATAAGGATGAGATGATTTACAATTTTCATATTCAATCTCAACAACAATTTAATGATGAAGAGAAGGTCTTATATCCAAATGGAAACTTTAATTTTGGTATGGCACACGGTATGATTGCACCTTTAGTGACGCTATCGAAAGCATATAGATATGGTTATAAAGATAAAGGGCTAGAAACTGCTATAAATACTATATTAAAATTTTATAATGATTTTAGAGTTATTAAAAATGGAATTTCATATTGGCCGGGGCAATTGTCTTTTGAAGAATATAAAAATAACAAGGTTGAAGAAGGTAGTATTCATTATGCTTGTAGTTGGTGTTATGGCAATATTGGCATATTACGTGGATTAATGTTAACAGTACAGAATATGGAATTAAAAGATCTAAGTGAGTTTTATAAAAGTGAACTAATAAAAGCATTAGAACTTCCACTAGAACAATTTTATGTAGTAAGTCCGGGTCTTTGTCATGGGTATAGTAGTGTATTAGCAGCTAAAATTTGTTTGATGAATGAGAGTAGTGGACAGATTATGGAGTATGGAATTGATAAGATTATTGATAAGATTATTTCATTAAGTGAATATAGTACGAATCAAGTTCATAAAGATATGTCTTTGATAGAGAATAAAGAGGGAAGATTAGAAGGTTATATAGGTGAGTATTCTTTACTAAGTGGAGTTACAGGTATTGTACTTGTTTTTTTAGAACTGTTATATGGCGTAAATGATTATAAAAAAATACTTATGCTAATTTAAAATTTGTGGAGATGTAAATGAAAAAGAAATTTAATATTAATTACATAGAAACTTTAAATAAGATAACTAGGATTATTTATGATGTGGATAAACGATATATTTATACTGTAATAAGCATAGTTATTATTACCAGTCTGATTCCAGCAACCTCATTAAAAATAATGCAGGAAATTATAAATATGATACAAACCAGTATACAAGATCTGAGAGGGATTTTTATATTGATTATTGCATATTTGAGTTTGGGTTTAATTGAAACTATAATACAAACGATTTGGGGATATTATAAATCTAAGTTTGCTTCTAATTTTAATCTAATTATAAAGAGAGGGATTTTACAAAAAGCTTCAAGGTTACAGCTTCAAGATTTTGAAAAAAGTGAGCTTTACAATATGATTCAAAGAGCGGAACAACAGGGTGATGGTGGATTACTCTCTTATTTTGATAAAGCTTTAAATGTTATAGGTATGCTGATTACTAGCATTTCTTATTTTATAATTGTTTTAAGTTTTAAAAGTTGGGTTGTGCCATTGCTTATTATCATTCCAATAATAAGATTTATGATAAGTACTAAGATTAATAAAGAAGAATTTAATATGGTAAAAAAACGTACAGATGATGAAAGGAAAGCGTGGTATTATAGTTATGTTATTACTTGCGGAATTAATTACAAGGAATTAAAACTTTATGGTTTATTTTCACACTTTATAGAAAAGTTTAATAAATTGGAACGAAAATTCATTAAACAAGATTTGGGGATTTTGCAAAAAAGATTGAAATATTTAATCATTTTTAATATATTTGAACAATTGTTGATAGGGGGACTTTTCTCATATACCATATACTGCGGGTATATCGGAGTAATTTTGATTGGAGATGTGATAACTTATACAAGAGCAATGATTTCATCTAAGAGTGAAATTCAAAGTGTAATTATGGCTTTTTCAGAGTTAAATAAATCTAGTATGTTTATTGAACAGTTATTTGATTTTATGAATCTAGAAGAAAAAAATATAAGTGGAACTATTAAAATTAATCATATAGAATCCATAACTATAAACCACTTATCATATAAATACCATGAAAGTGATAGATATGCTCTAATTGATGTGAATTTAAGCATAAAAAAAGGTGATTTTGTTGCAATTGTTGGGCGTAATGGAAGTGGAAAAAGCACTCTCATGAAGATACTGATGGGATATTATGATGAATATGAAGGAGAAATTTTTATTAATAATATTAACCTTAGAGATATAGAAAAAGATAGTTACTTGAAAAATATTGGGGCTCTTTTTCAGGATTTTACTAAATATGAAGGAACTATAAGGGAAAATGTTTCTTACAGTAATCTAAGTATGATAAATGAAGATAAAAAAATTTATGATGTATGCAGACAATTTGAACTTGAAAAATTAGTTGAAGAACAGGAAAAGGGTATTGATACACAACTTGGATTTTGGTTTGAGTCTGGAAAACAGATTTCATTTGGACAATGGCAGAAGGTAGCACTTTCCAGAACTTTTATAAGAAATGCAGGGTTGTATTTTTTAGATGAGCCTAATGCAGCTTTAGACTCTATTTCTGAGTTTGAAATGTCTCAGCTATATAAAAAAGTGTTCAAAGATAAGATTGGCTGTGTAATAACACATAAGTTCAACAATTTTATAAATAATGCTAATAAAATTATAGTTCTTAAGGAAGGCAAGATTGTTGGTGATGGTAACCATGAATCCTTGCTAATAAATTCTGAAGAATATGAGCAGTTATATAATTTACAAACTTAAAAAGTAATATAGAGAATCAATACTATTCTTAAACTTCTCTCAACAAAAATATTTACTGTAAGCCTTTGTATATAAGAGGTTTACAGTAAATTAATTATATTAGATTTCTAATTTTAGAGATTTATTAAAAATAGCTTATTATCTTGTTTGTAAATTTAAATGTAAAATTATTTAAGTGAAAATTTACTATTATAGTTTTATAAATTTACAATCTAAAATTTTCTAGTTTATAAGAATTATAATTGTTTTTTAAACATATAATTATATTATATAATTTTTTAACTATACATACTGGTTATCTATATTTTGCTATATAATACCTTTCTAACTTCATGAAGAGGTATAAAAATATATCTAATTCAATATCATGATTTTAGAATATACAAATAAAAAGTACATTTTATATTGGAATGTATAAGTAGTGGGAGAGTTTATAAAACAAAAGCTACATTTAAATAAAATTTTATTAATATTTGTAATCGTTTTACTTTTAAAATAAATTATTATATAAAGTTTAACAATTCAAATAAATTTAATTTTATTCAAGAAGAATATAGTATAAAAAATACAACTAAAAACAAGTTCTTAATTAAAATATAAGAATGTTATTCTGAGGAAGTTATAAATATGAAGTCTATAGATAAATTTACAAAATCCATAGAGAGCAAAAAAGTGATGAATTATTTATTATAGCATATGAAAGAGATGGGAAGGTAGAAATTGTAACTTCATTAAAAATTAAATTATGATGGAAATAAAATAGAAGTTTTAGAATATTATGTTTCTAATCAAAAAAATTTAAAGAAAGGGAAATTACAAGATATAAAAAAACAATTATAACTGGAGATAATTTTAGAGCAAGAATATTTGGAACAACAAGTAAATTTCAACCAGTGATGGAGGGAGATATACTATTTCAATATGTTGAAAGTAGCATGATAGAATATGAATAAAATTTTAATTATGAGTGGTAACGGTTAAAGAAATTAAAAAAATCTTAAATTCAAATATATTTATTTAAGTTTAAGTAATTTCTTTTTAATATATGTAAAGACTTAAGGGGGATCATATTTTATGAATAACAAATTGAAGAAAAGTTTATCAAAATTTATAACAATTACACTGTTAGCATCATTAACAGTAGGTTCAATTCCCAATATGGCAAAGGCAGAAGATGTTGAAAAACTTTTAAATATGCCACTAACACTAGAGAGTAAAGGACAAATAATTAACAATTTTAGAAATGATTTAATTCAATCAGACAATATAATTAAAGATAATCAAGATCAAGAAGAAGTTGTTAGAGTAATTATTGAAGTCAATGGAAAGTCAGCACAACAAATGGTCTCTAAGGGATTAAAACCAACAGAAAAAGAATCTGCTCAGGTAGAAGCAGTTCAAAAAACTGTTAGAGATGAAGTTTCAACTATAGAAAGTGTAGAAGTAAGGCATAGCTATACTAATGTATTTAATGGTTTTAGTGCTGACGTAAAAAGAAAAGAAATAAAACAAATAGAGGAAGTAAATGGAGTAAGAAAGGTTACAGAAGCACAAAAATATACTAAAGACATGAATAGCGCAAAAAAACTTACTCAAATAGAAGATATATGGAAAAAATATAGTTTAAAAGGTGAAGGTATGGTTGTAGCTATACTTGACACTGGAATAGACTATAAGCATAAGGATTTTAAAAATCCACAAGATACTAGTAAATTAAAATTAAAAAAAGATGAGATTGAAAAAGTTAAAGCAAGTGGAATTTTAAAGGCTGATAAGAATGCAACTACTTATTTTACTGAAAAAATTCCTTTTGGATATAACTACGCTGATAGAAACGAAGAAATAGTAGATCCAAAATTTCCTCACGGTGCTCATGTAGCTGGCATAGTTGGAGCAGATGGAGATGATAAGCTAATTGCTACTAATCAATCAGTAAAAGGGGTTGCACCTGAGGTTCAGTTATTAGCCATGAAAATATTTTCTAATGGGCCTCTTGGAGAATACACTTATTCAGATGACCAGTTAGCAGCTATAGATGACTCAGTTGCATTAGGTGCAGATGTTATAAACATGAGTATAGGTTCTTTAGCAGGCTATAGAAATGATTCAGACCCAGTTCAGGATGCAATTACAAGGGCTACAGATTCTGGAGTTATGGTTGTAGTTTCAGCAGGTAATAGCTCCTCATCAACAGCTCCTTATGGACTTGGCATGTTAAATGATCAGATAACAGTAGAATCCCCTGCATTAGCTAAAGATGCATTAATGGTTGCAAGTTATGAAAATACTACTGTTGCAGAAAAAGTTATTGTATTTAAAGATGATAAGGGCAAAGTTATAACTGAGGGAAGCTTTAAAGAGCACCAAGTTGATTATAAAGATATGTTTAATAAGAGATATGAAATAATAGATTGTGGACTTGGAAATACAGACGATTGTAAATCTGTTAAAGGAAATGTTGCTCTTATAAAAAAAGGAGAATTAGATTTCATAAATAAAATATTAAATGCACAATCTCATGGTGCAGTTGGTGTAATTATATATAATAAAGACGGTGATGAATCACTTATAGATATGGCAACAGATCCAAATATTAAAATACCAGCTATATGTGTAGGGAACACTACTGGTAAGAAGTTATTAAATGCTATGAAAAAAGATACAGTTTTGTTTAATGGAGATTTAAAAAATGTTTTAAATGAAAATAGTGATAGTTCTGATTTTTCATACTTTAGTTCTTGGGGCCCATCTCCAAGTCTTGAATTTAAACCTCAAGTATCAGCTCCAGGTGGACAAATTTTATCAACTTTAAATGAAGGTGAACATGGGGTTATGAGTGGAACATCTATGGCAGCGCCACATGCAGCAGGTTCAATGGCTTTATTAATGGAAGCTATTAAAGAATATTCACCAGAACTTAAAGGTAGAGAACTAATAGATTATGCTAAAAATATAATGATGAATACTTCAAGTGTTAAAATAGATAAGTTTGCTAAAAATGTTCCTTATTCTCCAAGAAGACAAGGTGCAGGAGTTGTTCAAGTTGAAGATGCTATAAGAAATAGAGTTACTGTAACAAATAATGGGGAAGCATCTGTTGAACTTAAAGAAATAAGAGGAGATAAGGCTATATTTACTTTAGATTTAAAAAACTATGGAAGTGAAGATATAGAATATAAAGTTGAAGAGTTAGGTGGAGTTCTAACTCAAGATGAAAATACTGAATATGGTGAAATGGTAAGAGATAAAGCTTTAAATAAAAAAGATGCTAGCTTAGAATTTAGTAGTGATAAAATTAAAGTTCCAGCTAAGGGAGATGCTAAAGTAGATGTAACATTAAAAATAGGTAGTGGATTATCAGAAGACAGATATTTAGAAGGATTTATTAAATTTACACCTAATAAGGAAAAAGTACCAACATTGGCAATACCATATTTAGGATATTATGGTGACTGGGGTAAGGAAAGTATAGCAACTAATAATGCATGGGATGAAGATAAGCATATATTAGTTGAAACACTAAAAGCAACTGGAGAATATCCAAATGTATTAATTGAAAATTTGGCTGTTACTAAAGTTAATACACATGAGTATATAATGGGAGTTGTAGGTAAGAATGAAGATAAAAGTAATAAATATGATAGCTCTAAAATAGCTATAAGTCCTAATAATGACTCTATAAATGATGTAATTTTCCCAGGTCTATATTTAATAAGAAACGCAAAATCAGTATCAGTGGAGATATTGGATAAAAACAAAAAAAATGTTAGAAATGTGGGCAATAAGGGAAATTACAGTAAAAAAATAATTGGATCTTATTATACGGGAAGAATTCCGGAATTATCTCATGAATTAGCTTGGGATGGAAAAATATTTGATAAATCTAAAGGTAGTTATGTAAATGTTCCAGATGGAAATTACACTTATAAAATTAAATTAAAAGTAGATTATGAGAGTGCACAGGAACAAGTAATAGAAATGCCAGTTAAAGTTGATACAGTTAGACCAAATGTTGAAGTTGTAAAATATGAAAATTTAGAAGATGGTGCTATAAAACTTTATTTTAAAGCTAATGATGAATTATCTGGAAT
>NZ_HE611055.1:9573-51870 GCF_000285575.1 Clostridium senegalense JC122 | reverse complement strand
GGGGGTATAAGTTCTATGTAAATGGTGAACTTATTAAAGTATCAGATTATCCAACACCTGTAGGACCAGAAGTAAATGGATATGATTTCTCAGTAGATGTTAAAGATGTTAAAAATGGAGACTTTATATTACTAAAAGCTGTAGATAGTAATGGAAATGAAACAGAATTAAAATTACAAATAGTTAAGTAAATGGCAGTTTACAGAATTAATAATCTTCTAAGTGTTAAGTAGAAGGTTGAAAGAATAAAATATTATAAGCTAATCACTTTTGTGGTTAGCTATATTTTGTATCACAGACTCTAATAAATATATTTTATAATCTATAGATGTTATAAGTTAATATGTTTTTGATATCTGCGATGATTTTGTTCAGATTATCATAGCTTTTTAATTTTATTTCAGATTTTGATATTCTCGATAGAAGTGTTGTGTAGCAATGTGATAAACTAGACATGCTTTGGGTAAATTATATTAAAAGTTTTAAATACTAAATTACTATTTGAATGTCCAATTGCAAAAGAGATAATACTTTTATCATAACTTCATAAGTTATAGATAAATCTATTGATGTGTGTATAAATTTTCTATAAAACGCATTAATTATAGAAGTAATATAAGTGGTTAACTTTGTTACAGCAATGAACGCATGATTTATATCCATTTGGCATAATTGGTTTGATTTTATTATTGTTCTAATTTTGCAGAAGCATGACACTTGTTTTAAAGTGCATTTTCTATTTAAATCTAACAAATTTAAGTTTTTCATAAATTTTTTAATTTTTTATTAATCTTAATGTTGAAGTTATTTCTTGTTTTTTAGCTATTAGAGAATTACTATCAGATTCAAGAACCTATTTAGCATAAATGATTATTTGTTATTTTGAAAAATTTCTTTTAAAAACAACTTTTTACATATTATAGCTCTTCTAGTTTTATTAATATAATTGTAAATATCTAAATTAACATTGTCCAATCTAATTAGGGACTATAGAATTTAAAGTATAAAGTATAAAGTTTTATTTAAAATAGGAATGGACATATATCCATTCCTGTTTTTTATAAATACCTTATAATTTATTCATATATTTTAAAACAGCCTTAATAGTTTCATATCTATCGCTGCCTTCTAATCTAATATCACCTTTAATTTTTACACCGCCACCAACTACAAAAATCTTTTCAGCAGGCATTGTAGCGGCGTTATAATTACTTTCTCTTACTACAGGAGAAAGTAGAAAATCAGCTAAATATTCTGCAGCTCTTTTATCTACATCATTATTATATATAATTAAATTTTTCATTTTATTCACCTCAGGTGTTGGTGTAGAGTTTTGTATTGTAGGATCAATTCCATTTGCTATAGCAAAACCTAATTTATCTTCACCAAATTTTTTATATAATTCAACATCTTTTACTGCTTCACAGAAAAAACATTCTACTATCATAGCTTCCATAGAAGTAGAGTTGAGTTCTGCAAGTTCAGTTGAAAATTTAATGCCTCTATTGATAAAGCCAAGTTTTTGAAAATTACTCAATATTCTATTAGCTTTATCTTTAGTAGCTTGGCTACAATTTGGATGAACCCAAATTTCTGAACCAATAGCCCCGTTGTATGAATCATACGCTTTATTTAAATGAATAGAATAGAAAAAATCTACATTTGATGAATTAGCTTTATTTATACCCCACATTAATTCTATATTAGCGTCATTCATATTCCCAGGGTAACAATCTATAAATTGATGAGATTTTTCTAAATATTTTTTAGAATATAAGAATATTTTTCTAGCCTCAGTAGTTTCATCAATTATACCACTAGCACCTGGAGCTAATGGATTATGACCAGATCTTCCCCCAATTTTCATAATTTGCACCTCTTTTATATCAGTACATTTTCTATATAAGATACTTTACATAATATAATATGATAATATATTTATGTTAGTGTATAATTTATGACTTAAAATAATAAATTAAATTTTATATTATATAAATAAAAAATGTACTATCTCAAAATAATAAAATTTATTCTAAGAATAGTACATTAAAAATTATCCTATAACTACTAATTCTTTATTAAATTCATTTAAAATTTCACAACCATCTTCTGTAACTAGAACTAAATCTTCTATTCTCACTCCAACTTCACCTGGAATATATATTCCAGGTTCAATTGAAAATATCATTCCTGGTTGAACAGCATCAGTATTAACAGAAGATACATCACCAAGATCATGAACTTCAAGTCCAATTGAATGACCAGTTCTATGAGTGAAGTATTTGCCATATCCTTTAGAATCAATATAATCTCTAGCAGCTTTATCTATATCACAAAATCTTACGCCAGGTTTAATTATTGATATAGCTTTTTTATTAGCTTCAAGTACTGTCTCAAAGACTTCTTTAGATTTTGGTGATACATTCTTATAAAATACAGTTCTTGTCATATCAGAACAATAAGAATCTTTTACACAGCCCATATCTATAATTATAGAATCTCCCTCTTTAACCATAGAATTATCATTACAATGATGTGGATCTGCACCATTTGCTCCATAAGCTATTATAGGGTCAAAGGAAAATCCTTCAGCTCCAAGATCTTCATATATTTCCAAAAGTTTTGAAGCCATTTGTTTTTCACTAAGTCCATCTTTTATATAAGTTTGTATTTTTTCCATAGCCATATCGTTAATTTTAGAAGATGCTCTCATTAAGTCTCTTTCTTCTTCATCTTTAAACATTCTACAAGTATCAATTATTATAGAACCATTTACTATGTTAGAATCACCTTTAAGCTGCATAAGTCTTAAAAGGAAACGAGCAGGCCAATTTTTGTCAACACCTAAAGTTTTGTCTTTGTCTATGTAGTTATTTATTATTTCTACAGCATCACTATTATCGTCAAACCAAACTTTTTCAACACCTAAGTCTTCCTGTACAGGGAATAATTTGTTTATAAATAATCTATGATCCCCATTAATATTTAAATATAATGCTAACAATCTTTCACCAGGATGAATCCACTTTCCAGTTAAGTAAAAAATGGCTGCTGGATCAGATATTAGCAGTTGAGTTATTTTTCTATCATTCATTCCCTCTATAACTTTGTTAAGTCTATTTTGTTTCAAAATAATCTCCTCCAATACATTTATATTAATTTAAAATTTAATTAAACCTACATAATTATATGGTTTTTTAAGTTAAAAAAATAATTTAACAAATAAACTAATAACCATATATATAATAATTGTAATATATATTTAATTAAAAATATACAAATAAATTAAAGATTTATTAACCTTATTAATAAATCTTTAATTTATTTATGTGTTTTATGTATAAAAATTATAAGATAAATATATGAGTTAAAATAATTTACATAATTTACATATTGTTTATGTTATATTAATAAGTATGTAGTATAATAATGTAAATGATTACAAAATATTTACATTGGTTTGTAAAATAACTAAATTTCTTTAATATTAGGAGGGAGTGCATTTTAATGGTAAATGAGAATTATATGAAAGATTTAATTAACTCTAATGATTTTATTGTTAGATGTGCAGCATTAAGTTATTTTAATGAGAGTTACTCTAGGGATAATGAGATTATTGATAGGGTTATTGATGCCATAAGAAAGTATGACGATTCTTTTGAAAGAAATTATTTAATGGCTAATTGTGAAAATTTAAATGTTAACGAAACTCAAATTAATAAACTAATGAGTTTAGATTATGGTGAAGATATATATTTTAAAAATAACATAGTGACATTAACAATTAAACAAGGAATTGATATTATAGAAAGTTTTTATGATAAAATACAAGAAAAAATTTTTATTAATAAAGATAGTAGTTTGGAATTATTTGAGCATTATAATAAATTAAAAACTTTAGATGAATGTTCAACTGAAAACTTATTAAAACAATTAAAAGATTTAGCAAAAAACAATGAAGAAAGAAAAGAAAATGACTTTGATTATAATAAAGGAATAAATATAGGTAAAATCTTAAGTGATAGGAAAGATTTAAATTTGGATTATATTATCAAAGAATTAAAAAATGAAAATAGCAAGTATTATATAATTTATTTAGTTTATATATTAGGTGAATTAAGGAATAAAAGTTGTATAAATATTTTAATTTCAAAATTAAAAGAAAATGATGATTTAACTAATGAAGTTATAGGAGAAGCTTTAAGTAAAATTGGTGGAGATACAGTTGTACAAGCTGTTTATAAAAAAATGTTAGAATGCAATAATACGTCAATTAGATTATATATATCAATGGTATTTGAGAGTATTAAAACAGATTTTTCAGCAGAAACATGTTTTAAATTGCTTGAAAAAGAAAATACAAAAACAATGAGAGGAGTATTAGCATCAGCATTATGTAAAAGTTATGAAGTTAAATATATTGATTATATAGCTGATATTGTTAAAAATGAAAACTATAATAAAAGTATATTAAATTTAAAAAGAGAGTTATTAGCTACTGCAAAAATAAATAATGTTAAAATTAAAAATATAGATTGTTTACAGCGTCGAGTGGAATATAAATTAGATGATTTAAAAGATGTTAATTTAAGTTTATAATTAAGTTTATTATAATTTGGATGTTTCAAAATAAAATTGAATTTTGTTTTGAAACATCCTTTTTATTTTAATTTAAATTAAGATTGTGGAATCACATAACATATATAAATAAAAAATATAGGTATAATTTATATTTTTATAATATATATAAATATAGGGAAACGAGCTCTAATTTAAATTTGTTTAATAATTTTATACAAAATGTAATATTGAATTTGGTTGATTCAGAGCATGTCTCACTATTTTGGGTATCCAAGTTTTGAAATAGATTGAACCATATAATGATACAAGTAAATAAAACTTTCTAAAGGAACTAGGTAGATACTTTAAGTAAATTTTGAAAGGAAAGTATAAGATTTAAAATCTACTTTTTAGGAGATGAGATTTTGTATTTTTTAGGAATAGATGGAGGGGGAAGTAAAACAAAAGCAGTATTATGTGATGAATATGGAAAAATTAAATATACAATGTATAAAGGAAGTTTAAATTATTATCAAATAGGAAAAGATGGTATAAAAACAGTACTACATCAGTTGATGGAAGAAATTTTATGCAATATAAATGATATAAAAAAAGATGATATTGTTGTAGGTTTAGGAATACCAAGTTATAAAGAAGTAGTAAATGTAACGAAAATTATAGATCAAATAGTTAAAGAAGAGTTTCATTTTGTTAAAAAATTTATAGTTGAAAATGATGGAATAATAAGTATTAATGGATCTCTTATTGGAAAAAAAGGAATTCATATTGTAAGTGGAACTGGTTCAATTGGTATTTCTTTAAATGAGGAGGGTGTAATAACTCGAGTTGGTGGTTGGGGTCCAGAATTTGGAGATGAAGGGTCAGCCTATTGGATAGGAAAGAAAACTTTAGAGATTTTTTTCAAAACAGTGTGATGGAAGATATGAAAAGACATTATTATATTACTTGATTAAAAAATACTTTAATTTAAACAACAACTTTGATATTATAAAATATTTTACTAATGACTTAATAGATAAAAGAAAAGAAATAGCAAAAATATCAAAATTATGTTTTGAAGCAGCAACTAGAGGAGATGCATTATGTAAAAATGTATTTACCAAAGCTGCCTTGGAGTTAAGTAATATTGTAAAGGCGCTTATTAAAAATTTCAAAGTGGATGAAGAAATACTTTTGTCTTATTCAGGAGGAGTATTTAAATCAAAAAACTTAATACTTACACCACTAATGAATAGTTTATGCTATGAGAATATTACTTTAGTAAAACCAATACTTCCTCCAGAGCTAGGTGCTTGCTTAATGGCGTTTAAGAGTGTTAATAGTGATATAAATAAGGTTAATAACTTTATTGATAATTTAATGTTATGTAAGCAAAATGAACATATTATATAATAGGAGGTATATTGTGGAAAAAGTAGGAATTACATTAGAAAAATTAAAAGAAAGAAATTCGTATTATACACTAAAAGAAATATTTCAACAAAATGAAGTTTGGATGCAAAGTTTAGATAATATAAAAAATCAAGCTTATAAAATACAAAATTTTTTAAAAAAATTCAATAAAAAAGAAACCAGAATAATTTTAACTGGTGCTGGTAGTTCAGCTTTTGTGGGACAAGTTATTGCACCATATTTAAGTAAAAAGTTTAAAAAATCTGTAGAATGTATAGCTACAACAGACATAGTATTAAATCCATTAGAATATTTGTATGAGGATACAGAAACTATAATGGTATCTTTTGCAAGATCAGGAAATAGTCCTGAAAGTGTTGCAACTGTGAGTATTGCTGAAAAAATAGTGAAAAAATTAAATCAAATAATTATAACTTGTAATAAAAGTGGAAATTTGTATAGAAAATTTACAAATAGTGATGAAGATTTGACTGTATTAATGCCTAAACAATGTAATGATATAGGATTTGCAATGACTAGTAGTTTTACTACAATGCTTTTAACTGCAATTGGAATATTTGAAATTAATAATATAGATAATCTTATATCTAGTATTAAATACTGTATAAATTTAAATGAAAAGTTTATAACAAATAATATAAATAATATAAAAAACATAGCAATGAAAGAATTTGAAAGGATAGTTTATATAGGAACAGGGGTTTTAAAAGGAATAGCTAGAGAGTCTGCACTTAAAATGCTAGAGCTTACTAATGGAAAGGTAAATTCTAGTTATGATACTGCATTAGGATTTAGACATGGTCCAAAGTCAGTTATAAATGATAAAACAGTGACTGTTTTTTATATTTCAAAAGATAAGCATAAAAGAAAATATGAAATTGATTTATTAAAAGAAATGCATAGTGAAAAGAAAGAAAATATTATAATTGCAGTTGGAGAAGAGTTAAATGAAATAGAAGGATTTTATGACTATTTATTAAATTTTAATACCCTTATAGAAGATAATTATACTGATATTATACAATCACTACAATATATAATAGTTGGACAATTTTTAGCATTTTATAAAGCATGGAGTTTGGGGATAAATATTGATAATCCCTGTCCAAGTGGGGTTGTTAATAGAGTTGTAAAAGGAGTTAATATATATGAATTTGACTTTGAAAAATGATGATATATAGGGGAACAAGCTCCAATTTAAATTTATTCATCAAATTTTTGTTATCAGTTGAGAAAAATAACTACAACTCTTCACTATTCACTCTTAACTTTTAACTAAAATAATCTGTTAGTTATTGATAAAATATTAATTTGAGTTTTCTCATTTGATAAATGAATAATTTTAAAGTTTAACTTGGAACCCCATATTTTGAAAAATAAAAAATTAAGTTGAAGGTTTATGAGGTGTTATATGGAATTTATTAATAGTAAGAAGTTGCTTTTAGATGCAAAAAAAAATGGATATGCTATTCCAGCTTTTAATTTTTATAATATGGAAACACTGCAAAGTATAATAAGAGGGTGTGAATTTTTAAAGTCACCAGTAATTTTAGCTATAAGCCCCTCGAGTATAGAGTATTGTGGAAAAGATTATATACTGGGATTAGCAAATAGTGCTATGAAAAAAAGCACTATACCAATGGTATTTCATTTGGATCATCATGAAAATATAGATGACTTAAAAGAAAGCATAGATTTAGGATTTAAATCTATTATGATAGATGGTTCTAAATTAAACCTAGAAAAGAATATAGCTTTGGTTAAGGAGATAACAGATTATGCACACTTAAAAGGTGTAACTGTTGAAGCAGAACTTGGAAGGGTAGTTATGACTAATGATTTAGAAAAGTTAGAAGGAGAGGAGTTTTTTACCAATGTAAAAGAATCTATAAAATTTGTTAATGAAACCAATATAGATTCTTTAGCTATTTCTATTGGAACTGCTCATGGATTATATATAAAAGAGCCTAAATTGAATTTTCAACGATTAAAAGAAATAAAAAGCAGTGTAGATCTACCACTGGTACTTCATGGTGCATCAGGGATAAATGAAAAAGATATAAGAAAGTCTATAGCTTTAGGAATAAATAAAATAAATATAGCAACTGAATTAAAAGTCCCTTTTACAAATGCTATAAAGAATTATTTATTTAAAAATCCTAATTGTATAGATTTAAGAAAATATGTTCCTTATGGAAAAGAAGCAATTTGTAATGTTGTAAAAGAAAAAATAATTCTTTGCAATAGTTATAATAGGATATAGAAGTTATGATAACTATTATAACAATGAATCCTTCAATTGATATTTCTTATTTCATTGAAGATTTGGAAATTGGACAAGTTCATAGATGTTTAAAATATTACAAAACACCAGGGGGTAAAGGAATAAATGTTGCAAAGGTTTGTAATGAAATAGGTGAGAGGGTTAACTGTATAGGGTTTTTAGGTGGAGTAAATGGTAATATAATAAATGATCAATTAAAACATAAGAAAATAAATACAAATTTTATAAAAATCAATGATAATACAAGACAATGCATTAACATTATTACTGCTAAAGGAATATCTACAGAAATATTAGAAAGTGGTCCAACGATAACAGTAAGTGATAGAGAAAAGTTTGAAAATCTATTAGAAACTGAATTGATTAAAAGTGATATATTAGTAGCATCAGGCAGTTTACCTAAAGGACTGCCTGAAAATTATTATAGAAATATAGGAGAAAAATGTAAAGAATATAATGTGAAATTTATTTTAGACACAAGTGGAAAATTTCTTGAATATGGATTGAATAGCAAACCATTTCTCATAAAACCTAATAAGAAAGAATTAGAGCAATTACTTAAAATAAAAATAAATTCAATTGAAGAAGTAGTTAATGGTGCTAATATTGTGAAAAATATGGGAGCCAAAAATGTAGCCGTATCATTAGGAGGAGATGGAATGATTTTCGTAGGTGATTTAGGAAATTATTTAGTAAAAATACCTAAGATAAACATAACAAGTACTGTTGGTTGTGGTGATGCTGTTGTTGCTGGATTAGCTGTAGGAATTGAAAGTAAATATCCTATTGAAGATATCTTAAAATTAGCTAATAGTTGTGGAATAAGCAATGCTATGTATTTAGAAACAGGGAAGGTAGATTACAATATAGTAAATAAAATAAAAAAAGAAATAGATATAATAAGACTTTAGTTTTTCACTTATATAAAATTGCTTTAGCTTTAAGTTGAAGATTCTCTAACTATAGATATACAATCACAGGAGTAAATATAAGTCTGAAAATTACGAAATTACATTATTAAAAAGTAATAATGAATAAATTTAAATTGGAGTTTATTTTTCTTTATATATCGTTCCAAGTTGACTTTTAAAATTACTTGTGCCAAAACTTGGATACCTAAAATAGTGAGACATGCTCCGAATCACTTAGAATTCAACGCTACATTTTGTATAAAAATATTTTAAAGCTATTGAATAAATTTAAATGCGAGCTTGTTTCCCTATAATACATGGAGGTGTGTTATGAGTAAAGTCATAAAAAAAGGTTATATATACACAATGTATGGATGTATAAGTAAATATGGTGAAAAAATTGAAATACCTAAAAATTGTATAGCTGTGCCAGGATTTATTGATATTCATACTCATGGTGGATTTAATAAAGATGCTATGGACGGTGATGTTGATGGGTTAAAGTGTATTGCTAAAGAAAGTTTGAAAAGTGGCACTACATCTTTTTATCCTACAACATTAACAGAAAGTAAAGAAAACATAGAAAAATCCTTAAAGACAATAGATTATTATATGAAAAATTTTAATGATTGTGGAGCTGAAGTATTAGGAGTTCATTTAGAAGGACCATTTTTAAATAAAAGTTTTAAAGGAGCTCATGATGAACACTTAATAGTTAATCCTAATATAGAGGATTTTAAAAAGTTTGAGGAGACATGCAAAAATATAAAAATAGTAACTTATGCTATAGAAAATGATATTGATTTTCTATTTACTAAATATCTTAAAAGTAAAAACATAGTTTCTTCAATAGGTCATAGTGATTCTAATTTTGAGAAAATTAGTGAAGCATTAAAAATAAGGGATTTTAATATAACTCACTTTTATAATGGATGTAGTAGCCATAGTCATAGAAATCCAGGGGTAGTTACAGCAGGTTTATATTTTGATAACATCATGATAGAGATGATATGTGATGGTATACATGTAAATAAAGATGTAGTAAAAACAACATTAAAATTAAAAGGTAGTGATAAAATTATATTGATAACAGATTCTATGAGAGCTAGAGGGCTTAAAGATGGAATATATAAATTAGGTGGATTAGATGTTATAAAAAAAGGTAATGAAGCAAGATTAAAATCAGGCAATTTAGCAGGAAGTACAATTTCAATGAATGATGCTTTTAAGAATATAATTAATTACACAAATTGTTCTTTAGAAGATGCTGTGGCGATGACAAGTACTAATGCATCAATAAGATTAGGTATAAATAATAGAAAGGGAACTTTAGATTTAGGAAAAGAAGCTGATATTTGTATATTAGATGAAAATTTAGATGTGATTAGAACATATAAAAAAGGAAAGATTGTATTTTATAAATAAAGAAATATTATTTATGACATAATTTTGTTTTAACATTGGGGGAATTATAATGAAAAAGGTCAAAGTGGCATTGGTAGGTGCCGGGGCAAGAGGTATGTATGCATATGCACCATATGCAAAAGAAAATGAAGAACTTTTAGAATTTGTAGCAGTAGCTGAGCCAAATCATATTAGAAGAAATCAATTTAAAGAAGAATATAACATAAATGATGAGAATACTTTTTCACATTGGGAAGAATTATTAAAAAAAGAAAGGCTGGCAGATGCAATAATAATAGCAAATAATGATGAATCACATTATGAGCCAACTAAAATAGCTTTAGAAAAGGGTTATAATGTATTACTAGAAAAGCCTATGAGCAATAAATTAAAGGATATTATAAAACTTGGAGAACTTGCCCAAAAATATGAAAATCAAATATTTATGATATGTCATGTATTAAGATATACGCCATTTTTCAGCAAGCTAAAGGCAATTATAGATTCAAAGGAATTAGGTGATTTAGTAAATATACAACATAATGAAAATATAGGTTACTGGCATTTTGCACATAGTTTTACAAGAGGAAATTGGCGGAACAGTAATGAAACTAGTCCATTAATACTTGCAAAAAGTTGTCATGATATGGATATACTTTTATGGTTTTCTAATTCGAGCTGTAGAAAAATAGCATCATTCGGTGAGTTATCTCACATGAATAATTCAAATTTTAAAGAAGGAATGACTGACAAATGTATAGAGTGTAAATATAAGGAAGAATGTCCATATTCAGCAGTGAAATTATATTTAGGCGAAAAACCTATATTTAAAACTGTAGTACATCCGGTACCAACAAAAGAAAATTTAAAAGAAGCTTTAAAAAGTGGGCCTTATGGAAGATGTGTCTATAAGTGTGATAATAATGTTGTTGATCATATGGTAACTATATTAGAGTTTGAGAATAATATAACAGCAACTTTTAATCTAAGTGCATTTACACAGGATTGTAATAGAACTTTAAAGCTTATGTTTACTAATGGTGAAGTAAGAGCTCATGATGGTAAAAATGTAATAGAAGTTAAGAAATTTACAGAAAATGATTGGAAGACTATAATTCCTGAGGTTGTTGAAAGTGGTCATTTAGGTGGCGATACAAAAATAATGGAGGATTTTATAGCATTAGTAGGAGGGAAAGATGGTGAAGCAAAAACCCCTGCTATAAAATCTGTAGAGAGCCATGTTATGGCCTTTGCAGCAGAAGAATCTAGGGTAACTGGGAAAGTTGTTAATATGAGTGAATTTTGGAATAATAAAATAGAAGGTATATAATTAATATTTAATGTATGATTTATTTTAATAATTTAAATATAAAAGTGGAGCTGTTGTAAATTTAACTGATATAGGTTAAAAAGAAACAGCTCCATTTTTGTGTGAAAGCGAAGCATATAATATGAAGTTATTTATTTTAAAATGCACAAAAATAATACTTATTTAAAGATTATATTTTTTATATTTGGTAAGAATTAATATGAATAGACTTAATTTATAAGAGGTGAATTTTATGAGATTACCAAAACATATAGGTATAATCCCAGATGGAAACAGGAGATGGGCAGTATCAAATGGTCTTAACAAAGAGGATGGGTATGAATCTGGTATAAACCCAGGATTAGCGCTTTTTAAGACTTGCGAGGAATTAGGAATAGAAGAAATTACTTATTATGGATTTACAACAGACAATACTAAAAGACCTGCAAATCAAAAAAAAGCTTTTATAGATGCATGTATAAGTGCTGTAAACATATTGTCAAAAGAAAATGCAGAACTTTTGGTAGTTGGTAATACTGAATCGCCTGTATTTCCAAAAGAATTGGTACCCTTTACTAAAAGAAAAGTTTTTGGAAAAGGTGGAATAAAAGTAAATTTTTTAGTAAATTATGGATGGGAATGGGATTTAAATGAATTAAAAATAGCAGATATAAATAGAAAAAATATTAATAATAATATTAAATCAAAAGAAGTTTCAAGAATTGATCTTATAATACGTTGGGGTGGAAGACGAAGGCTTAGTGGTTTTTTACCAGTTCAATCTGTATATGCTGATTTTTATGTTATAGATAAATTTTGGCCAGAATTTGAAAAACAACACTTTTTAGATGCATTAAATTGGTATGATACACAAGATGTGACTTTAGGTGGTTAATTTATAAATGAATTCTATTAGTAAGAAGGTTTTTTTATGAGTGAAAAAGTAATAGTTATAGGTGGCGGAATTGGAGGATTAGCAACTGGTTTAAGGCTATTGAAAAATGGTTATGATGTCAAAATTATAGAAAAAGAATGCAGGGTGGGAGGAAAAGTTAATTTATTAAAAGAAAAGAATTTTAAATTTGACTTAACAGCTTCTATATTAATGATTATAGAACCTTATAAGGAGCTAATAGAATATATTGACAAGGATTTTAGTATGTTTTTTAATGTGAAAAGTATAAATCCTATATATAGGGTATTTTCACATGAAAATAAATATTATGATTTTAATAATGAGTTATATAAACTTATGAATACATTAAAAGATTTTTCACAAAAGGATTCTTATGGATATATTAAATTTTTAGGGGATACATATAAACATTATATAGCTGCAAATAACTATTTTTTATGTAAAAGCCAAATAAATAAATTTAAAATTTTAAAACCTAAAAATATTAAAGTGATAGAAAGTTTAAAAACTAGTAATTGCTCATATCATTATATCAAGAAGTTTATAGATAATAATATACTTACAGAATTTTTAGCTTTTCAAAGTATGTATGTTGGAATATCTCCTTTTGATGGACCTAGTATTTATACATTAATTCCTATGATATCTCAGCTCCATGGATTATGGCATATTGAAGGGGGAATGTATAGGTACGTAGAAGTATTAGAAAAATTTATATTAGAGTTAGGTGGAGAAATAGAGTGTGGAAAAAATGTAGAAAAAATACATATAGAGGATAATAAAGTTGTTGGTGTAATAACAAACAAAGGGTTA
This sequence comes from Clostridium senegalense JC122, assembly GCF_000285575.1. Classification (GTDB taxonomy): domain Bacteria; phylum Bacillota; class Clostridia; order Clostridiales; family Clostridiaceae; genus Clostridium_J; species Clostridium_J senegalense. The sequence goes on along the minus strand of NZ_HE611055.1, from coordinate 38,239 downwards.
GAAAAGTGCGATTTAGTAGTTTGTAATAGTGATTTTTCATATACAATAGAAAAACTTTTAAGCGAGAACAACTCACAATTAAAAATTGAAAAATATACTATGAAAAAAATACAGTATACTTGTTCTACTTTTATAATGTATTTAGCATTAAATAAGAAATATGATATTTTAAAAGTTCATAACATATATTTAAATAAAAATTTTAAAGATAATACGCAAAAGATATTTATAGGTGAATTACCTATAGATCCATCAATTTATATTTATTGTCCTAGTAAAATAGATAATACAATAAATAAAAATGGAGAAGAAATATTAAATATTATAGTTAGAGTTCCAAATTTATGCAAAAATTCTGTAGAATGGAATGAAAACACTATAATACTTTTGAAAGAAAAAATATTATCTATTTTATTATCTATAGATGGTTTACAAGATTTGAAAGAACATATAATATATGAAAACTATTTAACACCAAAAGATTTAGAAAGTAAATTTAATTGTTTTAATGGCTGTGCTTTTGGGATTAGTCCTACATTAAGTCAGACAAATTGGTTTAGGCCACAGTGTAAAATAGAAAAATTAAAAAATTTATATTTTGTCGGTGATTCAATACACCCTGGAGCAGGGGTAGCAATGGTTTTAAAATCAAGCAAAATAGTTACTGATGAAATTTTAAAAGATTTCAAAAATTATAATTAAACAACAAAAAAGCTGCCTTTTTAGACAGCTTTTTTTGTTATGCAATAACTTTTTGCTTTATTAATATAGAATTAGCTAATTCTACAGCTTCATTTAAGGATACTGTAATATTATTTTTATCAATTCTTTTTAATAAGCCCATATTAGTAATAACCTTCATAGGTTGTTGATGAACTTGAGATAAAATAAGTCTAATCTTATTCTCAGTACAAAACTCTTCTATAGATTCTAAAGCAGTATATGCTGTAATATCCATAAGTTTAGATTTATCCATGTTAAGTATTAATATTTTTTTAGAGCGATGTTTTCCTATTATATTGTTTATACTATCATGAAAAGTATCAGTAGCACCAAAAAATAATGGTCCATCTATATCATAAATCATTATGTGATCTTTTAAAGAATCATGTACACTTTCTTCTATTGGTAAATGGTTTACTTTGGTATGTAGCGACATTTTTCTTATAAATAAACACATAGTTATAACCATTCCTACTTCTATAGCTATAACTAAATCAAAAACAACAGTTAAGATAAATGTGGTAAATAATATTAAAATATCACTTTTAGGTGCTTTCAGCATTGATTTAAAGCAACTCCAATCACCCATATTATAGGAAACAATCATAAGAATAGCAGCAAGAGTTGTTAATGGTATAAATTTAGCATAAGGCATAAATATTTTCATTATTAAAAATAAAGTAATTGCATGTATTATTCCAGAAATTGGAGTTCTTCCGCCGTTTTTAACATTTGCGGCAGTTCTTGCTATAGCTCCAGTAGCTGGAATTCCACCAAATAAACCTGAAAAAATATTTGCAACACCTTGTCCTATAAGTTCCATGTTTGAATCATGTTTATCATTAATCATTTTATCTGAAACAACAGCAGATAAAAGAGATTCTATTCCAGCAAGTATAGCAATTGTAAATGCTGGTTTTATAAGACTTAAAATTGTGTTTAAGTTAACATTTGGTATTGATGGACTTGGAAATTTAGAACTTATTTGACCAAATTGACTACCTATTGTTGCTACAGGCAAATCAAATATACATACTACTAATGTTGTAATAATAAGCGCGATTAATGAACCAGGAATGGTCTTATTTATTTTTGGCCATAAAAGGATTATAGCAATAGAAGCAATTCCTAGTAATAATGCTGTAAAATTTATAGTATTTATATTTGATATAAAGGAAATTACCTTAGGTATAAACTCAGAAGGTACTTTATCAATAGAAAGTCCTAGAAAGTCTTTGATTTGAGTAGTAAACAAAGTTACTGCAATACCAGCTGTAAACCCTACTGTTATAGGATATGGTATGAATTTAATAAGAGAACCTAACCTTAAAAGGCCTAATATTACAAGAATTATACCAGACATCAGTGTAGCAATTATTAATCCTTCAATGCCATATTGTTCAATAATTCCATAAACAATTACAACAAATGCTCCTGTAGGCCCACCAATTTGGACACTGCTACCCCCTAAGAAAGAAATAAAAAAACCTGCTATTATTGCGGTTATGAGACCCTTTTCAGGACTTACACCTGATGATATACCAAGGGCTATAGAAAGTGGTAATGCTATAATAGCTACTATTATTCCAGCTATCATATCTTTGAAAAATTGCTCTTTAGAAAAACTTTTTTTTCTAAAAAGATGTAAAAGTTTAGGTTGTGTCATTTAACTGCCTCCTTGTGATTATTTAAATAAAAGGAATTAAATCCAATTAATTCAAACTGTAATGCAAAAAATATATGATTTTAACAAACCATATATTATTATAGTCCTTTCAAAAAAATCTTCAAGAGAAAATTAATAAAATATTTAATTTAAAGCAAAAATTTAAGCTATTAACTTTAAAAATCAGCAATTAATATGAAAATAACTTAAATTTTTATAAGAATAAACTAAAATTTTAGTTTAAATCAATAATAATAATATGTCATTACACCACACAATATTAAATAAAGATAATATATTGGTAATAAGAGGTAATAAATTGTAATATCAATTTGATTTTATAGTATAAATTTATATATAGGAGGTTATATTTTTTTATGAAAATAGGTATGGTTCTAGCTGGTGGTGGTGCTAAAGGAGCTTATCAAATAGGAGTTTGGAAAGCTTTGAAAGAACTGGAAATAGATAAATATATTAATATAATTTCAGGAACATCAATCGGAGCTTTAAACGCAATTTTATTTATGCAAAATGATTTAGAATTAGCAGAAAATATGTGGAGAAATATAACCAAGGAAAAAATATTACCAGTAAATGAAAAAGATTTAACTAAAAAAGGTATGTTATTAGCTTTAGGGTTGAAGAATATAGCATTTATAAAAAAACATATGCCTAAAGTTATAGTAGGTGGAAACATATCTAAAGATGGACTTATAGAAATTATGGAAAAAATAGATTTTGATATAATAAAAAATAGTAACAAAAGTTGTTATGTTGCATGTACAGAAGTTTCCACATTAATGCCTAAATACTTTTATATAAATAATAAAGAAAAGGAAGATATAAAAAAAATATTATTAGCAACATCTGCGTTGCCTATGATATATGAATGTGAAGAAATAGAATATACCCAATATTTAGATGGAGGAATAGTTGATAATTTACCTATTCAACCTGTATATGGTGAAGGATGTGATTTGATAATTTTAGTACATTTATCCAAAGGAAACATGATTAATAAGAGTGCATTTCCTAATACTTCAATAATAGACATAGTTCCATCCATTATTGAAGAAGGTGTTTTAGGTGGAACTTTAGATTTTACTATAGAAGGAGCGCAAAAACGTATCAAACTTGGATATGAAGATACTATAAATGTATTTAGTCCAATAATGAATCTAACTAGATTTATAGAAGATAGTAATATATCAGCAAAAACAAATGCAAATATTAGTGTATTAGAGAAAAATAGTAATTCTAATAGAATTAATAAAATCATTGGAAATATGAAAAATGTTTTAGGAATGTGTGAAAAAAATAATGACTTAGATAATAATTCAGATATATAAAAATATTGTAAAACACATATTAAAATAAAAAAATAAAATTAAAGGTGAAAAATTTCACCTTTAATTTTGGTTTTACAAGTTATTATATCTAATAATACCATCTATCATAGTTAATAAAACTGAAGTATCTTTAATGCACTCAGTATGGATTTCAAATATATTTTTACTTAATACAACCAAATCTGCTAATTTTCCTTTTTCTAATGAACCTTTAATTTTATCATCAAAAGAAGCATAAGATCCATTTATAGTAAAAGATTTTACAGAGTCTAAAACAGATAAGCATTCATCATTAAACCAACCATTTTTAGGATATTTGCATAAGTCTTTTCGATTTACAGCACAGTAAATACCGTTTAAAACATTGAAATGTTCTACAGGAGCGTCAGAACCACTTGAAATATTTATACCAAGGTTGTTCATAGTGTTAAAAGCATAGGTGAATTTAGCATTATCATAGCCTATGCGATTTTCTACGATATGAATATCATAATTAAGAAAAATTGGTTGAATATATGCTAAAGTATTTAAATCAGCCATTTTTTTTAGTGACTTTTCGGTAGTTAATTGGCAATGAATAATTCCATGTCTAAGGGGATTATGTTTTTCTGTAAACTTATCGTAGGAATCTAAAACCCAATCTATTGCTTTATCACCTATTGCATGCACTGCTATTTGAATTTTATTTTTATTAGCAAAGTTAACAAATTCATCTAATTCTTTTTTTGATAAATTTGAGATACCACAGTTATTTAAATCATCTTTGTAAGGATTATTTAAATAAGCAGTTCTTCCACCAAGAGCACCATCTAAAAGTAATTTTAATGGTCCTAGTTTAAAAAAATTATTTCCACTATGAAATTGTAAATCTTTATTATTAACTAGGGTTTTAAATTCATTTATATTAGAGAATAGACATTGCTCATAAACTCTTACAGGGAGTTTATTTTCTGATGCTAAGTCTTGAAAAGCTTGTAAAACTAATTTACAATCGCGCTTTGGAAGTGCACAAAAATCATCACTTTGAACAGAAGTTATACCGTTAATTATAAGTTCATCACAAGTAGATAAAATCATTTCTTTTAATTCATTTAATGTAGGATTTTCAACAAGTGTATTTAATAGAGTTAAGCCATCTTCTTTAACAATGCCATTTTTAAAATCTAAATTATTTTGCAAAATATTTTCATTGAAATTGTTACATAATAAATTTAATGCTTTAGAGTTACAAACTGCTATATGTCCACAGGCTCTTGTAAAAATTATAGGAATGTTTGTGGAAATTTTATCTAAAATCTCTTTAGTTGGTATTAGTTTTTCAACTAAATTGTCTTGATTCCATCCTCGACCTAAAATTACTTTAGGCAAATTATATTTATGTTTAGATATATAATCTTTGGAAGTTTTAATAATTTCATAAAAGGATTTGCAGTTGTTTAAATTAATTATATGCTTAGCATAACCATAACCTAATAGATGTATATGACTATCATTAAAACCAGGAACAACTAGTTTCCCGTTAAGATCTATTATAGAGTCATAACTAGAGTTAATATTTTTAATATCTTTGTTATATCCTAAAAAAATCAATAATATTTTCTCTTATGCCTATAACTTGAAAAAAATCATTATTTTTATTAGCAGAAAAAATTTTCCCATTAATAAATAAAGTGTTCATAAACTCGTCCCCCTAAAAATCTTGAATTTATTAAATAAATTGGAGCTTTTTTCATATATAATTAAAGTGTATTGCCCAAAGTTGTATATATGTATATTATAATTGTTTTTTATATAAAGTAAATTTCAATTGTGATATAATTTATAATACAATAATCAAAGTTAAAATGGAGGAATACATTATGGAAGTTATTATAAAATTAAAAGATAAAAAGGAGCCTGTAACATATACAGGTGACAGAATAGATGTACTAGATTTTAATATGAATGGAACAAAATATAAACAGATAAGATATTTTAAAAAGGGATTTAGTAAAAGTGAGTTAATAGATGAAAGTTTAATAATCAAAATTACAAAAAAAGAAGAAAATTAGAGTTCAAATTATAGGACTCTTTTTTATTATAAAAAATTTATAAAAAGGTAACATATGATACCGAAAATTATCTTTGTAGACTCTATAATAAAGCCATAAAGTAATTACAAATTAAATAAAAATTGAAAATAAATTTATAAAATATTTAGATAAACTAAAAAATTAGGAGGCTGAAAGATATGGGTATGTTTTGTTATCAATGTCAAGAAACAGCAGGATGTAAAGGCTGTACAATAAAGGGAGTATGCGGTAAAAGTGAAAAACTTGCTAATATTCAAGATTTACTAGTTTATGTTGTAAAAGGCATTTCTGCAGTAAGTGAGATTGGAAGAAAAATAAATGTTGAAGATGAACTTGTAGATAAATTTATAATAGAATCATTATTTGCAACTATAACGAATGCAAATTGGGATGAAAGTATTTTTATAGAAAGAATAAAATATGGAATAGAATTAAGAGAAAATTTAAAGAAAGAAATAGAAAAAAATGGTGGAAGGCTAGAAAAATTACCACAAGCCGCTTGTTGGAGTTATGTAACAGAAGATGAAATGTTAGCTAAATCTAAAACTGTTGGCGTATTATCTACAGAAAATGAAGATATAAGATCTTTAAGAGAGATGATAACATATGGTATTAAAGGATTATGTGCTTATGTAAAACATGCTAGGCAATTAGAATATTACAATAAAGATATAGATGCATTTATTAGTAAGGCATTAGCTTCAACATTAAATGATAAGTTAACTATAGATGAATTAATAGAATTAACTTTAGAAACTGGTAGATTTGGTGTAGAAGGGATGGCTTTATTAGATAAGGCCAATACTGAAAGTTATGGTAATCCTACAATTACAAAAGTAAATATAGGTGTTAGAAATAATCCTGGAATATTAATAAGTGGTCATGATTTAAAAGATATTGAAGAATTGTTAAAGCAAACTGATGGTACAGGAGTAGATGTGTATACTCATAGTGAAATGTTACCAGCACATTATTATCCACAACTTAAAAAATATTCTCATTTAGTAGGTAATTATGGAAATGCATGGTGGAAACAGACGGAAGAATTTGAAAAGTTTAATGGGCCAATATTAATGACAACAAATTGTTTAGTACCACCAAAAGAATCCTATAAAGATAGAGTATATACTACTGGTATAGTAGGTCATAAAGATTTGAAACATATAAATGAAAATAATAATGGGGTTAAGAATTTCTCACAAATTATAGAGCATGCTAAAAAGTGCAATAGTCCAACAGAAATTGAAACAGGAGAAATCATTGGTGGATTTGCGCACAACCAAGTTTTTCAACTTTCAGATAAAATTGTTGAAGCTGTTAAAACTGGAGCAATTAAAAAATTCTTTGTAATGGCAGGTTGTGATGGCAGAGCAAAATCAAGAAATTATTATACTGAATTTGCAGAAAAGTTACCAAAGGATACTGTTATATTAACAGCAGGATGTGCAAAATATAAATATAATAAACTTAATCTGGGTGATATAAATGGAATTCCAAGAGTGCTAGATGCAGGTCAATGTAATGATTCATACTCACTTGCATTAATAGCTTTAAAATTAAAAGAAGTATTTGAATTAAATGATATAAACGATTTGCCTATATGCTATAACATAGCATGGTATGAACAAAAGGCAGTAATAGTATTACTTGCATTATTACATTTAGGTGTAAAAAATATACACTTAGGACCAACATTACCAGCATTTTTATCACAAAATGTAGCTAATATTTTAATAGAAACATTTAATATTGGTGCAATAACAACTGTGGAAGATGATTTAAGTATGTTTTTAAAATAAGTGTTTATATAGGGACAAATTGATATTGTAACCACAGATACTTTGTCTATATAATTAGGAATTGGAAATCTTATAAAACAAAGAACATTGAAAGATAAGAAATCTTTCAGTGTTCTTTATTTTATTTAAAAGTTAATTATTATATTAAAGTTACTCCGTAATAGAAAAACTGTAAAATAAGTACCTTAAACAATGTTGCATCATAATATGAATTATAAAATTAAAAATAATATAGTTGAAACTTTATACAACAGTTTGTGTTCATGATGCAAATTGGCGCTTAGGAGGGATAATATGACTGCAGAGATAGCTATTATGAATAAAAAGGCAATAGCATTAGCAGCAGATAGTGCAGTAACTATTGGGGATAGAAATAAATTCTATAATACTGCAAAAAAGCTTTTTAGGTTATCCAAATACGAGCCATTAGGTATAATGATTTATAATAATGCAGAATTTATGGGAATACCTTGGGAAATTATAATAAAGGATTATAAAATAAAATTAGGAGAGATAAAAAAAGATTGTCTTATAGAATATGGTGAAGATTTTATAAGAAGATTAAAAGATAATATATATAAATTTGAAAAGTATGAAAAAAAGTATTATTTGCAAATGATAATACCACTTATAAAAGAAATAAGTTCGAAAATAGAAAAAGATTATTTTGAAAAGGTTGAGGGATTAGAAAGACCATTAGAAGAAAGTGAATTGAAAAGTATTTCAAATAAGGTTATAGATCTTTATTATGAAAAAATAGATAAGGCAAAAACATTGGATGAGGCACCAAAAGATTTATCTGTTTTAATAGGAAATTCATATAATGATCTGTGTGAAAAATATATAGATGAATACTTAGGAAAAGATTGTATGGATGAAATTCATTTAAAAAAGTAATAGATATGTGTAATATGATATTTGAAAAAGATATATTTTTAAATAATTATACAGGAGTAGTTATATCAGGGTTTGGAGACAAAGATATTTTTCCAGTATTAGTATGTTATAAAATTTCAGGTTATATAAAGGGCTTTTTAAAATATAAAATAGATATGTATGAAAAGGTTGATTTAGAAATGGATCAATGCATAATTCCTTTTGCGCAAGTAGATATAGTAAATACTTTTTTAAGAGGAATAAGTTTAGATTATATAAATATAATTGAAAAATCATTTAATTATAATATTTTAAATTTAATAGATAAAATAGATGAAAATAAAATCTCTAAAACAGAAAAAGATGAACTAAAAAAAGAAATGAATTGTAGGTTTGAAAAAGTTATTAAAAATATATTAGAGTATTCGCAACAAGAATATTTAGTACCTGTACTAAGAGCTATAAGATATTTACCAATTGAAGAATTATCATCTATGGCAGAGTCTTTAGTAAATTTAACATCATTTAAGCGTCAAGTAGCATTAGATGAAAAAGCATTAACAGTTGGTGGACCGGTAGACGTAGCGGTAATATCAAAGGCAGATGGATTCATTTGGATTAAGAAAAACAATATTTTAAGCCAGAATATAATCATCATTTTTTTGAAAATTATTATAGAGAAATAACTAAATGCTGTAAGGAGGAATAATGTAATGCATAGTAAAAACAATAAAGAGTATTTTGTGAATTATTTAAAATTTAAATATAAAAAATGCTACAAGCAAAATAGGGGGGGAAGTGATAAGATTATAAAAACTATAGAAAAAGAAATAACAGAGAATAAGCAATTCTAATTTATATAGTAAAAAGCAATTGAAATAATGAAAAAGTTAACTATTCATTATTTCAATTATTTTTTTAAAAATAAACAATAATTATTTGTATTTAGAAAAATAAAAATATAATTACAAATAAATATATTCATTTAAATAACATACCGTTGTTTTTATGAATAAAAGTAATTTTAGTTATACACAATGAATTAGATATAAAATTTTTAGTTATACTATATGTAAAAATTAAAAGTCGAAAAAACTATAAAAAGATAAAAAAATAAAAAATATTACCAATAATTATAATAACAATTTAATTAAATAAAATATAATAATATAAAATGTTTTGATTAATTTTAAATATGTGTTAAAATTTTTTTAAGAAATTTTTAAATTTTAATACCAAAAAAAGGAGTTGGAAAAAATGAGTGATAATGAAGGAGAAAAGTTAAGGTGGTATAATCTTGGTTTAATGGGGTTTGTTTCAGTTTGGGGCTTTGGTAATGTAGTTAATAACTATGCAAATCAAGGGTTGAAAGTTATAGTGTCATGGGTCCTTATTATAGCTTTATACTTTATACCGTATGTTTTAATGGTTGGTGAATTAGGTTCTGCTTTTAAAGATGGTAAAGCAGGAGTTAGTACTTGGATAAGAGAAACTACAGGAGCTAGTGGAAGAAAATTAGCATACTTTGCAGGATTTACTTATTGGGTAGTTCATATACCGTATTTAGCTCAGAAACCTCAGTCAGTTTTGATAGCATTGGATTGGGCTATACTTCCAGATAGTAAATTTATGGATTCGTTTAGCACGTTAGTTGCTCAATTTTTAATTTTGGGAATATTTATGTTTTTTATGTGGGTTGCAGCTAAAGGTATAAATTCAATAAAAAAAATTGGAACAATAGCAGGGACAGCTGTGTTTGTTATGTCTTTGTTGTACATATTGTTAGTTGTTACAGCACCTATGTTAAGAGGTGTTGAGCCAGCGACTACAAATATAACATTTAAATCTATAATGCCTGAATTTAATTTTGCTTATTTTACTACATTATCAATGTTAGTATTTGCAGTAGGTGGAGCAGAAAAATTATCTCCATATGTTAATAACACTAAAAATTCATCAAGAGAATTCCCAAGAGGAATGATGATTTTAGCAGGCATGGTTGCAATATGTGCTATACTTGGTTCAATAGCAATGTCTATGATGTTTGATGCAAATAATATACCAACAGATCTGAAGATGAATGGTCAGTATTATGCTTTTGCTATACTTGGAGATTATTATGGATTAGGAAATACATTTGTTGTATTATATGCTATAGCAAATTTGCTAGCTCAAATATCTGCATTAGTATTTTCAATAGATGCACCATTAAAAGTATTCTTAGCAGAAGCAGATGAAGAGTATGTGCCAAAAAGTTTATTAAAAACAAATGAAAATGGAACGCCTATAACAGGATATAAAATAACTTTGATATTAGTAGGGATATTAATTATAGTCCCAGCATTAGGAATAGGCGATATGAATTCATTATTTAACTGGTTATTAGATCTTAACTCAATTGTAATGCCAATGAGATATTTATGGGTATTCTTAGCATATGTAGCACTTAGAAAAGCAAAAGAAGGTACATTCAATTTAGAATATAAGTTTGTTAAAAATTCTAAGTTAGCAATGGTGATAGGTTCATGGTGTTTTCTATTTACTGCATTTGCATGTATAATGGGAATGTTTCCTAAGGGTGTAGAAGTATTCTCATCACAATGGATATTTCAAATAACTTTAAATGTATTAACTCCATTTATTCTTATTGCATTAGGATTTATATTCCCTACATTAGCTAAAAAAAATAAATTAAAATAGATTTTAAATTACCTTATAATATAAAATATGTTATAAGGTGATTTTTATTTTACAAGAATATATAGTTAACAATCTGTAAACAATTTCAAAATTATAGAATAATATTACAATATATAATAATATAAAAATAAGGAGAGTATTTACAGTTAGGAGGTAAAATATGGATTTAACAGTGAGACAGCTTAATAAGTTAAATAAAAAAGATCTGAGTATTTTTTGTAGTAATGCAAAAAAAGAAAGAAAAAAATATTTTTATTTTATATACTATGGGCAATAGGAAAAAAATTTGGAATTCATAACTTTTATTTAAATCGACCTAAAGTAGCTATAGCACAATTAAGTATAACTATTGTGAATTTAATATTAGAAAATATATTAAATCATAATAATATGGCTATAGAAAGAATAGTAGATATGATTACGAACAATCAAATAACTATTGGAAATTTTAAAAATTGTTTTTTTGGGTTCTTTAATTTAAACTCAATACTAGGTTTAATAGTATTAGTGTGGGTTATTGTAGACTTATTTTTGGCTAAAAATATTATAGATAACATAAATGAAAATTCTGAAAAAAGAATATACAATAGTTTAAATAAGGAGTGATATATTTTGATTACAGCTCAAGAATTGAAAGTGTTAGATGATAAACAGTTAAAAATTTATGAATATCTAGTGGAAAAGGAAAGAGTTAAACTTCCGTTAGTGTATATATTATGGGTATTAGGAGGAATGTTAGGGTTCCATAATGTATATTTGGGAAGAAAAGATGTTGCAAAATCACAATTAATAACAACTATCGTAAGTGCAGTAGCTTGTTTAATAATCATTGGTTTAATAGGATTACTTGTGGTTTTAATATGGATAATAGTTGATTTGTTTTCTATAAGTAAATATGTAGAAGAGGCGAATAATGAAATAGAGAAAAGAATATATAATGAAATAATTAACAATTAATAATTTAAAAGAAGTAAAAGGGCATTCTCAAAGTTAGTCTTAAGGAGTATGCCCTTTTGATTATAGTAAAATTTACTTAAGCTTATAATAAATAATACAGAAGTTTAAGTGAATAATTTAAAAAATAAACTTTTAAACCTATATGAAATTGTAACAAAGGAATACTATATACATATATAGAAATAAGTAAAGGATTTAACTATATTTGTAGGGGGGCAAATTAAATGAAAAAAGGAAGATTAGATAAAGAAAAAATAAAAAAAGTTATTAAAGGTTGTGTTATGTTCCATAATATAATAAACATGAAAGAGTTTTTTTGGAAAAATGAAAAATATGTTCCAAATGGGAAAATAGAAGAAATCAATTTTCAAGAATTGATTGAGGCAGAAGCAAGGTTAGAAAGATTTGCACCATACATTAATAAAGTTTTTTGTGAAACTAATGAATTTAATGGAATTATAGAATCAAGATTGGTAAATATAAATAAAATGAAAGTTTTTATGGAAAGTTATTATAAAGAAAGCATAATTGGAGATATATACTGCAAGTGTGATAATGAATTGCCTATATCTGGATCTGTTAAAGCCAGAGGTGGAATATATGAAGTTTTAAAATATGCAGAAGATTTAGCTATTAAAGATAATCTTATAAGTTCTCAAGAGGATTATTCTAAAATAGATAGTAAAGAATTTAAGAAATTTTATTCAGGATATAATATAATAGTTGCATCAACAGGTAATTTAGGACTAAGTATAGGTATAATATCTTCTAAATTAGGATTTAAAGTTGATGTTCATATGTCGCATGATGCTAAAGCATGGAAAAAAGAGCTTTTGAAAGACTTAGGAGTAAATGTAATTGAACATGAAGGTGATTATAGTAAAGCTGTAGAACTTGCAAGAAAACAAGCTGATTTAAGCAAAGACGCACATTTTATTGATGATGAGAATTCTAAAGATTTATTTTTAGGGTATGGTGTTGCAGCATTAAGGTTAGAAAAACAATTAAAACATAATAATATAATAATAGATAAAAAACACCCTTTAATAGTTTATTTGCCCTGTGGTGTAGGCGGAGCGCCAGGTGGTATAACATTTGGTCTTAAAAGTATTTTTGGTGAGAATGTTCATTGTTTTTGGGTAGAACCTACTCATGCACCTGCTATGATTTTGGGACTTATGACTGGGCAACATGAAAATATATATGTAAAAAAATATGGGATAGATGGTAAGACTGATGCTGATGGATTAGCTGTAGGTAAGCCATCAGGGTTTGTTGGGAAATTACTTGAAAAATCAATAGCAGGAGGATACACATTAGAAGATAAGGAATTATATAGGCTGTTAGCTATAGCTTATAATGAGGAACATTTGAAATTAGAGCCTTCAGCTACAGCATCTTTTATTGGTCCATTAAAATTAGGTAAAGAAAATTATATAAAAAAAGATGTTATTCCAACTCATATAGTATGGGCAACAGGTGGATCGATGGTTCCAAAGGATATATGGGAAGAATATTATGCAAAAGGATTAGACCTAGTAAAAAAGGATGAAATTATTTAAAATAAAATATAAGTCTAATAGGCATATTTTTATAAAAATATGCCTATTAAAGTTATAGCAGATACTATTTGTATTATTCCTATGGATAGTCCGTATAATGAGACAGATTTTCCATGTTTTATAAGTTCTTTAAAATTAACTCTAAGTCCAATAGCTGCAAGTGCGATTATTTCAAGGTTATTACTTAAAATTTTAAAGGATTTTGAAAGAGAATTTGGTATAATGTTAAAACTAAATAGGGCACAGGTAATAAAGAATCCTATAACATACCAAGGAATATTGAATTTTTTCTTTTTATGATTTATGTTGTTATTTGTAATAGTTTTTTTATTTTTAAGAGTTTCAAGGAATAATACAACTACAACTAGTAATATTATACGTACGATTTTAAATATAGAAGATAAATCTTTTACAGAGTCATTAACCATAGCACCACTGGCAACAACTTGTCCTACTGATTGAAGAATACCACCTATCATAGCAGAAGTTTTAAAAGTTTCATGATTGTATAAAAATCCGGATATTAAAGGTAAAGAAATCATTAAAATTACACCAGTTACATTTACTATAGCTATAGAAATTCCTTTTTCATCATCAGTTGCATTTATAGCAGGGGCTGTAGCTCCAATTGCAGAAGAACCGCAGACAGCATTTCCACTAGCCATTAAAAATCTGAAATTGTCGCTAAAACCTAATTTTTTACCAATTATAAGAGCTGCAAAAATAGTTACAGACATCTGGCATACTATAAATGCTATGCCGGAGAGTCCTAAATTTAGTATTGTAGATACACTTAATGTACCACCTAAAAGAACTATTGAATAAGCTAATAAATCTGTTTCTGCAAATTTATATCCTTTTTGCAAACTTTTCTTATGTAAACAAGTGTTTCCTAAAGCCATGCCTAGAAAAATAGATATTGAAGATGCTCCAAGTTTAGGTAAAAATTTTGATAAAGATATACTTATATAAGCCACTATTATAGAAATAAAAAGTCCAGGAAAAATTTCAAAACTTTTGCTTATAAAATTATTAAATTTTTTATTCATTATAACAATCCTTTCTATGTAAAAAGTATTTTATTTAACTTGTTTATTAGTGATTTGAAACTATAAAAAAAGTATAATACTGAAAAAACCATAAGTAAAATAAATATATATCATGATAATCATTAAAAAAGATAATGATTATATATTCAAATTTTTATCAAATACTATATAATAATGTATAGGAAACATTTTTTAGTGATAAAAAAATATTATTGTTAGGATGTAGATAAATTATGTTAGAAGAATTAAAAACATTTATAGCAGTTGTTGAATATGAAAATTTTACAAAGGCAGGGGAAAGTATAAATCTATCACAGCCAAGTGTTAGTGTACATATTAAAAACTTAGAAGCTTATTTTAATACAGAACTTATTACTAGATCGGTAAAGAAAAAAACTATAGCAATTACTGAAAGTGGAGTTTTGCTTTATAAAAGAGCAAAAGAAATTTTAAAACTTTTAGAAAATACTAAGGATGAATTAAAAAATGTATCTAACACAATAAAAGGACATTTAAAAATAGGTGCAAGTCTTACTATAGGAGAATATTTTTTACCAGGTTTTCTAAGTGAATTTTCTAAAGAATATCCGGATGTTGAGATAGAGTTGCTTATTGAAAATACCACTAACATATGTGATAAGATAAAGAATTTAAAAATAGATATTGGACTTATAGAAGGGGTTGCGCCGTCCTTTGATTTTAATCAAAATTATTTTTTAGAAGATAGAATGGTACTTATGCTGCCTTATAATGATCCAATGGTTTCAAAAGAGTTTTCTTATACTTTACTTAAAGATAGAAGATGGATTGCTAGAGAAAATGGATCTGGAACTAGGGAATATTTGAATATGTTTTTAACCACTAAAGAAATTATACCTAAATCAATGATGGTACTTGGGAGTAATTATTCAGTTAAAGAAGCTGTTAAAAACAATTTAGGAATAACTCTTATATCAAATTATGTAGCTGAAGAAGGAGTGAAAAATAAAGAATTGTCTGTAATAGAATTAAAGGAAAATTATAAAAGACATTTTTCTTATATAACACCAAAAGATATAATGAGTTCTAAGGCTACCGATGTTTTTATAAAAAAACTTGTAGATTATTCATCTACTATAAATTGCTTTAAATAAAGTGCATAATTTTAAATTATATAATAGTAAGAAAAACATATTAGTGGATTTATCCACTAATATGTTAAAAAATAAATTTTAAGTGTTTTGTAAATCTGATTGTTAAAAAAAATTCAAACTAGATTAAAGTTTTAATTAAAAACTTTAATCTAAAAGCTTTAATGTTGCAAAAATTGCGAATAAACGTTAAAGTATTCACATTTTATTATAAAAGTTGTACAATATGTTTAATGAATTGAATGTTAAAATATTAACGATTTTATAAATGAAACTTGATATAAAATTAATATATTTAGGTTTTAGGTTTAAGGAGAGATTAAAATGTCAATCAAATCAAGAAAAGTTGCAATTGTTGGGACTGGATTAGTAGGTTCTAGTTGTGCTTATGCATTAGTTAATCAAGGTGTATGTGAAGAAATAATAATGATAGATATTAATAAGGATAGAGCTAAAAGTGAGGCATTAGATTTAATGCATTCTGTAGAATATATGTCTTTAAGAACTAAAGTTAGAGCTGGTAGTTATGAAGATTGTAATGATGTAGATGCAGTTGTAATAACTGCAGGACCACCTCCACAACCAGGGCAAACAAGATTAGACACTTTAGAAGTCAGTGCTAAAATATGTAATTCAATAGTAAAACCGATTATGAAATCAGGATTTAATGGATTCTTTATATTAGCATCAAATCCAGTTGATGTAATAGCATATCACGTATTAAAGTTATCAGGACTTCCTAAAAATAAAGTAATAGGAACAGGAACGGCCCTAGATACAGCTAGATTAAAATCAATAATATCAGAAAAACTAGGTGGTATAGATACAAGGTCAATACAAGCATTTGCTATGGGAGAACATGGGGATTCTCAAATGGTTCCATGGTCTTATGTAACTGTAGCAGGAGAATCCTTTTTAAAATTAATTAGTAATTACGATAAGTTTCAAGAGAATGATCTAGATAATATGGTAGAAGAAACTGCTAAAGCTGGTTGGGAAATAATAAATGGTAAGGGAAGTACTTATTATGGCATAGGAGCTACTGTTGTTGGAATTCTTAAAGCTATATTTCATGATGAGAAAAAAGTGATTCCAGTTTCTGCTTTATTAGAAGGAGAATATGAACAAAACAATGTATATATGGGTGTGCCTAGTATATTAGGTAAGAATGGAATAGAAAAAATAATTGAATTAGATTTAAAAGAAAATGAAAAATATAAATTTAATAATTCAGCCACTATTTTAAAAGAATACATATCTAAATTAGGTTATTAAAAAAAGACTATATGAAAAATTTCTATAAATTTTTCATATAGTCTTTTTTATTAATCAAAAACATGGATAATACTTACTAAAAGATAGTCAATATTAAACAATATAGTGTATAATGTATTTAAGGGGTGAGTTAAATGAATAAAATAAAAGATGTTTATGGAAAACAGTCGGAATATTCTATACAAGAAATTATGAGTAAGTATAGCAATTCTAATGTTAATTCTGAAAAGCCTATGGCATGGAATGGGTTTAAGGAATTTATAGTAGTTAAAAAGATTAAAGAAAATAATGATGTGATTTCATTTTATTTCAAAGCAAAAGATAAAAGTAAGCTTTTGAAACATAAGCCAGGGCAATTTTTTACTATAAAATTAAATAGTGAAGATGAAAAGTATAAAGATGAGATAAGAACTTATAGTTTATCAATGATGCCAAATGAAGAGTTTTATAGAATAAGCGTAAAGAAAGTGCCTAGTGGACTTATAAGTAATTATTTGCATGACAAAGTGGAAGTAGGTGATATTATTTATGGGATGGTTCCTATGGGATTGTTTACGATAAATGAAAATAATAAAGAAAAACCACTTGTATTAATATCAGGAGGAATAGGAATAACTCCACTTATATCTATGCTTTATGAAGAGGTAAAAATAAGAAAACAAATATTCTTTGTTCAGGCTATACAAAATTCTGATGTTGAAACCTTTAAAGATGAAATGAAAGAAATTATGAAAAATAGAGATAATGTAAGGAATATAGTTTTTTATAGCAATCCTAAGGATGATGATAGTTTAGGGAAAGATTATGACTTTAAAGGGAGAGTAGATTACAATTGGATTAAAAACAATCTACCGTTAAATGGTGATTTTTACTTTTGTGGACCACCTCCATTTATGAAAGGAATTTATAAAGCATTAAAAGAATTAGGTGTTAAAGAAGAATATATTAATTTTGAATTTTTTGGACCTAAACAAGATATGCTTGAGTAAAGGGAAAAATATTCTTATAATAAAAAGTCTACTATCAAGTAGACTTTTTATTATAAAAATATTTAAGAACATTTTAATTTTAAAAATTCAAATTCATAATAAATAACTAGTAACTATTTGAAAATATTATAACAATAGAAAAAAATGGTTAAGTATAATAATATGATACATAGAAGTAGAAAAATAAAAATATGAAAAATTTTATTTATTATATATAAAATATGGGGGAAAAAGGATGAATAATTTACCAAGTATTTTTGAAGAGTTTAGTGAAGCAAGAAAGAATGGATTTATAAAGGTTAAGAATTTTAAAGAAAGTGGAAAAAATGTAGTAGGTGTATTTTGTACATATACTCCATACGAGGTTATATATGCATCAGGGGCTATTCCAGTAGGACTTTGTGGTATGAGTGATGAACCAATACCAGATGCAGAAAAACATCTTCCTAAAAATTTATGTCCACTTATAAAATCAAGCTATGGATTTGCCTTAACAGAAAAATGTCCATATACATATTTTTCAGATTTATTAGTTGGAGAAACTACTTGTGATGGAAAAAAGAAAATGTATGAATATTTAGGTAAAATAAAGCCTATGCATGTAATGCATTTACCACAAGCTCAGGATAGAGAACATGCACTTAAGGTGTGGAAAAATGAAATAGAATACTTAAAAGAGTGTTTAGAAAAACAGTTTAATGTAAAAATTACAGATGAAAAATTAAGAGAAGCTATAAAAATAAAAAATGAAGAGAGAAAATTACTTCAAGAGTTTTATTCATTATCAAAGTTAACTCCACCACCAATAGGAGGACTTCAAATGTATAAGGTTCTAGAAGGAACTGGATTTAGTTTTGATAAAATAGAACAAAATAATAATATGAGAAAAATGATTGATGATATAAAAGAAGAATATAATAAAAATGGAAGTAAAATATCAAAAAATGCAAAAAGAATCTTAATTACAGGATGCCCTATTGGAGGAGCTATAGAAAAAGTTGTAGGAACTGTGGAAGAAAGTGGTGGGGTAGTTGTATGTTTTGAAAATTGTGGTGGAGTAAAAGAAAAAGCTCAGCTTGTAGATGAAAATAGAGACCCAATTGAAGCTATTGCAGAGAAATATTTAAAAATACCATGCTCTGTAATGTCAAATAATGATGGTAGATTAGAACTTTTAGATGAGCTTATAGATGAGTATAAAGTAGATGGTGTTATAGACGTTACACTACAAGCTTGTCATACTTATAATGTAGAATCAATGAAAGTAAAGAACTTTGTCAAAAATCAAAAAAATGTACAATATATGAGCTTAGAAACTGATTATTCTAAAACAGATTTAGGTCAAATAAAAACAAGAATAGCAGCATTTATTGAAATGCTTTAGTAAAATTATAGATTGACAATAACTAAAGTGAAAGTTTTGAAAAGGAGTAAAAGATGTATTATATAGGAATAGATATAGGATCAACAGCAGCTAAAGTTGCAGTTTTTGAGGAAGACAAGCTTATAGATACATTGTTAATGAAAACTGGATGGAATAGTAAAGAAACTGCAAGAGAAATAGAGGAAATACTAAATTCAAAAGGTATAACAAAAGAAAAAAGAAAAGTTGTAGCAACTGGATATGGTAGAGTTTCTGTACCATATTCAAATAAAGAGATTACTGAAATTACATGTCATGGAAAAGGTGCTGCATACTTAATGGGTGATAAAGCAATAGTTATAGATATAGGTGGACAAGACACCAAAGTTATATCAATAGAAGAAGGTATGATTACTAATTTCCTTATGAATGATAAATGTTCAGCAGGTACAGGAAGGTTTATAGAAATAATGGCAAATATTTTAGGCTTAGGTATAAAGGAATTATGTAATTTTGCTGAAAATGGTAGTGGTGTAACTATAAGTTCTATGTGCACAGTGTTTGCTGAATCAGAAGTTATAAGTTTAATTGGCAGTGGTGAAAAAAAAGAAAATATAGCGTTTGCAGTTATAGACTCTGTAGTTAACAAAGTCTCATCACTTTGTAATAAATTTGGAGATGGGGAACAATATTATTTAACAGGTGGTCTTAGTAATTGTCCTTATGTAGTTAAAAGCTTAGGTGAAAAGCTTGGAAAAGATTTAAAAACTCATACTCTTGCACATCATGCAGGAGCAATCGGGGCGGCACTTTTGGCCCAAAATATTAAATAGTTATAATGAATTATTATATTTAGGTTGTTAGTAAATAAACTTTCAACTGAAGTTCTAGGAAATTAATTTTCTATAGGACTAAAATTTCTATTTCTTATTATATAAATTGAAAGAAATGCTTTAAAGTGATTTACTCGTCATTTTAAGGCATTTCTTTTGCTATTATATAAATATTATATTTGTATTGAAAAATTTATAATTGAAAAATAACTAGAAAATTTGTATGATATATAAGACTTATCGTTTACAAATGTTTTGCATACTAAGATATGTGCAGCATAAAAAATATATTAGAAATACTATTTTATATTAAATTTAAACAACATAGGAGGAAGTTATGAAAAAGAAAGTTATAATTGATTGTGATCCAGGAATAGATGATTTTTTAGCATTATTGTTAGCTTTAAATTCAGAAGAATTAGAAGTCATAGGTATAACTATAGTAGGTGGAAATGTAGATTTGAATACTTGTGGAGAAAATGCATTAAAAGCATTAGAACTTACTAATTCTCTTCATATACCTGTTTACTTAGGGAATGACAAGCCACTTTGTAAAAAGTTAGAAAAAGCAGAAAATGTACATGGAGCTGATGGGTTAGGCAATACTAATCTACCAAAAGTTAAAAATGGAGTGTTGAATTATGGTGCAGAAGATTTTATAATAGAAACTTTACATAATAATGAACAAGTATCTATTATAGCATTAGCACCACTTACTAATATAGCTAAAGCTATAATGAAAGATAAGAGTGCATTTGAAAATTTAAATGAATTTGTTTCTATGGGTGGAACTTTTAAAGAATGTGGAAATTGTACTCCAGTTTCTGAATTTAATTATTATGTTGATCCCCATGCTGCCGATTATGTGTTAAAAAATATAGGTAAAAAAGTACATATTATTGGATTAGATGTTACTAACAAAACAGTTTTAACTCCAAACATGGTTGAATTTATCAGAATGATTGATGGAAAGTTATCAAAAGTAGTTTCTGAAATAACAAAATTTTATGGAGAATTTTATTGGAAGTTTGATAAGATAATAGGTTCAGTTATAAATGATCCATTAGCGGTAGGATATTTTATAGATAAAAGTATATGTAAGGGCTTTTCTTCTTACACAGAAATTTGCAAAGATGGTATTGCAGAGGGGATGTGTATAGTAGATAAAAATAATTTATGGCAAAAGGAACACAATTCTATAATACTTACAGAGGTAGATGCACAGAAATTCTTGAAAAAATTTATAAAATTATTATTAAAAGATAAAAAAGAAGAAGTGGAAAAGTATATAGATTTATTGTTTTAGAAACTTTGAAGTTAACTAACAAATAGGAAAATTTAGAAAATTTAATCTATTCTCAAAAATTCAAAATTTATAGAAATGCATTATCTTATAATATAAAATAATAATTAGGAACTATTAATAAAATTAAAGGTATGGTGATAAATTATGTGTTTAGGGTGTAGATTGGCTAATAATGAATTAGGAGTTTACAAAGTTTATGAAAATAACTTTTTTTCTGTAATTCTTGATAAAGCTCCATTTAATGAAGGACATTTATTAATTTTACCTAAAAGGCATGTTAAGGAAATTTATGATTTAACTTTAGAAGAATTAAACAACCTTTCTGATGTTTTAAGAAGTATGAGTAAACTATTACAAGAAACTTTTAGTCCAGATGGTATAACTATAATTCAAAATGGTGGAATTTTTAATGATTTATCCCACTTACATGTAAATGTAATTCCTAGATACGAAAATGATGGATTCAATTATGGAGATCCAGAAAATAAGTATTGTGCAAATTTAATTTTAAATAAGACTCAAAATAAATTGATAGAAAAAATTAAAAAATTAAAAATATAAACATTTATTATAAAAAGCAAGTCTAAAATATTAGACTTGCTTTTTTTGTGAAGTTGAAATAAATATATATAATAAATGTTAAAATTATCATAATTTATGAAAACATGTAAAATAACTAATTATAAGGCGGTAGAATATATACCAATATAAAATGATTAATAAATTGTTAAAATACAATTATTCATAAAAGTAAATAATGACTCAAAATTGAATAAAAAATAAAAAAATTCATTTTATACACAATAAATCTGTCAAAAAAATATAAAGTATAACATTTTACGAAGAAAAATGAAAAATATACTGTACTTTTTATAAAAAAGTGTTATACTAATAACTGTCAGAAGAAAATATAAAAATTATAAATAAAAAAAATATATTAAAAATTAATAAAGTTAGTGTTAATAAATAAAAAGAGTACATATAATTTACGAGGTGTAAATTAATTAAATATAAAATTATTTGGGGGAATATTAATGAGTATTAACTTAGAAAATTTAAAAATTAAAACATCAGAGAATATATATAGAAATTTAGCAGTATCACAGTTAGTTGAGTTTGCACTTGAAAATGGAGAAGGTAAACTTTCACAAAGTGGAGCTATTGTTGTTGAAACAGGAAAATATACAGGAAGATCGCCTAAAGATAGATTTATAGTTTGTCAAGAAAGTATAAAATCATTAGTTAACTGGAATGATACTAATCTTTCAATAGATGAAGAAACTTTTAATAAACTTTACAATAAAGTTATTAATTATTTAGAAGATAAAAATCTGTATGTATTTGATGGATATGTAGGAGCAGATGAAAAATATAAAATGGATATAACAGTTGTAGCTGAATATGCATCTCAAGCTCTTTTTGCAACTCAGTTATTTAGAAGACCTACAAAAGAACAATTAGATAAGCATAATACAGAATTTACAGTAATAGCAGCACCAGGATTTAAAGCTAATGGTAAAGAAGATGGTATAAATTCAGAAGCTTTTGTTTTAGTAAATTTTGAAAAGAAGATTATATTAATAGGGGGAACTCAATACTCAGGAGAAATTAAAAAATCAATATTCTCAGTAATGAATTTCTTATTACCTCAAAAAGGTGTATTTCCAATGCATTGCTCTGCTAATATAGGAGAAGATGGAGACACAGCAGTGTTCTTTGGTCTTTCAGGTACAGGAAAAACAACATTGTCAGCAGTTCCAGATAGAAAATTAATTGGTGATGATGAACATGGTTGGTCTGATGATGGAGTATTTAATTTTGAAGGTGGATGCTATGCAAAAACTATAAGATTAGATGCGGAAAAAGAAGCTCAAATATATAATGCTTTAAAATTTGGAGCAGTTTTAGAAAATGTAATTTTAGATGAAAAAAGGAATCCTGATTTTGATGATGAAAAGTTAACAGAGAATACTAGAGGAGCGTATCCAGTAGAGTATATAGATAATGCTGAATTAAGTGGAAAAGGTCAAAACCCAAGTACTGTAATATTTTTAACTGCAGATGCATTTGGTGTTATACCACCAATATCAAAACTAACAAAAGAAGCTGCAATGTATCACTTTATGTCAGGATATACTAGTAAACTAGCAGGAACAGAAAGAGGAATAACAAGTCCAAAAGCAACTTTTTCAGCATGCTTTGGGGAGCCATTTATGTTAATGAATCCTGAAGTATATGCTAAACTATTAGGCGAAAAAATAATTAAGCATAATACAGAAGTTTACTTAGTTAACACTGGATGGTCTGGTGGACAATACGGTGTTGGAAAAAGAATGAACTTAAAATATACAAGAGCAATGGTAAAGGCTGCTTTAAATGGAGAGCTTAGAAATGCTGAATTTGAAGAACACGAGATATTTAAAGTTTTAGTTCCAAAAGATATAAAAAATGTGCCAAGTGAAATTTTAAATCCTAAAAATACTTGGGAAGATAAAAATAATTATGATATAAAGGCAAAAGAGTTAGCTGGAAAATTCCATGATAATTTTAAAAAATTTGAAAATGTGAGTAAGGACATATTAAATGCCGGTCCTGAATATAAATAAATTCATATATAATTGTTACCAAACAAAAGGATTATTTTAACTTTGAAAAAGGTTGTACAAAACTTAATTTTTGTACAACCTTTTTTCTTTTAATGTTTTTAAAATATAAAAAATAATTATAATAACTATTAATAAATTTAAATTAAAGGCGATAAAAATACTAAGAAATATTTTAGGAGGACTTAAAATGAGCAAGGGCCCAAAAAAAAGTAAAATAATAGGTTTGTTAATGATAGTTATATGTGTTGGAATATTTGTTATATTTAATAAAAATAAACTGTCCTATTATGATTATAAATACAATGTTAAAATAACAAATTATAATAATATATATGAAGGCAATAATATAAAATTTTACTATATGGATGGAGAAAATGATTATCAAAAAAATATAAAAAAAGAATATAAACTTGATGATATAGTAAAAAAATCAGGAAATGATATAGAAAAAGCTTTTGCTATAATAAATTGGATTAAAGAAAAAGCTGAATTTAATATTAGTGCTATGAAAAATGGAGATACAACAAAAGAAATATTAGAAAAATTGACAACTACTAAATCACTGTCTGATGACGGATATTCTATAATTTTAGAGGAATCTTTATCTGCTTTAGGAACATATGTAAGAAAAGGTTCATTAGCTACTAAAAACCATATAAAACCTAAGCCTAAACAAGGGTTTAAAGTAATTGAAGTATGGAGCAATATACATGGAAAGTGGGTAATGATAGATGGTGGTAACGGTTGTTATATGACACTAAACGATATTCCATTAAGTGCTGTTGAAATTATAGAAAATGGGTTAGAAAATGTAAAGATTGTTGGTTTAAATTCAGAAAAAGAAGTAAGACAATATAAAAAGGATATGGCAAAATATTTTAATACTTATACAATTGCCATAGATAATAATAAGTTTACATCACCTAAAAGCAACTCTTTTGTAACATTTATTAAAAATGGGGAGGATATTCAAATTGAAAATCAAAGTGGATATATAAGTCCAACTTTATTTGTAACTAAACCAGATTTGTTTAATTTAAATCCACAAATAATTAATGGCGATAAAAATCAAGATGAGATTCCTACACTAATAATATCTAAGAAGGATAAAAAAGAGGATACGGATGGATCAATTAAGTTTACCGTTGGAGTATTTAATGATAGCGTCATGATGAAAAAATACTATATAAGTTTAAATGATGGAACTTATTCAGATGTAAATGATTATTATGATTTATCAATTTTAGAGGGAAAAACTAAAATATCTCTTTCAATAGATGGAAAAAAACCTATAAGGGAAATATTTTTTGAGAGGAAATAAAAATAGGAAGCAATTAAATGCTTCCTATTTTATTTTTAAAATATTTTTTTGCAGAAATAGTAATAGGTTTGAATTTTTGATATAATATTAATTATGGTGTTAATTGTAAAATGATTTTTATGAAATACTAATTGGGGAAATTTTATATTTATCAAGGAGGAAAAAGATTTGGAATTAAATTTGATATTAATACTTAAGGCAGTAATTATTGCCATAGTAGAAGGAATTACTGAATTTATACCAGTTTCATCTACAGGTCATATGATTATTGTTGGAGATTTAATAAATTTTAAAGGAAATTTTGCTAACATATTTTCTATAGTAATACAACTTGGAGCTATACTTGCAATAGTTGTATTATATTGGGATAAGTTATTTGGTTCAGTTAAAGAATTATTTAGTGCTATGGGAACTATATTTGGTAATATTAGCAGAAAAGGAAAAGTGAAAAATTTAAATTATAAACAAAGAAATAGTATAAAGTTTTGGAAAAATATTATTATAGCAACTATACCTGCAATGATATTAGGTTTATTATTTGATGATTTAATAGATAAATATTTATTTAATTCGCTTACAGTGGCTATAGGATTATTTGTTGGAGGGTTTTTACTATTATTAACAGAAAGACCATTAAAAAAGAAACAGAAGACTATGGATATAGATGGGATAAATTCGGCACAAGCATTAAAAGTAGGTGTATTTCAATGTTTAGCAATGTGGCCAGGCATGTCTAGATCTTCATCCACTATAATTGGAGGATGGTTTGGGGGAATTTCTACTGTAGCAGCAACGGAGTTTTCTTTTTTCTTAGCTATACCAGTTATGATTGGTGCTTCAGGGTTAAAGATATTTAAAAACTTAAATGGAATAACTAGTGGAGAGTGGCTAGTATTAGCTATTGGGTTTTTAGTAGCATTTATAGTAGCACTAATAGTAGTAGATAAATTTGTTAATTACTTAAAAAAGAAACCAATGAAAACTTTCGCTATATATAGAATATTTGTTTCTATAATATTATTTGTATTAATTTTTGCGAATGTAATAAGTTTATAATATTGATTAAAAGAGCATCTTTTTTATATTTATTTCAAAGATGCTCTTTTAATATTTGGTTTTAAAATAAATACCTTTAGATTACTTTAAAAATATCTTTATTTTTCTAACTTTATATTTATATAGGTTTAAATACATATTAAACTTTATTTACTAAAATTTTATTACGAGATTATAAAAGTAAGTATAACAGAATCCTATATATTATAAAATTATTTTATTAAGATTTTTCTTTTTTATTTTTATAGAGTTTTTATCACAAATTAAGGTTATAGAACCGTTTAAGTCTGTTCTATAAACCTTAATATTTTTATCTAATAAATTATTTAAAAGTGTTTTATTAGGGTGACCATAATCATTTCCTAAGCCACAGGAAATGATAGCAATGTCAGGATCAACTTTATCTAAAAAAGGTTCAATAGAAGAGGTTTTGCTTCCGTGATGTCCAATTTTTAAAATGTTGGATTGTATATCTAAATTTAAAAGTTGATTTTCAATTTCTTTTTCAGCATCTCCAGTAAATAAAAAATTATAATTTTTAAAATTTAACTTAAAAACTAAGGAGTAATTATTTAAATTATCGTAATAATCTTTTGTAGGAGAAAGTAATTCTAGTTTAATGTTTTCATTTAATTTCATTGTTTTTGGAGCAACAAGAGGAGTGATTTTAATGTTCTTTGCATTTAATTCTTTTATTAAATTTTTAAAAACAGGGGTATTAGCTGTAATTTTAGGAGAAAATATTTTATCTGTTTTCATATTTTTTAATATATAAGTAATACCACCTATGTGGTCATCATGAGGATGAGTTAGAAAGACATAGTTTAAAGTATGTACATTTTGTTTTTTTAAATAATTTAATAATTTAGGAGAAGTATCCTCAGTGCCACTATCTATTAAAATGTTTAAATTTTCATTTTGTATTAATATACTTTCACCTTGTCCAACATCAATATAATGCACAATCAATTCCTTATCATATCTATTTTTAGGTATAAGTAAAAATAAAAAAGATATAATACAGATAAAAATAATAACATGATTTCTAGAAATATATTTTTTCAAATAACATCACCTCTATTATATAGTGATATTAAAAAGTTTATCCAAAAGATAATAAATTAAACAAAAGCAATAAAAACATGTTTATATATAGACTTTTTTTTATAATATTGGTATAATAAAAAATAGGGCTTAGTTAGAAAAGGTATAATTTATGTAAATTTTAAAGAGTAGGTGATATAAATGAGAAAGTTTTGGTTTTTGTTACAAACTGTAATATATACAGTGTTTTCAGCTATTTTTATTCCTAAAGCTGAAAAATTAAAGAAAAAATCAAAAAAGGAATATAAAGACTATACAAATATTAAAGGAAAGGAATGGTCTAAATTCCTTTTAAAAGCAACTGGGCTTAATATAATAGTAAAAGGTAAAGAAAATGATATAGAAGGTCCGTGTTTATATGTATCTAATCACCAAAGTATAGTGGATATACCATTAATATTTTCAGTGGTAGAAAAACCATTAGGAGCTGTTGCTAAAAAAGAATTGGAAAAAATACCGGTATTATCATATTGGTGTAAAGCAATAGGATGTGTATTTTTAGATAGAGAAAACCCTAGAGAAGGTATAAAAGCTATACAAAAGGGAACTGAAAATTTAAAGAATGGGCAGTCTATGCTTATATTTCCAGAAGGAACAAGAAGCAAAAATGGACAAATAGGTGAATTTAAAAAAGGCAGTCTTAGAATGGCAATAAAGTCAGGTATGCCAATTGTACCAGTTACAGTAAAGGGTACTTATAAGATTTATGAAGGATACAAAGATGCTAAAAAAGAAAATAAAGATTGTATTTGTGTAATCCATGAGCCGATATATACAAAAGGTTTATCGAAAGATGAGTTAAATGATTTAGTAGAGAAATGTCAAGATATTATAGATAATACTTTAAAAAATCTATAAAGAAACAAGCTCTAATTTAAATTTATTCATTAAATTTTTGTTATCAGTTGATAAAAATAAGTACAAATATAG
>NZ_HE611055.1:3963-8177 GCF_000285575.1 Clostridium senegalense JC122 | reverse complement strand
GCCGTCCGATAGTTAGTTAAGAACTGTTCACTAATAACTAAAATAATCTGTTAGTTATTGATAGAAATATTAATTTGAGTTTTCTCATTTGATAAATGAATAAGTTTAAAACTTAATTTGGAACCCTATATAAAAAAGCAACTTTAAAGTTAATTTTATTTTAAAGTTGCTTTTTAGTTTAAATATTAATAATTATAGATTTTAGTCTACTCATAGATTCTATACTATACTTTATTCCTTGTGTTCCCATACCAGAGGATTTTACACCAGAGAAAGGAAAGTGGTCTGGTCCCCTTTCTGTTTTACTATTAATTTGAACTGTGCCAACATCCAATTTATTTGCAATGTCAAAAGCATCATTTATATTCTTGGTAAATATAGAAGATTGAAGTCCATATTGGGATTTATTTGCTATAGATATAGCTTCTTCTTTAGAAGCTACTCTTATTATAGGAAGAACAGGACCAAAAGGTTCTTCCCAAGCTATATCCATATCTAATGATATGTTATCTAATAATGTAGGATGTACTATATTACCAAATCTTTTATATCCAGTAATTAAATTAGCACCTTTGTCTAAAGCATCTTTTATTAAGTTCATAACAAAGTCACAGGAATTACTATCAATTAATGGAGTTATATCACAATTATCTTCAGGTAATCCGACTTTAAGTTGTTTTAATTCATTTAAGAGAGCATTAACTAAATTATCAGCTATATCTTCAATTACTAACACTCTTTTTATAGCAGTACACCTTTGGCCAGAATAACTGAATGCTCCGCTAATGATTTCTTTAGCAGTTTTTTCAATATCTGCATCTTTTAAAACTATTGCAGCATCTTTGCCACCTAATTCCATCATAAGTGGAACCATATTAGAGATACTTGCTATATGAGTGCCTACTTTTGTTGAACCGGTGAAATTTATAAAATTTACATTTTTATGAGATACGAGATAATCACCAATTGATGATGATTTTCCAGTAATAGTATTCAGAACACCATGTGGAAGGCCAGCCATCATAAAAGCTTTTGATAAATATAATGCACTTATAGAACCTTGGGTAGGTGGTTTTAATAAAACACTATTACCTGCCATTAATGCAGGAGCTATTTTAGA
The DNA here is from genome assembly GCF_000285575.1 of Clostridium senegalense JC122. Classification (GTDB taxonomy): domain Bacteria; phylum Bacillota; class Clostridia; order Clostridiales; family Clostridiaceae; genus Clostridium_J; species Clostridium_J senegalense. The sequence goes on along the minus strand of NZ_HE611055.1, from coordinate 7,057 downwards.
CGCTGATAAATTTATAGGATAATTAAAAGGAGATATGGCTAAAACTACACCTAATGGAACACGAGTTGTAAGACATAATTTATTTCTTGAAAAGCCTGGAAAACTATCTGATTGAATAAATTCTCCATACAAATTTCTTCCAGTATCAGCTGTATATCTAATAAAATCAGCAGTACGTTTTACTTCAGAAATAGATGATTTTTTATCCTTTGCAATTTCTAACATTAAAATTTCAGAAATTTCATCTATATTATCTTCAAGAATTTTAGCAGTTTTATATAATATATTAGCTCGAGAGTCTATAGGAGTTAATTCCCAATGTTTTTGACTAAATTTTGAGTTTTCTAAAAAATTATCAACATCATGATTTGACATTGCGGGAACCTTTCCTATTAATTCTCCATTCGTTGGAGAAAATATGTCTATAGTATTGTCACATATAATCCATTTACCATCATATAAGTTATGATAAATATTATCTTTTTTTATAGAGTTAATCAAAATTTATCACCTCTTTATAAATTACTTTTATTTAATGCCTATAATCAAGTCTTAGTATTAGCATTTATTAAAAAATTTATAAAGAGAAATTTAAAAAATTAGTTGATAGTGTTACGATAAATTATTATTAATATAATCTTCAATAACATTTATTTTTTTTCTAGGTTAAAGAGTTTATTCTTATTATTTTTGATAGAATCATTTAATTTATACTCTTCTAACTTTACTTCTTTTAAAGTAATATTCAATTTGTTATTTTTTCTATTCTTTTTTATAGATGGTTCATACATTTTTTAATAGTATTTTGTTTATTAAAATAAAATAATAGTTTATCATAATAAGTAACTAAAAAAATATTTATTTTTTAAATGTAACTATAAAAAAATCAACTAATATATTTAACAATTTTTCTAATTCTTCCATTTAAAAATCACCTCAAGAATATTGTATATATATTAGTAAAAGAAAGGCAAGATAAAAATATGTTTAATAGTAAAAAATACATAAAAAAAGTAAATAAATATATGAATAAGCTAGATAATGAAAATTTGAATGTGAAAGAAAATATAGAGATTGTTAAAAAAATATAGATTTAAAAAAACAATATTTAAAAAAAATAGAAAAAGAAGTAGCAGATACAGAACTTAAGTATAAGAAAATAAAAAAATGTTGACTGAAAAAGGAATTACATTTTTTTAGAAGGCTATTTAAATTTGGAACAATGGGATAATTTATTTTTAGAAAAAAGCGGAGAAGCATATAATATTATAGATAAAAATAAAAACACTATAAAAAATCTAGATATAGAAATAAGTAAAATAATTGAGGAATTATTAAATGAAAATGTTACTTATAGCATATTGGTTATAAGAAGAAGTGGCAATACTTTAGTAGCACAAATTAGATTTACTCGATAATTTTAGAAATAGATTTGTTTAATTCTGAAATATTAATTTCCTCTTTTGAAAAAAGTGCAGATACACAAGTAACATATTGAGAAGAGGATTCCTTACTCCATTGAATTTCAATATTAAGTAATGATTTTAATATATCTGAAACATCAAACCCTAGTGCTTCTAAAGAATATTTTAGGTTATTTTCATTTAAACATTTTAATCCATATTCCTTTTGACATACTTTGCAAAATAAGCATCTTCCTGAGAAAATAGCTAAAGATGATTTAAAATCTTTTTCTAAGTTAAGGAGAAGCTTGTCTAAATGTAAACGTGCACTATAATATAATGTTTTAAAAATTTTATCAAAGTCATCTTTATATTCAGTTACTTCTGGTATAAATTCTTTTATAAAATTGAAATCATCTTCTATATTGTTTTGTGCAGTTATATTAATTCTATATGCGATTATATAGGCAAATTTGTATTTATTTATGTAATCAATAGTGTCAAAGTTGAAAGTTGGACAAGACCAAACTTTATTAAATTTTTCGCATTTTTTACAATAATTATTAATTGTTTCAGGTTTATAATAATTTAAAAGTTCCATAATAGTTACTTTTTTAATATTAAAATTTTCTTTTAACATATTCATATAAATTTTTATAGGAAAGTATTTTTGAAAAATAACATTCCTTAACCCCCTTATGTTTAAGATTTAATAAAAATAAAAGTGAATATGATATATTAAAGTTTAATATTGTATCATATTCACTAACATAGAGATATTAAATATCTCTATGTGAATCGTTTGTTTTAGCAAAGAATGAAATCGCATATAAACCGCATAATCCAACTAAACCATAAATTATTCTGCTAAAACCACTTATTGATCCAAAGGCACTGGAGCCAGCAAATAATGCAGCTACTAAATCAAAACGAAATAATCCTACTAGTCCCCAGTTTACGGCACCAATTATAACTAATATAAGAGCTATTGTGTCTAATACTTTCATTAATAGTCACTCCTTTTATTTATTATTTAAATGTTATTATTTCCTGAAAATATTAATTTATTCAGAAAAATGTATATAATAATAAAATAAAAAGGAATGTAAAAATATCTATATTAAATTTTTATAGTGTTATAGGAAGACAAGATTTAATTTATTCAATAGTTTTAAAAAATAACTTGGACTCCTATAGATAAATTTTAACATAAATTATAAAGATTAAAAATAAAAATATGTTATAAAACTTGTTACTTTCTTAATAAGACTATATAATTGTAGTATTGAAATCATTATAGATATTGAAAGAGGGAGAATGAAATGGCAATAGTAACTATGATATTAGAAATAATACTTTTTTCAATTATTTCTTTAATTGCATACAGTGCTTTAAGAGTATATGTATTTTCAAAAATTAAAATTAATAAGTGGGTAGTTTTAATTATAGCACTAGCTGTATTTTTAATTCCCAATTTTTTATGGCCAACAATGCCTGTTATTGTTAACAAATATATAATACCAACAATATTTGTAATATTATTTTTATGGTTTATGGATCTTTGTGGATTTTTAAAAGGATTTGATAATGTAAAAACAGATAATAATAGTAACTATAAAAAATATAATAAAAGCAATAATAATGTTATAAAACCAAAAGCAAAGCCGAATAGAGTAAAAAATAAGAAATAG
>NZ_HE611055.1:0-3760 GCF_000285575.1 Clostridium senegalense JC122 | reverse complement strand
TATACTTGTATAAAATATTAATTTAAATATATAATAATTATCAATAAAATAAGGAGTGATAATTTGAAAACTCTTTTAGTATTTCATTCATGTAACGGTTTATTAAAAGAAGTTTCACATAGGATAAAGGATGAGTTAAATTGTGAGATTATAGAATTACAAAATATAGAGCCTGATTTGAAAAACAATAATAAGTATATTAAATTTTTTCAGGATGTATTATTAGTTAAAAAGTTAAATGGAGAATTTAAGGAATATGAGTGTTTAATATTGCTTCTTCCTAGTTGGTTTTATAAATCCTACTTTGGTATAAAAAGAAGTAGCTTTGGCAATATTTTAAATGGAAAAAAGTATTTTAATTACATTAGGTGCTAATGAAAATTTGTGTTTTGATAAAGAAAGTGTATTTTTAGGATGCAATATAATAGGGGAAAAGTATATAAATACAAAGGACATAAAAACAGAAAATTTTTATATTAGTTTAGTAAATTGGATAAAAAGTATATGTAAATAGTATAATGTGAAAATACAGAGATTTAATATACTCTGTATTTTTATATTTTAGTATACTAAACTAATTTATTAATTATTATTGTAAATTTATCTCAATGTGATACAATTTAAATAAGTTTAATATTGAGAGTTAATGTAAAATAATATAAAAACATTAAGATTAAATAATAGAATTAAAATGATTATTATTGATTAAAAATCTACAAAAAGGAGAGTTAAAAATGAGCTTTTATGTATACAATACAATGACAAGAAAAAAAGACGAATTTATTCCTGTAGTTCCAGGAAAAGTTGGTATGTATACTTGTGGACCAACAGTTTATAATTATGCCCATATAGGAAATTTAAGAACATATATATTTGAAGATGTACTTAAAAAGTCTTTAGAATATGCTGGTTATAAAGTTAAACATGTAATGAATGTAACAGATGTAGGGCATCTTCAGTCAGATGGTGATGAAGGCGAAGATAAAATGGCCCTTGGTGCTTCAAGAGAAAAGAAAACAGTTTGGGAAATAGCAAAATTCTATGAAGAAGCATTTTTAGATGATTGTAAAAAATTAAATGTTAAGAGACCTAATGTGGTTTGTAGAGCAACTGAACATATAAAAGAGATGATAAATTTCATTAAAGTTTTAGAAGAAAAAGGGTATACATATCAATCTAATGGGAATGTATATTTTGAAATAGATAAATTTAAGGACTATACAAAACTTGCAAATTTAAGCATTGAAGAATTAGAAGCAGGAAGTAGAATAGAAGTAGATCCTAATAAGAAGAATCCTCTTGATTTTGTACTTTGGTTTACGAATTCTAAGTTTAAAAATCAAATAATGCAATGGGAATCTCCATGGGGTAGAGGATTTCCAGGTTGGCACTTAGAATGCTCAACAATGTCAATGAAATATTTAGGAGATAGTATAGATATACATTGTGGCGGTATTGATCATATACCAGTACATCATACTAATGAAATTGCTCAATCAGAAGCTTATAGCGGAAAAAAATGGGTCAACTATTGGATGCACGGTGAATTTTTAGTATTAGATGGTGGTAAAATGTCTAAATCAACTGGAGACTTTTTAACGGTAAAAAGATTAGAAGAAGAAGGGTTTTCACCATTAGATTATAGATATTTTTGTTTACAATCAAGATATAGAAAACAATTAATATTTAGTTTTGAAAATTTAGATGCAGCTAGAAAGTCTTTTAAAGCACTTAAAAAGAGAATTGCTACAATATTAGAAAATGTTTGTGAAAATGATAATTTTAATAATGAAAATATAAATAATTATAATGAAAAGTTTAAAAAACAAATAAGTGATGATTTAAATATTCCAAATGCATTTACTGTGCTTTTAGATGTTCTAAAAGATGAAAATTTAACAAATTTAGAAAAGAAATTTTTAATAGAAGATTTTGATAAAGTATTATCTTTAGAATTAACATCTGTAGAAAAAGATTTATCAAATATAGATGTTGAATCTATAGAAAACCTTATAAAAGAAAGAAATGAAGCTAGAAGTTCTAAAAATTATGCTAGAGCAGATGAAATAAGAGATCAATTGCTTAAAATGAATATAGAAATATTAGACAGTAAAGAAGGAACAACTTGGAGATTAAAATAAAAAAGACACCTTAAAATGATTTATCATTTTAAGGTGTCTTTTTTATGACAAAAATTTAAAAACCTTATAAAAATAAGGCATTAAAAGAACTATAAAAACCATAAAGTGTCAATAATTATGATGTATTGTAATAAAAAAATATAGATAGGTTACAGAATAATTGAGATTTTACTGGAATAAAATGGTAAGATGTACTTAAGTTAATGTGAAAATAAAAATAATCTATATAAATTTCTAATATATGATTATTGTGTATGGAGGTAAGAGTATGTTTAAAAAGTATTTTAAAAATTACAAAGTTGTATTGTTAATATGTATTTTGTTTACTTTTGTTGTTTGCATGAAATTGAATTTAAATGTTGAAGCTATAGAAGCATCTAATATTGTAATAATAGAAGATAAAGAAATTTTTACTACAGAAAAAGTAGATTACAATATAAGAATTCCTAAAATTTCAGGACTGCAAGATAAAAATTTAGAATACAATATAAATGAAATAATAAAAAATGACATAACTTCTATAAAAAAAGATATAGAGGACTTAAGCGTTAATGATCACGAATATGCTGATTTAAATAATTATGACTTGAAAAATTATAGGTGTAAAGTAGATTATGACATAAAAACAGGAAAAGAAATAATTAGCATAGTACTTAATATATATAAGTTTACTGGTGGTGATTATGAAATAAAAGAAAAAAAATCATATAATATTGATTTAAAAAAGATAAGTTATTATCTTTAAAAGATTTAGTAAGAGATGAAGAATGTAGAAGATTAAAAACACAATTAAGAAAAGAAATTTATAAAAGCAAAGATAAATATTGTATAGAAAAATTAATTCAAATGAAAATTTTAATTTTTATTGTGAGGGAAAAAATGTGGTTATATATTTTAATATGAATGATATAGGTCCATACACTTTAGGTATACCACAATTTAAAATACCTTTAAAAAATATATAATAATATATGTGTGACAATAAATGAAGTAAGTAGTAAACAATTAACTAAAATCAAGTAATACTTGGTTATGGGCTATTATAATATATTAGATTTTATTATAAAGTTTAATAGTATAAAGAGTAAAAAAATCCTAATTAGTTTATATTTAAGTAGTATTCAAAATATTATCTCAAAAAATAAGGAGTAAATATCTTATTATAGTTTAAGATATTTACTCCTTATTTTAAATTTTAAATAAAAAATCCTTTAAGGGGTTATACTAATGTAAGTGTAATTTCAATATAAATTTAAAACAGTTAAAAATATATTGAAAAAATATACCAAATAAAATTAAAAAACTATTGACATATAAAAAACAAAATGATACCATAAAAAAGCAGTCTAGAAATGACATAAAAAAACATATTTTGTTCTTTGAAAATTGCACAGTGATAAAAGACATTGTTAGACCTTTAAATAAAGATATAACAATTTCGTCAAGACAATAAAAACCTTAAAATAGAAACTATTTTATGCGAATTTTTGTATAAATGACAAAGAATTCTTAGAAACGAGTAGTACTAGGAAACGACTGAGTGAGAAGCGGAGTTTACTTATGTAAATGAGCATCGGAACGAAGAAAATTGACGACACAGTACGTAGTTTATAAAAATC
>NZ_HE611054.1:288986-304645 GCF_000285575.1 Clostridium senegalense JC122 | reverse complement strand
ATTTAAACTTTTTTGTCAATACTTTTTTAAAATTTATTTTTAAATTTTGAAAGTATTTTTTAAGTTTTAATCTTCATCGCTTGGGCTGTTTACTTGCTTGCCTCAGCGACAAGATTTATTATATACTTTTTTAAAACCTGATTTTAGCTTTTATAATCTATTTATTAAATTCTTTTCCATTTTTCTTTATTTTTCTGTTAAATCCTCCTTTTTTCTACAAAAGATACACGTGGCAAAGTTTTAATTATTTTTATATTTATATCTACAAATCTTATTATAATAATTGATTTTAAAAATCATAAAATTATAAAAAAGCTGTACCTTAATATTTAAGGTACAGCTTTTTTTATGCTTATTTATTCATTGTCTATATCTTTTATTTCTTCATTTGAGCTTTCTTCTTCTTTAATATGATCTTCTGAATCTTCTTTTGGCTCTGAATAATTTATTTTAGCAATAGCTACTATATTTACATCTTCACCAGTTTTCATAAGTGTTACACCCATTGTATTTCTTCCACAAGTAGATATATCACTTACATTTATTCTAATCATTATTCCATTACTATTCATAAGCATAAGCTCATCTAAATCATTAACTATTCTTGCTCCTACAACACATCCTGTTTTTTCTGTTATTTTGTAAGTTATTATTCCCTTACCGCCTCTATGTTGTAGCGTATATTCATTTATATTTGTTCTTTTACCAAAACCTTTTTCACTTATAACAAGTAGCTCTTCATTTTCTTTTACAACTAACATTGAAACTACTACATCTTCTTTTCTTAATGTTATAGCTTTAACACCAGTTGCTACTCTACCCATTTGTCTTACATCTTTTTCACTAAATCTAATTGAGTATCCGTTTTTAGTTACAAATATTACTTCACTATCGCCTTTAGTAATACTTACTCCTACTAATTCATCATTTTCTCTTAAATTTATAGCATTTAAGCCATTTCTTCTTATAGCTGCATATTTATCTAATGATGTCTTTTTCACTATACCAGATTTAGTTCCCATTATTAATGAGTTATTTTTATCAAAGGTTTTAATTGGCATTATTGCCTGTATTGTCTCACCATTTTCTATTGGTAATACGTTTATTATATTAGTTCCCTTAGATGTTCTACTACCTTCTGGAATTTCGTAAGCTTTTAATCTATAAACTTTTCCCTTGTTAGTAAAGAACAATAAGTTATTTAATATAGGGGTAGTTATTATATTTTCAACAAAGTCATCTTCTTTAGTGTTAGCACCTTGTACTCCTCTTCCCCCTCTTTTTTGAGCGTTATAAGTATCTACTGGTAATCTTTTTATATATCCAGCGTGAGTTAATGTTATTACAACATCTTCATCATCAATTAAATCTTCATCATCAAAACTATATGGATTTTTCTCTATTGCTGTTTTTCTTTCATCACCATATTTATTCTTTATCTCTATAAGCTCTTCTTTTATTATGTTAAGTAACTTTTCTTCACTTTCAAGTATTGATTTTAAATATTTTACAGTTTCCATTAATTGGTTATATTCTTCTTCAATTTTCTCACGTTCTAATCCTGTAAGCCTTTGAAGTTTCATGTCTAATATAGCTTGAGCTTGTTTTTCTGATAGACCAAATTCTTTTATTAATCCTTCTTTAGCTTCAGCTGTAGTCTTAGATCCTCTTATCAATGCTATTACTTGATCTATGTGATCTAATGCTATTCTAAGGCCTTCAAGTATATGTGCTCTTGCTAATGCCTTATCTAAATCAAATTGAGTTCTTCTAGTAATAACTTCCTTTTGGTGTTCTAGGTAGTGTGAAAGTATTTGTTTTAAATTTAATACTTTAGGCTCACCATCTACTAAAACAAGCATTATAATTCCAAAAGTATCTTGCATTTTAGTATGTTTATATAATCTATTTAAAACTATATTAGGATTAGCGTCTCTTTTTAATTCTATAACTATACGCATACCATCTCTATCTGATTCATCTCTAAGATCCGATATACCATCTAATTTCTTTTCTTTAACTAAATTTGCTATAGCTTCTATTAAGTTTGCTTTATTTACTTGATAAGGTATCTCTGTAACTATAATTTTATGTCTTCCGTTTTCTTCTTCTATTTCTGCCTTAGATCTAACTAAAACCTTACCTCTTCCAGTTTCATAAGCACTTCTTATTCCACTTTTACCTAATATTATTCCTGCTGTTGGAAAGTCCGGTCCCTTAATTGCAGTCATTAATTCGCTTATTGAAACCTCTGAATCTTCTATAAGCATAAGTACCCCATCAATAACCTCATTTAAGTTATGTGGTGGTATATTAGTTGCCATTCCAACTGCAATACCTGTTGATCCATTTACTAATAAGTTAGGGAATCTACAAGGTAATACTACAGGTTCTTTTTCTTCTCCATCGAAGTTTGGTATAAAATCTACTGTGTTTTTATTTATATCTCTTAACATTTGAGTTGTTATTTTATCCATCTTTGCTTCAGTATATCTCATTGCTGCTGCGCCATCGCCATCAACTGAACCAAAGTTTCCATGACCGTCAACTAATTTATATCTAATTGAAAAATCTTGTGCTAGTCTTACAAGTGCATCATAAACAGCTGTATCTCCATGTGGGTGATACTTACCTAGAACGTCTCCAACTATTCTTGCACACTTTCTATATCCCTTCTCAGGATATAATCCTAGTTCATGCATTGAATATAATATTCTTCTATGAACAGGCTTTAATCCATCTCTAACATCTGGAAGCGCACGACCAGCTATAACACTCATTGCATAATCTATATAACATTTTTTCATTTCATTTCTTATGTCTACAGGCAATATTTTTTCTTCGCTATTCATATGTTACACCTCTCTAATTTGTATAATTAACTATATATCTAGATTAATAACTTTTTTAGCATTCTCTTCTATGAATTCTCTACGAGGTTCAACTTTATCTCCCATAAGAATAGTAAATATTTCATCTGCAGCCATTGCATCTTCTACATCTACTTTAAGCAATGTTCTATTCTCTGGGTTCATAGTAGTATCCCAAAGTTGTTCTGCATTCATTTCTCCTAAACCTTTATATCTTTGTATATCTACACTACTATCTTTTCCACCAACTTCTTGAATTAAGTTTTCAAGTTCTTTATCACTATATGTGTAATATTCATTTTTACCCTTTTTCAATCTGTAAAGAGGTGGCTGAGCTATATAAACATGGCCCTCATCAACTAATTCTCTCATGTATCTATAAAAGAAAGTAAGTAGTAATGTTCTTATGTGAGCTCCATCAACATCCGCATCTGTCATTATTATTATTTTGTGATATCTAATTTTGCTAACATCGAAATCTTTTCCAATTCCGCCTCCAAATGCTGTTATCATAGATTTAATTGTATCTGAATTTAACATTTTATCTAATCTTTGTTTTTCAACATTCATAATTTTACCTCTTAAAGGTAAAATAGCTTGGAATTTTCTGTTTCTACCTTGCTTTGCAGAACCACCGGCAGAATCGCCCTCAACTATATAAATTTCACATTCTTCTGGGTTTTTAGAAGAACAATCTGCTAATTTTCCAGGTAAAGATGTACTTTCAAGAACAGATTTTCTTCTTGTTAGTTCTCTTGCCTTTTTTGCTGCCTCTCTAGCTCTTGCAGCATTTAAACCCTTATCTATTATGCTCTTACCAACTTGAGGATTTTCCTCTAAGAAGCTTGTTATAGAATCATTTGCTATTGATTCTACTATTCCTCTAACTTGGCTATTACCTAATTTTGTTTTAGTTTGACCTTCAAACTGAGGATCAGTTATTTTAACAGAAACTACTGCTGTCAATCCTTCTCTTACATCTTCACCACTTAAATTTTTATCATTTTCTTTTAAATGACCAAATTTTTTAGCATAATCATTTATAACTCTAGTTAATGCAGCTTTAAATCCAACTAAATGTGTTCCACCTTCAATTGTATCTATATTGTTTGCAAAAGAAAATAAATTTTCATTGTACGAATCGTTATATTGAAGTGCAATTTCAACAGTACAATCGTCTTTAATACCTTCTATATAAATAGGCTCATTATGTATTTTGCCTTTGTTTCTATTTAAATACTCAACAAAAGATTTTATACCACCTTCATAGTGGAACTCTTGACTTTTTCCTTCTCTTTCATCTGTTAATGTTATTCTAATTCCTTTGTTTAAAAATGAAAGTTCTCTTAGTCTTTGACTTAACGTATCGTAGTCATAAGTTACATCATCAAATATTTCAGGATCTGCCTTAAAATAAATTCTAGTTCCATGATCATCTGTATCACCGGCTACTTCAAATGGACTTAGTACCTTTCCTCTTGAGAAAGTTTCTTTCCATATGTGTCCATCTCTTTTTACTTCAACTGTACAAATTTCTGAAAGAGCATTTACAACTGATGCTCCAACACCGTGAAGTCCTCCAGATACTTTGTATCCTCCTCCACCAAATTTACCACCTGCATGAAGCACAGTCATGATTACTTCTACTGTAGGTATTTTTAATTTTGGATGTATTCCAACAGGCATACCCCTTCCGTCATCTTCTACTGTTATTGAGTTATCTTCATGAATAGTAACTTTTATATTATTACAAAATCCTGCTAGAGCCTCATCTATACTATTATCTACTATTTCATAAACCAAGTGATGAAGTCCTCTCGCACTTGTGCTACCTATATACATTCCTGGTCTTTTTCTTACGGCTTCTAGACCTTCTAGTACTTGTATTTGATTTTCATCATAAACTTTATTGGTATCCATGTATATCCTCCTAACTTACTAAAGCTCACAATATGCAATATCTGTTCTTTTGCATAATGTTGCTGAAGATATTGGTGATAAGTATATTTTACTCTTTTTTTCTACTTCTGCTATAACAAAAGATTTAGGTTTTTCTTTAGTAATTCTTTCTACAAATCCATCCTCTTCTGCCATTCTTAAAAATTGAATTGTATCCGAACTGTACATAGTTGATTCCATATCTAGAATCGCTATTACATCTTTTACTGGAACTACCACATTTTCTCCTAAGTGCAAAAACATATTTACCCTCCTTAATTGGTAATATCAGTTATTTTTCCAGTTTTAACTTCAAATATTTTAATGTCAACTGAAGAATTTAAATATTTTTTTATATTGTTTATTCCTGTACAAGTAATTAAAGTTTGAACATTACTGATAGAATTCAATATGTATTTTTGACGAGATATATCTAATTCGGAAAGTACATCATCTAAAAGCAACAGAGGATATTCGCCAGTTATGTCTTTAATTATCTGCACTGATGCAAATTTCATTGAAAGTACTGATGTTCTTTGCTGACCTTGTGAGCCATAAGTTTTAACATCAATATTATTAATAAATGTTGCAAAATCGTCTCTATGGGGACCTATTGAAGTTATTTTTCTTTCAAAATCCTTTTTTCTATTTTTTAATAAAGAGTTATACATCTGAGTTTTTATATCAATGTCATCCTCTTTTATATTACTTAAATAAACAAAATTTATAATTTCTTTATCAGACGTTATGTCTTTATGAATATCTAACGCCTTATTATTTAATCTATTTATATATTCTAATCTTTTTTCAATTATATATGTTCCAAATTCACTTAATTTAATATCGTATATATCTAAAATATCTAAATTACAATTAAATTTTTTCAAAACATTATTCCTCTCTGCTAATACTTTTTTATAAGCAGCTAGGTTATAGTAATATTTAGGATATAATTTACAAAGCTCTATATCCAAAAATTTCCTTCTGTAAGACGGTGAATCTTTTATAATGCTTAAATCTTCTGGCGAAAACATAACAACATTAAGTACACCTACAAGTTCAGAGAGCCTATTTATCTTTACAGAATTAATGTTTATACCTTTTTTGCCCTCTTTAAATATTTTCATTTCTATTTTTTTATCTAATCTTTTTTTAGATATATCAACTCTTATATACGCATCATCTTTATTCCAAGTAATAAGTTCTTTATCTCTATTAGTTCTATGAGATTTTCCTATACTTGAATAATATATTGACTCTAATATATTTGTTTTTCCTTGAGCATTATCACCTACAAAAACATTAGTTCCATTTGTAAGATTTAAGACTAGCTCATTGTAACTTCTAAAATTTTTTATAATCAACTTATTAACATACATAATAAACAAACACCCAATAATAAATTATATCATACTATGAACATTTAGTGTAATTACTAAATGTTGAGTAATTTAAAAATATACACCGAATTGATTCGGTGCATACTTAGTTATACAATTTTATAATTTTCACCTTGAAATTCAACGGTATCACCGTTGTATAGCTTTTTCCCTCTTTGAAGTTCTATATCACCATTAACTTTAACATCTCCATTTTTAATGAAAAATTTAGCTTCAGAACCTAATGAACAAGCTCCTGAGAACTTTAAAAATGAGTCCAATTTTATAAATTCAGTATTTATTTTTATTTCTATCATAACACTTTTACCTTGACAAGACTTTATTTATATTTTTTCCATAGTAAAAATTACTATTCAAATATTTAAACTAAATCTTATTTTAAATCAAGTTTCTCCTTTTATTTATAATTTCTTATATTAATTATTTAATACCCTTACTGGTAATAAAAGATATGTGCAGTTATTAACTTCTTTATTTTTCACTACACACGGTGCAACAGAACTAGATAATTCCATAATAATTTCTTCTTCTTCAATATTTTTAAATACATCTATAAGATATTTAGAGTTAAATGCAATTTTAAGGGATTCACCTTGCAAAATAATATTCATTTCTTCTCTTGCTTTTCCCAATTGAGAATTAGAAGTGACTATTAAGTTGTCATCAACAATCTCTAATTTTACAAGATTTGTATTTCCATCTTTCGCCATTAGCGATGCTCTTTCAATACATCCTAAAATTTCATTTTTATTAACTATAACTTTAGTTTTATATTCTTGAGGAATTATAGAAGCATATTTTATAAATTCACCTTCTAAAAGTCTAGATATAACTTTTGTATTTCCAATATTAAATAAAATATGGTTATTTGTAAAAGTTATTTCCACGTTCTCATCTTTATCTTCAAGTATTTTAGAAACTTCATTTAATGTTTTTCCTGGAATAACAGCTTCTTTATTGTCATCACAGTCTAACTGTTCACTTCTAAACGCAACTCTAAAACCATCAAGAGCAACTAAATTTAATTTTCTATCCTTAACCTCAAAAAGTACACCTGTAAGAATTGGTCTTGTTTCATCTTGTGCTACTGCAAATATTGTTCCTTTTATCATATTTTTTAATGTTTTTTGAGATATAGAGAAATTTGTATCTTCAGTTATTGTTGGAAGTAATGGATATTCACTAGCATCCATATGAATTAAATTAACACAGGATTTTTGACAATTAAGTTCTATTGTATTGTTATCAATAGTACATATTTCTATTTCTGCATTTGGTAATTTTCTAATTATTTCTCCGAACAATCTTGAGTCAACAACTATAGATCCTTCTTCTAGTATTTCTGCGTCTACTTTAGTTTCAATACAAACATCTATATCTGAACCAATTAATGTTAATGTATTTTTATACGCATTTATGTATATCCCTTGAAGTATAGGAAGTGTTGATTTTCCAGTAATTGCTTTTTGAACGTTTGATATTGCTTCTAACAATGAATTTTTGTTTATTAAAAACTTCATAGTGATCCTCCTTATTAACATTTTTTATAGTATACAGTATAGCTTAGATAATATAAAAAATATAGTAGTAATAGTAGTAGGGGCTGTTAGTATGTGGATAACCCCTTTAACCCTTGTAAATGCAATAAAAAGTCAATAAAAATAATTGTGGATAAACAATCAATAAGTATTTCAATTTATCCACAATATTAACAACTAGTAAGTATTTCATTTTTTATCCACAATAACTAAGGGTTAAATTAATAACATTTGTTAGTTATTTTTGTTGTATCTTTTTAGTTAGGTCAGATACTGAGCTTTGAAGGTTTTCATCTTTCTTTAATGCTTGAGAAATTTTTTCATAAGCATGAATTACTGTAGTATGATCTCTACCACCAAATTCTTCTCCAATTTTAGGTAGGGACATATCTGTAAGCTTTCTAGAAAGATACATTGCAATCTGTCTTGGAAAAGCTACATTTCTAGTTCTTCTTGATGATTTAAAATCTTCAACTTTTAGATTGTAGTAACTAGAAACTATATCTTGAATTAATTCTATAGTAATTTGACGTGCATTTTTACTAGATATGATATCTTTTAGAGCTTCTGCTGCTAAATCAACATTTATTTCCCTATTGGTTAAAGATGAGTAAGCAACAATTCTTATTAAAGCACCTTCTAATTCTCTAATATTTGATTTTATTTGCGTAGCAATATAAACCATCACATCATTAGGAATATCTAGATTTTCAACATCTGCTTTTTTCTTTAAAATAGCAATTCTAGTTTCGAAATCTGGTGGTTGTATATCTGCAATAAGACCCCACTCAAATCTTGAACGTAACCTATCTTCAAGTGTAGGAATTTCCTTTGGTGGTCTATCACTAGATAAAATTATTTGTTTATTAGCTTCATGAAGGGCATTAAATGTATGGAAAAATTCTTCTTGAGTTCTTTCTTTCCCTGCAATAAATTGAATATCGTCTATTAAAAGTACATCTATATTTCTATATTTATTTCTAAATTCAACGTTTTTATCATCTTTTATTGAATTTATAAGTTCATTAGTAAACTTTTCAGAAGAAACGTAAACAACTTTAGATTTAGGATTTACATCTTGTATGTAGTGACCTATTGCATGCATAAGGTGTGTCTTTCCAAGTCCTACTCCCCCATATATAAATAATGGGTTATAAGCTTTAGCAGGTGATTCTGCAACAGCTAAAGAAGCTGCATGTGCAAATCTGTTACTGTTGCCTATAACAAACGAATCAAATGTATACTTTGGATTAAGTATGGCAGACATTTCATCATTTACCATTGATCTTCTTTGTGGAACTTCTTCTTTTTTAGAAGATTCTTTTTCAAGAGCTTCTTCAGAAACTACAAAAAATTCTACATTATATGTCTTATTTGAAACGGATTTTATGGAGTTTATTATTAAATCTTTATATCGATTTTCTAAAATATCTTTTGTAAAATTGTTTGGAACACCTAATTTTAAAGCAATATTTTCTAGTGAGATAGGTTCAATACTTTTTATCCAAGTATTAAAGCTGACTTCGGTAAGTTCTTCTTTTAGAATGATTAAAGTTTTTTCCCATAACTCTTTCACTTGGGCGTTCATTTTTATTCCTATCCTCCAGTACAATATTTTTTTTATTTATTAAAAAATTTTTTTCACAATTATATAACATATAGTAAACAAAGTTATTAACAACAAAAAATAATACATTTAATTTGTTGACAAATGCAATAAAAAATATTCACATGTTGATAACTTTCATAAATATATAAGATATTAACAATGTAGAAGTATAAATTATTCACATTGAAACTTTATGTATAAATTCAGTTTTTACGTCAAAAATAATAAATGTTAAATAAAAAAGGAGAAAAATAGAACAAGTTATACACAATTTTATCAACAGGATGTGCATAACTTTACTTATTCCAATTTTATCAACAAGTATGTATTCATGATATCAAAATATATCAAGGTATTCAATAAGTTATCCACAAAAAACTATTAATATAAATAAAAAGTATTAACATATAGGAAAAATTTATATGTTTTTTTGTAAAAACAGTTATCTTGACATAAGGCGATTAGAAATATATAATCTAATGGTAAAACCATAAAATAGTGATACTATAATTGCTATAAATATTTTTATTACATACGAAGGGGGTGTTCGTATATGTTCATGACATATCAGCCTAAGAAAAGACAAAGAAAAAAAGAGCATGGTTTCAGAAAAAGAATGAAAACTAAGTCTGGAAGAAATGTTTTAAAAAGAAGAAGACTTAAAGGAAGAAAAAGATTGACAGCATAAGGGCCGCAGATGTGGCCTTTTTCTGCAATTGCAGGAAAAAAGGAGCAGTTAATATGAAATTAGATAGAATACGAAAGAATCCTGAGTTTAGAGTTGTATATAGAAAAGGTAAATCTTACTCTAATTACTTATTAGTTATGTATGTTTTTAAAAATTATAAAAATAAAAGTGATAATTCAAGTTTTAACAGGGTTGGAATATCCGTTAGTAAGAAAGTTGGAAAAAGTGTAATAAGAAGTAGAGTAAAAAGATTGATAAGTGAAAGTTATAGATTGAATAAAGATATATTAAAACAGCAGGGTTATGATTTTGTTTTTGTCGCTAGAACTGCTTCAAACGACAAAAGTTATAAAGAAATTGAAAAGGCTATGAAAGATTTATTTAGAAAAAGCGGGTTAATAAATGATTAAAAAATTTTTGATTCATATGATTAACTTATATAGAAAATACATATCACCCTTAAAACCGCCATGTTGTAAATTTCAGCCCACATGTTCACAATATGCTATAGAGGCTATAGAAAAATATGGTGGTTTAAAAGGTGGATATATGGCAATAAAGAGAATATTAAGATGTCATCCTTGGAGTAAGGGTGGATACGATCCAGTTAAATAACACAAAACAGGAGGATTAAAGCTTGAGAGAATTTTTTTCGGTATATTTTGTTAATTTCTTTGATGCTATCCATGGAATGATCCAATCGGTAATTTCAAATCCGAATTATTCTTACGGAATTGCAATAATTATTTTCACAATAGTAGTAAAAGTAATACTATTGCCACTAACAATAAAACAGACAAGATCATCAGTTAAATTAGCAGAAGTTCAACCAAAAACTGCAGCAATACAAGAAAAGTACAAAAACGATCCACAAAGAGCACAACAAGAAATACTAAAACTTTATAAAGAAGAAAACGTAAGTCCTATGAGTGGATGTTTACCACTTCTTATTCAATATCCAATAATAATAGTATTATTTTATGCATTCAGTACACTTAATTATCATGGTGCAGGATTTTTATGGATTCCAAACTTAAATCAACCAGATCCATATTTTATACTTCCTGTTTTATCAGGTGTAAGTACTTATATAATGTCTAAGATGTTACAACCAAAAACTAATGCTAATTCTAGTTCCCAAGCAATGCCAAATATGGGGATGATGAATATAGTTATGGCTGGTATGTTTACTTGGATGGGTTTTAAAATGCAATCAGCTATAGTTATATATTGGATTATAAATAACTTAATTCAATTAATTCAAACTTTATTATTAAGACCTAGAAAGAAAAACGAAGAATTAGCAACTGTTGGAGTTACTAATACTGATAATAAAGGAAAAAAGAAAAATAAATAATTAAATGCCTAGTAGTTTTGGGAAGGCGGTGTCATAGGGATGAGAATTATTGAAATGACGGGGAAAACCACAGAAGATGCAGTTAAAAATGCACTTTCTGAGCTAAATGTTACTGAAGATAAAGTAAACGTAGAAGTTTTAGATGAAGGTAGTAAAGGTTTTTTAAACCTAATAGGAGTTAAACCGGCTAAGGTTAGAGTAACCGTAAAAAAAGATAGAGCTGAAGAGGCTAAGGTTTTTTTAAGAGACATTTTAAACTCTATGAATATTAAAGCTGAAATAAAAATAAAAGAACAAAAAAATGAAATGAATATAAATTTAATCGGACCTAATATGGGGATTTTAATAGGTTATAGGGGGGAGACATTAGATTCCCTTCAGTATTTAGTTAGTTTAGTTGTAAATAAAAATCATGATGATGAGTATATAAGAGTTATATTAGATACTGAAAATTATAGACATACTAGACAAGAAACCCTTAAAAGACTTGCTGAAAAAATGGAAAGTAAAGTAAAAGCAACAGGTAAAACACTAAAACTAGAACCAATGAATCCATATGAGAGAAGAGTAATACATGCAGCACTTCAAAACAGTCAACATGTTAAGACTTATAGTGAAGGTGAAGAACCAAGAAGAAGAGTTGTTATTGAAATGAAGAAAGCCTAATAGGCTTTCTTTTTATTTATAATATAGAAATATCCTTATAAATGTAAACTTTCCATCAAAATTTTAATAAAAAATTAATTCAGATATTTTTTTTATAAAATTTTATATGGTATAATTTAAACTTATATGGACAAAAAATAATTGAATGCATATTACACAAGTAAAAGGTTAAACTTTGTTATTTGTTGTAGTAAAAAAAGAAATTATAGAAGATTTTAAATAGAAAATAAACTAAAATAATACAAATTTAGATATCAAATTAGAAAGGAGTAAAATTTATGAAAGAATTCGATACAATTGCTGCTGTAGCTACTAGTATTGGAGAAGGTGGAGTTTCAATAATTAGAGTTTCAGGCGATAAAGCTTTAAATATAGTTAGTAAAATATTTAAAGGTAAAAATAATAGAAGTTTAGACGATATAAAAACATATACGATGAGATATGGTTATATTATAAATTCTAATGGTGAACATATAGATGAAGTTATAGTAAGTTATATGAAAGGCCCACGTAGTTTTACTGCAGAAGATGTAGTAGAAATTAATTGTCATGGTGGTGTTGTTGCTACTAATAGAGTTATGTCAGAAGTTTTAAAAGTAGGAGCTAGATTAGCAGAACCTGGAGAGTTTACTAAAAGAGCTTTTTTAAATGGAAGAATAGATTTAAGCCAAGCTGAAGCTATTATAGATATAATAAACGCTAAAACGGAATTAAGCATGAAATCTGCTTTAATGCAAAGTGAAGGTGGCATTTCCAAGGAAATAAATGCTTTAAGAAATGAGCTATTACAATCTATTGCACATATAGAAGCTACAGTTGATTATCCAGAAGATGATTTAGAGGAAGTTACAGCGGAAGGTGCAGCTAAAACTCTAAAAAGTATGTTAATTAAGATAGATGAACTTTTAGCTAGTGCAGATGAAGGTAAGATTTTAAGAGAAGGTCTTAACACGGTAATAGTAGGAAAACCTAATGTAGGTAAATCATCCTTGTTAAATGCTTTAACGAAAGAAAACAGGGCAATAGTTACCGATGTACCTGGTACAACTAGAGATGTGATAGAAGAGTATATAAACATATCTGGAGTACCTATAAAAATAGTTGATACTGCAGGAATAAGAGAAACAGAAGACGTTGTTGAGAAAATTGGAGTTGAAAGATCAAAAGAGAAGATAAACCAAGCAGATCTTATAATTTTAATTTTAGATAGTAGTAGACAATTAGATGAAGAAGATAGAGAAATTATAAGTTATATACTTGATAAAAAGTATATTGTTTTGTTAAATAAATTAGATTTAGATGGTAAAATAAAAAAGGAAGATTTAAAGGAATTTGATTCTAATTATGTTTTTGAAATTTCTGCAAAAACAGGTAAAAATATAGACAAAGTTAGGGAAGCTATAAAAGACTTGTTTTTTAAAGGTGAGGTTTCAAATGATGATATAATAATTACGAACACAAGACATAAAGAAGCTTTATTTAGAGCAAAAGAAAACATACAAGGTGCAATAGATACACTGGAAAATACCTTTGCAATTGATTTAGCATCAATAGATATAAGAAATGCTTGGAGTGATTTAGGAAAAATCACTGGAAGTACTCTAGAAGAAGATATTATAGATAAAATATTTTCAGAATTTTGTTTAGGAAAGTAGGTGACATTATGTCATATATAGCTGGAGATTTTGATGTTATAGTAATAGGGGCTGGTCATGCAGGTTGTGAAGCTGCATTAGCATCAGCAAGAATGGGATGTAAAACTTTAATATGTACTATGAATTTAGATAGTATAGCCTTTATGGCATGTAATCCTAATATTGGGGGAACAGCTAAAGGACACCTAGTAAGAGAGATAGATGCACTAGGTGGGGAAATGGGCATAAACATAGATAATACATATATTCAATCTAGAATGTTAAATACTTCTAAAGGACCAGCAGTACACTCATTAAGAGCACAAGCGGATAAGAATAGATATTCAAAAAGAATGAAAAATGTTCTTGAAAATGAGGAAAATTTATGGTTAAGACAATTAGAAGTTACAAAAATAGATGTTGAAAATGGTAAGGTTAAAGGTGTTTTAACAAAATATGGCGCTTACTTTACTTGTAAATCAATAGTTTTAACAACAGGAACATACTTACAATCTGATATCATTGTAGGAGATATAAAATTTAATGAAGGACCAAGTGGTTTTTCACCATCTAATAAACTATCTGATTCTTTAAAAGAACTTGGAATTTCATTAAGAAGATTTAAGACTGGTACCCCTGCTAGGGTAAATAAACGATCAATTGATTTTTCACAAATGGAAGAGCAATTTGGTGATGACAATGTAGTTCCTTTTTCTTTTATGAGTAAAGATGTAAAAAGAGATCAAATATCATGTTTTTTGACATATACAAACGAAAAAACACATGAAGTTATTTTAGAAAACATACATAGATCACCACTTTACAATGGCTCAATAGTTAGTACAGGTCCAAGATATTGTCCTTCTATAGAAGATAAAGTTATGAGATTTAGGGACAAAGAAAGACATCAAATATTTATTGAACCAGAAGGTGAAGGTACAGAAGAAATGTATGTACAGGGAATGAGTAGTTCACTGCCAGAAGATGTTCAAATAAAGATGTTAAGAACTATTCCAGGACTTGAGAATGTTGAGATGTTAAGAACAGCATATGCTATAGAATATGATTGTTTAGACCCAACTCAATTAAAATTGTCTTTAGAACTTAAAGACATAGGTGGCTTATTTACAGCAGGTCAGGTAAATGGTAGTTCAGGATATGAAGAGGCGGCAGCACAAGGGCTTGTAGCAGGAATTAACGCTGCATTAAAAGTGTTAGAAAAGGAACCTCTTATATTAAAAAGATCTGATGCATATATAGGGGTTCTTATTGATGATTTAGTTACTAAAGGAACTAATGAGCCTTATAGAATGATGACTTCACGTTCAGAATATAGACTATTATTGAGACAAGATAATGCAGATTTAAGACTTACTGAACTTGGACATGAAAAAGGACTTGTAAGTGAACAAAGATATAATGAATTTTTAATAAAAAAACAGCAGATAGAAAATGAAGTTGAAAGAATTAAAAACATACAAATAACTAATAAAAAAGAAGTTATAGAGTTTTTAGAAACAAAAGGTTCTGCACCACTAAAAAAACCAACAACTCTTTATGAATTAATAAAACGTTCAGAACTTGATTATTATATAGTTGCAGACTTAGATCCTGAAAGAAAAGAGCTTTCAGATGCTATCACAGAGCAAGTAAATATAATGTCAAAATATGAAGGTTACATTGAAAAACAGCTAGAACAAATAGCACAGTTTAAAAAATTTGAAAACAAGATGTTAGATAGTGAGATAGACTATAGTGATATAAAAGGTCTTAGAATAGAAGCTATGCAAAAATTAAATAAGATTAGACCTGTTAATATAGGTCAGGCTTCTAGGATTTCAGGGGTATCTCCAGCAGATATTTCAGTTTTAATGATTTATTTAGAACAAAAAAATAGGTCTAAAAACCAATAAAACTTTTTGTTATAAAAGCGGAGGAAATTATGATATATTACGATAT
>NZ_HE611054.1:284587-288628 GCF_000285575.1 Clostridium senegalense JC122 | reverse complement strand
TAAATCCAGAATGTGAAATGTATCTTTTAGATTCATTAAATAAAAGAATAAACTTCTTAAATGAAGTTGTTAACCAATTAGGATTAGAAAATGTTAATACTATGCATGGAAGAGCTGAAGATTATGCTAAGGACCCAAACTATAGAGAAGGGTTTGATGCTGTAGTTTCAAGAGCTGTAGCTAATCTTACAGTGTTAAGTGAATTTTGCATACCTTATTTAAAAGTTGGAGGATATTTTGTTGCATTAAAGGGACCAGCTATTGATGAGGAATTAACAGATGCTAAAAAGGCTATTTCAATATTAGGCGGAAGAGTTGAACGTATAGAGAATGTTGATATTGAAGGTAGCGACCTTAAACATAACTTAGTTGTAATAAAGAAAATTAAAGAAACACCTAAAAAATATCCTAGAAAAGCAGGAATGGTAACAAAAAATCCATTAAAATAATGTAAAATTATGGTATAATATATATGTGAGGACTAGATTAAAGAAAAATATAAAGGGATGGGTTTATTTATGGAAAAAAATGTAATAAACGTTTCTACAGAGTTAATAATGCCTAATAAATATCAACCAAGACAAGTTTTTAATGAAGAGGCAATAGAAGAATTAGCTCAATCAATAAAAACTTATGGCATAATACAACCTCTTACTGTAAGGAAAAGTTTTAATGATACATATGAGCTAATAGCTGGAGAAAGAAGACTAAGAGCAGCTAAACATGCAGGGCTTTTGGAAGTTCCAGTTATAATTGTTGAAATAAACGATAAAGAGTCAGCAGCAATAGCTCTTTTAGAGAACTTACAAAGAGAAGACTTAAATTTTTTCGAAGAGGCAGTAGCATATTATAATTTGATACAAGAACATGAATATACTCAGGATCAATTAGCTAAAGCAATAGGAAAAAAGCAATCAACTATAGCTAATAAATTAAGAATACTAAAATTAGATAAAGAATTAATTGATTTAATAATAGAAAACAAGTTAACAGAAAGACATGCAAGAGCATTGTTAAAACTTCCAACACTTGAATTACAAAAATCAGTTATTAATGAAGTAATAAATAAAGGGTTAAATGTAAGTAAAACAGAACAATTGATAGATAGAGAACTATTAAGAATATCGCATCAAGAAATAGCTGCAGATGGAAAGAAAAGAATTAAAGGTGTATTTAATTCAAAAATATATGTTAATACAATAAAACAAGTTTTTGATAAATATGGCATAAAGGCTAATTATAGATCAAAAGAACTAGATGATAGTATTCAAGTTACTATAACTATAAAGAAAAAATAATGTTTCACGTGAAACAAAGACTTATTGGAAATCAATAAGTCTTTTTATTATAAATAAGTGTAAAAATATGAAAATTAGTATCAAAAAGTGTAATTGTTAACTTATATATAGACAATAATAGGATAAAATATATTTTAAATGATAAAAATTTCAAATAGGACTTTAATTGATAAATATATCAATATATAATTAGGTATATATAACAAATTAAATTTATTATTTAATTAAATATGGAAAATAAAAATTTAAAATTATATAAGTTAGAAGTTAAATTTAATCTAGATAACTAGTTTGTTTTTAGGGGAAATGATAAATAGTTTATCTAACATAATAACAGAATAATTCTAATTTGAAATTTTAAATAATAATGTAGGGTTCTAAAATAAATTTTGAGTTTATAAATTTATCAAGTAAGAAAATTTAAGATTAATACCATACTAATATTTGATAAGTAATTTAAGGTTAAGATTTTTTCCCTATATAAAAGTTAAAATATTATTGATTAGATAATCTAATATAATAAAAGAATGGGGGATTTTATGATGAAAACTATATGTGTTTTTAATCAGAAAGGTGGAGTTGGAAAAACAACTATAAACATAAACTTATGTTCATGTTTGGCTATGCAAGGGTATAAAATATTGGCTATAGACATTGACCCTCAAGGGAACACAACTAGTGGACTAGGAATTGATAAAAGCAAAATAGAATTTTCAACTTATGATGTTTTAACTACAGATATAAAAATAGAAGAGGCTATAAAAAAAATTGATTTAGTAGAAAATTTTTATATAGTCCCATCCAACGTTACTTTAGCCGGTGCTGAAGTAGAACTTATAGATAAAAAAAATAGGGAATTTATATTAAAAAATAAATTAAAAGCTTTAGAAGATAAATTTGATTATGTATTTATAGATTGTCCTCCTTCACTAGGAATGTTAACTATAAATGCGCTTACTGCATCTAATAGTGTTTTAATTCCTATTCAGTGTGAATTTTATGCACTTGAAGGTGTAGGTCAGCTTATAAACACTTATGACTTAATAAAAAAATCTTTAAATAAAGATATAGAAATTGAAGGTGTAATCTTAAGTATGTACGATGCCAGAACGAAATTAGGAAATGAAGTTGTTTCAGAAGTTAAGAATTTTTTTAAAAACTCTGTTTATAATACTGCTATACCAAGAAATATTAGGTTAGCAGAATCACCTAGTTTTGGCCTTCCTATAATTTTATATGATGATAAATGTAAGGGAGCAGATGCTTTTTATAATTTATCTAAAGAATTTTTAGAAAGACAGAGGAGGGAATAAAAAAATGGCAAAAAAAATGGCTTTAGGTAAAGGGCTAAGTGCTCTGATTCCAGACCAAATTGTAGAAGAAAAAACAATTGAAGAATCTGTAGTTAAAATATCTATGAATTTAATAAAACCAGATAAAAATCAGCCGAGAAAAGCCTTTGACGACCAAAAGATTTTAGAGTTATCAGAGTCTATAAGGCAGCATGGAGTAATTCAACCAATAATATTAAGAAAAGAAAATGAAACATATATTATAGTAGCAGGGGAAAGAAGATGGAGAGCTGCTAAGCAAGTTGGAATGAAAGATATTCCAGCAGTAATAAAAGATTTAACAGATGAGCAGGTTTTAGAAATATCCCTTATAGAAAATATTGTTAGAGAGGATTTAAATCCAATAGAAGAAGCTATAGCTTATAAAAAACTTATGAGCGATTTTAGATTAACACAAGAAGATATAAGTAAGAAAATTTGTAAATCTAGAAGTGCTATAGCTAATTGTTTAAGATTATTAAATCTAGATAATAGAGTTCAGCAATATATAATTGAAGGTGTATTGTCAGAAGGTCATGGTAGAGCTGTATTGGCCATAACTGACAATGATGTTCAATATGAAGTTTCTCAAAAAGTTATAGATAATGAACTAAATGTTAGGGAAACAGAAACATTAATAAAAGAATTACTAAAAAATAAAGAAGAAAATACTTCTGAAAAGAAAAAAGAAAAGAATCCTTATTACAAGGATATTGAAAAAAAATTAGAAGATTATTTTGATACCAAAGTAAATATAAGCCATAAGAGTAAAAATAAAGGAAAAATAGAAATAGAGTATTATTCGGAGGATGAGCTTCAAAGAATAATAGAACTATTCAGTTTATAATGTTTCACATGAAACAATTTTAAAGAAAGGAAGAAAACTATGACTCAAATATTTAACATCATAAACCAATATAGTGCATATATTACTATAGCACTTTTGGTTGTGCTAGCAGTATTCTTTATTGTATTAATAGTAACATTATCAAGTCTAAATCGTTTAGAAAAAAAATACAGACGTTTGATGAGAGGTTCTAATAATAAGAACTTAGAAGAGTTAATATTAAAATATTTAGACACTATTGATGAAGTTAAAAATAACAATAATGAAATCAAAGAAATTTGTAAAAACACACAGGCTTTAACAAACAATTGTATTCAAAAGTTTTCAATTATTAGATATAAGGCTTTTGAAGATGTAGGCAGTGACTTAAGTTATTCAATTGCACTTTTAGATGCAAATAATGATGGAGTATTATTAACAAGTATATATGGTAGAAATGAAAGTACTACATATGCAAAGCCTATAGATAAAGGTATATCAAGATATGATTTATCAGAAGAAGAAGAAAGAGCTTTACACGAAGCAATTAATAAATAATAAAAAACAAAATGTTTCACGTGAAACA
>NZ_HE611054.1:266405-284267 GCF_000285575.1 Clostridium senegalense JC122 | reverse complement strand
TTCACGTGAAACATTTTGTTTTTTATATAAATATATATTTGGGGATATATTGATTCATTCATAAAACTTAAAATATACTAAGTTATAAAGTATAAAGTATAATTTATGCCTTTAATAACTTATCTTTGTCATTTTTACTAACAGGTATATTTATATTTTCACACTGTTCTCTACTTCCTACAGTTTTGATAATAGAATGGTATATTCCATTGGCAATTACTGTGGCTAAATTCATTACAACATAAAGTCTAGTATTTTGTAATACCATAAACTCTAATGAACCAGATATGTTAACTACTCCAGTAATACTTAAGTTACCAACACTAGGTAAATCTTTATTAAGGGCTGCTCCAGGAGTGATTGGCTTAGAATCTATTATTACGTTACCAACGCTAGGTAAACTTCCTAGGCATGCGTCTATTGCAATTATATATGGATTTTTATATGTAGTATTTATCATATCTAATGTTTCTACGAGGTTTTTAGCGTGTATAGGTTTTTCTAAATTACCTAAAATATAAATACCTTTCCTTTTGAGAAATTTTAATTTATCTCCTACAAGAGGTCCTAAACTATCTCCTGTAGATCTATCTGTACCAATACATAATATTATTATATCTCTATTATCTTTTAAAATTGGTAAAATTTCTTTAGAAACAGCTTCTCTAATATTATAAGAACAGTCTGAAGCTAAAGAGTCAAATTCTAATTTTCTCAAATATATCACTCCTTTTATTGTAATTATTAACCAATAAATAGAATGATATACATTTTAAAACATAAAATTTTATTAATTATAAATATGACTATAAAAAATGAGCCTTTAATTAGGCTCATTTTTATATTAAAGTGATTTTAATATTTTATTTATAGAATTAAGTGTATAATCGATATCTCTTTCATCATTAAAATATCCTAGACTAAATCTTATAGAGCCATTAGGGTAAGAACCTAGTGCTTTATGAGCAAGTGGAGCACAGTGAAGACCAGTTCTTGTTATAATTCCATATTGATTATCTAACATAAAACCTAGTTCACTATTATCTATTTTAGTTGAATTTATAGATATGGCTGGTGCTCTATCTATAGTCTCTTTACTTCCATGAAGAATTATACTATCTATATTTAAAAGTCCTTCTATAAGTTTTTTGGCAAGGTAATCTTCATGTTCTTTTATTGTAGTTAAACCTTCATTATTAATAAAGTTTATTCCAGCAAGTAATCCTGCAATTCCAGGAGCATTCATTGTTCCACTTTCAAATTTATCTGGCATAAAAGTAGGTTGAAGTACATCAGAAGAAGAGCTTCCAGTTCCACCTTCAATTATTGGATTGCATATATTATTAAAATTATCATCAATTAGAAATCCACCAGTACCCTGTGGACCTAGCAAACTTTTATGTCCAGTAAAAGCAAGAGCATTACAATTAAGATCTTTAAAATTAACATCAATACATCCTGCACTTTGGGCAGTATCAATTATAAAATAGATTCCTTTTTCTTTACAAATTTGTCCAATTTCTTTTAGAGGTTGTATACTTCCACATACATTAGATGCTTGAGAAAGTACTACTAATTTAGTATTTTCTTTAATCATAGACTTAAATGATTCTATAGATATAAATCCATCTTTATTTGCACCTATTATATCTAAATCAATTACGCCATCATTTTTTAAACTATGTAAAGTTCTTAAAGTACTATTATGATCCATAACTGATGTAAGTACATGCCAACCCTTTTTTACAGAGCCCTTTATAAGCATATTAAGAGAATAAGTTATATTGGGAGTGAAAATTACATTTTCTACTTTGTCAAAATGGAAAAAATTACAAACTAATTCTCTACATTGAAATGTAATATGGTTTCCTTCAAGAGAAGAACTAGATGCACCACGACCTATATTAGAACCAACTTGGGTCATATAATCCATTATTGAATTATAAACGGTTTGTGGTTTTGGATAAGAAGTAGCACCATTATCTAAATAAACTTTCATGTTAATAAGCCTCCTAAAATCATTTAAAATGTAATGCATTATTATATACAAACAGAAGTTTTCAATTATAAAATAATGTTTATATACAAATTTTAATTCAAAAGAAAGATATATATAATATACTATTATAATAACAAATAGATTAAGAAAAGCTATTTACTATTGTAATAGTATTTTTAGCTCTTTCTTTGTTATAATATAAGTGTAAGCATTAAGTAAAATTATATTTATAAAATTATATGAAAAATAAACTTTATTATAGTATAAATACATATTAATATAAATACAAATGGAAACTTATAATTAAAAGTTTAGGGGGAATTTAAAGTGAGTAAAGTAATTGATTGTAAGGGGTTAAACTGTCCATTACCAGTTATAAATACAAAGAAATACTTTGATGGAATAGAAAGTGGCGTGGCAACTACAGTTGTTGATAATGAAGTAGCTAAAAATAATGTAATGAAATTTGCAGAAAACGCAGGTTTTAAGGTTAATTTTGAAGAAAAAGATAGTTTATACTACATAAATATAAATAAGGGAAATGTAGAGGGAAAATTTGATATAGAAATAGAAAATAAAAAGACTTTTTCAATTGTAGTTGGAAGTGATAAATTAGGTTCAGGTGATGATGAATTAGGAACTGCATTAATGAAAAGCTATATGTTTGCTCTTTCAGAAGCAGATATAATACCAGATAAACTATTATTTTTAAATAGTGGTGTTAAATTAGTAGTTAAAGATTCAGAAGTACTTGAAAGTTTAGAAAAACTAAAAGAAAGAGGAGTTCAAATATTAAGTTGTGGACTGTGTTTAGATTTTTATAAAATGAAAGATTTAGTTCAAATTGGAGAAATAACAAATATGTATGCTATAATAGAGTGCATGAATAGTAGTGATAAAACTATAAAACTATAAACATAGGAGATAAAAATGGATAAATACTATATTTTAGTTTTTAACAATACTCACGAAGCTATGAAGGCTGAAAGTGTATGTAAAATTGAAAAAATAAAACCAACAATGATGCCCACACCATCGTATATAACTAAAAGCTGTGGAATAAGCCTAAAAGTTGATGAAATACAGTTTAAGAATGTAAAAGAATTAATAAATAATGAGAAATTTACAATAAAAAGTGTATATTTAAAAGATAAAACTTCTTATTGTGAAGTATCAATTTAAGATTTACAAGGCTCTAATTAAATTTATTATACAATTTGATTAGAGTTTTTTTGTTATAAAATATCCTAAAATTTAGTTTAAAATATAAAAAAGTTGTCAAATAATATAGTATAATGGAAGACGCTATAATATATAAAATAACTTTAAGATAGGTGGGGTTAACAATGAAAGAGTTTGATATCGGTGATATTGTTGAAACTAAAAAAGCCCATGCTTGTGGCAGTAAAAATTGGCAAGTTATAAGGGTAGGAGCAGATGTTAAAATAAAATGTTTAGAGTGTGGCAGGATAATTATGTTGCCTAGAACAAAGTTTGTAAACTCTATTAAAAAAGTTGTTGGGAAAATAGATGAATAAAAAACAAATATTAAATTATTTACCTAAAATTAATAAATTATAAAAAATCAATTATATGTTGATTTTTAAAATTTAAAGTGATAAAATGTATAAATGGAATCCCTGCTGTACAAAGTACAGCCGTTAGTCCGAGGGGAGGAGGTGAAACTAATGAGATTATATGAAACTATATTCATATTACACCCATCATTAGACGAGGAGGCTGTTCAAGCTAACATCGAAAAATTCAAAGGTGTAATAGAAAATAATGGTGGACAAATCGAAAACGTTGATGTTTGGGGCAGAAGAAAACTTGCTTACGAAATCGCTAAAGTTAACGAAGGCCACTATACTCTAGTAAACTTCAGAGCTGATTCTGAATTACCAAAAGAGTTAGACAGAGTATTTAGAATATCTGACGCAGTTATCAGACATATCATAATTAATGCAGAAAACTAATAGGTGGTGTTTTAAATGAATAAGGTTGTCTTGATTGGAAGATTAACAAAAGACCCAGAGTTAAAGTTTACTCCAGGTGCAGGAACAGCTGTAACCACTTTTACAATAGCCGTTAATAGAAAATTCAAAAGAGAAGGTCAACCAGATGCAGATTTCATACCAGTTGTTGTATGGGGAAAGCAAGCTGAAAGTACTGCAAATTACATGAGTAAGGGAAAACTTATAAGTGTAGCAGGAAGAATAGAGACTCGTTCTTATGAAGCTAAAGACGGTACAAGAAGATATGTTACTGAAGTTGTAGCAGATGAAGTTCATTTCCTTGAATGGGGAGATAAATCTTCAAACGGAAATACAACATCTAACAGTAGTTATGGAAACGGAGGCTTCCAAAGGGATGATTATGCATCTTCGGACATAACTCCAATGGATAGCAACGAGGACATACCATTTTAATAGGTAAGGAGGAGAGCGTAATGTCAATGGATCGTAGAAGAGGCGGAAACAGAAAAAGAGCAAAAAGAAAAGTTTGTGCTTTTTGTGTTGATAAAGCTACAAGCATAGATTACAAAGATATAAACAAGTTAAGAAAGTACGTTACAGAAAGAGGTAAAATATTACCAAGAAGAATTTCTGGAAACTGTGCTAAACATCAAAGAATGTTAACAGTATCTATAAAAAGAGCTAGAAACATAGCTTTATTACCATTCACAACAGAATAGTAATTAAAGATGATATAAAAGCAACAACTTTAGTTGTTGCTTTTATTATTTTATCTATTTATGGTTCACACTATTAAAAGTATGAACCTATTTTTATATAAGTAAATTTTAAAATAAAAAATTATATGTATTTTTATAGTAAAACAGTAGAGAATGCATAATAAAAATACAGAAACTTCTTTAATTTTAAAAAATAATGTATCTTTTATATTTTTATAATAATTTTTATAGTATAATATAAACCATAATATGTAAATTTATAAATTGATTTAAAATGTGCTATACTTGGAGTATAAAAGCTTTGTTGCATCATAGTAAAAAAGAATCTAAAATAGATTTATAGCTTAAGAAAGGGTTGTGAAATATGAGAAAAGGCGATTTTAATATTATGGGAAATGTTAAAATTATAGAAAACTTAAAGGCTGATTTATTATGCATCATTGGGGATTTTTTTAAGCTTTTAACTAGAGGTGGAAATGTTGCTCAAGAAGCTATTTTAGACTGTATTTCTGGGGCTATTATAGTTTTATACGTGTTAGGTGAAAGGCTTGGATATACTCACTTAGCGATAGATGAGACTATGAAGAAAAAACTAAAAATAGGAATAATTGAAGAAGATCCTATGGAAAAGGATGGTAAAGATTTAAGCAAATTATACAATCATCTTAAAGAGAGAAACTAATGGAGGAAAAAATGAATAAAGAGAGATACACTACGAAGGCTATAGTTGAAGTAGGACTTATATCTGTAGTTATGTTTATGATAGTGCTTATGTCTACGTATTTACCCATATTGCAGGTTTTAGGAGTATGTTTACTTCCTATACCAATTGCTATTTTATATTTAAGATACAATTTAAATGTAGCAGGGTCAGGCGCAGTTATAAGTTTTATTTTAACAGCATTTTTAGTAAATCCTATAACCGCAATTTTCTTTGGAATAAACTATGCAATTGTAGGGATTACATTAGGCTATTGTATAAAGCAAAATAAAAAACCATATAATCTTTTTGTAACGATATTTTCTGTAACAATTTTGGTTATAACTTTAACAATAGTATTTTATATATTATTAGTTGAAAAGATAACTATCCCACAATTTTTAAATGATACTATTTCATCTATAAATAGTTATGCTTTAAGTATTATAGATGAAACTAAAAATACTTATATAAAAATGGGAGCGTCAGAGCAGATAATAAACACTATAGAATTATCAAAAAAAATGGTTAGTAGGGAATATATAATAGCATTTATACCACCAACACTGCTTATTCAAAGTTTTGTTTTAACATATATAACAATTGTTTTAAATAATAGTATATTAAAAAAATTAAAAATTAAATATGTTAAAGCAATGTCTTTTGCAGACTTTTATGTAAGTAATTTAGTTGGAGCTGCATTAATTGGTATTATGTCAATATCTATTATTTTAAAATCAAGAGGAATAGAGAGTGCTATTTATCCAATGACTATATCAATGGTACTAGTGGAATTTGTATTAACTATTAACGGTATAGCTGCAATAAGTTATTTTTTGATGAGAAAGAAAAAGCTATCACCTATAGCAGTTACCATTATAATTGTCGTAACATATCCTATGGGGTTAGGTAAATTTTATGCTTTAATTGGTATTATAGAAATGCTGTTTGACTTTAGAAAATTGGATCCACATAGGATATTTAAAGGTAAAGGAGCTTGATATGAATAATAAAGGAGATAAGTACAACTATTTTATAGGAAATGATAAATTTTACATGGTAATAATAGGATTACTTATACTAGCTGTTTTTCTATTAAAACACTACCTTTTAGGTGTATTTTTAATTGTCCTATATGGAGGGTTAATTGTTTATAATATAAAGCATATTAGAGACAATAACAATCAATGGTCTAAACTTATAGATAATGTATCAGCTAAAATGGATACTGCTACATCCAGTACATTATCAAATTTTCCGTTTCCTTTTATTATGGTAGGAACAAAAGGAAATATATTATGGTACAATCAAAATTTGGCTTCTAAATTAGATGACAAAAAAGTCCTTGGAGAGAGTATTAGGGAGCTTATAAAAGAGTTTAATGTAAAGCAAGTATTAGATGGTAAGAAAAATATATATAAATCAATTAAAATAGGAGAAGATTACTACGATATACATATTAATATAGTTGAAGATGATGGATTACAACAAGATGGGAAAATAATCTTACTATATTTTTATGATGTCACAGAAAAGCAACAGCTATTAGATAGTATAAATGATAATAAAGAAAGTGTAATTTTAATAGAAGTTGATAATTTAGATGAAGTAATAAAGAATACAGAGGAAGACTTAGCACCTCAGTTAATAGCTGATATAGAAAAAACTATAAATAGCTATGCACAAAGTATGAAAGCTATGATAAGAAAATATCAAGCAAATAAATATGTTATAAGTGTTCAGGATAAATATATAGAAAAAGAACTTGAGAAAAAATTCGATATACTAGATACAGTAAGAGAGATAAATGTAGGAAATAAATTAGCTGTAACATTAAGTATTGGAGTAGGTAGAGGCGGAAGTACTCCAGGTCAAAATGAAGAGTTTGCAGAAACAGCTAAAGATTTAGCATTAGGTAGAGGCGGAGATCAAGCTGTTGTTAAAAATTTAGAAAAATTATCTTTTTATGGCGGTAAGACTAAAGAGATTGAAAAAAGAACTAAAGTAAGAGCTAGAGTTATAGCTCATGCATTATTAGAACTTATAAATGATAGTAGTAATGTATTTATTTTAGGACATAAAAATTCAGATATTGATTGTGTTGGAGCTGCAGTTGGCTTGTATAGTACAGTTAAATCTATTGGAAAAGATGCATATATAATTGTAGATATAAAAAATAATTCCGTGGATCAATTTATAAAAAATTTAAAATCTGATGGAGATTATGAGGATGTTTTTATAACTCCAGAAAGAGCTTTGTCTATGAAGGATGAAAAGAGTATACTAATAATAGTAGATGTTCATAATGAAAGTCATGTTTTATCTATGGATGTAGTTAATGCTTTTGAAAAAATTGTTATAATCGATCATCATAGAAAAGCAAAAGACTATATAAGTAATACGCTTTTAAGTTATACAGAAACTTATGCATCATCAACATCAGAACTTGTAACAGAATTAATTCAATATATGGTAGATAAGCCAAATTTAAAATCTATGGAGGCTATTGGTCTTTTAGCAGGAATTTGCTTAGATACTAAAAATTTTAATTTTAAAACAGGGGTGAGAACCTTTGAAGCAGCAGCATTCTTAAGAAAGCTAGGTGCTGATACAACTGAGGTTAAGAAGATATTTAGAGAGGACTTACAAACTTATATTTCAAAAACAGAGGTTATGAGAAAAGCTAATGTAAAAAATGGAATAGCAGTTGCAGTATGTCCACCAAATATAGAATATAATGTATTAAGTGCACAAGTAGCGGATGAGTTGCTAAATATTACAGGTATTCAAGCATCCTTTGTTATTGTTAAAATGGGAGTAGACGCATATGTAAGTGGAAGATCTCTTGGAGATATTAATGTTCAAGTTATACTTGAATCCCTTGGTGGCGGCGGACATTTAACAATGGCAGGTGCTAGAATAAAATCCGTTACATTAGATGAAGCAGAAAAATTGTTAAATCAAGCTATAGATAAATACTTAAGGGAAGGTGACAAATAATGAAAGTTATATTATTAAAAGATGTAAAAAGTGTAGGTAAAAAAGGAGATGTCATAAACGCAGCTGACGGATATGCTAGAAATTACTTGTTTCCAAAAAAATTAGCTCAAGAAGCTAATGATGCAAATATGCATATTTTAAACAAGAAAAACGAAGCAGAAAGAAAGAAAAAATTAGAAGAGATGGAAGCAGCTCAAGAAGTAGCAGCGTCACTTAAAGATAAAGAAGTAAAAATATCTGCAAAAAGCGGAGATAATGGCAGATTATTTGGAGCTATAACAAGCAAAGATATAGCAGCAGCCTTAGAAAAACAATACAATGTAAAAGTAGATAAGAAAAAAATTGTTACAGATACAATAAAAACTATGGGAACTTTTGAGATAGAAGTAAAAGTATACCCAGAAGTATCAACTAAAATTAAGGTTGTTGTTAGTGAACAATAATAATTTTGAAAACTGAAGGGAGGTCGCTTTAGTGAGTATAGTGCTTGGTATGCTCACTAAAGCGGATTAATTTTGAAAAAGTTATCAATGAATGACATAGAAAATAAAGGATTAGAACAAGAAATACCTTTTGATATTGAAGTAGATGTTTTATATGAATTAATGTATAAAGTTTTGGATGATGGAACAATAAGATCTAGAATAGTAAAATTTAAGCTTCAAAAACTTATAGAGAGCAAAAATCCATATAAAAGATTATTTGCTATAAATAAAATAATAAGTAATGGAAAAGGTATTGATGTTATACCTAGTAGCATTAATGAGCTAGAGGTTTTAGAGGAAACAAGCAAAATATTAGCAAATGTAGTTGCTAAAAGATATGTCCAAAATAAGATTGAAAAAGATGTAGAGCATCATTTAAATGAAAAACAGGACAAGTACATAGACGAAATCAGACTTGGCATAATAAAAAAACAAAAGGGTTGTGAAAATGCAAAAACCCTTAAAAAATATGCAGAGCTTGAAGTGTTAGATTCTAAGAAACTAACTAAAAGTGTTATGGCTAT
The DNA here is from genome assembly GCF_000285575.1 of Clostridium senegalense JC122. Taxonomy (GTDB): domain Bacteria; phylum Bacillota; class Clostridia; order Clostridiales; family Clostridiaceae; genus Clostridium_J; species Clostridium_J senegalense. The sequence continues at coordinate 274,864 of NZ_HE611054.1, read as the reverse complement.
GTTAAGACCTGAAAGCTTCTCAGAAATAGTTGGACAAGAAAGAGCTATAAAATCATTAATATCTAAAATGGCATGTCCATACCCACAACATATATTATTGTATGGACCTCCAGGAGTAGGTAAGACAAGTGCAGCACGTTTAGCTTTAGAAGAAGCTAAAAAATTATCTTATACTCCATATGACAATGAAGCAAAATTTGTTGAAGTTGATGGTACAACTCTTAGATGGGATCCAAGAGAAATCGCAAATCCTCTTTTAGGTTCAGTACATGATCCTATATATCAAGGAAGTAAAAGGGACTTAGCAGAAACTGGAATACCTGAGCCTAAACCAGGTTTAGTTACAGAGGCTCATGGTGGAGTGTTATTTATTGATGAAATAGGGGAATTAGACACTATACTTCAAAATAAAATATTAAAAGTATTAGAAGATAAAAGAGTTGAGTTTTCATCTTCATATTATGATCCAGATGATGACCAAACGCCTAAATATATAAAATATCTTTTTGAAAATGGAGCACCAGCAGATTTTGTTCTTATAGGTGCAACAACAAAAGACCCAAGTGAGATAAATCCAGCATTAAGATCTAGATGTACAGAAGTGTATTTTGAACCATTATCACAAAAAGATATAGAAAAAATAGTTATAAACGCTGCAGAAAAATTAGAAGTTAAACTAGAAGATGGTGTAGCAAGAGAAATAAGTAGATATACTATTGAAGGTAGAAAAGCTGTGAATATATTAGCAGATGTTTATGGATATTCTCTATATAGTGATAAAGAAAGAAAAGAAATTGTTCTTACTCTTAAAGATTTACAAGAGGTTGTATCTATAAGTAGATTAAAACCTTATGAACAATTAAATAGTAATAAGGACAAAGAAGTTGGACAAGTATACGGACTAGGGGTAGCTGGTTATTTAGGGTCAACATTAGAAATAGAAGCAGCAGTATTTGAAGCTAAGGAAAAAGGTACAGGAGCTGTAAGATTTAATGAAACAGCAGGTTCTATGGCTAAAGATTCAGTATTTAATGCAGCTTCAGTTATAAGAAAAATAACCAATAAAGATATAAAAGATTATGATATCCATGTAAATGTTGTTGGTGGAGGAAACATAGATGGTCCTTCAGCAGGAGCAGCAATAACTGTATGTATAATAAGTGCTCTTTTAGATAAACCGTTAAGACAGGATGTTGCAATAACTGGTGAGATTTCTTTAAGAGGAAAAGTTAAACCAGTTGGAGGAATATTTGAAAAAGTTTATGGTGCTAGAAGAAAAGGTATTAAAACTATAGTTGTTCCAAAGGATAATGAAAATGAAGTACCTATTGGATTAGAAGATATAGAAGTTAAAATTGTAGATACTATAGATGAGTTAATGAAAATAGTTTTTTAAAATTAAAATATAACCCTGCTTAAATTTTTAATAGCAGGGTTATAATTATTTATATAAGAACTTTAAAGCATGTAGGTAATATTGAAGTATATGTCTAGACTTTATCTATATGCTGTTTTAAGATTATAATATATAAAATAATGATAAGTAACAAAACTATGCATATGTAGTAGATGAATATAATAAGCAAACTTTTTAAATTAACTCTTATATATTGTAAGATATAGATGAAGTATAACTTTTAAAAATAAGATTGCAATAAACGTTTAATATAAATGAGAAACACAGAATCTTACTTATGTAAGGTTTCGCTACAATAGGTGTAATTAGTGTTGAAAGGAGAGATATTTATGGATGCAACTCTTAGAAGTATGCCACATAATATAGAAGCAGAACAGTCTGTTATAGGTTCTATGCTTATAGATAAAAGTGCCATAGCACAGGCTGCAGAGACACTGCAAGGTGAGGATTTTTATAGAGATAGCCATAAGGTAATTTTTAAATCTATAAGAGAGTTATATCAAAAAGATATACCTGTTGATATGATAACCTTAATAGAACATTTAAGATCTAATGATAAGTTAGATGCTGCTGGTGGAATATCATACATAACAGAAATAAGTTCATCTGTGCCGACAACAGCGAACTTAAATTCATATATAAAAATTGTAGAAGAAAAGTCTACACTAAGAAAGTTAATAAAAAGTTCTACAGAAATAATTGAAAATTGCTATACCAAACAGGATAATGTAGAAGGTGTTATAGATTTAGCAGAAAAGGCTGTTTTTAATATTTCAGAAGAAAAAAACACAAGTGATTTTGAACATATGAGTGTTGTTTTAGAAAGAGGATTTGAAGAAATTGAAAGAATTTATAATAATAAAGGTGAAACAACAGGGGTACCATCAGGCTTTAAAGATTTAGATGATAAAACATCTGGATTTCAAAGTGGTGATATGGTTCTTATTGCAGCAAGACCATCTATGGGAAAAACTACTTTTGCACTAAACTTAGCACAATATGCAGCTTTAAGAGCTGGAAAAAGTGTAGCTATATTTTCACTTGAAATGAGTAAAGAGCAACTTGCATATAAACTTTTATGTGCAGAGGCAAATGTAGATATGCTTAAATTAAGAACTGGTAACTTAGATGAAAAAGATTGGGAAAACATAGCAAGAGCATCAGGACCACTAGCAGATGCTAAAATATTTATAGATGATACAGCAGGTATTTCGATAATGGAAATGCGTTCTAAATGTAGAAGATTAAAGATGGAGCATGGAATAGATATGATATTAATCGACTATCTTCAATTGATGAGTGGTAGTGGAGGAGAGAGTAGACAACAAGAAGTTTCAGAGATATCAAGAAGTATAAAGGCTATAGCTAAAGAACTTAAATGTCCAGTAGTAGCATTATCACAGTTATCTCGTGCCCCAGAACAACGTGCAGATCATAGACCAATGCTTTCAGATTTAAGAGAATCTGGATCTATTGAGCAAGATGCTGACCTTGTTATGTTCTTATATAGAGATGAGTATTATGACAAGGAAACAGAAGATAAGAATATAGCTGAATGTATTATAGCTAAACAAAGAAACGGTCCTGTTGGTACAGTTAAACTAGCATGGCTTGGACAATATAGTAAATTTGGTTCTTTAGATGTAATTCATAGAGAATAATATTTGAAATTTTAGAGCTCTTGCTTTTAGATTTAAAGGGCAAGAGTTCTTATAATTTTATAACGATATAAAAATTACCATAATAAAATAATTTCTATATAAAAAATTAATAATTTCTATAAAAGAGAAGTTTTTTATATAGAAATTACAGATAAAGTAATATGTAAATATAAAGATTAATATAAGATAATATACTAATAAAAATGTTTAACATATTAAATACATATCTTCACAGATAAATAATATTTAGTTTCAAGGAGAAATACAATGGAATCAAAGAAAAATGAAAACTTTTTAATAAAGAAAATACATGAGTTTACAAAGGGAGAAAGAATTGAAAATTATTTTTTAATTAAAACCATGGAGTGTAAATTTACAAATAATAGTACTACAAATAAATATTTAGATTTAACGTTAACAGATAATAGTGGAAATATAAATGCTAAGCTTTGGGAAGTGCCAAAAGAGCTTGAAACAATGTTCAAAGAAAATATGATGGTGAGAGTTAGAGGAACTGTAAATGAATATAGAGGAAAGCTTCAACTTAAAATAGATAGAATAAGAAAGCTAAATGATGAGGATAATGTAATTGTTGAAGATTTTGTTCCAACAGCTCCTTATAAATCAGAAGAAATGTATGAATTATTATTAGATTATATATGCAAAATAGATAATGAGCATATTAGAAATATAACTGAAAAAATTATTTTAAGTTTTGAAGAAAAGCTTATGTATTACCCAGCAGCAAAATCAAATCATCATGCTGTAAAAGGAGGGTTATTATATCATGTAACAACTATGCTAAAAGCAGGAGAAGCACTTTTAAATATATATACGGACCTAGACAAGGATTTATTATTTGCAGGTGTAATACTTCATGATATAGCTAAAATTTATGAGATGGATTCTAGTGATCTTGGAATAGTATCACAGTATACAGTGCAAGGTCAATTACTTGGCCATATAGTTTTAGGAATAAACTTAATAGATACTGTTGGAAGAGAAGTAAATGCAGATAAAGAAATAATTACTTTATTGCAACATATGATACTTACTCACCACTATGAACCTGAATACGGAAGTCCTAAAAAACCAATGATACCAGAGGCAGAATTATTACATCATTTAGACGTTATGGATGCAAGATTATATGATATGAGAAAAGTTTTAAAAGACGTTGAATGCGGGGAATTTTCAGAAAGAGTATGGAGTTTAGATAATTTAAGTATATATAAAAGCTATTTAAGTAAAAATAAGAGCAAATAAGCGAAAAATTTATATAATTAACCGAATAACGTTCGTGGAGTTTGTTGACGATAAATGTCGATTTTGATAACATATATTGCGGAGTAAATTTTTAAGTACTACAGATAATAATTATATAGTGAAACAAGCTGGAAATTTAAGTTATATATACAATTAAAATATTTATTATAATTCTAAAATTATAATAATCATAAGCTTGATATCACTTTTTAGGAATTAAAATTTTAATATGTAAATTTAAAATTCCTATGAAATTAACATAGTAAAAATCTTTATCTATATTTTAAATATAAGATATAGAAATTGAAAGATGAAGGAGAGTAATTAACATGTCATCATTTGTAATTTTAGGAGCCCAATGGGGAGACGAAGGTAAAGGGAAAATGACAGATTATCTAGCAGAAAAAGCAGATGTAGTTGTTAGATTTCAAGGTGGAAACAATGCAGGTCATACTGTTGAAGTAGGAGATAAACAATATAAACTACACTTAATTCCTTCAGGAATACTATATAAAGAAAAATTGAACGTAATAGCAAATGGTGTGGTTGTAGATCCAGAAGCACTATTTAAGGAAATTGAATACTTAGAAGGCTTAGGTGAAAGCATAACTCCAGATAGATTAATAATAAGTGATAGATCACAGGTTATAATGCCATATCACAAAGTACTTGATGCTTTAAAAGAAGAAGCAAGAGGAAAAAATGATATAGGAACAACTCGTAAGGGTATAGGACCTTGTTATACAGACAAATTTGAAAGATGTGGAATCAGAATTTGTGATTTAATAAAACCAGAAATTTTAAGAAAAAAATTAGAGCAATACCTACCAGAGAAAAATGATATGATAACAAAAATTTATGGTGGAGAAGCTTTAGATATAGAGACAGTATATGAATTATACGTTGAATATGGTAAAAGAATAAAACCTTTTGTATCTGATACATCAGTAAGAATATTTGATTCAATAAAGGCAGATAAAAAAGTTTTATTTGAAGGTGCTCAAGGAACACTTTTAGATATAGACTTTGGTTCTTATCCATATGTAACATCTTCAAATACAATTGCAGGTGGCTTATGTACTGGAACAGGAATTGGACCAACAATGCTTGATAGTGCAGTAGGTGTTGTTAAAGCTTATACTACAAGGGTTGGTAAAGGACCATTCCCAACAGAATTAAATGATACAACTGGGGATTGGATAAGAGAAAAGGGCCATGAGTACGGAGTAACAACTGGAAGAAGTAGAAGATGTGGATGGTTAGATCTTGTAATATTAAAAACAGCAGCAAGAGTTTCAGGATTAACAAGCTTTAGTGTAACTAAAATAGATACATTAGCAGGACTTGAAAAATTAAAAATGTGTGTTGGATATAAATTTGAAGATAAAGTTATAGATTATTTTCCAGCAAGTTTAGAAGATTTAGCTAAATGTGAACCTATATATGAAGAGTTTGATGGTTGGGATGATAGCGTAGCAGATGCTAGATCATATGAAGAATTACCTGAAAATGCTAAAATATACTTAAAAAGAATAGAAGAGTTTACAGGAGTTAAGATAGCAATAGTTTCTGTAGGTCCAAGAAGAGACCAAACTATGATGATTAACGAACTTTAATTTATAAAAAATACCTTATAGATAGATTTTAAATCTATTTTTATAAGGTGTTTTTTTTATATTAATATAGAATAAAAAAATTTTAACATATTATCAAATAAATAAAAATATTCTATTTAAATTTCAAATAGGTAACATATATTACGTGCTTTACTTACAAAATAATATATAATATAAGCATAAATAATAATTAACAGAGAACAATAAAAATGATTAAATTTAATAAATGAGGTGTTACATATGAAAATAACTAAAGATATGAAAATTGGAGAAATCGTTAGAAACTATCCAGAAAGTATAGAAATATTAATGAACTTTGGAATGGGATGTGTAGGATGTCCTTCAGCACAAGCTGAAACAATAGAAGAAGCTGCAGCTGTTCATGGACTAGATTTAAACGCATTACTAGAAGCTTTAAATAAATAGTAAATGCAAGAAAAAGCTATCTTAAGATAAATATATTTTAAGATAGCTTTATGTTTATTTATTTTTTAAGCTATTTGCAACAACTGCACCTGAACTCCATGCCCATTGAAGGTTAAATCCACCACAATCGCCATCTACATCTAGAATTTCACCAGCAAAGAAAAGATTATCTATTAATTTGGATTCTAATGTAGAATTATTAACTTCAGTAGTATCTATGCCACCGGCTGTTACTTGGGCATTATCAAAGGATTTTGTTCCTGTAACTTTAAATTTCCAACTTTTTAAAATTTTAATTAGAGCGTCTTTTTCTTGCCATTCTAATGACCAGCACGGTTTGTGGATATCTTCAATATTACATTCTTTTAATATGATAGGAATAAGTTTCTTATTTATAATTCCTATTAATGCATCACATATAGATCTATAAGAATTTATTCCAAAATGATTTTCTAAGAAATCTATTAGGGCATCTTCACTAAATTTAGGCATTAAATCTACAGAAATAAAAACATCTTTATTTTTAGAAATACTATAAGATGCGATTCTACTAAGTTGGAGTATTGGTGGGCCAGATATTCCATAGTCAGTAAATAAAATTTCTCCAAATTCACTACGAACAAGTTTTTTACCTACATATATATCAGTGTTTCCATCAAACTTAACACCGGATATAGCTTTAAGTTTTTTATAATCTAGTTTAAGCTGTACAATAGCTGGAACAGGATTAATTATTGAGTGACCTAAAGTTTTGGATAATTTAAAACCTGAACCATCAGAACCAGTTTTAGGGTAGCTCTTTCCACCGGTAGCAATGACTAGTTTATTGCAAGTGAAAAATTCATCATCAGTGCATTGAATTTTAAAACTTTTATTTTTATAAATATTACATACTTTTTTATTTGTATAAATAGGTATGCTACGTTCTTCAAGTGCTAATAATAATAAATCAACAACTGAAGATGCTTGCAGTGACATAGGATACATTTTTCCATCTTCTAAAGTAGTTAAATATATTCCAATTGAATTAAAAAAATTTATAGTATCTTGCAAAGTAAATTTCTCTAAGGCAGATATAAAAAAATCTTTATTAGAGCTATGATATCTTAATGATGATAAATTTTTATTTGTTATATTGCAACGACCATTACCAGTTGTTAATATTTTTTTCCCAATTCTATCAGTACCTTCAATTATAGCAACATCTAAACCCATGTCTTTGCACAAAATAGAAGTAATAATACCAGAGGCACCGCCTCCAATTATAATAATATCGTGATTCAAATAAATTTCTCCTTCCTAAATGAAAGTTATAGAGTTAAATTACTCTACATATAATATAAATATGTAAAATTCTTGTAAACAAGTTTAAAAAAAATAAATATGTAAAAGATATAGGTATGTACATTGTAATTTTTAAGTATATACAAAAGTACGTAAATACCTAAATCATAATTAATTTCAATAAAATATTTTAGAATAAAATTTTTGTACAATTAATTAATAAATCAAAAATCTAGATAGATTCATTATATATTATAACCGTTACAATTAAATAACATCAAATGAACTTTTAAAATATATAGTGATTAAAATAGAAAATAATAAATAATTATACAAAAAGGTAATTTTACCAGTGAAAAAGAAAGATATAAGTCTAAATATAGCTTAAAAAATCACTTTTTTACATGAATTTTTCAACAAAAGCAGTAATAAAATAATAAATTAGTTTAGTTTTAACCTATCTTAGCTAGTTTAAATTGTTGAAAATGCTAAATTTTAAAATAAAATAAAAAAATACGAAAAAAAATATAAAAAAATGTTGACATTAATAAAGAGTTTAGGTATTATATTACTTGTCGGGTGCGAAGGAAACTATGCACAAGACCTAACAAAAGCAAAAGGACATATGGCTCCTTGGTCAAGCGGTTAAGACACCACCCTTTCACGGTGGTAACAGGGGTTCGATTCCCCTAGGAGTCACCATTTAGTGGTCGCATAGCTCAGCTGGGAGAGCATCTGCCTTACAAGCAGAGGGTCACAGGTTCGAGCCCTGTTGTGACCACCACATAC
>NZ_HE611054.1:177809-265977 GCF_000285575.1 Clostridium senegalense JC122 | reverse complement strand
CCAACTAAAACCTTGAACTAAGTTCAAGGTTTTTTTATTTTTTAAATATTAATATTCAGGAAGGTCATATTCGGCCTTCCTTTTTTATATATTAAATCATTAATGCATATAAGAAGTCAAAGGTTGCATTAAACATATTAAGAAAACCTATAGAGCAAGTAGTAACTATTCAAAAAACAAAATTCACAATACTTTGAAAACGTGGTAACATATAGGTAGACAAAGTTGGTTATAGTCGTTTATCCTTTAAAAGAAATTTTCCTTTTGTATGAAAAGCTCAGCTTGAAAAAGTTGAGCTTTTTATTTTTTATGTTTAATTAACAAGAAAGAATTGATGATTAATATAAGTATATCTTCTTATATAACAAAAAAACTATCTTTAAACTTAAAGATAGTTTTTTATATTAGCGCCTTTTTGAGCGTGCTACTTTTAATCTTAAATCATCACCAAAAAATTTTTTTAGTGTAAAATTGCCAAATAGTCTAGATGTAAATCTTTCAGAATATATAGATGAAAGTTCATCTAATGCATAGTTAGTAGAAATAATCATTTTTTTATCTTTTAAGAGTTTAGTATTTAAAAGATTAAAAAGCTCTTTTTTACTAAAATCTGAAAGTTGCTCTGTTCCTAAGTCATCTATAATCAATAAATCACAATCTACTAAGCTTTCATATAATCCTATATTATTATTAAACTTAGCATCTTTTAAGTTTGATATAAGATCATCAGAAGTTCTATATATAACAAAGTGTCCAGCATCTATTAAATCTTTAGCTATGCAATGAGAAAGAAAAGTTTTACCTGTTCCTGGATTACCATAGAATAGTAAGTTCTCATTATGATTTTTAAAATCTTCCACGTATATAATAGAACTTTTATATATTCTTTCCATATTAGCTCTAGGACTTAAATTACCTTGGTAAAAATCCTTTGAAAAGTAATTTATATCGAAATTTTTAAAGCTATGCTTATCAAGTAAGTGCTTTAAATCAGAATTTTCATAACCAACCTTTACAAGGTACCTTTTATAGCAATCACATTTTTTAGTGTAGATATATCCAGTATCTTTACATTTATCACATTTATATATAAGTGATAAATAATCCATAGGATAGCCATTAGAAACTAAAAGCTCTGATTTTTTCATTTTTAAATCAATCATTTTATTTTTTATACTATTAATGGCAGCATCTTTATCATCCATTGGTTTTATTGCTATAAGTGATAATTTTACTGAAAGTTTTCCTATTTCATTTTCAATATCTATAACTTGAGGAAGAGCTTTTTGTATCTCCATTTTTCTCTTTTCTAATTTAAGCTCTTCATTTTTTCTTACCGTTTCATACATTTTCATAACTTGTGAATGAAAAGTTTTATTCATTATCATACCATCCTAACAAATCTTTTTCTAATTTATCGAAATCATAATTTCGTTGTTCAAAATTATTAAAAGTATCTTTATTAGAAGATTTCACTATAGGTTTATAATTAAGCTTTTTCTTATCCTTTTTCTCAATATCTTCAAGAGTAGATATTCCGGATTTAAACCAACTATTAATTATTCCATCAATATATTTAAAATCCGCCCTATTAAGTCGTTCGAAGCAAATATCACAAGCTTTATAAATAATTTCATTAGAAAATTTATAAGTATGAATCCATTTTGAAATCATATCTTCCTGTGGTTTCATAACATCAGGAGAATTAACGCCTAAATATTTAAGGATTTTTCTTATACTAATCCATTTATCTTCATGTCTTTTTATAAAGCTTTGAGCTTCATCAATAGTTGATATCTTTTGATCATGCCAAGCCATTGCTATTTTTTCAAAATACCTATAGTCAACCTTACCTTTAGAAACACAGTATTGAATTAGTAAAAGTATAAGCTCTGGAGAAAAGTTAAAGTCCTTTTGCCAACTTAAATAGCATTCTATTTCTTTTGGCGATAGAGTTCTTCCTATTAATTTCTCAATATCTTGTAACATGTCTTTAATAGAAGAGTTATCTAGTTCTTTTAATATATCAACATTTTGAACAGGTGGACTCATATTTTCTGTTAAATCAAGGAACTCTATAGTGTAATTTCCCATATTATCAATGGCATACATTTTTACAACGCCTACTTCACTCCAATAGTTCCAAGCATTAAGTATATCACTTTCAAGAAGTGATAATGTACTAGCTATAATTGCTGAATTAGCACCTAGCTCACCACTTATACAATATTTTAATCCAAGAAGATATACTTTTACATATTCTCCACGTGCATTAGTCATATATTTATCTATAAAAACATTGCTTACAGGAGTATATCCTAAATTTTTGTTTTTAAACATGAAAGTACTCATGTATATCCCTCACTTTAAAATGTTCTAGTTATTTAATTTTAAATCTTATATAGGAATATAAAATAATTTTTTAATTTATAATTCCCAAGTAGTTTTTCAATGTTATATTACTTATTTTAGTTAAAAATATAGAAATATAAACTTATTCCTTCATTATATAATTATATCTTAACCTTATTAAATTTTAAATAAGGTGTATTTGACCATATTAGTATACCACATAAAGCTAAAAAAAATTAATAATTATTTCCAATGATTATAGCCATGTTTAAATTTAATTAAATAGGGAATAATATGCTAATGGAAAGGAGGTATATTTTGAGAAAATTTCATAAATATACTATAATAATCGTTATTCTTACAGTAGCTTTAACAACTAGTTTAACACTTACATTCTTTATTAGCAAATTAACTAGTAAGTATGTGCTATACGATAATAACAAAATAATTGCAGTTACAAGTGATGAAAATTTAATAAAAAAAGTATGGAATATAGAGTATAATGAGGCAAAAAATAAAAATTTAGAAATAAAAAATAACCTTAAATTAAAAAAAGAACCTTTTAGTACTAAAAAAGATATGTCTAGAGAAGAGATAGAAAAATCATTAAAAAATTCTTTAAAGGTATCTAGTTATCAAATGATTTGTGATGACAAAGTAATAGCTTATGTTAAAAGTAAAGATATTGGTGATAAGGCTATAGAAATAGTTAAGAATCAATATATATCTAAAAGTAAAATGAATAATTTGAAAAACATACAGTTAAACAATAATATACAATATAAAGAATGTGAATGTTTAAAAAATCAATTAAAAGATGAGGCAAATATAGCAGATAATATAATAAGTGCTAATAATGAAGGGGAAAAATTAATATCATTTACTGGAACTACTGAAACTTTTGTTAATACAATTTCAAGAGGTGAAACTAAGGTTGAAGTTAATGTTAGTAAAGAATTGGAAGAAAAGAATGAATCTAAAGTAGAAAATAAAGATGAAACAGCTATTGTTTCAACGAAGAATGCTATAGGGGCACAGCCTATCTTTGCAAATAAAAGCTTATATGTTCCAACGATGGGAGTAATTAGTTCTTATTTTGGTGAAAGATGGGGAACTGTTCATAAAGGATTAGATATAGCAGCAGATACAGGTACACCTATAAAAGCAGCTTTTAGTGGAACTGTTAAGTTTTCAGGTGTTATGAATGGTTATGGAAATGTTGTAATACTAGAACACGGTAATAACTTAGAAACAGTATATGCTCACTGTGATACCCTTACAGTTAAAAATGGAGATAAGGTGGAAAAGGGTAATCAAGTAGCTACAGTTGGTAGCACAGGAGATAGTACGGGCCCTCATCTGCATTTTGAAGTGAAAATTAATGGAAGTGCTGTAGATCCATTAAGCTTTAGTGAATAAAATATATACCAATATATTTATTTTATGTAAATATATTGGTATATATATATATATATAATAAAACTATTGACAAGGGATTAAATCTAAATTATACTTTGATTATCAAAATATTTGATTATAAAAGTATTTAAAATTTTAAATAAATTAAAGGATGTGGAAAAATGAGTTCGCCATCAAGGAATACACATAAGTTAAATGAAATTTTAGTAGAGATTTTTAATGATATATTAAAAATAGAAGAGAAGTCTCTATCTAATGGTCCAATAAATGACTTATCTATAACAGAAATTCATACAATTGATGCTATAGGTATGTATGATGAAAAGACTATGAGTGAAGTGGCTCAGGAATTAAAAATAACAGTTGGAACACTTACTACAGCAATAAACAAGCTAGTAAAAAAAGAATATGTAAATAGAATTAGATGTGAAAAAGATAGAAGGTCTGTAAAAATATCATTAACTAACAAAGGAAAATTAGTTTATAGAATTCATCAAAAATTTCATACAGATATGATAGGTTCAACAATTGAGGGGTTAACAAAAGAAGAAGAACTTTTATTAATCTCATCTCTTGATAAAGTTAATAAGTTTTTTAAAGAAAAGTATAAAGACCTTTAAAATTGGAGGCATTGTTATGAAAGTTAAAATTGTAGGCACAGGTAGGTCTGTACCTAGTAATGTTGTAACAAATGATATGTTATCAACATTTTTAGATACAAGTGATCAATGGATATACAGTAGAACTGGTATAAAACAAAGATATATTTCTACTGGTGAGAGCAACTCTCAATTATGTATTGAAGCTGCTAAAAAAGCCTTAAAGGATGCAGATTTAAATGGAAAAGATATAGACATTATAATAGTTGCCACTATAACACCAGATAAAGTAACTCCAGCTACAGCTTGTTTAGTTCAAAGTGCAATTGGTGCATCAAATGCAATGGCATTTGATATATCTGCTGCATGTAGTGGATTTGTTTATGGGCTTAATATTGCTAGTCAATTTATAAATAGCAAAGCATATAACAATGCCTTGATTATAGGTGGAGAAGTATTATCTAAAATACTTGATTGGCAAGACAGAAGCATTTGTGTTTTATTTGGTGATGGAGCTGGGGCAGCAATTTTATCTAGAAGTAAAGAAGACTGTATTAAATCAATTGAATGTGTAAGTGTTGGAGAAAAATCAGATTGTTTAACTTGTGATGGTTTAGAATTAAAAAATATTTATGTTCCACATAAAGAAGAATTTTCAAGCAACATATCAATGAATGGTAAAGAAATATTTAGGTTTGCTGTTAGAGTTATTGAAAATAGCATAGAAAGAATATTGGATGAAAACAACTTAACTTTTGATGACATTGATTATGTTATTCCACATCAAGCAAATAGTAGAATTATAGAGGCTGTAATTAAGGCCAAAGGATATGATAAAGAAAAATTTTATATGAATATGAGCCAGTATGGAAACACATCAGCGGCAAGTATTCCTATAGCGTTAGATGAGTTAAATAAAAATGGACTTTTAAAAGAAGGTATGAAGCTTGTTCTTATTGGATTTGGTGGAGGACTTACTTATGGAAGTGCACTTATAAATTGGAAAAAATAAATTACTTTAGGAGGATTTTAAAATGGTATTTGAAAAAATTAAAAAGGTTGTTGCAGAGCAAGTTAGTATAGATGAGAGTGAGATAAAACTTCAATCAACATTTAATGAAGAGTTAGGATTAGATTCTTTAGAATTATTTGAAATAGTTATAGCTTTAGAAGATGAGTTTAACATAGAAATTCCTAATGAAGAATTAGAAGGAATAGCAAACGTTCAAGGACTTGTGTCTTATATTGAAGAAAAAATAAAATAATATTTTTTAGGTTGCTAAGGGAAAATAGATAGAGATATATTATCCAATTACAATTATTAAGTAAGCTAAAAATATATTCATGCTAAATAAGGCGATGAAGTTAAGTGCTTACTGATATGCATCATTATTGGTGTATCCAAGTTCTAAAAATAATAATTTTAAAATGAAGTTGGAACTCTATGACTTTTCCCTTTAATTTATAGGAGGAATTATATGAGCTGGCGTATTTGTGAATTACTAAAAATAAAGTATCCAATAATTCAAGGTGGAATGGCCTGGATAGCAGATAGTTCTTTAGCTTCAGCAGTATCAAATGCAGGTGGGCTAGGAATAATAGCAGCTGGTAATGCACCGGTTGAATATGTTAGAGAACAAATTAGACAAACTAAAAAATTAACAGATAAGCCTTTTGGGGTAAATATAATGCTACTAAGTCCATATGCAGAAGATATTGCAAAGTTAGTGTGCGAAGAAAAAGTAGCTGTTGTTACAACAGGAGCGGGTAATCCAGGAAAATATGTTGATATGTGGAAAGAAAACAACATAAAAGTTATGCCTGTAGTTGCATCTGTAGGATTAGCAAAAAGAATGGAAAAATGTAATGTAGATGCTGTAATTGCAGAAGGATGTGAAGCCGGTGGTCATATAGGGGAAATTACTACAATGTCCCTAGTTCCACAAATAGTTGATAGTGTAAATATACCTGTTATAGCAGCAGGCGGAATTGGTGACGGTAGAGGCATGGCTGCAGTAAAAATGTTAGGAGCTAGTGGGGTACAAATAGGAACTAGATTTTTAATTGCAGATGAATGTACTGTTCATGAAAATTATAAAGATAAAGTAATAAAATCAAAAGATATCGATACAGTAGTGACTGCAAGGAGCACAGGTCATCCAGTTAGAGTATTAAAAAATAAATTATCAAGAAAATACACCATAATGGAAAAAGATAAATGTTCACTTGAAGAGTTAGAAGTTTTAGGTAAAGGTGCATTGCAAAAGGCTGTTATAGAAGGTGACATTGATATGGGGTCTGTTATGGCAGGGCAAATTGCAGGTCTAGTAAAAAAGAAGCAAAATTGTAAAGAAATCATTGAGGAAATAACAGCTCAGTGTGATAAACTATTGAATCTTTAAGGAGTAGCTTTATGAAGAAAATAGCCTTTTTGTTTCCAGGACAGGGTTCACAATACGTAGGTATGGGTAAAGAAGTTTATGAAAACTTTAATGAAAGCAAAGAAATTTTTGAAATAGCTAACAAAGAACTGTCTACTAATATATGTGAACTTTGTTTTGAAGATAAAGAAAATAAATTAGATATAACAGAATATACACAGCCGGCTTTGTTAACGGTAAGTATTGCATTATTACAATTATTGAAAAAGGAAGGAATAAAACCAGATGTAGTTGCAGGTTTAAGCCTTGGTGAATATTCTGCCCTTGTATGTAGTGGTGTATTAAAGTTTGAGGATGCAATAAAACTTGTTAAAAAAAGAGGAAGGTTTATGCAAGAAGCAGTGCCTGTTGGTATGGGTGGAATGGCTGCAGTAATAGGCCTTGATAAGGAAACTGTAATATCTGTATGTGAAAAAGCAAAGGATTTTGGAATTATTGAAGTAGCTAACTTTAATTGTCCAGGACAAATTGTTATAGGTGGAGAAAATGAAGCTTTAGAAAAAGCCTGTGATTTAGCTAAAGAAGTTGGCGCAAAGCGAGTTATAAAATTACAAGTTAGTGCACCATTTCATACTTCTATGTTAAAAAATGCTGGGGACAATTTAGAAAAAGCATTGGAGAGTATAGAAACATATGAAGGTAATACAAAAATAATAACAAATGTTACAGGGGATTACATAAATAAAGGATTTAAAGAAAATTTAAAAAGACAAGTTGTTAGTTCAGTAAAATGGGAACAATCTATTAGAAAAATGATAGATGATGGAATTGAAATTTTTATAGAGATAGGGCCAGGAAAGACTCTAAGTTCATTTGTGAAAAAAATAGATAGAAAATTAAAAACATTAAACATAGAGGATGTGGAGTCTTTAAATAAAGCTCTTGAATTTTTAAGGACATAAAAAAGGGGTGCTATATATGAATGAAAAAAATGCAGTAGTAACAGGAGCTTCAAGAGGAATAGGAAAAAGTATAGTATTAAAGCTTGCAAAGTTAGGCTATAACATAGTTTTTAATTATAGAAGTAATGACGAAAAAGCAAAAGAACTTTTAGAAGAAGTAAAAACCTTAGGTGTTAAGTGTGAAGCAATAAAAGGTGATGTATCAACAATGGATGATGCAAAAGAACTTATATTACTTTGCAAAGAAACTTTTGGATCTGTAGATGTATTAGTAAATAATGCAGGAATAACTAAAGATAATTTAATTATGAGAATGAAAGAAGAAGACTTTGATTCTGTTATTAGTATAAATTTAAAAGGTACATTTAATGCAACCAAACAAGCTATTCCTATTATGATGAAACAAAGATATGGAAAAGTAATAAATATAAGTTCTGTAGTAGGAATCGCAGGTAATGCAGGTCAGTCTAACTATAGCGCATCAAAAGCAGGAGTTATAGGTTTTACAAAATCTATAGCACGAGAAGTTGGTAGCAGAGGAATAACTGTAAATGCTATAGCACCAGGGTTTATAGAAACAGACATGACAAAGGTTCTAAATGAGAAAATAAAGGAAAATGTTATAAATCAAATACCATTAAAAAAGTTTGGATCTAGTGAGGATGTAGCTAATGTTGTTGGATTTTTAGCATCAGAAGAGGCAAATTATATAACTGGTCAAACAATAAACGTAGATGGCGGTATGGTAATGTAATTTAAAAAGTTACTTATAACGAATTAGGAGGTTTATTTACAATGAATAGACGTGTGGCAGTAACAGGAATGGGAGCATTAACACCAATAGGAAACACTGTAGAAGATTTTTGGAATGGTGCAAAAAATGGAGTTTGTGGGATTGACAATATAACTAGGTTTGATGCAACAGATTTTAAGGCTGTAGTGGCAGGAGAACTTAAAAACTTTAACATAGAGGATTATATGACTAAAAAAGACGGTAGAAAATTGGATAAATATTGTCAATATGCAATGGTAGCTACAATGGAAGCTATGAATGATGCCAATTTTGACCTTGAAAATACAAACAAGGATAGAATGGGTGTAATTGTAGGTTCTGGTATAGGTGGTCTTGAAACAACAGTATCAGAACATAATAAAATGCTTGAAAAAGGTCCTAATAGAGTATCACCATTTATGATCCCTATGATAATAGGAAATATAGCTGCAGGACAAATTGCAATAAAATATGGTGCTAAGGGAATATGTACATCTATTGTTACTGCTTGTGCAACAGGAACAAACTGTATAGGTGAAGCTTTTGAAGCAATAAAGTCTAATAGAGCAGACGTTATAATAGCTGGAGGAGCAGAAGCACCAATAGTTGATATCGCTATTGCTGGATTTAGTTCACTTACTGCTTTGAGTAAAAGTAAAGACCCAAAAAGAGCATCTATTCCTTTTGACAAAGAAAGAAATGGATTTGTAATGGGTGAAGGTGCAGGAATTTTAATTCTTGAAGAATTAGAACATGCATTAAAAAGAGGTGCAAAAATATATGGTGAAGTAGTTGGGTATGGAGCAACTTGTGATGCATATCATATAACTCAACCAGCACCAGATACTAGAGAAATTTTAAGAGCAATGAAAATGGCAATAGATGAAGCAGGTATTGAGTTAAATGAAATTTCATATATAAATGCCCATGGAACAAGCACTTATTATAATGATAAATCTGAAACAAATGCTATAAAAGCTTTATTTGGTGAATATGCGTATAAAATTCCAGTAAGTTCAACTAAATCAATGACAGGACATTTATTAGGTGCAGCAGGAGCTATAGAGGCAATATCATGTATTAAATCATTACAGGCTGATTTTTTAACACCGACAATTGGACTTAAAGTTCCAGATGAGGAATGTGATTTAGATTATATACCTAATGTTGGTAGAAGTGCTAAGGTTAATTATGCTCTTAGTAATTCATTAGGATTTGGCGGTCATAATGCTACACTTTTATTTAAAAAATGGGAGGGTTAAATTATGAAAATTAATGACTTAAAAGAACTTATAAAAACAATAAGTGAGTCTAATATAAATTTATTTGAATATGAAGAAAACGGAACAAAAATTAAACTCTCTAAAGAGCTTAATATGGAAAGTGTATCTACTAAATATGATGAAGAAAAAATTGAAACAAAAAAATGTAGTGAGAAATTAGTATCATATGAACCTAAAGAAGAAATAGTAGAGATAGTAGAAGATAAAAATATAAAAGAAATATTATCTCCAATGGTAGGTATGTTTTATGGTTCACCATCTCCAAATGAAGAAAACTTTGTAAAGGTTGGATCTAGAGTAAAAAAAGGTGACGTAGTATGCATAATAGAAGCTATGAAAATAATGAATGAAATAGAAAGTGATGTTGATGGAATAGTTTCTGAAATAAATGTAAAAGATGAAGAAATGGTTCAATATGGACAATGCTTAATTAAAATAGAGGCGTGTTAAGGAGAAATTTATGGAAAAAACAAGTTTAACTATAGAAGAAATTCAAGAAATAATACCTCATAGATATCCATTTTTACTTATAGATAAAATAGATGAACTAGAAGAAGGAAAAAAGGCTATAGGAACTAAAAATGTGACAATGAATGAATATTTTTTTCAAGGTCACTTCCCTAAAAAACCTGTAATGCCAGGAGTTTTAATTATAGAGGCACTAGCACAAGTAGGGGCAGTAGCATTATTATCTTGTGAAGATTTTAAAGGTAAAATTGCATACTTTGGAGGTATAAAAAAAGCTAGGTTTAAGAAAATGGTTATACCTGGTGATGTTTTAAAACTAGAAGTAGAAATAATAAGTATGAAAGGTCCTATTGGTATAGGTAAAGCAACTGCTACTGTTGATGGAAAGGTAGCTTGTCAGGCAGAGTTATCTTTTGCTATAGGCTAATAGGAAAGGGCTTGATAATATGTTTAAGAAAATATTAATAGCTAATAGAGGGGAAATTGCAGTCAGAATTATAAGGGCATGTAAAGAGCTTGGTATAAAAACTGTAGCAATTTATTCCACATTAGATAAAGATGCATTACATGTTCAATTAGCAGATGAGGCAGTATGTATAGGACCAGCTAAAGCTAAAGATAGTTATTTAAATGAAAAAAATATATTAAGTGCAACTGTATTAACAGGAGCAGAAGCCATACATCCTGGTTTTGGTTTTTTATCTGAAAACAGTAAATTTGCAAAGATGTGTGAGCAATGTAATATAACTTTTATAGGACCTAGCTATGAAAATATAGAAAATATGGGTAATAAATCAAAGGCTAGAGAAATAATGCAAGAGGCCAATATACCAATTGTTCCAGGCTCAGAAGGAATAATAAAAGACTCACAAGAAGCGTTAAAAATTTCCAGGGAAATAGGATACCCTATAATGGTAAAAGCTTCTGCTGGCGGTGGTGGAAGAGGAATAAGAATAGTATACGATGAGAAAGATTTGGTTTCAGCTTTTGAAACTGCTAAAACAGAAGCAGAAATATCTTTTGGTGATGGAAGCATATACATGGAAAGATTCATAGAAAATCCAAGACATATAGAGGTACAAATTTTAGCAGATAATTATGGAAATACTGTATACCTAGGAGAGAGAGATTGCTCTATACAAAGAAGAAATCAAAAGGTAATAGAAGAAGCGCCAGGACCAATTATAAGAGAAGATTTAAGAGAAAAAATGGGTGAGGTAGCTGTTAAAGCGGCAAAGTTTATTAATTATAAAAACGCTGGAACAATAGAATTTCTTTTAGATAATAATAATAATTTTTATTTTATGGAAATGAATACTAGAATACAGGTTGAACATGCAATAACAGAAATGATAACAGGAATAGACCTAATAAAAGAGCAAATTAAAATAGCAAGTGGAGAAAGACTTGATTTTTTACAAGAAGATATAATTTTAAAAGGTCATTCAATAGAATGTAGGATAAACGCAGAAATACCAAGTAAAAACTTTATACCTTGCCCAGGAGAAATAAAATATTTAAATTTACCTGGTGGATTAGGAATAAGAGTGGATACAGCTATTTATGCTGGTTATGAAATACCACCAACTTATGATTCTATGATAGCAAAAATCATATCTTATGGAAAAGACAGAGATGAAGCTATAAAGAAGATGGAAAGAGCATTAGATGAATTGCTTATAGATGGTGTTGAAACCAATGTAGATTTTTTATTAGAAATTTTAAATAACAAAAAATTTAAGGAAGGTAATTTTGATACAAAATTCATATCCGAGCAGCTAGGTTATCGCTCTTAGTGAGGTGATTAGAGTATGTTTGAAATAAATAAACTTTTTAAAAAGAAACAAAGATATGCTAGAGTAAAAACTGGAGAAAAAGATATTGTTAATAAAGTTGAAAATACATCAAAACCTAATATACCTAATGGGTTATGGGTAAAGTGTGAAAAATGCGGTAAGCTTTTATATAAGGAAGACTTAGAAAAGAATTTTAGAGTATGTGAGAATTGTAATAAACACTTTAGAATAGGAAGTAAAGAGCGAATTAATCAAATTATAGATGAGGGGACTTTTGTAGAGTTTGATGAAAAAATGGAAACAAAAAATCCACTTAATTTTAAAGGGTATGAAGAAAAAATAGAAAAAAATAAAAAAGCTACTAATTTAAATGAAGCAGTAATTACTGGTGTTGGTAATATACATGGATATGAAACAGTAATAGCTGTTATGGATAGTAGATTTCTAATGGGAAGTATGGGTTCTGTAGTTGGAGAAAAAATAACTAGGGCTGTAGAATGGGCTACAGAGTATAAAAGGCCAGTAATAATTTTTACTGCATCTGGTGGTGCTAGAATGCAAGAAGGAATAGTTTCACTAATGCAAATGGCAAAAACATCTGCAGCACTTGCAAGGCATAGTGAGGATGGAAATTTATATATATCAGTTTTAACAGATCCAACAACTGGAGGGGTCACAGCAAGTTTTGCAATGCTTGGAGATATTATAATTTCAGAACCTAATACACTAATTGGTTTTGCAGGAAGAAGAGTAATAGAACAAACAATTAATGAAAAACTACCAGAGGATTTTCAAAAGGCAGAGTTTTTATTAAAAAAAGGATTTATAGATAAAATAATAGATAGAAAGAACTTAAAAAAGGTTCTTGGAAATATTTTAAGTTATCATGTTTAATGGTACATTAAAATGGAGTGATGTAACATGGCCTTATTAGAATTTGAAAAAAAATTAAAAGAAATTAAGTTAAATATTAATGATTTAAAAAAACGATCCTTAGAAACTGGTATAGATTTTAGTAAAGAAATTAAGGAATTAGAAATTGTACTCTATAAAATGGCTAAAGAGAAATATACAAATATGACTGCTTGGGATAGGGTTTTAATAGCACGAAAAATAGAAAGACCAACAGCATTAGATTATATAAATAATATATTTCAAGATTTTATAGAGTTTCATGGTGATAGATTTTATGGTGATGATGCTAGCATTGTAGGAGGTATAGCTAAATTTAATAATATACCTGTTACTGTAATAGCTCATCAAAAAGGTAAAAATACAAAAGAAAATATATTAAGAAATTTTGGAATGCCAAAGGCTGAAGGTTATAGAAAAGCTTTAAGGCTTATGAAACAGGCTGAAAAATTTAAAAGACCGGTAATATGTCTTGTAGATACTCCAGGAGCATTTTGTGGTATTGAAGCTGAAGAACGAGGACAAGGAGAAGCTATTGCCAGAAATTTATTTGAAATGTCTAAATTGAAAACTCCAATAATATCTATTGTAATAGGTGAAGGCGGAAGTGGAGGAGCATTGGCACTAGCAGTGGCAGATGAAGTTTGGATGCTTGAAAACTCAATATATTCAATACTTTCTCCAGAAGGGTTTGCAAGTATTTTATATAAAGATAGCAATAAAGCAAAACAGGCAGCAGAAGATATGAAAATAACATCTAAAGATTTATTAAAGCTTGAAGTAATTGATAGAATTATAAAGGAACCTCTAGGTGGAGCACATAATGATTTAGAAAGTATGTGTGAAAATATAAATAAAAATTTACAAGAAGCCATTAGTAGATTGAAAAGAGAACCTATAGATATGCTTTTAAAACAAAGGTATTTTAAATTTAGAAAGATAGGAAATGTAATTGAATAAAGTATATTTTAATTTCAAATGACAAATAAAACTAAAATAGTGTTTTATTTGTCATTTTTTAAATAAATTTTTAAAAAATTATTTTACTTAAAACAATTATAGAATTTATGTATATAATATAGTATGTAATATAAATGAATTTGTTGTAAAAAATGTATTTAAAATTTTTTATAATTAAAAATATGATTAAGTTGGTGGTAGTAGTGAAAATAAAAAAAGTTATATCAAATGTAAGAAAAAAACTGCTACTTAAAGAAAAGAAAAACCAATCCATGTATAGAAGATATAATAGAGAAGCAGCTAAAAATTATGCAGAGGCATATGCAGAAAGTCCTAATATAAGTGAGTATCCAATATTTAAAGAAAATGATTGTGCGAATTTTGTTTGTCAAGCTCTAAAAGCTGGCGGAATTGATATGGTTGGACAAAGTTATGATTCTTATAAGGAGTGGTTTTGCTACACGAGAGATGAAAAACAATTAAAAAAAATATCATTAACCTGGAGAAGTGCTAGATATTTTAGAAAGTATTGGGGCAACGAAAATGGAGTTGGAAATAATAAAGCTTTAATATTTAAAGAAATCACTGTAGATTATGCATTAAGTAATTTTAATGAAATATATAATATGCTAGATATTGGTGACGTTATACAATATGGGGATATAAAAAATAATAACTATCCATATCATACACAAATTATTCATGCTAAAGAATTTAATATAAACTTAGAGCATAATGATTTATTTGTAGCACAACACAGTATAAATAGAAAAAATGTGTCATTATATGAATATTTAAAGTTACTACAAGATAAAGATAAAAGAATAATATATATATATCATATATAAAATTACCATTTTATTGAAATTTATTGTATAATAATATTAAGGATAATTTAAAAGTTAGGTATATCCTAACTTTTGTTTTTTATAAGGAACGGATTTTTAGCTTTATTTATTACATTTAACTTACTACAGTTATACTTGTTGTTATCAGTTAAGAAAAAATATAAATAAAACCTAAAACAATGAAAGCTTTTCCTAAAAGTATGTTTAGTATTATTAGGAACATAGTGAGTAATAATTACTACAACTATTAACTTTTAACTAAAATAATCTATTAGTTATTGATAAAATATTAGTTTGAGTTTCCTCATTTAATAAATGAATAAGCTTAAAATTTAATTTGAAACCCTATATTAAGGTAGAAGTTTAACTTATGCATTAAAATTTTGATTTCAATTAAGAATAGTGATAACTTATAAAAGTAGAAGGTTAATAAAGTTTAAGAGTAATACTATTCTAATAGTTAATAACTTATTTTTTATTAACTGATAAGAAAATTTGATAAATAAATTTAATCTTAAGCCTGTATTTCTATATATACATAATTTCAGATTTAACATATTATTACATATACATATTTAAAAATAGTAATAAAATATAGTGTATGTAGATATTTTTTATTTTAAGTTAATTACTAATTAACTTTGGATATGATTATAGAGATATAAGCTATTTAAATACTTAGGAGGAAAAGATATGAATAAAATTAATAGAAATGATTTATGTTGGTGCGGAAGTGGAAAGAAGTATAAAAAATGTCATATGGAAAAAGATATGGAACTTCAAAAAATAGAACAGCAAGTAGGGTATCAAATACCAAGAGAATTAATAAAAACTGATGAAGAAATAGAAGGAATAAGAAAAGCTTGCAAGCTTACTCATGATGTTTTAGATATGGTTGCGGAAAAAATAAAAGTTGGGGTTAGTACAGAAGAGATAAATACATGGGTGCACGAATATACTGTAGAGCATAATGGATATCCTGCACCGCTTGGATATTATGGTTATCCTAAAAGTACTTGTGTATCAATAAATGAAGTAGTATGTCACGGAATACCAGATGAAAATACTATATTAAAAGATGGAGATATAGTAAATGTAGATGTTACTTGTATTGTCGACGGATATTATGGTGATGCTAGCAGAATGTTTATAATTGGAGAAGCATCAGAAGAAGCTAAAAATTTAGTTAAAGTTTCAAAAGAATGTTTAGAAATAGGTATGCAACAAGTAAAACCTTTTGCAACTGTAGGTGATATTGGATATGCTGTTGAGCAACATGCAAAAGCTCATGGATATTCTGTAGTATATGAATTTGGTGGTCATGGAATAGGTAGAGAGTTCCATGAAGAGCCTTTTGTAGCTCATGTAGGTGAAAAAGGAGAAGGAATGATATTACTTCCAAATATGACATTTACTATTGAGCCAATGATTAACTTAGGTGTTCCAGAAACAGTAATATTAGAAGATGAGTGGACAGCGTTAACTAAAGATGGAAAGCTTTCTTCTCAATGGGAACACACTATAAGAGTGACAGAGGATGGATTCGAAATTTTAACATAAAAATATAAAATAAAAATCTAATAAAAATCTAGAAGCAATTAACTAGTTGATATAGAGCCATTTAAAATTTTATATAATTTATTTTATTTAAAATATATATGGAATAAAATATATTAACTAGTTATTTTTATGTTGGTAATTTATAACTATTTCAATTGGAAGATAAGTTGTAACTATATTCTTGTATACCTAGTAACGAGGTGAGGGTTGGAGTGGAAATATTAAATAATAAATATAAAATAATTGAACAGTTAAAGCAAGGCAGATTATATTCTTCGTATAAAGCTATTGATTTACAAAACAATAAAAGAGATGTAATAATAAATATTCTAAACTCGAAAAACATACCTGAACAGTTTATTTCCTTTTGCATAGAGTCTTGTTCTAGTTTAGGAAGTTTAAATAAGGTTGGACTTATTCCTGTTTATGAATTTGGACTAGTAAATACTATAGATAATAAAATTGTTTCAAATAAAAATTATTATTATGCTAGTGCATTTTTAAAGAACAGTAAAAAACTTTGTAGCATAAAATTTGAGAATAAAGAAAAAGTTTTAGATGTTTTTGTGAAGTTATGTCAAATGTTAAACTATTTAGATGTTCAAGGATGTATTTATAACTCTTTAAATGATGATAGTATTTATTATAATGAAGAGGACGATATAATAGTTTTTAAAGATATGCTATCTGCAGAACTTACTAAATATGAATTTAATGAAGAACAGGAAAATAGAGAGATTTTTAATCTATGTAAAAAGGATAATGACGAGGATACATTAAGTGTACAAGTATATTCATTAGGCATAATTTTATTAATGTTATGTTTAAAGAGTAAGAAAGTTGAAATAAATAGTAAAAATTTAGAGATTATAGTTAAAAATATAGATGGCAGTTATAGTAACAATTTATATTTACAAAAAAATATAGATGAAGATATATACAATATAATAAAAAATATGATACAACTTGATAAAAGAAATAGATATAACAATATAACAGATGTTATTTTAGAAATAAACAAGGTATATAATAAAAATTTTAAGCCTTATAAAAAAGAATTATTAGAAAAACTAAATTTTAATACTAGACTTGTAGGACGTAGTGAACAAGTAGAGAAAATAGTAAAGCTTTGTGAATCTATGAATAAGTATGAAAGAATAGATAAAATTGTTGCCGTACATGGAGAGTCAGGAGTAGGTAAAACAAGATTTTTAAAGCATTTAGAATATATATTAAATCTAAAAAATTTTACAGTGTATAGCAATTTATATACAACTAAAAAAAGCAATGCTTTGTTATATATATTAAAGAATATAGCTAGTAATGCAAGTGAAGATTTAATTTTAAAGTATGGAGATATTCTTAATATTTTCATACCAAATTTCACAAGTAAATATAATATTGAAATTACTGAAAATGATTTAAAAAAGAAAGATAAAGTAAAAGTAATAAATGAAGTTATTAAGTTTATTTGTGAAGTTACTAGAGATAAACCAGCTATTATAATTATAGATAATTTACATTATGAAGATGAACAAACACTTAATTTTTTTATATATAGTTTAAATAAATATAATAAAGAAAATAATGTTTTAATAATATTTAGCTATTGTGATGGAGAATGCAAAAAGAATAAAAAATTTATTGATTTTTTAAATAAGATAAAAGCAAATATACAAAATGGTTTAAAAATAAGGCTTAGTGATTTTAATGAAATTGAAACTGATGAAATGATTAGTAATGTTTTATGTAAAAGATATGTTTCAAATGCTTTTACGCAGATTATATATAACAATACCCATGGCAATCCATTATTTATAGAAGAAGTTTTAAAAAATATATTTTTTAGAAAATATATTTATATAAATGATGATAGTGGAAAATGGTATAACAAATATGAGTTAAAACATCTTAAACTTCCAGCAACAATGTATGATACAGTAAAAGACCAAATAGATGAATTTGATAAAATATCAAAGGATATATTAACGATTATGTCTATATTTAATAAGGCTATTAATAAAGAACTTATATTAAAAATGCTTAATATAGATATAAGTATACTATCAGATAAATTAGCATTGTTAATTGATATGGGAGTTTTATGTAGAAAAATTGAAGACAGAGGTTTTGTATATGATTTTTATAATAAATTTTTAAAGTTATATCTTTATGATGATATAGATGATGATGAAAAAGTAGAAAAACATAAAATGGCATATAAGGTTCTTGAAAAATATTATTTTGATGGAAGCCTAGAATATTTAGAAGAGATTATATATCATCTTGAAAAATCTAATGATAAAGAGTCTTTAAAATATTATTGTATTAAGAATGCACAAAGAATGTTAGAAGTAAATAATAAAAAGGATGCCATAAGTAATTACTTTAAAATTTTAAATTCATATAAAGAGCATGAATTTGATGAAGAAATCTTGAAAATTTTAATTGAAATAGGAATACTCTACAAAGAAGAATGTGATATGGAAAAGGCACTGGAATGCTTTAATAAGGCAAGTAAAATTGGAGCTATGAAAGATTATACAAAAATAACAGTAGATTCAATGATACTTATAGTGTCAATTTTGTTAAATGATAAAGATTTTAATGAAATAGAAAAATATATGTTAAAAATAGAAAAACTTTTAAAAGATATAGAGTATGAAAACGGCAATATAGCATACATGCACATAAAAGCAGAAATGTATATGTCAATGGGTCAGTATGATAAAAGTTATGACATTGGATTAAAAGGTATGGAATTATGTAAAAACAAATATTTAGATTATAGATTTAAATTTTGTAATATGATAACCGCCATACTTATAGTTAAAAATAAGCCACAGGAAGCATTACCTATATTGATTGAAAATTTAGAGTTATGTACAGATAAATATCCTTTAGCAAAAGTAAGAATCATGAATAATATAGGGCTTATATATAGTGATTTTTATGAAGAAATGGATAAAGCCATGGAATATTATGAAATGGTTTATAAAATTGAAGTGGATAATAACATTGAAAGTTGTGGTGTTCTTGGACTTGTAAATATAGGTTTTGTTCAATACAGTTTAGATGAATATGAAGAAGCTTACAATACATTTATGAAGGCCATAGAAAATTTACGTAAAAAGGAATTAAAAGAAGCAGAAAAACAAAAAAGATTTGAACATTATTGCTATATGTATTTAGGAAGTATCTCCTATAAATTTGGTAAATATAGTGAGGCTTATAGGTACTATTCTTTGGTGAAAAATTATGCTGATGGACCAGATGTTGATAATAGAGATAAAGGTCAGTTTTATATATTAGCTTATAATCTACATTGCTTATGCGGTGAAAAAGAAAAGGCTAAAAGTTTTCTGAATATTGCAAAAAAATCGTCGAAAAATACAGGTGTGTCTTTAACAAAGTTAGCTAAAGTGTGCGAAATAGTATATGAATTGGAAGAAAATGCAGAAAAAGATATAGATAAATACTTAATTATATTAGAAGAAATGATAGAGGATATAGTTAATAAAGATAATATAATATTAATTGTATTAAATTCTGTAATAAATTTCTATTTAAAAAAGGAATATGAAAAAGCAATATTAGTTTTACAATTAGCTAATGAATATGAATTAGAAATAGATTTCAAGAGGAATAATAGGACATTAAGATTTTTAAATCATATACTTTTAGAAAATCCGAATATAGAAAGCTTAAATTTTATGTTAAGTGATTTTAAGGAGCAGGAAGAAAATTTTCTTTTATGGATATTATTAATTTGTATAGGTGATAAGTTTTTAGAAAGTGGTCAGTACAATTATGCTATTATATATTATTTTGAGGCTTGTGGATCAATTATAGATTTAATTCTTCAAATGCCTAAAGAGTTAAGGTTAGGTTTTTTATTAGTAATAAAATGGAAACAGCTTTTATAAAGTTTAGAGCGTTATTAGATTATTACAAAAAAGAAAAACAGGAATTAAATTTAAATGAATATAAGTTACAATTAAATAATAATCAAGAAATGGAAAGCTTATTTAAAGATGTATTGAATGAAGAAATAATAAGAGGAGAGCTATTATCTATATCTTTAAAAGATGTTAATGCTAATTTATACAACTTAAATATAAGAAGTACTAGTGAGTTATTTAAAAATTTCACATCCGATAGTATGAATAATATAAAATTAATTTTAAAATATTTAAGTTATATAACTATATCTAATAAAGCTATGGTTATTGTGGAAGATGAAAATGGATTTAATATACTTGAAAGCACATCAAATGTCACAAAATTGCCAAAGGATTTAAATATAATAAATACAGTGAGAGATACTAAAAAGGAATTTATTTTAAATGAAAATTATATGGAGTATTTAGAACTAGATAACTGTAAAGTATCTACATCACAAATAAAAGGAATTATGTGTGTTCCTATAATCATGGATAGTAATTTAGAAAATAATAATAGAAAATGTACCATGCACTATGTAGACAATATAAAAGGCTATATATATTTAGAGTCAGATCAAATACTAAATAAAATAAATAATGAATCTTTAGAAACATGTTTAAATTTATCTAAAGTATTAGGGGTTTTAATAGAAAAATATTTATCAGAAGTAAGTTCTTCTTTAGATAAAGTTACAGGAAGCATGACAAGAAAATATTTAGAAAAAGCAATTACATTGCAACTAGATTCTTGTAGTGAATGTAGTTCAAGTTTTTCTATACTTATGTTTGATGTTGATTTTTTTAAAGGAGTTAATGATGACTTTGGACATAGAACCGGTGACAACATATTAAAAGAGATATGCAAAACAGCTATGTTAAATATAAGAGAAAGTGATATATGTGGTCGATATGGTGGTGAAGAGTTCATAATTGTTTTACCTGAGACAAGTAGTGAAGAAGCCTTTGGTATTTCAGAAAGAATTAGAACTAGCGTAAAAGAAAGAGACTTGCTTAGTGGAAGACGTGATGTGACTATAAGTATTGGAATAGCTAACTATCCAGAGCATGCAACTGAATATGAAGATTTAATTGAAAAAGCAGATCAAGCTTTATATGCAGCAAAGAATACAGGGCGAAATAAATCTGTTATATGGGATGAGAGCTATAGAGGAAACTTAAACTCTACTAATAAAATAACTGGAATAGTATCTGGAAATATAAACAAGGATATTAGAATTGCATCCACTATGCTTGATATAATAGAAATAGTTGGAGAAAACAAAAATAAAGATGAAATAATATATCTTTGTCTTGGTAGTATCATGAAAATGATAGAATGTAAAAGTGCATCCTTATTTATTATAAATGGTACTGATGTTGAGCATATATACACAAGAAAACCAGGAGAAGCTACTTGGTTTACATTAAAAAAATATGATAAGGATTTAATTTTAGATGTTATTAAAGAAAAAAAGACAAATACTACAATAGAAATTGAGGATTTAAGCAAACTTGAAGATAATTCTCTTAGCACAGATTTTAAGTCTGTAATTATGACACCTATAATTCAAAAGGGTGTAGTAATCGGAATTTTATATCTTTGTGCATATTCTAGTACAAAGGAATTTGGAATAGAAGATGCTAACATTTTATCTATGGTAGGAAAGATAATGATACCAAGATTGTAGTTTTATTTTAAAGGAATACAACTATAGTATGATAAGATTGATTTGTAGTTAAATTATGGAATCAATCTTTTTTTAATAGTATAATTATTTTAATGAATATTAATTTTTAGTAAAGCAAAACATACAAATAAGCGTATTTATATCAAAATAGACCTATAGTTAAAATAATGATGCTTTTATTATATTTAAATATTAAAAGTTATTTTTAAATATTAATTATGGCTAAAGGATAAAGATAAATTTAGGAGGAATTTTAATGAATAATGGATTCAAGCTTTTAAAAGAAGTAGAAGTTAAAGAAATTAATTCTTTAGCAAAAGTATTTGAGCATGAAAAAACAAAGGCTAAATTATTATATTTGGGTAATGATGATACCAATAAGGTATTTACAATAGGATTTAGAACTCCACCAGAAGATAATACAGGGGTGGCTCATATAATTGAACATAGTGTTTTATGTGGTTCTAGAAAATTTCCCACAAAAGAGCCTTTTGTAGAATTAATAAAAGGATCATTGAATACATTTTTAAATGCAATGACCTTTGCAGATAAAACAATATATCCTCTTGCAAGTAAAAATGATAAGGATTTTATGAATCTAATGGATGTATATTTAGATGCAGTTTTTTATCCTAATATATATGCAAATCCTGAAATATTAATGCAAGAAGGTTGGCATTATGAGCTTGAAAATAAAGAAGATGATTTAAATTATAAAGGTGTAGTTTATAATGAAATGAAGGGTGCATTCTCATCACCAGATGGAGTTTTAATGAGAAAAATACAAGAAACATTATTTGAAGATACAACTTATGGAGTAGAATCTGGTGGAGACCCGGAATTTATACCAGATTTAACACAAGAAGGATTTTTGAATTTCCACTCAAGATATTATCATCCATCTAATAGTTATATATTTTTATATGGAGATTTAGATATAGATAAGTATTTAAACTTTATAGACAAAGAATATTTATCTAATTTTGAATATAAACAAATAGATTCAGAAATAAAAGAGCAAAAACCGTTAGGTGATAGAAAATATGTGGTAGATGAGTATCCAATATCAGAGGAAGATAGTGAAAAAGAAAAAACATTTATGGCCTTAAATTTTGTTACAGGAAAAGGCTATGATGAAGAAGTACATTTAGCGTTAGATACACTTGAATATTTACTTTTAGAAACTCAAGGTGCACCACTTAAAAAAGCGCTAATAGATAATAATATAGGAAAAGATGTTTATGGTAGTTTAGATACTAGTATACTTCAACCAGTGTTTAGTATAATAGTTAAAAACTCTGAGGAAGGCAAAAAAGAAGAGTTTGAAAAAGTTGTAGATGAAACATTAAGAGATTTAGTTAAAAATGGAATAGATAAAAAGCTTATAGAGGCTTGTATAAATATTACGGAATTTAGATTAAGAGAAGCAGATTTTCAAGGATTTCCTAAAGGTTTATTCTATTATATAAGTCTTATGGATAGTTGGTTATATGGAAAAGATCCATTAATACATTTACAGTATGATGGAATGATAGAAAAAATGAAAGAAGGATTATCAACTAATTATTTTGAAAGTCTAATAGAAAAATATTTATTAAACAATAACCATACATCTCTTTTAGTATTAAAACCTAAAAAAGGTTTAGCAGAAGAAAGAGACCAAAAAGTAAAAGAAAAATTAAAAGCCTATAAAGAAAGTTTAAGTAATGAACAACTTGAAGAAATTATAGAAGAAACAAAAACTTTAATATTACGTCAAAACACACCAGATTCTAAAGAAGCGTTAGAGACAATTCCGCTTTTATCATTAGATGATATAGATAAAAATGTAGAAGATTTATCTGTAAAAGAAGAATGTGAAAAAGATATAAAAATCTTGTGGCACGAGACATTTACAAGCAAAATAGCATATATTAATGTTTTCTTTGACTCTACTTCAGTGCTAAAGGAAGATATTTGTTATCTAAGCTTATTAACATCACTTATAGGAAAATTAGATACAGATAAGAAGAGTTATGTAGATTTATCTAATGAAGTTCTTATAAACACTGGTGGAATATATTTTAGAAGTGAAGTTTTTGGTGATAGTTTAGATACAAATAAATACTATCCATATGTTGTAGGATATTCTAAAGCTATTTTGGAAAAAGTTCCAAATCAATTAGAATTATTATCAGAGATGTATAACAACACTAATTTTAAAAATGTAAAAAGAATAAAAGAAGTTGTTCAACAATTAAAATCAAGAATTGAAATGTCTATAATTGAAAGAGGACATCAAGTAGCAGCATTAAGGCTTAATTCTTATTATTCTCCAGCATCAAAATATATAGAAAGTGTTTCAGGACTAGAATTCTATAAATTTATACAACACTTAGAAGAAAACTTTGATAGTGAAATAAATAATGTTGTAGCAAAATTAGAAGATATAAAAAATAGAGTATTTAATAAAGAAAACTTAATGGTTTCTGTAACAGGGGAAAAAGAAGAACTTGAAAAACTTAAAGCTAATATTAACATATTAACTGATAATATAAATAATAATAAATATGAAAAACAAGTGTATGATTTTAAAGTTGAACAAAAAAATGAAGGATTATTAACACCTTCTAATGTGCAATACGTTGCTAAAGGATATAACTTTAAAGATTTAGGATACGAATATAGTGGAAAATTATTAGTTTTAAAGACTATAATGAAATTAGATTATTTATGGAATAAAATAAGAGTTCAAGGCGGAGCTTATGGTGCCATGACAAGTCTTGTAAGAAGTGGGAATATGGTATTTGTATCTTATAGAGATCCAAACTTAGCTGAAACATTAAAAGCTTACGATGAAATAGTTAAATATATTGAAACTTTCTCTACTTCAGAAAGAGAGATGACAAAATATATAATAGGAACAATAAGTGAGCTAGATTCACCATTGACACCATCTATGAAAGGTGAAAAAGCTGTGAGTATGTATATAAGACATATAACTTTAGAGGATTTAAGAAAGGAAAGAGAAGAAGTTTTAAATGCCACTGAAGAAGATATGAGAAAACATTCAGACCTTGTTAAAGCGGTAGTATCCAAAGATTTTTATACAATCCTTGGAAATGATAAAAAGATAAAAGAAAACAAGAATATATTCAATAATTTAGTAACAGTATTTTAATTTAAATTATACAAACATACCACTTTATATTAAAAAGTGGTATGTTTTTTAAAAAAAATAGGTACTTATAGGGAAACAAGCTCCAACTTAAATTTATACATCAAATTTTTGTTATCAGTTGAGAAAAATAAGTACAAATATAGTTAGTTAAGAACCACAACTGTCCACTATTTACTCTTAACTTTTAACTAAAATAATCTGTTAGTTATTGATAAAATATTAATTTGAATTTTATCATTTGATAAATGAATAAGTTTAAAATTTAATTTGGGATCCTATAAAAACAAAGGAGTTGATTAATATGAAATGTGAAATCATAGCTGTAGGAACAGAATTATTATTAGGGGATATCTTAAATACCAATGCACAATACTTGTCTAGAAGATTAAGTGAGCTAGGTATATTTTGTTATCATCAGTCTGTAGTTGGGGACAACCCTCAAAGGTTAAAAGAAACTTATGAATTAGCTTTTAAAAGAGCAGATTTAGTTATAACTACTGGTGGATTAGGGCCAACTAAAGACGATTTAACAAAAGAAATATCCTTTGAATTTTTTAAAAAAGAAAGTGTATTACATGAAGAATCTTTAAAAAGAATAGAAGATAGATTTGAAAAGATGGGAAGGGAAATGGCTAAAAATAATATAAAACAAGCTTATTTTCCTAAAGATGCAATAGTTTTAAGAAATGACAATGGAACAGCACCAGGATGTATTATAAATGAGAACAATAAAATACTTATAAATTTACCTGGGCCACCAAAAGAAATGAAGCCTATGTTTGAAAATTCTGTAGTTCCTTACCTTTCAAACTTTCAAAAGGTAGTTTTAACATCAAAAGTTTTAAGGGTTATTGGAATTGGAGAGAGTACAGCAGAAGAAATGATTAGTCACATAATAGAAAATCAAACTAATCCTACAGTAGCACCTTATGCAAAAGATGGAGAGGTTACTTTTAGAATTACAGCAACAGCAGAAAATGAAAATAAGGCAAAAGAACTTATAGTTCCTATACAAGAAGAATTAAAAGAAATATTTAAAGAAAATTTATATGGTGAAGGTGATGATACATTAGAAGATGTTTTAGGAAAATTTCTTGTAGAAAACAATCTTACAGTATCAACGGCTGAATCTTGTACAGGAGGATTACTTGGAGCAAAACTTATAAATTATCCAGGTATATCAGCTGTATTTTTAGAAGGTGCTATAACATATAGTAATGATGCTAAGATGAGAACTTTAGGTGTAAAAGAAGAAACCTTAAAAGAATTTGGAGCAGTAAGTAGTGAAACGGCAAAAGAGATGGCAGAGGGTATAGCTAAAAGATGTGGTGCAAGGATTGGTATATCAACAACAGGTATTGCAGGTCCAGGTGGTGGAACTGATGAAAAACCAGTAGGTCTTGTGTATATTGGTGTTTATATTGATGGTGAAGTATCAACTAAAAAGTTAAACCTTTTAGGAAATAGACAACAAATACGAAATCGTGCGACACAGTGTGCCTTAGATTTCTTAAGAAGAAAATTATGTATAAGTAAAGATATTAATAAATAAAAAAAGAGATGATTAATTCATCTCTTTTATTGCTTCTTAGGCAAGATTTTACTTAAATCTATAACCCCGTTACCTTGCATATATTTCTTTTCTTTTATTAATCTAGAAGATACTTTTAAAAGACCATAGACATCCTTAAATATTAACTGTGGATTGTACTCGTATAAAAGTGCACAAACTCCAGCAATATATGCGCAAGACACAGAAGTTCCACTTACATCAATATAATGTCTATTAAGTTTTGGAGGATACACCTTTAAGCCATTTCGTTCTGAAATATAGCTAGTATTACAATTAAGAGAGATGACATCTACAGCTGCAGATATAAAATCTGGTTTAGCTAGAGTTTTTGACGATCCACAAGAAGAATAAGGATAAATTTTGCTAGCAGAAGTAGTATCTATACCACCTACAGTTATAACATCTTTTAAAACGGCAAATCCTTTAATACTATTTTCAGATGATAAATTGCTACCAGAAGGTACCACTACAGTTATACCCTTATCTATACAAACTTTAAATAGCTTGGAATAAATATTTAAAAAATCACTATCAATAGTATAAGTTTCAAAAGGTAAACATATTATTTTAATGTTATAATCTTCACTACACTTTAAAATTTCATTTATCGCAAATAAAGTAGATGAAAGAAAGGCCTTTCCTGTTTTATCAAAAGCTTTAGCGACTACTAAATGGCTGTTAATTGCAACACCACGGTATCTTCCTTTAGATTCATAACCACTTCCACAAAGTATTCCTGAGATAAAAGTACCATGACCATTATCATCATAAGGATAAGTAAAATTGTTTATAACATCTATAAAGTGTTTAATTTTATTGTTTGGATATAAAAGATCTTTATGGGGATAGCAACCACTATCCACTAAGCCAATGCCTACCCCCTTACCACTAAGTTTATAATCTCCTTTAATGATATTATCAGAACTTTGCAATGAAACACCATTTGATAAAAGAACAGTTCTACCACAAAGAAATGCATATTCATCTAAAATTATATATTTAATTTCTGGTAGCTCTATAAGACGATTTATACAATTTGTACTTAAATTAGCAGCAATACAGTTAATAGTATCTATAGAAAATAATACTTCACCATTTAAGTATTTAATTTTTTTAACTAAATCATCCTTTAAATTTCTATATTCAACAATGACCCTATATTTACTATAAAAATTGTTTTCTATAGCTTTTCTTAATGTGGGAGATAGTTTCCTTTTTAAAGAAAGCATAAAATATCCTCCTAGAATTGATACATCAATATATTATATGAATACATGAAATAAATGTAACTTTAAGTAAAAAATTTTAATGAATTTACATTAGAATAATAAAAGAATATTAAAAATATATAAAAAATTGTATACCATTCATTTTTTTGATAAATGCTATTGAAATTTCAAATCATTACATTCATAATAGATTACGTAGATATAATGAGTGAGGGGGATAAGTATGGACTTTAAACAGTTAGAAGCTTTTATTATGGTGGCAAAATTAAGAAGTTTTTCAAAGGCAGCAAATGCTATTTATCTTTCACAACCAACTATAAGCTCTAATATAGCTAGTTTGGAAAAGGAACTGGAAATTCAACTTTTTGATAGAACATCTAAGGAAGTTAATTTAACTCCTGCAGGAGAGTTATTTTTAGAATACGCTACAGATATAATAAATACTAGGAATAATTCTATAGTTGAAATGTCTAATTTTAACAACAACATATCCGGTAGATTAAATATATCAGCAAGTACTACTCCATGTAATGCTATATTACCAAGGCTTATAAAAAAGTTTAATGATACTTATGCAAATGTTAAATTTAATATTAAAGAGCAAGGCTCTGTAGGAATAATTAAAGATATATTAGAATTAAATTGTGAAATCGGATTAGTAGGTACTACCGTACATAATAATAAAATAAGAAGTTATGACATAATGGAGGATGAACTAGTTATAGTTTCTAAAAAAGAGTTAGGTCTTCCAGCGGTATTAACTATTGATGAACTTTTGAATTGTGATTTTATAATAAGAGAAAAAGAATCTGCAACAAGAAAAACATTAGAAACTGCACTAGATGAAGCAAATTTGGATAACCATAAATTGAAAGTTTTATGTGAAGTTAATAACTTAGATGCTCAAATAAAAATGCTAAAACTTGGATTAGGGGTAGTTATTTTATCGAAAGCACTATGTGAGGATTTATTAAAAGATGAAAACATGCAAATAAGTACTGTGGATGGATTAAATCTTAAAAGAAGTATGTATTTAGTTGTTAGTGCTAAGAGAACGTTAACACCAATAGCTACAGCCTTTTTGAATATGTGTAAAGAGGTATATAATTTAGAATAATTTACACTTAAAGTTATTCATTAAGTTTTTGTTCTAAATTAATAAATTAATAGACTAAAAAAAGATGCTATGCATCTTTTTTATTTTTGCCACTTAAAAAGAATTATTCCTGCAATCATAACTACAATGCCCAATATTTCTTTTAAACCAAAGGAACATTTTTCAATGCCAAATAATCCAAGACAATCTATAAGTGCTGCTGCAACTAGTTGGGCAACTAGTATTATAGATATTGCATAAGTAGTACCTAAGGTAGAGATACTTTTCATAACAGTATAAACTATAATTGCACCTAAAACTCCGCTTAAAAGATATATTTTATTTGCATCTTTTATTGCTTTTATATCTCCCTTACCAGCAAAAAGCATAACAATAAATGTAACAATAAGAGCAACCCCTTGAGCGATTACATTAGTTTCCCAAAGCCCTACAGTTTCAGACAGTTTAGTATTAAAAACACCTTGAAGGCTCATGCTTACACCTGAAATTATTGCTATTATTACAGCTAACATAAAATCACCGTCCTCAGGATTAGTGTAACCAATAAATTTAGTCATATTCAATATACTTATGAAAGGGATATATTAAAAAGGCTAAATATTTCCTATTGAGTTTTATAGGAGTAATAGATTATTATAATAAAAGATTGTTTAAAACATCAAATTTAAATAAATGCATAAAAAAACTAATTAAGCTAGTTAAAATCAATGTAACAATACATTTCAGTTTAAAATAACTATAATTAGTTTTAAATTTTAATATTCTTTTAGTGGATAAGATTTTATCATTTCTCTATTAGATGTTGGTTGTTTCCAAAGTTCAAACTTACAGATTTTAGCTGTGTATAAGTATGAATCTTTTTCAAAATGTGGATCTATGTATAATGTTCCATTCCCAGCACTTTTTCTCGTATTATGATTAGCATTAGCTATAGGAATGTTAAGATTACCATTATTAGGCATCTTTATATTGACATTATAAATTGGAAAAGTATTAAATACACTTCTTAAAATCTTATTTATATATCCTTTATCTTCTACTTTAAAGCCTAGCGTATTAAAACTATCATTAAAAACTATTTTATTATCTATCATAATTTTAAAATTTTTATATGGTGCTAAAACTTTAAGCATTGCTTCATCCAATTTTTGAAAATCATTAGAATTTACTACACCTAAAGGTATATGAAGCACAGGTGTATTTTTATATAATTTATATTTTTTACTTATGGACTTTTGTATTTTTGTAAGAGATGAAGATGAATTTTCATCAAAAACGGCAACTAAGTAATATTTCATAACTATCCTCCATAACCCAAGGTTTTAAATTGACACACTTAATATAATGCGCCAAAACTCGTTAATTTATAATAAACAATATTATATCATAAATAATGGAAGGATTCATTAAAAATATTATCTATAAGGTTATTTACATAGAAATAAGTTTATAAATAATATTTTTAATTACTGGTATAAAAACTTTAAAAGTTTTTATTTAATAGTTAAAAAGTAATAGTTAATAGTTTTAGGATGAAACTGGAATGTAGTTTTCTTATAATCTGATGATATAAAAAGTATAGTTATTAATAATCACCATAACTCTTAGCTATTAGTATAATGTTAATATTATGAATTCATAAATTTAAAATTTAGTTTAGAACAGTATATCAATAATTTAAAAAAGGGTTAAATACCTTTAAAATTCTTGTAAAATGCATAAATATCTTGCATATAAGTATGATAGCCTTTATATTAGATGTAGAATAAATGATATATTTTAAAATTTCGTATTAATAATGTAATTTGTATATGATATAATATGATATGTATGATTTTTAGGATGCAAGATAAACTTAATATATATTAAATAGTGAGGATGATACCGTAATGGAAAAATTAATAATTAA
Source organism: Clostridium senegalense JC122 (assembly GCF_000285575.1). Lineage (GTDB taxonomy): Bacteria > Bacillota > Clostridia > Clostridiales > Clostridiaceae > Clostridium_J > Clostridium_J senegalense. Next base: position 235,045 of record NZ_HE611054.1, on the reverse strand, counting down.
TGGTGGTAAATCCATATATGGAGAAGTGGAAATAAGTGGAGCGAAAAATGCAGTAGTAGCAATTTTACCAGCAGCTATAGTAGCAAGTAAGGGAAAATGCTGTATTGATAATATCCCTAATATTGAAGATGTTAATTGTATAGAAAGAATATTTGAATATTTAGGATGTAAAGTTGAAAGAAAAGAAGGGGCTTTAACTATAGATAGTACAGTTGTTAAAAGTCTTAATGCAAATACAGAACATGTAAGAAAAATGAGAGCGTCATATTACTTTTTAGGAGCTCTTTTAGGAAGATTTAAAGAAGCTAGAGTAGAGCTTCCAGGGGGATGCCCTATAGGTTCAAGACCTATAGATCAACACATAAAAGGATTTGAAGCTTTAGGTGCAAGCGTAACAATAGAATGTGGCGCTGTTAGTGTTAAAGCAGAAAAATTAGTTGGAACAAGCATATACTTTGATGTAATTAGTGTTGGAGCAACTATAAATGTCATGCTTGCAGCTGTTTTTGCAGAAGGTGTTACTATTCTTGAAAATGCTGCTAAAGAACCGCATGTAGTTGATGTAGCAAACTTTTTAAATAGTATGGGCGCAAAAATAAAAGGTGCAGGAACTGATACAATAAAAATAACAGGAGTAGATGAGGTTGTAGGATGCAATTACTCAGTTATTCCAGACCAAATAGAAGCAGGTACTTTCATGGTAGCTACAGCTGCATGTGGAGGAGAAGTAAAAATAAAGAACGTTATACCTAAACACCTTGAGTCTATATCAGCGAAATTAATAGAAATGGGAGCTGATGTTACAGAGGGTGATGACAATATTATCGTTAAATCAGATAAAAACTTAAAGGGTGTAAACATAAAAACATTACCTTACCCAGGATTCCCAACAGATGTACAACAGCCAATGAGTACTTTATTAGCTGTTTCAAAGGGCAGAAGTGTAATAAATGAAAGTATATATGAAAACAGATTAAAACATGTTGAAGAGTTAAATAGAATGGGAGCAAACATAACTGTTGAGGGAAGAGTTGCTGTTATTGATGGCGTAGAAAAACTTAAAGGTGCTAATGTTAAGGCAACAGATTTAAGAGCAGGAGCGGCACTTGTTATAGCAGGTTTAGTTGCAGAAGGAACTACTGTTGTTGAAGGAATACAACATATAGATAGAGGGTACCCTAATATAGAAGAAAAGTTTAAACGCTTAGGTGGAGACATTACAAGAGCAAAGTGTGATTAGTAAGTTAAGAGAAGGAGAAGTTTATGATATTTTGTCCATTATTTAGTGGTAGTAGCGGAAATAGTGTATTTGTATCAGATGGTAATACTAGAATTTTAATAGATGCAGGAGTTGCAGGTAAGAACATAGAAAGGGAATTAACTAATATAGGTGAAAACCCTTCGGAAATAGACGGTATTTTTGTAACTCATGAACATATAGACCATATAAAATCTGTAGGTGTATTATCAAGAAAACACAATATACCTATATATGCAAATGAGCTTACTTGGAATGCTATGGAAAGCAAACTAGGTAAATTAAAGATGGAAAATATAAAGCTTCTTGATAAGAAATACATAGACATAAAAGATATGACTATAGAAAATTTTAAAATACATCATGATGCTGTTGATCCTAGAGGTTATGCATTTAGAAGCAAAAATAAGGTAGCAGCAGTAGCAACAGATTTAGGACATTTTTCAGAAGAAGTGAAAAATGTTTTGAAAGAGGCAGATGTATTTTTATTAGAAAGTAACCATGATATTGAAATGCTTAAATTTGGGCCATATCCATATGTACTTAAGAAAAGAATTTTAAGTGATATTGGACATTTATCTAATGAGGCTTGTGGAAATGCTATATTAGATATTTTAGGAGACAATCTTAAAAATATATATTTAGGACACTTAAGCAAAACAAATAACTATCCACAGTTAGCATATGAGACAGTTATAAGCGTTTTAAAGGAAAACAAGGTTCAAATAGGAACAGATGTAAATATTACTATGGCAAATAGAGATAAACACAGTGATGTTATATGTGTATAATGATATTATGCTAATAATAAGTATAAGGGGGCAGTTATGAAAAAGAAATCAATAATAATAATATTAATAATTGCTTTTACTATAATAGGTGTTTTATCTTTTATAAATTACGATAAGAAAGATAAAAATAGTGCTTTAAATAGAGAAAAAATCAAGAATTTAAATGTAAAACAAGAAGAAAGTGGAGAGTATTTAGATTTAACATTATATTTTGATGGAACTGAAAATGATAGTGAATCTAAAATTTTAAAAGAAGAAAGACTAGTTGATAAGGAAGAATTGTTAGGAGAAATAATAGTTCAAGAGCTTTTAAAAGGCCCTTCAGTAGTTAGTCAATCTAAAGCAATATTCCCTAAAGACACAAGATTATTAAGCTTTTCTATTAAAGATGGTATTGCATATGTGAATTTAAGTGAAGCTGCAAAAGTTGAAATGAATGAGAATAAAGAAAAAACCACACTTACTTGTTTAGCTACGTCCCTTACTCAGCTAAGTAGTATTGACAAGGTTATGCTAACTATAGATAATAAAAATTTGCAAACAATAGGTGGAAATTACGATGTTTCAAAACCGTTTTCACAGGAAGATATTAATGGATTAAAGCTTAAATAGAATGAAGTTAAGTAAATATTGAAACAAATCAAAAGTTTTATTATAATTAACGAAGTAGATAAATTTTAATTTATTCATAAAGGAGATAATAACATGAGTTTATATAATGAATGGACAAATTACGTAGTTGATTTTGTGAAAAGCAAAGGTGAACCAGAATTCTGGAAAGAGTATGCTAGAGTTGAAACTACTATATATAGCAAAGCATTAACTAATTTAAATGGAGAAATTAAGGGAAAAATAAATGAATTAGCTGAAGAATATGGCGTTACAGATGTTCAATTTATGGGATTCTTAGATGGAATAAATGAGAGTATAGAAAAAGAATTAGATTTAGAGTCAATGGATGCAAATGCTGAAATAGATATGAAAATTGATTTTGAAAAATTATATTTCAATATGTTAGAATCTAAAGCTGATTACTTATACAAATTACCACAATGGAATGCAATATTCTCAGAAGAAAAAAGAAAAGAGATAACAAAAGAATGGAGAGCTTCTAAAGTAATAGTTAAAGAAACTAAAGTAGGAAGAAATGATCCATGCATATGTGGTAGTGGTAAAAAATACAAAAAGTGTTGTGGAAAATAGAATTTATGATAAAGCACCCTTATAGGGTGCTTTTTTAATACACAATTATATAGGGAAATAAGCTCCAATTTAAATTTATTTAATAACTTTTAACTTAAAACAAATTGTTGATTATTCATGAGATTAAGTGTATATAGGGAGTTTAAAAATTTTAAACAAAACGTTAATAATTTTAAATTTATTAAAAAAATACAATAGTAAAGTTTAGATTTTTAAAAAAATAATATAAAATTAGTTATAATTTAATATTATTGTAATTAATTTTGCTATATTAAATGATAAAATTTTTATGTAAAAGTGTTAAAAATTATATTAAAATAGCTTTTAATTGTGATAATATAGTTTAGTATTAAAGTATATTATATACACTAATGTAGGTATTTAACTTTAAAAGTTTTAACATAGATGTTTTGAGGTGCATTATGAACAAAAAGAAAAAGTATGTTGTGGTTAACGAGAAAAGACTAATTATGGCAATAATAGTATGTTTGATTATTATATTTGGTGCATCTATACCAATGATTAATTATATAAAGAGTGTAAATAAAAAAATGAATTGGTATATGGAAAAAAGAAGAGGTCAAACAGTTAGAAGACTCTAAAACAAATGAAGAAGTTAAAGAGAAGGAAGAAGATAAAAGTGACAATAAAGAAAATAAAATAGAAAATAATGAGACAAGCAGTGATGAAAATATTTTAACAACATCTGCATTTATGGGAGATTCTATAACGGAAGGGTTCTCTTTTTATGAATTAGTAGAAGATAAAAGAGTTTTAGCTAATAAAGGAGATACTACTGAAGTTGCAGTAAGTTATGTAAATCAATTAAAAGATATAAATCCTAAAAATATATTTATACTTTATGGAATGAATGATTTGATTTGTTTTTCTAAAAATGAAGATTTTATTTCACAATATGAAAAACTAATAGAAGATATAAAAAAAGAAGTACCAAATTCTACTATATATGTTCAATCAGTATTTCCAGTAGCAAGTTTTGGAGAGGATGCTACAAATGGAATTACTAATACTCGTATAGAAGAAGTTAATAAATTGATTGTAGATATGTGTGTGAGACAAAGGGTTAATTATATGGATATTGGTAAGCTTTTAAAAGGAAATGATAATTCTTTTGAGCCAGATGGTAAACATGTAAAAGGAACCTTTTATAGCACATGGATAGATGAAATAAAAAACAATTTACATTAATTATAAGGGAAAGTAGAGTTAAACTTAGCTACTTAAAAATTGAGAATGAAAAGTTAGGTTAATTAAATCAGTACATAAAAATTTTAAGGCGTATAAAAATAAATAAAAAGTCAAAAATTCAAAGTATATTTGTCATGAGACAAAGAGATAAAATCTAGTGATAGTGGGGCTATGTATGGGCTTTATCGACAAAGTATTCATGGCAAATAAGTGAGAATATTAGTTTATTATTTATTTGAGTATGCCTAAATACAGGAAGGATGAAAAATATGTTAAAAGGAAACACTAAAACAAAAAAAATAATGGCAATTGCTTTTGGAGCAATACTAACGGTAGGAATGTTAACTGGTTGTGGGACAAGTACTAAGGAGAAAAACCCAACGACAAAAGAAGTAATAGAAAACATAAAAAATTCAACAGAATTTGCAGATATGCAAGAAGGTAGTGAAGAAAAATTAGAGAAGTTTGTTGGCGTTAAGTCAGAGGATATAGAAGAAATTTCATTTTACATACCAAAAACAAACTTACAAGCTGATGAAGTAGCTGTTATAAAAGTTAAAGATGAAGCAAAAGTTGAAGATATGAAAAAACAAATCGAAGCAAAAGTAAATGAAAATGGTGAAGGATTTAAAGATTATCTTCCAGAACAATATAATTTAGTAGAAAACAAGGTTTTAAAATCTGAAAGAACGTACATATTATTAGCAGTATCAAAGGATGCAGAAAAAATAGAAGAAGCTTTTGATGGTTCTTTAAAATAATATAAAAACAAAATTTAATAATTAAGGTGGGACGTAAATTGGTATTTAGTAGTTTAATATTTTTATTTGTATTTCTACCTGTAACATTACTAGTTTACTATATATCCCCTAAAAGAATAAGAAACTTAGTATTATTGATATTTAGTCTTATATTTTATGCATGGGGTGAGCCTGTTTATATAGGAATAATGCTATTTTCAACAGTGTTTGATTATACTAACGGAATTCTTATAGATAAATATAGAGATAATAAGAGCAAGGCAAGACTTGTTCTTATTATTTCTATGGTTATTAATCTAGGAATTTTAGCATTTTTTAAATATTACGGGTTCTTTATAGCAAACGTTAATGGATTACTTGGTCTAAATTTAGTAGCAAAAACTTTACCATTACCTGTAGGTATATCATTTTATACGTTTCAGACAATGTCATACACTATAGATGTCTATTTAGATAAGATTCCAGTGCAAAAAAACATCATATCTTTTGGTGCGTATGTTACAATGTTCCCACAGTTAGTAGCTGGTCCTATTGTAAAGTATGGAGAAGTTGCAAAACAAATAGATAGTAGGCATGAAACACTAGAAAAGTTTGGAGAAGGATGCGAATTATTTATAGTAGGTTTAGCTAAAAAAGTTTTACTAGCTAATAATATAGGAATTATATGGACTACTATTAAAAATACTCCAATAAATGATGTTACTGTGATTGGAGCGTGGCTTGGTATAATAGCATTTACCTTCCAAATATATTTTGATTTTAGTGGGTATTCAGACATGGCAATCGGTCTTGGAAAAATGTTAGGTTTTGATTTTATGAAAAACTTTAATTACCCATATATATCAAAGAGTATTACAGAGTTTTGGCGTAGATGGCATATATCTTTAGGCTCTTGGTTTAGAGAATATGTATACATACCGTTAGGTGGTAATAGAGTTTCACTAGGGAAACATTTAAGAAATTTATTTATAGTTTGGTTTCTTACTGGCCTTTGGCATGGAGCAAGTTGGAACTTTATAGTTTGGGGACTTTACTTTGGATGTATATTAGTAATAGAGAAAATGTTCTTATTAAAATGGCTTGAAAAAATGCCTGGATTTATTGCTAATTTATATGCAATGGTACTAGTTATAATCGGTTGGGTGTTCTTTGATGTAGAAACATTAAATAGTGCCTTAAAGTACATAAAAGTTATGTTTGGTCTTAATAGCAATCCTTTAATGGATAGTATGACAATGTATTATTTCACAACTAATATAGGATTAATCATAGCAGTTATAATATGTTCAACACCTATTTTAAAAAGATTAGTTGATTTTATAAAAATAAAACTAAAAACTTTAAAGATAGTAATATTACCAAGTATATACTTAATAATGTTAGTTATATCAGTGGCTTATTTAGTTAATGAAACTTATAATCCATTCTTATACTTTAGATTTTAGAAGTATGAATAATTAGCTTAAAAGAGGTGAAAGTGTTGAACAAAAATAATAAATTATTAAAGATAATTGTAGCTATAATGTTTATTGGATTTTTTACATCTATTGTAGCTTTAAATATAATAACTCCAAATAAAGATTTTTCAGAGTTGGAAAATAGAGTGCTTCAAAAGAAGCCTAAGTTTTCAATAGAATCTTTGCTTGAAGGTAAATTTACTAAAAAATATGAAGAATATATTTCTGACCAATTTGCATTTAGAGATTTTTGGGTAGAATTAAAATCTAAATGTGATAAATTTATAGGAAAAAAAGAAAGTAATGATGTTTACTTAGGAAAAGATGATTATTTACTTGAAAAATTTAAAGCACCATCACAAGAAGAGGTTGATACTAGGGTAAATGCTATCAATAACTTTGATAATCAATCTAAAGAGTTAAAAAAATATATTGTATTAGCACCTACTGCAGTGGATATACTTAAAGATAAGTTACCAAACTATGTAGTAGAGCCTAGTGAAAAAACATATCTAGATAAGTTTAAAGATGGTTTAAATGAAGACATAAATTTTGTAGATGTATATGAAAAGTTAAATTCTAAAAAAGATGAGTACATATACTATAAAACGGATCATCACTGGACAACTGATGGAGCATACTATGCTTATGAAGAATTAGCTAAGAGCATGAATCTGTCTTTAGCAGATAAAGATAACTTTGATAAAGTAGAAGTGAGTAATGAGTTTTTAGGTTCACTATACTCTAAAGGTAATTTTAGAGGTGTATCTTCTGATAGCATTAATCTTTATAAATATAAAAATCATATAGATGAAGATATAAAGGTAGAGTATCCATTAGAAGAAAAAGAGAGTAATTCTATGTATGCAATGGATAACCTTAAGAAAAAAGATAAGTATACTGTTTTCTTAGATGGAAATCATCCTTTAGTAAAGATAAGTACAAAAGCAAATAGTGATAGAAAGTTGCTTATAGTAAAGGATTCTTATGCTAATTCTTTTGTTCCATTTTTAATAAATGATTTTAGTGAAATATATATGGTAGATTTAAGATACTATACAGAAGACTTGTCAAAATTAATAGAAAAGAATGAAATAGATGAAATGTTAATGCTTTATAATGCAAATACATTTTTTCAAGACACATCTATAAAAACTATTAAATATTAAAACATATAAATAACCTTTAATTTAAGTTTAGTAAGTAATTATTAAACTATAGATAATGTTTACTTTTAATTATGAAAGTAAATGTTAAAAAAGCATATAAACTTAGTTATATAGTATAATATTATTAACTGTAAAATTAGGGGGAGTATTTATGAGTATGACTTTAATACCACATTTAGTGACTTTGGGGTTAACTTGTATAAAATTTTTAATTTTATATTTTGTTATAAAACTTGCTGTAAAAAAATCTATTCAAGAAGCTCAAGATAAATAATTTACAAAGTTATATAAGAGAGTTTAGAAAATAAGTTTTTATAAGCTAAATTTTTAAACTCTTTTTATTATTTTAATGTAGAAGTTCAAAAGTGAGTTTGTATCACTATAGATTGGTGTTATAATATTTTAAAGGTAAGTGAGGTGTAAATATGAGTGAAGAAAATAAAGAGGGATTAGCTGGTAGTGGATGTGAAGTATTAATTCCATTTAACGAAAGACGCCCTATACAAGAAATTGAAAGAAGCTTAATAAAAAAATATAGAAAACATATATGGTCTAAATTTATAAAGGCTATAAAAGACTATAAATTAGTAGAAGATGGAGATAAAATTGCAGTAGCTATATCTGGAGGAAAAGACAGTTTAGTTATGGCAAAATGTTTTCAGGAATTAAAAAGACATGGCCAAATGGATTTTGAACTAGAGTTTATAGCTATGGATCCTGGTTATCATGAAGATATTAAACAGCTTTTAATTGACAACTGTAATTACTTAAATATACCTATACATATATTTGACTCAGGGATATTTAAAATTGTTGATGACATAGCTAAAGACTATCCATGTTACATGTGTGCGAGAATGCGTAGAGGTGCATTATATTCAAAGGCTCAAGAACTTGGATGTAATAAACTTGCACTAGGACATCATTTTAATGACGTAATAGAAACTACAATGTTAAATGTTTTATATGCAGGAAATTTTAAAACAATGCTTCCAAAATTAAAGGCAACTAATTTTGAAGGATTAGAGCTTATAAGACCACTTTATTATGTAGAAGAGCCATATATACAAAAATTCATTCAAAACAGCGGTATATGGCCATTAAATTGTGCATGTATGGTAGCTGCAAAGAAAATAGGGAACAAACGTTTTGAGATAAAGGATATGATAGCAGATTTAAAGAAAAACTTTAAAGATGTAGATAAATCTATATTCAGAGCAGCACAGAATGTAAACATGGATGCAATATTAGGATGGAAAAAGGACGGAGAAACCTATTCATATTTAGATTTCTTTGATGAAGATTAATAATTTATTTAAATTAGCTGTATTAAAATAGAAGAACAAATCTATTTTAATACGGCTTTTTTCAACTATATTATAGTTTATGTAAAAATGAGGTTAATTTACAATATGTTAACATAATGATAGATATAATGTTATGATTTAAATTTACGCTAATTATAAAATTAATTAGAATATAAATTTAGAGAGGGAGTTGGTGTGATATATATGAAGAATAAAAAAACAAATTGGATTTTAGTAATTATACTTATTATATTATCAATAATTATCTTAGGATATATAATTGCACTAAAAAGTATGAAAGGTGATGTTGTAGCAACATATCTTACTAAAGATAGTTATAAATATGCTCCAATAGAGTTTAGGGAGAATGTATACTTTCCAGTAGGTGGTGGATTTCCAGAGGCTAATAGAACAGAACCACTAGGTAGTCTTTCAAGAAACAAAGGAGGACTATTAGCTAGAATTGTTTTTGATGAACCAATTGTAGGAGAAAAAAATGATGAAGAGTTTACAGATTTAGAAGTGTATCAAGGTTATAGTATGAAATACACTAAAGCTAATAAAGTAGAGAAAGATAATTCAGTAAAAGAAGGTTTAGAAAAATATTCACAATATATGTTATACAAAGGAAATATATCAGATGAAAATGAGATGGAGAAAGTTTTAATTGATAAGGAAATAGTTCTTCAACTTGAGAAGTTATTTGGTGAGATTAAATATAATATAGATGATTTTAGTAAATATGATGAAATATATTATGTATATGCTGAACCTAAAGTTTATATTGGAACTATTTTTTATATTGATAAAAAACTTTATTATGGAAATATGAATAATCTCATTGAAGGGGAGTTATATGATAAGATAATGAACCTTATAGAAAAATAGAAATAAAAAAATCTCAAAATGTTTTATTCATTTTGAGATTTCTTTGTTTATTAGAATATTATGTGTGCTATTAATGACACAATAGGAAGAGCAATTAATGTTCTTTCTAAGAAGATTATAAATAAATCTTTTAATGAAACTGGTATTTTTGAACCAAGTATAAGTCCTCCTATTTCAGACATATATATTAATTGAACTACAGATATACATGCTATGATAAATCTTGTCATTGGGCTAACTATTGTAGCACCTATAACTGTTGGCAAGAACATATCTGCAAAACCTACTATTAAAGTTTGAGAAGCAGCAGCTGCTTCTGGTATATGTAATAGATTAAGTATTGGTATGAACGGCATACCAAGTATTTGGAAAACTGGAGTATACTCAGCAATTATTAAAGCAAGTGTTCCTATAGCCATAACAATAGGAAGAACTCCAAGCCACATATCTAAAACATTTTTTACACCTTCAAAAACTAATTCAGAGAAGTTTTTGTTTTTTTCAGCTCTTTCTAATGCTTGAGTTAAAGCCCATTGATAAGAAGTGTAACCTTCAGGAATGATTTCCTTATTTTCTGCTTTAGCATTATTAAAAAAGCTTCTACTTTTTTTTGAAAGTGGTGGTATACGTGGAGTTATTATAGCTAAAATTATTCCACATAATGTAACAGTTAAGTAAAAAGGTATAAACATATTAGAAAGTCCTACTTGAGCTATTACAACTAAACTAAATGTTATTGAAACAGCAGAGAAGCTTGTACTTATTATTGAAGCTTCTTTAGCAGAATAATAACCTTCCTCATATTGTTTGCTAGTAAGTAGTACACCTATAGTTCCATCACCAAGCCAAGAAGTTATACAATCTATAGATGAACGACCAGGCAATCCGAAAACTGGTCTCATTACTTTACTACAAAAAGTTCCTACGAATTCTAATAATCCAAAGTTTAATAACAGTGGTAGAAATAATCCAGCAAATAAAAATACTGAGAATAGAATTGGTAGTAAATCATAAAGTAAAAGTCCACCTGTGTTTTCTGATACAATGAAATTTGGACCAATATTAAAAGTAGCACATATTACAAAAATCATTCCGAAAAATCTTGATGCAGCCCAAATTGGTGAAATATTAAATAATGAATTGAAAAATTTATTATTTATAATAAAATTAGGTTTTACTAATTTAGTTACTAATGTTCCAAGTGCAGCTAAAGTAATCATAAAGCATACTATGTATGGCATAAAATCGATTAATCTATTAAGTAAAGCCCTAGATAGTATGGCCACTGGTATTGTTAATTCGCCTTCATGGGGAACAGGTGTCATGAAAAACAATACGCCAATTAAAGATGGTAATAAAAATAATAATAAGTTCCATTTAGAATAAGATGCTTTTTCTGTTTTTAGCATATATAATTCCTCCTTCTTTAGTTTATAAATATACAATTTCTTATTATAATAATACAGAAAATGAAAAAAGTCCACCCTTTTTCGTCATAAAATCAAATAAAAATACAATTTATAAGTGGAATATACATAAAATGATGTATTAATATACAAAATATGCATAAAACTTAATATAATATGCCAAAAGCATTGTTAATTATAATACTTGTAAAAACATAAAAATTACTTTAACAAGTTACATTAATGTTGAAAATCATTAAAAGTTATTATATAAAATTGTATACAACTAGATTAGTTAGAGGTGAAAAAAATAAGGAGAGTTCATACAAAACTCTCCTTATTAATAAGTTAAAACTTAAATAAAAGATTGAATTAAATCGTTAAGTTGAAATTGAAAATTATCTTTAGATATAGAATCTATTAATTCTCTAGCAGCTTTTACCTCATCGGTAATTACTCCATCTACACCCATATAGTAATATTCTTCTATTGAAGTCAATGTATTTGCAGTCCAAACATAAATATCTTTATTAAATAATCTACAGGCCATTATTAGTTTATTACTTATAATAGATTCTTCAACAGATAGAAAATCAATATCCATAAATTCAACATTTGGTATACCTGCAACCACTATATATCCTACTGTTAATTTAGGAGCTTTTTTATTAACTTCCTTTAAAATATTATAGTTAGTAGATTGAACTATGCATTCATTATAAAAATCATTTTCATTTAATATATTTAAAAAATCATCTACAAAGTTATTTTCGTACCCATGAAGCTTTAACTCTATATTTAGCTTAATACGACCTTTAGAAAGTTTTAAAACTTCATCTAAAGTAGGAATTTTACTTACAAATCCATTTTGAGAAGTTTGTAGGGTTTTAATTTCATCTAAGGTTAAGTCATATACATTTACATTTTTCTTTGCAAGCCTTTTAAGATTAGTATCATGGATAACTATAAGTTTATTATCTTTCGTTTGAAGTACGTCTATTTCAGCAAAATCTGCATTGGCATTTATTGCCCCTTCTATAGCTTCTAAACTATTTTCAACACCTGCATTTCTATAACCTCTATGAGCCATAATCTTAAAATTATTATGGGTATCATTTACCGCTCTAACAATAGAACTATCTACCAATAAAGAAGTTATTACGAAAAACAAAAGAGCCGGCACTATTACAAGGGATAAAATTACTTTTTTATGTTTTACAGTAAAACTTTGTTTTTTGTCAGCGCTAGTAAATTCTATATTATCAATACAAATATTCTTTTTATCACAATAATCTAAATAAAGAATTGTAAGTGTATTAATAACAATAGGTGTAGTTATAGTCATTAAGATATAGTATAGAGTTAAAGAAATTACAAAGGTAATAGCTGGTGAAAATTTATAAACAAAAGATTTATTCACAAGCCAAATTATAAAGCAAATAAGAGAAACTAGTAAAAATGATAATAGTATATAAAGTAAAAAAATAAAATTATAGAGCTGATTAAAATAACAACAGTTTTAATATAATTTTTCTTTACTATTTCACTACTTTTTTTAGCAGCACGCCTAAAGCTTGTTTCACCCTCTAAAATTACAATATGAATAGAATATATCCATCTTACGTTTAAGTAAAAAATAACTGCTAATACTAATAAATATAAAATTCCACCTAGAGTTGTTTTCATAAGTTCATCTGAAATAAAATTAGGAATACTTAAAGATGGAATTAAAGATGAGTTAGCACCTACATTAAATAATGGCAAAAGAAGAATTAAATATAATGCCATATGAATCATTCCAAAACCAAATATAATTTTAATATTCGAGAAAGCCTTTTTTAGTGCTGATTTTAAATTTATACGTTTTTTATAGTTACTAAAATAAGAGATTATTATAAGAACAGAAAGTTCTATAAATATAACGCCTATTATTATTGGCGTTAAAACAATAAATGTTAAAAATCCATATCTACTAAGTCCAAATCTTATAAGTTCTCCATTAGTTAAACTATTAAAACCAGCAAAATAAAGAAATTTATTAAATATCAAAGAAATAAATGGTGTAAAAATACTAATAGTAAGTATTTTATAAATTGCTTCAAAAAGTGAATTTTCCCAATAAGAAAATCTTATATTTTTATATGAAGTAGATATAGTTTTTATTAAGTATATATTTTTAGATTTATCAAATAATTTCATATATAGAACCTCTTTTAAAAAATAATTTAAGATTATAAGTTTTAGAACTAATTTATTAAGACAATTATACTTTAATGTAAAGATTATAATTATTCACTCTTCACTAGAAAATTAAGTTTGTAACCCTATGTATATATAGGATTCCAAATATAACACCAATTTATTAATACCATGATTAAAAATTTAATATTACATTTAGAATTACATATTATTATATACTATTTAAAATAAAAGGAAGGTGAAAATTTCTAAAAATTAAAAAATTACATATAAAACTAAAAATTAAAAATACGAGGTGAAAAAATGAATATAATAAAAAAGATGGTAGAATAGAAGAACTTAAAAAAGATAAAATAAAAGTAAGTATTGAAAATGCAGCAAAGGATTCAGCTACTATATTAAATAATTCAGATGTAGAATTATTAGTATCTGATATAATGGAAACTTTAAAAAAATTAAGAGAAGACGGGAATACATCTAGTTATGAAGTAAGTGGCGTGGTACTTCATACTCTTAATAAAAATAAATTTGGTGATATATTAAACTCATATTCAGAAAATGAATAATGTATTAAAAAGTAGTAAATATTTATATGTAAAAAATTAATAGGTTTATTTTTTATATGATTTATATTATAATGTTAATAAATATGAATAAAGTTTTTATATTTATAATAACTTTGAAAAGGTTGATTAGATGAGAAATGTTTTTTATGACGCATTAGAACAGTCACCGATAGTATCTGCAGTTAAAGATATGGATGGTCTTTGTAAGGCTTTAGAATCCGACTCAAAAGTCGTGTTTGTTCTTTTTGGTGATATATGTAACATATCCGATATAACTAAAAGAATTAAAGAAAAAAATAAAATAGCTATAGTTCATATCGATTTAGTTGATGGACTTGCAAATCGAGATATAGTGATAACCTTTTTAAAAAATAATACATCGGCAGATGGAGTAATTAGTACAAAATCAAACATAATAAAAAAAGCTAAAGAAAACGGATTTATAACAGTCCAAAGATGTTTCATACTTGATTCATTATCTTTGGAAGGTAGTAAAAAATATATGAATGCAGGATATGCAGATGCAATAGAAATATTACCTGGAGTTATGCCTAAAATAATTAAAACCGTAGTTGGTTTTGCAAAAGTACCAGTTATTGCTGGTGGGCTAATACAGGATAAAGAGGATATAATGACTGCGCTTCAAGCTGGAGCTACAGCAGTTTCCTCGACTAAAAAAGATATATGGTTTATGTAGCGAGAGAATTAGAGAAAAGCTACAAAAACAAAAACGCCGTTAAGGCATAAGAAAAGAAATGAAGGATTAAATATTTAAAATATTAGTCTATTATTTATTTGATTATGCTTAAAGTGGGGGTGTGTTGTTTTTGTAGCTTTTTTTATTTGTTTGGAGGGATTATTAATGGAAAAGTATATTGTGGCTTTAGATCAGGGGACGACTAGTTCAAGGGCGATAGTTTTTGACAAGGATCAAAATATTTTAGAGATAGTCCAAAAGGAAATAACATGTTTTTATCCTAAAAAAGGATGGGTTGAGCAAGACCCTATGGAGATATTTGCATCTCAATATGGAGTACTTATAGAAGCTTTAGCAAAAACAGGATTATTAGCAGAAAATATAGCAGCTATAGGAATTACAAATCAAAGGGAAACTACAGTTTTATGGGATAAAGAGACAGGAAAACCTGTTTACAATGCAATTGGATGGCAATGTAGAAGAACGGCAGATATATGTGACAAATTAAAAAAAGATGGTCATGAAGAATATATAAGAGAAAATACAGGTCTTGTTGTAGATGCTTACTTTTCAGCTACAAAAATAAAATGGATTTTAGATAATGTTGAAGGTGTAAGAGAAAAAGCAGAAAAAGGTCAAATTTTATTCGGAACAGTTGATACATGGCTTTTATGGAAACTTACTAATGGAAAAGTTCATGCAACAGATTATACAAATGCATCAAGAACAATGCTTTTCAATATAAAAACATTACAATGGGATAAAAAATTACTAGAGATTTTAGATATACCAGAAAATATTTTACCAGAAGTTAAAAACAGTAGTGAAGTATATGGAAGAACAAACCTTGGAGGTAAAGGTGGTACTAGAGTTCCAATAGCAGGAATAGCTGGAGACCAACAGGCAGCATTATTTGGTCAAGCATGTTTTGAAAAGGGTTCTGCAAAAAATACTTACGGAACAGGTTGCTTTTTACTTATGAATACTGGTGATGAAATCATAAACAGTAAAAACGGACTTATAACAACAATTGCAATAGGAATAGATAATAAAATTCAATATGCACTGGAAGGTAGTGTATTCGTTGGTGGAGCTGTTATCCAATGGCTTAGAGATGAACTTAGAATTGTTAATGATGCTCACGATACAGAGTATTTTGCAAAAAAAGTTAAAGATAATGGTGGAGTTTACATAGTTCCAGCCTTCACTGGACTTGGCGCACCATACTGGGATATGTATGCACGTGGTGCAATATTTGGACTTACAAGAGGTGCAAATAGAAACCATATAATCAGAGCTGCACTTGAATCTATAGCATATCAAACTAAAGATGTTATAGATGCAATGGTTGAAGATACAGGAATGTGTCTTACAGAGCTAAAAGTAGATGGTGGAGCAAGTTCTAATGGATTCTTGTTACAATTCCAATCTGACATATTAGGAAAGACAGTAAGAAGACCACTTATAAGAGAAACTACAGCATTAGGAGCGGCTTATCTTGCTGGACTTGCAGTAGGGTTCTGGGAAAGTAAAGAAGAGATTAAAGATAAGTGGAATATAGATAATGAATATATGCCAAACTTAAGTGAAGAAGAAAAAGAAAGGCTTTATAAAGGCTGGAAAAGAGCAGTTGTAAGAGCTATGGAATGGGAAGAAAAAGAAGATTAATTATTTTTATAAATTTAGATAAATGGCTAATTTCTAGGAGGAAAAAATTATGTATGATGTAGTTATAGTAGGAGCAGGAATTATAGGCGCGTCTGTTGCTAGAGAGCTTTCAAGATATGACTTAAAAGTTAAGGTGTTAGACAAAGAAAATGATGTAGCTAATGGAACTACAAAAGCAAATAGTGCAATAATCCATGCAGGATATGATCCTAAAAATGGAACAATAATGGCAAGAGTGAACGTAAAAGGAAATGAAATGTTTGAAGATATATGTAAAGAATTATCAGTTCCTTTTAAAAGAAATGGTTCATTAGTTTTAGCTTTTTCAGATGAAGATTTAGAAAATGTTAAAGAGCTTTGCGAAAATGGAACTAGAAATGGTGTTAAAGATTTAAAAGTTTTAAATAAAGAAGAAGTTTTATCTATGGAACCTAATATAAGTAAAGAAATAAAAGGGGCATTATATGCACCAACAGGTGGAATTGTAGGACCATGGGAATACACAATAGCATTAATGGAAAATGCAGTAGTAAATGGTGTAGAACTTCAATTAAATTCTGAAGTAACTTCAATTGAAAAAGATGAAAATGGATATAAAATATATGTAAATAATGAAAAAGAGCCGATATGTGCTAAATATATTGTTAATGCAGCTGGTGTTTATGCAGATAAGATTCACAATATGGTTGGAAGTGCTGATTATGATATTATTCCAAGAAAAGGTCAGTACTATGTTATGGATAAGAGTCAAGGAAGTCTTGTTGAAAAAACAATTTTCCAATGTCCAAATAAACTAGGAAAAGGTGTTTTAGTTACTCCAACAGTTCACGGAAACTTATTAGTAGGACCAGATGCACAGGATATAGAAAATAAAGAGGATGTTTCAACAACTTCAGATGCTCTTACTTTTGTAAGGGATAAAGGGGTTTTATCTGTTGAAGGAATTTCTTTTAGAGATGGAATAAGAAACTTTGCAGGACTTAGAGCGTATTCTACAAGACCAGATTTTATAGTAGAAGAAGCAAAAGATGCTAAAGGATTTATTGATTTAGCAGGAATGAAGTCACCAGGACTTTCTTCAGCACCAGCAATTGCTTTAGAGGCAATTAAATTATTAAAAAATACTGGATGTAGCTTAAAAGAAAAAAAGAGTTTATAAAAGAGCGTAAACAAATTAATTTTATGGAACTATCAACTGAAGAGAAAGCAAAGGTAATAAAAGAAAACCCAGCTTACGGTAGAATAATCTGTAGATGTGAAAACATAACAGAAGGAGAAATTTTAGATAGCATAAAAAGACCAGTGGGAGCTACAACTTTAGATGGTGTTAAGAAAAGATGTAGACCAGGTATGGGAAGATGTCAAGGCGGTTTCTGTGGTCCAAGAGTACAAGAAATTTTAGCAAGAGAGTTAAATAAAGATTTAAAAGATATAGTTTTAGATAAAAAAGGCTCTTATATTTTAACAGGTGAAACTAAAAGAAAGTAGCAGGAGGATTTGAAGATGAATTACGATTTAGTAGTTATAGGTGGAGGTCCAGCAGGACTTGCAGCAGCAATAGAAGCATACGATAATGGCGCAGAAAAAATATTAGTTATAGAGAGAGATAAAGAACTTGGCGGAATATTAGAGCAGTGCATACACAATGGTTTTGGACTTCACACTTTTAAAGAAGAGCTTACAGGTCCTGAATATGCTCAAAGATTCATAGATTTATTAAATAATACAAAAGTAGATGTAAAACTAGATACAATGGTTTTAGATATTACAAATAAAAAAGAAATCCATGCTATCAACTCAGAAGATGGCTATATGGTTATAAATGCGAAGGCTATAGTTTTAGCTATGGGTTGTAGAGAAAGAACTAGAGGAGCAATATCTATACCTGGAGATAGACCAGCAGGAGTATTTACAGCAGGATCTGCTCAAAGATATGTAAATATGGAAGGATATATGGTAGGAAAAGATGTTGTTATATTAGGTTCTGGAGATATAGGACTTATTATGGCAAGACGTATGACTTTAGAAGGAGCTAAGGTTCATGCAGTAGTAGAGCTTATGCCATATTCAAATGGATTAAATAGAAATATAGTACAATGTCTAAATGATTATGATATACCATTATATCTTTCACACACAGTTACAGATATAAAAGGTGATGGAAGAGTTGAGTCTATAGTAATATCACAGGTAGATGAAAATAGAAGTCCTATAAAAGGAACTGAAAAAGAATTTAAATGTGATACGTTACTTCTTTCAGTAGGTTTAATTCCTGAAAATGAAATATCTAAAAATGCAGGAATAGAGCTTGATAGAAGAACAAACGGTCCAGTTGTAAATGAAATGATGGAAACTAGTATAAAAGGAATATTTGCTTGTGGAAATGTTGTTCATGTTCATGACCTTGTTGATTTTGTTACAGCAGAAAGTAAAAGAGCTGGAGCAAATGCAGCAAAATATATAAAAAATGAAATAAAAGATAGTGAAAACTATATAGCTATAAAAAATGGCAATGGAATAACTTATACAGTTCCTCAAAAAATAAGATTAGAAAACATTGATAAAGGAATAGAAGTATTTATGAGAACTAATGCAGTTCAGCATGATGTTTCTATAAAAGTTAAGGCTGGCGATGAAGAGTTATTAAGTTTTAAGAGAAAACATATGGCACCAGCTGAAATGGAAAAAATAATGGTTCCTAAAATGAAGCTTGAGGGAATTGCAACAAATGAAATAACAATATCTGTAGAGAAAGAGGCGTAATTTTATGGTTAAAGAATTAATATGCATAGTATGTCCAAGAGGATGTCACTTAAGTGTAGATATAGATAATGATTATAAAGTAACAGGAAACTTATGTCCAAGAGGGGCAGAGTATGGAGTTAAAGAATTAACAGCGCCAACAAGAGTTGTTACATCAACAGTTAAAGTTAAAGGTGGCGTTCATAAAAGATTGCCAGTAAAAACAAATACAGCTATACCAAAAGAGTTAAATATAAAATGTATGGAGCTTTTAAATGATATAGAAGTAGAAGCACCAATTAAGGTTGGAGACGTAATAGTTAAAAACATTTTAGATACTGGCGTAGATTTAATAGCTACAAGAAATATGTAATAAAAGTAATTTCATTTAAATTGAGGATTGAGATAAAAAATTTAATGCTTTTTTATAGTATTAAACTTTAAAAATCAATTCTCAATTTTTATTTTATAGAAATTTACAGAATTTATTTTCCAATTGGGGAAAATAAGACAAAAAACTACAAGAAAATTAACCCAAATGTCACAAAAATGTCAAAAATAATTGATTATTGTTATATATTAAGTTATTATTTTATATGTACAATTTTTTTAAACACGCATTTTTGCTTACTTTATAGGGCATTTAAGTTGGGCATAATTAAATAAATAATAAAGTCAATATTCTCGCCTATTTGCCGAGAATACTTTGTCGATAAAATCCATACATAGCCCAACTATGAATGGATTTCATCTTCTTGTCTAGTGACAAATATGCTTCGAATCTTTGACATCTTATTTTTTATATGCTTTATTTTTTTCATATATTGAAGTTTGAAATTTAATTTATACGTGTAATTTTATTAATTAAATAATTAGTATTGACCTTGAAATAGATAAAAAGTTAACGATTATTTTATCCAATATAATACTTATTTGGTACCAAATATTAAATTTTTTCAAGTATAAATTAGGTTTTAAAAATATAGGGATACAATGGTTAATTTAAATATAAAAGTGTAATCCTAAAAAGAGCGGAATTTAAATGTAGTTGTTTAAATTTATCAAAAATTCAAATGAAATAATTTTACATATTGGCTTTAGAAAATATAGATTTGGTTATATATAGGGGAACAAGTTCGAATTTAAATTTATTCAATAATCTTAAAGTGTTTTTATACAAGATGAATTGTTGAATTTTAAGTGAGTAGGGGCATGTCTCACTATTTTAGGTATCAAAGTTTTGGAATGGATAATTTTAAAAGTCAACTTAGAACCTTATAGATTTCAAAATTAAAATTTGAAATCTATATAAATCTATAATATAAATTATATTAAAATAAGTTACTCAGAAAATAGTATTTTAAGTGTTCAGGAGGAAAATGATGGGTAAGGATAATAATTCATATGTATTGGTACTTGGTATGTCAATCATAGATATTTTGGGATTTTGCGGAAATAAATATAAAGCATGTGATTCCATACCAGGAAATATTAAAATATCATTTGGAGGAGTTTGTAGAAACATAGCAGAAAACTTAGCTAGAGTTGGTGTAGATACTCAATTTATATCTGTTATAGGTGATGATAAAAACGGAAAAGATATAATAGAGCATTCTAAACAAATTGGATATTGCATGGAAAATTCTTTAATGTTAGAGGATAGTAGTACACCTACATATATGGCTGTTTTAAATGAGCATGGTGAAATGGTATCTGCTGTAGTTGATATGGAGAGTGCAAACAAACTAGATAGCAAATTTATTGATTCAAAGGCGGATGTAATTAGAAATTCGGAATACACAGTATTAGATTCAGACAATCCAGAATTACTTAAATACATATTAGAAACTTTTAAGGGTGAAACTAAATTTATATTAGACCCTATATCATCAGCAAAAGCGGCAAATATAAAGCATTTAATACCATACTTTCACACTATAAAACCAAACAGATTAGAAGCAGAAGCATTATGTGGATTTAAAATTAAGAATATGGAAGATGCTAAAAGAGCTGGTAAATTCTTATTAAACCAAGGTGTAGAAAATGTATTTATTAGTTTAGATGTTGATGGTGTTTATTATTGCAATAATAATTGTTGTGGACTTGTAAAGAGTGAACAAGTTGAAGTTAAAAATGTTACAGGGGCAGGAGATTCCTTTGTATCAGGTATAGCATACGGTTATATGAATAATTTATCTATGGATGAAATAGTTAAAGTGGCAATAGCTATGTCAGTAATAACTATAAGACATGAAGAAACTATAAATCCTAACATGAGTATGGAGTTAGTTGAAAAAACTATAAAAGAGCTACAATGGCTATAGGAATAATTTTTAATTATATATTTTTTTATTAATACAAGGCATATGATTGATTATGCCTAAATTCAGCCTCAAAATAAAACTTTTATTTTGAGGCTTTTTATTATGGTAAAATTATCTTAAAAACATACAATTTTTGTAATGAAGGTAATATTTTATTTGGATAAAATATAAAAATCTATAAGAGTCTCTAAATCAATTTTTAATGAATAGCTTATTTAAATTTTTTATTATTATATAGTAATAAATTAAAAGAAAAGTGGTTTATTAGAATAAAGTGGTTTAGCTTTACGCACATATTTGTTTCCCTATAATATTGGGCATAGTGTTTGTAATTTTTAATTGTAATTAAAATATTAGTATTTAAAACAATTGAATCATATATGGAAAAGCAGGAAATAGACAAAAGTAAAATTATGTTTAAAGGTTTTATGAGAGATTGGACATGTAGAGAATATATAATAGATTTATATGGAGAAAGTAGCTCAATAAGATCTTTAAATAATAAACCTTACAATGAATGTAAGTATAATATCAGGTCACTATAATATAAAATTAACTTGTAAATTAGGATAAAGAGAATGAATGAGAGGTGCCTATTTATGAATTATACAGAAAAAATATTAGAAGTCAGAGACTTACATAAATCTTATAAAAAAGTCGGTATTCCTACAAAAGCATTAAATGGTATTACTTTTGATGTTCTTCCCGGAGAATATTTAGGAATTATGGGAGCTAGTGGTTCGGGAAAGACAACATTACTGAATTGTATTGCTACGATTATTAAGCCAACATCCGGTCAGATTTTACTTTCTGGAACAAATATCAGTGCTTTTAACGGTAATGAACTAGCTATGTATCGTGGTAATAAAATTGGATATTTATTTCAGGACTTTGCTTTGTTGGATAATTTAACTGGGAGAGAAAATATATTGCTTCCCTTATCCATACACAACGCAGACGCATGCTTATCTGAGAAAAAATTAAACGATATTGCAAGTTTCCTAAAAATCACAGATGTACTTTCTAAATTTCCATCGCAAATGTCTGGTGGACAAAAGCAACGTGTAGCAGCAGCCCGCTGTTTAATCTCTGACACGGATATTATTTTGGCAGATGAGCCTACCGGAGCATTAGATACGAAAGCAGCAAGGCTTCTAATGGAAAAACTTCAAGAAATTAATCAAATAAAGAATAGAACAATTTTAATGGTAACCCATGACCCTAATGCAGCAAGTTTTTGTTCCAGAATATTATTCATACAGGATGGTAAGATTTTTCATGAGTTGCGTCGACAAATTCCAACGGAAACAAGAGATGAATTTTACGACCGTATTTTACAGGGAATGGCTCAAATGGGAGGAGGAAGTGCGAATGTTCTTTAATCTGGCGTGGCGCAATGCAAAAAGAAGTCGAGATGAAAATCTGATTTATTTTCTCACAATGGTAACAGCTGTGGCGGCATTTTATATCGTTCTTTCTTTAGGGCAACAAGATGTCATAAGATTTTTAGGAGAATTTGAAAGTGATGCTGTAGATAGATTGCTGACAACAGTGCTGCCGATGGTTTATTTGTGTGGGTTATTGTTTGTATTTTTCCTTGTTATGTTTGCAAATAAATATAAACTTGAATGTCGTAGCCGGGAATTAGGACTTTATTTGATGTTTGGTATGAAAAAGCAACATCTGTTCTTTCAACTTATGATGGAGGGGGTTATTACATCTCTTTTAGCTCTTTGCGGAGGAATTATTTGTGGTGGCTTTTTATCAGAAATCATCAGTCTTGCCACTGCACGTTTGGTTGGGCAAGGAGTAATTGCACACCAATCCAGTTTTTCTATGGTTGCAGTTGTCTGGACAGTGATTGGACTTTTGCTAATTCAGGCATTAACTTTGTTTATCTTAGGTGGAGAAACTTTGAAACAAGAAGTTTACCAGTTGCTTTATGGAGAAATAGAAAAAAAACAAGATACTGGAAAAGTAGGTGGTGGTTTTTTTACATTACTTGCTGGTGTTGTATTTTTAGTTGTAGCATATTGGGTTATTTTAAAGCATTTTTTTATCGGAAATCTTGTTGCTGTGATTTTTGGTATTGTAGGGACACTTTTTTTTATTCGAGGGTTGGCGAGACTATTAAGTCTATTTGCCAGTTCTGTTAAAAACAAAGCGACAAAGGGACTTTATACGTTCACTTTACGACAGTTACAAGAAAATATTGTAAGCAAATATATTTCAGTCAGCGTAGCATCTATTTTGATGATGCTTACAATTATGTTAATTGCTAACGGTTTGGTCAGTATTATTTCGAACATTGATAAGTTGAGCAGGAGTTCTTCTATTTATGATTTTACTGTGATGGGCGATGATAAGATGGTAGAACAATATCTTTCTTCTGAAAAGATGAAACCTTATGTGGCACATTTGAACCGTATTGAAACAGGAAATATGAGAAAACCTGGGACCGATGGCATAAATTCTTTTGTGGATTGGACGAAATTTAGAGAAGAAGTTGTGCAGCATTTACCACCAGATGTAGTAGATCCTGATACACAAGGCGCATTAAGCTATACGATTGGTCCTGATAATCCTCCGGCATTAAATATCTTAGGAATTATTAGTACTGATAGCTCTACACCATATTTAATTCCAGTATCTACATACAATAGACTACTGGAAGCATCCGGTGAAGTTCCTTTGACACTTGGTGAGAATGAAGCAGTATTCTATATAAACCCTGACTTCCGTGGTTCTGCGCAGAAAGACGAATTTTCAATGCTGAATGAAATTTCATCAACTGCAAAATCCACGAATACGCCGCTTCTTTCTATTGATGGTGAGCCATTCTTTTTTGTTCCATCTGTGCCTATGAAAGGTCTGACTGCTGACGAAAATATCCTCATTACTAAAGCATTGATTGTTTCAGATGAAGTATTTGAAAAATATGTAGACCCTGATACTTGCATGGTTTATTGGAACTTCTGTATCCCAGAAGAAATGGCCAATGCAGATGGCTTAATGAAATCAATTATGGACGCAAATCATTTATTGAAACCATCTGGCTTCGTTTATGAAAGCTACTTGAACAATTTTGGGCGTCAGTTGTTTTATGTGATTTCAGAAAGTTATACGACTTTATATATGGGATTTATGTTTTTAATTATCGCTTGTGCGCTTCTCTCTTTACAATTTTTAACACAAATGCATGCAACTAAAAAAAGATATTTAACGTTGTCAATGTTAGGAGCAAATCATGAGCAAATGAAAAAATCAATAAACAAACAGGTTATGTGGTATTTCTTGATTCCTCTTTTATTAGCGTGCATAAGCGGTTCTGTTGGATTGTATGCTATGCAAAAACATCTTCATTCTTCCCAAACTACGATTGGACAGTCCTATCCACTTATGTTTATAATGGCAGTTAGTGTTATTCTTGTATTGGTAATTTATGCAGTAGCCGTTGCTCGAACAGCAAATCGTGAAATAGGAAAATTAAAATGGAAGACAAATTCCTAAATGACTGTGTATACTGCTATTGTAATAAAGAGAGGAGGAGGTTTTATTGACTAGGGTTATTGTGGTTGAAGATGATATATACATGAGGGAGGAGCTGATTTATCTTTTAAATAAATCAGGATATGAAGCGTTGCCAATATCAAATTTTGAAAATGCAGTTTCTCAAATACTTGAACTTGCTCCCGATTTAATATTACTTGATATAAATTTACCTTATCAATCAGGCTTTGAAATCTGCAAATCACTAAAGTCCAAAGGTATTGGCAATATATTGATATTGACTGCAAGAGATAAATTGCAGGATGAATTGCACGCGTTGGGATTAGGCGCAGATGATTATTTAACAAAGCCGTGCAACATGGAACGCTTGTTAGCTCGTATCAAAAATCTGTTGCGTAGAACCTCAAAAAATGAACAGCAAGGTTTATTAAATGGTGGAAATTTTAGGATTGACCCCAACACTTTTACAATTTATATTGGCAAAAATTCTTATATTTTACCACCAAATGAGGGAAAGCTATTGCTTACCTTATTGATTAATAGTCCTAATATCGTCACAAGGTCTGAATTGTGTCATGCTATCTGGAATACGAATGAATTTATAGATGAAAATGCACTACAAGTGAATTTCACTCGTTTACGAAAAACATTGCGAAGTTTTGGTATTGATAATCGCATTGAAACAGTGCGAGGACAGGGGTATAGATTAAGAGAGTGGGTGAACTTATGAAAAAAATACATACTATTTTCGCCCATATTTCTTCTTGCAAGATTTGGTTGATTTCATTGATTTATGTTGATATTTTATTTCTGTTTTTTGCATGGGTGGCGTATCCGGGAGATTTTCTTAAACTTGCCGGTCTTATGTTTTTTGTTATTTTATCTGCATTTATCATACCACTTACGCTTATCATTAGAAAACGTAAAAAAGAGAACGTTGCATTCCAAAATTTTTTGCTAGAACCGGATGAAACAAATGAATATTTGTTAAGTGAAATCACTTCTGCATCACTACGTCCATACATCCATGAGATTGGTCAGTATTTAAGAGAAAAGCAAGTGGAAGTGGATAAGCGAAATACACAGGTTATAGATTATGAGAATTATATCGAAAACTGGGTACATGAAATCAAAAGGCCCTTATCACTAATGACATTGTTATTGGATAATCGAAAAGATGAAATATCTCCCCTTGTTCACACAAGAATGTTATATGCTCGTGACTATATCAGGCAAGACGTAGAACAAATTCTTTATTTTTCCCGTCTGGGTGCTGTGCACAAGGATTATTATTGGGAACCGTTGTCAATTCTAAATGTATGCATGGAAGCTGTTGAGGATAATTCTACGCTTTTAGAAGAAGCAGGCTTTCATATTGAATGTTCAGATGAAGATTATGAGGTTGTATCTGATCAAAAAGGGCTTATGTTTATTTTAGGGCAGATAATCAGCAATAGTGTGAAATATCCAGATAAAGAAGTTTCTCCTTTGCTTCGTTTTGAAGTGAAAGAAGATACAGATACAGGGCAAATTGTTTTGTATATCAATGACAATGGTTTAGGTATACCACCATCTGATTTGCCGTTTATCTTTGATAAAGGATTTACAGGGGTTACGGGAAGCTATTTGAGTCGATCTACGGGAATGGGATTGTATTTGGTTCAGAAAATGGCTGATGATTTGAATATTAGAGTAAATGTTCAATCACATAATTTAGGATGTGACAAAGGCACAACCTTGTCATTGATTTTCCCAAAAGTACAACAATCATTGAAGAGGAAAAAGAATTTAGAATAAATGATAAAAGTATTATTTCACGAGTACAAAAGCTTATTAAAGATAAAAAACTAAAAAAGGTTGGGTATGAAAAAGATTTTTATAAAAATTTAATTATGAAAATATAAAATGTAATTTCAAAAGTGTTAGATTTAAAAGCCAATATACTATAGTTATATTATAAAGTAACTATTAGATGTTGGTTATTTTTTTATAAAAATTTACCAAGAATAATTTTAGTCACTAATTTGGAATCCTATAAATATAGTGAAACAAGTTCCAATTTAAATCTATTCAATAACTTTAAAGTATTTTTATATAAGATGTAGTTTTAAATTTAAAATAAATTTTCAAAAAAACGTTGACACTTTTGAGGGTAAAGGAGTATTATAATATTAACATATGAACAATTATTCATATGTTCATAGTTTGGAGGTGAATGTTTTGAGTAAAAAACAATTAGTTTTAGAGAATTTACATTGTGCTAATTGTGCTTCAAAAATAGAAAATAAAATAAAAGAATTAGATGATATAAAAGATGTTACAGTTAATTTTATGACTAGAAGTCTCCTTTTTGAAACAAAAGATGAAGATTCAAATGAAGACACCTTATTAAAAATAAAAAAATAGTAAATAAAATAGAACCGGACGTAATTATTAAAGAGGATAAAAAAACTATTCCTTTAAAGCCAACGTTGAGTGCAAAAAAAATAGAAATTATAAAGACTGAGAATAATAGTTGTTGTAGTAGAGATAACCATGAGCATAATCATAAAGAAGATTGTTGCAGTGGACATGACCATGGTAGTAATTGCTGTGGTGGACATGATCATAATCATGACATTATTAATAAAATACAACCGAAAGAAATAAAAAATAATAAAAAAGAGTTGATTTTAGAAGGTTTAGATTGTGCTAATTGTGCTTCGAAGATAGAAAATAAAACAAGAGAAATTAAAGGTGTTAAGGCAGCAAATTTAAATTTTATGAATAAGACTTTAGTTTTTCAATATGATGAGGAAGAAAACATTCCAATAATTTCAGAGGAAATAAAATCAATAGTTAAAAAACTAGAACCACAGGTTAAAGTTTTAGATAAGGAAACTATAGAAAAAAATAATAGTGGTTTAAAAAAAGAAAAAAGCTCTATATATAAAGAGCATAAAAAGGAAATTAATAAATTAATATTAGGCGGAGCTATTTTTCTTATAGGTAATATATTAAATTTAGAAAATAATATAGAGTTAATTATATTTTTAATAGCTTATGTTATTGTTGGTGGAGAAATTGTTTTAAGAGCGGTTAAAAATATAGCTCGAGGTCAAATATTTGATGAAAACTTTTTAATGACAATAGCAACAATAGGAGCTTTCATAGTTGGACAATATCCTGAAGGTGTAGGAGTTATGTTATTCTATCAAGTAGGTGAATTGTTCCAACATATAGCAGTAAACAATTCACGTAAGTCAATATCAAGTCTTATGGATATTAGGCCGGATTTTGCTAACTTAAAAAAAGGTAATGATATAGTTGTTGTATCGCCAGAAGAAGTTAATATAGGAGAATATATAGTTGTAAAACCTGGAGAAAAAGTACCACTAGATGGAGTTGTAGTTGATGGAACTACAATGGTAGATACTTCAGCATTAACTGGAGAGTCAATGCCAAGAACTATTGAAAAAGAGGATGAGGTTTTAAGTGGTTTTATAAATCAAAGTGGTGTTATAACTGTTAAAGTAACTAAACCTTTTGGAGAATCTACTGTAGCTAAAATACTTGATTTGGTTCAAAATGCAGGTAACCGTAAGGCAAAGGCAGAAAACTTTATAACTAAGTTTGCCAAATATTATACACCAATAGTTGTTATATCAGCAGCCTTACTTGCTATTATTCCACCGTTATTTGTTGAAGGTGCAACATTTAGTGATTGGGGATATAGAGCATTAATATTCTTAGTTATTTCTTGTCCATGTGCACTTGTTATTTCAATTCCATTAGGATTCTTTGGAGGAATTGGTGCAGCATCTAAAAATGGAGTTTTAATTAAAGGAAGTAACTATTTAGAAATATTAAAAGATATAGAAACAGTAGTTTTTGATAAAACAGGAACTCTTACTAAAGGAGTATTTAATGTAACCACTGTTAACAGCAGTAATAATTACGATAAAGAAAAAGTATTAGAATATGCAGCTTATGCTGAAAGTTTTTCTAATCATCCAATAGCAAAATCAGTGGTTAATGCTTATAAAAAGGATATAGATAATTCTAAGATAGAAAAACATGAAGAGATTGCTGGACAGGGTATTATTGCTTATGTTGAAGGCAAGAAGATAGTTGCTGGAAATATTAAAATAATGGAAAGCAATAATATAGAATTTAGTAAGGTTGATACAGTAGGAACAGTAATTTATGTTGCAATAGATAAAGAATTTATAGGTAGCATAATTATAGAAGATACAGTAAAAGATGATGCAAAACAGGCAATAGCAAAGCTGAAATCAAATGGAGTAAAAAATACAGTAATGCTTACTGGAGATAATGAAAAAGTTGCATTAAAAGTTGGAAAAACTTTAGGTTTAGATAAGGTTTATTATGAACTATTACCTCAAGATAAAGTTGAAAAGTTAGAGGAAGTAGATAAAGCTAAATCTAAAAATAAAAAAGTTGCATTTGTTGGTGATGGAATAAATGATGCTCCAGTTTTAGCAAGAGCAGACATTGGAATAGCAATGGGTGGACTTGGTTCTGATGCAGCAATAGAGGCAGCAGATGTTGTTATAATGACAGATGAACCATCTAAAATAGCTACAGCGATAAATATATCTAAAAAAACAAGAAAAATAGTTGTAGAAAATATAGTATTTGCATTAGGTGTTAAAATAATAGTTTTAATACTAGGAAGTTTAAGAATGGCAACAATGTGGGATGCTGTATTTGCAGATGTAGGTGTGGCTGTACTAGCTATATTAAATGCTATGAGAGTAATTAGATATAAAAAATATTAAAATAATGTTGTGTTAAAAAAGCACTCCTTTAAAAATAATTTTAAAGGAGTGCTTTTTAATTTTGTTTTGGATAAACTAAAAGTAAAGTTTTTAAAGATAAAAAAATATTTGTTAAGGTAGTTTAAAGGAAGCAGTACTATAATTATTATATTATAAAATTTTTTAGGAGTTGAGGGGAGAATATGATAAAAGTATTACTTGTTGAGGATAATATAAAGATAGTTGAAAACATATTAGAATATTTTAAAAATGATGTGGAGATAGAGTCTGTATATAATGGCTCTGATGCTATAGAGTATTTAAATGCCTATTGTTATGATGTGGTCATATTAGACTTAATGCTACCAGAAGTAGATGGTATGGGTGTATTAAATTACATTTCTAAAAAGAGTTTAAATGTAGGAGTTATTGTATTAACAGCAAAAGAAGAATTAGGAGATAAACTTAAAGCTTTTGATTTAGGTGCAAACGATTATCTTACAAAACCTTTTTATATGGAAGAATTAAAGGCTAGAATTAATGCTATTTTAAAAAGTATGGGAAAGATAAAAAATTCTAACATACTTGAACTAAAAGATATGGAAATCAATATGAAAACTAAAAAAGTATATATAGAAGATAAAGAAATAGAACTTAATGAAAAGCTATATAACCTTTTAGAGTATTTAGTTATCAATAAGGGAGTGGTGCTTTTTAAAGAACAAATTTTTGATAATATATGTGGATATGATAGTGATGCATCAACAGAAATTATTGAAGTTTATATGAGTAGATTACGTAAAAAACTAAGTGGTTTTGGATATGATAAATATATTATAACTAAAAGGGGAATGGGATATTTAATTGACGAAAGTATTGGAGAGTAGAATGAAAAGAAAAGATATTTTTCGTAGCACTAAAAGAAAAGTAACACTTATAAGTACAGTTATAGTGTTTGGTTGTTTATTCATTTTTGCAATAATAACTACAACTTTATACAAATCAAGAGTCTTTACTAATATAGATGATCAGTTGTATGAACAAAAAAATGCTGTAGATAAATATTTAAATAGCAAAATTCATGAAGGAAACTTCTTATTTAACCAAAAAGAAAATAAATTTCCACCACCAATGTTACCTAAAGTAATAACTATTGTATATGTAGGGGAAGAAGTATATTATATCAACCCTAATCCTTATTTTGATGCAAGTGTATTACCAAATTTTAAAGATAATGTAGATAATGATGTGCAAAAGATAAATCATAATGGATATGAATTTCGAGGAATTACTTTTAAAAATCGTGAATTTACAACACAATTACTCGTTAATGTAGATTCAGAAATACAATCAATGTCGCAATTGAAAACTTCCATTATACTTAGTTTAATGCTTTTAATTATAGTAGCATTAGTTTTATCATATATCCTTTCATCAAAAATAATAAAGCCTGTAAAGGAAGCTTATGATAAACAAGTGTTCTTTGTACAAGATGCTTCACATGAAATGCGTACTCCTTTAGCTGTAATTAAGGGAAGGTTAGAAATTATAGCAAATTCATGGGTTCAAAGTATGGATAAAGATTTTGAGCATATTTCTAAAATTATGAGTGAAATTAAAAGTCTTGAGAAGTTAACCAGCGATTTATTATTACTATCTAAAGAAGATATTGATGTAAATATTAATGTTACAGAATTTAAGCTTAATAGTTTAATTAGTGATATAAGTGAGTTTTATATGGATTTAGCTGAATTTCAAGGTAAGAAGTTTTATATAAATAAACCTATTGAGCATATAAAAGTACGATGGGATTATAGCAAGGTAAAAAGAATGATTATAATACTTCTTGAAAATGCCTTCAAGTATACTGAAAAAGGTGGAAGTATAGTCTTAACATTTGAAGAGATAAATAAGGCGATAAAAATAACGGTTAAAGATAACGGGATAGGAATTAAGGAAGAGGAACAAGAACGTATATATGATAGATTTTTTAGAAGTGCATATGTAAGAGGGAAAAATATAAATGGAAGTGGAATTGGGCTTAGTTTATTAAAGTCTATATCAAACACTTTAGGAATAAAAATTAAGTTAACATCTACATATAAAAAGGGAACTGAATTCGTATTAATTGTGCCTAAGAGAATAAAATAAAGAATTAAAGATAAAGCATTCTAATGGAAAAATTACCAGTAGAGTGCTTTATTTTTTATTGTAACTGTTAAGGAAATATTAAGGTTCACTATATAGAATAGGTATTGTTAAGAGATTGGAGGTGTTGAATTTATGGCTGAAAAGAAGTTTAGACACGAGCTTAAGCATTATATAAACATGTCAGACTATATGGCTATCAAAAATAGGTTAACTCAGATTATGAGGTTAGACAAAAATGCTAACCAAAATAATGAATATAAAATTAGAAGTCTTTATTTTGATAACTTAAATGACAAAGCTTTAATGGAAAAGATTAATGGAATAAATCGTAGAGAAAAATTTCGTATAAGATTTTACAACGATGATTATTCATTTATTAAGCTAGAAAAAAAGTCTAAAATAAATGGGTTATGTGGAAAAGATAGTGCAAAAATAACAAAAGAGCAGTGTGAGAAAATAATCGAAGGCGATATTGAGTTTTTAAAGCATAGTAATACACCATTATTTGTGGAATTATATGCAAAGATGAAAGGTGATTTGCTAAAACCTAAAACTATAGTGGATTACACAAGAGAAGCTTATATATACCCAACAGGTAATGTAAGAATAACCTTTGATAAGGATATAAGAACTGGAATTCATAGTAAAAGTATCTTTGATGCAAATGTACCTACTATAAGCTCTATAGATAATACTTTTGTAGTGCTTGAAGTTAAGTATGATGAATTTTTACCAGAAATAATACAACATATCATACAAACTAATGACCGTAGAGCAACTGCTATTTCAAAGTATGCTGCATCTAGAATATATGGTTAAATTATTTATTAAAAATTTTTATAAGATATAAGGAGGAAATATGATGGGAGAACAAAGTATCAATTTTGGAGACATTTTTAAATCAAGTTTCATTGAAAAAATGAGCGCAGTATCAATTTTAGACATGTTAATTGCAATGGCTCTTGCATTTGTAATAGGACTTTTCATAATGCAAGTTTATAAAAAAACATTCAAAGGGGTTATGTATTCAGCAAACTTTGGAATGTCACTAGTAGCACTTAATTTAGTAACAACATTAATTATATTAGCAGTTACATCTAATGTAGTTCTTTCTCTTGGTATGGTTGGTGCTCTTTCTATTGTTCGTTTTAGAAGTGCAGTTAAAGAGCCAATGGATATTGCTTTTCTATTTTGGTCAATAAGTGAAGGTATAGTATTAGGAGCAGGACTTATTTCATTAGCAGTAATAGGAGCAATTTTTATAGGAATCGTTATGGTTTTATT
The DNA here is from genome assembly GCF_000285575.1 of Clostridium senegalense JC122. GTDB lineage: Bacteria > Bacillota > Clostridia > Clostridiales > Clostridiaceae > Clostridium_J > Clostridium_J senegalense. The sequence continues at coordinate 201,695 of NZ_HE611054.1, read as the reverse complement.
TTCCAACAAAAATACAGTTAATAACCCATATATATTAGTAGTTAATTGTGAAAATGATAATAGTGAAAAGAGTGTACTTCAATTAGTATCAAAGAGTGTTAGTAAATATGCAGTTAAATCTAAAACAATTTCACCATCAAATGGAATTGAAATGACTGTTGAAATTAAGCTTAAAAATGCTACGACAGCTTTTGTTAATGAAGTATCCAATATTCATGGGGTTTCAAATGTTGTTTTAGTAAGTTATAACGGAGATTATATGGCTTAAAGGGCTAAGTATGTAGGGGGAAAGCTTGAATTTAAGGAAGTGAAACCTGAGTTTAGGATGTAAAACAAACTAAAGATATATTCAAAATGCACAGACGTAACAAATGGGACAGGCACGAATAGTGTAGTTCCATAAAATAGAGAGTAGCTCTTATAATTTAATTACCGTAAATAAAAAAGTTAGTCAGTCCCTTAGTTAGTTAAGAGTTAAAAATTAATAGTTAAGAGTTTAGGATGAAACTGGAATCCAGTTTCTTTGGAATTGTTAGGGACAGGCTTTGATTTATTAGGTGAAAAATACAAAATTAGGAGAGCATCAAGTGTTAGCGAAGAAAATAAACTTACCGTGCCTATCCCATTTGTGATGGAGACAATACTAGGGGCAATTGCTTGTTTAAAGGTTTCACTAAAACCAAAATAAGGGTACTGGTTCTTTACTCATATTATTATGGGAATACAGTAATTGTGGAATCTACAGTTAAAGGGAAGAAAACAGACACAAATGAACCTGTCCCACTTGTTGTGGAGCTAATACTGTAAGGAATTAATTGTTTAGACGTGTTGCCAAAACTGAATAATGGGGACCGACTTCGAGTACTATTGGAGAGAAACTAAAATCAGCAAAAGTATCTAGCCCAAAGAATAGTAAAGTAGCCAATTACGCGTCTGTCCCTCTTGTGACGGAGGCAAAACTTTTGGTGATTGCTTGCTTAGGAGTTTTATTTTTGTAGATTCAAAAAATACGTTCAGTATTACTAGGAACGAAGTGAGTAGTAATAACCGCAACTATTCACTTTTAACTGAGGAAGCTGTTAACTATTAATATAAATTTAAATTTGAGCTTGTTTGACTATATTTATAACAAGGTGGTGATATAGGGTGATAAATGAAAAAAATAGTGGATATGTATCTATAATAACTATGATACTAACAGTAATGTTCATTGTAGTTTCAATAGTATTTGTAAATCCAAATAGTAGTAAGGTAACTTCAAATTCCACTATTACTGATGTTTTAGATCAAAACAGTATAACAGAAATAGATATTAAAATAGATGAAAGTGATTGGCAATGGCTTTTAGAAAATGCCACAGATGAAGAATATCGTAGTGCAGATATAACTATAAATGGAGAAACTTTCACAAATGTAGGGGTTAGACCTAAGGGTAATTCAAGTTTAAGCTCTGTAGCGAACGATAGTACTACAGATAGGTATAGTTTGAAAATTGATTTTGATCAGTATGTTGATGGACAAACTTATCATGGTATAGAAAAACTTGCATTAAACAATAATATATCAGATGCAACTTATATGAAAGAATATCTATCTTATGATATATATAAATTTTTAGGAATTCCAACACCAGAATATTCTTATAGCAACATAAAAATTAATGATGAAGACTGGGGATTATATTTAGGTGTTGAAGTTATAGATGAAAGATATATTGAAAAAAATTATGGAGAATTAGCAGGAAATCTTTATAAGCCAGAAACTATGGGCGTAGGAGCCAATAAAGGTGGAGAAAAACAAGATATGCCACAGATGAATGGTGATGAAAAAGGTGGCAATGTTCCTGATAAAGGACAAGTGCAAAATGACGGAAATATGGTTGGTGGAGAAAATCCAGAAGGTATGCCACAAATGCCTGCTGGCGGTAATATGCCAGATAATGCTAGCGGAGAAATGCCTAATGGTGGACAAGTAGATGGTAATATGCCAAATGGACAAGCACCTGAAAATAATGAGCAAAATAATACAAATGAAAATGGGGACAAGGATAATAATAAACAAGGAATGCCAGGAGGAATGCCTGGTGGAATGGGTGGAAATAGTAACGGTGCAGATTTAAAGTATACAGACGATAATGTAGATAGTTATTCTACACTTAGAGATAGTGCTATATTTAAAAGCACTACAGATGCAGAGTTTGAAAAAGTAATTGATATGATGAAGAATCTTAATGACGGAACTAACCTTGAAGATTATTTAAATGTTGAAGAAGTATTAAAATACTTTGCTGTAAATACATTCTTAGTTAATTTAGATAGTTATTCAGGTGGAATGTATCACAATTATTATCTTTACGAAAAAGATGGAGTATGTGAAATGCTTCCATGGGATTTAAATATGTCTTTTGCAGGATTTTCTGTAAGTGATGGTACGAAAGCAGTGAATTTTCCTATTGATTCGCCAGTTACAGGTAATTTAGAAGATGCGCCATTAATAGGAAAACTTTTAGAAGTCGATGAATATAAGGAACTTTATCATGAATATTTAGAAAAGATTGCTAACGAGTATTTTAATAATGGTACATTTGCAAATTCAGTTACAAATCTAGATAAACTAATTGGAGATTATGTAAAAACTGATGCTACTGCTTTCTTTACTTATGAAGAATATAAAAACTCTATCCCTGAGTTACTTACTTTTGGTGAAGATAGAACTAAAAGTGTATTATCTCAATTAAGTGGAGAGCAATCATCCACAGAATATGGAAATGTAAGTACAACATTAAATTTAAAAGCATTAGGTGAACAATCAATGGGCGGTGGCATGAAAGGTGATAATCAAAACCAAAATGCTAAAGATGGAGAAGTGAACGGAAATGGCATGCCTAATATGAATGACGATAATCAAAACAAAGATGATGGGAATGGAATGCCTAATATGAATGGCAATAATCAAAATCAAGGTGATAACAATGGTATGCCGAACATGGAAAATATGCAACAAGTTATGTCAATTATAAAAGGAAAAAGTGCAGATGAGCTAACGGATGAAGAAAAAGCACAGTTAGAGGAATTGGGCGTAGATGAAAGCATGATTAGCAAATTTCAAAACATGCAAGGCAATAATATGGGCGGACATAAAGAAATGCCAGGACAAACTGCGACTACTTCCCTTGGTAGTGATGCTATAATTTACGGAGCAGGATTAGTATTAGTACTACTTGCAATGTTATTTGTAACAACATATAAAAGAAAAAAATATTAAATTAAAGATAAGTTTAGTGTTTCTGATTTTAAGCAAGGACAGTTTTAAAATTTAAATTTAAAACTGTCCTTATTTATAGGTTTCCAAGTTGACTTTTAAAATTATCCATTCCAAAACTTGGATACCTAAAATAGTGAGATATGCTCCGAATCACTTAAAATTCAACACTGTATCTTGTGTGAAAATATTTTAAAGTTATTGAATAAATTTAAATTGGAGCTTGTTTCCCTATATATAACCTAATATATTTTATCAATCAATCTTTTTTCTTAATATGAATTTCTACAAAAACAAATAAAATTAAAATAATTAATACTGTAAATTTATAATAAAAATTTCTAATAGTTATATATTGGTTTAAAGAACTAATGCTAATACAAAAACAGATTAATGCAGATAAAGGACCCCAAATAATGAACATTTTGCCTAAAAGGCGATTACCTTCTTTTAGTTTACTATTGCTCTTTAAAGTCGTAGGAGTTTTAATCCCTATGTTACCGTTACTCCAATTGGAAGGGTAAAATTTAAGAATAAGACCAGCTAAAAGCATAAATAATGATACCCAATAATTAATTTCCATTTATCACACCTCGTTTTAATAAATATATTTATAGATTATAAAATATACTATATAAATGGGTATTATATACAATAATTAAATATACTTCAATGAAGGTCTTTTATAAAGATTATTATTTAAAAGTTTTATGAATTTAATTGCATAAAATTTATAAAATAAATCATCATAAGGTTATAAAACAATTAAAAAAGATTATTGTAAGGCATTTATATTTACAAGTTTTACATTATTTATATGATAAATCTTAATAAATTGTTACTATTTAATTAAATGGCTAAATATTAGTGGATACTTTGGTATAATTTATTGTATATACACTAAATATTTTTTTAAGGAGGTATTATGATTGAATTAATGATTGCTTGTGGATTAGTTTTATTAATCTGCATAACATCCAGCAAGGTTTTTTACAAGTTTGGAGTTCCAATGCTTTTAGTTTTTATTGTCCTAGGAATGCTATTTGGATCAGATGGTGTTGTAGGAATATATTTTGATAATTATGAGCTAACTAGACTAGTGTGTTCTTTTGCATTAGTTTTCATAATGTTTTATGGTGGATTCGGAACAAACTGGAAGATGGCAAAGCCCACAGCTATTCCATCAATATTAATGTCAACATTAGGCGTTATAGTAACAGCAGGTCTTACAGGATTATTTTGTAGTTTTGTACTTGGAATGAATCTTTTAGAAGGTCTGCTTATAGGTGCAATAGTAGCATCAACTGATGCTGCATCGGTATTTACAATACTCCGTGCACAAGAGCTAAATTTAAAGGGTTCATTAGCATCTTTATTAGAGGTAGAAAGCGGCAGTAATGACCCTATTGCATATATGTTAACTTTAGTTATATTAACATTGATGTCTAATTCAGGTGTAGGTAACATAGTTCCAATGGTATTAGCACAAATAATATTTGGATTATTAGTAGGAACTGTACTTGCAAAAGCATCTGTATTTATAATAAAAAAGGCAAATTTTGAAGTAGAAGGTTTTTACACTATATTTATAACAGCTATTGCATTACTTTCATATTCATTAAGTGAATTTATTGGAGGAAATGGATACTTAAGTGTATATATGGCTGGAATAATTATAGGTAATAGCAAAATACCACATAAAAAAAGTTTATTTCACTTTTTTGATAGTATTTCTTGGATAATGCAAATAGGACTATTCTTTATGTTAGGTCTTCTATCATTTCCATCCCAATTACCATACGTTATTGGAATAGCAACAGCAATATCAATATTTATGATATTTATTGCAAGACCATTAGCCACATTTATCATATTAAAACCATTTAAATTTTCAAATAAAGAAAAAGTTTTTATTTCCTGGGTAGGTCTAAGAGGTGCCGCGTCAATAGTTTTCGCCATTTATGCTGTAACTTATGGAGTGCCTATAGAAAGTGACATATATCATATAATATTCTTTATAGCACTATTCTCTGTAGCAATTCAAGGTACATTAATACCAAAGGTAGCACAGAAACTAGATTTAGTAGATAATAAAACTACGGTTCTAAAAACATTTAATGACTATAAGGAAGAAAAATGTACTGAAATTAAGGAGATAAGTGTTTCAGAAAATAACAAATGGGTAGATAAAACTATTATGGATGCAAATATTCCAGAAGAAATTCTAATAGTTATGATAAAACGAAAAGGAGAAATAGTAGTACCTAAAGGTTCTACTGTTATAGAAAGTGGAGATACTCTAGTTATGGTTAGTAACGGAGAAGAGTGTTTGTCATAATTTAAAAGAAAAGTTTAAAGGTAGATAGGGTCAAGTACTCAATCTACCTTTTACGTTTTACGTTATATGTATCTTTAAGTTTGAATTTGAATGGAGTAAATTTAAGATTTCAGAGAAAATCAAAAGTAAAGGTTAATAACAAAGTGTAGCACTGTAACAAATAGGATAGGCACCACCAATGTAACTTCATTAAATAAAAACCAGCTCTTTAAATTTTCTTACCATAAATAAAAAAAGTTAGCCAGTCCCCAAAGCAGTTAAGAATTAATAAATATATAACTTTAACTCTGAGGATTGTTCACTATAAAATACTTTTGAAGTTTTCCAAGAATTCTTCTGCAATTGGAGAAAGTTCAGAGGATATAGGCTTTATATAGCCAAAGGAACAAGTGATATCTTCATTTAAGTCGATGCTTTTAAAAGTTCCCTGAAAAGATTCTATGTTAGGCATAGGTGTCAGATTATCAAATTTAAATGTAAAGGTAATAGCATTTAAATCTTTAAGTAAAAATAATAGTGAACAATAATCATCTACTGATATTTTTTGTTTAAAATCGTCAAATTTAATTTGGTTTAGAAAAGACGAATATAAAAAATACTTGTCTGATATATTTAAGTGAGCCAAAGGGTATTTAAGTAAGTCACTTAGTGATACAGATGATTTTATAGATAATGGGTGGCTAGAATCCATGTATGCACATAACCTTGTATTAGATAAATGTATAAACTCTAAGCCATTCATTTTTAGTATATTATCTATTAAAAATTTTTGAGTATTAGGAATACTAATAAATCCTATATCACAATGACCATGATTAATGTTATCTATGATACTAAAAAAATCTGTTTGTTGTATTTTAAAATCTAATTCAGCGTCCCTATATTTTTTAATTAAATCAACAAGGGTGTAAAATACTGTGGAACTATATTGAACAGAAATAAAAAAGTTTATTGGTGAAATAGTGTTATTTTTTTTAGCTAATTTATTTATAGAATCCATAGAGGTGTTGATAGATTTAGCATGTTGTAAAAATATAGCACCTTCTTTAGTCAATTCTATGCCTCTAGGTAATCTTTTAAAAATAGTAAAGCCAAGTTCATCTTCTAAAGATTTTATTGATAAACTTAAATTAGGTTGGCTCATAAGTAACGACTTTGCAGCTTTGTTAATAGAGCCAAGTTTTGCAACTTCTATTATATAATTTATCTGTTCAAGCTTCATAAAATTCCCCTCCCTTTTTTAATTTCATATCAATAGTTTATACCAAATAATATAGTAATAAAACAAGTAATAAAAAAATGTATATAAGGAAACTTTATAACTATATATAAAAAATAAAGATTAGTTATATAACAGAAGTAGAAATATAATTTATATATAAGTTATTTAAAGGGTTCTAATATAAATTATCAGATGATAAAATTTAAGATTATTTCCCTATAAAAGCTTTATCCAAGCTAGAGTTTTTACTTGAAATTGTTAAATTACTAGTTCTTTAAAGGAGAAGATAAATATGAAGATGATAGATAGAGCTAAAAATATTGAAAAAGATATTATAAATTGGAGAAGATATATTCATAAAAATCCTGAAGTAGGATTAAATACACCAGCAACTCAAGAATATGTAAAAAAAGAATTAGAAAAAATGGGGATAGAATGCAAAACTTATAAAAACTGCTCAGGTATAAGTGCTGTAATAGGAAAGAAAGAAGGAAAGGTTATAGCATTAAGAGCAGATATAGATGCACTTCCTATTAAAGAAGAAACAGATTTTGAATTTAAATCCACTAATGGAAATATGCATGCATGTGGCCATGATGCTCATACAGCTATGCTTTTAGGAGCAGCTAAAATTTTAAAAGAAAATGAAGATATGTTAAATGGTAAAGTAAAACTTATATTCCAGCCTGGTGAAGAAATTGATGGCGGAGCTAAAGTTATGATTGAAGAAGGTGTGTTAGAAAATCCTAAAGTGGACGCACTAATAGCTCAACACGTTGCAATAGCTAAAGGTTTTGAATCAGGTAAAATAGCATTGAAAGAAAATCAAGTTTTAGCATCATCAGATAAAGTTTTTATAAAAATTAAAGGTAATGGAGGTCATGCTTCAACACCAGAGCTTTGTATTGACCCTATAATGGCATCTGCTCAACTTATAAATAATATTTATAGTATAGTTAGCAGGGAATTAAGTGCCACTGATTCAGTAGCTTTAAGCATAGTAAATGTAAAAAGTGAGCAACCAGAACACGCTGTTACTAATATAATACCTAATTATGTAGAAATGATGGCGTCAGTTAGATCTTTAGATAATAATTTAAGAGATTATATAAATGAAAGAATAGGTCAAATATTAGAATCTAATAGTTTATCTATGAGAACAAGCTATGAATATAAGTATGTATATGGCTATCCAGCACTTATTAATAACAATAATATGGTGAAACTAGTGGACAATACATGCAATGAATTATTAGAAAAAGGTTCCGTTGTAAAATTACCTAAGCCTGCTATGGGTTCTGAAGATGCAGCTTATTACTTACAACAGGTTCCAGGAGTATATTTTGCATTAGTAGTTGGTGATTTAGATAAAGAAGGTTATTATCCACTTCACAATCCTAAAATGAAACTTGATGAAGAAGTGTTATATAAAGGAACTGCTGTTTTAGCAGAAAGTGCTATAAACTATTTAAATGAAAAATAAAAAATTAACTAAATTTATATATAAGAGTATACTCCTATGAGTATATTCTTTTTTTATAATAAATTAATAGAAATGTCATTTTAACTCCTTATAATAAAAAGAAAAATACAAACACTAAATAATAGATAAATTTAACCTACAAACAAAAGAGTATTATAAAAGGAGATTAAAAATGGAAAAGATTTTTTTAGATGTAATAAAAAGTAGAAGGAGTGTAAGGGCATATAAAGATGAACAAGTAAAAGATGAACAACTTGAACTTATATTAGAAGGTGGAATGTGGGCTCCAAGTGGGATTAATCAGCAGTCATGGCATTTTACTGTGGTTCAAAATAAAGAACTGTTAAATGATATAAGCAATGAAACTAAAAAGATTTTACAAAAGGGTGAAAATGATTATTTAAGAAAGTTAGGTGAAAATGAAAACCTTCAAATATTTTATAATGCACCTACAGTAATATTAGTTTCAGGGGATGAAAAAGCTGCAACTCCTATGGAAGACACTTCAGCAGCAGTTCAGAATATGCTTTTAGTGGCAGAAAGTATGTCTATAGGAACTTGTTGGGTTGGAACAATACAAGGTTTATTTTCTCATCCACAATTAGGTGAAGTATATAAAAAGAAATGTAATATACCAGAAGGTTATAAAGTGTATCATGCTGTTTCAGTAGGATATAAAAAAATAGAAGGTCAAAAGGCTCCAAGAAGAAAAGAAAATAAGATAAATTATATAAAATAGATGTTTTATGAAATTACTTTAAAACAATATGTAGACATTTATAGAAAAAATAAATTAAAATAAGTAATATGAAATTTTTATAATACAAAAGAAGAAAATGTTTTTATAAAGCATGAGGAGGAATACTATGATTAACAAAATTGGAAAAATAACATTATATGTTAATAATCAGCAAGAGGCAGTAGAGTTTTGGACTAAAAAATTAAACTTTGTAGTTAAGTTTGAAAAGCAAATGGGACCTAATATGAAGTGGGTAGAAGTCGGACCAAGTGAAAATGAATTTACAACTTTTGTTTTATACGATAAAAACTTAATGCAATCTCAAAATAAAGAAGCTAGTATTTCTCATCCATCTATAATTTTAAGTACTAATAATATAGAAAAAACTCATAATGAAATGAAAGAAAATAATGTTCAAGTAGAAGAGATAATGAAAATGCCATATGGAAGTATGTTCTCTTTTAAAGATCAAGATGGAAATAACTATTTAGTTCGTGAAGATAACTATTAAATAAAATTATAAAAATAACAGTCTATTCGTAAGAGGGTAGGCTGTTTTTACTTTACACTAAAATATTTTTATAAAAAATTAAAAACTTTATAAAGTCTTTAAAATTAGTTGTTAATATACACATATCAGATAGAAATATAAGAGGTGTAAAGAATGAGTGAATATATAGTACAAACTAAAAAATTAACTAAGAAATTTAAAAATCAATTAGCAGTTAAAGATGTTAATTTAAATATTAAATCAGGAAAAATTTATGGATTATTAGGACCTAATGGTGCTGGGAAATCTACAACTTTAAAGATGTTAACTGGGTTGTTGCATCCAACATCAGGGGAGATACATTTTGATGGACATCCTTGGACTAGAAATGATTTAAAAGATATTGGTGTTTTAATAGAGTCACCGGCGCTTTATGGAAATCTTACAGCAGTAGAAAATCTTAAAGTTCATGCAAAATTATTAAATGTATCAAATAGAAGAATTGAAGAAGTTCTTGAAATTGTAGGTTTAAAAAATACAGGTAAAAAAAGAGCATCTCAATTTTCTTTAGGGATGAAACAAAGGTTAGGTATAGCAATAGCCCTTTTAAATAATCCAAAATTATTAATTTTAGATGAACCAACTAACGGATTAGACCCAGTAGCAATACAAGAACTTAGAGATATGATTAGATTCTTTGCAAAAGAAGGAATAACAGTAATTTTATCCAGTCATATATTATCAGAAGTTCAACAAGTTGCTGACTATATAGGAATTATTAATGATGGAAATCTTATGTATGAGAATGAGATAAAAAAAGATGAAGATTTAGAATCATTATTTATGAATGTAATAACTAGAAAAATTGGGTAGGGTGATGAAAAATGTTTAACATGATACAATCAGAAAACTTAAAATATAAGAGAACTTTTTCAAGAAAAATGCTAGTTTTAATGCCACTATTAATAGCTCTTTTAGGAATATTTTTACTTAGGTATTTTGACCCTAATGCAGAGGTGTTTTCCAATTATTTTTCTCAAAGTGCTATTAATTATTGGTCTATAACTATAATGCCAATAGGTATGGCACTGTTAGCTTCTCTCTCTGCTATGAAAGAAAAAAAGTCAGGACAATACAGAGCTTTAAAATCTAAAAATGTTAACATAAGTAAAATGTGGATTAGTAAAATAATAGTTATATCATTTTATACTTTAATTACAACAATATTAGTTATGACCGTAATAATAGCATTATATTTATATGAAAATAAATTTATAGGTAATTTATCACAAATATTAATAGCATATCTAGTTGTTTGGGTAACTACATTAGCATTAATTCCTATATATTTATTTCTTGCAGAACTATTTGGAACCTTTGCTGCTATATTATCAAGTATTGTTGGACTTGGAGTAAACGTATTTATTTCAATTAAACCAATGTGGTTTATATGGCCTTGGAGTTGGAGTGCTAGATTAATGTGTCCTATAGTAAAAGTTCATCCTAGTGGAGTTTTACTAGAAGGTGTAGATCCACTTTTAGATCCATCTGTAATAACGTTAGGAATGGCCATATCAATAATAACTTTTTTAGTATTATCATTTTTAACAGCAGAATGGTTTGCCAAAAGGGAGGTCCTATAATATGAGTATTTTAAATAAAATATCTTCAGATTGGATGCGAACAAAGCATACACCTATAAGAATAATGGTATACTTTTCTCCCATAATATACCCTATTTTAATGCTTTGGTATTCATCTTTTAGTAGAGGCAGTGAGTTATGGCAATTAAATATTCATAGTATTTTTAGCCAAGGGCTAGGACTCTTGTTACCAATGGTTGTATCACTATTAACAACACTTATAATTCAACAAGAAGAACAGGCAGCATCTTTTATTGGATTATTAGCAGAACCAGTTTCTAGAAAAAGTATATATGTTAGTAAGTTACTTATGGTTATTTTTATAACTATAGTTGATTTACTTTTAGCTACAGCAATATTTTTAGTAGGAATGAAATTTGTATTACATGTAGAAAATATTTATTATATTAAATTCTTTGAATCAGCATTGTTATTAGCACTTGGAACCTTATTCTTATATGGTTTTCATCTTATAGTTGCTTTTATGTTTGGAGTAGGACCTAATATAGTAATTGGCTCTATAGGACTTATAGCAGCAGGATTGATGGCAACAGGTTTAGGGGATGGAATATGGCAGTATATACCGTGGGCATGGTCTATTAGATTAGGTGGAATGATAGGTGCAACTTTTCCAGAATACTCTTATTCATCTGTAATAGCGAATTATTTTAATAGTGAATTACTTAAAGGAGTAGTTCCAGCTGTAATATTATTTATTTTAGTATTAATAATAGGTAGTTTATGGTTTGAAAGATGGGAAGGTAGAAAAGAAGATTAATAAGGGAGTAAACAAAAAGGTTTGAAAAAATATATTTTTTCAAACCCTTTTTATATAGTTTCAAGATTAATATGATATTTATAATTGATAGCTTATTTTATTATAACCAACTATTAAACTTTTTAATATACCATGTTTTTACAAACTGTGTTACTATGCAATATGATAATAAAATACCTACAAGCCATGGGAAGTAAGATAGTGGTAATGCTTGTAAACCTACTGAAGCTCCGAAGGCTGTGAATGGTATACAAATACCGGCTAACATTATAAGGCTTGTTAATAAAAGAACAGGAGTTGTAGCTCTGCTTTGAACAAATGGTATTTTTTTAGTTCTAATCATATGAACTACAAGGGTTTGAGATAATAATCCTTCAATGAACCATCCTGATTGGAATAAAGATTGCATTTCTGGAGCATTAGCTTTAAATACAAACCACATAACAAGGAATGTAGTTATATCAAATATAGAACTTATTGGTCCTATAAATATCATAAATCTTCCAATATCATCTGCATTCCACTTTTTAGGCTTTCTTAAATATTCTTTATCCATAGTATCCCATGGAATGGATATTTGAGAGATATCGTAAAATAGATTTTGTAGTAAAAGATGTATAGGAAGCATAGGTAAAAATGGTAAGAACGCACTTGCAACCAATACACTAAATACATTACCTAAGTTTGAGCTTGCAGTCATTTTTATATATTTTATGATGTTACCAAATATTTTTCTACCTTCAATAACACCTTCTTCTAGAACCATCAAGCTTTTTTCAAGTAAGATTATATCCGCAGATTCTTTTGCAATATCTACAGCAGTATCAACAGAAATACCAACATCTGATTGACGAAGAGCAGCAGCATCATTAATACCATCACCCATATAACCTACAGTATGACCTTTATCTTGAAGTATCTTAATTATTCTTGATTTTTGAAGTGGAGAAAGCTTAGCAAAAACGTTAGTAGTATCTACTAGAGAAGATAATTTTTCATCGCTCATATCATCCAGCTCTGTTCCAAGAACAACGTTACTAACCTCTAAACCAACTTCTGAACATATTTTTTTAGTTACTGAATCATTGTCACCTGTTAATATTTTTACTGCTACACCGTTATTGTGTAGTGCTTTTATTGCAGCGGCTGCAGAGTCTTTTGGTGGATCTAAAAATCCTATATATCCCATTAGAACCATATCATTTTCGTCTTTTACACTGAAATTATTCTCATCTGGAATATTATTTTTTTGTGCAACTGCAATAACTCTCATACCGTCATTATTTAGTTTTTCTACCATATTAAGAACTTTAGTTTTAATTTTATCAGTAAGTTCTACAACATTTCCTTTGTATTCTGCATAAGAGCAACTTTCAAGCATTTCCTCAACAGCACCCTTTGTTATAAGTTGTCTTTTTCCTTCATGATTTTTTAAAACTACAGACATTCTTCTTCTAGAAAAATCAAAGGGAATTTCATCTACTTTTATATAATCTTTTTCAAGCTTATCAAAACCATTGGTTACTCCATGTTCTAAAATTGCAACATCCATTAAATTACGTAAGCCTGTTTGATAAAAACTGTTTAGATAGCCATGTCTTAAAACTCTTAAGTCTTCTTCGCCGTGAATATTTAAGTGTCTTTCAACAACTATTTTATCGCAAGTTAAAGTACCTGTTTTATCAGTACATAATACGTCCATTGCACCGAAGTTTTGTATTGCATCAAGTTTTTTAACTACAGTTTTATGCTTTGCCATTACAACAGCACCTTTTGCAAGGTTTGTTGTTACAATCATTGGTAGCATCTCAGGAGTAAGACCTACAGCAATTGATATTGCAAAAATTAGTGCTTCTAACCAGTCACCTTTTGTAATTCCATTTATTAAAAACACTACAGGAACCATTATAAGCATAAATTTTATAAGTAGTGCGCTTACACTGTTTACTCCTTTTTCAAAACTAGTTTGAGTTTTAGTGCCAACTAAAGTTAATGCCATTGAGCCTAAATAAGTGTTATTTCCAGTAGCTATAACCACAGCTGTAGCACTTCCACTTATTATATTAGTACCTAATAAACATATATTATCAAGATCTGTGACAGTTAGATCTTTAGTGTCATTTTTCAATGTTGAGTATTTTTCTACTGGCTCTGATTCACCAGTTAAGGAAGATTGACTAATAAATAAATCCTTACTACTTATTATTCTTACATCAGCAGGAATCATGTCTCCAGCGGCAAGATATACTATATCTCCCGGTACAATGTCTGCCATGTTTATTTCTTTAACCCCAGATTCTTTTCTACATATAGCAGCAGTTGTTTTAACTAATGCTTTTAACTGCTGTGCAGCTTTTCCTGATTTAAATTCTTGAAAAAATTGTAAAAGACCACTTAGTGTTACCATTATTGTTATAACAGCTACAGTTGTAAAGTTTTTCTCTGCTGGAGAGACTAATATAACATCTGTGATTAAAGAAACTATAGCAAGTGCTATTAAAACTAAAATAAAAGGATTGATAAAGGCTTTAAGTAATTGAATATACCATGGTGATGGTTTTTCATGGGCAAGTTCATTTAGTCCATATATTTCAGCTCTTTTTTCTACCTCTTCTTTGGATAGTCCATTAACTTCTGTATTCAACTCTTTATAAACTTTATCTAAATCCATTTTGCTAAAATTAAAAAGTTTATTTGTAGAATAATTTGCTTTGCTTTGAGTGTTCACTTTTCTTTTTTTTATCATAATTCACACCTCCGAATTCTTAAAAAAGACAATAAACAACTAAAGGTTAATAAGTGCATTTTTAAAAACCCTAATTTATTATTTCTATATATAGTTTTACTATTTTTTTATTTATAATACTTGTGAATTGATATTAGTAAAGAAACAGTGAAGATGGTATAGATATGATTCTATTAATTGCATTTATTTTAAACGTGAATTTTTATAAGATGGAGTCACATTATAATCAGTTTAAAAGACTGGATGTGACTAAATAATATATTAAATTTTTGTCATAAATATGCGTATCTTCACCGTCTAAACTACTACCGTCTACTTCCATTCTTTTTCACCTCCAATATTTTTAAAATAACGTAAAAAAACTTCGTCAACTTGAACGTGACGAAGGTATATAACAACACTTTCTCGTTCAAGTTTTGGCTCTGCAAGGCGATGAAGTTGCGTTAAGTTAAGCCTTCTTTGTTCGGCAAAACCTGCTAACCAGTTCAGAATGTTTCCATCCTTTTACGGCAGCAACCCGTATCCTTGTAGTAACCTCCCCTACCGAGGCAATATTCATTTACATGAAAAGTATAGCTATGTTTGTTGAATATGTCAATTGAATTTTTTTTAAACAAATTAATAAAAAATATTATATAAAGAAATTATATTGGACTATGTAAATGTTTTAATTATAGCAAAACACACAAAGAACAAGCTCGAATAAAGTCGAAATTTGTTCAGAAAAAATTAAAAAATAAATTAAAAAAATATTTTAAGAAATTGATTTTAAGTTTTATTTATAACTTTTAACTAACTATAGTTGTATTTAGTATTTTAAACTGACAATAAAAAGGAAGCACGTATCTAATGCTTCCTTTTTATTGTTATACTTGGCATTCATATAAAAACATTTCAGCGTTATTATCTTTTGCTATTTTTTTAGAAAAAGAAGAATATACTTTTATTTCACTAAAACCTATTTTATATAAAATCTCTTCTAATTCTCCTAATTCATATAATCTTATTTGAAAATCCATTGATTCAGCTTTAATAATTTTTTCATTATCTCTTAATTCATAAATACTAGGAGAATAGAGAATTTTATTTGTTGGGTTATAAATATTTTTAGTTTTTAACACCAAATCAAGTCCATTTCTTGTTTTGACTTTTTCAATAATTTTATATTCATCTTCATTCTGGCCTTTATTGGCTACTGTATCAACAGCAAATACAAATTTGCCACCTTTTTTCAGTAATGTATATATTTTTTGTAGAATAGATTTGCATATATTCATATCAGTGAATAAAGATACGGAACCAGAGGATATAAAAATATAATCAAACTGTTCTTTCGGATTATAATTTTCAAGGGATATATTAGTCACTTGAGCTTCTGGTAATTTTTCAGTCAGTTTACTTAACATTTCTTTAGATAGGTCAAGTCCTTTAATATTAAATCCACTTTCATAAAAGGGTATTAAGAATCTTCCACTACCACATAAAGGTTCAAAAATTTTCATTTTTGATGTTGCATATGAAAGATAAAAAGCTAGTTCATCTTCTGGCGCTTTTTCGTGTAAAATCTCATACATTTCTGTACATAAGTTACCATAATAATTTATCATAAATTTTCCTCCTAAACTTTTTTTAAGTATAACAATTTTAAAGTAAGGAAACTGTTCCAATATTGCTAAGTTACTATAGTCTACCTTCTATATAAAAATGGCTAAATTAAAAGATTATATTAATTTGTGTAAATGTTATAATTATATAGGGAAACAAGCGGGAATTTAAATTTATACATCAAATTTTTGTTATCAGTTAAGAAAAAATAAGTACAACTATAGTTAGTTAAGAGTTAAGAGTAATGGATGAAACTGAAAAGCAGCTTCTTTTAATTAGAAGAATTAAACCTTGAATTTGGGATATAAAGCTAACTGAAGTTATATCCAAAGTTTACAGCCGTAACAAGAAGGACAGGCGTACCTAAAGCTATTTTCTATAAGTTATTTATTCAGTAAAATTGAAAGGATATCAATAAAATCTAAAACAATCAAAGCCGGTCCTTAAGATAGTTAATAGTTAACAGTTAAAAGTTCAGGATGAAAGTGGAGGCCATTTTCTTTTTAATCCATTAATATAATTTGCTTTGCAAATTTATAAAAAGATACGTTGAGAATCACTAGGAGCAAGGCGAATATTAATAACCTCAACTGTTAACTATTCACTCTTAACTTTTAACTAAAATAATCTGTTAGTTATTGATAAAATATTAATTTAAGTTTTCTTATTTGATAAATATGAAAAATTTATAAAGAGAATAGGGGTAATTTATGAGTAGTGAAAAAATTCTTATAGTAGATGATGATAAAGAAATATTAGATTTAATTGGCTTTTATTTAAATAATGAGGGATATGATGTTTTAAAAGCTAATAATGGAATGGAAGCAACTAAGTTTATTGAAAATAATCCTATACAATTAATAATCCTTGATATAATGATGCCTGGAATTGATGGTATTGAAGTTTGTAGAAGAGTTAGAATGAAAAAAAACATTCCAATTATAATAGTAAGTGCAAAATCTTCAGAGATAGATAAAGTTATAGGACTAAGTTCCGGTGCAGATGATTATATGATAAAACCTTTTAGTATGATAGAACTAGTGGCAAGGGTTAAAGCACAACTTAGAAGATATATTTATCTAAATAGTAATGAAAAAGAAAATGTAAAAAAAGATTTGATAAAAATTAATGGATTACAAATAAGTAAAGAAAATTTTACTGTTAAAGTTTATGGAAGAGAAGTTAGTTTAACTAAAACAGAATATGAAATTGTATTGCTTATGGCTGAAAATCCGAACAGAGTTTTCCCTTTAGAAGAAATTTTTGAAAGGGTATGGAAAGAAAAATATTTTCATGGTAACAATACAGTCATGGTACATATCGCTAGAATTAGAGAAAAAATTGAAGAAAATCCTAGGGAACCTAAAATTGTAAAAACTGTTTGGGGGGTAGGATATAAAATTGAAGATTAATTTATTTAAAGGAATTCAGTTTAAAATATTAAAGTCATTTTTATTAAGTATTTTATTATCATTTTTTTTAGTTCTTTTTTTAGTATTAAAATTTTTAAATATAAAATACAATGTTACTTATACTAATTGGGGAAATTGGGCCAATGAAAATCTTATGTTAAATACATATATATTAATTATATTTTTTCTAATGTTTATTTTAGTTACTACAATGTTTTTTTATATATTCACAAAGAAGTTTATAAAACAGATAGATGATATAAATAAAAAGATTTCTATAATTTCAGAGGGTAATTTTAGTACAATAATTCCAGTAACTACAGATGATGAGATTGGAAAGTTAGCTAATAACATTAATATAATGTCTAAAAAACTTGAAGCTCTAATTAAAAAAGATGCGAAAAATGAAAAACTTAAAAATGATATGATAAGCAATATTTCTCATGATTTAAGAACACCACTAACATCAGTGATAGGTTATGTGGAAATTATGAAAAATTTGCAGTATAAAGATAAAACAGTTTGTGATAATTGTATAGATATTATATTGAAAAAATGCGATGAGCTAAAAAATTTAGTTGAGGATTTACTTGAATATACAAGCATAAATTTTAAAGGAATTAACATAAAAAAAGAGCCTATAAGCATAAAAGATGTAATAGATCAGATAATGATTGGTTTTATACCAAACCTTGAAAAAGTAAAAATGTCATTTAGCATTAAAGCACCAGATGGAAAAATATTTATAGATGGTGACATGAATTTAATAATAAGACTTTTTGAAAATATAATAAATAATAGTATTTTTTATGGACAAAACGGTAAAAAAATAGATGTTGAAATTGGTGAAATAAATAATATGGTTTCCATAAAAATAATAAATTATGGAAAAAAAATATCACCAGAAGATCAAGCCTATATTTTTGAAAGATTTTATAGAGGTGAAAAATCTAGAAATGTAAACACTGGCGGAAAAGGTATGGGACTTGCCATTGCTAAAAGCATTATTGATTTACATAAAGGAAAGATTAATGTGGATAGTGATGATAATAAAACGGTCTTTGAAATTTTATTGTTACTTTCACATGAAAAATTGTAAGATTTTCTTAAGAATTTATTAAACGGTTTGTAAGATGTTTTTTCTAAACTTATTTTGAGTTAAAGTTTAGGAGGAAAATTTATGAAATATGTTAATAAGTTCTTATTTTTTTTAATCACTGTTTTTACTTTTATAAGTTTATTAAGTCCGTGCAATGTATTTGCTACAGAGCTTAACAATGAGGATTTAAAAATATTTTTAGATAATATAACAAAAGAAAACTTTGAAAAATATAAATTACCAAGTTTATCTATGATAGTTGTTAAGGATGGAAAAGTAATTTATGAAAATTCCTTAGGGTATGAGGATGTTGAAAATAAAATTAAAGCTAATATAAACACTACTGCGTATAGAATAGGGTCTACATCAAAACTTTTTACAGAGACTGCAATAATGCAACTTTATGAACAAGGAAAAATTGATTTGAAAGAAGATGCTAATAAGTATTTAAAGGATGTTCAGATTGAAAATAAATTTACAAAAAAAGTAACTGTAGAAAATTTACTTACACATACTTCTGGAATAGATGAAGCTACAACTACATATATTGGTGCAAAAACGGAAAAGGATATGATGTCTTTATCACAGTTTTTCAAAAAACACACACCAATAGTTGTAACTGAACCAGGAAAGGTATGTTTATATAGCAATATAGGAATAGATTTGTTAGGAAAAATTATAGAAGATGTATCTGGTTTGAGATATGAAGATTATATAGAAAAAAATATCTTTAACCCTTTAGAAATGAAAAATAGTAAAGTTGCATTGCCTTTAAACAATATGGCAAAAAACTATGATGTGCTGGCTCAAAGTGAATATTATTACTATAATGATAACCCTGCTGGTGGAATAAACTCAACGGCATCGGATATTGCAAAATTTATGATAGCCCATCTTCAAAAAAATGATAAAAAAGAAAATAATATTTTAAATGAGTCTACATTAGAATTAATGCATAAAGAGCAATTTTCAAATGATAAAAGTTTGTTAGGGGTTACCTATGGGTTTTGGGAAAAAGACTTTAATGGAAAAAGAGTTATAGGCCATGAGGGGGCACTTGCTATAGGCTTTTTTGGTGATATGCTACTTTGTCCTGAAGAAAATGTTGGGGTTTATATTGTATCAAATAATTTAACTAAAGCGGCACCGGCTATAACCAATATAGAGAATGATTTTTTTAATAGATATTATCCTAAAACCGAAGATAAAGAATATAGTAACAAAAAACTTGATTTAAATGATGAAAAAAGATACATAGGAACTTATAGGTCCTATCATGATAGTGCTAAAGGCAACTTTTCAAAATTTTTGAGTTTTTTAGGTTCTATTGAAGAAAATGAAGATGTGAAAATTAGATACGATGAGAAGAAAAATTCTTTAATTTATAATGGAACAAGTCATTTAAAAGAAAGTGAAGAAACTATTTTAATAAAAGTTTCAGATAATCTTTTTAAAAGAGAAGATAACAATGAATTAGTTGCTTTTAAAGAAGATGATGGCAAAATTCAATATGTATTTTTCAATAATATGCCTTATGATAACTTTGAAAAAGTGACTTTAAAGGATAACTATAAATTAAACTTAACAATATTTATCATTGCAGTAGCTTTTTTTATTATTCAAATAATAAAAACTATAATCTTATTTTTAAAAAGCTTTTATAAAAAGAAAGTTTTATGTAATGAAGTAAAAAGTACCGATTCAACAGGTATTATAAGTGAAAAATTTAGGTTAACAATTTTTTCTATAAGTTTATTAAATGTAATTTCTTTATTTACAATTATATATTGGATAATATCTTTTGATATGTACTATAGTGCTACATGGTATATAAAAATAGCATTGATACTTTTAATACTTTCAATAATTTTAAGTCTTATTGGTAGCATTTTATTTTTAGTAAGTATTAATAAAGAAAAACTAATATTTATTATAAAATTTCTGGAGTCACTAGTTTAGTAGTTATATATTCTTTTCTATTGTTCTTATATAATTGGAATTTAATTGGATTTAAATATTAGTAAAGTTAAGAAGGTAAACTTTAGGTATATAAAAATTTTACATTTATTCACAATAAGATATGAAGCTGTATAAAATGATATGAGAATAATTTTAAAAGGTGAAAATATTGGGAAAAGGGTATATATTAGTAAGGTTATTTAAATTTAAAAATGCTTTGCCAAAGACAACAGGTAAACTTAAAATTACAGATTCAGATAGTGGTAATGTAATTTATGAAAGTGATGATGCTTTTGATATTAGTGGAAGAAGTACATTAATAGAGGTACCAACTCCAGATAAAAGTCTATCTCAAAAGCCATATGAAGAGGGGGTAACACCCTACGGACGATATAACATATACATTTCAACTAATGGTTATAGGGATGTTGAGGTAGACAATGTAAGCGTTTTTGATGAAACTACATCAATACAGAATATTGAAGTAGAAGAGGAAAATGGGCTTGGTAAACTTGGCAAGTCTACAGAAAAAATTGTATTACCACCACAGCAATTAGTATTTAATGCCCCAAGAGATAAACAAGTAGGTACAATGATAACACCCTTTGTTTTAGAAAGGCCATATATACCAGAATTTATTATAGTTCATTTAGGACCACCAAGTGTTCCAGCTGAAAATGTAACGGTAGGGTTTATTGATTATATTAAAAATGTTGCGTCAAGTGAAATATATCCAACATGGCCAGAAGAATCATTAAAAGCAAATATATATTGTCAAATATCTTTTGCATTAAATAGAATTTATACAGAATGGTATAGAAATAAAGGATACCCATTTCAAATAACAAATTCTACAGCTTATGATCAATATTTTGTTAAGGGTAGAAATATATTTGATAATATAAGTAAAATAGTGGACGAAATTTTTAGTGAATATATTGTAACTATAGGCAATAAAACACCATTTTTCGCACAGTATTGTAATGGAACAACTGTTACATGTGCCGGATTATCACAGTGGGGAACTGTAACATTAGCTAATAATGGAATGAAAGCTTTAGAGATTATAAGGTATTATTTTGGATACGATAAAGATTTAGTTAGAGCTACAGTGATTGAAGGAATTCCAGAATCATATCCAGGAAGTCCTTTAAGGCTTAATGATGAAAATGAGAATGTTGCAGTGATTCAAAAGCAATTAAATAGAATATCAGATAACTTCCCTGCTATTCCTAAAATACCTGTTACAAATGGTAAGTTTGATAAGACAACTGAGGATGCAGTTAAAACATTTCAAAAGATTTTCAATCTAACTCAAGATGGTATTGTAGGTAGAGCTACTTGGTATAGTATATCTAATATTTATGTTGCTGTTAAAAGACTGGCAGAACTTGAACAGGAACCAGAACCAGAGGGACCTGGTGGAGAAGGACAATATCCAGGACAGATATTGAAATATGGTTCAACAGGAGAAAAAGTTCGAGAAATGCAAGGTTATTTAGCTGCAATTTCTAAAGAATATAATATACCAACTATTAGACCAGATGGAATATTTGGAAATATGACAAAGGAAGCTGTTATAGCGTTTCAAAGGTTGTTCAATCTAGTTCCTGATGGCTTAGTAGGAGTGGAAACTTGGAATAAAATTTATGAAGTTTATAAAGGGTTAGAAGAAGAAAATCCAGAATATCCAAATCCAGAATTTGATGGTAAGTACCCAGGATATTTATTAAGATATGGCTCAACTGGAGAAAAGGTTCGAGAAATGCAAACTTATTTAGCAGCTATTTCACAACAGTATAATATACCAACTATTAGACCGGATGGAATTTTTGGAGAAGCAACTCGAAATGCAGTTATACAATTCCAAAGATTATTTGGGTTAGCACAGGATGGAATAGTAGGAGAAATAACTTGGAGAAAAATATATGATGTTTATACTGGTTTAAAAAAGGCCACTTTAACAGAACCGTCTATTTACTCACCAGATTACCCTGGTTATGTTTTAAAAGAGTATTTAACAGGTGAAGATGTGAAATGGCTACAGACCTATTTACAATCAATATCAAAATTCTATAAAGAAATACCTAGTATTGAAGTAGATGGAGTCTTTGGTAAAAGAACTAAAAATGCTGTAATGGCTTTTCAAAGAATTTTTGGGTTAAGTGAAGATGGTAAAGTTGGATTAAATACTTGGGAAAAGCTATTAGAAGTATATAATAGTTTAAGTGGCGATAGAAATATAAATATGTCAGACATATTATACCCTTATCCAGGCGTTGATTTAGAGCTTGGCGATATGAATGGTTATGTTAATGTTTTGCAACAATATATAAATGTCATTGCCAAAAATAATTACAAAGTGAATGAAGTTGAAGTTACAGGTGAGTTTAATGATGAAACTTATAATGCTGTGAAACAACTTCAAAGAGAGCTTGGATTAAAGGTTACTGGAATAGTTGATGAAAGAACTTGGAATAAGACAGCAGAGCTTTATGAAGCTTTGTATAGTGGAAAGAGACTTAGAAAATCTAAATAAATATGTTAAACCGTACTTAAATTAAGTACGGTTTTTTATGTAATAAAAAATAAATACAGCAATAGGTAATTAAAAGTTAAGAGTTAAAACAATTGACATTTGACAAAGGACAATTGGCAATTTAGGTTGAAACTGGATCACCAGTTTCTTTTAAATTTAAGGGAGTAAATTCTGAGTTTATGATATTAAATTAAACAAAGTTATATTCAAAATTTACAGCCGTAACAAGAAGGACAGGCGTACCAAAGTATATTTTCCATAAGTTATTTTCACAGTGAAATCGAAAGATTATCAATAAAACTTAAAGCAATCAAAGCCGGTCCTAAAATAGCGGCTTTGCTGCGTAGATGTTCGGGACCGACTTCGAGTAATATTGGAGAGAAACTAAAATCAACAAAAGTATCAAGTCTAAAGTATAGTAAAGTAGCCAATTACGCGTCTGTCCCTTTTGTGATGGAAGTAGAACTTTAGAGGATTGCTTACTTAAATTTTGTTAGCAGAACTAGATTTAAAAATATGTTAAGAATTACTATGAGCATAGCGAATAGTAATAACCTCAACTGTCGGACGGC
>NZ_HE611054.1:98036-177078 GCF_000285575.1 Clostridium senegalense JC122 | reverse complement strand
CTGTTAACTATTCACTATTAACTTTTAACTAAAGAACCCCACAACTATTCACTTTTAACTCTTAACTAGAAAGATCCCATTTGTAATGGATAGGTTAAAAATAAGTTAAATTTTGGTTAAGATTCAAAATTTGGTTATTATATATAATAGAATGATTGTGTGTAGCATTTTATGGTTTAAAAGGAGAGATAAAATTGGATATTTTTACTATGGTTATTCAATTAATTGGTGGTTTAGGTTTATTCTTATTTGGTATGAAACTTATGAGCGATGGGCTGGAAAATGCAGCTGGAGAGAAGCTAAAAGGCATACTAGAAAAGGTCACTAGTAACAAGTACATAGGTGTTCTTGTTGGTGCCATTACAACGGCAGTTATTCAAAGTTCTTCTGCCACAACAGTAATGGTAGTTAGCTTTGTAAATGCAGGACTTATGACATTAATGCAAGCTATAGGCGTTATAATGGGTGCCAATATAGGAACTACAATTACAGCACAGATGGTTTCTTTTAAATTAGATGCAATAGCACCATTATTTATTGGTATAGGTGCAGTTATTATATTGACAGCTAAGAAAAAAAGAACAAAAGACATAGCATATATAACATTAGGATTTGGTATATTATTTTTAGGGATGGGTATGATGTCAGAATCCATGGAACCATTAGCACAATCAGATGCTTTTAAAAATATTATACATGTTATAGGAAATAATAGAATTTTAGGGGTTTTTGCAGGATTATTAATGACAGCAATAGTTCAAAGTTCTTCTGCTACAACAGGAATTTTAGTAGCATTGGCAACAACAGGAAGCATAGATATGAATGTAGCGCTGCCAATAATTTTTGGATGTAATATTGGAACTTGTGTTACTGCTCTTTTAGCATCTATTGGTTCTAGTAAAACAGCAAAAAAGGCTGCCTTATTACACGTTTTGTTTAATGTTATTGGAGTAATCGTATTTTTACCATTTATGGGTATATTGGTAAATTTAGTAGAAGATATAAGCCCTTCAAGTGTAGCAAGACAAGTAGCAAATGCTCATACTATATTTAATATCGCAGTAACAATAATACTGTTACCTTTAGCGAAATTTTTAGTTGATTTAGTTAATAAGATAGTGCCAGGCGATGATGAAATTAGTAAAATAGGGCCTATATATTTAGATAAAAAATTGTTAGATACTCCTATTGTGGCTGTAGGTCAGGCGCTTAAAGAAACAATAAGAATGGGAGATATAGCAAAAGAAAATGTCACTTTAGCTATGAGAGCTTTTTTAGATAATGATGAGGAATGTATAGAAAAGGTTTATGCAAATGAAGCTATAATTAATGAATTAGATAAGGAAATAACAGATTATTTAGTTTTAATATCTGGACATGATTTAGCAAGTGAAGATAGTAAAATATTAAGTTCAACATTTCATGTAATCAATGATATTGAAAGAATTGGAGATCATGCAGAGAATATAGCGGAACTTGCACTAGAAAAAAGTAGAATGAATATAGAAATAAAAGGTGAAGCTAGAAATGAAGTAGAGGGCATGTATAGTAAAACCCTTGAATCACTTATGTTAGCACTAGAATGTTATAGCACAAAAAATAGTGAAAAAGCAAAAAATATAAAAGAAATTGAAGATAGTATAGATAAGTATAAGAAGGATATTAGAGAAAATAATATACAAAGATTAAATAAAAGGATATGTAAAGCTAATGGTAGTGCTGTATTTTTAGATTTAATAAGTAATTTAGAAAGAATAGGTGATCATTCTACTAATATAGCAGAAAGAGCAATGTAAAAAACTTCATTAAAGTGCATTAAAGTGGATTATAATATCTGCTTTAATGCACTTTTTCTATTTTAAAATATGTACATATTAAATCACACCATAAATGAGTATATTTTAGTGAACATTAAATAATACTACATTATGTATAGATTAAATAATGAATTAAAGTTAATGATTGTAGTAAAAAATTATAAATATCATTAACTACAAAATTAAGCTAAATAATAAAACAAGGAGGGAAAAGTATGGATAACTTTATAAATGTTACATCTGAAATTGGAAAACTTAATAAAGTAATGTTACATAGGCCAGGAAAAGAAATAGAAAATTTAGTTCCTGAGTATTTAGAAAGATTGCTTTTTGATGATATTCCATATTTAGAAGTAGCTCAGAATGAACATGATAGATTTGCTGAAATATTAACTGAAAATGGTGTGGAAGTATTATATTTAGAAAATTTAGCAGCAGAAGCCTTAGAAGATAAAAACGTAAAGGATGAGTTTTTAAATCAGTTTTTAAAAGAAAGCCATATTAATAACATCGATATATATCAAGCGTTATATGAAGACTTAATGTCTAAAACAACTAAAGAGATGGTTGATACTCTTATGGCTGGAGTAAGAAAAGAAGATATAGAAATAAAAACAAGACGTTCCTTAAGAGAATTAATGGAAGATAAATATCCATTTTACTTAGATCCTATGCCAAATTTATATTTTACAAGGGATCCAGCTGCATCAGTAGGAAACGGTATTATAATTAATACAATGAAAACTTCAGCAAGAAGAAGAGAAACTTTATTTATGAAATATATTCATAAATATCATAAAAATTTTAAGGTATCTGAGATTCCATTATGGTATGATAGGGGCTTTAGTTGTAGTGCAGAAGGTGGAGATGAATTAGTATTATCAGATAAAATCATTGCTATAGGTTGCAGTGAGAGAACTTCACCAGAAGCAATTGAAGTCATAGCAAAAAACTTATTCGATAATAATACTTCATTCGAAAAAGTACTTGTTTTTGAAATACCATCACGTAGAGCATTTATGCATCTTGATACAGTGTTTACTATGGTGGACTACGATAAATTCACAATACACCCAGGTATTGAAGGACCACTAAATGTTTTTGAAATTACAAAAGGAAAAAATGGAAGATTAGACATAACTCATAATAAAAACACATTAGATAACATATTAAAAACTGCACTAAATTTACCAGCAGTAGATTTAATCAGATGTGGAAATGGTGATGAAATAGTATCTGCAAGAGAACAATGGAACGATGGTTCTAACACTTTAGCAATATCTCCAGGTAAAGTTATAACTTATGAAAGAAACTATGTAACAAATGAACTTTTAACAAAACGTGGAGTTGATGTTATAACAATGCCAAGTGCAGAGCTTTCAAGAGGTAGAGGCGGCCCAAGATGTATGAGTATGCCTTTAAATAGAGATAACTTAGTGTAAATCATACTTAATATATGAAAGAAATTAGGAGGAAAAAATATGTTTAACTTAAGAAATAGACACTTTTTAACTTTAATGGATTTTACACCTAAAGAAATAAAATATTTTCTTGAATTATCAAGAGACCTTAAAAAAGCAAAATATACAGGAACAGAAGAGCAAAAATTAAAAGGAAAAAATATAGTATTATTATTTGAAAAAGATTCAACAAGAACAAGATGTGCATTTGAAGTTGCAGCACATGATCAAGGTGCACATGTTACTTATTTAGGACCAACTGGAAGCCAAATGGGTAAAAAGGAATCAATAGCTGATACAGCAAGAGTATTAGGAAGAATGTATGATGGTATTGAATATAGAGGGTTTGGTCAAGAAATAGTTGAAGATTTAGCTAAATATTCAGGAGTACCAGTTTGGAATGGATTAACTAATGAAGATCACCCAACTCAAATTTTAGCAGACTTTTTAACAATAACTGAGCATTTTGATAAACCATTAAATAAAGTTATATTTGTTTATAGTGGAGACGGAAGAAATAATATGGCAAATGCTTTAATGATTGGTGCAGCTAAGATGGGTATGGATTTTAGAATTCTATCTCCAAAAAGCTTATTCCCAGAAGAAGATTTAGTATCTAAATGTGAAGAAATTGCAAAAGAAACTGGCGGAAAAATTACTATAACAGATAATGTTGATGAAGGCGTTAAAGATGCAGATGTTATATATACTGACGTTTGGGTATCTATGGGTGAAGCACCTGAAGTTTGGGGTGAGAGAATAAAATTATTAAAACCATATCAAGTAAATATGGAAATGTTAAATAAAACAGGTAATGAAAACGTTAAGTTTATGCACTGTTTACCAGCATTCCATGATTTAAGAACTACTGTAGGAAAAGATATCAATGAAAAATTTGGATTAGAATCTATGGAAGTTACAGACGAAGTTTTTGAAAGCAAACATTCAATAGTATTTGATGAAGCTGAAAATAGAATGCATACTATCAAAGCTGTAATGGTTGCTACATTAGGACAATAAATTAAGGTAGGGATACAATTTGAACTTTAAAATTATGAAAGAAATTTAATGATAAAAAAGAGAATAAATATAACTTTAAACCGTTATTCAGTTAGTTATTTCAAGAAACTCTAATAATCTTTTTGAAAATTTTTAGGACTAAACGGCTGAATCGACGTCCTGTCTAGGCAGTCGCGAAACCCGTCCTTGGGTTTCGGTCCTAAAAATGTTAAAAAACATCATAAGAGTTTCTAAGCCAAAACTAAAAATCATAACTAACTTAAATTTATACATCAAATTTTTGTTATCAGTTGAGAAAAATAAGCACAAATATAGTTAGTTAAGAATTTAGGATGAAAGTGGCAACCACTTTCTGAAAATGATTTTAAAAGATCTATCAATATAATTTGCTTTACAAATTTATAAAAAGATACGTTGAGAATTACTAGGAACGAAGTGAGTAGTAATAACCACAATTGTTCACTATTAACTCTTAACTCTTAACTAAAATAATCTGTTAGTTATTGATAAAATATTAATTTGAGTTTTATCATTTTATATATTCATAAATTAAACCTTAAAATTGTGTCCCTATAATTAAAAAATAATAAAACTAAAGAAAAGGAGCAAAACAAATGGATGGTGATAAAAAGTTAGGATTATCGTTATTAGTTGCTCTTGGAGTAGGCTCAATGATTGGTGGAGGAATATTTAACAGCCCTACTGATCTTATTAGTAATACAAATCCACAAGCAGTGTTATTATCTTGGATTATTGGTGGTATTGGAGTTATATTTTTAGCATTAGTATTTCAATTACTTGCAAATAAAAGACCGAAGCTTATAGGAGGAATTTTTACTTATGCCAAAGAGGGTTTTGGTGACTTTACAGGATTTAATTCAGCTTGGGGATATTGGTTAAGTGCATGGCTTGGAAATGTTGCTTTTTTTATCCTTATGATTAAAACTTTAAATAGTTTAATTGGTGGAATAAGGCCTATAATGTCATTTTTAATAGCATCTTTAATACTTTGGATAGTTCATTGGATTCAATTAAAAGGAACTAAAAGTGCAGGTATAATAAATGCAATAGCAACAGTTGCAAAAATAATTCCATTATTATTAGTAATTATATTAGGATTTACAGTATTTGATTTAAATATATTCAACGTAGCAAATTGGAGAAACATACTTGTTGCAACAGGAGAACCTACAAATTTATTTAAGCAAGTTAACAGCGCAATGGGTATTATTTTATGGTGCTTTATTGGAGTGGAAGCAGCTACAGTATTATCAGAAAAGGCTGAGTCATCAAAAATTGTTGGAGCTGCAACAGTTTTAAGTTTAATTATAACATTAGCCTTATATATGCTTGTTTCTGTGGTATCAATGGGTGCAGTTCCAGGAAAGGTACTTTTAAATTCACAAACACCACTTGCCGATGTACTAGGAAGAACGGTAATAGGTAGGTCAGGACCATTAATAGTTAAAGTAGGACTAATTATTTCATTATTAGGTTGTTTAATTAGTTGGGTAATGCTTGCAGCAGAAATTCCTTATGTTGCTGCAAAAGGTGGAACAATGCCAAAATGGTTTATGAAACAAAATGAAAATGGAGTACCATCAAATTCACTATTAGTAACAGATATATTAACTCAAATCTTTTTATTATCTTTGCTTTTACCAGCACTTCAAGCAGCATATAACAATATATTTTTAATTGCTACTACTTGTATATTAATTCCATATTTATTTTCAAGCTTATATGCTATCAAGGTATCAAGAGAAGATAAATTAGGATTTAAAGATATGTTTATATCAATAATGGCATCAATTTATTCTGTATATGTAATTTTTGCAGTAGGATTGCAGTACTTAGGTGCAGCATTAATAATGTATGCCTTAGGAGTAGGAATTTATACAAAAGCTAAGAAAGAAAAAAATGAAGAAATTACTTCAAAAGAAAAAGTGGCAATGACAGTAATAATAGTATTAGCAATAATTATGGTAGTAATGATTGGAACAGGAAAAATAAAATTGTAGAAGAGTATTTACAAAGAAAGGAGAATTATAAATGGCAAGAATAGTAATAGCACTTGGAGGGAATGCACTTCAAGCTAATCCAAAAGATACTACAGCAGAGGCGCAACTAATAACAGCAAAAGAAACTTCACAAGCCATTGTAGATTTAATCCAGGAAGGACATGAGGTAATCGTAGCACACGGTAATGGTCCTCAGGTAGGTCAAATTGTAGCTACTTATGAACTTGCAGCATCTGTAAATGAAAATAATCCGATAATGCCGTTCCCAGAATGTGGAGCCATGAGTCAAGGATATATCGGATATCATCTTCAACAAGCTATAAGAGAAGAACTTAAAAATAGAGGTTCAAATAAAGAAGTTGCAACAGTTATAACTCAAGTTATAGTAGATAAAAATGATGAAGGATTTAAAAATCCAACAAAACCAGTAGGTTCATTTTTTACAGAAGAACAAGCAAAGAAGTTAATGGAAGAAAAAGGATATACAATGAAGGAAGACTCTAATAGAGGATGGAGAAGAGTAGTTCCGTCACCTATGCCAGTATCTGTAGTAGAGGAACCTATTATTAAAACCTTAGTAGATGCAGGTCACGTTGTTATAACTGTTGGTGGTGGTGGTATACCAGTGATAGATAAGGGAAACGGACAACTTGAAGGTGTGCCAGCAGTAATTGATAAGGATTTTGCATCCTGTAAAATAGCACAGTTATTAAATGCAGATACATTCATCGTACTAACAGCTGTTGAACAGGTAGCTATTAACTTTGGAAAGCCAGACCAAAAGAACCTTTCAAAATTAACATTAGGTGAGGCAGAAAAATATATAAAAGAAGGACATTTTGCACCAGGTTCAATGCTTCCTAAAGTAAAAGCTGCTATGGGATTTGTAGAATCAAAGGAAGGTAGAACTGCTATTATAACTTCTCTTGAAAAAGCAAAAGAAGCTATTAATGGATTAACAGGAACAACAATAGTAAAATAAATTGCATAGTACATAAATAAAAGTATAGTTGCTTTAAATTTAATAAGTAGCTATACTTTTAGTATTTTAATTAATAGTTTTTTTAGTTAAAAGCTTACTTTAGTTAAGAGTTAATACTAAACATATTTTTTAGGACCGGCTTTGATTACTTTAAATTTTATTGATAACCTTATGGTTTCAATGAAATTTAACTTATGGAAAATATATTTTGTTACGCCTGTCCTTCTTGTTATGGAGATAAACTTAGATAATAATTTTTTTAAAACTTTTCTTCTAAGCTTAAGTTTTACTCCTTTAAATTTCAAAGAAAGTGGTTGTCACTTTCATCCTAAACTGTTAACTGTTAACTCTTAATTATTAACTAAATATGATATTGTATCTCTATGTAGTGAAGTAGGTTTTCATTTTAAATTATTTAAGAAACGTATGTAAAAGTGAAGGGAGGAGAAAATTTTGAGAGTATTAATAGCTGATGATGAGAAAGATATGGTAAAAATTTTAGACGCATATTTTAAGAAAGAAGGTTTTGAAACCATCTTGGCATATGATGGAGAGTCTGCTTTACAATTACTTTCATCTAATAAAGTGGATTTAGCTATACTAGATTGGATGATGCCACAAGTTAATGGAATAGAAGTATGTAAATATATAAAGGAAAATAGTGATACTAAAGTTTTAATGTTAACAGCAAAGGTTCAAAATGAAGATGAAATAGAAGCTTTAAGTTGTGGAGCAGATGAATACATAAAAAAACCTTTTGATCCAAGGATATTAATTATAAGAGCTAAAAAATTATTAGATTTTAGTGAAGGGGTTAAATTTAAAGATTTAGAAATAAATTTA
Organism: Clostridium senegalense JC122; assembly: GCF_000285575.1. GTDB lineage: Bacteria > Bacillota > Clostridia > Clostridiales > Clostridiaceae > Clostridium_J > Clostridium_J senegalense. The sequence goes on along the minus strand of NZ_HE611054.1, from coordinate 168,935 downwards.
AAATCAAAAAAAGTTTATAAGAATGATGAACATTTAAATCTAACAAAAATTGAATTTGAACTTTTAGTATGTTTAATGAGAAATAAAGGAATAATTTTATCAAGAGAGAAACTTTTAGATTTAGTTTGGGGAATTGATTATGAAGGGGACTATAGAACTGTAGACACTCATATACGTAGATTGAGATCAAAGGTAGGCGATGAGATAGTAAAAACTTATAGAGGATTAGGCTACAGTTTGGAGGAGGATTAAAATTAAAATAAACAAAAAACTTTCAATTGGAATATCTCTAATATTATTTTTGGTAACTATAGCGTCCATATTAATTAACAATTTTTTTATTGGTAAATACTATATTCATGAAAAAAGAAAAATATTAGATAAAGTAGAAAATGAAATAAGTAGTAGTTATGTTATAAAAGCAGATGAGATTCAGTATATTGAAGAAGATAACAATGTTACTATTGCATATTCCTCATTAGATAGAGATATTGAAGACATTAACGGGAATATATTATCACAGTTCGAAAGCAAAGGCATAAAGTTAAATAAATTTTGGGTTACAAAAGATACACTGGACCAGTTAAGCGAAGGAAGTATAAACAAAATATATTATCAAGGTAAGGTAAAATATAAGTTTTTATCAAAATTTATATTGCATAATGATTATGTATTTGCAATAGGAATTTCACTACCTTATTTAGATGAAACGGTAAATATGGTAAATAAATTTAATACATATTTGATGATGTTTTTATTAATTATAACTATAATATTAGCTATTATTTTTTCAAAGCATATAACAAGACCATTAGAAAAATTAAAACTCTTATCAAAAGATATAGCTAATTTAAATTTTAGAACAGAAAAAATAGAAACTAATGATGAAATCGGAGAACTTGCAACAAGTATAAATTCTATGAGTGTAAGTCTAGAAAAAGCACATAAGGATATAAATTCTCAAAATGAAAGACTTAAAGCATTAGTTTCTGATATATCCCATGAATTAAAAACGCCATTATCTTTAATTAATGTCTATGCACAAGGGATAGAAGACGGACTTGATGATGGAACTTATTTAGAAACAATTAAAAAACAAACAGAAAACATGAGTATGTTAATAGATAGACTTCTATATTGGGCAAAACTTCAAAAAAAACCTATTAATAAATCTAAATTTTCATTAAAAGATAGCGTTGTTGATATTATTAAAAAGTATAAATTGATAATAGAAGAAAACAACATTGAGTTAATATTGAATGTTAAAGAAAAAGAGAAATATTATATATATGCAGATGAAGAACAGATAGATATAGTACTAAACAATTTAGTAACCAATGCTATAAAATACACTAATAACAAGAAGATAGAGATTAGTTTAATAAAAAGTAAAGATGATATAAAAATAACCATTAAAAATGGAATAAGAAATCATAGTAGCAATGACATAGAAAGCATTTGGAAACCTTTTTACGTTCTTGAAAAGTCTAGAAACAAAGACTTGTCCGGTACAGGATTAGGTTTATCAATTGTAAAAGATATATTAGAGAATCATAATTTAAAATTTGGGTTTGAAACAAGTGATGGTAGTATAGAATTTTATATAATATTTTAAAGAGAAGCTTTAATTACTAATGACTAAATGGAGTAATTAAAGCTTTTTACAATAATTAACATAAATTAAATTATATAGTATAATATTATAAAATATACTTAAGTGTGTAATGGCAGAAGCGAAAGTGAAATTATATATTTTATTAAGGGGGTATTAAGTTGGTTTCTGATTTAAAAGACAAAAAAATAGTACGAACTTGGATAATAGTATTAGTGTTAATTGCAATTTTAGGTTTAATCTTATTTACGGTTTTTGGCACGGGAAAAATGTCTGAGAGTATTACAGGTAATGTGAAAATTGTAGAAAAGGAAGATATAACAGCTATAGAAGATGCAAAAAAATCAAGAAATTCTTATGCTTATAAATTAGACAAAGATGGATTGTTTTATATTGAAATGTTTAATCCTAAGATGGACTCTGATGAATATATAAGTGAAGGGACATTTGAAATAAGCAAAGAAAACTATGATAAATTAAATAAAGGAGAGTATTATTATTTTAAACTAATAATGAATGAGGAAACTAAAGAGGGAAAAGTAAAAGGAATTTATAATGAGAATCCTGTTCAATAATAGGGGTTAGGAGTATCTAATATTTAGATGCTCTTATTTTAGTTTTTAGTATTATTTTCAACCCATTGTTATATCCTTTCGTAACATTAGTGTAACAGTAAAAACTTATAGTAATAATAAATATTTATTTTAAAACTATTAGGAGGAAAATATTTTGAAAATAATAGGTAAGATAATAGGTGGTTTTACTATATTAAGTTTTATGTTGATAATATATGCTACGTACATAGAAAGAACTTTATTAACTGTGAAAAAAGAGGATATAGTTTTAAATGATAATTGGAAAACAGAGCTTAAAGTTGTTCAGTTTACAGATACTCAACTTGGGGAATTTTATGATTTAGATGAACTTGGACGAGCGGTAGAAAAAATTAATGGTGAAAATCCAGATATAGTGGTCTTTACTGGTGATTTAATAGATAATGCATCTCAATATGATAGTTTAGATAAAATAGCAACTGTACTAAGTAATATAGAGGCAAACTATGGAAAATATGCGGTATATGGAAATCATGATTATGGTGGAGGAGCAGTAAATTATTATGAAGACATTATGAATGAAGCAGGTTTTAAAGTACTTAAAAATGAAAATGATAGAGTTGAATTTGATAATTTTAACTTAAATATTTTAGGTGCAGATGATGCTTTAATAGGAAATTATAGCCCAGAAGATACGGTTATGAATATTAATAGTAAAGATGTTAATATACTACTATTACATGAGCCTGACCTTATAAAAGACTTTTTAGATTATCCAATTGATTTAACATTAAGTGGACATAGCCATGGTGGACAAGTATATATACCTTTTTATGGACCGTTAAAAAAGACTTATTTAGCAGAAACTTATACTAAAGGTATATATAAGTTTGATAATGAAAAAAATACAAAATTATATGTTAACAGTGGACTTGGAAATACAAAGTTTCCTTTTAGATTTTTTAATGTGCCACAAATTACAGTTTTTAATCTAAAAATATAGATAAAAGCAAAGTCATTTCAAAAAATATGGTATTGAAATGACTTTATTTTTATATAATTTTTTTAAATTTTAAGTAAAATTTTGCATGTTGACAGTATGAACAAAAAGATATAAAATAGTTCGCATAGGAACTAATTTAATTTTAATGTTCTAATTAGGAGATGACATTTATGAAAAATTTAGATAAATTAACACCAAGAGTAAGTAAAAAAATATTATTATTAATTGCTGGAATAGTTTGGGGTTTTGCAGGTTTTAGAGTATTAACTATAGGATTAAATGATGTAAAGATAAATAATGGTTATGGCATATTAAGTTTAATTATAGCAACTGTAATATTCTTTATGTTTTTTAAATTTATATTTAGTAAAATGTTAAAAAAACACACTAAAAGAATTATAAATAGTAGTTTAGAAAAGCATTGTGCATTTTCATTCTTTGATTTTAAAAGTTATATAATAATGGGATTCATGATTTCATTAGGTGTAGGTGTAAGAAGTATAGGTGTATTTAACCCTGTATATGTAGGAGATTTTTATATAGGATTAGGCTTTGCACTATTTATTTCAGGATTATTATTTTTAATAAACTCATTAAACTTTCAAAGAACTATAGAGAAATATAAAATTTAGTAATTAAATTAAAAACCACATCTTTAAAGTAAAAGATGTGGTTTTTTAGCTAATTTTTAATTATTTAAATTTGCATCAAGTTTAAGTAGTGATTCTATGAATGTTTCATTAAAAGTTTTAAGATCTAGTATGGAAGATGGCATATTTACTTTTTTACCATAGCTATCAAGTTTTAAACATCCTGTAGCAAGATCTGATGAATTACTATTTATAGTAACAATTTCATCTTTAAAAAGCTCTGGATTAGTTATATAAATAGCTGCAGCTACATCCCAGTTACAAAAACCATTAAATCCAGTTAAAGATTCATTAAGGTTACACCAAGGAAGTATTTTATCATAAATGTAATTAAGAACCTTATTAGGACTAGTTTTAATTTTTTCTAATTCACAAGGTCCAAACAATGCTTCCATAGTAGTGTGGCCATTAAGTATAGATATCTTAGATGAAGAGTTTATAACCTTACTAGATGCTTCAGGGTCACAAGAAAAGTTAAGTTCATTAACTTTATGACCTGATATAATTAAAGGTTTTGTAATTCCACCCATAAGAACAATTTCCTTTACATTATCAAAAAAACTATTGTCATAAAGATATGCACCATATATATTAGTTAATGCGCCAGTAGCCAGTACTATAATTTCTTTAGGATTACTCTTTACAGTATGGGCTAAAAACTTACTAGCATCACTAATTCTATTATTTTTGTCTTCACTACCTTTATAAATTGATATATTTAAATTTAAATCTTTAATTAGGCTTAAAGTAGTATCATAAACTACATCTAAAGAGTTATTTCCATAAGTTAAGGTAACCCCTTCAAGGTATATATCATCTTTACCTAAAAGATATAAAAGAGTTAGCCCATCATCTACATCACAATTAGGTACGCCCATAGTGTTATCACAATCAAAAATTATTCTTTTCATAAGTAGTCCTTTCAATCTATTTAAGTCAATTTTTTCTTAGCATTTTTATTAGAAGCAAATTTCTTTATAGCTAGTCCTAAAGCAACTAATGCTATTACACCAGTTATTATTCCAAGGAAAAACTTTGAACCTTGATCTATATTTTCGCCAAGCATTGAGTAGACTATTGTAGCAGGAAGTTGTCCAAGTCCAGTAGCCCAGAAAAAAGACCAAAGGCCCATGCTAGTAAGACCGGCAGCATAACTAACTACATCAAAAGATATAAATGGTAAAAGACGAGCTATTAATATTGCGTAGTTACCATATTCATCAAAAAAGTTATCTGTTTTATCAAGAAGTTTTGATGAAGCAAATTTTTCAGCAGCAGGTCTACCATAAATTCTAGTTATGTAAAAACACATTACTGCTCCAAGCATAGCACCAGTCCAAGAAATAAAAGCACCAAATGCCCAACCAAAAACATATGCGTTAGCAAAAGTAATAACAAAGGCAGGTAGAGGAGCTGCTATTGATTGGAACATCATAAGTAGTATAGACACTATTGGTCCCCATGCACCAAAGGAAATAATATATTCTTTCAATTCTACTATGTTAAGAGTAGCTAATAAAGTTACAACATAGTTTAAGTTTTCTCTAACTGTTGGTACTAAAAAATATATAAGTATTAAAATTACTAGTACCGATAATTTATAAATTGTAGATTTTTTCATGTGGTTACCCCCTTTATAAATTTATAATTAAGAGTTCTTAATTTCTTTTGATTTTTGAAGTTTATTTTTTAGTATAAAAGATATACCAAAAAGTAATATAAGCATAAATATTGCAAAGATAAATTCTGGTGATTTAAAATCTAAGGCTTTATCACCAAGATTTGAAAATACAACTACTCCTGGAATTATGCCTATAATTGTTGCGAGTAAAAAATTTTTAAATTTAATACCTGTAAGTCCAGCGCCATAACTTATTATATCGAAAGGGATTAAAGGTATAAGCCTTAAAATTAATACAGTAAAAAATTCTCTATGCCCTTTTGATAAAAAATTAAAGCTATGTTTATTTTTAGTTAATTTTAAAATTAAATCTTTACCAAAATAAGAGGCTATAAAAAATGCAAGGCTCCCTCCAAAAACAGCACCAATAATTGTGTATATACTACCTTTAACTACTCCAAAAGCCATGCCACCTGCAACAGCTAGTATTGCATCAGGAAAAAATGTAAGTGGAACAAAGGTAAATAAAATAATATAAATTATTGGTCCTAATTTCCCAAAGGATTCTATAAAGTCTTTTAACTGCTGCGGAGAAGCTTTTCTTAAAAATTCCGTATTAGTAAAAAGAAAGTAGCAAATTATTAAAAGTCCAATAAAGGAAATAATTTTAACATATTTATTTTTTTTCAAGATGTAAATCCTCCTTAACCAAGTCCTTTTTTATTTTATATCTATTTTTCCAACTGCTTAAAGCGGATATATTTACTTTTCTATCAACAAAAAGAGTATCTTCATCTTCAAAAATTAACTCTAAAATATGATAACTATTTTTGTCAGAGTTATTTATAGCAGAAAGACATCCACCACAATAAGTTATTACATCATCACTATTAAGTGAGTTTATGCAATTGTCTTTAGTTTTTTTAGATAATACTGGATTACTTAAATGAACAATACCACCTAAACCACAACAATTATTAGTAACATCTTTAGAATTTAGATTATATCCTAGACTTTCAACTACATACCTAATTCCATCACCAATTTCTTTGTAATCTAGTCCTTGGCAAGAATCTTTAATAGAGAAAGTTAAATTGGAGTCTAGGCCTTTTCCTATAGATTTTTTAGGAATACCTATTTCACTAAATAATGACCAAAGAGAAGTAATTTTTATATCTTTAGTTTCATCTTTTAGAACTCTAAAACAAGATTGACAAGCTGTTATTATTTCAATATCATCATTGTTAAACTTTTTTAAAGAGCTTATAAACTGAGAAAAACGTTTGTCAAACAAATCACGTTTGCCAAGGTCTTTAGTAGGTTTGTTACAACAATTTAGTATAAGTCCTACATCTCCTAATTTTTCTTTTAAATAGTTATAGGTTTTAAGTGAAAGATTAGGGCTATATCCATTTAAAGAACAACCAGGCATAAAAAACTTTTTAGTATTTTTCTTTCCATAAACTCCTTTAAAAATAGTGTTATTACTAAAGTTTTGGTGAAAATCCATAGCTTTATGACCTTTAATAGGTGTTTTACCGTTATTAGTAGTTGTTATTTCTTCTCTTAATAAAAAGAAAAGTTGTCCTAAATCTATGTCTTTAGGGCAAACTCGTTTGCAACAACTACATAAGCTACAATAGTAAGGAAGATTTATATCAATAGATGAATTTTCTAAATCATTTATAAAAGATTTAGGTGATTTTATATATTCTTGTAGAAAAGGACAAATATTTACGCACTTTTTACAATTAATGCAATCACTTTTATAGGTTTTAAATATAGAAGTGTTTATAGTTTTTTTAGATTTAAACTCTGTTTTCATAAATAATCCTTTCCTCAACTTTTAATTTTTCAACAAAGGATAATGCATTGCTATCTTTTGTTGCTGTTGATTTGAAATACAATAAATCTTCGAAGGTATCTATATCACTAATTTTTTCAACAATACCATAGTTTTTATTATTATTTTTTATTATCTGTAGTGTATTTTCAAATACATCAAAATTGCTCCAACGAATTGGACAAAGCAGAACATCATCAATAAAATTTTTACATCCAATTAAATAGTAGCCACCGTCGAAGGTTGGCCCAATAACAATATCTTTACTGTCTAATACTTTAAAAGCATTTTTTATTATTTCGCTATTTAAAGTAGGGATATCACAGCCAGTTAAAACTACTTTTTCATAACCTTTGTTAAGTAAAAACTTTATAGAGTTATTCATCTTTTCCCCAAGAGATTTACCTTTCTGTGGATAAAAATCAATAAAACTTGGAGCGATGTGGATTAAATTTTCAACATTACCATCGTTTAAATAAGTTAAATATATATCTGAGCAATCTTTTAATTCATAACTCATATTAAATAAATCTTTTAAAAAGGCAGTATGTAAGCTAGCACATTCATCACCACTTAAAAAAGGCATTAAACGTGTTTTAGTTTTCCCACTAAGAGGGATTCGAGACATTATTACATAAGCATTTTTCATTACAATTCCCCCTTAATTTGTTAATCTACTGAAAAATATGGTTTTAATAGTTTTGAAATAAAATCTATATCTAAATAGCTTTTAATTTTCAAGAAAATCTCTTCATTTTTTATAAGTTTATCTTCACTTTGATATTTTACAAAAGCCATAGCACACCAACTTAATGCTCTTAAATATAAATAAGGATTATAAATATTTATAGATTCTTTTATATTTTTATATTTAAATCCACTTTTATTACAGTATTCTTTTAAAAAGTCATCCTTATTAATATCACTTATAATGTAATTACTACGCCAAAGAGTAGTTGTATCAGCTAAAAATTGAGTTAAGTCTTGGCATGGATGTGACAAAACAGGTTTTTCCCAATCTATTAGATAGTTTTCGTCTCCAATTATAAAATTATGTGAATTAACTTCTGTATTATTTATAGATAAAATAGGATTTTCTATGAAATATTTTTCAAGATGCAAATTATCTTCACACCAGTTAATATATTTTTCAAAGAAATTTTTAATTTTTATGTCAGGGATATCACTTTTAAAAAAGCTTTCTAAAAGCCAATTTCCTTCTTTTATTCTGTCTTGTAGAATGTTAGTTTCTATTATAAATCCATGATTTTTAGGAACTTTAAGAGTATGTATTTTACTGAAAATATTTGAAGCTTTAATTAAGTCAGTAGAGTAGTTTAGGGGTTTACCTTTTAAAAACTCCATTATAAGTATTCCAAAAGGAAAGTTTTTTCTAGAACCATCTACATATATTGGTTTAGGTGTGACATTAGAACCTTCAAGAAGTTTTAATGCGTTAAATTCATATTCTATTTGGTTATCCAATCTTAATTGGCTAGCAGTATTAATTCTAAATACTAATTTTAAAGTTTTATCATATAAAATATAGTTAATGTTATATTCTCCTTGAGCTAGGAATTTAACTTTAAAGTTTTTGTCTAATCCAACTTTACTGTATAGATTATTAATATTTAAATAGTTTTTTATATCTAATGAAAAATCCGTAGTCATTAAAATCACCTTATATCTTTGTATATTTTAGATAGTTTATCTGGCGGAGTTCCTAATAAATATAATATTTTTATTTTATGCATTAAAATATGGGTTTTAAATTGGCCACCATTTATAAATCTTCGAGCTGAGGTACCTATTGGTGTTTTTAAAACTTTAGTTTTTCCTTCTCTTTTTAGCCTTGTAGAGAACTCCCAATCCTCCATAATAGGCATTTTTTTAAAACCTTCTAATTTGAAAAATACATCTTTTCTTATAAAAAGTCCTTGATCTCCAAAAATTAATTTTAGATATTTTGCTCTTAGATTTGAAGTATAGGAAATATATTTTAAAAATATGGTTTTAAAGTCATAAAAATAAAGTGAGAAACACCCACCTATAAAGTTTTCTTTAATTGTTCTTTCTATATGATTAAAGCTATAATCATCAATTATAGAATCACAGTGTAAAAACCATAAAATATCACCTTTTGCATTTTTTGCTCCAAAATTTAGTTGATTACATCGACCTCTAGGGGATGTTAAAACTTTTCCATATTTAGATGCTATAAGTGCAGTTTTATCATTACTACCACCATCTACTATAAGAATTTCTTTAGGATAATTTATGTTATTTAATTTTATAAGTAATTTTTCAATGTTTTTTTCTTCATTTAATGTTGGAATTATAACTGAAATCATAAAAAATCCTCCATACCTATTCTACCTGTATTATAGCATAGGGTATGTGATACTCTTATATTTAAAATACAAATAGAACATGAAGTTTCTATAGTTTAATTAAATAATACATAAAAATAATTGTGTTTTAAAATTATTGTTTGTAGAATTGAGGTGAATAAAGGTAAATAAAAATACGTAGGTTTTTAAGATGGATATTAAAATTAATTAGTATAAAGAAGATAAATATATATGCTAAAATCCTATGGAACTATTAGAGATATAGGGTTTCAAATTAAATTTTAAACTTATTCATTTATCAAATGAGAAAATTTAAATTAATATCTTATCAATAACTAACAGAGTATTTTAGTTAAGAGTTAATAGTGAACAGTTAATAGTTGTGGTGATTATTACTCACTATATTCCTAATAATACTAAACGTACTTTTTTAGTACCAGCTTTGATTGCTTTAGGTTTTATTTATATTTTCTCTTAACTGATAACAAAAATTTGATGTATAAATTTAAAATATTTTTGTGCAAAAGGTAGTGTTGAATTTCAAGTGATTTGGAGCATGTATCACTATTTTAGGTATCCAAGTTTTGGAATGGATAATTTGAAAATTCAACTTGGAACCATATAGTTATTAAGGGGGAATATAAAAATGTTAAGAAATAATAAAAAAATAGTCGCTTTATTATGTGCAGTAGTAATGGCATCATCTATATTTATAGGATGTTCATCTAATAATGAAGCTAAAAAAGATGGAAATAATGCAGCTCAAGAGCAAAAACAAGAAGACGATAAAAAAGAAACTGCAAAAAAATACATAAACGAAGACTATATAGTAGATGCAGATTGGTTAAAAGAAAATATTGATAGTAAAGATGTAGTTATTGTTGATTGTAGAGAATCTAAAGATTATAAAAAAGGTCATATAAAAAATGCAATTAATATAGTTTGGAAGGACTTATCTAATGACGAAAACAATGTTTTAGATGCAGAAGCACTTTCTAAAAAGCTATCAGAATTTGGTTTAGCAAAAGATAAAACAATAGTTCTTTATGGTGTTAAAGGTAGCTGGGGTGAAGACGGAAGAGTTCAATGGACTTTAAGATATGCAGGTTTAGAAAATGCTAAAATGCTAAACGGTGGATTTGATCTTTGGCAGTCTAAAGAATACGAAACTTCTAAAGAAGAAGTAAAACCTACTGCAGCAGAGGTTAAAGTTGATAGTTTTAAAGAAGATTTAAATATAACTACAGAACACTTAAAAGAAAATTTAGGAAAAGTTAAAATTATAGATACAAGAGAAAAGGATGAGTATGAAGGTGCTACAAAGTATGGTGAGGCTAGAGGAGGACATTTACCTGGAGCTATAAACATTAATTTTAACACTTTATACAATGAAGATGGAACATTAAAGTCACAAGATGAAATAGAAAAAATAATGACAGATAACGGAATAAGTAAAGAGGATGAAATAGTAACTTACTGTACATCTGGAATACGTTCAGGACATATGGCTATGGTATTAAGATTAGCAGGATACAATAATGCTAAAAATTATGATGCTTCATATGTAGCATGGGCAGGAACACCAGATTTAGAAGTGGAAAAATAATATTTAAATTAAATTTATAAGCATGAAACTTTAAAGTTTTATGCTTTTTTTAACTTTAGAAGAGTATACTTAAAGTATATAGGCATTAAAGTCTATAATAATATTGTGATTTGAAAGCGAGATGGAATTGTGAGTGTAAAAATTAAAGATGTAACACAAAAAAACTGGAGAGAAGTTGAAAAACTTAGGGTAGGTGAGAATCAAAGGGAATTTATAGAGCCTAATAGTTACTCTTTAGCACAAAGTTGTTTTGAACCAGAATGGAAGTCAGTAGCCTTATATTGTGATAACTTATTAGTTGGATATGCCATGTATGGTATGGAAAAAACTATAGGTAATGTATGGATAGATAGATTTATGATAGATAAAGACTTTCAGGGAAAGGGTTATGGAAGTCAATGTATAAAGGCTCTTATAAACCATGTAAAAAATATATATAATTGCAATGAAATCAGACTAAGTACTCATTTAAATAATAAATTTGCACAAAAATTTTATGAAAAAATAGGTTTTAAAATAAATGGTGAGATAGATTCTAATGAACAAGTTATGATAATAAAGAATATATAGTTTAATTATGGAGCTATTACTAAACTAACTAAAGGTTAGAGGAGTAATAGCTCCTTTTATGTTTAAAATTTATTATATAAAAATGTAAAGTTGACTTGACATTAAATGCAAAGCAAACTATACTAAAAATGTAAAGTTAACTATACAATATTAAAATACATAAGGCGGTGTGAAAATATGAAAACTAGAATTTCACAGTTAAGAAAGGAGAGGAAAGTAACGCAAGAGGAGCTTGCGTTAGCTGTAGGTGTTACAAGGCAGACTATTACGTCTATTGAACGTGAAAAGTATACTGCATCTTTAGTTTTGGCGTATAAAATAGCTAAATATTTTGATTTAGCAATTGAAGAGGTTTTTGATTTTTCAGAGGTGGGGGATTAGTAAAATGGAGAGATATAATGAAGTATTAAGAAAGAAAATATTAATGTGCGTATTATTAATAGCTATAACTATACCAGTTATAATAACTTTAACAATGATAAATGCTAAAATACCAAGTAATCATTCAACAGATTTTATTAAAGGTGTTCAATTTGGTATGTTTTTTGGATTAGAAACATTACTTATAATGAATATTATAAAATTTAGAGGTGCTCTTAATAATAAGGAAAAACTTAAATTGTTATATATAAAAGAAAATGATGAACGTGAAAAGTTAATTTTATTAAAGAGCAGTTTAATGGCAATAAATATAATAACAGTTATATTAGCTTTGGGAATTATTGTATCTGGTTTTTATAATGAAATTGTATTTTTTACCTTAATAATGACCTTATTCATTGTAGGGGTAGTAAGGGTTGGTTTAAAGATTTATTACAATAAAAAATATTAAATAATTAATCATGTAAGGGGTAGATGTTATGAAAGAGTTAAATAATTACATAAGGTTTGGAATATTGTTTTATGGTATGTTTCTAATATTTAATTGTGTTAATATAATTCCTCAATTTATAAAAGGACTATGTGTAGGTATAGGATCTGCATTAATATTTTTAGGAATATATTCTGAAAAACATGATATGTCTAAACTTAAACAGTGTAAAAAAGAGTTGTTTAAAAAATTTGTATAATAGTAAGACAAAGTTTTAGATGTAAGTTCTAATTGAAATAGATATCTAAGGCCTATAGTAACAATTTATTTTGATTTTAAATTATAATATATTAGCATTAATTCAATCTTTTTTATGATATAGATAATAAATTAATGGGGGATGGGAAAAGTGAATAAAAGATTCCAGTTTATAATGTTATTAATTTCTGCATTAGGCTTTTTAATTTTATCGTTAAGTCATATATTTAGAGACTCCTTGACAGAGTTTACATTGGGGTTATGTGAAGGACTTTCTTTTGTGTTTATAATTACTTGGGGTATATATATGTGTTGTTGTTTCGCAAAAAAGAAAAATCCATATAAAATAAGTTAGAACAATCATTAAATTAATCATATATTTTGCTGTAATAAAGGGGTAATCTAGTATGAACTACCCTTTTATTATGTTGCAAATTAACAATTTAATCTAACAGAGCCTATAAAAAATTTGTATAAAAGCGTAATAAATGTTTGGGAAAATGTACAAAGGACAATTGATAATAATGGATGAAACTGGATTACCAGTTTCTTTTTAATTTAAGGGAGTAAATTCTGAGTTTATGATATTAAACTAAACAAAGTTAAATTCATGGTTTACAGCCGTAACAAGAAGGACAGGCGTACCAAAGTATATTTTCCATAAGTTATTTTTACAGTGAAATTGAAAGATTATCAATAAAACTTAAAGCAATCGAAGCCGGTCCTAAAATAGCGGCTTTGCTGCGTAGATGTTCGGGACCGACTTCGAGTAATATTGAAGAGAAACTAAAATCAACAAAAGTATCAAGTCTAAAGTATAGTAAAGTAGCCAATTACGCGTCTGTCCCTCTTGTGATGGAAGTAGAACTTAGGAAATTGATTGGTTAATTGAGATAAGTAGTTTAAAAAATTGACAAAGGACAAAGGACAATGATGGAGAAAACTAGAGTTTAGTTAGTTAAGAGTTAAGAGTTGACAATTGGGTTAGGGATTGACAATGGACAATTGACATTTGACAATGATGGTTGAAACTGGACTAGTCCAGTTTCTTTAAATTTTAATGGAGTAAAACTTGAGGTTGAAACTGAAAATCTAAGCAGAAGTTAATAACAACGTGTAACACCGTAACAAATGGGACAGGCACGAGCAATGTAGCTCCATAAAATAAAAATCAGCTATTTAAATTTAGTTACCATAAATAAAAAAGTTAGCCAGTCCCCTTAAATAGTTAAAAGTTAAGAGTTAATAGTTAAGAGTTCAGGATGAAACTGGACTACCAGTTTCTTTTTAATTTAAGGGAGTAAATTCTGAGTTTATGATATTAAACTAAACAAACTTAAATTCAAAATCTACAGCCGTAACAAGAAGGACAGGCGTACCAAAACATATTTTCCATAAGTTATTTTTACAGTGAAATTGAAAGATTATCAATAAAACCTAAAGCAATCGAAGCCGGTCCTAAAATAGCGGCTTTGCTGCGTAGATGTTCGGGACCGACTTCGAGTAATATTGAAGAGAAACTAAAATCAACAAAAGTATCAAGTCTAAAGTATAGTAAAGTAGCCAATTACGCGTCTGTCCCTCTTGTGATGGAGGCAAAACTTTGAACGATTGCATACTTAGTTGAGGTATAGATTTTTAGAAAATTGACAATGGACAATTGACATTTGACAATGATGGAGAAAACTAGAGTTAAATTAAGGATTAAGGATTATGAATTAAGAGTTTAGGAGGAAAGTGGTAACCACTTTCTTTTTAATCTATTAATATAATTTGCCTTGCAAATTTATATAAAATTACGTTTAGTATTACTAAGAACAAAGTGAGTAGTAATAACAATAACTATTAATTATTAACTTTTAACTCTTAACTACAAAAGTCCCTCTTGTGATGGTGTGAAAATTTCATTTGTTATAGAAATATTATTTTTTAGAGTTTAAAAAAATAAACTTTATAGTAATTAAGTTATATGGATAAATTATCAATAAAAAGTGCAAACTAAATTTATAGAAGAACATTTTAGGAGGCGATTTGGATGAAAGCAGTAGTTGATAAAGACACATGTATTAGTTGTGGATTATGTATTGCAACATGTCCATCAGTTTTTGATTTTGGAAGCGATGGTAAGTCAGAATCTATAGTAGATTCTGTACCAGAAGATTCTATAGATGCAGCAGTGGAAGCTAGAGATGGTTGTCCAGTAAGTGCAATATCATTAAACGAATAAAAAAAATTGAAAATGGTTATTATAACTGAGAATGAATAAAGACTTATTATTTTATGGGCTTTAATAGGAGGATTTTTTATGAAACCAGTAGTAAATCAAGATGAATGTATAGGATGTGGATTATGTCCAGCTACATGTCCAGAAGTTTTTGAAATGGGCGATGATGGAAAAGCACATGCTACTGTAGATGAAGTTCCAAATGGAGCAGAAGATTCTGCAAAAGAAGCAGCAGAAGGATGTCCAACAAGCGCTATATCAATAGATTAAAGTTTTAGCCATCTTTTAATCAAAAAAGGATGTAGAGTGATTGGACTTGGAAAACTTCTTACTTTATAAAAAAGTAGAGGTAATCTAAAAAGAGTATTTACCGTAATGATAAATACTCTTTTTTAGTTTATTAACATTTATTTTAAAACTATAGTAAATAATATAAAAAATGAAAAGTGAAGGATTCAGAGTATATTTGTCATAAAACAAGGATATGAAATCTAGTCATAGTGGGAGTAGAAGTATATCAATAGAAGTGTTTATTTAAACATACTTAAAGGAATTGAAAGGGTTTAGATATATGAAAATTGGTAAGAAAAGAGTTCTTATTGCAGAAAATGGTGTAATAGAATTAAAGGAGTTTAAAAAAGAAAGAAAAGAGAATTTAGATTTTACAGGAATTAAATATAGGCGTTGTACGTTTTTAAATATAGATTTTAAGAATGTGAGATTTGAAAATGTTATTTTTGAAAAATGCACTTTTCAATTTTGTACCTTTACTAATTGTAGTATAGCTAGCAATTCTATTTTAGGTATTTATAATACTGAGTTAATAAATTTGAATTTTAGTAATTGTAATTTGAAAAATATAATTATAAGAAAATCTTATTTAAAAACTATTGCATTCAAAGATACTTTTTTAGGGCAATGTAATCTAGTTAAAAACTCCTATGAAAAAGTTAAATTTATAGATGAATGTATTTTAACTAATTGTTTAATAAAAGGAACTAGAAAAAGATTTGATATACAATTTATAAATAATAGAAAAAATAGTAGGTTAAATTTAGCTTCATATGTAGGTGGTTTTAATTATAATATTATTGATTTTTTTAACAAAGGAAGACCTGAATTTTATAATGAAATATCTAATAGTTATTTAGCCTTTGCTAACCAATATCTAAAAAATGATTTAGGTGATAAGTATGGTTATTGTTTTTATGAAAGTAAAAAAGCAGACCATAAAACATTAAAGGGTTGGAGAAAACTAAAATCTTTCGCATCATATTGGGTTTGTGGGTATGGAGAAAAGCCATTTAGAGCCTTTAGTTTTTCGCTTATTATAGTTTTAATATGTTCAATATTATATTTATTTGGCGGGGTAAGAATAGAAGATAAAGTTATTCAATATAACTTAAATAATGTTTTTAGTAAAAGTTTTTTAACTGATTTTTTATATTGTTTTCATTTTAGTTTAGTAACTTTTGCTACTGTAGGTTATGGAAATATAACTCCAGAAGGAACTATAAGTATAATAATAGCTAATACGGAAATAATGTTTGGTGTTCTCATGATAGCTATATGGACATCAACACTTGTAAGAAAGATGACTAGATAAATTAATTAAAAACATTATAATATTAAGTAAAAGATAATAGAAAAATATAACAAAGGGGGTGTTATTTTGATTTCTAAAAAACAAAGAAATATAATAAGTTCAAAATTTAGTGGGGTACTTATTATAAAAGGGGAAAACTTAACAGGAAAAACAACTACAGCAATAAATAGAATATTATATTTAAAAGATAATTACTGTTTATATGAAAATGACGATATATTAATGATAGTAAGTAACGAGGAAGAAAAAAATGATGCTATTTTAAAATATTATAAGTATCTTGAAAATAAAAATATGATAAGTTTATTTTCATATATACAAAATAAAGTTGACATTATGACCTTTGATGAATTTATAAAGAAAAACTATGGCGAATTTGATAGCAATAAAATAAGTAAAAGTGTACATTACAAACTATTATATGATTGCATGGGAACATTAAAAAATAGCAATAAAAGGTCAAAAATATTAAAAAAGCAGTATGATGAGTTCTTTTTAAGTGAGTTTAAATACATAAAAAATAGAAATATAAATCAATTAGAAGATTATCAAAAATTAATAAGACGTGGACGTAAAATAGAATGTTTAGCTCCAAAATCATTACCTAGAAATTCTGTTACTAGAAAAATTATATATGAGTTAATGGAAATGTATTATTTAGCTTTAAAAGAAAATAAAATCTCTGATGAAACTTCTATTTTAACTAATAAAGTAAAAGGAACAAATTATACACATTTAGTATTAGATGAAATTAATAAATTTAGCAAATTGCAATTAGACACATTATTAGAATCTATGGATATAAAAGATTACTCAAATATAATACTTACCTTTAATAATAAAGATAAATCCATAGAAAACTCCTTAGGATATGAAGGCATAAATATAAAGAATCTATTTAAAGAATATAAGAATGTAAAAACTTTTATATTAAAAGAAAAATTCATACCGAAAAAGCAAGAGCAGCTATGTGAGATTAAAAGGGAGGAAGAAAATAATTTATTTATGGAGAGTTATAAATTTTTAGATATTAGGCATAATATAGAATTTGATTTTGCCAAAGATACAAGTAGTGAGGGAAATTTTATATTAGATCCTAATGGCAAAGGTGAAGTTTTATTAGAGGACGAGCTGTTAGATATACCTATATACAATGATATAGCAGCAGGAGAACCAATTATGATAAATGACACTTTTGAAGGAGCATTTAAAATGCCAAAGTATTGGTTAAAAGGTGCCGAAGGTTCTTTTATACTAAAGGTAAAGGGAAATAGTATGATCAATGCCAATATAGATGATGGTGACTATGTACTTATAAGAAAACAGTATAATGCTAATAACAATGATATTGTTGCAGTAGATTTAAATGGGAATGCAACATTAAAAAGGTTAAATATAAAGGATGGCAAAGTATTTTTAATGCCAGAAAACGAGAAATATGAACCTATTGAAGTGGTAGATGAAGATGCTATGATAATAGGTAAAGCCATAGGAATAATAAAAGATAAGCACAACTATAGTTAGCCAGTCCCTTAAAATAGTTAAGAGTTAAGAACATTATATAATTGACAATGGACAATTGACATTTGACAATGTTGGTTGAAACTGGATTCCAGTTTCTTTTGAATTAAAGGGAGTAAATTGTGAGTTTATGATATTAAATTAAATAAAGTTATATTCAAAGTTTACAGCCGTAACAAGAAGGACAGGCGTACCAAAGTATATTTTCCATAAGTTATTTTTACAGTGAAATCGAAAGATTATCAATAAAACCTAAAGTAATCAAAGCCGGTCCTTAAGATAGTTAATAGTTAATAGTTAAAAGTTTAGGAGGAAAGTGGTAACCACTTTCTTTTTAATTTATATAAAATTACGTTTAGTATTACTAGGAACAAAGTGAGTAGTAATAACCATAACTATTAATTATTAAATCTTAATCGATAAAGTCCCTCTTGTGATGTAGGTAGAATTTAGAAAATTGATTGGTTAGTTGAGATAAGTAGTTTAAAAAATTGACATTTGATAAAGGACAATTGACAATTTAGGTTGAAACTGGATTCCAGTTTCTTTGGATTGCTAGGGACTGGCTTTGATTTATTAGCTAAGAAGTACAAAGCTAGGAGAGCATGTAATTTTAAGCGAAGTAAATAAACTTTACCGTGCCTGTCCCATTTGTGATGGAATTGAAATTTTGGTAATTGCTTACTTAAATTTTGTTAGCAGAACAAGGTTTAACAATAACTTTTAACTAAAAACATGTAATATTTTCATAGTGTGCATCAGTAACAAGAAGGACAGGAGTTAAGTTATCTGTGCCTGTCCATTTTGTTATTGTTATATGATTGTAATATATATTTATTTTATTTTGTCTTAGTAAATTTAGTGAGTTTAATAAGCTTAGATTTTGTATAAACATAGATTACTGGAAGTAAATACATAAAAAATAAACCTATAAAATTATTATTATCTATATTATCAAAAAAGAATATATTAAATCCAAAAGAAAACATAATAGCACCTATTATAGAAAATAATGAAAATAAAAATACTGAAATAGCGGTGCTTTTAATAGAATCAATTTTAAATAACAAAATTAAGTTTAAAATTGATAAAAAATTAAAAAACATTGAATAAGTTCAAGGAATACACATCCTTTAAAATTAATGTTAATATATTATAATTAAAAATTAAAAGAAGTGTTACAATTAGTAGCCATAGTTTCAAAAACATCATCACTATGAGCTAAAAGATCCTTTTCAAGCTCATCAAAATCATAGTTTCTTTGCTTAAAATTATTAAAGTTATCTTTAGATTTGGATGAAGAAAAATTAGCCTTAGATGATATATTACATGCAGTTTTTTTAGTTTTATTTTTCCAATTTCTAAGTATACCCTCTACATAGCCAATATTAGTATTACCTTTCTTTACTGCTTCTGTCATAGCATCTTTTACATCAGTAATATTATTTTCATCTATAAGTTTATCTAAAAGTTTTATAACAGTTTTGTTTAAAATACCAAAGCCAGATTCGCTATAGTAGGAATAAATTTCACTATTAGTAGAATTAAAATCCATATCTAAACTATAATTAATATTATTGTTATTATTACTATTACTACAATTATAAAATCTATTTATAGATTTTATATTATTAAATAACATAGTTATGTTATTTAATATATTATATATATCTTTTGTTAAGGAGTTATTTTCGAAGAGCTCTTTAAAAATTCCAACTAGTTCGGATTTATCTTTGGATAGGTTTAAAAATAATCCGTTAGAGCTAGAATCAAAATCCGTATTATTGGATAAATTTTGGGTAGCTGTTGAATTTAAATCCGAAGATATAGGATTAATATTTAATTTTAAAATATTATCATTTACAGTATCTTCCATGTGATTATTAATATTTTTATTAGAATTAGTATCGAAAATTTTATAAAAATTATCTCCAAAAGCATAAAAAGAATAAGTGCCACCACCTCTAACAACTTTATGAATCAAAATATTATTACTACAAAGCTTTTTCAGTTTTCTATAAAGAGTATCTTTTTTTATATTAAGAATAGGCAAAGTGCAAATAATATTTTCATAATTAACCCAATAAAAGTTAGTATTATTAAAAGTTTTACATATAAAGTTTTTATAGTTTTCCTTAAGATAACTTAAAATTAAAATATCATCTAAGTTCACATTTAATTCTAAAGCTTCCTTTTCGTTAAAATTTAACATATACAACATAATAAAAACCTCCACTTTAAATAAAAAATAATATGTTCACCTTGTATATATGCATTAAATGGACGGAGTTCCGAAATATTTACAAAATATTTAAATTTGCTGTGAACTGGTAGCCGTTTTTGTATATATATAAAGTGAAAGGGGTTGATAAACATGGCAGTAACTAATGTTAAAACAAGTAAAGCCATTAACTTAATTTGTAAGGTAGGTGTAGATAATGACGGAAAGGACATTTTAAAATCACAAAAACTCTCAAAAATTAAAGTATCTGCAACAGATGAAGAATTATATGAATTGGCAACAGAAGTGGACAACCTTTTAGCTGGAGAAATTCAAGAGGTTGTTAAAGAGGAGAAAGGTTATCTTTTAGGTTAGTATGGGGAGGGGAGATGGTATAAACAAAGTATCTTCCCTGGTGAAAAATTTATTTTCTAAAATAGTTACACTTAATATAGAGTCTAAAAGGTTAGATTTTTCTATATTATTTAGGAATTTTAAAATAATAGTCACCATAAATTTCAATTTATAGTGTTTTATATTTAGGAGGGGTTTTCATGGAGAAGGATTTAGTTATGACGTTTATAACAGAGGAAGGAAATAAAAATAATGTTACATTGAAAAATGTAAAGGATGATATAACTGATGAAGAAGTTTCAAATTTTATGGATGTTATAATAAGTAAAAACATATTAGATTATAAAAAAGGTGATTTAGTTAAAAAATCATCTGCTAAATTAGTAGAGACTAAGAAAACTGAATATAACTTAAATTAAAAATATGCCTTCGGGCATATTTTTTTATTTAAAACAAAATATTTAAAATATTCTTACTTATTTTAAGTCAATTATTGTATAATGTAATAGATGGAAACTTTAGTATAAAAAATGCATATTAAGTATGTAAATAAATATAAGGGGAGTTTTGAATATGTTACAAAGGATTAAGTTAAACCTTGAAGCTGTGGAAGCAATGCTATATTTTTGGCAGGCTGCTAGTGAAAAGGATAACATACCAGAGAGCTTTTTCTATGATGTATCAGAAATGACAGCATTAAGTGTAGCTTATGATGATGAATTTAATTCAGAGTCAGTGAGAAGAGCACTAAGTTCTATAAAAAATAGAGAGCCATTTGTAGGAAACAAAAAAGAAAAAAAATTCTGGAATAATAATATGTGGATGATGGAAGATTTGGAATATACTAATGCGATGGCAGCTCCTGTTAAGCAGTTAAATCTAGATTCTTTAACATCACAAATAAAAGGAAGTAAATTTGAAGAAGTTGAAGTTATATTTGCACCATTACATTCAGATGAATATATAATTTCTGATAATAAATTAATAATAAATTTCTTTAGAGTAAAGCCACCTATAATGGATGATAGGACTTGTATTGGAGAGAAAGAAATAACAGAATATATAAAAGAAAAATTAGAAGAAATTTGTAAATAATTATATTGAAAAATAACTAGCTGTGAAAAATAAATAGCTAGTTATTTTAGTTTTAAAATAAGATTCTTTATTATTTATAATTAATGTGATATATTTTTTTATATATAAAAATGAGAAAAAATGTATAGTAACTAAGAATTATGTTTAAAATTTTATTAAACTTTATTATGTTTAGGTTCATGAGAATTAAGGTATAATTAAATAAATAATAAGACAAATATATTTGGGTGGTGAAAGTAGTGAATTTAAGTAAGGGAGATTGTATAGGATTTTTTGATTCAGGTGTTGGTGGTCTTAGTGTTTTAAAAGAAACTTTAAAGATTTTACCTAATGAAAACTTTATATATTATGGAGACTCGGCAAATGCTCCATATGGAACAAAAGAATATAGTGAAATAAAAAGATTGACTTTTGATGCTATAAAGTTTTTATTAAGTAAAAATGTTAAAGCAATAGTTATAGCCTGTAATACAGCAACAAGTGTAGCTGTAGAAGATTTGAGAAAAGAATATAAATCTATTCCAATTATAGGTATAGAGCCAGCTTTAAAGCCAGCAGTAGAATTAAAAAAACAAGGCCAAATTGTTATAATGGCGACGCCGATAACATTAGTAGAGAAAAAGTTTGCAAAGTTACAAGAAAAATATAAAAAAGTAGCAGATATAAAGCCGCTTCCTTGTGGTGGATTAGCAGAGTTAATAGAAACGGGCAATATAGATGGTATAGAAATACATAATTATTTAAAAGAAAAATTAGAGAATTTAAGCAACGAAAATTTAGGAGCAATAGTTCTCGGTTGTACCCATTATCCATTTATAAAAGATAAGATTGTAGAATTTGTAGGAAAAGATGTGGACATAATAGATGGAAGTTTAGGTACTGCTAAACAGTTAGAACGTTTATTAACTATTAGAAATATGAAAAACCCACAAAGTGAAAAAGGGATAGTAGAAATATATAATTCATTAAATAAAAAAGAGATGATAGAGCTTAGTTACAGATTACTTAATTCTTAATTAAAAGCCTAAATTTTACTTATACAATCAAATAAGTAAAATTTAGGCTTTTTAATATAAAAATTAGAAATTTCAACTAATAAAAACGTATTTATTAGTAAAATACTTTAACAACATACCCCTTTATTTCATAAGTTAATTATATAGTAAAAAGTGAAATCAGCTCAAATTTTAATTTTTTTGAGTATGTACTCACTTTTTTTGAATATGGAAAATTTTAAAAAAATCGACAATGGACAATTGACATTTGACAATTAAAAAAATTAAGGATTAAAAATTATGAATTAAGAATTTAGGATGAAAGTGGTAGCCACTTTCTGAAAAATTGTTTGGGACTGGCTTCGATTTATTAACTAAGAAGTGCAAAGCTAAGAGAGCATCTAATTTTAAGCGAAGTAAATAAATTTATCGTGCCTGTCCTATTTGTGATGGAGCCAACACTAGGGGAATTGCTTTCTTAGAAGTTTTAATTTTGTAGATTAAAAAAAGATACGTTTAGTATTACTATGAACAAAGTGACTAGTAATAACCGCAACTATTAACTATTAACTTTTAACTAACAAAGTCTCTCTTGTGATGGAGGTAGAACTTTGAGAAATTGTTTGCTTAGATTTTTTTATAGAAAGTAAATTTTAAAATATGTTTAGTATTAACTTTACGTTTCTAACTTGATAAATGAATAGCTTTAAGTAGAACTACTTTAAAGAAATAAGGTGGGTAGTATGAAATGAAAGTATTTAAGATGGAAAAAGCAAAGGATGAGAATGAATTTAATAGTTTTATTGAGCTTAAGATGAAAGAGGATTCCAATAAAATAAATATTATCAATCCTAAAAATAGTAACAGCATATATATTATAAATGATATTATTGTTAAAAATGCTAAAGAAAAAAATGAGGTAAAAATTTATGGTTGTAATTTAGAAGATTCTATAGATGGTGAAGATAAAAACTTTGATTATGATTTATTATTTTATAAAACTAAGGTAGATAAAAATACTAATATACTTGATAAAGATTACTTTATTGTGCTGCCAGGTGCATCATTAATTATAGAATTTATAAAGTATGATAAAAGCTTAGCATTAACGGTTAATTCGTATGAAGAAGAATTATAATGATTTGTATTAAAAGATCTAAAAAACCTAAAAATAGATTTGTAATAAGCGTTATTATCATAACTTTATTCTCTATAATCTTTTCCATGGCAGGATTTTTAAAAGTAAATAAGGATAATTTAGAAAAAAATAATGAAATGATAATAAATAATATATATGGCACTGGCAAAGATTTATCGCAGACGGTACAAGATGTTATAGATCAGGTATATTATGAAATTAAGTTATATTCATTGGCAGATGGACTTAGTGATATGGATGAGAAGAAAATAATGAAACAAATGAACTTTATTACAGCAAGTAAACAACGCTATGATAATATAGTAGTTTTAAATAAAGAAAAAAAAATAGTTTATGGGTATGTTGATAATCCAGATGTTTTTTCAAATTCAGAAGCAATAAATAACGCTTTAAATACTGGTCAATTTCAAGTGGAAACTATATTTAACGAGGGGGAGTACAAAGTGGATATGTACAACCCTATAGTAGATGAAAATAAGAAAATATCAGGTGTAATTTTTATCAGAATAAATATAAAAGAACTAAATGATATAATGAAAAGATGTAGATTAGATGAATATTCAGAGGCTTATATAGTGAATGAAAAAGGTATGTTTTTAACTGAATCTAAATATATACCTGGAGCTATAGGAAAAGAAAAAATTGATATAGATCGTGTTAAATTAAATATTGATTATTCTAGGTACACACCATATAAAGACTATAGGGGACAAATAGTTTATGGAACGTATTTTCCTATAGATGAAGAACTTAATTGGACTTTAGTAGTTGAAGTAGATAAAAATATGATGGAAAAACTTGATGAGAATAATAGTAAAAAGGCAACGGTTTTAGCCACACTACAAGGAATTTTTTTAGTGATTGTACAAATTTTATTGAAAAGATTCTTAGGTGTAGATATTAATTTGAAAGATATAACTAATTCTGATGGAACAATGAATTATGAAAAACTTACTGAATATGCAGATAAGATATTAGAAAATAAAATAGAAGAAGGAAATAAGGAAAAAAGCGAAGATGAAGATAAGAATAACGATAAAAAAAGTAAAGAGTAAATAAAAATTTAGGCGTAAAATCTTTTATTAGATTTTGCGCCTAAAAATCTTTAAAAAACCTATAATTATATTTGTTGTGGTGAATAATAATATAAAATGGATTTTTTTCATGTATTTTCTTTAGGACAGTAGTTCAAATATGTTATAATATCTAAAAAATACAATGTTTAAAGGAGCGATAAATAAATGCAAAATCCTATAGTAACAATAAAAATGGCAAATGGAAAAGTAATGAAAGCAGAGTTATATCCAGAGATAGCACCGAATACAGTTAAAAACTTTATAAGTCTTATAAAAAAGGGATTTTATAATGGTCTTATATTCCATAGAGTAATCCCAGGATTCATGATTCAAGGTGGATGTCCAGAAAAAACAGGTGCAGGAAATCCTGGTTATAGTATAAAAGGAGAGTTTAGAGCAAATAACTTTAAGAATGATTTAAAACATACTCCTGGTGTATTATCAATGGCAAGAACAGTTGTTTTAGATTCAGCAGGATGTCAATTCTTCGTAATGGTTGCTGATTCACCACATCTTGATGGTCAATATGCTGCATTTGGAAAACTTACTGAAGGTTTAGATGTTGCAAATGAAATAGTTTCAGTTCCAACAAACTATATGGATAAACCAAAAGAAGATCAGGTTATGAAAGAAGTTACTGTTGAAACTTTTGGTGTAGAATATGACGAACCAGAAAAAATACAATAATTAATAGAGTTTAAGTGATTGACAATAGCCAGTAAGGATTTTATAGCTATTGTCAATTTTCAATTACTTAAACGGTTAATTATTTAGTTAAGAGTTAAAAATTAATAGTTAACTATTCACTCTTAACTCTTAACTAAAATAAGCTCTTAACTAAAATAAGCTTTTAACTAAAATAAAGTATGGTATGAAAGGAGAGCATTAGCTATCTCACAAAATAGAAAGATTAAAATTTGTGGGAATACTACTTAAAATGATTTAGTAGGTTTAGCTAATAAAATTTATGAGTGATTTAAATGATAAGTTATTGATAACATATGGTTTAACTAATGAGGAAATAGACAAATTAAATGAAGTATTTAAAAACAAAGTTTCAAAAGAATGTATAGTTATTAAAGATGGTATGGCAAAGTTTAAAATGAAAGAAATAATTTTAGGTAATGAGGGTAATGAAGGTGTAGAAGAATTACCAAAGGAAAAGGTTATTATATTTAATGGATTAGCAAATAGTTCATTACAAAATGCCATAAAGGCTGTTAGAAATAATTTAGAAGACAAACCAATACTAGCAGCTATAACGCCAGTGTCTATAAATTGGAGTTTTAAATTTTTATTAGAACATTTAATAGAAGAGAAAAAAAGATTTTCTAAATAAATATTATATATTAACATGTAAAAAGAAAGGGAATAGTTATGAGTAAAGTAGGAGATAGCATCAGAGACGCTAGAAATGCTAAAGGAATGAGTCAAAAACAACTAGGTAAAAAACTTGGTGTTTCTGAAGGTTTTATTAATGAAATTGAAAGTGGAAAAAAAGTAATAAATGAAAAATTTATGGAACGTATAGGCAAGGTATTAGGTGGTAGTGTACAAAACATGAGTAGTATGTTTCAAAATATAGCTTATGAAGAAGAAAAGAGTCAACCAGCACCTAAAGCTAAAGCTCCAGAAAAGGTAAATGATGTATGGAATGATGCTTTTGGTTCTGTTATAAAAACAATAGGTATATATGGCTATGATTTAAACAAAACTGTAGGGACTAAACAATTACCTGTAATATCTAAAAAGGTTGAAGGTTTTAATCCAGAAAAAGTTTTATTTATTAAAATAGAAAATGATGATTTGATGGGTTTCAGAATTTGTAAAGATGATGTTGCTTTTGCAAACTTAACAAATGAGATAGAGAATAATGCTATTTGTCTTATAGATTATAATGATACTAGAGTCATAAGACAGATAAAAAGATTAGATAATAATAAATTACTTTTAATAAGTAACAAAAATTCACTAAAAACAGAGACTGTATCACATAAAGATATAAAAGTTATTGCTAAATTAAATAGAGTTGAGTTTGAAATTTAGGCAAATTACAAGTAATTTTAGCTAAGACAAATAACAAACCAGTATTCTAACCTATTTGTCATGAATACTTTGTCGGTAAAATCCAGACATAGCCCCACTATTACTAGGTTTTATCTCCATGTTTCATAACAAGTGTTTTTCAACTCTTTGACTTCTTATTTCTTCTCATATGCCTAAAAAGAATTCATATTTTATCTAAAAAGTATTCATAATTTTTTATGGATACTTTTTTTGCACTTTCAATCATAAAATATTAATTGAGTAATACTTTTGGAGTGAAATTTATATGGCTAGGAATGAAGGGATTTATAATTTATTTTTAAGCATACCAAGAGCTTTAATGGGAAAACTATCTCAAAAATATAAATATAGTATAGATGAAAATATAGAGATAATAGTACTTTATGGTGAAGAAGTAGAGGCAGTTAGAAGACAGGTAGAAGCGTTAGGTGCTACCTTCGAGAACTTAGGATATGGATTTGGAATAATAACAATTAAATTTAGCGAACTGGAAAAAATAGGTAGTATAAAAGAGATACAATATATAGAATTACCTAAAAATCTTTATTATAATAGTGAAACTACAAACAGAGCATCTTGTATAACTGATGTAAGAAGCACTTATGGGTTAAGTGGAAATGGGGTCTTAGTAGGATTCATAGATAGTGGAATAGATTTTATGCATCAAGCATTTAGAAATGAAGAAGGGCTATCAAGAATTGATTATATATATGATTTGCAGTTAAAACAGGTATATAATAAAGCACAAATTGATGAAGCAATAAAATCTCCTAATCCATACAACATTGTACCACATCAAGACAGAGTAGGCCATGGAACACATGTTGCAGGAGTGGCTTGCGCAGGAGGTAAAATTCCAACTAAATACTATGGTGTAGCTCCAGAAAGTTCTATTGCAATGGTTAAACTTACAGGTGAAGCTACTGGCGGCTTTACAAAGAGTAGTCAGGTAATGCGTGGAATTAAATTTTTAGTAGATAAATCAAAGGAGTTAAATAAACCGTTAGTAATAAATTTAAGCTTTAGTACAAATGATGGTGCTCATGATGGAAGGTCTTTGTTTGAAAAATATATATCAACAGTATGCACATTAGAGCGGATAACATTTTGTGTTGCCGCTGGTAATGAAGGAAATAAAGGGCATCATGCAAGGGAACTTATAGAAGGGGAGTCAAAAGAAATATCTTTCAATGTGGACAAAGGAGAAGTTGGAATAATATTAAGGATATACAAAAGGTTTTTAACTGATATAAGTATTAGCATTAGATCACCAGATGGAAGTATAACACCTAGAATAGATTTAACAAGAGGCTTTGTAGAAGGAAATTTAAGAGGAACATATTACTATGTATACTATACAGGACCATTACCTTTTAATATTTCAGGAGAAATTTTGGTAACACTAGTAGCTCAAGGTAATGAATTGTTAGAAGGTGTTTGGTCACTTGTAGTTTATAGAGAAAGTGATGAAATTACAGATATAGATATATGGCTGCCTATAAGTGAGGCTTTAAATGATAAAACAAGATTTACAAGACCAACGGTCTTTAACACTGTAGGTATACCAGGAACTGTTGAAGATGTTATAACTGTCGGAAGTTATAACAGTGCAATAGGAGATATATCACCATTTTCAGGTAGAGGAAGAGAAGGGGCTGAAATTGTAAAACCTAGTTTAGTAGCACCAGGAATAGATGTAGAAGGACCTATACCTGGTGGTGGCTTTGATGCGCTAACAGGTACATCAGTTGCAGCGCCATCAGTTTCAGGTGCTGCAGCATTGCTTATGGAATGGGGGTTTGTAAAAGGAAGAGACCCATACTTATATGGACAAAGATTAAAATATTATTTGTTAAAGGGAGCAAGGGTAGTAAGAAAAACTGAAGTATATCCTAATGCCACATGGGGATATGGAACATTATGTTTAAGAAATGCTTTAGAAATTTGGCTTAATGAAGAGCCGTTAAGAGGGGGAATTATGAAAAAAAATAATAGAGAAATAAATCCTAATGAGAATTTAATAAATAATCTTAGTAAAAATATTAAAGATGAAATTCCAGATAAATTATTCAAATGTGAAAAATTATATAATCAATTAGATTATGATATATTTCTTGTAGAGTATTCTGGAGACATAGAAGCTGAATTTAAGAATATACCCAATGCATGTATCTTTGTATTAACACCAAGCTATGCAATACTAATAGTGGAATTAGAGAAAGCAGATGAGGTTTTAGATAGGAGTAAGACTATTACACATGTTGAACCTAATAATCTTTATACATTAGCAACAATTTCACCACTTGAAGTAGCTAATATAAATACATTTCATACTAATGAGTTCTTAAGTTTAAAAGGAACAGGGGTAATTGTTGGAATAATAGATACTGGTATTGATTATTTGAATGAAGAATTTATGACAGAGGATGGAAAAACAAGGATAGTAGCTATATGGGATCAAGAGGATCAATCAGGTACTGCGCCAGAGGGATTTTATTATGGTAGTGAATATACTAGGGAACAGATTGATAGGGCAATACAAGCAAGTAAAAATGGTGAAGATCCATATAAGATAGTTCCAGAAAAAGATCAGGTTGGACATGGAACGGAGGTTGCTGGAATAGTTGGAGCTAGAGGAAAAAATGGAGTATTGGGAGCTGCGCCAGATTGTGAATTTTTAATAGTCAAAACATTAAGATCTGATGAAAATACTTTAGCAGAAAATGCTGTATTTGATAAAGGAGATAATATTTATAGTAGCACATCTATAGCTTTATCAATAAAATATCTATTAGATTTTCACGAAAAAGTAGATGCACCATTAGTTATATGTATTCCCATGGAAAGCAATGCTGGGGCACACGATGGAACTACAGTGGTAGAAAGATTCATAGATAGATATGCTACTGATAGAGGAGTTATAACCGTAGCAGGAACAGGAAATCAAGGTGATACGGAAACTCATGCTAGTGGTAAGTTAGCTAAAACCGGTGATATTAGTAATGTAGAATTACAAGTAGGACCAAATCAAAAGGGAATAAGTGTATTTATTTGGGGCACATCCCCAGATAAACTTTCTATTGGTATAACTTCACCTAGTGGAGAATCTATTTCTAAAATACCTGTTAAATTGCAAACATTAGATGAAATAAGGTTTGTATATGAAAAAACTAGAGTAACTATAGAGTATTTCGTAGCGGAAACTTCATCTGGAAATGAATTTATTCTAGTTAGAATGTTTGATGTAAGCCCAGGAATTTGGCAATTTAGAATAATAGGAGATTTCATAATAAATGGAAATTATGATTTATGGATATATCAAAGGGCGCTTTTAGATCCTGAAACAAAATTTTTAAATCCAGATCCATATACAACTATAACATCTCCTGGTAATGGAAATAACATAATAACAACAGCATATTATAACCAAGAAAAAGGTACTTTAATTGCATCGTCAGGGAGAGGGTTTACTCGAGATGGTAGGATAAAACCAGAATTATGTATAGGGGGATTTGAAGTTTTAACTACCACTGTAGGGGGAGGTACAAAAATTGTTACAGGTTCAAGCGCAGCTACAGCAGTTCTTGCAGGTGCAGTAGCTCTTATTTTAGAATGGGGTATCGTAAAGAGGAATGATGTATATATGTATACACCAAAGGTGAAGACATATTTAATAAGAGGAACTAAACAAATTCCACAGGTTATATATCCTAACAGGGAAGTAGGATATGGAGTTTTAGATTTTAGACAAGTATTTGAAAATATGAGAAGTATTAAAGATAGTAATTTATTTTTTTCTATACCATCAGAATTTGAAGAGTTTTTAGTACCTGAATCAGTAAATAAGGAAAATAAAAATGAGTAAGGTTAAGACATAAGTTAAATTAAAAAAAGATTCAATTCTTATGGAGGTAGGTAATGAGAATAAATAGAATCAAAGAAGATTTCATTTTAACTCAAACAACAGAGGAATGTGGTGAACAGTATTTACTAGATGAGTTTGAATCATATGTAATAGAATATTATGGAGATTTAACTGGTGCTCTTGCAGATAAAGACTATGCTTGTGCAATTATAATAAATCCTATATATGCAATATTAGGTGTAAAAGTAGGTTACTTACCAGAGGTTTTAGAAAAAGTACCTAATATAGTAAATTATGAAGTAAATAGAATATTTACTTTAAGTTATATATCACCGTTAGAAGCTGCAAATATAACTAAATATCATAATAATCCTTACTTAAATTTAAAAGGTGATGGAGTTGTAGTAGGAATTATAGATACTGGAATTGATTATTTAAACAAAGAATTCATGACGGAGGATGGAAAAACCCGAATACTTGAAATATGGGATCAAACAGTAGAGGATTTAACACCACCTCCAGGTTTTCACTATGGAACAGTTTATAATAGAGATGAAATTAATGAAGCAATAAAAGCATATAAAAACAATGAAGACCCTTATAAAATAGTAAATAGTAGGGATGAATATGGACATGGAACTTCAATGGCAGGCATAATTGGAGGGAGAGGATATAACGGAATTGTAGGTGCTGCACCTAATTGTGAATTTGTAATTGTAAAGTTAGATGAAGCATCAGAAAAGAATTTGATGGTGAATGGATTACAAAGAGGAAAGTATCCAATGTATCAAACTACAGACATAATGCTGGCTATAAGGTATTTATTTGAAGTTAAAGAAAGATACAATAAGCCATTAATTATATATATTCCACTTGCTAGTAATTTTGGAGGGCATGATGGATCTTCAGTAGTAGAGAGGTATATAGACATTTTTGTAAGCCAAAGCGGTATACTTTTTATTACAAGTTGTGGTAATGAAGGAAATAGTGAAACTCATTATAGAGGAAAATTTGAAAGAGCCGGAGAAGAGAAGACAATGGAAATTGCTGTAGATAGAAACCAAAAAGACTTAGCTATAACTATATGGTGTAGCAAACCAGATAAAGTTTCTGTTGGACTTGTATCCCCTAGTGGAGAAGTAATTGAGAGGATTCCAGCTAAAATCAAAAAAACTAGAGAAATTAAATTAGTATTTGAGGGTAGTACAATAACAGTAGAATATGATTATCCTAATGATTATAGTGGAAATGAAAATATAAATATACTAATAAGAGATATTAAAGTTGGAATTTGGCAGATAAAAGTTTATTCCGACTACGTAGTTTTTGGAACTTTTGATGCATGGATATATCAAAGAGAATTGCTTGGAACTACAACTAAGTTTTTAAATCCAGACCCATATGTAACGCTTACAATACCCTCAACTAGTAATGCAGCTATAAGTACATCTTTTTATAATCAAACAACAAATAGTTCGGCAATTCAATCAGGTAGAGGATTTACTAGAGAAGAAGCAATAAAACCTGAGGTTACTGCAGGTGGGGTAGATATACAGGCAACATCTCCAGGAGGAAACATTGTAACTTTAACAGGGTCTAGTGTAGCAGGGGCTGTCCTAACCGGTGCAATGACACTTTTTTATCAGTGGGCTATTGTTCAAGGAAATGACCCTAAGATGTATGCTCAGAAAGCGAAAGCTTATATTATAAGAGGAACTAGAAAAAGAAAAGGAGATGTTTATCCTAATAGAGAATGGGGATTTGGAATTTTAGATTTAGAAGGGATATTTGATTCAATTAGGGAACTTGATGTAAATGAAGCAAGAAATAGTGAATTACAATATAATGAAAAAGTAGTATTAATGTCTGAAGAAGTTGAGGTATATATTACAGAGCATATAATTAATAGGTTAAAATATAATTTTAATTATATAGATTTAATGTAAAAAAGAAAAAATTGATTGATAAAGTGGTTAATAAAAAATTGATGATGAAACTGAGTTAACCACTTTTTTATTTTATGAATGAAAAGCTAACTTTAAAATTAAGAAATATGTTTATAAATATTTATGAAAATAAAAATAGCCATTAATTTAAAGTTAATTGCACAAATAGTAAACAATTTACATTTTAGCACATAAGATATAATGAATTAGTTTTTAAAAGGAGTATTTTATGGCTGATATAGGTAGAATTTTAGTTAATGTATATAAAAAAGATACTTTTGTACCATTAAAAGATGTAAGAATAATTATGAATCCATCAGAAGATGAAAATAAAAGAGTAGAATTAACAACAAATAGTGTTGGCCAAACAGAAACAGTAGATGTTAATACGCCACCTATAGAGTTAAGTCAACGACCAGAGTATACAGAAATGCCATATAGTTTATGGGATGTTAGGGCAGAGGCACCTGGATTTGAACCGGTAGAAATTAGAAATGCACAGATATTGCCAGAGTCAACAGCTATACAAAATATTGAGCTGTTAGGAAGTCCCTCTGAGTCAAGGGAAATGGGTGAACTTAGAACTATAGATGTTCCTGATAATAGGCTTTTTGGCACATTTCCACCAAAAATACCAGAGGCACCAGAAAAACCATTACCTAAGAGTCCTGGTGGTGGGTTTGTTGTTTTAGATGAAGTAGTGGTTCCAGAGTTTGTTATTGTTCATGCTGGTGTACCTACTAATACTGGTGCACCAAGTTATAGAGTTCCATTTAAAGATTATATTAAAAATGTTGCAAGTTCTGAGATATATTCAACTTGGTCAGAAAATACAATAAGGTCTAATGTATATTGTATACTATCTTTTACATTAAACAGAATTTTCACAGAGTGGTATACCGGTAAGGGATATAATTTTACAATAACCAATTCAACTGCCTTTGATCATGCTTTTACTTATGGTAGAAATGTTTTTGATAATATAAGTAGGATAGTGGATGAAATATTTACAAGCTATGTAAAGAGAAGAGGAGCAAAACAACCATTATTAACTCAATATTGTGATGGTGAAAGAGTCAAATGTCCTGGATGGTTAACACAATGGGGAAGTAAATATTTAGGTGACCAAGGGAAAACCCCTTATGAAATATTGACAAGTTTTTATGGACCTGACATAGATATAGAAAAAGCACCAAAGGTTTCTGGCATACCTAAATCCTATCCAGGTTTTACATTACAAATAGGTAGTTCAGGAGATCCTGTTACAACAATTCAAACTTTTTTAAATAGAATAGGGGATAATTATCCACTAATTCCAAAGGTGGCCGTAGACGGAGTTTATGGTCAATCAACTGCAGATGCAGTAAAAACCTTTCAAAAGATTTTTAATTTACCACAAACAGGTGTAGTAGATTATTCAACATGGTATCAAATATCTAATATATATGTTGGAGTAACAAAAATTGCAGAACTTAGAAGTTCTATGGGAATAAATGATAATGAGGTTGAATCTGTTGCAAGAGAAATGGGAATATTTGTTCCACCAACATTTATAATTGGAAGATCATTAGATGTTCCTACAATAGATTATCCTGTTAAATAATGTTAAGGGGAATTTTAAAAAAATATTGAATCTAAAATA
This sequence comes from Clostridium senegalense JC122, assembly GCF_000285575.1. Classification (GTDB taxonomy): domain Bacteria; phylum Bacillota; class Clostridia; order Clostridiales; family Clostridiaceae; genus Clostridium_J; species Clostridium_J senegalense. The sequence goes on along the minus strand of NZ_HE611054.1, from coordinate 134,285 downwards.
ACTAGCCAATTTAAAATGGGCTAGTTATTTTTTTATACATATATTGGGAAAAAATTTAAGTTTTTTATTTCTTTTCATATGCCTAATTGATATTATTATAATATATAGGAAAACATATATTATAAAATTAATACAGAATAGACATAATTAAGTGGCAAAATATAAAGTAACGGAGAATTTCAAATATAGAAAGTTAAAAATATAGGAGTTCAAGAAATATTTAAGTTTAATATTATAGTGATAGTTGACAGCCTATTTTAGTTAAGAGTAAATAGTTGAGGGGATTTTTCTAGTTAAGAGTTAAGAGTGAATAGTTATGGTTATTACTACTCACTTCGTTTCTAGTAATTCTCAACGTATCTTTTTATAAATTTTCAAAGCAAATTATATTTATAGATTAAAAAGAAAGTTGTATCCACTTTCATCCTAAACTATTAACTCTTAATTATTAACTGTTAACTAACTATAGTTGTACTTATTTTTTCTTAACTGATAAAAGAAATTTAAGTTTAAGCTTGTTTTTCTATATTTGATAGTAAAATATTTATTATGTAAGTTAAAAAGTTGGATTGAATTTTTATAACATAGAGAAGGGTAGGTGAATAACCTGATTACTTTTATGAATTAAAGTTTTAAAATCAGGTGGTTAATATGAAGAATAAAACTATATTAATTGTAGATGATGAAGAAAATATAAGAAGGTTGTTAGCTGCATATTTATCTAAAGAGAATTATAATATACTACAAGCAAGTAACGGCGTTGATGCTATAAACAAAGTTAAAAGTAATGAAGTAGATTTAATTTTATTAGATATAATGATGCCGGTGATGGATGGCTTTGAAACTCTTAAGATACTTAGAAAAGAGTACAATATGCCAGTTATAATGTTAAGTGCAAAAGGTGAAGAAGAAGATAAGTTATTAGCATTTGGAATAGGTGTTGATAATTATGAAACTAAGCCATTTAGTCCTAAAATATTAGTAGCAAAGATAAATGCACTAATGAAAAGGACTTATGGATACGATAATAAAGATGAAGATGTGTATGAATTTAATGGTTTGTGTATAAATGAGAAATCTCATAATGTTATTGTGGATAACGAAGATGTATCTTTAACACCAACAGAATTTTCACTACTTATGTATTTTGTGAAAAATAAAGATATAGTGTTATCTAGAGAACAAATACTAAATGGTGTTTGGGGATATAACTTTATGGGTGACTTTAGAGTAGTAGATACTAGTGTTAAAAGGTTAAGAGAAAAAATAAATGATAAAGCAAAATACATTCAAACAGTAAGGGGATTTGGATATAAATTCGAGGTAAAAGATGAGAAACAAGATATATAGATATTTAGATAGTATAAACAAAAGTATATCTAAGAAATTGTTTTTTATAACTATGGTAATATTTATACTATTTTTAAGTTTTACCCTTATAGTTCAAAGAATATTTTTTGAGAATATGTATTTTAATAAGAAGAGTCAAGAAATAAAAAGTGTTACTGCAAAATTTATTCAAAAATACAATAAGAGTGAAAGTTATGATGAGATTTTAGAGTTAATGAAGGAATGTGAAGAGGAATATAACACCTATATAGGCATTGTGGAGTATAAACCTGGATTTAGCATAGCTATGAATATAGAAGTTGTTGATGAAAGAAATAGCAGATCTAAACATATAATGGAGATAGTAAATGAAATTAGAAATAATAAATCTCTAATGCAAAAGCTTGTATCAAATAACATAGCTGTGTTTAGTGTTGAAAGTGATTATAGCGAAAATAAAGAGCTTGTATGTGTTACATTAGATGAAAGCAATTTAATTGTAGCTACTACTTCTATGTTGCCGATAAGTGAAGGTATAAGTGTTATAGAAGAGTTTTATAAGTATTTTTATGTTGTTGCCATATTTATAATATTAATACTTTCATATGTGTATTCTAATATGATAACTAATCCATTAAAAAACATAAATGATAAAGCTAAAAAAATGAGCACATTAGATTTTACAGAAAGATGTGAGTATGAATCAGAGGATGAAATAGGTAATTTAGCAACTACATTAAACTTTCTATCCTATAACTTAACTAGTGCTTTAACATCGCTTCAACAGACAAATGTTAGGTTACAAAAGGAAATAGAAAAAGAACGTCAATTAGAAAAAATAAGAAAAGATTTCGTAGCTGCAGCATCACATGAGTTAAAAACTCCGATAACTATTATACAAGGATATGCTGAGGGCATAAAAGATGGTATATTTAGCGAAGAGGATCAAAAAGAATCTTTAGATATAATTATAGATGAAACTAATAGAATGAGTAACTTGGTTAAAGATATGCTAGAATTGTCAGCACTAGAAAGTAAAGTTATTGATCTTAATTTCGAAGAATTTAATTTAGGTGAAATGATATCTAGTAATTTAAGGGCATTATCAAATGAAATAAATGAAAAAAACATAAAGATAATAGAACGATATTGTTTAAACCCAATAATATGTGCTGATAAGTTTAGGATGGAACAGGTAGTTATAAACTTTATAACTAATGCCATAAGATATACAAAAAAACATGGTAATATATTTATAGCTATTGAAAATGATAAAGATTTTATAAGGGTATCTTTTGAAAATACTTGTGATCCATTAAGTGATGAACAGTTAGAAAATATTTGGCATAAATTTTACAAAGTTGATAAATCAAGAACTAGAAAGTTAGGCGGAAATGGTTTAGGACTTTCTATAGTTAAGAATATACTTAATATGCACAATTTTAAATATGGAGCTAAAAATACAGAAAGAGGTGTAGAGTTTTATTTTTATTGTAACTTAGTAAAATAGAGAATTAATTTAATTTATATATTAAATGGTATAAGTAAAGGGGGAATTTTCAGTGAAGGGAACAGCTGTAAGTGCTTGGTTTAAAACTTGCAGAAAACTTTATGGTGATAGCTTTGTAGATGATGCAATGGTTCATGTAGGGTTTGATGCTACAAAAGTTTTTTCGCCAGCAGAGGATGTAAATGATGAAAAAATAGAAAAATTTATACATTATGTTACTAGAGAAAAAAATATAAGTGAGAAGGAATTATGGTCAAAAATTGGTCATGACAATGTATATTCTTTTGCAGAAGAACTTCCAACATTTTTTAAAAGCGATAATACGTACTCATTTTTAAAATCGCTTTATGATATTCATTTGGTTATGACTAAGAAAATACCAGGAGCTAATCCTCCAATAGTTAATATAGAAGCAATATCAAATAAGGAAGCTATAATTACGTATTCATCTAAAAGAAAGATGTTTGATTATTTCTTAGGTATGTTAGAAGGAAGTTTTATGTACTTTAAGGAAAAAGCAGATTTTGATATTATAGAAACTAAAGATAATACAATGCAAGTTAAAATAACATTTCAGGAAGATATAAAGTATAAAAAGAAATATTTTATAAATAATGTTTTATCTTTAGGATTCCTAAAAAGCGTTGCATCAAAAGTAGGCTTATTTACATTTGTAATTATGTTTTTAATAAATTTACCTATATTAGGTTTTAGCGGTATACTAAAAAATTTATTAATTTCTTTTATAAGTGGTATTGTGAGTTTTGTTGGTGTGAAGAGTTTATTAAGACCAATGAATCATATAAATGAAGTTATGGAAAACTTAAATAATAAGAAGTTTGTAGAGGATAGTAAAATAGTTACAAATGACGAATTTGAATATTTATATGATAGAATAGACAAACATGTTAAAGGAATAAAAAGCGACTTTATTGGATTAAAGGGAATAACTGATGAAATGGGTAGTTTTGCTCAAAAGTTAGGTAATATATCAGATAATATGTATAGAACTTCTGGTGATATTGTAGAAGTAGTTAATCAAGTTGCAAATACATCTGTAGATCAAGCTAATAGTACAGAAACTGCAGCACAAGTTTTAAATGACAATATTAATGGTTTAAAAGCAATAGTTAATAATGAAAATGAAAATAAGGAAGAACTAGAATTAACTATAGGCAAAATAAATAGCAGTTATTTAAAAATTGAAAATACTAGTAAAAACATTCTAGCTACATTAGAAGGGTTCCAAGAAGTAAAAACAAAGGGAACTCAACTTGGTGACAAAGCTAAAGACATAACAAATATTGTTTCCATAGTAGCACAGATATCAGATATGACAAATTTATTAGCTTTAAATGCTTCTATAGAAGCTGCAAGGGCAGGAGAGCAAGGAAAAGGATTTGCTGTAGTTGCAGAGGAAGTAAGAAAACTAGCAGAGCAAACTAAGGATGCAGTACAAGAGATAAATACTAACTTAGTTCAATTTGTAGAAGATATTGGTGGACTTGTAATGAATATAGATAGTCAGTATGAAGTCCTTCAAAAAGAGACTGAAGGATTACAATTAATAAGAGATGTAAGCAAGGAGTCTACAACATCTGTTAAAACCGTTTCAAAAGCAATGATTAAAACAATAGAAAAATTAGATTCACAGGCAGGTTCTATAGCGAGTATGTATGATAATATAGAATCCTTAGCTGCTATAGCAGAAGAAAACTCTGCGTCATCACAAGAAGTAAGTGCTAATGTTAATGTATACTCTGAAGAGATTAAAAAGCTTACAGAAAGCATAAATGAATTTGATAAAATAGCAACATATTTTAAAGATAGCTTAGACAATTATAAAGTATAATAAATGGTTGTTTTATTGGACAGTTGATGATAAATAGTGGACAATCTTTGAAAAATTAAGAGTTAAAAGTTAATGAGGAAACTGGAGTAATCCAGTTTCTTTTTAATTTAATGATATAATTTGATTTGTAAATTTATATAAAAAAGTACGTTCAGTATTACTATGAGCATAGCGAATAGTAATAACCACAACTATTAACTATTAACTTTTAACTAGAAGAGTATTACAACTATTCACTCTTAACTTCTAATTAAATTAAACTCCATCTAAATTAAAGTCAGGGATAAAACTTTCTTTACAAGTACCTTCTTCTTGAATAAAAGCATTTTTATAACCAAGGTCTACGCAATAATCTATTAACGATTCATAATGCTTAGGGTTAAGTGGTTTTGTTAGCTCTTCATATTCACTACAGTTATAAAAAGGAGTATATTGATTCATAAGACTTAAAAATACCTTATCATTATATTTTTTATATATATAATCTACTATTTTTTTAGAATCAAAAAGTAAGCCTGGAAGCATTAAATGTCTTATAATAACACCTTTTTTAATTAGTCCATTCTCATTAAAGACAGGTTCTCCAACCTGAGAGAACATTTCATCTATAACATTTGTCGCTACAGTAAAATAATTTGGAGCTTTAGAATATTTTACAGCGTATTTATTGCTAAAGTATTTTAAATCTGGAAGATAAACATCTACGTATCCATTTAACATTTTAATAGCATTTATATCCTCATATCCATTGGAGTTATAAACTATAGGAAGAGTAAGCCCCTTAGATTTAGCTAGTTTAATTGCCTCAATTATTTGAGGGATATAGTGAGTTGGAGTTACTAAGTTTATATTATTTACATTTCTAGATTGTTGCTCCAAGAAAATAGAACTTAATCTTTCTATAGAAATTTCTTTACCAAATCCCTCAGTACTAATTTTATAATTTTGGCAAAAAACACATTTTAAATTACAGTTTGAAAAGAAAACCGTTCCTGAACCATTTTCTCCAGATATACAGGGTTCCTCCCAAAAATGTTTAGATACTTTCGATACCTTAATTTTATCAGAGGCTGAACAAAAACCAATTTCACCACCAGTTCTGTTAACACCACAATTTCTAGGACAAAGACTACAAGAACGTAATATATCTAAATTACTCATTAAAATCACCTTACTTAATGTATTGTAGAATATATAGAATTCAACATTATATTTAAATTTGTTATATTATTAATTGAATTCACATAGAATCTACATTTATGATTTTAGTTTATTAAATTTTATTTATCAACCATAACTCTTAACTATATTAGGGACTGGCTAACTTTTTTTATTTATAGCAATTAAATTTAAAGAGCTACTCTCTGTTTTATGGGTATACATCTTTCGTGCCTGTCCCATTTGTTACGGCTGTACATTTTGAATATAACTTTGTTTAATTTAATATCATAAACTCAGAATTTACTCCCTTAAATTAAAAAGAAACTGGCAATCCAGTTTCAACCATTATTGTAAATTGTTCTTTGTCAAATGTCAATTATATAATGTTCTTAATTCTTAATTTTTTAAATTGTCCTTTGTCCATTGTCAATTTTTTTAAATTCCCCACTTCAACTAAATAAACATCTATCCTATGTTACACCTCCATCACAAATGGGACAGGCACGGTAAATTTATTTTCTTCGCTAACACTTGATACTCTTCTAGTTTTATATTTTTCAACTAATAGCTCAAAGCCAGTACCGAACAACTACGCAGCAAAGCTACTATCTTAAGGACCGGCTTTGATTACTTTAAATTTTATTGATAACATTTTAGATTTCACTCACAAAATAACTTATGGAAAATATATTTTGCTACGCCTGTCCTTCTTGTTACGGCTGTAAACTTTGAATATAGCTTTAGTTAACTTTATTGCTCAAATCTAAATTTTACTCCCTTAAATTAAAAAGAAACTGGTAGTCCAGTTTCCTCCTAAATTTTTAACTATTAACTATTTTAGTCTCTATTTGCAATGTTTAAAATAAAATTTAAATATTTGATATACAAATACTAAACTAATTACTCCAAATCCAGGATAAAGATATGTTATTAAATTTTTAAAACCTAATTGAGAAATAGGTAGAGCTATAAGAAGAACTAGAATCACTCCTATTTTATAAGGTATTTTATATTTTTGCTCTAGAGTTTTTCCAACGCTATATATATCAGAAACTTCTGTAGAAAACATTTCACACCAAATAACAGCAAGAAGTAATAATTGAATTAAAGTTCCAAACTTGCTGGCAACATGCAATAATGGAATTTCAAATTGAAAAATTTCTGGTATGTTAACAAGTAGCATTGAATTAATTAAAAAGGCTAGTAATGTTAAAAGCAATGCGCCAATTGATGCACCGGTTATTATTATAGATTTGCTTTTCATTTCTTTACTTAACGGAACTAAAACACCACTACTAAATAACATATTAAAACCAGCGTATAAAAAAGATGAAACAATCCATTGTCCAGGGATAATTTCATTTTTAAAAGTTCTTACACTTTGCATATAATCAATGGACATAATATCACCATGATTTATTAAGTAAAATAAAAATACAGCAATTATTATAGTAGTTAAAGAAGGAACTATAAGAGTGTTTATAGTTATAAGACCTTTTGTATCTCTAAGTAAAGTGAAAAGTGAAATAGCAGCCATAATAATTACACCAACCACTCTAGGAATACCAAAGTATTGTTTTAATAGTGCACCTCCTCCAGCAAGAATTATAGAAGCCCCAGCAATTAAAAATAACCCAGTTAATAAATCTGTAATTTTTCCTAAGAAACCAGGACTAACAAGAGTTATAAAATCTGAATATGAATTTAAGTTAAATTTTAAGCTAATTGATACCATTGCAGAACTAACTAAAATATAAAAAGCTGCACAAATTAATAACCCAAAAAAACTTTTAAACCCATAGGTTGTAAAAAATTGAGTTATTTCTTGTCCTGATGCAAGGCCAGCCCCTACAATAGTACCAACAAAAACAGTAGCTGTCTGAAAAATTAAAGCTAGTCTCTTTTTCAAAAAAATCTCCCCCATAATTTAATATATATATATTTATTTGACTTTTGCCATTAAAAATATAGCTTGTCTATTAAAATATATAAGTTAGGGTATAGATTTATTCTTAATATAATAAAAAATAAAGTAATCTTATTTAGAAAAATGAGTAATACTATAGATAATATAATTAAAAATTGAAAGTTGACAATGGATAATTCACAATTAACTTTTAACTATCTAAAGCTAATAACAAAGATATTCTGTATAGATTTAAATTAAATAGTGTATTTTTATACAATTATTCAACACAAGAGAGAGGTGTAAAATTTGTTTAATCCAAAAAGAGTTATTTTTGAAGAAGCAGCATTAAATTATGAAAAAGGTCAAGAGTTACTTAAATTATTTAAAAATCAAGATGTTGGAATAAAGTATTCAAAAAATGGTAGAATAACAGGCATACCAGGAAAAACAGATAAAGAAATGTTTTTAGAAGGTAAGAGTACTTTAGTAGTTGGAGTAAGAAAAAAACTAGATTTTCAAAGCTGTAAACCATCTGCTCATTATCAACTTCCATTAGTAAGTGGATGTATGGGAATGTGTGAATATTGTTATTTAAATACTCAGATGGGTAAGAAACCGTACATAAAAATCCATGTAAATACAGATGAAATTTTAGAAAAAGCAGGAAAGTATATAGAAGAAAGAAAACCAGACATAACAATATTCGAAGGTGCAGCTACCTCAGACCCAATACCGGTAGAAGCTTATACAGGAGCATTAAAAGATGCTATTGAATATTTTGGAGCTAATGATAAATCTCTATTTAGATTTGTTACAAAATTTACAGAAGTTGATAGTCTACTAAATGCAAAACATAATGGAAGAACAACAATTCGATTTAGCATAAACATAAATGAAGCTATAAGAAAATATGAACATAAATCAGAGGACTTTCAAGGCAGAATAGCTGCAGCAAAAAAAGTAAGTGATGCAGGTTATCCTATAGGTTTTATAATTGCACCAGTTTTTCTTGATGAAGGCTATGAAGAAAAATATTATGATATGTTAAAGTACACAAAATCTATAATGGATAACAATAACATAATGTTTGAAGTTATTTCTCATAGATTTACAAAACGAGCAAAGGAAAATATATTAAAAGTTTTTCCTAAAACAACATTACCTATGGAAGAGGAGTTAAGAAAATTTAAATATGGACAATTTGGATATGGTAAGTATATTTATACAAATGAAGAAATGAAAAACTATAAAGAATTTTTCACTAAAAGTATAAGTGAACTATGGAGTAAAGAAAATATAAATTACATTATATAAAAAATAAATCTATAAAAGGATATTATTCTTTTATAGATTTATTTTTATTAAAAAACATACAGAAAAATTGAAAGAAACAATTCTTAGAACAGAAAAAAGAAGAGAAAACTTGCAAAAGAAAAATTAAACAATTATAATATAATCTGGCTTATATGGTATAAAAAGGTTTATTGGGTTAAAAGAAAATAATATGTCGTTTGAGAGGTGATACTTTGCTAAAAGAGTTCATGATATTAATAACTAAAAAGGTCAAAGATAAACTTGACTATGATTTAGGGATTAATTCAGAAGAATTGCTTGATGAAAAAAGAAAAATAATAATAAAAAGGTTAGAAAATGAAGCTGAAGGAATAGTAAATTGTGCTTATAGAACTTATGGAAATTCATATATACACAAATATATCTATGATAAATCTATGATAGAAAAATTAAATCATGAAGAAAGAATAATATCTTATATAGCATTAGATGAAAGGAATAATGTAATTGGACACATAGCTCTAGAATACTTTCAAAAACCTAATATATGTGAAATTTCACATGCTTTTGTGGACCCTAAATTTAGGGGGAGAGGGTGTCTTACAGATTTAACAAGGTTTGTAATAGAAGAAAGCAAAAAAAGAGGAGATGTGGGAATATATGTACATGCAGTAACAAGTCATACATATTCTCAAAAGTCAGCAGAAAGTAATGGATTTAAGGATTGTGCTTTACTTCTATCAAAAATTACAGCTTTGAAATTTAGAGATATACATGATAAAAACGAAAAAAGAGAAAGTCTTATCATAAAATATAAATATTTAAAAAAACAACGTAAAAAATATATTTATACACTAGAAAAATATAAAGAAATTATTAATGACATATATGCTAATTTAGGCGTGAAAGTAGTATTTAAAAAATTAGAAGATGATAATAAAAGTTTTTCAGAGGTTACTTCTATAAAAACTATTGTAGATGAATATGATACAGGAACAATATATGTAAATGAATTTGCTAAAGATGAGATGAATAAGATATTAAATCAATTTAATAAGTTATATTTTGAGGGGAAAAAAACAATATTTTTAAGATTAAAACTTTGTAATAAAAGCAGCATATATATATGGGATAAGATGGAGCAACTTGGATTTTGCTTTGCAGGCATTATGCCTGGAGATGGTGATGAGGATGAGTTGATACTTCAATATATTAATGATGAAATTAATTATGAAAAAATATATGCAGATTCTGTTATAGGAAATGCTTTAGTTGATAATGTAAAAGAATGGGATATTGATTTTAATAGAAAAAGGAGGATTAGTATATGAAATTTAATAATATAGATATGTTATGTAATAGGGAAGATGCTTTTAATTTTACAAAAGAAACAGAGGAATTGTTTGTAAAAGCTATAGATGAAAATTATAAATTTCAACTTGATAATCAACCATATATTAAATATTTAGCAGAAAGAGAAGATTTTAATATTAATAGTTTAAGTACAATTGAGGATATAGATAATATCCCTAATTTATTTGTTGGAACTATGAAAATAAATGGTTTTTGCAATTTTAAAAAAGATGATTTAGAACTTATCTTAACAAGTTCAGGAACTAATGGTCAAAAAACTCAATTATTTCTTGATAAAAACTCATTTTCTAGACTACAAAGTTTAGCAGAAAATACATTCAATGCTATAGGCTTTAAGAGTGATACTCCAGTACATTACTTCTTATTTTCATATGACATAAAAAAAGCAGAAAATGTTGGGACAAGCTGGAGTGATGAGCAAATTTTAGGTCTTGCACCTGCATTATCTGTTAATTGGATGATTGAATGGGATGAAGATAAAGGTGAATTTGTTTTTGATAGTAAAAAGTGGGCTAAAATTTTTAAAGAACTAAGTAATGAAGCGCCTGTAAGATTATTAGGATTTCCGGCATTTATGTATAAAATGGTAGAAGAAATCAAGGAGAGTTATGGGAAAATTAAAGTTCACAAAGATTCGTTCATAATAGCTGGGGGAGGTTGGAAAAATCATTTAGGGAAAAGTATGTCACTAAATGATTTTATGGATTATATAGAAAAAAATATTGGTCTTAAACGTGAAAATATAAGAGATACTTATGGTATGGCAGAACATGGAGTTCCTTATTGTTCATGTAGTGAAGGACATTTACATGCACCTATTTACAGTAGAATAGTTGCAAGGGATCCTATAACTTTTAAGAAAAAGTCATATGGAGAAGAAGGACTTTTACAACTTATAACGCCATATAATACAGCACAACCTAATCTATCAGTATTATCAACGGATTTAGTTGTAATTAAAAAGGACTGCCCTTGTGGAATAAAGGGAGATTATATTGAAAGAATACGACGAGGTGGAGTAACTAAGCATAAAGGTTGCGCCATTGCAGCACAGGAAATACTAAATAGCTAAATGATTAGATTACATGGGGGTAAGGGTATGAGATTAGAAGATTTTAAACATATATGTTTTGGAAAGCAGTTAGATATAAAAGGAGAATTAACAGAAGAGAAAGCAAATGAATATTTTAATTCAGCTTTTTTAAGAAAAAAATCTAAAGAATTTAACAATACGCCTATAGATAAAATACTTTATATTTTAGAAAAAACTGCATACAAATTATGTGATAAAAATGGAGATTATTATAAAGAAATAATGGAGAAAATGCCTAAATTAATTAGTTATTCTCCTTCAATGGTTGATATGGGAATAGAGTCCCTTAAAGAAATGTTAAGCATAAACTCCCTAAAATTAAGATTGGAGAGTCTTGGAGATTATCATTGTTTAGATACTTTTACAAAAGATAGACAGTCTAAAATGACTAGAGCAGTTCCAATTGGTTCAGTTCTTCATATAGCAGCAGGAAATATATTTTTAGGTTCAATAGATTCACTAATTATGGGGATAATAACAAAAAATATAAATATATTAAAGGTTTCTAGTCAAGATTTTTTATTTCCAACATTATTTTATAAAGCATTAGATGAAGTAGATGTAGATAAAGCAATTACTCCATATATAGCAATTACCTATTGGAAAAGCAGTAATAAAGCTTTAGATAAAATTGCTAAAAATAGCTTTGATGCTATACTTTTATTTGGTGGAGAAGAAGCAGTGAAAAATTACAAAAATGGATTATCCGTTAATACTCAGCTTTATTCTTTTGGTCCTAAAATAAGCTTTAGCATTGTGTGTAAAGGTTTAAATGATTTTGAATTAAGAGAAACTGCAATGAACTTTGCTGATGACATAGTTTTTTGGGAACAAAGGGCATGTACAAGCTGTCAAAATATATTTATAGAAAATAGTAATGATGTTAAAAACTTTGTTAATTATTTATATGATGCTTTAGAAGAAAAGGGTAAAGAATTTCCTCAAAATCAATTGGATATAGATTACGCTGTTGAGATAAGAAAGAAAAGAGAAATTGCAAAATGGGAGGAATTTAATAATAGGGCGTTAGTGCTAGAAGGTAAAAACGCAAATCATACTATAATTGTGGAAGAAAAAAATAATATTTCTGATTGCCCTCTAAATAGAACTATATATGTTAATGTAGTTGATAGTTATAAAGATATTTTAGATGGAAACATAAAACTTTTAAAATATTATATGTCTACATTAGCTATAGCATGTAATGATGGGGTTCAAGATATAATTGAGGATTTCATTGATTTTGGAGTAATGAGATTTTGTAGACCAGGAGCTATGAATAAAAGTGAAGATGATTCTTTACCTCATGATGGAATGTATATAACTAATTTACTTGTAAGATTTATAAATAAAGAAAATATCAAGATAGATGATTTAGGAATTGAGTATGTTGATAAAGATAAAAAAGATGATATATTGCTCTGGAGATTAAATTCTCTTATTAATGAGGCTGTAAAATCACCATTTTATAAAGAGTTTTATAAAGATGTATCTCTTCCATTAAAAAGTTTACAGGATTTTAAAAATGTTCCTATACTTGAAAAAAAGCATATTTATGAAAATAGTATAGATAAAAGTACTGATATGATTACAGGAAATATGGAAAGTTCTTATGTTTTTTCAGCAGGAGGAACTACAGGTAAAATGAAGTATGTAGCTTATTCTAATGAGGAATTTGAAAAGTCTAAAAAAATATTTGGAGAAGGTTTTAGAGCTGTTGGTATAGATAAAAATGATTTTGCAGTTAACTATATGAAAGCAGGAGCTCTTTGGACAGCTTTCCCAGCAGTAAATGAAGGGTTAGAAGAAACAGGCTGTAAAATATTATCACTAACGGCTAATCAACCTGAAAAGGAAAGTATAGAGTATTTAAAAAAATTTAAACCTAATGTACTTATAAGTCTTCCAGGAAACATTATACTTTTAGCTCAAGAGGTAGAAAAATTAAAGGAAAATATTAAATTAGAAAAAATATTTTATGCAGGAGAACATATGCCATTAAAAGCACAGGAATATGTAAAGAAGGTATTTGGTGCAAGAAAAATAGCATCCTTTGGATATGCAGCAGTAGAAGTTGGCCCCATAGGATTTCAATGTGAATGTTGCAAGGGAACTGAACATCATGTTATGAATGATTGGTGTTATGTTGAAAGAGATAAAAATGGAGATGCAATTGTAACAACCTTAAGTAGGTTTCTTAATCCTATAATAAGATATAGACTTGGAGATAGCATTCAATGGATTGATGAACCATGCGCCTGTGGAAGAACTTCAAAGAAGTTTAAATTATTATCAAGAACTGATGATGTTATAAGATTTAATGTATCAGATATATATATAAATGATGTACATGAGGCATTAAAAAATGTTAATGAAGTTTCACCTTTCTTTCAAGTGGTGGTTGATAATGTAGATGAAATGAGAGATGTAACATTTAAAATAGAAACAAAAGATAAGGATATGGCTTTAAAAGGGGATATATTAAAGGAGAAAATAGTAACTTCTTTAAAAAGTAATATTAGAAGCTTAGGAATAGATTATAAAAAGAATTTAATTAACGATTTAAAAATTGAAATATTACCACCTTTCGGAATAGAAAGAGTAGGACGAACAGGAAAGATAAGAAGAATAGTAGATAGAAGAGTAGCTCTTTAAATTTAATTACCGTAAATAAAAAAGTTATCCAATCCCCCTTAAAAGAGTTAAGAATTAATAATTAAGAGTTTAGGTGGAAAGTGGCAACCACTTTCTGAAAATGATTTTTTAAAAATTGACAATGATGGAGGAAACTGGACTGCCAGTTTCTTTTGAATTGTTTGAGACTGGCTTTGAAAGTTCAGGTAGAAGTATAAAATTAGGAGAGCATCAAATTTTAATAAAGAAAATAAATTTACCGTGCCTGTCCCATTTGTGATGGAGCTAATACTGGAAGGCGTTGATTGTTTAGGTGTGTTGCTAAAACAGGTGATGGGGACCGACTCAGAGCAGCATTGGAGAGAATCTAAAGTCAACAAAAGTATCTAGCCCCAAGTATAGTAAAGTAGCCAATAACGCGTCTGTCCCTCTTGTGATGGAGGTATAACTTGGGATAGATGCTTATTTAGTTGAGGTGGGGAATTTAAAAAAATTGGCAATGGACAAAGGACAATGATGGAGAAAACTAGAGTTAAATTAAGGATTAAGAATTATGAATTGATGTAGAAACTGGACTGCCAGTTTCTTTTTAATTTAAGAGAGTAAAATTCTAATTTTGTGATATTAAATTAAACAAAGTTATATTCAAAGTTTACAACCGTAACAAATGGGACAGGCACGACTAATGTAGTTCCATAAAATAAAAAGTAGCTCTTACAATTTAATTACTATAAATAAAAAAGTTAGCCAGTCCCTTAAATAGTTAATAGTTAAAAGTTAAGGATGAAAGTGGATCATCAGTTTCTTTGAAAAGAGGTTTGGGACTGGCTTTGATTTATTAGCTAAGAAGTACAAAGCTAGGAGAGCATCTAATTTTAAGCGAAGTAAATAAATTTACCGTGCCTGTCCCATTTGTGATGGAGGCAACACTAGAAGTAATTGCTTATTTAAAGGCTTCACTAAAACCCAAATAAGGGTACTGGTTCTTTGTTTATTTTGTTATGGAAATAAAATAAAAAAATTAAGGATTATGAATTAAGAATTATTGAAAAAATATTTTTTTCAAATTTAATAAATATATGGAACTTTTTACAGTCCTCGATTATCTTAAGTGTAGAGAGGTGAATTTAATGATTGGAAAAGACAATGTAATAAAAATTAGTGATTTTAAAAATCATAAATCTGCAAAAAATTATGTAGATAAAGAAATATTTATAAATCTTGTAGATGAAAATAAGATATCTTTATATAGATTAGCAAAGGGGATATTAAAGATAGAAGCTGACGTAGAAGATGCCATAAGTGAGACAGTGTTAAAGGCATTTAAAAATATAAACACTTTAAAGGATGTAAAATGCTTTAAACCATGGATAATGAGAATTTTAGTAAATGAATGTTATGCTCTTTTAAATAAAAGAAATAAGGTAGAGCTTCAAAATGATATGGAAGTTTATAACCTACAATACGAAGACAAAAGGGAAAAAACGTTAATTTGGGCAGTTAATAAATTAGAAGATGATTTTAAGGCTGTTGTTATATTGTTTTACTATGAAGATATGAGTATAAAAGATATTAGTAAGATTTTAAACATTCCATCTGGAACAGTAAAGTCTAGGCTTAGTAGAGCAAAAGCTAAGTTGAAATTAATATTAGAAGATGGAAAAAGGGGTGAGATATTTGGATAGGTTTGATGAAATGATAAAAGAAAGTATATCAAAAGAAAAATGGGATACACCTAAAAGCTTAGATGAAAGATTGGAAAATACCTATGAAAGTTTAAATACAATCAAATCACATAAAAGGTTTTCTTTAAAAATAGGAGTATTAGTTGCATCAATTATGATGCTTACAATTACAACAGCATTAGCAGCTAATTCAGAAACAGTACAAAATGCAATAAATACAGTGAAAAACTATTTTAGTAGTAATACAGAGTCTAGGTATAGTGCATCTAAGAATAGTCTTGAGAAATTTAATGATGAAGTAGGCATAACTGTAGAGGATAAAGGAATTAAAATTACCTTAGATAGTCTTTCGGCAGATGAAAACTTTATGAATTTATTTTATACAATAGAAAGTGATAAACCTATTAAAATAAGCGAAAAAGAAATGGAGATGATTTCGGATATTAAAGATCTTTCACCTTGCGGTAATTTTACAATTGGTGAAAATCATCCAGTAATGAAAGATTGTGAAGTATATTTTGAATCTGAATATAAAGTTAAAGCAATGGCAAGGCTAGGGCTAAATAATATAGAAATAAAAGAAAATGATAAATTAGTTTTGGAACTAGTACGTGTTTTACTTGTTGAAGGAGATTGGAAAATAGAAACTGTATTAGATAAAAGTAAAATACAACCGGCTATAAAATCAGTTAGACCTAATGAGCATAGGATTATAAAACGTAATGGCATAGATTATGATATAAATATTGAAAAAGTATCAATATCACCACTTGGAAACATTATAACTATAAAAAGTAATAATAAAGAAATTTTTACTGGTTTTGCATTATTTGATGATAAAGGAGAATCATTAGATGTATTACCAACAGGGGTAAGTGGTATAGGAGAAATAGGTTCAGTAAATTCATTTGAATTTTTAAAGGCAAATAAAGATACAAAATATATAAAACTTGTTCCTGTAGATAAAAGATCAACAAGGCAATACCCTGAACCTATTATTAAAGATATAGCTGATTTACCAGTAGAATTTGAAAGGGCATCAAGTGGTAGCGTTATAGTTGAAGATATAAAATCCGATAAAAATACTTTAAAGATAAAATATCGTAAAAAAGGGCTAGTACATTCTGATATAGGAGGTGCAATATTTTTGGACGATGATGGAAATGAAATAGAGCCATTATATAATGAAGATAAATGGTATCAAATAGCTGTAGATAGAGAGGATAATAGTTATACAGCAATAGTCACATCTTATAATAAAGAGTGTGATTACTCAAAATGTACTAAAGTTTTAATGTATCCAGAATATGAATATAAATTACTTGAGGATCAAGCAATAATAATAAATTTAGAATAACTAATACAAAATAAAAATAGAAAAACAACCTACGGAGGCTAGTTTAAGTTTGTAGGTTGTTTTTTGTATATATTAATGAAATGAATTAGGCAGCTTTATTGTTATCTTCTATCTTGTTGTTGTTGCGATTGCAATAGTAGTAAACTGGTAATCCTAACAATGTTAATCCTATACCGAATAAAGCACTAGCAGGTGAATCTTTAAGTGTAGAATATAATAAATATAAACCACCAGCTATTCCTATTAAAGGTACTATAGGATATAAAGGAACATGGTAAAGTTTAGGGTTACGAGTAAATTTCTTTCTAAGAACAAATATACTAATTGTACCTAGAGTGTAGAAAATCCATAAAGCAAACACAATTAAATCTGTTATTGAGTTAAAAGTACCGGATAATATATATAATATTGTTATTATAGCTTGAAATATTAATGCATTAATAGGTGTACCTAGCTTTGGATGAAGAGAACCTAATACTTTTGATGCAGGTAGGTCCTTACGTTCAGCCATTGCAAAAGCATATCTTGAACCACAAGTTAATTGACCATTAAGTCCCCCAAATACAGAAAGCATCATACCAATTGTTATAAATGTTGCGCCACTAGGACCTAAAAGTTTACTTGCAACATCTACACCTATTTTATCTGAAACAGCAGTAATTGGACCAGGTAAAATATTAAATATAGCTGCGTTAAATGCGATATACACAAGCATTACAAATGTTATTCCGATAACTATAGCTTTAGGAATATTCTTTTCTGGATTTTTCATATCAGCAGCTAATGTACAACAGCTAAGCCATCCGTCATATGCCCATAAAACACCAAGAAGTGCAACTCCTGTACCAGCACCTTGTACATTTTGTAATGTTGAAAAGTTTATATCATGTGCAGTACCACTTACTAAACCCAATATAGCTATAGCTGCGATTGGTAGTAATTTACCTATTGTTGCTAATGTTTGCAACCAAACTCCATAGTTAGTTGAAATTATTTGAGCAATAGTCAATATTATAACTAAAGATACAGCAAACATTTTTTGTTGAGTCCCAGTCATAGGTATAAAAAATGTTGAAAATGTAGAACAGGCTATTGCTAAAGCAGCACCGGAACCTGGACAATTTATTAAAGCACCTACCCAACCAAATAAGAAACCAACTAAATCGCCGTATAGTTCTCTTAGATATGTGTATAGACCACCAATTTTAGGTATGTAAGCAGCTATTTCTGCAACAGTAAGAGCTGCTGCTATAGTGATTACACCACCAAAAATCCACATTAAAAGTGCAACTCCTGTGGAACCTGCATTTTCTAAAACTATTGAAGGTTTTAAAAATACACCAGAACCAATTACAAGACCAATTACATACATTACACCTTGAAAGGCATTCATAGTTTTTTTCAGTTGGTTTTTGTTTTCTGTAGCCATATAAAATCCCCCTATAGGTAATTATTTTTTATAGTTTGTCTATAGCAGTTTTTAATCTATTTAAAGCTTCTTCAATTACTGATCTTGGGCAAGCAACATTCATTCTAATGAAACCTTCACTTTCTTTTCCATACCATAAACCAAAGCCTACTTTAACTTCATTAATAGTGAATTCTTTTAATTCTTCAGCAGTCATTCCAAGTTCTCTGCAATCTATCCAAGAAAAATAAGTTCCTTCTGGTACGTAAGTTTTTAGTTTTGGAATATTTAATTCTATATAATTATTTACAAATTGTAAGTTTTCATGTAAATATTCTAATAGTTGATCTAACCATTCTTCACCGTGTCTATATGCAGCTTCAGTAGCAACTAAACTAAAACAATTGTTTCTTTTTATATCATTTATTTGTAATAAGTGATCATATGTATCTTTTTGCTTTTTATTTCCGAAAATTATTATAGATGTTTGAAGTCCAGCTAAGTTGAAAGTTTTGCTTGGAGCAACACAAGTTATAGAATTTTCAAAGAATTCTTTTGAAATAGAAGCAAATGGAGTATATTTATTATTTTTATATACTAGTTCACAATGAATTTCATCAGATACAACTTGAACTCCGTATTTAATACAAATATCACCGATTTTCTTTAATTCTTCTTTTGTCCATACTGTTCCTACTGGATTATGTGGGTTACAAAGGAAGAACATTTTCACACCAGATTTTACTTTGTTTTCAAAGTCTTCATAATCCATTTCATATCTACCATTTACTACTTTTAAAGAACTAACAAGTAATTCTCTTTTATGATCTTCTACTATTTCAAAGAATTCGTTATAAACCGGTGATTGAATTATTATCTTATCTCCAGGTTCTGTGAATTCTTGCATCATCATTACCATTCCAGGAATAACACCATGACTATGGCTCATACAATCGCTGCTTACATCCCAACCATGCCTTTTTTTATACCACTGTGAAACTGATTCAAAATAAGAATCCGGTCTTGATACATATCCAAATATTCCTTGATCTAATCTTTCTCTCATTGCATCAATTATAGGCTCAGCAGTTTTAAAATCCATATCAGCTATCCACATAGGTATAATATCTTCTCTTCCAAATTTAACTCCTAGTTCATCATATTTTGCTGCAAAATTGTTTGATCTGTCTGTAATTGTGTTAAAATTATATTTCATTTTTAAATCCTCCTTGATGAGTCTATTTTTTAATATTTTATTAAAGCAAATATCGTGCCAAGTTACATATAGAAACGAGCTCTAATTTAAATTTATACATAAAATTTTTGTTGTCAGTTGATAAAAATAAGTGCAAATGTAGTTAGTTAATAGTTAAGAATTAAGAGTTAAAAGTAATGGATGAAACTGAATAGTCAGTTTCTTTCAATTTAGAAGCATTAACCCTTGAATTTGAGATATAAAATTTTGACTGAAGCTATATCCAAAGTATATAGCCATAACAAGAAGGACAGGCGTAACAAAATATATTCTCCATAAATTATTTTTCAGTAAAATTGAAAGGTTAGCAATAAAATTTATATTAATCAAAGCCGGTCCTAGAAAAGTTATGTTCAGTATTACTAGGAGTACATCGATTAGTAATAAAATATTAATTTAAAATTTTTTATTTGATAAATTAAAAATTTAGTTTGGAACATTATAAGAATAACTAAATAAAAGATTTTAAAGAGATTTAAATAAACTTTTGGGGAAAAATAAAAAGGTAAATAGGTTAAATGGGGTAGGTTATACCCATTTAACCTATTAAAAGCTTAATAATGACTATTGAATTTTGCAATATACTTAATTTCATATTAAAATGAACATATTAAGGCATAATTAAATAGATTTTAGTAAAGTTGAGGATAAGTTATGAAGAGAATGGCAGTTGTAACAAATTTTTTATCTGTAGCAAAATTACATAAAAAAACGTTAGAAAGTTTATTTTTAGATGATATTATTGTAGACACTTATTCTTATGACAATGATAGAATTAATCATGTAATAGAGGCAGATGTATTTTTAATTTCTCTTTATTCCATATATGTAGAGATTAAAAAATATATCCCAAAGGATTCAAATGTAATTATTTTAAGCACAACCATAACAGAAGAGCAATATCAAAAAATCATAAAAATACCACCAACTTCTCAGGTGCTTTTAGTAAATTATAGTCCGGAAATGGCTCTAGAAACCTTGGCACTATTTAGACAAATTGGGTTAATTGAATATGATTTTATACCTGTTTATCCAGGAAAGAATAAAATTCCTAAGGTTGGTATTGCATTAACACCTGGAGAGAAAGATAAGGTGCCTAAATTTGTTAAGGAAGTTATTGATATAGGGCATAGAACTTTAGATATAACAACATTAAGTGATATAGCTATAAAGATAGGTTGTGAACACTTATTAAGAGAAGAAAGATTCACAAAGCATTTTAAAAATCTAAAAACACCATATTGTGGGATTTCTGTGCTACTAGATAGAGCCAACATATTAGAAAGTAGATTTTTTGAATTACTAAATATTATAGATGAGGGAATTATTCTTACAGACGTGAACGGAGTAGTGATTTCATTAAATAAAAAAGCATCTGAGATATTTAGTTTAAACTCAAAAAGTGTTGGGATGAATGTAGTAGATATTATTGATCACTTTGCTATTAGAAAAGCTATTGAAAAAAAGATTATAATTGATCAACAGTTAACAAGTATTAATAATAAGCATATTTCTTTTCAAGCGGTACCTGTTAAAACTTCAGGAGATATAAATGGTTTTTTAATAATTGCTAACATATTTGAAGAAAAGGAAAAGAGTCAGCATAAGCTAAGAACTCAATTACTTAAAAAAGGTCATACAGCAAAATATACCTTTGAAGATATAATTGGGGAAAGTAAAAGTATTATTGATACAAAAGAGATGGCTAGAAAAATGTCTAAATCAGATTCATCTATATTAATTACAGGAGAATCAGGTGTTGGAAAGGAATTATTTGCTCAAGCTATTCATAATGCATCAGGTAGAAAAAAATACCAGTTTGTAGCTATTAATTGTGCAGCTATTCCTGATAATCTTCTTGAAAGTGAGCTTTTCGGATACGAAGAAGGTGCCTTTACAGGTGCTAAAAAAGGCGGGAAAATGGGGATGTTTGAGATAGCCCATAATGGAACTGTGTTTTTAGATGAGATTGGTGAAATGCCATTACAGCTACAAAGTCGTTTGTTAAGAGTTATTCAAGAACGAGAAGTTATGAGAATCGGTGGAGAAAGCATTATTCACGTTAATATAAGAATTATAGCTGCCACTAATAAAAATTTAAAATATTTAGTTAAAAAAGGTGAGTTTAGAGATGACTTATATTATAGATTAAATGTTTTGCCATTAAAAATACCGCCATTGCGCCATCGCGGAAATGATATATTAATATTGTTTGATTATATAAAAGAGAAAATAGATGCAGATTATGAACTATCTGATGGGGCAAAAGAATTTTTGTTGAGCTATGAATGGGAAGGCAATTTAAGAGAACTTGGAAACTGCATTGAATATTTGGCTTATCTTGAAAAAGATAAAATTGAAGTAAAAGATTTGAAAAGAATATTTGAAAGAGAAGATGAAGAAACATCAAAAGACATTGAATTTGATGATTCAATAGATTGTAGAATCTTTGTATTAAAATGTTTATATGAAAGTAGAAAAGAATTAAAAGGTATTGGTCGTAGAAATATATTAGATAAAGCTAAAGAAAAAGGGATATTCATAACGGAAAATGAGGTAAGGAAAACACTTAATAATTTATTAGCTGAAGAGCTTATTATTGTTAGAAAAGGACGTGGAGGAACAATTTTAACTCAAAAGGGTGTAAAAGAAGTGTTAGAAATTTTATCATAAAGGTTATAATCAAGTAAAAAATATTTAAGTTTATTTTTATTGAAAAAAGATATACATGAAAGGATTAGATATGAGTAAAGATTGGAATGGTAAAAAATATCATAGTTTAAACTACTTTTTAAGAAATAAATTTGGGGAGAAGATATTTAAAATCTCTTTAGATGCAGGATTTTCATGTCCTAATAGGGATGGTAAAGTTAGCAAAGGAGGTTGCGTTTTTTGCTCAGAAAGAGGGTCTGGAGATTTTGCTGGTGATAGAAATTTTTCTATAACTAAGCAATTTGAAGATATAAAAGAAATGATGAGTAAAAAGTGGAAAGATGGAAAATACATAGCTTATTTTCAAGCATACACTAATACATATGCAGATGTAGAAACTTTAAGAGCTAAATATGAAGAAGCAATAAGTCAGCAAAATGTTGTAGGCCTTGCAATTGCTACAAGACCAGATTGTTTTAATAAAGAAATTTTTGATTTAATTGAGGAATATTCAAAGAAAATATATACTTGGGTAGAACTTGGTCTTCAAAGTTCTAAGGATGAAACAGCAAAGTTAATAAATAGAGGATATCAACTAGAAACATTTGAAAACACTGTTAATGAGCTGAAAAAGAGAAATATTGATGTAGTAGCACATATTATATTTGGTCTACCAAAAGAGACAAGAGAAGATATGATAAATACAATAAAATATATTTCTAACACCGGTATACAAGGGGTAAAATTACACCTATTACATGTAATGAAAAATACACCATTAGAAAAACTATACGAAAATGGTATGGTTGAATTTATGACACAAGAAGAATATGTAGATTTAATTTGTGAAGCTATAACCTTATTGCCAAAAGATATGGTAGTACATAGATTAACAGGGGATGCACCGAGAAGTCTTTTAATAGGACCAATGTGGAGTCTTAAAAAGTGGGAAGTTTTAAATGCTATAGACAATAATTTAAAAGAAAAAGATTTATACCAAGGAAAGAATTTCAAAAAAATCTAAGTATGGGGCTCTAATAATGAACTTTAAATTTATGTATAGGGTTCCAAGTTGACTTTTAAAATTATCAATTCCAAAACCTGGATACCTAAAATAGTGAGATATGCTCCGAATCACTTAGAATTCAACACTGCATCTTGTATGAAAATATTTTAAGGTTATTGAATAAATTTAAGTTTTAGCTTGTTTCCCTATATTTATCAAATGAGAAAACTTAAGATTAACATCATACTAATAGTTGACAGCTTATTTTAGTTAAGAGTTAATAGTAAATAGTTAACTATTAACTAATTATATTTGTACTTATTTTTTCTTAATTGATAACAAAAATTTAATCAATAAATTTAAATGTAAGCTTGTTTCCATATATAATATAGAAATTTATTTAAACTTGAATTGTTTCATTAATAAAATGTATTAGATTATAAGGAAGAAGTTAGATGATACTGAAAGATGCTGAGAAGTGGACTGATGGCAGATTGAAAAAAGAAAAGGAAAGTGATAAATAATGAATACCGTACTGATGATTGATGATGATAAAGAGCTCTGCTCACTTATAAAGAAGTGTTTGGATAATGAAGAGATGTCTACTCTCGTAGCATTCAGCGGTAGCGTGGGACTTAAAGTTTTGGACGAAAACAAAGACAATCTTTCTCTTATTATTCTTGATGTGATGTTACCCGATTTAGACGGATTTAGTATCTTAAAAAGAGTAAGAGAAATAAGCAATGTACCTGTTTTAATGCTCACTGCAAAAAACAGTGAAGAAGATAAAATAATAGGTCTGAGAACAGGTGCAGATGATTATTTAACGAAACCCTTTAGTATCAATGAATTGACTGCACGGGTAACCTCTCTTATACGCCGCTTTACAACACTTAACAACACACCCAATACACAAAAAGGGCATTTAATCCTTAAAGGGATGACAATAGATATAGATAATCGCATTGTTTGTGTAAACGATGAACAAATTGACTTAACAGGAAAAGAATTTGATTTGTTATTATTTTTAGCTAATAATAAAGGACGTGTCTATACAAAAAAACAGATTTATACACAAGTTTGGGAGGATGACTATGCTTTTGATGGTAGCAATATCATGTCGTTTATAAGCAAGCTCAGAAAGAAAATTGAACCAAGCTCCGATAATACTTTTTATATTCAAACTGTCAGAGGCGTTGGGTATCGCTTTAATAGGGAGGCTTAGAGATGGGGCTTACTGAATTTCTTATAATCTTATCCGGTATGTTACTAATTGTTGTTTTTTATCTCGGTTCAAAACTATACAGAACAAAACAGCAAATCAGCGTAATACAAGAAGCTGTAACGGACATTAAAGATGGAAATTTAAACCGCAAAATACTTACAAGAGAAAATGACATGACAAGGCAGATTTGCTATGACTTAAATGCAATTACCACAGATATGCAAGTAACACTCATAAGTCAAAGGCAATCTGAGCAGGCATATAAACGCTTGATGACAAGTCTCTCTCACGATGTTAAAACACCGTTGACATCTCTTGTAGGTTACTTGGAAGCGATAGAAAAAAACATTGTCACGGGGAAAGAAAAGGACGAATATATCGAAGTTGCAATTGGTAAAGCATACAGTCTAAAAGAGTTTACAGAACGACTTTTTGAATGGGTAAAACTAGATGCAAGAGAACAACTATTTCATTTTGAAGTGTGCGATGTCAATGAACTTTCTCGTAGCATTGCTGCCGATTGGATTATTATTATAGAAAATAATAATTTCGACTATGAAATCAATATTCCCGAAACAGAATGTCTTGCTCGAATTGATATAAATTCTTATACTCGAATTTTGAACAACCTTTTTCAAAATGTTATTGCTCATAGTAAAGGCACAAAACTTGTTTTTGATTTATACGAAGATGAAAAACAAGTCACGGTAAAGGTTTCGGATAACGGAATAGGTATACCGAGTGATGAATTGTCACATATCTTTGAAAGAATGTATCGAGGGGATAAATCTCGAATGACTGCAGGAGCAGGACTTGGATTGTCTATCACGAAAGAACTTGTATCTGTTCATAAGGGCACCATTGACGTTGAAAGTACTTTAAAAGGCTCTACAACATTCACTATTATTTTACCAAAAGCTCTATAGCTCTGTCTTAGGCAGGGCTTTTTTTGGGTGAATAATAAGGCACAATCTTTGACTTGTTATTTCTTTTCAAGTGCCTAAAAGCAAGGAAAGAACAAGATTACGGCAAGGTTATGGCAAGGTTGATGATTTATACTTTTAATTGTAAGTGATTCTACCGTCATATTGGTTATTATATTGCCAAAACAAGGGTATTGAAAGTAAGGAGATTTTAATATGAATGATTTTATAATTGAAACAAAACAATTGACTAAAATTTATGGAGAGCAGACAGCAGTTAATTCAGTGAACCTCCATGTAAAAAAAGGTCGTATTTATGGATTATTAGGGCGTAATGGAGCAGGTAAAACCACTATTATGAAAATGATTTTAGGGTTGACTCCAATCGCTTCCGGTCAGGTAAATGTATTCGGACAGAATATCAAAGGTCGAGAGAAACGAGTGTATCCCCGTATCGGTGCTATTATCGAAACACCGGGTTTTTATCCAAATTTGACAGGAACAGAAAACTTGGAAATTTTTGCGAAGCTACGTGGTACAGTTGCCCCGAACGCAGTTGAAAATGCATTGAAAGTAGTAGGATTACCTTATAAAGATAAAAAGTTGTTTAGTAAGTATTCTCTTGGAATGAAGCAGCGTCTTGGTATTGCTAACGCTATTATGCACGACCCAGAACTACTGATTTTGGACGAACCTATAAATGGTCTTGACCCTATTGGCATTGCAGAAGTAAGAGATTTTATCAAAAAATTGAGCGTTGAACATGGAAAAACAATCCTTATTTCCAGTCATATTCTTTCGGAAATCTCATTATTGGCTGATGATATTGGAATTATTGACCACGGTGTTCTTTTAGAAGAAAGTAGCATGAACGAACTGGAAAAGAAAAACCGCAGCTATATCATGTTGCAAGTTTCAGATATTCCGAAAGCTTCACTAATTTTAGAACGAGAATTCAATTTGAAAGATTATTCTGTTCAAGATGATGAAACTCTACGACTTTATGACACTACTTTAGATATAGGAAAAATCAATAGAGCCCTTGTAATGCAGAATATAACTGTTATTAGTTCGGTGCTTTGTCATGATACCTTAGAGGAATATTTCAAAAAAATTACAGGAGGTGAAGGCATTGCTTAACCTTATTCAAACAGAATTTCTTAAACTGCGCCGCAAAAAGACTATTTGGCTCATGTTGTTAGCTGCTCTCATTATGCCGTTTTTCGCACTATTTTTTGTGGGTAAAGGTGTTGACCCGAGAGAGTATTATAGATGGTCAGCATTCAATTTTACTCCTATCATTATCTTACCTGTTATTTTGGGAATACTTAGTACCATGCTTATGCACGAAGAAAATCAGTATGATACGCTCAAACAACTTTGGATTGTTCCTATCAGCAAAATGGGATACCTTTTTAGTAAATTTTTTGTGGTTTTGGTTTACTCCATTTGTTTCATGCTAATTACATTCGTAGCTTCCGTTATGGTTAGCGTGCTTTCAGGATATGTGGTATTTGAATGGTGGAGCGTATTATATTTGCTGAAAAAATGTTTAGAAATTGGTGTTATTATTGCTTTTGCAATGTTGCCGATTTTAGCAATAACCTCATGGCAAAAGGGATACATTCTCCCAATTTCTATCACCTTGGTTTATGCTTTTTTCCCAATTTTCACAATGCTTGTAAATATGTATATACATCCCTTATCCAGTATGACAGTTATAATCGGGCGAAATAACGATATTCCCCGTTGGTCGTCACAAGGAAGTAACGTTCCGTTAGCGTTTCTTTGTATTTGCGTTTGGGATATTATTGCAGTATTTATTGCAAATATCGCATTGAAAAGAAATGAGGTGTAAATAATGCGAAATTTATTTTGGGCTGAACTCCAAAAGATTCGCCGTTTAAATATTGTTTGGATTACAATTTTTGCAACAGTTATGGTAGCAGGTGTTGTTTTTATAGAGGGATGGTTTACACATGATATAGACAGTGCAGGATGGTATATGACTATGGCTCAGCCTTTGGCAACAATTTTTATTATTCCTGCACTCATTTCTCTTTTGGGAAGTTATATGATTTGTCGTGAAGAAGATGAGGACACTATAAAATCTTTACTAATTATTCCTATAAATGAAACAAAATTAATTGCTACAAAAATGATTATTACTTTTTTATTCAGCATTTTCATTTATTTGCTGCTCTTTGCAATAGCATTTTTCACTGAGGCAATATTACATTTTTATGATTTATCGGTAGGAATGGTTTTAGATTTTATGAAAATATATTTTCTTCAAGGTGTTGGAATATTCCTTGCTATCTCGCCTATTATTGCTTTGGTATCATATATGAAAAAAGGTCATTGGATTGCATTATTACTAACTGAAATGTACTCTTTTGCTGGAATAATCGCGTGGAGGTCAAAAATATTAATAACATTCTATCCTATTTCAGCAGTATTTGGGGTTTCAGGTTCCAGTGATGCTACTGCCCAAAGTCGGATAGTAAGTAGTATAGTCTTGTTACTATGTGGTTGCCTTTCTGTTTTTATACTGAAGCGTTTCAAATATATTGAGAAAAATTAGTCATAGGCTTAGACGTAGGGCAGAAGAACAATGATAGAAAGGTAAATATTCATGAAAAAAAGATTATATAGAATTAAAAAAGGGAAATGGATTGCTGGTGTTTGTGGTGGTATTGCTAAATATTTTGATGTAGATCCTAAAATTGTACGTTTGCTTTTTGCAGTATTTTTTGCAGTATACGGAAGTGGGTTATTGGCATATATCTTATTTGCGATTTTTATCCCAATAGAGCCTAAAAAACAGATGAAAACAAATGTGTAAAAATTGACAATGGACAAAGGACAATTGACAATTTAGGTTGAAACTGGATCGCCAGTTTCTTTGGAATTGCTAGGGACTGGCTTTGAATTTTTAGATATAAGTATAAAGTTAGGAGAGCATCAGATATTAGCAAAGAAAATAAATTTACCGTGCCTGTCCCATTTGTTATGGAGCTAATACTGGAAGGAGTTGATTGTTTAGGTGTGTTGCTAAAACAGGTGATGGGGACCGACTTAGAACAGCATTAGAGAGAATCTAAAATCAACAAAAGTATCTGGCCCTAAGTATAGTAAAGTAGCCAATAACGCGTCTGTCCCTCTTGTGATGGAGGTATAACTTAGGATAGATGCTTATTTAGTTGAGGTAGAAAGTTTTGAAAAATTGACATTTGACAATGTTGGAGGAAACTAGAGCTTAGTTAGTTAAGAGTTAATAGTTAAAATTTAAGAGTTCTTGAGGAAACTGGACTACCAGTTTCTTTTTAATTTAGGGGAGTAAATTCTAAGCTTGAGAGATTAAACTAACAAAAGCTATATTCAGAGTTTATATCCGTAACAAGAAGGACAGGCGTATCAAAATATATTTTCCATAAGTTATTTTCACAGTGAAATCATAAAGTTATCAATAAAAATTAAAGTAATCAAAGCCGGTCCTTAAGATAGTTAATAGTTCAGGATGAAAGTGGGAAACCACTTTCTTTTTAATCTATTAATATAATTTGCCTTGCAAATTTATATAAAAGTACGTTTAGTATTACTAGGAGCGAAGTAAGTAGTAATACCACTTAGGAAAATAAAGGTATATTAATTGACTTTACAAAATTAAAATACTACAATCAAGGTGTGAAAAGGACGTGTTTAAATGATGGATTTAATTATGGAAAATGAAATAGACAAAAATAAAAGTAAAGAGTATTTTTACGTTATCAATTATCCTACATATGAAGAAGAACTATGTAATTTAGAGATGAAGTGCATTTTTAATGATGTATCAAAGGAAAAATATATTTTTTCTAATAACTGCGTAAATCCTTCTAGAAGTCCTTTTATAAAAGAAAAAATATCTATAATATATTCAGCAAATACTTTAGAAGAAATAGTTGAAAAAATTATTGAAGATAAGTTAGCCTATGAACAGTTTAAAGTTTGTTATGTGAAAGCCATACAAAATGACCCATTATCTTATCAGGAGAGGCTTAATGCATTAAAAGAGGTTGGATTTGTTATAAAGGGATATCCTAATTTACAATCGCCTAAAGTACTTTTAGGGGTAAGTAAGATAGGTGATAGATGGATATTTGGTGAATATGAAAAGAATGATTATGAGTGGCATATACACGATGAAAAACCATATTCGTACTCAAATGGATTAAGTGTAAGAATGTCTAGAGCTATAGTTAATATTGCAATTGAAAACAATTTTGAAAGTAAATTAGTTGACCCTTGTTGTGGTATAGGAACTGTTGTTATAGAAGCAAGCTCACTTGATTTAAATATTAAAGGTTATGAAATAAGCAGAGCTATAGGGCAAAATGCAAAGAAAAATCTTAAGTTTTTTGGTTATAAAGATGTTATAACAATTGGAAACATGCATGATATAGAAGAAAAATTTGATGTTGCAATTGTAGATATTCCTTACGGACTATTTTCACCAACAACACTTAAAGACCAGTTGGATATTATAAAAACAGCTCGTAAAATTGCAAAGAAAATGATAATTATAACCTTCGAAGATATGGATAATCATATAATCTCACAAGGTTTTAAAATTATAGATAAATGTTGTGTAAAAAAAGGCAATTTTAAAAGGTATATAGAAATATGTAAATAAAGCATATGAAAGGAAGTTATTTTTATGAACATAGACATTATAATATCAGCAAGTGACATAAAAAAAGAAAAAATAGAGGGAAAAACAGTTGTAGTTATAGACGTTTTAAGAGCAACATCTGTTATGGTAACAGCTCTTAAAAATGGCTGTGAAAAAGTAATCCCTGTAAAAGAAGTTGATGAGGCTATAGAAATTGCAAAAAATGATAGAAGTAGATATATTTTAGGTGGAGAAAGAAATGCACTTAAAATAGAGGGATTTGATTATTCAAATTCACCGTTAGAATACACTAAAGATGTAATTGAAGGAAAGACTGTTATTATGACAACTACTAATGGAACACAGGCAATAAAAAATGCAGATTGTGCAGAAAGAATAATAATAGCTTCAATGATTAACGGACAAGCTGTAGCTGATGAAATTGTAAAAGAGAATAAAGATGTAGTATTTATAAATGCAGGAACATATGGTCAATTTTCAATGGATGACTTTATAACAAGTGGATACATAATATCAAGAATAAAAGAAAAAATAAGTGTAAAACTAACAGATATAGCAACAACATCATTGTATATTTATGATAACAATAAAGATATAACATCCTTTGTAAAGGGAGCAACACACTATAAAAGAATACTAGAACTAGGATTGGAAGATGACTTAGAATATTGTTTATCTAAGGATATAACAGACATAGTTCCAGAGTACAAAAATGGAATTATAAAAGCATAAAAAGCCAATTGGAAAGTAAGAATTTTCAATTATAATGTAGTGTGATATAATTACCATGTAAATTATAATATTGTTAAAGAATGAAAGGTGTGAACTAAATAAATGAAATTATTTATAGATACAGCTATAACAGAAGAAATAAAAAGAGCTAATGATATGGGTATAATATGTGGTGTTACAACTAACCCATCTTTAATAGCTAAGTCAGGAAGAGATTTTAAAGAAGTTATAAAAGAAATAACATCAATAGTTGATGGTCCTATAAGTGCAGAAGTTATAAGCTTAGAATGTGAAGGAATGGTTAGCGAAGCATTAGAGCTTGTTAAAATTCACAAAAACATAGTTATAAAACTTCCAATGACAGAGGAAGGATTAAAAGCAACTAAAGTTTTAAGTGCAAAAGGAATAAAAACAAATGTAACTTTAATATTCTCAGCAGCACAAGCTTTACTTGCAGCTAGAGCTGGCGCAACTTATGTAAGTCCATTCTTAGGAAGATTAGATGATATAGGAATGGAAGGAATGAACTTAATAGAAGAAATCGTTGATATTTTCGATATACACGGAATAGAAACAGAAATAATAGCAGCAAGTGTAAGAAATCCTATCCATGCAACAAAAGCAGCTAGATTAGGAGCTCACATTGCTACAGTTCCACTAAACGTATTATTACAAATGACAAAACACCCATTAACAGATGCAGGAATAGAAAAATTCCTAAAAGATTGGGAAACAGTACCTAAAAAATAGTTAATAAGGATGATTATTTATTTAATTATGCCTAAGCACCCCTAGAAAGAAATTTCTAGGGGTTTTTTATGGAAAGATGATTATTTATTTTTTGCGCTTTTTAAGTAATAATATTTCATAAAAAACTGTGTAAGATGTAAATAACATTATAAAAGAAATTTCCTCTCTTTGATTCATATTATATGTTGCAAGAACTATTAGGAGAGGGAAAAAAATAAAAATTTGAAGGAACCTAAGTGTTTGAATCTTTTTCAAAGTACCACTCCTAACTTCCAAATATTAGTATATTAATATTTTTTCATTAATATGAGTAAATGTAAATAAGTTTATTTCTACAGTTTTTTTATGAAATAATAAATACTGTCGAAGAATAACTTATACAAAGTTATAGATGTTAATTTAAGATAATTTAAGATTTATATAATTAAATTTAGACTATTTTTTTATAATAAAAAGGGAATTTATGGGAAAAATTTTATACAATAAAAAAAGATAAACCTATAATTTAAGGTTTATCTTTTTATTTATATGTTATAAAAGATTGACTGATTTAATTAAGATAATAATCCTGCAATTGTAGCAGTCATAAATGCTGATAAAGAACCAGCAAGTACAGCTCTTAAACCAAGTTTTGCAACATCTTTTCTCTTCTCAGGAGCAAGACTTCCTATAGAACCTATTTGTATAGCTATAGAGCTGAAGTTTGCAAATCCGCAAAGAGCATAAGTTAAGATTATAACAGTTTTTGGTGAAAGTGCATTACTAGCTATTAATGGTGAAAGGTTACTATAAGCAACAAATTCGTTTAAAACAACCTTTTGTCCTAAAAGATTTCCAGCAACGCTGATATCTTGGCCAGGAACTCCCATTAAGTATGCTATAGGCGCAAATAATTTACCAAAAATCCAGTTTAAACTTAAGAAGTCAGCGCCAAAAATGCCGCCTACAAGTCCTAAAATATAGTTTAAAAGAGCAATTAAAGCAACGAATGCAATTAAAAGTCCACCAACGTTTATCGCAATTTGAATACCTTCCATTGCTCCGTTAGATGCAGCTTCAATTACGTTTGTAGCTGTTTTTTCATCTTTTAACTCAACAGAACCTTTAGTTACAGGTTCCTCAGTTTCTGGAATTAAAATCTTAGCCATTACAAGTCCTGCTGGAGCAGCCATAACACTAGCAGCAAGTAAGTGACTAGCACTAACTCCCATTGCAACATATCCAGCCATAACACTACCAGCAACAGTAGCCATTCCACCAACCATTACGGCAAATAACTCAGATCTAGTCATTTTGCTTAAGTAAGGTTTTACTATAAGTGGAGCTTCATTTTGACTTAAGAAAATATTTGAAACAGCAGAAATAGTTTCTGCACCACTAGTTCCTAAAAGTTTAGCAAGTCCTTTAGCAAATACTGAAATTATGATTTGCATTATACCTAAATGATATAAAATAGCCATAAGGGCAGAAAAGAATATTATTGTAGGTAATACTTGAAATGCAAATATAAAACCAAAAGATTGAGTATCTAGTAGATTTCCAAATAGGAAAGTACTTCCCTCAACAGTAAAGGCTAAAAGTTTATCGATTATCTTACTAAGAAATGCGAAAAAACTTTGTCCTAGTGGAACTTTTAGTACTAATAAGGCAAAAATACCTTGTAGTGATAAACCAATTCCTACAAGTTTCCAATCGATTTTCTTTCTATTCGATGAAAACAGGTAGGCAATTAGTAAAAATGAAATTATTCCTAAAATACCTATAAATTTATCCATATTCACTATTCTCCATTATTTGTATTCAATTTTTATTGAACATCTCTGCAGAGATATATTAAAAACCTATTATAATATAAAATAAAATTATACATTTTTCAACAAAATATTTATGGCAATATAGATATAGCATTCCCTAAAATTTTTGAATTAATCATTATAAATGGCTAAAGTATAAGCTTTATTATGAAAAATAGAAAAAAATAATGAAAGAGAAGTTTAAAACTTTAAACAATTTTTAAAATTAAATTTAATTTTAAAAATTAGAAAAGTTAAAATGTTACAACACATTTTAAAATCTGTAAAAGTAAAACTCCTAACCAATCACTTCCTCCAAGTTCTACATCCATCACAAGAGGGACAGACGCGTAATTGGCTACTTTGCTATTCTTTGGGATAGATACTTTTGCTGATTTTAAATTTTCTCCAATACTGCTCGAAGTCGGTCCCAAACACGTAAACAAGCAATTACTACTGATGTTAGCTCCATCACAAATGGGACAGGCACGGTAAATTTATTTACTTCGCTTAAAATTAGATGCTCTCCTAGCTTTGCACTTCTTAGCTAATAAATCAAAGCCAGTCCCCAACAATTCAAAGGGAAGTGGTTACCACTTTCCTCCTAAACTCTTAACTATTAACTATCTTAAGGACCGGCTTTGATTGCTTTAGGTTTTATTGATAACATTATGATTTAACTGTGAAAATAACTTATGGAAAATTCACTTTGGTACGCCTGTCCTTCTTGTTACGGCTGCGAACCTTGAATATATATTTAGTTTGTTTTATATCTTCAGCTTAAATTTTACTCCCTTAAATTAAAAAGAAACTGGAATCCAGTTTCAACCTGAACTATTAATTTTTAACTCTTAACTATATTAAGGGACTGGCTAACTTTTTTATTTATAATAACTAAATTTAAACAGCTGATTTTTATCTTATGGAGCTACATTAATCGTGCCTGTCCCATTTGTTATGGCTGTAAACTTTGAATTTAGCTTTAGTTAGATTTACAATTTCATCTTGTGATAATAAAAATTTGATGGATAAACTTAAATAGAAGCTTGTTTACCTATACTAATTTGATGTATTGTTAATATAAAACAAATTTGATGTGTTTTTTTACGGTTTTTGTATATAATTATAATGTAGATTTTAAATTTTAAAATTTATAGTGTCGAAGATGGAAGAGTAAGACTAAATTAATATTAGGAAATTTTTTATATTTATAGTTAGGAGTTGTTTTTAATGTCTTTTGATTTTTTAGATAATAAAAATATGACAATACATTTTATAGGTATAGGTGGAGTGAGTATGAGCGGACTTGCAGAAATACTTATAAAGAATGAATACAAGGTATCCGGTTCAGATAGATCACAAAGTTATATTACAGAAAAGCTAGAAAAGCTAGGTGCTAAAATATTTATTGGACATAATAGTTCAAATTTAGATGGAGTAGATTTAGTTGTTTATACAGCTGCTATAGCAGAAGATAATCCAGAACTTATAAGAGCTAAAAATGATGGAATTAAAATGTTAAACAGAGCCGAATTTTTAGGTTTACTTATGAAAGGTCATAAATATGGAGTTGCTATATCAGGAACTCATGGGAAAACTACAACTACATCTATGATGGCTCATGTAGGATTAAAAGAAAATATAGACCCTACTGTTTTAGTTGGTGGAAAATTAGACGCTATAGAGGGAAATGTAAGAGTTGGAGAAAGTGAATATTTTATAACAGAAGCTTGTGAATATAAAGAGTCATTTTTGAATTTTTATCCATATGTAGGGGTTATATTAAATGTTGAAGCTGACCATTTAGATTACTATAGAGATTTAAATCACGTAAAGGAAGCTTTTAAAAAATTTGTGGCTATAATACCTGATGATGGATATGTAGTTGTAAATGCAGATGATAAAAATGCTATAGATGTTATAAAGGATGCTAAATGTAATGTAATGAGTTTCGGTATAGAAAATGGTGAATACAGAGCTAAAAATATTAAATATAATGATTTAGGTTGTGGCATTTTTGATGTTTATAAAAATGAAGAAAAATTGTTTTCTATAGAATTAAATGTTCCAGGAAAACACAATGTGTTAAATGCTATGTCTGTTATTTGTAGTTCTTTAGCATTAAACATTAGTAAAGAATCAATAGTTGAAGGATTATTTAACTTTAGGGGAACTCATAGAAGATTTGAATTTAAAGGATGTAAGAATGGAATAAATGTTGTAGATGATTATGCACATCATCCTACAGAAATAAGAGCAACGTTAGAGGCTGTAAAAAACTATCCTCATAAAGATGTTTTTGTAATCTTCCAACCACACACTTATACAAGAACAATAACTTTATTCGATGATTTTGTAAATTGCTTTAAAGGAACTAAAAATCTAATTCTTGCAGATATATATGCTGCCCGTGAAAAAGATACAGGAATAGTTAGTTCAGATAAACTAGGTGATGCTATAAGAGAAACAGGAATAGATGCTAAGAATTTTCATAGTTTCGAAGAAATAGTAGATTATTTAGAAGAAAATGCAAAAGAAGAAGATTTGATCCTAACAGTAGGTGCAGGAGATGTTTACAAAATAGGAGAAATGTTTCTTGAAAACAATTTATAAAAAATAAAATAAAAAAGGTC
>NZ_HE611054.1:44677-97668 GCF_000285575.1 Clostridium senegalense JC122 | reverse complement strand
AGTTTTATCATAGACCTTTTTTTATGTTTTAAATTATAGCTTTTTATAAGATTTTATACTATTTGGTATTTTCAATGCAATAAGTATAGTCAAAGCACCGGATATGATAGATTCTAAATATAATCTTTGATAAAATCCGTATATTGAGGTAACAAGCATTAATATAAAACATGTAATTTGACAGATAGCCCTAAATAAACTTTTATTGTTCTTATTCATATGCACCTACCACTTTTTATTTAGTAATAACAATATATACAATATCTTTAGTCATTTAGTAAGGATACTAATTTAATTTTTAATAAAATAATAGAAAATACTAGTACTAATACGCATTGATAAAAGGATATAGTATAAAAATAACGATTAAAATAATAAATTCCAAACACTATTATTAAAGATGGTAAAGATTCTATTAAATCTTTAAATCCTAATTTTATATTTTGCTTCACTGAATAATTATTAGACCTTAATTTAGAAGGTTTATTATGAAAAATAAATATAATATTATTTAAAGATATAACACAAATACCTAATATTGTAAGTGTTAAATAATAATTTATGCTAAATAACTTATTTGTAATAACAAACTGTAATAGAAAAATAGTTGACATTGTAAAAAAGGTTATTAGAAAAGATAATATATTTTTACTAACTATATAAGCTATAATATTTTTGTTTGTAATTAAGTTTTTAATATCTAAACTAATTATATAATCAGCAACAAAATTGTATCTACAAACCATTGTTAACATAGTTAAGATACCTATTGTGTACACATTTTCAAGTTGGGGAGCTTTTAAATAACATCCTATAAATAATATAATTACTCCTAAAAAAAAGAAATTATCTCTTTTTTTTCTGCTGTGAAAAATAATTTTAAACTTTCTTTAAACCAATATCTCATATAAATCTCCTTATTTGTTAATTACAATGTATACAAATATGATTACTGTTAATATTGAAAAGGATAAGTATATAATATTAAAAATACTATCTATTTTTTATTAGAATAATCTATGTTTTTAATGGGCTTAATTTTTAAAAATAAATCCATTAATATTGATAGGATTATTAAAAAACAAGATATAAATATATTTAAGAATAAAGATAATATCCCTGCAAAAAGTAATAATAAACTTAATACACATATACTCTTTTTTATAATATAAAATTTTTTCATGATACCTCCATAATTATAGAGCTTTAAAATTAGTATTAAATATATATATTTGTAAGAAGAACATAATAATAAATGTACTTTAAAAGCTATAGGTATTATTTTGAAAAATAGTAACATGAATCCAATATGTAGTCAACTGAAAATTTACAGTTTTATAATATGTGTCTATAGTATAATAAATCTAGAAAATATAATCCTAAATTTTATGGGATACAAAACTAAAATAGGGAGTGAAAAACATGGGGATAAAAGTTTATAAGGTAAATGCTTTTACTAAGGATAGTAAAGGTGGTAATTGTGCTGGAGTTGTTTTAGATGGGGAAAAAATAAATGAATTAGAGATGCAAATTATAGCTAAAAAATTAAATTTTTCTGAAACAGCATTTGTAATACCAAAGGATAAAAGAAAAAGAAAAAATAATAAAGAAGTTTACGATTATGAGGTTAAATTTTTTACACCTACAGAAGAAGTTGAGTTATGTGGGCATGCCACAATAGCTACATTTTTCACATTGGCTAAAATGGGATTATTACCACAAAATAATGTTTCTTTAAAACAAAAAACAAAGGCTGGAATTTTAGATGTAGATGTAATTTCAAAGGATGAAATAGAGGTTGTTATGTCACAAGCTGAACCACAATTTTCAGATGAGTCTTTAAATAAAGAGATATTGTCTAAAATCTTAAATTTATGTGAAGATGAAATTGGATTTGAAAATTTGAAACCACAAATTGTTTCTACCGGTCTTAGAGATATATTAATTCCTATTAAAAGTGAAGAAGATTTAAAAAATATAAAAATAGATAATGATTTATTAATAAATTATAGTAGAGAGCTAAAAGTAGTGGGAATTCATGCATTTACAATAGATAGTAACAATAATGAAAGATTTATTGTAAGAAACTTTGCACCAGCAGTAGGAATACCAGAAGAAAGTGCAACAGGAACATCTAACGGTGCATTACTTGCTTATTTAATTAAAAATAATTTTTATGAATTAAAGGGCAATGAAGAAAAAACTATAATTTGTCGTCAAGGTATGTATATGGGGAATGCAAGTGAAATTATAGCAAAAGGAAGTATATCTAATGGAAAAATATCTATAAAAGTTGGTGGTAAATCTTATATAGAAGGTGAAGAAGAGATAGAGTTAAAACCATTAGAAATTTAATGTAATAAAAAGGGAAAGCTAGGTAATTCTAAATTACCTAGCTTTTGGGGGGTTAGATTTTGAAAAAGTTCATTTCAACTGTGTACTCATTAATTAGTATAGACAACTTTTTAGAAAAATAATCAATTTCAAAGTTACAAATTGTAGAATGTATGCCTTTATCTTTTAAAAAGTGGATAGTTCCTATGTTATTATCATCTTTACGTAGTCTTATTAAGATACTTTCTACCTCATTAAACTGCATTCTAGAGGCAATATTATCAGAATCTAGAATAAGATTTAACGTTCTATTATTTAAAGGAATAATTAAATCAATATCACATTCTCTATCTTTGAAAACTTTTATTTCAAAATCACTTACTAAATTTAAATTGTACTGTTTAAATTCATACATATATATAACCTCATTTTTAAATTATTATTTTATTAAAAGAATCTCCTTTGCTACACTTAAACATTCATCATAGGAGTTTCTAAAAGCATCTTCAAAAAAGAATAGAAAAACTTTCATGATTTTATTAGCTAACACAGCTATTTCTTTATTATCTGTGTTTTTAATAAAGTTGAAAATTTGTTCCGTTTCATAGTCATATTCATCGCTTGGTGCCGTATCTAGCAAACCAAGAGGGTCCCATTTATCAATTATTTTTTTTATATTATAAAACGTCATAGAATATCCTCCTTTTACATAATATAACTAAGTAATTTTATTATATACTATACAGAGTAGCTCTTTAAAATTAATTACCATAAATAAAAAAAGTTAATAGTTAAAAAATACTACAATTCTTAACTAAAAAAACTATTAATATAATTTAGATATACTAATAGTTTTTTTGTATCAATATTTATTTAAATATCTTTTTTAATTTAGCAAACTTTGTTGAAGTAAAAGGAGGATATCTTAGTGGAACATCCATAGCGAAATCTTTTTTTACAATAGATTTTATATGAGAAAAAGTTTCAAAACTATTCATTCCATGATATTTTCCCATTCCGCTTTCACCAACACCTCCAAAAGGTAAGTATAAAGAAGCTACATGAACTATAGTTTCATTTATACAAACTCCTCCAGAGGTTGTTTTTTGTAGTATTTTAGATATATTTTTTTCATCTTTAGAGAAAAAATATAATGCAAGTGGTTTTGGTCTATAGTTTACAACAGCAATAACTTCATCTAACGTATCAAATTCAATTACTGGTAAAATAGGTCCAAATATTTCATCGTTCATTACCTCATCATTAAAGGTTATATCATTTAAAATTGTTGGTGATATATAAAGTTCATCACGATCAATTTCACCACCAAATTCAATTTTACCGCAGTTTAAATATTTTACTAATCTATCAAAAGCTTTTTCATCAATTATTCTAGGGTAGTCTTTTGATTTTTTAAAATCTAGTCCATAAAATTTATTAATATAATGTTTTATATATTTTATTAAATCTTCTTTTACAGAACTATGGACATATAGATAATCTGGAGCTACACAAGTTTGACCAGCATTTAAAAATTTGCCCCAAACAAGTCTTTTAGCTGTTAGTTTTAAATCAGCTGTCTTATCTACAATACAAGGACTTTTTCCCCCTAACTCAAGTGTTACAGGAGTAAGGTTTTTTGAGGCTGCTTCCATAACCACTTTTCCAACAGGAACACTACCTGTGAAGAAAATATAATCAAACTTTTGATTTAGTAGTTCTGAATTAGCATCCCTGCCACCATTAACAACAGAAATAAATTCTCTAGGGAAATTTTCACATAAAAGTTTTGTAAGAACTTTAGATGTGTTAAGACTTTTTTGAGAGGGCTTTAAAATAACTGTGTTTCCTGCAGCAATAGCACCTATTAATGGAGCTAGTGAAAGTTGAAATGGATAGTTCCAAGGCGATATTATAAGTGTGACGCCATATGGCTCTGGATAAGTAAAGCATTTAGCAGGAAAATGAGCTAGTTGTGATTTTACCTTTGTAGCTTGCATCCAGTTTTTTAAGTTTTTTATAGTGTGATTAAGTTCTTCAAAAACAATGCCAAGCTCTGTTGCGTACCCTTCAAAATTAGATTTTTTTAAGTCGTTATAAAGAGCATCTAGTATTAATTGTTCATTATTTTGCAGAATAACTTTTAATTTATTTAATTGAGTCAATCTAAATTGAGTAGTAAGAGTACTACCTTTAAGAAAATAATTACGTTGAATATCAACAAGTTCTTTTATATCCATAAACAAAACCTCCATTCCTAAATTATAATTCTATAAAACATAAATTTTGCCATCAAAGTATTTGTATTCTCTTAAATAATTTAATTTTAAGATAGTCTATTTATAGGATTGCAAATTAAATCTTAAACTTATTCATTTATCAAATGAGAAAACACAAATTAATATTTTTTTTCAATAACTAACAGATTATTTTAGTTAAGAGTTAATAGTGAATAATTCTTAACTAACTATATTTGTACTTTATCTTAATAATATACCTAATAAAGTATATTATTAAGATAAAGTATATAATATACCTTAGAATTAAATAAATAATATCATTGAACTTATGTATATTCAAGAAAATAAAACAATTTAAGTAAAAAGCAATTTAATAAACAATAAATTTAAAATTAAAAAGTTATAAAGGAAAGACTGCAATAAATAAAGAATTAGTAATAAAGTTACTATAAAAAATAGGAAATGGTGTAGTATGAAAAAGATAAATGATTATAATATTTATATTAAAATTTTAGCGTTGATATTTATAGTTACTAAATCTATACAAGGAAAAGCCCCAATATTATATGTAGTTATATATTTTTTATTATGTTTAATAATTAATTTTAGTGTGTATTTATTTAAAGACAATATAGAAAAATTATTATTAGTATCAGGGATTATAATATCTTTTATAACTTCCATTACAGTAATTCCATTAGCAATAATATTTTTCTTTATAAATTTAATTGAATTTTTATATTTAATTAAGTTGTCTAATGCTTTCTTGCTAATTTTAATTTGTAGTATAGTAGTATTTTTAAAAATAGATATTGATTTTTTTTCTTTGTTTATTTTTATAGCTATATATTTTATTTATTATAGATTATATTGGGAATTAAATTTTATTAATTATGATTTACCACTAAAGATAGAAATGCAACGAAAAACTATCGACGAGTTGAATCTAAAATTGAAAAAACAAAGTAAATATAGAAAACAGGCAATATATACTTACAAACTAAAAGAAAGAAATGAACTATCTAAAAAAGTTCATGATAAAGTAGGGCATACTATAGCTGGAAGTCTTTTGCAATTGGAAGCATGTAAAATTGTATTAAATAGCGATATGGATAAAGGAAAAGAAATGATAGATGGAACTATTGACGTATTAAGGAGAGGTATGGACGATATAAGAAAGATTTTAAGAGAAATAAATCCCACTGATGAGCAAATAGGGATAAATAGAATTAAATTAATTTTAAATGAAAAAACACAGAATACTAACTTTACATTTAATGTAATTCATAAAGGGGATATGGAAAAGATAAGTAAAAAACAATGGATGCTTTTTTTAGATGTTATAATGGAGGCTTCTACAAATTCATTAAAATACTCTGAAGGTAATCATATAACTGTAAAAATAGAAGTGTTTAATAAATTAATTAAACTTCAAATAGCTGACAATGGCATAGGGAATTTAAATTTTAAAAAAGGAATAGGGTTAAATAGTATAGAACAAGAAGCGATGGAGTTAAATGGGAAATGTATAATAAATAGTTACAAAGGTTTTGAAATAATATTATTAATGCCAATGGAAACTAAAGTTAGTTCATAGTATTAGTTAGTTAAAAGTAATGGATAAAACTGAAAATCAGTTTCTTAATATAAAAAATACGTTTAGTATTACTATGAACATAATGAGTAGTAATAACCTAAACTGTTAACTCTTAAATAAAGTAAGGTAAAGGGGGAAGTTATGCTTAAATTAATTATTGCAGATGATGATTTACTTATAAGAGAAAGTTTAAAAATAATATTAAGTGCAGATAAGGAATTAGACGTATTAGAGACTTTTGAAAATGGCAAAGAAGCTGTTAATTATATTTTGACAAATAATGTTGATATAGCGCTTTTAGATGTAAGGATGCCAGTATTAAATGGAGTTGAAGCTACAAAGGAAATAACAGAAAGAACTAACACAAAAGTTGTTATACTTACAACTTTTGATGAGGATGAATATATAGACAATGCATTAAAGTTTGGTGCAAAGGGATATATATTAAAAAATAATGCACCAAATGAAATTATAAACACTATAAAAATGGTTCATAAAGGTAATTCTGTAATACAAGATAATGTACTAGAACGATTAAAGTGTAATTTTCAAAATAAAAGTGAAATAAAATTAGATAAAGAACTATTTACTCAAAGAGAAATAGAAATAATAAAATTAATATCACAAGGACTTAGTAATAAAGAAATATCATCAAATTTATATATAACAGAAGGAACAGTAAAAAATTATATATCATCAATACTCAATAAAACAGGATTGCAACATAGAACTCAAATAGCTATATATTATTTAAAAGGAAACTTGTAGGGAGTAAAATTTGGGGTTTATAAAAATTGACAATGGATAAAGGATAATTAAAAAAATTAAGAATTAAAAAAATTAAGAATTAAGAACATTATATAATTGACATTTGACAATGGACAATTGACAATGATGGAGGAAACTGGACTGCCAGTTTCTTTTTAATTTAGGGGAGTAAATTCTAAGTTTGAGAGGTTAAACTAACAAAAAACTAAATTCAAAGTTCACATCCATAACAAGAAGGACAGGCGTAACAAAGTGAAATTTCTATAAGTTATTTTCACAGTGAAATCGAAAAGTTATCAATAAAACCTAAATTAATCAAAGCCGGTCCTTAATATAGTTAAAAGTTAACAGTTAAGAATTCAGGATGAAACTGGATCACCAGTTTCTTTTGAATTTTTGGGGACTGGCTTTGATTTATTAGCTAAGAAGTGCAAAGCTAGGAGAGCATATAATTTTAAGCGAAGTAAATAAGTTTACCGTGCCTGTCCCATTTGTGATGGAGTTGAAATTTTGGTGAATTGCTTACTTAGATTTTGTTAGTAAAACTAGATTTTAAAAATACGTTCAGTATTACTAGGAGCAAAGAGAGTAGTAATAACCACAATTATTAATTATTAACTCTTAACTCTTAACTGACAAAGTTCCTCTTGTGATGGATGTAGAACTTTGGGTGATTGCTTTCTTAGGTTTTTTAGCAAAACTAGGTTTAAAAATACGTTTAGTATTATTAGGAACAAAGCGTAAATACTTTAACAAT
Source organism: Clostridium senegalense JC122 (assembly GCF_000285575.1). Lineage (GTDB taxonomy): Bacteria > Bacillota > Clostridia > Clostridiales > Clostridiaceae > Clostridium_J > Clostridium_J senegalense. Next base: position 89,972 of record NZ_HE611054.1, on the reverse strand, counting down.
ATGACTAAAGTCACATAAAGATTATGACCTTCTCCACGTTATTTGGAGAAGGTTTTTCTATACAATAGAATTAAGAAGATAATGATTGAGGAAATATAAGGAGTGTTTATATATGAAAGCTATAGAAATACAAAACCTAACTAAAAGATATAAAGATTTTTTAGCAGTAGATAATATTTCACTATCTATTGAAGAAGGAGAAATATATGGGCTTTTAGGTCCCAATGGGGCAGGAAAAAGTACAACTATAAATATAATATGTGGGATTTTAAATTCATCTTATGGAGAAATTAAAATTTTAGGAGAAACGTTAAGTATTAAAGACAAATCTGCAAGAAAATATTTAGGTTTAGTGCCACAACAAGTAGCTCTTTACAATGAATATAGTGCTTATGAAAATGTAAAATTTTTTGGTAGTCTTTATGGATTAAAAGGAAATGAACTAGAAGAATGTGTAAAAAAAGCTTTAGAGTTTACAGGACTTTTAGATATGAAAGACAGAAGGGCATCAGATTTTTCAGGTGGTATGTTAAGAAGGTTAAATATAGCCTGTGGAATTGTTCATAATCCTAAAATAGTTATTATGGATGAACCTACTGTAGGAATAGATCCACAATCAAGAAATCATATATTACAATCAGTTAAAAAGTTAAATGAAAAAGGGACAACAGTAATATATACCACTCACTATATGGAAGAGGTAGAAGAGATATGTAGCAAGATAGCCATTATGGATAATGGTAAGGTTATTGTTGAAGGTAGTAAGGAAGAATTAAAAAGTATAGTTTCAGATAAGAAAAGTTTAATCCTTAGAATTGATAACTTTGAAACCATAGATGAAAAAGAAATTAAAAATATAAAAGGTGTTACTGATGTAATTATAGATGAAAATGAAATAACTATAAATACTGAAAAAGAAATAAATAATTTAGATAAAATAATAAACTATTTTACAACAAATAAAATTGAAATAAGAGATATTGGCTATGAAGATATAAATCTAGAAACGGTGTTTTTAAGTTTAACTGGAAGACGTTTAAGAGAGTAGGTGATTTATATGTTTAAAATTATAAAAAGGATTTTTTTAGGACATATTAGATACCCGAAAAATTTATTGTTTAATATGCTATTCCCAATATTTTTAATGACATTAATAGGATTTGTTTTAATAAATCAATTTGACACTAGCAATCAAATAGAAAATTTTACTGTTTATTATAATAATGATAGTGGCAGCAAAGAAAGTAATCAACTTTTAGATGAAATAATAAAGAATAATAAAACTGAAATAATTTATTTTGAAAAAACAGATAGTATATATAAGGGGAAAGATATAGTTAGAAAATCAAGAGGAAGCTTTATTTATTTAGATGGAAATACCATAAAACTATATTCAAATGAAAAAAATAAAATAGAATCAGGAATTGTAAGTGGATTATTTAAGACAGTTAGTAATAGATTTAATGCAATAACAGAAGTTTATAAAATAAATGATGAAAATGCTATAAATATTATAAATGACAAATTAGAAGAGGATTATATAAATGTTGAAAAAGTAGAAAAAACACAAAGTCCTACATCCTTTGATTATTATGGAATAGCAGAATTGACGTTAATGAGCATGTATATATTATTCTTCTCATTATATGGTATACAAAGGGATGATAGATTATCTGTTAAAGATAGAATACTTTTAACAAAATTTTCAATAGAAAAGTATTATCTTGCAAATATTATAGGAAATTTTATGCTTTCAATAATAATAACATTACCAGGATATTTATTTTCAATATTTGTGTTAAAAACTAATTGGGGAAATAATTTAATAATATCATTTTTAATATTACTTTCTTTAAATTTAATGGTAGTTACAATGGGAACTTTTTTAGGTGTAATATTTAAAGAAAATGGTAATGCTTCTGCATTTATAGACCGTGTAATATTTCCTGTAATGAGCTTTTTAGGCGGAAGCTATCTGGCTTTCCCAGATAAATTACCAACAGTAATGCAAATAGCTACAAATATATCACCATTAAGATGGATAAATAGAGGATTTTTCAGAATGATATATCTGCATGATAATTCTATAATAACAATATCAGTTGCTTTAAGTTTAGGTATAACAATAATAGCATTAATTTTATTAACTGTTTTTGTTAAAAAGGAGAGTGTGGAGTAATGAAAAAAGTTTGGGCTCTATTTAAAAATAACTTAAGGATTTTAATTTTAAAAAATAAAGGGACTTTTATCATAACTACAATAGCTCCAATTATTATTTTACTAATCATATCAAAATATATTAGCACTGGATCTGGTTATATGAATGCAGTAGTTAAAGACGAAGATAATACGAAAAGTTCCTTGGCTATACTATCCACTATAAAAAATAATGAAGGGTTAAATGTTGAAGAAGATAGTGATATTAATATAGAGAACTCCTTTGCACAAGGGGACATAGATATTGCTATAACTATACCTAAAGGTTTTGAAAATAATTTATTAAGTGGAGAAAAACCATATATAGATATTAAAGAAAATGAAATGGGAAATTTAAATAAAGGTATTAAGACTTCATTAAACTTAGAGATTAAAAATCTTAAAGATTTAGCAGTAGCTAGTGATAAAAATTATGATGGTTATATTAAAGCTTTAGAAAATTACAGTAATGGAACTATTAAGATAGAGAAGCTTAATTTAAACGATTTAAAAGGTAATTATGTAAAAACACAAGTATTTTTGGGATTTTTAATAATGTTCATGTTTTTTAGAGCAATGTCTGGAGCAGAATTAATAAATTCAGATAAGCAAAAAAATATGTACACAAGGATATTTGTAGCAGATATTAAAAGTTCACAATATTATTTAGCAAATATATTATCTAGTTTTTTTAGTATATTAATACAGGTTATATTATCATTAATAGGATTAAAATACATTATGAAATTAGAAATAGGCATGTACTATTATCAGCTAGGAATAATATTATTATTAGTAACATTAATAGCTGTGTCACTGGGAACATTCTGCATATCAATAACAGAAACTAGACAGGAAGCAAGTATGCTTTCTAATATAGTAATTATAACTTTTCTAATGATAGGTGGATGCTTTGTTCCTGTAAGTTTATTCCCTAATTTTATAAATAAAATATCCTATTTTACACCTACAAGATGGGCAATGGATTCAATATTAGATTTACAGCAAGGTGTGCCTTTTAATGATATAATAATAAACTTATTTATAATGATATTATTTGCTTTAGCATTTTTTACAATGTCAGCATATAAAACATCAAAAACTGAAAAAATATATAAAGATTATAATTAGTTGTTAACTTATAAATTTAATTTAGTAATTTCATTAATATAAAACCTATAGATAATTAAATATCTATAGGTTTTTACAATAATTGTAGAAAAAGGTATTATTATGTTTACAATAAATTAAGAGGGGATGTTATGCCCTCTTAATTTATTGTAAAAAAATAATTATTTTACGGTAAATAAAAGTAAAAAGTGGAATTGGGAGAGGGGATTATTATGAAGAAAAAATCAATAATTGCATTAATGCCACTTTTAGTTTTTATAGTTATATACTTTGGAGTAGCTATAATACTAAAAGATTTTTATGCTATTTCGGTAGTTGTACCATTTTTAATAGCTTCAATAGTTGCATTAATACAAAACAGAGAACGAACCTTTGATGATAAGGTAATTAGTTTTTGCAAAGGTGGAGGCAATCCAGACATAATAATGATGTGTTTAATATTTATATTAGCAGGAGCTTTTGGGGAAACAGCAAAATCAATGGGTGCTGTAGAATCTACTGTTAACTTAGGTATAAATTTTTTACCATCATTTTTATTAGTTCCAGGAATTTTCTTAATGGCAGGATTCATATCTACTTCAATAGGTACTTCAATGGGAACTATAGCAGCTTTTGTGCCAATAGCATTAGGAATAAGTGAGAAAACTGGAATATCACTTGGATTAATTGTTGGTGCAGTTGTAGGAGCATCTATATTAGGAGATAACTTATCTATGATATCAGATACTACAATAGCTGCAGCTAAGACTCAAAATGCAGATTTAAAGGACAAGTTCAAGGTGAATTTTAAAATAACCCTTCCATCAGCAATTGTAACTATGGCTATATTAGTTATACTTACTCTTGGTAAAACTGCAAATATAGGTGGGGTATATGAATATCAAATTATTAAAGTAATTCCATATATATTTGTATTAGCATCAGCACTTATGGGTGTAAACGTAATAACTGTATTAACTGGTGGAGTTGTAATGTCAGCAGTAATAGGATTTATAACTAAAGATATGACTTTAAAATTGTTAGTTGATTCTATAGCAACTGGAGCTTTAAATATGGGAGAACTTATAATAGTATCTATACTTATTGGTGGTATAGTTGAGATCATAAAAGATAACGGTGGAATTGAATTTATAATTTCTTTTATAGCATCTAAAATAAAGTCAAAAAGAGGTGCAGAACTAGGTATTGCTATTTTAGTAAGTATAGTAAATTTATTTACAGCAAACAATACTATATCTATAGTTACTGTTGGACCTATGGCAAAAGAAATATCAGAAACATATGATTTAGATTCTAGCAGGGTGGCAACGCTTTTAGATGTATTTTCTTGTGTTATACAAAGTTTAATACCTTATGGAGCACAATTATTGTCAGCAGCGGCATTATCAGCACTATCACCATTTGCTATATTAAAATATACATATTATCCTGTGGTAATGGGTGTATTTACTATAATCTTTATTTTGGGAGTAAAAGGTAGTAAAAAGGATAATAAAGTATTGACCGAAGAAAAGGCAGTATAGGCCTAAAGAAAAAAAGGATGTCTAAAGTTTAGACATCCTTTTTTAATATACCTTAATCTGCAAATAATTGTGATTCATAAGCAATATTTCCGTTAGGCGAAAATACAACACCTATACCCATTCTATTAAAACTTCCATTTAATATGTTTGCTCTATGACCTGCAGAGTTCATCCAATTGTTTACAAGATATTCAGCAGTAACTGATGCTTTATCATAGCCTGTACTAGTTTGAATGTTTTCACCAGCAGTACCGTAGCTAACTCCAAATTTATTTAATAAATCGAAGGGGCCTCCGGTATAAGGTGAAGTATGGTCAAAATATCCGTATTGAAGCATTTCTTCTGCTTTATATCTAGCAGCACTTCTCATAGTTTCGTCCATTGATAATGGAGATAATCCTGCTTTTTGACGCTCTACATTACAAAGTTCTAAAACTCTATTTTCAACAGCTGTTAAGTATTCAACTGAATAGTTTTTAGGTATGCTAGGCAATCCACTAGGATTACTATTTGATGCGCTTTCATAGTTAGAATTATCTTCTGATGGTGTTTCTTCTGGAGTAGGTGTAGGTTCCGGTGTTGGAACAGATTCTTCTTTATTTCCTGATTCATTATCTGTAGGTGGTTTAACATCAGGTTTACTATTATCAGCTGGTGTTGTAGTAGTTCCAGTTGAATTGCTATTTGAAGAATTGTTATTTACAGCAGTAGAATTGTTAGTATCTACTTTAGTAGGTTCAGTAGTAGCTTCTGAGTTGTTACTACTTGTACCTTGTATTTCAGGTGTTTTCTTTTCTGTATCTTTAGAAATAGTTTCTTTAATAGCGGTTTTCGTATCGTTTATTACATCATTATCTGTATGGGCATATTTAATTCCTAGTCCCGTGCATAATGATGCCGATAATAAAATACTTATTATTTTAAATTTCATGTTGTTCACTCCCCCTGTGACTAATAGGACAATATGATATTTATTTTTGGATTTTATTCACAATATGTTGTGAGTCCTATTTAATGAGTAAAGTATAGAATAAAAAGGAAAGCCTGTACACAGGGAACTATTTCACGTAAACGTATGAAAAGGCAATGATGGATAACTTTACAAATAAACAGAAAAAACAGAAATTTGAATAATCCTAGTAAACTAGTTGGGATTACTAAGTTTACAGCAAATATATTAAAAAAGGTAAAACATGAATAATATAGAAACATAACCAATAAACTTAGATGATAAAAATTTACTTTTAGTTACATATTTGATTTAAAAAAGGATTTAAAAAGGGGTAAGACGAATTGATACAAAGTGGAAATTTAATTAAGAGTTTGTGTTGAATTTAGACTTTAACATAGTTGTTGGGATTGGCTTTGAAATTTTAGGTAGAATTAGTTAATAGTTAAATAGTTAATAGTTAAGAGTTTAGGATGAAAGTGGCAACCACTTTCTTTTAAATCTATAAATATAATTTGCTTTGCAAATTTATATAAAATTACGTTTAGTATTACTAGGAGCAAAGTGAGTAGTAATATCCTCAACTATTAACTATTCCTTCTTAACTCTTAATTGACAAAGTTCTTCTTGTGATGGAAGTAGAACTTGGAGGAATTGATTGGTTAGTTGAGGTAGAGTGTTTTAAAAATTGACATTTGACAATGGACAATTTAGGTTGAAATTGGACTACCAGTTTACTTTGAATTTAGGGGAGTAAAGACTAAGTTTATTATATAAAACAAACAAAAACTATATTCAAAATGTAAAGCCGTAACAAATGGGACAGGCACGACTAATGTAGTTCCATAAAATAGATAGTAGCTTTTTAAATTTAATTGCCATAAATAAAAAAAGTTAGCCAGTCCCCAGGTAGCTACTATGTAGCGTAGTTGTTCGGGACTGGATTTGAATTTTTAGATATAAGTATAAAGTTAGAAGAGTATCGAGTGTTAACGAAGAAAATAAACTCATCGTGCCTGTCCCATTTGTGATGGAGCTAATACTGTAAGGACTTGATTGTTTAGGTGTTTTGCTAAAACTAAGGTGTTGGGACCGACTTCGAGTATTATTGTAGAAAAACAAAAATCAATAAAAGCATCAAAACTAAAGTATAATAAAATAGCCCAAAACGCGTCTGTCCCTCTTGTGATGGTGCTAGAATTTTGGGATAGTTCTTTGCTTAGCAATTGATAATATATAAGAAAATACTGGGGGAGTTATTATGGAGAAGATATGTAATAAAAATAGTAATATAAAACCAATGGCAACAATGATTTTGATTTTAATTATTAATATTGTAGGTGGTAGAATTGATGCTTATAATAGCAATAGATTATTAATTTATATATATTGCATAGTGTTAGCTATTCTTATGACAATTGGAGTTATTGAATTAATTGAAAGTATAACTAAATATATTAATGCGGAAATTAAAACCATTAAAAGCAAAGTTTATTTAACTATTAATATATTATCTTTAGTTTTAGTTTTATGGGGTGGTGTTTTAGTAATAATGGATAAAGCTAGTTTTTTATAAGATTTTCAAAATAACATTAAAAAATGAAAAAAATTTAAAAAAAATGTTGACACAAAAAAAAGTTTGTACTATAATAAATCTTGTCGCCGGGGTGTGGCGCAGATGGGAGCGCGCGTGGTTTGGGACCATGAGGTCGCAGGTTCAATCCCTGTCACCCCGACCAAGAGAGTTGCATAGGCAACTCTCTTTTTATTTATAAAATAAATAAATAATAAATGAATAATTAACCTTAACAGGAAGTGATCACAATTTTGGTCACTTTTTGTTAAGGTTTTTTTTATTTATAAAGTTTTAAGTTGATTTTTAAAATTATCCATTTCAAAACTTTGATACTTAAAATAGTGAAATATGCTCCGAATCACCTAGAGTTCAACATTACATTTTATATAAAAATATTTTAAAATTATTAAATAAAGTTAAATTGGAACTTATTTCTATATATAATTAAATATATATGTTATATACATCTAGGTATAAAAGGGCAGTAAATGTAAAAACTAAATAGTGATTAACTAAAAAGTAATTTATGTTATATTTAAAGATAAATAACAAATAAAAGGGGCTGAGAATTGTTATGAATAGGAATTATAGTGAATATTTTAAGGATTTAATATTAGCTTATAAAAATGGTGTTTTTGAGACAAAAATAAACGAACTATTAGAAAATGAAAATGAAGATAAAGAAAAATTATGTAGACAATTATCAAGTTTATGTGGTGTTGATTTAGGATATAGTGAGGATTTTGCAGAAAAATTAAAGGATGAAATAAAAAAATATACAGGTAAAGAAAAGATAGTAACTAAGATAAACAGTACCTGTGAAAGTTGTGCGCAGGGGGAAGGTGCTTGTGAAGCTTCTTGTCCATTTGATGCAATTTTGATGAATGAAGAAAACACAGGAAGATATATTGATGTAGAGCGTTGTACTGATTGTGGTAAGTGTGTTGATGCTTGTAAAAGTGGTAATATAGTTGATAAAGTTCAGTTCTTACCATTATTTGAACTTATAAATAGTGATAAACCTGTTATAGCAGCAGTTGCACCAGCTATAGCAAATCAATTTAATGGTGCTAATTTAAATAAGATGAGAACTGCTTTTAAAAACATAGGATTTACAGACATGGTAGAAGTAGCATTTTTTGCAGATATGTTAACTTTAAAAGAAGCAGTAGAGTTTGATGCAATGGTAAAAAATGAAGATGACTTTATGATAACATCTTGTTGTTGTCCTATGTGGGTAGCAATGATTAAAAAAGTATATGGAGATTTGATAAAACATGTTTCTCCATCGGTATCTCCAATGATAGCAGCAGGAAGAGTAATGAAAAAATTGAATCCAGATATTAAAGTAGTTTTTGTAGGGCCATGTATAGCAAAAAAATCTGAAGCAAAAGAACCAGATTTATTGGGAGATATCGATTTTGTGTTAACATTCCAAGAAGTACAAGAAATTTTTGATGCTTTAGATGTGGACCCATCTAAACTTTCTGAAACTCCAACAATAGAATATGCGTCAAGAGGTGGAAGGCTTTATGCAAGAACTGGTGGTGTATCTATTGCTATAAAAGAGGCAGTGGAGCTATTATTCCCTAATAAATATGAGAATCTTACAGAAGTACAGGGCAATGGGGTTAAGGAATGTAAAGCTCTATTAAACAAGGTAATCAGTGGAGAAATACAGGGTAACTTTATAGAAGGTATGGGTTGCGTTGGAGGATGTGTAGGTGGACCAAAAGCCATTTTAAAAATGGAAGAAGGAACAAAAATGGTAAACGAATGTGCGGAAAATGCAGAGTTTAAAGTAGCAACTCAAAGTGAAAAAATGCAAGAGATATTAAAGGATTTAGATATAAAGGTTCTAAAAGACTTTTTAAATCATGATAAAACCAATATATTTCATAGAAGTTTTAATAAATAATCATATTGCCCTTTAAAGTGTAAAGAGTAAAGAGAGTCTTAAGGATAAAAACTATTTTAAGACTCTCTTATTTTCTGATATACTGAATATATGTTTATTAATAAATTAATCATTAATAGATAAAAATAATTTATAAACTAAAGAGGTGAGCGTTATGTTAACTAATATAAAAGCGGCAATATTTGATATGGATGGAACTATTGTAGATTCTATGTGGGTATGGGATAAAATTGATATAGATTACTTAGGAGACCATAAATTAGAGAAACCAGAAAACTTAAAAGATGATATAGCACATTTAAGTTATAATGAAGTAGCTATATATTTTAAAGATAAATTTGAACTTCCTTATACAGTAGAAGAAATAAAAAAGCACTGGAATGATATGGCTTATACAGAGTATGAAACAAACGTAAAGCTTAAGTGTGGAGTAGAGGAATTTTTTAAGATATTAAAGAAAAATAATATAAAGATAGCATTGGCCACTAGCAATAGTACAAGCCTTCTAGAAGCTTGCTTAAAAGCCAATGGTATTTATGAATATTTTGATGTTATAACTACAACAAACGAGGTTAGTAGAGGAAAAGACTTCCCAGACGTATATCTTTTAACTGCAGAAAGATTAGGAGTAAAACCTGAGGAATGTTTAGTATTTGAAGATATACTTCCAGCAGTAAAAGGTGCAAAAGCTGCTAATATGAAAGTTGTAGGTGTTCATGATGAACATTCTTTAAAAGATCATGAAGAAATGAAAAAGCTAGTTGATATATTTATAGCTGAATATAATGAGCTTATAGAAAAAATAAAATAGCAAAAGCATAAACCTTAATAAGTATACATATAATAAATTACATATTATAGTAATATTTATTAGGGGGCAGGAATATTGAGATTTATTTTATTGTTAGCTTTAATTTCATTTGGGGGACTAATAATTTATTCATATAATCTTACGTTAAAGCTAAATAAAGAAAGTACTAGATTAAGGGTTTTAGCTAAAATAAATAACGAACTTAAAGGTAAACTAAAGGCGTTTGAAAAGGAAAGTGGTAGTGTTGAAGTATCATATATTCCTATAAGCTCATATCATGGAAAAACTATAAACAAAACAGAGCTATACATTGCTCCAATTATAAATATGCCTAAATTAAGAGATTTAGAAATAGACACTAATTTAGAGATATTAGATTGCTGTGAAGTTTATAATATAATATGGTATGAAGTAAAAGTTATAATCCCAGGAGAAAATAAGAATACTAAAGGGTTCATAAAAGAAAAAGATATAAAAACCTTACAAGTAGTTGAAAATAATATATATTCATATAAAGCATAATCAAATAAATTAATAAATATTTATATGCGTAAATTAAAACAGAGCAAAATTGCTCTGTTTTTTCTGTGGAAAAAATAAAAGTTATACACAAATAAAATACAAAAACACAAACTTATCAACAATTTATTGAAATTTTAATTTAAATTGTTGATAAGTTTATTTGTAATTTTAAAATATTGGTTTAGGGTAAGTGAAAATTTAAAGCGCTATTTAGAAAAATGGAAAAGAAACTCTAATGAATTTATTATTTAATTTTCAAGACTAAACGGCTGAATCGACGTCCTGTCTAGGCAGTCGCTGCCCCCGTCCTTGGGGTCAGGTCATGAAAATAAAATATAACTTCATAAGACCTTCTAATTCAATTTTAAATAAAAGACTAATTTAAATTTCCACTTACCATATGTAAAATTAGGTGATATATTTAAGAATAATATGAATCAGATATAATAAATTTTGAGTTGATATAAATCTAACTAAAGCTAAGTTTAAAATGTGTAGCCATAACAAGAAGGACAGGCGTAGCAAAATATATTTCCATAAGTTATTTTCACAGTGAAATCATAAGGTTATCAATAAAATTTAAATTAATCAAAGCCGGTCCTAAAAAAATACGTTTTAGAGACAAAACAAACTAAAACTATATTCAAAATGTACAGCCGTAACAAATGGGACAGGCGCGACTAATGTAGTTCCATAAAATAGATAGTAGCTCTTTAAATTTAATTGCCATAAATAAAAAAAGTTAGCCAGTCCCCAGGTAGCTACTATGTAGCGTAGTTGTTCGGGACTGGCTTTGAATTTTTAGATATAAGTATAAAGTTAGAAGAGTACCAAGTGTTAACGAAGAAAATAAACTTACCGTGCCTGTCCCATTTGTGATGGAGCCAAGACCATAATTTATTGCTTAGTTAGATTTAAAAAACTAAATTTTATAAATACGTTGAGAATTACTAGGAACAAAGTGAATAGTAATAACCATAACTATTAATTATTCACTCTTAACTTTTAACTATCAAAGTCGAATTTGTGATGGAAGTGGAACTTTAGTAAATTACGTGTTTGAAAGTTTTACTAAAACTAAAATAGTGGTACTGGTTCTTTTCTTATTTTATTGTGGAAATAGAGCAATTGTGGAATCTACAGTTTAACCGAAGAAAATAGCCATAAGTGAGCCTGTCCCTCTTGTGATGGAATAAAAATTTTGGATAATCAATTACTTAGAAGTTTTATTTTTTCAGATTTAATAATATCCACAACTATTCACTCTTAACTCTTAACTAGTAAACTCCCTTTTGTGATAGATATATAAATTAGAGAAAATTATATTCATCTAATTCAAGTTTTGTAAAATAATAAGATACAATAACTAATGAAACTATCCAAAGTATTATTAAAACAATATTTTTAATTCCAAATGTTTTACTTAGGAAGCTTTTAAGTGCATATAAAAGTACTAAAGCTCCAACTCCACCACCAATTCCTCCAAATAAACTACCACGTAATTGGTTGCAAACAAGATATTTTCCACAAGATTTACATTGAATCCTATTAAAAGATGTTAAAAACAATACTTTTTTAAAGGGTATTTTATTTTTACAATTTGGACATTGTACCATAATAACCTCCTAATATGAATACTTTATATAATTATATTATCATTTTCAATTCAATAATATAAAATTAATGTTTTAACATCAATAATTAGTAGGAACTACTTGTAAAATTATATAAAAGAAACTAATGTTTATTATATAGACTAAAAAATATAAAAAAATGGGGGTACGTTATGGACAAGTATTTAGAAACTAAAATACCTAATTTTAAAATAAGGTTTGCAACAGAAAAGGATAATAAGTTAATTCTTGATTTTATAAAAGAATTAGCAGATTATGAAAAATTACTACATGAAGTAGTTGCAACAGAAGAGATTTTACATGAATCTTTATTTGTAAGAAAACAGGCTGAAGTTATTATCGGGGAATATAATAATGAGCCAGTTGGATTTGCGCTATTTTTCCACAATTTTTCTACTTTCTTAGGTAGAGCTAATTTATATCTAGAAGATTTATACATAAGACCAGAAATGAGGGGATTAGGATTAGGAAAATGCCTACTTTCAGCATTAGGTAGAATTGCTGTAGAACGTAACTGTGGAAGATTAGATTGGTGGTGTCTTGATTGGAATGAATCATCAATAAAATTCTATAAGAAAATGGGTGCAATACCAATGGATGAATGGACAGTATATAGAGTACAAGGGGAAGCTCTTAAAAATTTATCTGAAGAACTTAACTAATTTATATAAAATCATATCTATCGAGAGTATATTTTTGATTTGGATATAAAATTTTAAGGCAAAGAAAAAGCACTAATCTTATAAAAATTAGTGCTTTAAACTTTTATTTAATAAATATTTGAGGGTTCTTTTTATTGATAATAAGTGGATATTTGATATAGATTATCATCAGTGCCACAAACAAATACATCTATTCTACTTATAGTTTTTTCACTACAAACAGCAGAAGGTTTAAACTTTAGTTCTCCCCCTATTTTTATGCTATTGGTCCAAATTCCAGCCCATTGCATATAATAAAGTGCATTATCATCACCTTTATAAAAGACGCATAAATTCTTTTGTTTCCATGATGCTGCTGATGGTGAAGACGATATTCTTACCCCAAGATTTTCTTCATTACTCCAAGAAGAACCGTTCCAAAATTTATGTATAAGTAAATTATTTTGATTTCTATAAAATACATCTATTCTATTTCTATCCCAAGAAACTGCTGAAGGATCTGATGTTAAATTCCCACCAAGGTTTTCTTCATTACTCCAAGAAGAACCATTCCAAAATTTATGCATAAGTCCATTATCAGAGCCTTTATAAAACACATCTAATCGGCCAATATCCCATGATGATACTGTAGGTGCAGAAGTTAAGTTTCCACCAAGATTTTCTTCATTACTCCAGGAAGAACCATTCCACCATCTATGTTTTAGAGCGTTATCTTCACCTTTATAAAATAAGTCAAGTCTGTTCACCCCCCATGAAACTACGGCTGGGTCTGAGGCTAGTTTACCTCCTAAACTTGTCTCACTACTCCATGAATCTTTCCAGTATCTATATTTAAGAGAATTATCTTCTCCTCTATAAAAAACATCCAATCTACCAAAATCATAAAAATACGCTGCAGGTGCAGATGTTAACTTACCGCCAAGCTTTACCCAATCCTTCCAATCTACTATATTTATCGCTATATCCCTATTAGTTACAAATATATCATTAGAATATTTATAATTTGTTCCATAGACTCCATACATTGCTCTAGAAGCGGAATATCCGCCTGCTTTGTCTACAACCTCACTTGTAAAATAAAGTATTCTATTTGCTGCTTGATGACATACACCATCTATACCATATCTTATTCCAGTCTCATTTGTTTCACTAGGTTTTGACATAATATCTGCTTGTTTTGAGCTCCCTATATGGTTTGCTATCATCCTTCCACCACTATTTCTTCCAAAGCAACGCCATACCTTACCATCAGAGCTGGATACATAAGTGTGTTCTAAACCAGTACCACCCATTGTAAGAGCATATGCAAATAAAAAATTCATATTACATCACTCCATTCTTTAGGATATTAGGATCAATTATTTTAATATCATCCATTGGACTAAAATCAAATAACGTTTTAAACTTTTTTTCACCTAATTGATTAGCACTTTTATTTATGAATTGAGACATTAAACCATTTACTTTTTCAGCATATTCATCAGGAGAGATAAGATTATTTAAAAATTTATCATCTAATATGAATTTTCCTTTTAACATATCTTTTTGATATACCGTTAACATCTCAATATCATCAGCATTAGCATCACTACCTAACTTGTAATCAATGGTTAGCTTTAAATCTTCTGCAAGATAATTATATTCATCAATGTTATTACTTTCATCCCAATATGCCTCATAAAGTGATTTTGATTTTGATAAATGATCTGCTCTTCTTTTTTCATTTTCTACTTTATTCATCCATTTTCACGCCTTTCATGTATAGTGAAATTTTTCTTATATTTTTTCTTAATTCAATGTGTTATAACATATATCATTCTCTATAATTAAGATACTATTCCATAAAAAAAGAGCTTGAAATTCAAGCTCATAAGTTTTAATAATACAAAAAAGTAATATATTTAATATTGTATAGTGGATTGATTTTTATCATTTTTTACTATAATCCTTATTAATAGTATTAGTTCATTAAAGCAATTATTTACGTTAGAACAACAATAAATAAAATTCATGTTTCTAAATTTATTTATTACACTGGTTAAAAATAACAAATAACAGGTGCTCCAGCGTCAATATTAGAAAATATTGATTCTGCTAAATTATACGGTGCGTTTACACAACCATGAGAACCGTCTGATTGATAAATGTTTCCGCCAAAGGTTGCTCTCCAGGTTGCATCATGAATTCCAATATCTCCATTAAAAGGCATCCAGAAGGCAACCGGTGTTGCATAGTTAGGACCTGTCAATGTGGCATTCCTTTCTTTATAAACTAACTGATACGTACCTGGTGGTGTTGAATACTTACTATTTGCATTGCCTGTAACTATATCTCCGTCTACAATAAGATTACCATTTTTGTAGAACCATAAATGTTGCTTTGTAAGATTTATTTCCACATAAGTATTACCGATATCATTATCTCCTCTATATAAGGCAACTTGTGCATATGCTGGTTCCTTAGTTGTGACAGTTCCTTTTTTTATAGCTCCAATTAAATATTCCGATTCTTTATCGCTATCAATTAACCATCCATAGTTTCCACCACTAACTGCTATTGCTGTTCCTGATGAGGAAGTAAAATTTCTTGTGCCTCCATAAGTATCATAGTTACGAGATAATGCGTTCATATAATTTTTTACTGCTTCTTCATCAACTGCAACTTTAAAATCTTTATCAACCTTAAGCCAATCATTAATTTTAGAGCCATCTAATACTTCTTTATGTTCTCCAAAGGTGTAAGTAATTTTTGAAGATATATACTTATTAAGTATATCCTTAGCATCAATAATTTCCTTAGAGTTTGAAGTATACTGTGGTTTTTCATAACAATCAATTGATTCTAGATTTATTATAGTTTCTCCTGTGGAAATAGCTTTTTTTATATGATTATATAAAACATCTTTATTTACTTTATTACCACTAATGCTTTCCACTATTTCATAACCATCTTCTGTATATTTAAGGCTAGCATTTTGTGGTTCAATTAAATTACTATCATTAAAGCAAGAAAGATTATTAACAGCTTTTTTTAATAATTCTTCATCAAAAGAAATTATTTCAGGCATATTGAATTTTTTCTTATTAAACAATCCAGTAATCCAATAAAAAGGATTTTCATTCTCTTTTAAGCTTTGAACCTTATCATCACCATTATATTTTAAACCAATATCCTTCCAGATGAGCTTTTCTTTAATGTCATCTCTCTCTTCTAATACCAGGGTATAGCTCTTAATGTTAGAAGTTATTTCTTTATTCACCTCATCTACCGTTTTGCCTCCAACATTAATACAGTTAATTGAGGTTCCAAAAGAAAAATGGTTGGTGAAATATATTGATATACCTAAATATATGATAAGCAAGCTTCCCAAAGTAATAGAAGTACCTATCGCAAGTTTTTTATGTTTACTTTTAAATATTTTCATAATAATTACCCCCCTACATTATTATAAAAAATAAGACAATATAAATTTTTTAGTAGAATATAGAATTAATTTCATTTCCATAATATGTAATGATATTGATAATGCGCCTAAAATATGATAATTTTTATTAAAATATCTTATAGGAACGAATGCATATAAAAAGAGAGATAGTATTTTCCCTACCGCCCTAAATATCAACTATTTTAGTTATCCATTATTCAAAAATTATTCTACAATAATATTACTGCATATTTTTAGTATCCCTTGTTCATACCACTCATAAGTATAATTTATTCATCATAAGTATTTATATCACCATGCTGAGAAACATAAAAACAAATAGGAACATGCATTTCATAGCAACTTTCACACATTTCCTTTAAACATTCTGGACATTCTTTTATATTCTCTTCATGAAAATAGTCTTCGCATAATTCGCATTGTATCATACACTGTCACCCCTAACCATAGAATGCATAATCAAATAAATAATAAGTCAGTATTCTTGCTTATTTGCCATGAATACTTCGTCAACAAAATACATATATACATAGCCTTACTATGACAGAGTTTTATCTCCTTGTATCGTGACAAATATCCCTTGAATCTTTGACTAATTATTTTTTTCATATGTCTAATTCAAAATTATACCTTTATGTAATCTTCCTTTCAACTTTATTCGAGCTTATTTACAAAAATTTGGATACATAAAATATTGGTCAGGCTCTAAAGTGCTTAAAATTCTATAAGAAAATGAGTACAATCTTAATATGTAAATAAATGGTACGAAGAATAGAAGACAAAGAAAAAGCACCTAATTTTATACTAGATGCTTAAATTTGCTTTTTTATATTTATAAGGAATATATTATTCCAGATTGTCTATAGCATATTGTGCTTCTTCTGGTGTAAATTTCTCACCATATTCTGATATTAATTGGTCATAAATTGCACTTGGTGACATTGCCATATCTTTTTGATATATTTTTGCTTTATTTAGTGCATTTTTATTCCAATCTGCATTTATATTATCTATAGCATACTGAGCTGCCTCTGCTGTAAATTTTTCTCCATATTCTGATGTTAGTTGATCATACAATCCAACTTTGGACATACTCATATTATCGCTATATACTTTGGCTTTTTTTAATGCAGACTTATATTCTGTTGGAACATCTTCTGCTTTTTCCTTTACTGGAGCATTTTCTTTTACTGGGGCATTTTCTTCTGTTTTTTGATTCTGACTAACTTCCTGTTTATTTCCAGTATTTAATTTTGAATCATTTGAAACTGCATTACCCATAATTCCAATAATGATTACCGTGAATAACCAAAACCACACTTTTTTATAAAATGGTTTTTTGTTTTTTGCTCCACAACTTGGACAAAACTTTGCACTAGATGATATTTCTTTAGAACAATCTTTACATTGTATCATTTTACCCATTAAAATTTCCTCCTACTAAAAATATATATAATTCAATCTCCTTAATTATACATATTTCTCTTGTCCAAGTCTATCAATATTTGGTATTTATTGTTCTAATTTCACATATTTTGAAGTTAAAATTAAGCATTTTGCCTATGATACCCCTATTAGAAATTCTTACTGATATTTTCTTTTTCTCATTTCTCTTATTAATGTATTCTTAAATATATTTTATATCTCTTCAATTTATTTATAAGAATATTTTCCATCATTAATGGTATATTAAGCGATTTATACATAAAAAAAGAGCTATTGCTCATCTAACCTTTAGTTGGTTTTACAATAGCTCCTTAATTTCATTATACTATTTTAGTTGTCCATTCTTCACAATTCCAGATATCTGTTACTATGTCTTGGTAGAATTCTGGTTCGTGGCATACCATTAGGATTGTTCCTTTGTATGCTTTTAATGCTCTTTTTAATTCTTCTTTAGCATCTACATCTAAGTGGTTTGTAGGCTCGTCAAGGATTAGTATGTTAGTTTCTCTGTTTAGTATTTTACAAAGTCTAACTTTTGCTGCTTCTCCTCCTGATAGAACCATTATCTTGCTTTCTATGTGTTTTGTTGTAAGTCCACATTTTGCAAGGGCAGAACGAACTTCATACTGAGTATATCCAGGGAAGTCTTGCCAAAATTCTTCTATACAAGTGTTGTAATTTGCATCTTTTATTTCTTGTTCAAAGTAGCCTATATATTGATAGTCACCAAGTTCAACTTCTCCACTTAATGCTCTTATTTCACCCATAAGGCTTTTTAAAAGTGTAGTTTTTCCAAGTCCATTAGCGCCAACAAGAGCAACTTTTTTACCTCTTTCTAAATATAAATTTAGTGGTTTAGATAGAGGTGAACCATAACCTATAACTAAATCTTTAGTTTCAAATATCATTTTTCCAGAAGTTCTAGCTTCTTTAAAATTGAATGTTGGTTTTGGTTTTTCTTGTGCAAGTTCAATTCTATCTATTTTATCAAGTTTCTTTTGTCTTGCTTTAGCCATACCAGTTGTAGCAACGTTAGCTTTATTTCTTGCAACGAAATCTTCTAGTTTAGCAATTTCAGCTTGTTGTCTTTCGTAAGCTTGCTCTAATTGTTTCTTTCTAGCTTCATATATTCTTTGGAAATCATCATAACTTCCAACATATCTATTTAACTGTCTATTATCAACATGATAAACAAGGTTTATTACTGAATTTAAGAATGAAATATCATGTGATATTAATATAAATGCATTTTCATAGTTTTGTAGATAACGCTTAAGCCATTCTATATGTACTTCATCTAAATAGTTAGTAGGCTCATCAAGAAGTAATATGTCTGGGTTTTCAAGAAGCAGTTTTGCAAGTAAAACTTTAGTTCTTTGACCACCACTTAAATCAGTAACATCTTTATCAAGGCCTACATCATTAAGACCTAATCCTCTTGCCACTTCTTCAACTTTAGCATCTATAACATAGAAACCATTGTTATCTAATAGGTCTTGAATAGTTCCCATATCTTCAAGTAATTTTTCAAGTTCTTCAGGGGTAGCCTCTGCCATTTTATCAGTTATTGCTAACATTTCAGTTTCTAAATCAAATAGATATTTAAAAGCGCCTCTTAAAACGTCTCTTATGCTTTCGCCTTTTTGAAGTTGTGCGTGTTGATCCATGTAACCAACTCTCACTCTGTTTGACCATTCAATTTTTCCTTCATCAGGCATTAATTTACCTGTAATTATGTTCATGAAAGTAGATTTACCTTCACCGTTAGCACCAATAAGTCCAACGTGTTCACCTTTTAAAAGTCTAAAAGAAACATCTTCAAATATAGCTCTATCTCCGAATCCGTGATTCATATTTTTTACCGTAAGAATACTCATCTTCAATCTCCTTTAATATGTATATATAATTTATAATTAATTTCAAATTATGTTATAATCTTAGTCTACTATTTTATTTCATACGACTTATAGTTTAAATGATTATATTATATTATGTCAAAAGAATTTTGTGGAATATAAATAAAATAGGGTTATGCATAATTGAAAAATAGGTGCTATTATGATATATTTATGAATGTAAAAATAAATAAGAAATTAAATAGGCAAGAATACTAACCTAGTATTCCTTTGATTATGCCTTATTAACTGGGAATGAAGTTCTCCCATGAATATTCTAAACCGTCTTTACAGACTAATGACTTCTATGATTTTTTTGTCGTAGATTCATTAGTCTTTTTTACTTTCAAAAACTTTAAAGTTTTTGAATAAAGTTAAATAGGAGTTTGTTTATTTATAACTTTGGAAAACATAAATATAGAAAGGAGATAAAATTTTCATGGAATTTAAAAGACATATAAAATTATTTACCCTTATAATTTTAACAGCAGTAATTATGGGATGTGCGTCTGCTATTTTTCTGCAGTCTTTAGAGTATGTTACTAATTTTCGTATGAGTCATTATCAATTATTTTATTTAATTCCGCTCATTGGTGTAGCAACAGCATTTATATATAATAATTATGGCAAAGGCTCTCAAAGAGGAAACAACCTTATTATTGAAAGCACTCATAAGGAAACTAAAGTACCATTAAGAATGGCATTTTTAACATTTATATTTACAGTTTTAACACATCTTGTAGGTGGTTCTGCAGGAAGAGAGGGAACAGCAGTTCAAATAGGAGGGACCGTAACTAATAAATTAGCTAATATATTTAAACTAGAGGGAAAAGATAAAAAAACCTTAATAATGGTAGGAATCAGTTCTGCTTTTGGTTCTGTATTTGGAACTCCACTTGCTGGGACATTCTTTGGAGTTGAAGTTTGTTTTATTGGTAAACTAAGTTATGAGTCTATATTTCCTTGTTTTATAGGTGCGTATGTTGCAGATTATGTAACAAGTTTTTTTGGAATAAAACACTCTATACACTCTATAATTTCAGTTCCCAATATAACTATATATACATTAATTATAACTATAATTTCAGCTTGCATTTTTGGAATTGTAGGTAAACTATTCTCTAGAAGTATAAAATTCTTAAAGAAAATGTACTCTAGTAAAATAAAGAATTATTTACTTAGAGCATTAATATCATCTTTTATTGTTCTTATTATAATAGTAATATTTAATTTTTATGAATATGGAGGATTAAGTACTTGGTTAATAGATGCAGGCTTTAATGGTACCAGTTCAATAGGTGATTCTGTTAAGAAATTTATACTTACTGTACTAACATTAGCATCTGGATTTCAGGGGGGAGAAGTAACTCCTTTATTTGATATAGGGGCATCTTTAGGTGGTGCAATTGGACAAATAGCGCATATAGAACCATCATTATTAGCTGCACTTGGTTTAATCTGTGTTTTTGGTAGTGCAACTAATACACCAATAGCAACAATAATGCTTGGAATTGAAATGTTTGGTGATAGGGCAATACCATACTATATTATAAGTGTACTAATAAGTTACTATATAGGCGAACATAATAGTATTTATGGAGCTCAAGTAATAGAGACTCCTAAAAAAAGCAAATACTTAAAAGATAAAGGGTACAGCATAGAAGAAATTTTAAAATAGATTTTAAAATCTATCTTAATTTAGGCATAATCAAATAAATAATAGACCAGTATTCTTGCATGAAACTGTGCTGTACAATATAATCATAATGTAAAAAAATAAACAATAAAATATGTAAGAAACTAAAGACAGTGTTCAAAAAATAAACTAAAAAAGGGAGGATGTTGCCAGAAACAAAGAACATTGCAAAGATTAAATTATAAAATACTAAAGAATTTAATTCTTATAATTTTTGGTGACAATCAATAGAATGGCTTGTAAGTTTTATTTAGACAAGGGTAGAGGAAAAAGAACATTAAGTGGTCATCCATGGGTTTTTTCAACAGAAATACAAGGTTATGATGGTGAATATACAAATGGTGATATAGTTGAAGTTTATACAGCGGAAGATAAGTTTATAGGTAAAGGATACATAAATGATGCATCTCAAATATCTATAAGAATAATGACAAGAGATATAAATGAAGAGATTGATAAAGAATTTTTTAGAAAAAGATTAAAAGATGCTTGGGAATATAGAAAAAAGGTTATTGATACATCTTCTTGTAGATTTATATTCGGAGAGGCTGATTTTCTTCCAGGTATAGTAATAGATAAATTTGAAGATGTATATGTTATACAATCATTAGCATTAGGTATTGATCAATATAAACAAATTATTGTAGATATACTTGTAGAAGAGTATGGTGCAAGAGGTGTTTATGAGAGAAGTGATGCGCAAGTAAGGTTAAAAGAGGGTATGGAACTTAAAAAAGGTTTTTTAACTGAGCCTTTTGAAACTATGATAACTATAGAAGAAAATGGTGTTAAATATAATGTTGATATAGAAAATGGTCAAAAAACAGGATTTTTCTTAGACCAAAAAGAAAATAGAAAAGCAATACATAAAATATGTAAAGATGCAGATGTAATAGATGTATTTACACATACAGGGTCTTTTGCGTTAAATGCAGGAATTGCAGGAGCTAAGAGTGTTCTAGGAATAGATATATCTCAGCATGCAGTAGATTTTTGTAGAAAAAATGCAGAACTTAACAATCTTGAAGATACAGTTAAATTTGAATGTCATGATGCTTTTGAAATTTTAAAAGAACTTAACTATGAGAAAAAAGAGTATGATGTAGTTATACTTGACCCGCCAGCATTTACAAAGGCAAGAGAAACTATAAGAAATGCTAAAAAAGGATATAAGAAAATAAACTTTAGAGGTATAAAACTTGTTAAAAAAGGTGGATATTTAGTAACAGCTTCTTGTTCTCATTTTATGGATCCACAATCGTTCAAAGAAGCTATATATGAAGCTGCAAGGGATGCAGGTAGATTATTAAGACAAGTTGAATTTAAAACACAAGCTCCAGACCATCCTATATTATGGACAGCAGATGAAGAATCTTACTACTTAAAATTCTTTATTTTCCAAGTTATATAATTGACAATAGAGAATTGACATTTGACAATGGACAATTGACAATGATGGAGGAAACTGGATTACCAGTTTCTTTGAAAAGAGGTTTGGGACTGGCTTTGAACTTTTAGATATAAGTATAAAGTTAGGAGAGCATCTAATTTTAAGCGAAGTAAATAAATTTACCGTGCCTGTCCCATTTGTGATGGAGCCAAGACCATAGTTTATTGCTTACTTAGATTTTGTTAGAAGGACTAGGATTAAGAGTACGTTTAGCATTACTAGGAACGAAGTGAGTAGTAATAACCACAACTGTTAACTATTCACTCTGAACTCTTAACTAGCAAAGCTTTATAACTACATAAATAAAAGGCTTAGAAATATCTAAGCCTTTTATTTATCTTAATCTAATAAGAGAGTCTGTTTCAACGGATTTTACAATTGAGTTATCCATTGGTAGTTGAGAAGAAAACTCGTCTGTTCTAGAACTATTGTTTAAATTATTAGATTCTAATGCACCTTGTTGTTTTCCAAGATTATAAGCATTTTTCAAATCTTCTTCAGTAAAAATTTTTTTCATGTTACCACCTCTTAAAGAAATAAATGTTATATTTATTATTCCAAATGTTTTCTCAAATATTCAAAAATAATAAACATCCTAAAATATTTCACCTGTTTTTTATTTAACCTAAAAAGTTCTTTCTTAAATAAATAGATTGGGGAACAACTTTATATTTAAGTTTAAGCTTTTATACTTATTAAAGTAGGTTTATTTTCAGTGAAAGATGATAAAAATATATAAATACTGACTAAACACAGGGAAATATGATAATATTGTATTATATAAAAGATTTTAATCTTAAAATTTACTTTAAAGGTAACTTAATCATGTAAATATTTCACTATATTAGGTTAGAAATTATAAATCGATGTAGCACGATGGTTATATTTAAAGATTATAATATATAGATATTATTTAAAAGTTTATATTATAGGTAGAAAGGTTGTTGATGTTATGAATAAGGATATAAAAGAATTGTATGTAGAGTATGCAGATATACTAAAAGCACTAGCACATCCAGTTAGATTGTGTATAGTTAAAGGGTTATTAGATCAAGGTGAGAGAAATGTAACTTGCATGCAAAATTGTCTGGATTTGCCTCAATCTACAGTTTCTCAACATTTACAAAAATTAAGATCTGCAGGTATAATAAAAGGCAATAGAGATGGTCTTGAAGTTAATTATTATATATGTAATGATAAGGTGAAAGAAATCATATCAGTTTTATTCGAGATGTAGTATAGATTTTTATATAAATTTATTAAAATTCTTATTCAGAAAGGTAGTTAAATATGGGAAGAGATTGTGATAAGTTTAGTAGAAACCAAAGAATAGTAGGAATAACTAAAGTTTTAACTGAAACACCAAATAAAGTGGTTAACTTAAATACATTTACAGAAATGTTTAATGCTGCAAAGTCAACAGTTAGTGAAGACGTAGTTATTGTTAGAGAGACTTTAGAAAAATTGTCAGAAGGTAAAGTTGAAACTGTTTCAGGAGCAGCTGGAGGAATAAAATTTACTGTAGACATATCAGAAGAAGAAAAAGAAAAATTTGAAAATAAACTTTGTGAAATAGCAAGTGAAGAAGATAGAGTTATGGTTGGAGACTTTTTATATGTTACTGATTTAATATTTAATCCAAACATAATAGTTCCAGCAGCAAAAATATTATCATCAATATTTAAGGATTTAGACGTTGATTATGTTGTAACAATAGAAACTAAAGGAATTCCACTAGCATATGAAGTTGCTAAAAATTTAGGAGTTCAATTAGTAACAGTAAGAAATAGAAATAAAGTTACAGAAGGTGCAAGTGTTTATGTAAATTACATATCAGGAACAAATAAGAGAATACAAACAATGTCACTTTCAAGAAAAGCAATGAAAAAAAATAGTAAATGTGTATTTATAGATGATTTTATGAGAGGTGGAGGAACTGCCAAAGGTATAAAAGAATTGCTTTCAGAATTTGATAGTGAACTTTTAGCGTGTGGAGTGTTAGTAGATAACAATTCAGAAGGCCAAGAAAAGCTAATGGATAATTATATATCAATAATTGAATTTAATGGAATAAACCAAGAGGGAAGAGCTATGGTTAATCCTTCTGATAAGCGTACTTTATAGGAATACAAATTTTTATTGTATTAAAAAAACAAGCACAGCTTTAGGTAGTTAAGAGTTAAGAATTAATAGTTAAGGGTTCAGGAAGAAAGTGGCAACCACTTTCTTTTAAATCTATAAATATAATTTGCATTGCAAATTTATATAAAAAAATACGTTTAGCATTACTAGGAACGAAGAGAGTAATAATAACCGTAACTCTTAACTATTCACTATTAACTTTTAATTAGCGAAGCGTTGCAACTTTTAACTCTTAACTGAAATAATCTGTTAGTTATTGATAAAATATTAATTTGAGTTTTCTCATTTGATAAATTAATAAGTTTAAAACTTAATTTGAAACCCTATATCAAATTAAGTTTTTAAAAAGAATTTATTGTAGTGGCAAATGTAGATTTATAAATTAATTGTAATTGAATGGATGATAATTTTCGCATATAGATAAGTAGAATTCGAATAAGAGATAGAAAATACAGAAAATAAAAAATTATTCAACAAAAAGAAGGAAATTTGAAAAATATGGAGAATAATACTCTTATAGTACAGCTTGGAGGTGGAATTCATGCAAATTACAGATGTTAGAATAAGAAAAATTGCCACAGAGGGAAAAATGAAAGCAATAGTTTCTATAACTTTCGATAATGAGTTTGTTATACACGACATTAAAGTTATAGAAGGCCAAAATGGTTATTTCATTGCTATGCCTAGTAGAAAGACTCCAGATGGAGAGTTTAAGGATATAGCTCACCCAATTAATACAGAAACAAGAGAAAAAATACAAACAGCTATTCTTACTGAATACGAAAGGGTTATACAAGAAGAACCTAAAGTAGAATCAGATTCAGAATAGAGTGAAGTTTAAAATAAAAAGGAGTACACTCCTTTTTATTTTTTTATGCTTTAAAATGTATAATTTATTCAAAAAAAAGAAAAAAGTGTAACAAATTATGTTAAAAAAGAGGATTAATTAGCAAAAAAAGGTGTACTTTTTCACATAAAAGTATAAAAATATTCACTTTTATTTGCAAAACATTAGTATATAAAATATAATTAATAAGGATATAAATAATATTTTACAAATTTATTTAAAAGCAATTTATTGCTTAAAAAATTTTATGCAAAATTAATAGAAAATTAAATAGTTGAAATTTATATATATAAAAATTAAATAAAAGAGAAGTATAATTATTAATGATATATCATTAATTTTATATTAAATATATAACGTAATGAATATTTAATACATATTTTATAAAAACTTATTCATATTAAGAAATAGATTATTTAAAGAGGTGTTTTAAGTGTATAAATGTACCATTATATTAGCCGCTGGACAAGGATCGAGAATGAAGTCAGACATTCCAAAAATGTTACATAAAGTTTGCGGTAAGGAAATGATAAATCACGTTATAGATACTTTAAGAAAGTGTGATATAGAGGATATTGATGTAGTAATAGGAAACGGTGCTGAAAAAGTAAAAGCAGGTACTGAAAGTAGAAAAGTTCAATATTCTGTTCAAAAGGAACAATTAGGAACAGGCCATGCAGTAATGTGTGCTGAAGACTTTTTAAAAGGTAAAAAAGGAACAGTAGCTATATTTGTAGGAGATGGCCCATTAATTACAAAAACTACAGTTGAAAAATTATTTAGTTATCATGAAGAAAATCAGTATAGTGCAACTATATTAACTTCAATAATGGAAAACCCAGCTAAATATGGAAGAATTATAAGAAATGAAGAAAATCAAGTTGAAAAAATTGTAGAATTTAAAGACTGTAATGAAGAAGAAGTTAAGGTAAAAGAAATAAATTCTGGTATGTATTGCTTTGATATAGAATCATTATTATCTACATTATCAAAATTAAATAATAATAACAATCAAGGAGAATACTATTTAACAGATGTAATAGAAATACTAAAAAAAGAAGGAAAAAAAGTAGGAGCTGTAGATGTTCCAGTTGATGAAATTACAGCAGTAAATTCTAAAGTAGAGCTTGCAGTTGCAGAAGAGATAATGAGAAAAAGAATTAATAAAAAACACATGGAAAATGGAGTTATATTAATAGATCCTAATAATGTTTATATAAATTGTGATGTTGAAATAGGAAAAGATACAATTATTTATCCAAATAACGTTATAGAAGGAACAACTGTAATAAAAGATAATTGCGTAATTTACCCAGGATGTAGAATAAAAGACAGTATAATAGAAGAAAATGTAACAATTCAAAGTTCAGTAATAATGGAAAGTACAGTAGGAAAAGAAACAACAGTAGGACCATTTGCATATATACGTCCACAAAGTGTTATAGGAAATAAAGTTAAAATAGGAGATTTTGTTGAAGTTAAGAAATCTCAAATAGGAGATGGAACAAAAGTCTCTCACCTAACATACATAGGTGATGCAGAAGTAGGTAAAAACTGTAATTTTGGTTGTGGTACAGTGGTAGTGAACTACGATGGAGTAAATAAACATAAAACTATAGTTGGAGACAATTCATTTATTGGTTGTAATACAAACTTAGTTTCTCCAGTTGAAGTAGAGAGTAACACTTACATTGCAGCAGGATCAACTATTACAGAAAAAGTGCCTGAAAACGCTTTAGCTATAGCAAGAGCAAGGCAAATAAATAAAGAAAATTGGGTTAACAAAAAATAATAAGTAAAATGGGAGGACTACATATGATATCGCATGGTAAAAACATTAAGATTTTTACAGGAAATTCTTATCCAAAGTTAGCAGAGGACATAGCCAATATTCTAGGATTAAAAGTTGGGGAGTCAAAAGTTGGGCACTTCAGCGATGGTGAAATATCTGTTAATATAGCAGAAACAGTTAGAGGGCTTGATGTTTTTGTTGTTCAACCAACAAACTCACCAGTAAATGACAATTTAATGGAACTTTTAATAATGATTGATGCTTTAAAAAGAGCATCAGCAGGAAGAATAACTGCAGTTATGCCTTATTATGGATATGCAAGACAAGACAGAAAAGCTAAGGCAAGAGATCCAATCACAGCTAAATTAGTTGCAGACTTAATAACAGCAGCAGGAGCAGATAGAGTATTAACAATGGACTTACACGCTGCTCAAATTCAAGGTTACTTCGATATACCAGTTGACAATTTAACAGGTGCACCGATACTAGCTAAACACTTCATCGAAAATGGTTTTAAAGATCAAGATGATGTTGTGGTAGTTTCTCCGGATTTAGGAAGTGTAACTCGTGCAAGAAACTTTGCAGATAGATTAAATGCACCAATAGCAATAATCGATAAAAGAAGACCAAAAGCTAATGTATGTGAAGTAATGAACATAATAGGGGATATAAAAGGTAAAAGAGTTATACTTATAGACGATATGATAGACACTGCAGGAACTATATGTAATGGAGCAAATGCACTAGTTGAAAGAGGTGCTAAAGAAGTTTATGCATGCTGTTCACATGGTGTTTTATCTGGCCCAGCAATAGAAAGAATAGAAAACTCTTCAATAAAACAACTTATTGTTTTAGGAACAATTGAATTAAAAGAAGAAAAGCAAATTGATAAGATTAAGACAATATCAGTTGCACCAATATTCGCAGAAGCAGTTAAAAGAATATATGAAGATGTATCTGTAAGTAAATTATTTGATTAATAATAAAAAAATAATATTATAATTTATTAAAACGTAAGTATATATTATAATGGATACAAAGGTAGAGGCACAAATATCTAATAGAATTATCTCTTTGGTATTTTGTGCCTCTATTTTAAACAAGAAAAAAGTATAATAATGATAAGAAAAATTTACAGAAAAATCAAAAAACAACGGTTAAAATTATAAAATAATAGTTTAAATCATAAAAAGTATAGAATTCTAACTAATAAATTATGTATTTTTTAAGTAATAAGCTTAATTTACGAACAATTTTTGAATATTTTGTAACAAATCTTAATTTTATAGCTTGTACCAAGTATAATAGGAATAGAGACTTAAAATATGTAATAAACCATATTATATTAAATAGGTACTTTTACTCAAGAATGATAGATTTTCTATATCCAATTTTAAAAATAAAATATAATTTTTAATTGGATTTTTATACAAGTAATAGAAAAAATAAGAATAAATAGTGCGCATTTAAGTATGTTAGCTTAGGAGGTATGTGTGATGGAAGGCTCAATTGCAAAAGTGTTAGTAGTAGATGATGATAAAAACATCTGCGAGGTAATAAAAATGTATTTAGAGAGTGCAGGTTACTGTATAAAAACTGCACATGATGGTAAGGAAGCTCAGGAAAGTTTTTTAAATTTTAAACCGGATTTGGTAATATTAGATGTTATGTTACCATATGTAGACGGAATGGATGTTTTAAAATGGATAAGAAAAGATAGTGAAACACCAGTTATAATGGTAACGGCTAAGGGGGAAACTTTTGATAAAGTTTTAGGCTTAGAACTTGGTGCAGATGATTATATAGTAAAACCATTTGAGCCTAAAGAATTAATAGCTAGAGTTAAGGCTGTTTTAAGAAGGTATACAATGGAATCAGAAAGTAAGGAAACAATAACATATGATAGTTTAATTGTAGATGCTAATTCCTATAGTGTTGTATATAAAAATGAAGAAGTTAAAATGCCACCTAAGGAATTTGAATTACTTTATTATCTTGCAAGCAATAAAAATAGAGTGTTTACAAGAGAACAGTTATTGTGTGAAGTTTGGGGATATGACTATCCTGGAGATTCAAGAACAGTAGATGTTCACATTAAAAGATTAAGAGAAAAAATAGCAGGTGGGGTTAACTGGCAAATAGAGACTGTTTGGGGTGTAGGATATAAATTTGAGGTGAAATAATGATAAAAAAGAACCTATTCTCCAAAATGGTATTTATATATACTGTTATAATATTTTTGAGTTTATCGCTAATAGCTACTGTCCTGTCCATTTGGTTTAATGATTATTATATACAAAGAAAACAGCAAGAAGTATTAGAACATATAAAAATAGTTGAAGATTTATCATTAAGTTATGTTGAAGGCGATGGAAATTTAAGCTATGAAGATTTAAATTCATCATTAGAGTTTATAGGTAAATATTTTTATGAAAATGTATATCTTATAGATAGGAATGGGTATATATTTGTCTCAACAGCTGAAAAAGGTAAAGATTTAGTTGGAAAGCAAATATTTTCAGATACAGAAGTTATATTAAATGATTTTGGGGAAAAGAATACTCTAAAAGAAGTAAAAAAAGATAATCAACTATTTTCAAAAGGTGATTATGTTTTAATGAGAGATATAAAAGATAAAAATGATGAGATATCATCATTTATATTAGTTGATATATCTATGGATTATCTAAAAGATTCTTTAAGTCACATATATAAAATAATTTGGTTATCAACAGGAATTGTTATGGTTTTATCCATAGTAATAATTTATTTTTTCACCGATAAAATTGTAATTAAGCCATTACAAAATATGAGTGCTGTTGCAAAAAAAATTGCCAATGGAGATGTAGAGAAAAGAGTAGAGATAAGTAGTAATGATGAAATTGGACAGTTTGCAAAGGCATTTAACTCTATGGCAGATTCCCTAGAAAAAGTTGATAGGAATAGAAGAGAATTTATTTGTAATGTTTCGCATGATATTAGGTCACCAATTACATCTATAAATGGATTCATAAGGGGTATACTAGATGGAGTGGTTCCAAAAGAAAAGGAAAGCCAGTATCTAACAATTGCCTATGAAGAAACTCAAAGACTTGCAAGGCTTGTAAATGACCTTTTGGATATGTCTGCTATAGAAGAAGGACGAATAAAACTTGCGTTAAGAAAAATAGATATTAATGAAATAATAAGACTTAGTATATTAAAAAATGAAGGTAAAATAAAAGAGAAAAAGATAAGCGTCGATGTAATTTTTGAATCGGACGAACTTTTAGTTTATGGGGATCAAGATAGGATATTCCAAGTTATCTTAAATTTATTAGATAATGCTATAAAGCATTCAAAAGAAGGTACTCATATAAATCTATCTTGTACAACTAAAAGCGGAAAAGCTTATATATCAATAGAGAATTCAGCAAGCCATATAGATGAAGAAGAACTTAAAAACATATGGGAAAGATTCTATAAGGGGGACAAGTCGAGAACTAATAGAGTTAGTTCTGGTCTTGGATTATCTATTGTAAAGAAAATAATAAATATGTTAGATGAGGATGTTTGGGTAGAGAATACAGAAAATGGAGTAATGTTCACATTTACATTAACGTTAGTTTAAATGGCTTAAAGGAGGTGGAGCTATATGGATAATAACAAATTGGGATTTGATTCACAGATATATACAAGTAGTGATATTAGATTTCAAAAGGCTAAAAACAAAAAAAACATATATATAAAAAAATTACTAATGTGATTATATATATATTGATAGCTTCACTTTCAGGAGCAATTACTTCGAAAATGGTATTTGACTATAAATTTGAAAATTTTATGAATGAAAACTCTTTAAATGAAGAGGCCCTTATATCACCGGATAAAAAGCAGGCACTACAGGAACTTGCAGATATGTTAGCAAAATCTGTGGTTTCTATAAGTAAAGTGAGTAGTGATGAAAACTCAGAAATAAATAGTGGTGCAGGAACGATTATAAGTTCTGATGGGTATATTGTTACAAATCAACACATAATAAATAAAGCAGATGATATAAAAGTAAAATTATATGATAATAAGGTTTATTATGCTGATGTTATAGGTGTAGATGCTGTTTTAGATTTAGCTGTTATAAAGATATCAGCAGAAGGATTGACACCTATAGCCTTTGGAGATTTTTCAAAGGTAAACAATGGTGATGAGGTTATAGCTATGGGAAATCCTATTGCAACCTCTTTTAAAGGCAATTATTCTTTTGGTGACATTAAAAATGCTAATCAAAGAGTATCTGTTATGGATAGACAAACAAATAAACCTATAGGTTATACAGCTATAAAAAGCAGTACTATAATTTCTGTAGAGGATAGTGGATCTCCACTTTGCAATTTAAAAGGAGAACTTATAGGAATAAATAATAATCTTTTAAATTACTCAGAAAAAGGTACTAATGAAAGTTTAGCTATATCTATAAAAGAATCAAAAGCAATAATTGATGTACTTATGAAAAAAGGAGACCCATTAAAATTAGGATTAGGTGTTAGTGGAGAAAAAGCTATTGCCAAAGATAAGGATGATGGGATTATGGGCATATATGTTAAAGATGTAATACAAGACAGTGATGCCTATAAAGTAGGCATAAGACCTACAGATATCATTATGTCTATAAATAATTTTGAGTTAAAAGAAATTGAAGATTTGAATAGAAGTATAAAAAATTGCAAAGAAGGCGACATTGTAGTATGTAAAGTTTTTAAAAATGGGCAATGTGAGCTTATAAATGTGAAATTAGGATATTACAGAATGATATAATAAGTACAGATGTTAAAATATATTGTACATTTTTTATAAAAAGCGGCTATAGGCCGTTTTTTGTATTTAAATTTAAATTAATGTTTTAAGACCTATAATATTATTTTATAGGTTTTAGTGTGTATTTTTACTTTTTGTTATATAATATAACTTATGATAAAATAGGTTAAATTATATATAGTTAGTTAAGAGTTAAAAATTAAAATCTATAACTATTAGTAATGTTAATTTTAAAATTTCTTACTTGATAAATGAATAACCTTAGAATTTAATAAATGAGAATTAGTATAAAATATATAGATTAACGGCAGAAAAATTGGAGGTAAGTATGTATTTAGTAGTTGGACTTGGAAACCCAGGAGATAAATATGATAAAACAAGGCATAACGTAGGTTTTGATATTATAGATTTGTTAGCAAATGAGTATAATATTGATGTTAATAGGCAAAAATTTAAAGGTATGTATGGAGAAACAAACATAAATGGTGAAAAGGTAATTCTTTTAAAACCTCAGACATTTATGAATTTAAGTGGTGAAAGTGTTAGAGAGGTTTGTGATTTTTATAAAATACCAAATGATAATGTAATAGTAATTTATGATGATATAAGCTTAGAAGTTGGAAATATTAGAATAAGACCTAAAGGAAGTGCTGGTGGACACAACGGAATTAAAAATATAATAGCTCATTTAGGTACAGATGTTTTTCCAAGAGTAAAGATAGGTGTTGGAGGTCCAGCAGGTGATTTAGTTAATCATGTATTAGGTAAGTTTTCAAAAGAAGAAAGAGAATCATTAGAGAAAACTTTTAAACCAGCAATAGGAGCAGTAGAAACAATAATATCTGAAAGTACTGCAGAGGCTATGAACAAATTTAATGGATTTAAGGCCCAACCACTATAGGTCTATATTTAGGCATATTCAAAAGATAATAAGTTTGAACTATTGTTTATTTTACGTAATACTTAATAGTTAAAAGTCATATATAGTGCTACTATAAATGGCTTTAAGTTTGTTGTATTGAAGAATATATAGTTGAATTGTTATTTTTTTATATGCCTTATTTAAAATTTAAATAAGTGGTAATTTAATTAACAAAAGTTTTTATAAAAAAATATAAACTTAGTTATTTAAAAGATTGCTGTAAACATAATATAATTTAAAATTTTAGCCTAAAATCATATATGAGGCTAGGTTAAAGTTTTTAAAGTAGAGGTGATACTTTTGAGATTAAATGGAATTATGTCGCCATTAAGGAATAGTAAAGAATTTAAAGAAATATCAAAAAGTATAGAAAATAATAGATTTCCAATAGGAGTTTATGGACTTTCGGAATCTTCAAAAAGCTATTTGATAAATGCTGTATATGAAAATGTAAATGAAAAAATATTAATATTAACACATAGTGATGTAGAAGCTAAAAATATCTATGAAGATTTAAATTTATATATAGATAAAGTTTTCTATTTTCCATCTAAAGAAGTTGTTTTTTATAATGCAGATGCTATATCTGGTGATGTTAGATGGGAAAGACTTAAGATACTAAGCAATATAATAAAAAACAAATCCCAAGTAGTTGTAGCACCTATAGATGCCATAATAGGGTTATATACTCCAGTAGATATGTTTAAAAAATATATCTTTTCATTAAGAGTTGGAAAAGTAGTGGACATGACGGAACTTACTGAAAAACTTATCCAATGTGGTTATGAAAGATGTGAGATGGTTGAATCTAAAGGTCAATTTTCAGTAAGAGGTGGTATATTAGACGTATTTCCACCGGTAGGGGCATACCCGTACAGGATAGAATGGTTTGATGATGAAATAGATTCTATAAGAACATTTAACGTTGATAGCCAAAGAAGTATTGAAAAAGTTAAAACTGTTAATATATTTCCAGCAAAAGAAATAATAACAGATGAAGAAAGCATAAAATTTGCATATGAGCAAATAGAAAAAGATTTTGCGGAATCAATGAAAAACTTTGAAAAAAATAAGAATTTTGATGCTAGTGAGCGTTTAAATGCTATAATTTCTGGTAATCTAGAGTCGTTAAAGGAAACATGGACTTTTGAAACTATAGATAGTTATACACCGTATTTTTATAAAACGATGTCAACACTTTTAGATTATATTGGTAATTGCTTTATTTTAGTTGATGATGTTCAAAGATGTAATGGTAAGTTAGAGAGTGTTTATTTTGAATTTGAGCAAAATTATGAAACTTTTTTAAAAAGAGGAAATATACTGCCAAAACAAGCACAACTTTTAATGTCTAAAGAAGAAGCAATAGATATATTAGAAAATGAAAAGGTTATAACATTAGATGCTATTGCTAAATCACATAAAATATTAAAACCAAGAACTATATCTTCTTTTTCTCAAATTACAATAAGTGATTATCATGGACAGTTAGATTTACTTATAGATGATATTAAAGAAAAAAAGAAAAATGGTTATAGAATTTTAATATTATCGGGAACAAGAACAAGAGGAGAAAGGCTTATTCAAACTCTAAGGGATAGAGAGATAGAGGCTGTTTATAAAGATATTGTAGATAATATAGAACTTGGTCAAGTTGTAGTAACTTTTGGAAACCTTTTAAAAGGTTTTGAATGTCCAGATTTAAAAGTATGCGTTATATCTGATAAAGAAGTTTTTGGACAATCAAAAAGAAAAGCATCTGTTAAACGTAAAAATGTTAAAGGTGCAAGTAAAATTAAAAGTTTTACAGAGCTTAAATTAGGTGATTATGTAGTACATGCAAATCATGGTGTAGGTGTATATAAAGGGATAAAGCAATTAGAAGTACAAGGGCATAAAAAGGACTTTTTAGAGCTTAGCTATAACAATGGAGATACACTATATGTTCCAGCAGAGCAATTAGATTTAGTCCAAAAATATATAGGCTCAGAGGGTAGTCCACCTAAGGTTAATAAATTAGGTGGAAGTGAATGGATAAAAGCTAAAACTAAAGTTAAAAAATCCATAGAGGATATAGCTGAAGATTTAGTTAAACTTTATGCTACAAGGGCACAAATAAAAGGTCATAAATTTGGAAAGGATACAGTTTGGCAAAAACAGTTTGAAGATGAATTCCCATTCCAAGAAACACCAGACCAGTTAACATCAATAGAGGATATTAAAAAGGATATGGAAAGCGACAAACCAATGGATAGACTATTATGTGGTGATGTTGGTTATGGTAAAACAGAGGTTGCATTAAGAGCTGCATTTAAGTGTGTTATGGAAGGAAAACAAGTTGCATTTTTAGTACCAACAACAATCCTTGCACAACAACACTATAAAAATATGGTTAAAAGATTTTCGGATTTTCCTTTAAAAGTAGATATGGTAAGTAGATTTAGAACATCTGGACAAATAAAGGAAACATTAAAAAAATTGAAAGAAGGAAATGTTGATATTTTAGTAGGAACACATAGATTACTACAAAAGGATGTTCAATTTAAAGATTTAGGTCTTTTAATAGTTGATGAGGAACAAAGATTTGGAGTTACTCATAAGGAAAAAATAAAAAATCTTAAAAAGAATGTAGAAGTATTAACATTATCAGCTACACCTATACCAAGAACTCTTCATATGTCTTTAACAGGAGTAAGGGATATAAGTGTAATAGAGACTCCTCCAGAGGATAGATATCCAGTACAAACATATGTAGTAGAGTTTAATGAGCAGTTAATTAGAGATGCTATAATGAGAGAACTAAATAGAGATGGACAAATACTTTTTGTTTATAATAGAGTAGAAACAATAAAAGATATGGCTGCTTATCTACAGAAATTAGTTCCAGAAGCTAGAATTGGAATAGGTCATGGTCAGATGACAGAAAAAGAATTAGAAAAAGTAATACTAGATTTTACTGATTACAAATATGATATGCTTGTTTGTACAACTATAATAGAAACAGGGATAGACATTCAAAATGCTAATACTATGATTATATATGATGCAGATAGAATGGGACTTTCTCAACTTTATCAGTTAAGAGGAAGGGTTGGAAGAAGTAATAGGATAGCTTATGCTTACTTTACGTACACAAAAGATAAAGTCTTAACAGAAGTTGCAGAAAAGAGATTAAAAGCTATAAAAGATTTTACGGAGTTAGGGTCTGGATTTAAAATAGCTATGAGAGACTTAGAAATAAGAGGCGCTGGGAATATAATGGGTTCATCACAACATGGCCATATGGCAGTAGTAGGTTATGATTTATATTGTAGAATGCTTGAAGATTCTATAAAACTAATAAAAGGTGATATAGAGAATGAACCTATAGAAACTACTGTAGATTTAAAAATTGATGCATTTATCCCATCTAACTATATAGTTGATGAAACACAGAAAATTGAAGTATACAAAAAAATTGCATCAATTGATAGTTATGACTATATGATGGAACTGCAAGAAGAAATAGAAGATAGATTCTCTGATATACCTCCAACAGTTTATAATTTAATGAATATAGCATATCTTAAATTTTTAGCTAAAGAAGTTGGAATAATTGAGATAAAAGAAATCAAAAAAGAAGTTGTACTAACTTTTGAAAATAAAAAATATTTAACTCAAAATATATTAAATGGTATTTTGGATAAATATATTAAGAAAATTAACTTCAAAATAGGTGAGACACCTGGTATGTCGTATAAAATAATAGAAGATAAAAAAGAAAAACTTCTAGATAACTTAATAGAACTTGTAAAATTTATGCAAAGTTTAAATGAAAAAAAATAGTAAAGTTACAAAACATAAAATTGTATAAATGGTAAATGTTTTAAAATATAAAGTTTTATGCTAAAATAAAATCAAATGTCACACATATGAAATAAAAATAAATTAAAATAATCAGAGGAATTTTATTTAAATAGATGTTTATATAATGACTAGATGATTTTGAATGGAGGATTAATTGTGAAAAGTGTTAAAAAAATAGTAGCTACATGCTTGATAGCTGCAATGACAACTTCTTTAGTAGGATGTAATTTAATAGAAAGAACTCCAGAAGGTGTTGCTAAGTCAACTGTTGCAAAAATTAATGGGGAGAAAATAAAAAGGTCCGAAGTAGATGCTAGAATGAAATCTATAGAATCTCAAATAACTAA
The DNA here is from genome assembly GCF_000285575.1 of Clostridium senegalense JC122. GTDB lineage: Bacteria > Bacillota > Clostridia > Clostridiales > Clostridiaceae > Clostridium_J > Clostridium_J senegalense. Next base: position 52,431 of record NZ_HE611054.1, on the reverse strand, counting down.
AGAAAAAGGTGAAGATTACCTAAAATCTGAAGAAGGAAAAACTCTTTTAACTCAATACAGAACTCAGATGTTAAACCAAATTGTAGGAGAAAAAATATTACAAAACAAGGCTACAGAACTAAAAGTTATGCCAACAGAAGAAGAATTTAAAACTGAAATAGATAAAGAATATAAAACTATAACTGATTCTTTTGATAGTGAAGATAAATTTAAAGCTGCTTTACAACAAACTGGAGAAACAGAAGAAAGTTTAAAAAATAATATAAGAAATAAATTGATATATGATAAAGTTCATGATGCGGTAGTTAAAGATGTTAAGGTAACTGATGAAGAAATTAAGGCTCATTATGATTCTAATATGGATAAATACACAGAGCAACCAAACAAAACAAATCTTAAACATATATTAGTTGGAACAGAAGAAGAAGCTAATGCTGTAATAGAGAGATTAAAAAAAGGTGAAGATTTTGATGCAGTAGGAGAAGATATTAAAGCTAAACAAGCAGAAAAAGATGCAGCAAAAACAGATGATAGTAAAAAAGAAGACGCACAAACTTCTGCTAATAGATTTGAAGATTTAGGTTGGGTTGAATTTGAAAACTCTGGATTTGATGCTACGTTTATGCAATTTGCAAAACCATTAACAAAAGGAAGTTACACTACAGCACCAGTTCATACTCAATGGGGATATCATATTATTAAATGTTATGATAAACAAGAGTATCCAGTTAAAGCGTTTGATAAAGTAAAAGAAGAAATAAAAACAGAACTTCAAAAACAAAAAGAAGAAACTACTTGGAATGAAACAGCAGAAAAGTGGCAAAAAGAAGCTAATATAAAAACATATGAAAAAAATTTAAAATAATATAAATAAAAAGAGGTTATAACTGTAGTTATAGCTTCTTTTTTTCATTTAAAATGAAATTTTTATAAATGTGTATAAAATTTCAAATTTAGAAGGATAATAATAGCATAATATAAAACAATTAACTTCAAAAGAGGAGGAATCATTGATGAAGGCAACAGGAATAGTAAGAAGAATAGATGATTTAGGTCGTGTAGTTATCCCTAAAGAAATAAGAAGAACTCTTAGAATAAGAGAAGGAGATCCATTAGAAATATTTACAGATAGAGAAGGTGGAGTTATATTAAAAAAATATTCTCCAATAGAAGAATTAAGTGAATTCTCAAAAGAATATGCAGAAGCACTTCAACAAACAATAGGTAATATAGTAATTGTTGCAGATAAGGATAGCATAATATCTGTAAGTGGATGTTCTAAAAAAGAATATATGGATAAAAAAGTTACTAATGAAGTGGAAAACTTAATGGAAGGTCGTAGAGCTGTAATTTTAGGCGAAGGATCAGAAAAAGTTATACCATTATATGAAAGTGAAGATGAAAATACATATAAATCTCAAGTTATTAGCCCTATAATAGCAGAAGGCGATGCTATTGGAGCAGTAATAATAGTTTCTAAAGAGGAAAATGTAAAATTTGGAGATTTAGAGTTAAAATTAGCTGAAACAGCATCCGCCTTCTTAGGAAAACAAATGGAACAATAATGGCATTTATATGCCATTATTTTTTTGTCTTCCAACTACATCTATTACTATTGACTAAAAATCACTGTATTAAACATACAAGCTAAATAAAATAAAAAATACATTAATATTTCACTTAAAGTAATAAACGCACTGAATAGTAAATAAATTAAAATAAGGACAACCTTATTGCTTATAAATGGTTTAAAACGTAGATGTAAATTTAACGATAAAAATTAAAGTTTGAAATTTACTATTTTAAAATAGTGGTTGAATACTAATTGGGGGGATATTATGAAAAAGCAATCATTGGTTAAAGGTACTGTGATACTGGGATTTGCAAGTATATTTGCAAGGTTTTTAGGACTGTTTTTTAGAATACCTATTCAAGGGTTAATAGGTGATGAAGGTATGGGTTACTACCAAATGTCATATCCTTTATATATGACATTTGTAGCTTTAGCATCAGGTATACCAATAGCTATGTCTAAAATTATAGCTGAAGTTAATGCGAAAAATGATTATGAAGGAACTAAAAGAATTTTAAAAGATACACTAATGTTTATGATTCCAATAGGAATAGTTGCATCAGCTATTATGTTTAGCTTTGCAAAACCAATAATAACAGGATTAAAATGGCATCAAAATTCATATATAGCTTTTCTTGCAATATCAATAGCACCAATATTTGTTTGTATTATGTGTACATTTAGAGGATTTTTTCAAGGAATGCAGAATATGACATATACAGGTATATCTCAAATAGTTGAACAGTTAGGAAGAGTTATAGGAGGAGTTTTATTTGCTTACTTATTATTACCTAAAGGAATAGCCTTTGCGGCAGGTGGTGCAGCACTAGGAACAGTAATTGGAGGGATTTTAGGTAGTATATATTTAGTTATTGCATATATGAGACAAAGACCTATAAAAAGAGTAAATAAAAATTTAAAAACTAAAAGTATGATAAGTGAAATTGCAAAGGCTGCATTACCTATTTCCATAGGAGCAGCAGTAGGTACTGTGATGTCACTTATTGATTCAATAATAGTTCCTGAGCGTTTATTAGTAGCAGGTTTTACTTTAGAAGAAAGTGCAATTCTTTATGGACAAATGACAGGAAAAGCATTAACATTATCTAACGTACCACTAGCTCTATCTATGGCATTATGTGCAACTTTGGTACCTATAATATCAGAAGCATATTCAACAGGAAGAAGATTTGAGCTAGAACGTAGAGTGGAAATGTCCTTTAAACTTTCTTTTGTAATAGCACTTCCTTGTACAGTGGGGTTATATACACTAGCAGCACCTATAATGCATTTAATATTTTTAAAGGATGTTGCAGGATATAATATTCTTAAATTTGTATCATTAACAATACCTTTTGTAATAATAACTCAAACAACAACAGCGCTATTACAAAGCGTAGGAGCTTATTTAAGACCAGTATATAATTTAGCTATAGGATGTATAATAAAGGTGGTAATTAGCTATATGCTAGTTTCTATAACTGTTTTAAATATATATGGTGCAGTAATAGGAACAATGGTTGGGTATATAGTCACCGTTGTATTAAATATGATTCAAATTAGAAAAATTTTTAATACAAAAATAGATTTAGTGGAAACTTTGTTAAAACCAGCAATTGGTACATTACTTATGGCTTTTTCAGTTGTTTTTGTCTATAATACTGTCTATAAGTATACAATAAGTAATACAATAGCATGTTTATTTTCTATTTTTGCAGGAGTAATAATATATTTAGTGGCAATTATAACATTAAAAGTGTTTGAGATTGAAGATATTAAAGGCAAATTTATAAAAAATTAGGTATATGAAAAGAAATAATAAACTAAAGATTCAAAGTATATTTGGTCTATTATTTATTTGATTATGACTTAGACAGGAGCGTGAAACAATTGATAAAAATAGTAGGATTAGGACCAGGAGCAAAAGAAGCGCTTACCATTGGAACGTTAGAGCTTTTAAGAGATAGTAAAAATGTATTTTTTAGAACAGAAAAACACCCTAATGTAGAATATTTAAAATCTTTAGGTGTAAAGTTTAATAGCTATGATAGTGCATATGAAAACAGTGAAAGTTTTGATGAGGTTTATAAATCTATAGCTGATGACATAATAAATAAACATAATAGTTTAAATGATATAGTTTATGCAGTACCAGGCCATCCATTAGTTGCAGAAAACTCTGTAACATTGCTAATAGAAAAATGTGAAGAATTAAAAATAGACTATGAGATATTACCAGCAGTTAGTTTTGTTGATGCTGTTATGGAAAGTTTAAAGTTAGATCCTATAAATGGGATAAAAATAATAGACGCTTTTGATATAAAAAATCAAATTTTAGATAAAAGAGTAGGACTTATAATAACACAGGTATATAATAAATTTATAGCATCAGAAACAAAGCTTGCGCTGCTAGAATATTACAAAGATGAAACAGAGATATATTTTGTAAGAGCAGCTGGGGTTAAAGGATTAGAAAGCATAAGAAAAATAAAATTATATGAGCTTGATAGACAAGAAGATATAGATTATTTAACATCAATTTATATACCTAAAAAACTAGAGGAAGTAAAAGATTTTTATGATTTATTAAATATAATGGATACTCTAAGAAGCGAAGATGGATGTCCATGGGATTTAGAACAAAGTCATAAATCATTAAAAAGATGTTTAATAGAAGAAACTTATGAAGTTATAGAAGCTATAGATGAAGAAGACGACATGAAACTTACAGAAGAACTTGGAGATGTATTACTGCAAGTAGTGTTCCATAGCCAAATAGGCAAAGAAGAGGGTTATTTTAACATAAATGATGTTATAGAAACTATTTGTAATAAAATGATAAATAGACATCCACATATATTCAGTAATGTAAATGTTAAAAATAGTGAAGAAGTTCTAAAAAATTGGGACGAAATAAAAAAAGAAGAGAAAAAGTATAAAAGTTACACTGATGAACTTACAAGCGTACCTAAGGTTTTACCAGCACTTTTAAGAGCAGACAAGGTTCAATGCAAGGCTGCAAAAGTAGGTTTTGATTGGGCAGATGTAAAACCAGCTATGGATAAGGTAATTGAAGAGTTAAATGAAGTAAAAGATGTATATAATGGCGAAAATAAGTCAAGAATACTAGAAGAAGTAGGTGATTTAATATTTGCTGCGGTAAATGTTGCTAGACTTCTTGACATAGACCCAGAAATTGCATTAAATTATACTATAGATAAATTTATAAATCGCTTTAAGTTTATAGAAGAGTGTGCAATAAAAAAAGGTTTAGATCTTTTAGATATGACTCTTGAAGAAATGGATGAGTTATGGGAAGAAGCTAAACGTATGTAAATATTAAATACTTTTACAATAAATAAAAAAGCAGAAATTATTTGCAAAACATGTTTATAATATGCTATCTTATACTCAACGATAAATGAAGTTGTGAATGAAGAAGCGTTTTAATATTAAGGAGGTACAATCGTGAACAAATTAGAATTAGTTACAAATATGGCAGAAAAATCAGGTTTAACAAAGAAGGATGCAGAGACTGCTTTAAAAGCATTCATAGAGAGTGTTGAAGAGGCATTATCAAAAGGAGAAAAGGTTCAATTAGTAGGATTCGGAACTTTCGAAACTAGAGAAAGAGCAGCTAGAAAAGGAAGAAACCCAAGAACTAAAGAAGAAATAGATATACCAGCATCAAAAGCACCAGTATTTAAAGCTGGAAAAGAATTTAAAGATATAGTAAATAAATAATTTATTATAAATTTAAAAGAAAAAACCTGGATTTAGTTCTAGGTTTTTTTTATATACAAAAGCAATTATAATAAATATATAATATTAATTTTGAGGTGGGAAGAATGAGATTAGATAAGTATTTAAAAGTTTCTAGAATAATAAAAAGAAGAACAGTTGCAAAAGAAGTTTGTGAAAACCAAAGAGTTTTAATAAATGGGAAAGTAGCAAAGCCAGGAACAGTAGTTAAAGAAGGGGATATAATTGAAATACAGTTTGCAACACAAGTGTTAAAAGCAAGAATTATAAATATAGCAAGTCATGTTACAAAAGAAGATGCTAAAAATATGTATGAAATTATATCTGGTGAAGAAGATAAAGAGTAGTAATTTATATTAAAAAATTATATTTGTTTGCATATATCTTGAATGAATACAATATTTATTAATAGGGAGTAAGTATTCAGGGAGGATTATATGGAAAATAAAAATAATAAAATTGAAGATAAAAAAAGTTACTTAACCTTAGACTCAAGAAAAAGAATGACCATAGATGGTGTTGAAGAAATTATAAGTTTTGATGAAGAACAAATACTTTTAAACACTGTTTTGGGTGCAATGGACATAAGAGGCGAAAATTTAAAAATGAATAAACTAGATGTGCAAAATGGAGATGTTATGATTAGTGGCAAAATAACATATATTGTATACACAAGCGATGAAAAAAAACCAAGAAAGGGAAAAGGGGCTTTATCAAAGCTTTTTAGGTAACAATTATGTTATTTACAATGGAGAGACAAGTATCACTCTTAATTTTTAGCATTTTAAGTGGTATGATAATAGGAGTACTTTTCGATATTTACAGAATAATTCGTGGATTTGAAGATGTTGGTAAAATAATAACAACTATTCAGGACATATTATTTTGGACAGCTACAGGATCTATAGTGTTCTTATTTATGATGTACACTAATTATGCATACATGGATTTTAATATTTTTATATATATTGCACTAGGTTTATTTATTTATATAAAATTTATTAGCAGAACGTTTATAGACATGTTAAGACAGGTAATGTATGGAATATCAACGTTTATAAGAAGAATTTTTTATATTTTGTCTTATCCTGTAAGAATTTGTTTAAATAGAGTAAAAGGAAAAATAAAAAATTAACATAAAACATCTTGAACAAATGAACAATACAAATTAAAATATACTTATATGTTAATGATAAGTATATTTTAATTTTTTATAATTGCAAATATATTCTTAGTACTTATTTTTTATTTGTCTATGGGTGGTGAGTATTGTGTTTAAAAATAAAAAATGTAAATATATAATTTTAGGATGTTTAGGTATATATATATCTTACGTTTTAATTCAACAACAGGTTATAATGCATAGGCAGAATAAAGAACTAACAAACTACACTGTAGAACACGACAGATTAAAAAAAGAAAATAAAAAATTACAGGATGAAGTTGAGCTATCCAAAACCGATAAGTATATTGAAAAATTGGCTAGAGAAAAACTAGGACTTATTAAAGACGGTGAGACTCCTGTAATAGACAACAGTGTAAGTGAAAAATAGACTTTATGTTGTTTATAGCGTAATATACTGTAGATGACATAATATATAAATTAAAACATTATTTAAGGAGGAGTCTTTTTAATATGACCTTAAAGGCTGGAAGTATAGTAGAAGGTAAAGTAGTGAACATAACTAATTTTGGTGCTTTTGTTGAAGTGGAAGGAAAAACAGGTCTTGTCCATATTTCGGAAGTATCAGATGTATTTGTAAAGGATGTTAGAGAACATCTAAAAGAAAATGATGTTGTTAAAGTGAAAGTAATTTCAGTTGATGACAATGGAAAAATGAGTTTATCTATAAAGCAAGCGGGAGTACCTAAAAAATCTTGCAAACCTATGGAAATAGATTGGGATAAGGAAAAATCGAAAAGTGGATCTTCTTCATTTGAGGATAGAATGTCTAAATTTCTAAAAGACAGTGAAGAAAGATTTCAAGATTTAAAAAGAAGTCAAGATAATAAAGGCCGTGGCTACAATAAAAAAAGTTATTAATATAAAATAAAAGAGTGTTGAACACTCTTTTTTTTAACTTGTAGTTTAAATTTTGAATTTTTGCACAATATAAGTATATAATTCCTAATCATATATTAAGGCTTAAAATAAGAATGATAAAAAATATAAAATGCAAATTTACCTTTGAAACCTAGAAGATTCATAGTGAAAATGAATAAAATCACATAAAACAATTCAGAAAAAAATAAGTTTAAAAATTCTGACAAAAAACCAAAGTTTACTAAACGTTGAAAATACTAGCGTTAAAGGAAAATTGCATGTTATAAAAAAACTGTTGACAATAGTTTGATATTACACTATAATAAATATTGTCGTCAGGCAGTGATGACAAAAAATGCAACAAAGCAACAAAAT
>NZ_HE611054.1:40847-43928 GCF_000285575.1 Clostridium senegalense JC122 | reverse complement strand
GAGACTCACTATATATAGTGAGTCTTTTTCGTTTTGAAAAATAAAATCAATATATAAAAATCTACAATAAAAACCTTTCAGGAAAATATTACCATAAATTTACTTTAAAAAAATTCATTTTACAAAGAGATTACACTTTATACGACACAAAAGTTATCCCATATAAAAAACACAAAAATAAAATATAAATAAAAAATAAATTTACAAAAATTGGATAAATCCCTCCATTAACATATTTCTTATAAAAATATTAATAAATTATGTATGACATTAGGAATTATATAAAAGTACAATTAGGGAAAAAATGTCAGAAATAAATTACAAGTACCTACCAGTAATTGACATTTAATTCCAGAGACCTTTGCTATAATAAATTTATCGATTGAGACAAGGAATTATTAAATTAAGGGGTAGGTGGTTATAGATGCAATATGGAGCAGATGTATTTCCATATAAAAGGATGAAAAAATCAAATAGTAATAAAATTAAAGAGCAGGAAAGAAGTAAGAGGATTTTTCTTAAAATTTCAGGTATGTTTCTAATTAGTTTGTTAATTAGTAGAACAATGATAATTAATAGTACTGCTCCATTTGGAATTGCATTTTTAATAGTAGTACTAAATAATAACGATTATAGACTTACATTATCATCAGCTTTTGGAACAATAATGGGATATATAACTATGCAAAGTTATGTTAAAGATATAAGTATGTATTATGTTATTATTCCAAGTGTAGTTTTGTTATCATTATTATTGTCCCATATAGATTTAAGTGAAAAATATAAAAAGATAGTGACGTGGGCAGTTTTAACTATTGGAATGTTTTCTTACAATATAATAATTAATGAATTTGGAATGGGTATGGCTGGAGTTTCAACACTTACGAATTTATGTTGCATATTCCCAATATATTTTATTCTTCAGATAAGTGATGTATGCTTTAAAGAATTAAAAACTAAACATCTTTTTAAAGATGAAGAAGTAGTGTGTATGGCTATTTTGATATCCATAGTTATTGCAGGTACATGGGGTGTAAAAATATTTGGTGTATCAGTAACTAATGTACTCGCCTTTACAGCAGTATTAGGTATAAGCTATATTAGCGGAAGTGCTATAGCTGGAACTGTAGGACTAGCCATGGGGGCTATAATTGGAATGAGTAATCAAAATTTATTAATATATATAACTGTATTAGGTATGGTAGGGCTTATTAGTGGAATTTTTAAAGAGGGTGGACGAGCCTTTGTGTCCTTATCATTTTTAGTTACATTCTTAATAGTTAAAGTGTATTTATTAACCTCATCCTTTGCAGATGTTAGCAGTTTTGCTTTAATGGATGGAATATTAGCAATAGGAATATTTGCACTGATGCCAGGGCGAGTTTATGATACTATAGGCTCTGAAATTAATTCAGAGAAAAAACGAATAAATTTAGATAGAAATTATTTAAATAATATAAAAAATATGTATTTGAATAAACTTGATAATTTTTCAGATGTATTATCAAATATGTCTGAAATTCTATCAGAATTAGTTGACAATGACAAGTTATTAATGACAAGTAAAAGTACTGAATTAGTAGATAATTTAGCAGCACGTGTTTGCGGTGATTGTAATGCTAATTGTATCTGTTGGAATAGAGAACATCATCTAACTTATAACGCTTTTTCTGAGCTAATTGAAAATCAGCAGAAAAAATCTAATAGATTTCCTATGGAATTAGAAAGGAAGTGTTTGAAAAAAGGGGCACTTATAAGAAATTCGGAAGATGTAGTTAATAAATATATAATAAGTGAGATGTGGAGAACTAGATTAAGTGAAGGAAGGGAGCTTTTAGCAAGCCAAATAAATAATATGGCAAAATCCGTGGATGAATTAGTTCAAGAATTTAATGAAGAGCTTAAAAATGATGGTAAGTTGGAAAGGGATATAATTAAGCTTTTAGATAAGAATCAAATATATTATGATGATGTATTTTGTATAAAAGATAAAAATGATAGGAGTGTTATAAGAATAACTGCCACACAATATGGTTCTTTGCAAGTATATTCTAATAGAATTTTACCAATTATAGAGGAAGCGGCAGGAACTAATATGGTTATAAATGAAGATGGATGTTATATAAATCCTAATACAAATAGTTGCATTGTAGTTTTTGAAGAGGCGCCTAATTTAAAAGTAGTTACTTATATGGCTAAGGCAAGTAAAGATGGATATACAGTTCATGGAGATAGCTATAGTTTTGGAAATACTAGCATAGGAAACTACATGATGTTAGTAAGTGATGGTATGGGGTCAGGTCCACAAGCAGGTAGAGAAAGTGAAGCGGCAGTAGAATTAATTGAAAAGTTTATAAATGCTGGGTTTAGTAAGACTACAGCCATTAATACAGTTAATTCTATAATGACCTTGAAATTTTGTGAAGAAGAGAAATTCTCTACTATAGACTTAAGTACTATAGATTTATATAGTGGAGAAATAGATTTTATGAAAGTTGGTGCAGTGGCTAGTTTCATAAAATCTGATGATGTAGTAGATATAATTAAATCTAAAAGTCTACCTATTGGAGTTTTAGATGAAGTTGATATAGATACTTGTACAAGAAAGGTTAAACATGGTGATTTAGTAGTTATGCTTACAGATGGCGTATCTGATGTTGAAGAGGCAGGGGGGATTGGTTGGATTTTAGATTATATGGGTAGACATGATGAAGATGTTGAAAATTTAGCAAGCGGAATAATAGAAGAAGCTAAAAGGCTTGGAAAAAATAAAGTGGGAGATGATATGACTGTTTTAGTATCAAAAGTATATAATCAATATAATGCAGGATAATATGTTATTGTCAGTATTAGACTAAGGTGTAAAATGAAGAAGTGTTAATAACATTTCTTCATTTTTTAAGTTAATATACAGTAAATCTATACATTAAATACATTTATAGAGGTTGAAAATCAATATTTTTACTCTATAAGCTATATCCATATATGAAGATATGACCTTCACTTTGAAGTTATTAGTTGGTGAAAAAAGTATAACTCTAACTAAAGCTATATTCAAGGTTCACAATCGTAACAAATTAT
>NZ_HE611054.1:0-39414 GCF_000285575.1 Clostridium senegalense JC122 | reverse complement strand
GACAATTATGGAGTAAACTGGATCACCAGTTTTTTTTGAATTGCTAGGGACTGGCTTTGATTTATTAGCTAAGAAGTACAAAGCTAGGAGAGCATCTAATTTTAAGTGAAGTAAATAAATTTACCGTGCCTGTCCCATTTGTTATGGAGCTAAGATTATAATTTATTGCTTACTTAGATTTTGTTAGCAGAACTATGTTTAAAAATACGTTTAGTATTACTAGGAGCAAAGCGAATAGTAATAACCACAATTATTAATTATTAACTCTTAATGTTCTTAACTAGAAAAGTCCAATTTGTGATGGAAGTAGAACTTTAGTAAATTACGTGTTTAAAAGTTTTACTAAAACTAAAATAGTGGTACTGGTTCTTTACTTATCTTGTTATGGGAATAAAATAAAAAAATTAAGGATTAAGAACATTATATAATTGACAATGGACAATTGACATTTGACAATGATGGAGGAAACCGGATCACCAGTTTCTTTTGAATTGCTAGGGACTGGCTTTGATTTATTAGCTAAGAAGTACAAAGCTAGGAGAGCATCTAATTTTAAGTGAAGTAAATAAATTTACCGTGCCTGTCACATTTGTTATGGAGCTAAGATCATAATTTATTGCTTACTTAGATTTTGTTAGCAGAACTAGGTTTAAAAATACGTTTAGTATTACTAGGAAAGAAAGACGTAGTAATGACTTAAATTTTTAACTAAATTAAGCTATTAACGAAAATTAATAAATAGTTTGTATTTAAAAATAATAGTTGTTAAAAAGTTAATTAACATTTAATATTAATACATAGATTACTTTTATAAATACATAAGATAATTTTATAAAAAATAGTGAATAATGAATAATGATTTCAATATAATATTTGTTCTTTTTCTTTTATTAAATTATAATTTGTGATAATATGATTAAATGAACATTGTAATAATAGGAAGTGATAATGTTTTGCAAAATACAGTTTTAAGTACAATAAATACTTATAGTATGATAAAAAATAACGATAAAATCTTAGTTGCGTTATCAGGTGGACCAGATTCTATGGCGTTACTACATGTTTTAGACTCCTTAAAAGATAAATTAAATGTAAAAATAGGAGCAGCTCATTTAAATCATCTTTTAAGAGGAGAAGATGCCCAAAATGATGAAAAGGTATGTGAAAACTTTTGCAATGAAAGAAATATTGATTTTCATGTTAGAAGAATAGATATTGATGAAATGGCGAAGTCTAAAGGAGTATCCCATGAAATGGCTGGTAGGGAAGCAAGATATAATTTTTTTGAGGAATTAATGAATAAATGTGGGTATACTAAAGTAGCAATTGCTCATAATTTAAATGATCAAGCGGAAACTGTGCTTATGAGAATGATGCGAGGTTCTGGCATAGAAGGATTGGTTGGAATAAAACCAGTTAGAGATGAAATTTTTATAAGACCGCTAATAGAAACTTCAAGAAAAGAAATAGAAAAATACTGTGATGATAATAATTTGAAACCAGCTATCGATAAAACAAATTTTGAGAATATTTATGCTAGAAATAAAGTGAGATTAGAATTAATTCCATATATAGAAGAACATTTTAATAAAGATATAATAAAAACTCTTAATAGAATGTCTAGGGTAATTAATGAAGATAATGAATTTGTAGAAGATTTTTCCAAAAAAATATTCAAAAAATATTGTTATAAAAAACAGGATAGAGTTATAATATATAAAGATGCATTTAGTGAGCATAAATCTATAGTTTCAAGAGTGTTAAGAATGGCTATAATGCAAGTAAAAGGCAATTTATATAACATAGAAAGTGGTCACATTAATGACATAATTAAATTGTATAATCACAATACTGGTAAAACCTTAATGTTACCAGAAGGAATAAGAGTTGACAATGTTTATAAGGATATACATATTTATGTATGTAATACTAAACAAAAAGATGATACCAACTTTAATCTAAAGTTAAATATAGATGAAAAAATATATTGTGATGAATTATCAAAATATATAACTTTAAAATCTATATATAATAAGAAAGATTTTAAAATGGAAAATAATGATATGATAAAATATTTCGATTTAGATAAAATTAAAGGTGATATTTCTATAAGATACAGAAAAAATGGAGATAAATTCTCAATGCTAGGAATGAAGGGGAGTAAAAAGATAAAAGATATTTTTATTGATTTGAAGGTTCCTAGGGAAGAACGAGATTTTATTCCATTAATATGTTTTGATAATGAAATATCATGGATAGTTGGGTTTAGAGTAAGTGAGAAATTTAAAATTGATAGAAATACTAAAAATATTTTACGTATATCAATAGAAAGGTAGGTTAATTTATGGAGGCAGATATAAAAGAGGTATTAATATCAGAAGAAGAACTAAAGGCAAAAGTAAAGGAATTAGGAGCTCAGATAACCAATGATTATAAAGGTAAAGATTTATTGGTATTGGGAATATTAAAAGGATCTGTTATGTTTATGTCTGATCTTTTAAGAGAAATAAAAACACCATGCTACATGGATTTTATGGCTGTATCTAGTTATGGCAATTCATCTGAAAGTTCAGGTATTGTAAAAATTATAAAAGATTTAGATTTCGAAGTTAAAGGAAAACATGTTTTAATAGTTGAAGACATAATTGATTCAGGGGTTACACTTAAATATTTAATGAAATATTTAGCAGCAAGAAATCCTGAAAGCTTAGAAATAGCAAGTTTATTAAATAAACCAGAAAGAAGAAAAGAAGATGTTCATGCTAAATATTTAGGATATGATGTACCAGATGAATTTTTAGTTGGATATGGTCTTGATTATTCAGAAAGATATAGAAATTTACCTTACATAGGTATATTAAAAGAATCTGTTTACAAAAAGTAGTTTATATGAATTCATATTGAACTCTTTATGATATAATAGTTAGTAACTTAAAATTAAAACACTTTTAGAAAGAGAGGGGGGCCTTTAGTGAAGAAGTTTTCGAGTGCAACGGCCTGGTTATTAGTTTTAATTCTAGTAATTGTTTCAGCTTTTACACTTTATGATGGAAAAGGCAATGTTACGCAGTTAAATGCTATTCAATTTGAAACATACTGGAAAGATAGTAAAGTTAAAACAGCTCAAATGGATGAAGATAGGATGACAATAGTTGGTGAACTAAAAGATGGCACCAAATATGTTACCGCTTTACCAGAAAAAGCTTTTCTTGATTTAAAACAAGATTATGAGAATAAAGGATTAGAATCCTTATCATTTACACCGCCACAAGAGGTTCCATTTTGGTTTACTATGTTACCAACATTCTTAATAATAATAATGTTAGTAGCATTCTGGGGAATGTTTATGCAACAATCTGGTGGAGGCGGTGGAAACCGTGGTGTTATGAACTTTGGAAAAAGTAAAGCTAAAATGGCAACACCAGATAAAAAGAAAGTTACATTTAAAGATGTAGCAGGTGAAGATGAGGAAAAAGAAGAACTAGCAGAAATAGTAGATTTTCTTAAAAGTCCTAAAAGATATATAGATGTAGGTGCAAGAATACCTAAAGGAGTGCTTTTAGTTGGTCCTCCAGGAACAGGTAAAACATTACTTGCAAAAGCTGTAGCTGGAGAAGCTGGAGTTCCATTCTTTAGTATATCAGGATCAGATTTCGTTGAGATGTTTGTAGGTGTAGGTGCTTCAAGAGTAAGAGACTTATTTGAGCAAGCAAAGAAAAACTCACCATGTATAATATTTATAGATGAGATTGATGCTGTTGGTAGACAGAGAGGAGCCGGTCTTGGCGGTGGTCATGATGAGAGAGAACAAACATTAAACCAATTACTAGTTGAAATGGACGGTTTTGGAGTTAATGAAGGAATTATCATGATAGCAGCAACAAATAGACCAGACATACTAGACCCAGCATTATTAAGACCTGGTAGATTTGACAGACAAATAGTTGTTGGAGCACCAGATGTAAAGGGTAGAGAAGAAGTCTTAAAAGTTCACTCTAGAAATAAACCATTAGGTGAAGATGTTGATTTAAAAGTATTAGCAAAAAGAACTCCTGGATTTACTGGAGCAGACTTAGAAAACTTAATGAATGAGGCTGCATTATTAACAGTAAGAGGAAATAAAAAAGTTATAACAATGGAAGAGCTTGAAGAAGCTATTACAAGAGTAATTGCAGGTCCAGAGAAGAAATCTAGAGTAATAAGTGAAAAAGATAAGAGATTAACAGCTTATCATGAAGCTGGTCACGCAGTTGTTTCAAAATATCTTCCAAATTCATATGCAGTACATGAAATAAGTATAATTCCAAGAGGAATGGCTGGAGGATACACTCTTCACTTACCAGATGAAGATACAAGTTATACATCACGTTCTAAGTTAAAAGACGAGATGGTTGGTCTTTTAGGAGGAAGAGTTGCAGAGGCTATAATACTTAAAGAAATAAGTACTGGAGCTAAAAATGATATCGATAGAACAAGTTCTATAGCTAAGAAAATGGTTATGGAATATGGTATGAGTGATAAATTAGGTCCTATATCATATGGTAAAGAACAAGGTGAAGTTTTCTTAGGAAGAGATATTGGTCATTCAAGAGATTTCTCAGAAGAGGTTGCATCATTAATAGATCAAGAAATAAGAGATTTAGTTGATGAAGCTTATGTTAGAGCTAAAACAATATTAACTGAAAATGTTGATAAATTACATGCAGTTGCTATGGCTCTTATGGAAAAAGAAAAACTTACAGCTGAGGAATTTAACTTAATTATGGATGGCAAAAGTTTAGATGAATTAGAAGTAAAAGCTGAAAGCGAAAATAAATCTTTAGAAGAAGAAAAGGCTGTAGATGTAGTAGAAAATACTGTGGAAAATAAAATTTCAGAGGAAAATGAAACTACAATAGATAAAGCTGATATTATAGATAAAGAAGATTAAAAAAGAAGGGCAAAAAAAGCCCTTCTTTTTATTTTACGAACAATATAAAAAAAATAGTGAAAAAATACGTAACATGTCGTATAATAATATTAAAAATAAAAACAAAGTATGTAAAATACAACAGAGAATCAATGGGGTTATATATTTACAATTAATTTACAAATATTTCATTTTCAGTAGAATATAAAATAATAATATATAGGTATACAACTATAGGATTATAGAATAACATCTAAAATTAATGGATATAAACCGATTAAATATACTAACAATGAAATTTTATTTAAAAATATAATTAAAATTTTTAGTAAGTATAACATTTAATGTTATTTAGTGATACAATTTAATAATAATTAGTTAAACGTATAGTGAAATAAGCTTGAACTTCAATTAAAAAATAAAATCTGAATGTTCATTATATAGTTTATTATCATTATTTTAGAATATAAGGTCATATGTATATAAGATATAGAATATGATTTTATATTTCTGTATTAAATTTTTAGGTGAAAATTTAAAGGGGGTTTTATAATTATGATGACAGATATTGAAATTGCACAAAGCGCTAAAATGCTACCTATTGTTGATGTAGCTAAAAAAAGTAGGATTATCAGAGGATGATATAGAGCTTTATGGTAAATATAAAGCAAAGGTATCTTTAGACGTTTTAAAGAAAAATAATAAGGACGGTAAGTTAATATTAGTTACTGCTATTAATCCAACACCAGCAGGAGAAGGAAAGTCAACAGTTACAATAGGATTAGGTCAAGCTTTATGTAAAATGCAAAAGAATGCAGTTATTGCATTAAGAGAGCCTTCTTTAGGACCAGTTTTTGGAGTTAAAGGGGGAGCAGCTGGTGGTGGTTATGCACAAGTTGTTCCAATGGAAGATATAAACTTACACTTTACAGGGGATATGCATGCTATAACAACAGCAAATAACCTTTTAAGTGCAGCTATAGATAACCATATTCATCAAGGAAACTCATTAAAAATAGATTCAAGAAAGGTACTTTTCAAAAGAGTACTTGATATGAATGATAGAGCATTAAGAAAAGTTATTGTTGGTCTAGGTGGAACTGCAAATGGATTTACAAGAGAAGATGGATTTACTATAACTGTTGCTTCAGAAATAATGGCAATATTATGTTTATCAAATGATTTGATGGATTTAAAAGAGAGATTTGGAAACATATTAGTAGCTTATAATACAGATGGAGAACCTGTATATTGTAAAGATTTAAAAGTAAATGGTGCTATGGCTATGCTTATGAAAGATGCTATAAAACCAAATTTAGTTCAAACTTTAGATAATACACCAGCTATAATACATGGTGGACCATTTGCTAATATTGCTCATGGATGTAATAGTATATTAGCTACAAAAATGGCTTTAAAATTAGGTGACTATGCAATAACAGAAGCTGGTTTTGGAGCTGATTTAGGAGCTGAAAAATTCTTTGATATAAAATGTAGATATGGAAGCTTAAATCCAAGTGCTGTAGTTTTAGTAGCTACTATTAGAGCTTTAAAACATCATGGTGGAGTGAAGAAAGAAAATTTAAATGTTTCTAATGTAGAAGCTTTATCTAAAGGTATAGAAAACTTAGAAAAACAAATAGAAAATGTTCAAAAATTTGGTGTGCCTGTAGTTGTGGCAATAAACAAATTTATAACTGATAGCAATGAAGAAGTTGAATTTATAAAAGATTTCTGTGAGAAAAAAGGCGTAGAAGTATCTTTAACTGAAGTTTGGGAAAAAGGTGCAGATGGCGGATTAGATCTTGCTGAAAAAGTAGTGAAAACTATAGAAGAAAGTGAAAGTAATTTTAAAGTCCTTTATGATGAAAAGCTTTCTGTACAAGAAAAAATTGAAATTATTGCCAAAGAAATATATGGAGCTGATGGAGTAGAGTTTGTTCCAGCAGTAAAAAAACAAATAGCTCAAATAGAAAAAATAGGTGCAGATAAATTACCTATATGTGTAGCGAAAACACAAAATTCTTTATCAGATAATGGAAGTCTTTTAGGAAGACCAAGAGGATTTAAAATTACAGTTAAAGAAGTTAGATTATCAAATGGTGCAGGATTTATAGTAGCACTTACAGGTAATATAATGACGATGCCAGGGTTACCTAAAGTTCCTGCAGCAGAAAAAATAGATATAAGAGAAGACGGAGTAATAGAAGGACTATTTTAAATGAATAATTTGAAATATGAATTTTAAAATTTGAGAATCATTCTAAATGAACAAATAAATTAGTAAGAAACCCATTATAAATTGAAAAGTTTATAATGGGTTTTGTTGTTTAAAAATATAAGGCGTAATCAAAGAATAGTAGACCAGCATTCTAACTTATCTGTAGTAAATGCTTTGTCTGCCAAACCTATATATATCCGTACTATCACTGGATTTAACCTTAGTATCTCGTAACAAATAGTTTTCCGGATTTTATTTAGTACTTATTTTCATATGCCTAAAAAAGACGGAATTACAGTTAGGAGTTGCAAACTTTAAGTCTTTTTTTTCAATACACAGAAAAATGAAATAAAACCTGCACAATCGGTATACAATCTGAATTTTTTGTGATATTATTGTTGTTGGGTAACATGAGTATTTGAAAGTCAGGAGGCAATGAGATGGATAAACTTGATGTATTTGATGAAGTTATGCATAGAGCACACCAAGGTGGTGGCAAAGAAAAGGTTGATATGCAACATAACTTAAAGAAACTAACTGCTAGAGAAAGAATTTTATCTATACTAGATAATGGCTCTTTTATAGAAGTTGGTGGATTAATTAAAAAGAATGGTTCAGGGGTTATAGCAGGTCATGGAACTATAAATGGCAGGTTAGTATATATTTATGCAGAAGATTATACTGTAGATGGTGCTACATTTAATAGGTTTGCGGCAGAAAAAATCTGCAATATAATGGACAAGGCTGCACAATGTGGTGCACCAATAATTAAAGTTTTTGATTCTATTGGTGGCAATATATCACAAGGAGTTGAACTTTTATCTTCTTATGGAAAGGTTTTAAGAAAAACTTCAAAATTAAATGGAGTTATTCCACAAATATCTGTAGTAGCTGGACCATGTAATGGTATTATGGCTGCTAATGCAACATTAAGTGATTTTATTGTTGTAATTGAAGGATTATCCAAATTAAGTATAAATACAAATGATTCATTAAGAGTGGCAGAAAGCAATTATATAGATAATAAATTATTTAATAGTGAAGAAAGTATTAAAAGTGGAAATGCTAACTTTGTTGTAAAAACAGAGGAAGAAGCATTAAATATTACAAGAAAAATACTTGAATTTATACCATCTAATAGTTTGGAAATGGCACCATTATCTTGTGAAGATAATAGTTTAAATGATAAAAAAGATAATTTGAATAAAGCAGCTATAGATGAAACTTTTAATGGAGAATTAGTTGTAAATACAATTGCAGATGAAGGTTCTACTTTAGAAGTTAACAAAAATTTAGAGTCTGCAATAAAAACTTATTTAATTAAATTAAATGGATTAACAGTTGGGGTTATAGCTAATGGTAATGAAAAGAGTAAGTTAGATAGAAAACTTTCAACTAAAGTGTGTAGATTTGTAAGAATATGTGATAGTTTTAACATACCAATATTAAGCATTGTTGATACTTTAGGATTTGAAGCAAGTTTAAAAGAAGAGATAAATGG
This sequence comes from Clostridium senegalense JC122, assembly GCF_000285575.1. Classification (GTDB taxonomy): domain Bacteria; phylum Bacillota; class Clostridia; order Clostridiales; family Clostridiaceae; genus Clostridium_J; species Clostridium_J senegalense. The sequence goes on along the minus strand of NZ_HE611054.1, from coordinate 30,783 downwards.
TGTAGCTAGTGATGTAGGTACTATGATATATGCATTATGTGATTCAACTGTTCCAAAAGTGTCATTAGTTATAGGTGAAGCTTATGGTGCTGGTTATTTATCTTTAGCAAGTAAGGAATCTGCTTTAGATGTAAGTTTAGCTTGGCCAACAGCAAAGATAGCTTTAACTAATCCAAAGAATCAAATAAAAAATAAATATATAGATGAAATAATTAATGCAGAAAATAAAGAGGCTAAAGAAGCTGAATTAATAAAAGAGCATATAAATGAATATGCAGATCCATATTTAGCAGCAGAAGTTGGATTAATAGATAGTATTATTAAACCAAGCGAAACTAAACAAATGGTATTTGCTATGTTAGATATGTTACAAAGTAAAAGAGAGTTAAGCTACCCTAAGAAACATGGAAAAAATCTACTTTAGGGAGGTAAGAATATGACAGGAAGTGTATTAGAGAAATTTATTTTTGCAGTAGGTGTATCGGTAGTTGCTATGCTTATAGTTTTTGTAGTGCTAATTATACTTATGTTTATAATAAAATTTCAAAACAGCATTTTTGAAAAAAGAAATGCTAAAAATGTAAAAAAAGAAAAACCTGAAGATACAGTTATTGTAACGAAAGTTGAAGAAAATGAAGAAGTTGAACTTCAAGACGACTCAGAGATCGTGGCAGCTATAATTGGGGCCTTATCACTTCAATTAGATGTTCCAACTTCTGGTTTAAATATAAGAAGTATAAAAAGGGTATCAAATTCTAATTGGAATAATAATTCAAGGTAGAGCTTGTTAAGGAGGAATTGTTTATTATGAAAAGATATAATGTAACTGTTAATGGAAATGTTTATCAAGTTGAGGTAGAAGAAGTAAAAGGTGAGTTTACATCAGTACCTCAACCAAATAATACAGCAGTAAAAACTGCACCAAAGGTTCAAGAAACTCCAGTAGCGGAAAAGAAATCAGCTGCTCAAGGAGAAAAATTGGAAAGTCCAATGCCAGGAACTATTGTAAAAATAAATGCTGTAGAAGGCGCTAAAGTGAAAAAAGGTGAGGTTTTATTCGTTTTAGAAGCAATGAAAATGGAAAATGAAATTATGGCACCAGTAGATGGTACTGTTGTACAAGTTAGTGTACCAAAAGGAGCATCTGTAAATACAGGAGATATATTAGCTGTTATTGGATAGCAAAAGGAGGCAAAATAAATGAATATTTTACAAGTGTTACAAGAACTATTAGCTTCCTCTGGCTTTGCAGCAATAACTTGGAAAGAAATAGTTATGCTTGCAGTAGCTTGCTTGTTAATATATTTAGCTATAGCTAAAGAGTTTGAGCCATTATTATTATTACCAATAGCATTTGGTATGTTGTTAACAAATTTACCATTAGCAGATATAATGGCAGAACCATCAAATGGAGCGGCTGGAGGACTTCTTTATTATTTATCTAAAGGGGTTAAATTAGAAATATTCCCGCCATTAATTTTCTTGGGCGTAGGAGCAATGACGGACTTTGGTCCATTACTTGCTAATCCATCTAGTGTGCTTATGGGAGCAGGAGCTCAATTTGGAGTATTCTTTGCATTTATAGTGGCTATGGTTTTAGGATTTACACCACAAGAGGCTGCATCAATAGGAATAATTGGAGGAGCGGATGGTCCAACGGCTATATTCTTAACTAATAAGTTGGCACCGCACTTATTGGGGCCTATAGCTGTTGCTGCTTATTCATATATGGCATTAGTACCTATGATTCAACCACCTATAATGAAGGCTTTAACAACGGATAAGGAAAGAACTATAAAAATGGGGGGATTAAGACAAGTATCTAAAACAGAAAAAATTATATTCCCTATAGTTGTTGCTATATTAGTAATATTGTTCTTACCTTCATTAAAATCACTTGTAGGTATGTTAATGCTTGGAAACTTATTTAAAGAATCAGGAGTTGTTGGAAGACTTACAGATACAGCTCAAAATGCGTTAATAAACATAATTACTATATTCTTAGGCTTATCTGTTGGAGCTACAGCTAAAGCAGAAGTTTTCTTAACACCAAAGACTATAGGAATAGTAATTTTAGGAGTTGTAGCATTCTCTGTTGCAACTGCATCCGGCGTTTTAATAGGAAAACTAATGTGTAAACTTACAAAGGGAAGAATAAACCCACTTATAGGTTCAGCAGGAGTTTCAGCAGTTCCAATGGCTGCTAGAGTTTCACAAGTAGTTGGACAAGAGTATGATCCAACAAACTTCTTATTAATGTATGCAATGGGACCTAATGTTGCAGGAGTAATCGGTAGTGCTGTTGCAGCAGGAGTATTACTGTCCATATTTGGATAGTGATTAAAATATAATATAATGTAGTAAAAATTTAAAATAGAGTGCCTTAAAATGATTTTTATCATGATATGGCACTCTTTATTAATTTTTTGTATAGAAGTATAGGGAAACAAGCTCCAATTTAAATTTATTCAATAACTTTAAAATATTTTCACACAAAATACAGTGTTGAATTTTAAGTGATTCGGAGCATGTCTCACTATTTTAGGTATCCAAGTTTTGGAATGGATAATTTTAAAAGTCAACTTGGAACGCTATATAGGGTTCTAAAATGAATTTTAAACTTATGAATTTATCAAATGAGAAGATTTAAGATTAATATCATACTAATATTTGACAGTTTCATCCTAAAATATTAACTCTTACCTGTTAACTATTAACTAACTATATTTGTACTTATTTTTTCTTAACTAATGTATAAAATTAATTTTAAGATTGTATTCTTATATATAATAAGTATACTCCTTTTTATTATTGAGAATAATATTAAAAAGGAGTGGTTATATGCTATTTCAAAATAAAGAAGATATTATTGAAGTTATAGGTAAAGAAAAAAGCCTTGTAAAAAAGTATAAAAGATACTTAGATAGTTCAACTAATCCCCAATCTATAAGTGTTTTAAATGAATTAATAGATAAGCATAGTACTCACTTGGAGACACTAAATAAGTTTTTAAATGGATAAAAGCTTAGAAATAGAAAAACTAAGGAAAACATTCATTTAGCTATTAGAGAGAGCTGAGGTAAAGAATTTAGGCTACTTGACAAAATATATTAACTTGTTAAAATTAAATTATTATTTTATAATGTTTTTATTAGTAGATTCTATAAAGCAGCTGGCAAGGCTGCTTTTAATTGTATAGAGGTGAATTTTATGGTTTTTGTATTGGATGTTGGAAACACTAATATAGTATTGGGCATATATAAAGATAAGAAACTTATGGTTGATTGGAGATTATCTACTGATCATAAAAGAAGTTCTGATGAATATGGAATACAGGTTAGGCAATTATTTGAGCAAAATAATATTAAAGCTTCGGATATTGAAGGAATAATAATTTCTTCAGTTGTACCTAATATAATGTATTCATTAGAACATATGATTAGAAAATATTTTAATCAAAACCCTATAGTTGTAGGACCAGGGGTTAAAACAGGAATAAACATAAAATATGATAATCCTAAGGAAGTTGGAGCAGATAGAATTGTTAATGCTGTGGCAGCTTTTGAAACTTATAAAAAATCTATGATAATAATAGACTTTGGAACGGCTACTACATTTTGTGCTATAACTAAAAATGCAGATTATTTAGGTGGAACTATTTGTCCTGGTATAAAAATTTCATCTGATGCTTTATTTGAAAGAGCAGCAAAACTTCCAAGAGTTGAGCTTGTAAAACCAGATACAGTAATTTGTAAAAATACAGTAGCAAGTATGCAAGCTGGAATTGTATGTGGTTATGTAGGGCAGGTAGATTATATAGTTAATAAGATGAAAAAAGAGATGATGGCTAAAGGTGAAGAAGATCCAATTGTAATAGCAACTGGAGGACTTGCTACATTAATAGCACAAGATTCACAAACAATAGATAAAGTTGAACCATTTTTAACATTAGATGGGTTAAGAATGATATATGAAAAGAATAAAGAATAGGTGATGCAATGAAAATATCAAACCTTGAATTTGAAAACAATGTGTTTTTAGCCCCAATGGCAGGAGTTACTGACATTGCATATAGAGGTATATGCAAAGAGATGGGGTGTGGGTTAGTTTATACTGAAATGGTTAGTGCAAAAGGTTTATTTTATGGAAGTAGAAATACAGAGGTTCTTATGAGAACGTCAGAAGAAGAAAGACCAGTTGCTATTCAGATTTTCGGTAGTGATCCTAAAATAATGGCTCATGCTTGTGAAGTATTTAATGAAAGAGAGGATATTTCTATAGTTGATGTAAATATGGGATGTCCTGTACCTAAAATAGTAAAAAACGGAGAAGGCTCTGCTTTGATGAAAAATCCTAAGCTTGCATCTGAAATTATTAGAGAGATGAAAAAGGTAAGTAATAAGCCAGTAACAGTAAAGTTTAGAAAAGGGTTTGATGAGGATAATATAAATGCAGTAGAATTTGCAAAGTATGTAGAAGATGCAGGTGTTGATGCTATTGCTATTCATGGAAGAACTAGAGCACAAATGTATAACGGAAATGCAGATTGGAACATAATAGGAAAAGTAAAGGAAGCAGTTAGTATTCCGGTTATAGGAAATGGAGATGTATTTTCTTATGAAGATGCATTAAAAATGAAAGAATTAACTAATTGTGATGGTATAATGGTAGCTAGAGGAGCTATGGGAAATCCTTGGATATTTAGAGAAATACAAAATGCTTTTAGTAAAAATGAGGTGTTAAAACCTACAGATTTAGAAAAAGTTGAAATGTGCATAAGGCATCTAGATTTAGCTATAAAATATTTTGAAGAAATAAAGGCTATAAGAGAGATGCGTAAACATATAGCTTGGTACATAAAAGGGTTAAGGTATTGTACAGACATAAAAGATAAAGTAAATTGTATGACTAAATATGAAGAGCTTAGAGAACTATTAATTGAATATAAAAATGTCTTTGTGGATAGGATATAAAAAATATGCCAAAACCCTACATTAATTAGTAATATCCTTTTATTGACACAATTATATTACTGATTTATAATAACTTAAAGTATTAAACCGTATAAGGTATCTTGAAAAAAATAAACAAGTCGGAATGATCGTCTATTTTGTGTTATACTGTGTCAACAGAACCCTTAGATAGTTGCTACTATCTGTGGAACCTGTTTCCTTGTCTAACTCAAAATATACTTCCCATCTTTGACTTATTATTTACTTTCAGATGCCTAAAACAAATTATTTTAATATGTTTATCAATAGAATTAACTATATTATATTATATATCGTTAAAGGGGAGAAGAAAATGAGCGATACTAAAAAGTATGTAATGACGTACGAAGGCGTAAAAAAATTAGAAGAAGAATTAGAATTCTTAAAAACTGTGAAGAGAAAAGAAATAACTGAAAAGATAAAAGTTGCTTTAGGATATGGAGATTTAAGTGAAAACTCAGAATATGATGAAGCAAAAAATGAACAGGCTTTTGTAGAAGGAAGAATAATACAACTTGAGAACATGTTAAGAAATGCATCAGTTGTAGATGAAAGCGAACTAGACAATGATATAGTTAGTGTAGGCTCTATAGTAAGAGTTAAAGACTTTCAGTTTGATGAAGAAGTTGAGTTTGCAATTGTAGGGTCAGCAGAAGCAGATCCTATGGAAAATAAAATATCTAACGAGTCACCAGTTGGAAGTGCCCTTATCGGTAAAGGTGTTGGTGATGTAGTAGAAGCAATAATTCCGGATGGAACTAGTAAGTATGAGATAATTGAAATCAGAAGATCTTAGGAGGTTATTAACATGGAAGAAAATAACACAAGAGAATTAGAAATAGAAGATATACAAGCTAAAGAAGAAGAATTTAACGAACAGGTTACAATAAGAAGACAAAAATTAGCTGAACTTCAAGAGCAGGGTAAAGATCCTTTTGATGTATATAAGGTTAATAGAACTCATAATTCACAAGAAGTTAAAGAACAATTTGAAGAATTAGGAGATAATCTTGTAACTATAGCTGGAAGACTTATGTCAAAAAGAATCCAAGGTAAAGCAGGATTCTGTGATGTTCATGATAGAGATGGTAAAATACAAATTTATGTTAGATTAGATGCAGTTGGAGAAGAGTCTTTTAAAGATGCTAAAACTTTTGATATTGGAGATTTTGTAACTGTAACAGGTACAGCTTTTGTTACTAGAACGGGCGAAACTTCAATACGTGCAAAAGAAATAAAATTAATATCAAAATCTTTAAAACCATTACCAGAAAAATGGCATGGACTTAAAAATCCAGATTTAAAATATAGACAAAGAGAAGTAGACCTTGTTATGAATAAGGATGTTAGAGATACATTCATGAAGAGAATCAACATAATAAAAGCCATAAGAGAATTCTTAGATAATAGAGGATACTTAGAGGTTGAAACTCCAATACTATCGCCAATTGCAGGGGGAGCCGCTGCTAGACCTTTTGTAACTCATCACAACACATTAGATATAGACATGTACCTAAGAATAGCTACAGAATTATATTTAAAAAGATGTATAGTTGGTGGATTTGAAAAGGTTTATGATATGGGTAAAAACTTCAGAAATGAAGGTATGAGTGTAAGACATAACCCAGAGTTCACAATGATAGAATTATATGAAGCTTATGCTGATTATAATGATATGATGGAAATGACGGAGCAACTTGTTGCATATGCATGTGAAAAAGTACATGGAACAACTAAAGTTACTTACCAAGGAACAGAAATAGACTTTACACCACCTTGGAGAAGAATAACAATGGTTGATGCTGTAAAAGAATATGCAGGTATAGACTTTAATGAAATAAAAACAAATGAAGAAGCTCAAAAAATTGCTAAAGAAAAGCATTTAGAATTCCCTAAACCAATAGATAAAGTAACAAAAGGTGAAGTATTAAATATGTTATTTGAAGAGTACGGTGAAGAACATTTAATACAACCAACATTCCTTTGTGATTATCCTGTTGAAATATCACCATTAACTAAGAAAAAACGTGGTAACGAAGAGTTTACAGAAAGATTCGAAGGTTTTGTTTATGGTAGAGAAGTATGTAATGCATACTCAGAGCTTAATGACCCAATAGTTCAAAGAGATAGATTTGCACAACAAGCAAATGAAAGAGAACTTGGTGATGATGAGGCTTATGTTATAGATGAAGAATTCATGAATGCATTAGAAATAGGTATGCCTCCAACAGGTGGATTAGGAATTGGTATAGATAGAATAGTAATGTTCTTAACTGATTCAACATCTATAAGAGACGTAATATTATTCCCTACAATGAAACCATTACAATAAGAAAAATTTCATTTAAATATAAAGAATAAAGCCTAAAAGTTTCAGGCTTTATTCTTTTATTTAAAAAATAAAAAAAATAAGAAAAACTACTTGAAAAAAAATAAAAGTTTATGTATAATGAAAGTGTAAATTAATTAAATATTCCGCGATAGCTCAACGGTGGAGCACTCGGCTGTTAACCGATAGGTTGAAGGTTCGAATCCTTTTCGCGGAGCCATTTGAATTTTCAAGTAATACAGTTGTATTACTTTTTTTTGAATAAAAAATGTAAAAAAGGACATACATATATTTAGAAGTAGTTTTAGTAATATAGAACCAAAGACTAGTTTAGTTCATAGTATAATATAAAAACTAAAAAGTATTGTCTTGACAATGAAAGTTATTTTGATAAAATAGGTATATATAATTTAATAGATATATGATGAGAAAGAAGAGTAACAATAAAGAATTAAAAGAGAGATGGTGTTTGGTGTAAACCATTATGAATTTATTGTGAATGGAGCTTTTGAGTATAGTTGGAAGAGTTGAGCTATTGCTAATAAGGGTGGAACCGCGGAATTAAATTTCGTCCCTTAACTAGTAATGGTTTTTTTATTTTTAGAAACAAAAAAGGAGGAAGTATTATGACAGAAATAACTATGGATAAGATTATTAGCTTATGTAAAAATAGAGGTTTTATATTTGCTGGGTCAGAGATTTATGGAGGACTAGCAAATTCTTGGGATTATGGTCCTATAGGCGTAGAATTTAAAAACAATGTAAAAAAAGCATGGTGGAAAAAGTTTGTTCAAGAAAGTCCATATAACGTAGGATTAGATTGTTCAATACTTATGAATCCACAAGTTTGGGTTGCTACAGGACATGTAGGTGGTTTCTCAGACCCATTAATGGATTGTAAAGAATGTAAAGCTAGATTTAGAGCAGATAAATTAGTTGAAGATCACATGGCTGCGCAAGGAGCTGAATTTGCAGTAGCAGATGGATGGACTAATGAAGAATATAAAAATTATATTGAAGAAAATGAAATAGTATGTCCTAAATGTGGAAAAAGAAATTTCACTGATATAAGAAAATTCAACTTAATGTTTAAAACTTTCCAAGGTATAACAGAAGATAATAAATCAGAAATATACTTAAGACCTGAAACAGCTCAAGGTATATTTGTAAACTTTAAAAATGCTCAAAGAGCATCAAGAAAAAAAGTACCATTTGGAGTAGCTCAAGTTGGTAAATCTTTTAGAAATGAAATAACTCCAGGAAACTTTACATTTAGAACTAGAGAATTCGAACAAATGGAACTTGAATTCTTCTGTAAACCAGGAACTGATTTAGAGTGGTTTGAATACTGGAAAGATTATTGTAAAAAATTCTTATTTGATTTAGGAATGAGAGAAGAAAGTTTAAGATTTAGAGATCATAGCAAAGAAGAATTATCTTTCTATAGTAATGCAACATGTGATATAGAATTCTTATTCCCATTTGGATGGGGCGAACTATGGGGAATAGCTGATAGAACAGATTACGATTTAAAAAGACATATGGAACATTCAGGTGAGGATATGAAATATCTAGATCCTACAACTAATGAAAAATATGTACCATATGTAATAGAACCATCATTAGGTGCAGACAGAGTAGCTTTAGCGTTTTTAATAAATGCATATGAAGAAGAAGAATTAGAAGGCGGAGATGTAAGAAATGTATTACACTTACACCCTGCATTAGCACCATTTAAAGCTGCAGTATTACCACTAAGCAAGAAATTAAGTGAAAAGTCATTAGAAGTATATTCTATGCTTGCTAAAAAATTCAATATTGAATATGATGAAGCAGGAAGTATAGGAAAAAGATATAGAAGACAAGATGAGATTGGAACTCCGCTTTGTATAACTGTTGACTTTGATACAATGGAAGATAATACAGTTACAATTAGAGATAGAGATACAATGGAACAAATAAGATTATCAGTAGATGATTTAGTTAAATATATAGAAGAAAAAATAGAGTTTTAATAAATAAAATAAAAATCCCAACAAAAACTTGTTGGGATTTTAATTAGGTGTTTTTAAAAATAGCAGTTTACTATTCTTATATATTTTATATAGTATATCACGGTAAAAATAAAGTATTTTACTTTGAATAATATATAAAAAGTATAATTTGAATAATTAAACTGATATTAAAAAATGCCTTATGTAAAATATACAAAAAAATAACCGGATTAAAATCCGGTAAAAAATAGGGTTTAATCATGGGGATATGTTATGTGTTATGTTAAAATTTTGGGGAATCATCTTAACATATTCCTTACGGCACAAATAAAGTATATCATTTAGAAAACTTGAATTCAATAAGATGAAAATAAGTTTATATATTAAATAAATTCGCGCAATTTTGACATACAAATAAGGTTAATTATATAATTATTTTTAAATAAAGAATAATAATGGTATAATACATGTTGAAGTTTAAAAAAACTAAGATATGTTAAAAATGAATAAATATATAAAGTTTTATTTATATATTTTAATTATTAAAGGAAATATAATATAATTTAAAGTATAGAGTTTATAAACAAATTAGTAATATTTTTAACTATATAATCTTGGAGGATTAAGATAATATGAAGAGAAATTTTGAAGAATTCAAAAAATATATACAAAATAAGAATGTAGCAGTAGTAGGAATAGGTGTAAGTAACATACCACTTATAGAATACTTAGTATCATTAGGTGCTAAAGTAACTGCTTTTGACAAAAAAAATAAAGAAGACCTTAAAGAGGTTGTTGAAAAATACGGTAAAATTGGTGTTAAGTTTGAATTAGGTGAAGGTTATCTAGAAAAACTTACAGGATTTGAAGTGATATTTAAAACGCCTTCTATGAGAATAGATTGTGATGAGTTAGTAAGAGCGAAAGAAGAAGGAACTTATATAACTTCAGAAATGGAAGAATTCGTTAAGTACTGTCCAGCAAAAGTATATGGCATAACAGGTAGTGATGGAAAAACAACAACTACAACATTAGTTTATAATATATTAAAAGAAAGTGGATACAATACCTGGGTTGGGGGAAATATAGGAACTCCATTATTTACGAATATAGAAAAAATGAAGGAAACAGATAGAGTTGTTTTAGAGTTATCTAGCTTTCAATTAATGACAATGGACACATCAACAGATATAGCTGTTGTTACAAATCTTTCTCCAAATCATTTAGATATGCATAAGGATATGAATGAGTATGTGGATAGTAAGAAAAATATATTTAAATATCAAGATAAAGAAAACTTATTAGTTTTAAACTTAGATAACGATATAACTAAAGGTATGATTAATGAAGCTAAAGGCAAAGTTTACACATTTAGTAGAAAAGAAAAAATAAGTGAAGGCGCTTATTTTGAAGATGGAAAGTTATATGTAAAAGGCCAGCTTGTTTGTAGAAAAGATGAAATTAAGTTAAAAGGAATGCATAATGTAGAAAACCTTTTAGCAGCATTTTCAGCTACTTGTGATGAAGTGGGTATAGAAGCTATGAAAAATGTAGCTATAAATTTTGGTGGAGTAGAGCATAGAAGTGAATTAGTAAGAAAGTTAGATGGTGTAGAATATTATAATGATTCTATAGCTTCAAGTCCAACAAGAACACTTGCTAGCTTAAAGGCTTTCGAAAAACCTGTAATAGTAATAGCTGGTGGATATGATAAAAATCTAGCTTTTGATATACTAGCATTTGATGGATATCCATATATAAAAGAACTTATATTATTAGGTGCAACTAAGGATAAAATCAAACATGAATTTAATAGATTAAAAGAGGAAAAAGGAATAGAAGTTTCTATACATGAAGTAAGTACTTTAGAAGAAGCAGTTGAGCTTTCTAAAAAGTTAGCTAAAAATGGAGATATAGTAACATTATCACCAGCATGTGCAAGCTTTGATATGTTCCCTAACTTTGCAGTAAGAGGATTAAAGTATAAAGAAATTGTTATGAATCTATAGATTTTAAATAATGAATAATCAAAGAAATAATATACTAAATATGCTTTAAATAGTTGGTATATTATTTCTTTTTTATATGTCTAAGGAGTTACTACAAAACTAACTAAAGGTTAGAGGAGTGATAGCTTTTTTTATATGTAATTTGTTTAATATATGATTAGTGATAAGAAAAAACATATTAAATAATTTAATAAACTCTAAAATTTAAAAGTATGCGAGAATTTTATTATTAAAAAGAATGGTAAATATAACTTTAAGCCTTTATTCAGTTAGTTGTTTCAAGAAACTCTAATAATCATAACTAACTTAAAATTCTATTTACCATATATATTTTTATCCGATTTTTATGACTACCCGGAGAAGCGACGTCTTTGTCTGATGCACCGGCTAATCAGTCCTTGGATTAGGTCAAAAAAATCAAATAAAAATCTATGAGAGTTTCTAAATCAATTTTTAATGAATAGCTTATTTAAATTTTTTATTATTACATAGTGTATTAAAAATCAAATTTAGAATGATGAATGTTGAAGTGTATCATAAATAATAGAGGTTTCTATTTAGAAAATATTAAAGGACTTACTGTAATAGTAAGTCCTTGTTGAAATTCTATAAGAATATTATAAATCAACTAAATTTTAAATTATGAACATTCTACTTAGAGATAATTTTACGTTTCTTTAAGAATATAAAGTTGCATATTAATGAAATGATAAACATTAATATGAATACATATCCAATTGGTATTAGTGCGAATGGCTCAACCAATGTTCCATCTGATAAAATTTTTACACCTATAACATTATACATAATAAAACAAAGTATAGCTGCTAATGCCGAAGCTATCATTGAACCTTTTGTAAATGCAATTCTTTTATCCATTTTCCACTTTGTTGAAATACTTTTCATTACTTTTACCTTCCCTTCTGGAATATTTGGCTTTTCTAAATTTATTTCAAGTTTTTTCAATTCATCTAAGCATTGAGTACATTCAGCTAAGTGCTCTTCTATTAACGATGAACTTTCATTACTACAAACTTTATCATAATACAATGGTAGTAAATCTCTAATAACTTCACATGATACTTTCATATTAACTTCTCCTTTATCTTTATTCTTGCACGATGATAAGTAACTCTTGCCCAACTTTCTGTTTTACCAAATAGTTCAGCTATTTTACCAAACGATAAATCTCCAAAAAAACGCAATGTAAATACTTCTTTAAATGGTTCTTCTAAGTTATGGAGTAATTTATGAATTTCAAATGCACTTTCATCGTCAAATAATGTTTGTTCAAAATCAACATCAGAAACATCCACTATATCTTCAACACTTACAAAGTTACTTTGTATTTTCTTTAGATATGAAAAATATGAGTTTTTAGCAATTTGGCAGAGCCAAACTCTCATTTTACAATTTCCTTTGAAGCTATCAATATTTTTTAAAGCCTTAAAAAATGTTTCTTGTGTTATATCCTCTGCAATGTTTTCGTTCTTAGAAAGACTTAATACATATTTATATACGTCTTTAAAATATGCAGAGTATACTTCCTCAAATTCGGTCACATTTTCACCGCCTTTCATATATAAGACTATAAAAATTGCATTTCGTTACAACATTTCATAAAAAATATTTAATTATTTAAAAATTAATTAATAGAATAAAAAATATGTTTCGAATTAAATTCAATCATATTAAATACTACATTCTAAGCTATAGTGGATTAATTCATAAATAAACTTATGAATTTTAAATAAGAATCTCTATCTTATAGGATGATAAAACTTGAAAAAAGACCTAGCTATCCTATTATGGAATCTCTATAGTATATTTTAGTCACTATATCATAATTATGTATATTAGAGATAGGGGGATTAATTGGGAGGATTTTAGCTTGAAGTAGTTACGAAGAACTGTAATATAAGATAAATATTAATTTTAAAATATGAAAAATAATTTTTAAAGGTAGCTATTGAAAAAGTATGAGAAGTACAACTTTTTAAAAATTCAATAAAAAATAGAACTCTCCATTAAATCACCAGACTTTCTGTAAGTGTTATGATAATAATATGGATGTGTAAATAGTATGGATAGGGTATATAAAACAGCAGAAGAAGCAGAGGAAGAGACTATTAATATGTTGAATGTTTATGCTAATATGTTAGAAGAATATTTGGCAATTCCAGTTCTAAAAGGACAAAAGACCTAAAAAGAAAAGTTTGCAGGAGTTAAAGCAACATATACAATTGAAAGCTTGATGTATGATGGAAAGGCACTTCAAAGTGGAACATCTCATGATTTTGGAGATGGATTTGCTAGAGCATTTAATATAAAAGTTGTTTCCAGAATGTCCAAGATATAAATAAATCTATCAAATTAAAAGTATAAATTCTAGTTTGTAATTTAATAAAGTAAAACTTTTTTAAAATCAAAAAAGTTTTGCATTAAAAATAAACCTTATTATTTAATAACAAATGATAAGGTTTGTTTGGGTATGAATATATTATATTAATAAAAGACATAATTATTTCAATCAAAAAAATGTGTTTATAATAAGATTATAATAATAAAATTATAGTTATAGATAATTCTAATTAACAGAGGGATGCAACTGATAGTTGACAAAAGGAAATCATTAGTTGGTAGAATGATATATGTATATTTTGTATAATTTTTCATGGGGGTGAGAAAGTGGATTTAAATAAAAAATTACAGTTATTAAGAAAAAAGAGTGGGTTATCTCAAGAAGAATTAGCAGAAAAATTAGGAATATCAAGACAAGCGATTTCAAAGTGGGAGTCAGGACAATCAATACCGGATTTAAATAAATTGATAATACTGTCTGAACTATATAATGTAACCATTGATAGCTTAGTTAAAGATAATGATAGATTTGATATTTTACAAAATAACACATTTGAAGATAAAGAAGAAGTGAATATTAATAAAAAACAGTTGGTTATTAATTTAGGTAGTAGTTCATTGGAATATGAATATAAGAGTAAGAGAAAAGTTTTTGGATTGCCACTTGTGCATATTAACTTAGGAAAAGGTTTAAAAAAGGCAAAGGGGATAATTGCTTTAGGAAATATATCATATGGAATAATATCTGTAGGATTTGTATCATTTGGGATTTTAAGTTTTGGTTTTATATCCATAGCATTAATTAGTTTGGCAGCTTTAGCAATAGGTTTGTTGTTAGCAGTAGGGGCTATTGCTATAGGTACCTTTTCAATTGGAGCAATATCTATAGGAATATTTTCATTTGGGGCAGTGGCTATAGGAAAATATGCAGCAGGTGCAGCAGCGATAGGATCAGATATAGCAGTAGGAGATTATGCAAAAGCTAATATAGCTATAGGAAACAAGGTAGAAGGAACGAATACATTATCATTAGATGCTTCTATATATGAAGTGAAAAATTTAATTAAACAAGAATATCCTAATTTAGAAGATTGGATTGTGAAACTAGTTAACTCTTTTATTATATGGATCAAGAAAGGGCATTAAATGGAATTTTAAATTTGAGTATGATATAACTAGGGGCTATTACAAAACTAACTAAAGGTTAGAGGAGTGATAGCTCTTTTTATATGTAATTTATTTAATATATGATTAGTGGTAAGAAAAAATATATTAAATAATTTAATAAACTCTAAAATTTAAAAATATGCAAGCATTTTATTATTAGAAAGAATGATAAATATGTTAGATAAGTGAATAAGTTGAAATTTCAGTTTTAATCTCCATAGACGTAAGGGTAAGCCTAAAAGTTCCCAAATTATAGTATTAAAAAGTAATAATGAAAAAATTTAAAACGATAGTCTGTGAAAATTTCAAAGAAACTCTAAATATATTTTTATCCGATTTTTATGACTACCCGGAGAAGTGACGTCCTTGTCTGATGCACCGGCTAATCCGTCCTTGGATTAGGTCAAAAAAATCAAATAAAAATCTATGAGAGTTTCTAAATCAATTTTCAATGAATAGCTTATTTAAATTTTTTATTATTATAGGGAAACAAGCTCCAATTTAAATTTATTCAATAACTTTAAAATATTTTCACACAAGATACAGTGTTGAATTTTTAGTGATTCGGAGCATGTCTCACTATTTTAGGTATCCAAGTTTTGGAATGGATAATTTTAAAAGTAAACTTGGAACCCTATACATAGTGTAGTGATAAATTAAAAGAAAAATATTTTGATGTAATAAAAATCAAATTTAGGATAATGAATATTGAACCATATCATAAGTAAATGATAAAATTATCCTTAGCTTAGTGATATCAATGGGTAAGACGTTTTTTATAAGTAAAAATACTGTATCGTAAGTAAGATTTAATAATAAGCAAATAAAACTCTCCACTAAATCACCAGACTTTGCATAAGTGTTATAATAATAACATGGTGGTGAAAATAGTATGGATAAGATATATAAAACAGCAGAAGTAGCTAAAAGAATAGGGGTACATTCAAACACTGTACGTTTGTACGAAAAGCTTAAATTAATACCAGAGGCAAGTAGGTTACCAAATGGTTACAGAGTATTTACTGACTATCATATAGAACAGTTTAACCTTGCTAGAACTGCTTTTAAAGTAGAGGTTTTGCAAAATGGGCTTAGAAAGAAGATAATCAATGTTGTTAAGTTATCTGCTAGGGGAGAGCTTCAAGAAGCAATTAACTGTACAAAGGATTATATTAATCAGATAAAACAAGAACAAAAAAATGCAGAAGAAGCCATAGAAATTTCAAAGAAGCTTTTATCAGGTATAAATGCTGAAGATAACAATATATTTTTTACAAGAAAGCAAACCTCAGACTATCTACAAGTCACAATGGATACATTAAGAAATTGGGAGATGAATGGTTTGCTTACAGTTAAAAGAAAGCAGAATGGATATCGAGTTTATACTGAAAGTGATATTAATAGATTAAGGATAATACGCACGTTACGTTGTGCTAACTACTCTCTTTCAGCAATTTTAAGAATGATGAATTCCATATCAGAAAGTAAGGAAATTGATATTAGAGAGGTGATTAATAAGCCCCAAAGGGATGAGGACATTGTTACAGCATGCGACAGGCTTCTTACTTCCTTAAGTGATGCAGAAAAAAATGCTCATAGTATATTGAAACAACTAGAATATATGAAAAATGAACTTAATATAAACTCTACACTTTAACACCAGACTTTGTGCTGGTGTTATTCTTTTATCAAAAGGAGGGAATAACACATGGAAGTAATAAAAGTTCATAATCTATATAAATCCTATGGGGATGTTAAAGTGGTGAAGGATGTTAGTTTCACAGTTAGGAGAGGAGAGGTATTTGGATTGCTTGGGGCCAATGGGGCAGGGAAGAGTACTACCATAGAATGTATTTTAGGTACAAAGAGTTTTGATGAGGGGTTGGTATCTATCCTAGGTATGAATCCTAAAAAGCAAAGAAAAGAACTATTCGAGAAAGTTGGGGTTCAGTTTCAAGAATCTAATTATCAGGAAAAGATTACAGTAAAGGAGCTATGTGAAATAACAGAAGTCCTCTATAATAATCCATTAGATTACAATAAATTATTAAAGAAATTTAATCTTCATGATAAAGTTAAAAAGCAAGTAAGTGAACTTTCTGGAGGAGAAAAGCAACGATTATTTATTATCCTAGCGTTAATTCCTAACCCAGAGGTAGTTTTCCTTGACGAACTTACAACAGGACTAGATGTAAAAGTGAGAAGAGATGTGTGGAAGTGCCTATTAAACTTAAAGAAGCAAGGACTCACAATTTTTTTAACATCTCATTTCATGGATGAGGTTGAAGTTCTCTGCGATAAAATATGCATTTTAAAAAAAGGAGCAATAGAATTTTATGGAACAGTTAAGGAAGTAGTGGAACAGAGTCCATATGAAAAGTTTGAGGATGCTTATCTATGGTTTCTAGATGAGGAGGAATTGGATGATGAAAGTATTTAAAGTAATGCTAAAAACTGAATTAAAGTTATCACTAAGAGGTATGGATATGTTTATCTTTGCAATCTGTATGCCGGTAGTGGTAACTGTTATTTTAGGTGTTATTTATGGCAATAAACCTGCATTTCCTGGAGCAGACTTCACATTCATGGAGCAATCTTTTGCTGCTATATCAACCATTGCCATCTGCGCAGGTGGGGTTATGGGCTTGCCCTTAGTGTTATCTGAGTATCGTCACAGAAAGATATTAAAAAGATTTAAGGTAACACCTGTGAGTCCATCAATAATTCTAGCAGTTGAAGGAGTTATCTATGCCCTATATGCCATTGTTTCATTAATACTTGTATATTTAACAGCCAAGATATTTTTTAATTTTCAATTTAGAGGTTCTTGGATTAATTTTTTAGGAGCATATACATTAGTAATGGCTTCAATGTTCAGTATTGGCTTCATGGTGGGAGGAATAGCAAAAAATACTAAATCAGCAGGTGTGATTGCAAGTATTCTATATTTTCCTATGCTTATATTCTCAGGGGCAACATTACCATATGAGGTTATGCCAACAGCGCTTCAAAGGATGGCAGATATTTTCCCATTAACTCAGGGGATAAAGGTTTTAAAAAGCGCCTCACTTAATTTAAGTATATGTGATTCAGTAGTACCAATTTACATTACTATTACTATACTTACAGTGGTTTGTAGCGGTGTATCTATTAAGCTTTTTAAATGGGAATGATTTTTAGGTTTCATAAGTTCCTATAAGGAATTAAAAAACGCATGTAAAAACCTCACTTGTAAGTGATACGGTGAACCATATCACAAGTAAGTGATATGGTTTTTAAAAATATGATATACTTATGTACATGAATGGTAAATTTAAACTTTTAAAGGAGATGGTAGAATGAGGAAGAGTATAAATGTCAATATTGAAAGAAAAATATATTCTGAATCTATGGGCAGGTGTATGAATCCAGCGTGCAAAGCAGAATTATTTAAAGGTAGTGGAGACATAATGGAAAAGGCTCATATAATCCCTCATTGTAAAACAGCAGATAATTCTTTTGAAAATTTAATTATCTTATGTCCTAATTGCCATACAAATTTTGATAAAAACAATGCATTTAATGCAGAAGAAGTTAAAGAGTGGAAAAAAATAAGGGCAGCTGAGTTTAAAAAATTCTTCAGTGAAGAATATGATAACTTTGAAGAGCTGAAAAGTAAAGTAGTCCCTTTATTATTAGAGAATCAAGCTATCTTTGAAAATTATTATTTAGGGGATAAGAGAGAGTTATGGGATAGTGCGGAAGGAAAAATTTTATCAAATAATAGAATTATAAAAGAGATTTTACAAAAAAATATTAGATTAATTCAAAGCCATACTGTAAAAGATTTTTCGAATTTAGCAATAGTGCAAAGATTTCTTCTTCATATTGATGAGTTTGAAGCTACACGATTAAGCGAAGAAAAAGTAAGAGGTGCATTATTTCCGATTGAGATTAATTCTTTATTTGGCATAGAACCTTTAGAAGGTAAATTCTTGCCATCTGTAGAGTCTATAGAGTGTTTAATAACATCATTGCAAAATAAAGGAGAATTTGAAACTATCGTTTTAGGTCAAGATAAGCCGTATAGATAAGAAGTATGAAAAAATCTATCTTAATGATACACCTAAATTGAGACAAATGTATTATGATAATAATAGCTTTAGAGGAGTTAAAGTTCGTTTTGAAAGCTTAAATTATGCTCTAAAAGTCATAAAGTCAAAAGGATTAAAATTTGATTTTAGAGATATTAATAATTTAAAAGAAATTATAGTGAATAATGTAAATATAGTTTTTATTTATGAGTATTGTTTAAGTAAAGTTGCTCTTCTGCAATTAGCTCCAGCAGAAGAATGTATAATTTTAAACTTGCATCATTGGAACGGTGCAAGCTGTATTTCATCAGAAGCATATGAGTTAGCAAAAGACATGAATATTAAGCTACTAACGATGGATGAATTTTATGGATATATCAACAGTCTCAAGTAAAAAAGATAGTGTTATTCAAGAAATAGTAGATCATATAGACTTGTTTGAATCTTTTAAAAGTATCTATTTATTTGGATCAATCCTCGATGAGAAAAAAAATCCAAATGATATAGATTTGCTATTAATATACAAAAAATTTTCTAGTAACATTTTAATAGAGGTGGACAAGATAAGGAGTACTTTTAAAAAATTATATGCGTGTTCTCTTGACTTAACTGTATTAAGTGAAATAGAGGTAGAAGAATCTAATTTTATAATTAAATTAAATTCAAAATATCTAAAACTAAAATGAATGATTTTTATCTTTATAAAAATAAATAATAATTTAAGTGAAGAAGGTGTACATATTAAACATACTCTTTTTGATAAAACTTATAGTTGGGAGAACGAAAGTAAATATAGTAAATATAGTAAATATAGTAAATTTAGAAAAACCTCATTTATTACTGATAGGGAGAACTGTACCATAAGTAACGAAAGTTTTTACTAAAATTTAATTATAAAATAATGACTAGGCAATGTTGCCTTTATAATATATCTATAACCACCTATAGGTGGTTATATTTTTTTTGCATTTTAAAAAGAATATATAAATAGTACGGGTGTCAAGGGAATGTTTGACATATATATCATTTATTGATATATTATATTAAATGATATATCATTTAATGATATATAGTGGGAAGGAGAATTTCATGCCAAGAAGAGATTCTATTGATGTTGGAGAGCTAACAGATTCTGCTTTTTATATTTTATCTAGTGTTATTGAGGAAAAGCACGGATATCTAATTATGAAAACTATTGAGAATCTTACTAATAACGAAGTTACTATTGGTCCTGCATCACTTTATACAACACTGAAAAAACTTTTAGCAGCAGGTTTAGTGGAGTTGAGTTCTGACACAGGTGAAAATAAAAAAGTGTATAAAATAACAAGTAAAGGGAGAGAGATGCTAATAAAAGAGATTGAGCGTAAAAAGCAGATGGTTAAATTTGCTGAAAATTTTTTGGATTAAAATGGGGGTATTTATGAAAAATAAATATGTAATGATTAATGGATTGGCATTTAGTGAAGAAAGCGATATGGAAAAACTAAAAAATTATGCAATGGAAGGTTGGATATTAGAAGATATTGTAGGAGGTTTTTTCTATAAATTAAAAAAAGATAAGCCTCAAGACATAATATATAGCTTAGATTATCAGAATGAGGCAGATGAAGAATATTTTACGATATTTAAAGAAGCAGGATGGAAATCGGTTATTTCTATAGGGAACCAAATGCACATTTTTTCAGCACAAGCTAATACTAAACCTATTTATAGTGATAGTAAAACAGAAATAGATAAATATATAAGAATAAGGAATTCATCAAAAAAAGGGATGCTTTATTCCTTAGTAATAGCTATAGCACTAATATGTTTATCAGTTGTTTCTTTAATTCATATAAAATCTGTATTTTTAATTATCGTTGGATTATTAATAATTGATATTATTGCATTTATTTTTAACTTTATGCCTTATTTAGCATATAATGATAAAATTAAACAAATAAAAAAGTATGGTAAGTGCAAAAGTGAAGCAATAAATAGCAAAAGCTTGTGGAAAATAGAAGGATTTTTAGGGGTTTTATTTTTGACTTTAGGGATATTAGATTTAATTAGTAAAAAATATTGTGGAATATTATTAATAATTTCAGGTGTTATTAATATTAATTTAAGTTTAGATCATTATAAAAAATATAAAAAATCGTTATAAATTATAGGGAGACAAGCATAGGCGTAAAGCTAAGCCTAAAAATTCCAAATTTATAGTGTTAAAAAGTAATAATGAAAAAATTTAAAATACTACTCTGTAAAAATTTCAAAGAAGCTATAAATATCTTTTTTAAAAATTTTACTTTATAAATTAAACATCTCTTTAATTTTAAGCATTTTAGTTGCATTATCATATTTAAGCATATTCATTTCATATTTTGACAAAGCTATTTTAAAAATGACAAAGGGATTTATTGTTACTTTACTATCGGCTTTAGTTATATTTAGTACATTTGAAAAGCATAAGAATGAAAAACTTTTATTTTTAAATAGAAAAAATAAAAGAAGTATTTTAATGAGTATTTTATTTGGAATAAGCGTGGGAGTTGTTTTAGGAATAGTAAATTACTTATTTATGAAAACAAATAATGAGCCACATTTAAATATTAATTCATCTTGCTTTGTTGTAGCATTAAGTCCTGCAATTTATGAAAAAATTGTAATGAGGGCATTGTTTTATGCTTTTTCTATAAATTTGTTGGAGGGAAAAATTGAGACCAAATTTCAAAGATTTACGTGTTGGTTTATGATGATTATGCCACATGTTATAGTACATACTCCTGACAGTTTTATTTATGGTGGTATTACTTCTGGAATTATATCGATAATAATATATGTTTTAGTATTCGCCTTACCTTTTGCAATTTTACAGAAAAAAGTTGATATAACATCATCAATGATTGCTCATGGGTTCGTTGATTTTATTAGGTTTTGCTTTGGGGATTGCCATTTTAATTAGGGATAATAAGTTTAAATAAAAAATAAGCTTCTTTGAAGGTTGAATGGAGAACCGTATCACAAGTGAGTGTGATACGGTTTTTCTGTGTTCCCAGTATGGGTAACAATTTAACGGTGAAAATCTGTTGTGGGCTTATTAGCGGGAACCACTAACTAACAATAAAGATGTTCAATAAGTCCTATAGTACAAACAACTTTAAATAATCAATTTTTAAAAATCCAAGAGTTAGGCTATTTATTGGGGCTACATAATTCTTAAAGAACAGCCATGTATTAGACCAATATGCACGATAATGTTAGAGGACGTTAAATAAAATAATTATTTAGCGACTACTCAATTTGTAAGATACAATTAACCAATAAATATATAATATAAATAAAAATTTATTGATAAACGATAAAAAGTGTGTTATTCTATATAAAAATTAAAAGTGAGGTGTTTTTTATGAAACGATATTCGACAATTTTTTTAAAAATATCTGTTATTCTTATTGGAATTCCAATTCTTGCGCTATGTATATTTTTATTACCTGGATTTATAAACTATTTACACCTTCCTATCTTAATGGGTGTGTATGCAACAGCCATATCGTATTTTTTTGCTCTTTATCAGGTTTTAAAACTTTTAAATTATATTGACAAGAACAAAGCTTTCTCGGAATTATCTGTAAAGGCTTTAAAATATATAAAATACTGTGCAAATACAATCAGTGTTATATATGCAGTAATTATACCATTCCTATTTCCAATAGCGGAGGTAGACGACGCTCCAGGTCTCATAGCATTCCCAATCATCATTGTTTTTGCGTCAGTTGTCATTGCGGTGTTTGTTGCTGTTCTTCAAAGACTTTTACAAGATGCTATTGATATAAAATCAGAAAATGATTTAACGGTATGAGGTAAATAATATGGCGATTATAATCAATATTGATGTGATGTTAGCTAAAAGGAAAATGAGTGTAACAGAACTTACAGAAAAGGTTGGAATAACCATGGCAAATATTTCTATATTGAAAAATGGAAAGGCAAAAGCTATTAGATTTTCAACTTTAGAGGCAATATGCAAAGCGTTGGATTGCCAACCAGGTGATATTTTAGAATATAGAAATGATTCATAAGGGATATAGTTAAAAAATGATAGGAAGTTGAGTATTGTAATTAGATTAGCTAAATGATGATTAAAGTTTGTTTGAGGAGGTAATCTATGAAGATAAAATTAATTCAACCTGAAATGCTGCCAAGACCTATGGATACAAAGTTAAAAACAAGAATGTCGCCTTCATTAGCTTTATTAACAATAGCAAATCTTACGCCGAAAGAACACGAAATCATTATTGAAAATGAAAATGTTGAAAAGATAGACTTTGATGAACCTGTGGATTTGATAGCAATAACCGTAACTGTAGACGTTATGAATAGAGCGGTGGAAATATCAAAGGAGTTCCGAAATCGTGGTGTAACAGTAATTGCAGGAGGTATCCATATTACAGCTGATCCAGAGGGCGCTCTTAATAGTTTTGATGCAATATGTGTGGGAATGGCTGAAAGAGTTTGGACAAAAATCCTTAAGGATAAAGAAAATAATTCACTTAAGAAGATATATTATGATATGGGAAATATTTCTGGAAAAGAAATAATATCACCTCACTATGACATTATAGATAATAAAAAATATTTATATACGAATATAATTAGTACAAGTAGAGGATGTCCATTTAAATGCGATTTCTGCTATAATAGCTGCAAAGATGCACTTAAAACTTATATTAATAGGCCTATAGAAGATGTAATTAAAGATATAAATGCATTAAAAACAAGGCATATAATGTTTATTGATGATAATTTTATTGGAAATCCTAAATGGACAAAAAAATTATTGAAGGAAATAAAACCTCTTAAACTGAAGTGGAACGCAGCAGTTACTTCTAATATAGTAGACATGCCTGAATTATTAGATGAAATGAAGGAGGCTGGTTGTCAAAGTCTATTTATAGGATTTGAAAGTATAAATAGTAAGTCAATAGATAGTGTGCATAAGGTGCAAAATAGTGTAACCAGATATGAAAAACTTGTAGATGAAATTCATAAAAGAGGGATAATGATAAATGCAAGTTTTGTTTTTGGATTAGATGAAGATGATGTCTCTGTATTTAAGAATACATTAGAATGGATAGTTAAAAATAAGATAGAGACAGTAACTTCACATATCCTTACTCCATATCCTGGTACAAAGTTATACTCATCATTAATGGAGAAAAATAGAATTGTAGATTATAATTTATCCAATTATAATACTGCACATGTGGTATATAAGCCAAAAAACATGACAGCAGAAGAATTATATAATGGCTATTTATGGATATATAAAGAAGTATACACGGTTAAAAATATAATAAAAAGACTACCAAAGTTTAAAAGTCAATGGATTCCGTTTTTGGCATTTAATTTCTTTTATAGGAAGTTTGGAAAGCTGACTGAATTATTATGCAATATATTTTCTTTTAAAAATATAGGAAGATTTTTTAGATGGTTAGCTTATTGTATAAAGTAGGTGGTGGAATTTTTATCTTTCTATCATTTATAAATTGAGTGTGTTTACAATTGGAATTTAAGAAAATGAACACTTAATTCATTAGATATAAAAAGTTGCTATTTATTTTAGAAAATGGATTGGAAGCTATTAATACTGTAGATGAAGATTAAAGTGTAGCTTTGATGACTAAGTTTGAGTATATTAGTTACATAGAACCGTATCATAAGTAAATGATACGGTTTTTTATATTAATTAATCTTAAGTAGAAAATTATCAGTAATCTCTGTAATTTTATCAATATTATTTAGATAAATAAAATGACTGCCCTCAAGTATTTCATATTTTGCATGTTCACCAACTCGTTTTAGATGTTGAATTTGATATTCTTGAGGGGTAATTTTCAATTGTTTGTTAGGTTTTTCATAAGTTTGTTTAGAAATTACTTTAAAATAGGATACAGATTTAGGAAATGGTAATTTCATAGTTTCATTTATAAATTCACCAGAATTTAATATTTGTTCTAAAAGAGTATTATTTATTGAAAAACCTGCAAATAGAGCAATGTCATTTAGTTCTTTTTTTGTATATCCAATCTTAAAAAGTGATTTTTTATTTCCAGTTAGATGTGCGATTATTGAAGTAATACCTATAACTTGCTGAACTTTTGCAATTGGAAGTATATATCTTAAAAAAGATGGCATTTTATCATAATATGCAGTAGATGTTCCATCAAGAGATATAATAGCCTCAATTTCTTCAGGATATTTTGATGCATAGTATTCACTATAAACACTTGATATAGAATGAGGCATTAAAATATATGGAGCTTTAAACCCTGCTTTACTAAGTGCAGTCCTTGTTTCTTCAACATAATTTTTACTAGTACGAGGTTTTGAGGTTTCACTACTAAAACCTACACCAAAATATTCAACACAAACAACTGTATAATTTTCGCTTAATTTACGCATAAGTGGACCGAAATCAGCAGATGGAAGGGGGATACCCATACCTGGAAGCAATACAATTGTTTTTTTACCATTTCCCATTGAATAGATATGCACTTTTCCGTCATCCACACCAATAAGTTGTCCATAAGGTTTTATTTGATTTAGCTTACTTCTAAAATAGATAGAATGTAGAATTGAACCAATTAGCATAAATACTGCAATTAATACAATTATTATATATAATATCTTCATAGTAATTTTCCTCTTTTCATTTTAAATTCGCTTACAATAGCTTACATATTTTAATTTTCACAGTTAGGAGAGGAGATAATTGAAATATCTCTTGCTTTTCTTACTTTAGATGAGTCAAAGTTGTATTTTAAAATAAGCTCATGTAATTCTTCTAAAAATTTATCGAATTCAATATCACTCATCATTAATATTGTGTTATTTAAAAATACTTTATCTTTTCCGGGGTTACTGTTCTTATTGTTGAAATAATTATGAAACTTTGAGTAAGTGTTCATTAGAAATCCAAAAGCATTTTCGTCAGCATTTTCTATAGTATTATGTTTTGTAATTTCTGTAATATTTAAAGTAAGAGTTCTTTCTATACTTCCTCTAATTTTTTTTCTGATACAATAGATAAAATATTATTATCAATTAAAGTATTTATATGACGATACATTGTTGTACGTGGTACATCTTTAATTTTTTCACAAAGTTCAGAAGCAGTACTACTTTTACTAGTAGACATTGTTTGAATAATTCGCATACGAATAGGGTTTAACATTATTTTATTTATATCATTCATAATAGGCCTCCTTTTGTTACTACTTATAATATTAATACCAAAAATGGAACTAATCAAGATTAAAAACAAATAATAGATTTGTATAACTAATTAAATATGCATTTTAATAATTTAAACATACTATTTATAAATGATATTATAGTGATAGATAATGTGATGTTTATTTAAGATAAGTAGTAAGGGTATATATTAGGACATTTTTTCAGTTGCAATTAGGAAAAAGCTTGTAAAATGGCCATGTAAAATTATTTTGACATAGAAAAAAACGCCATGTAAAAGAATTTTGATAGACCAATACATTTAATCATGACAAGATGTTAGTGAAAGGAGCAGTTTTATGGAGGTTGGAAGTAAATTAAAAAAAGCGCGAATAGATTCTGGGTTAACTCAAGAAAAAGTTGCAGAGGAAATACAGGTTTCTAGACAAACAATATCAAACTGGGAGAATGAAAAATCTTATCCAGATATTATAAGTGTAATTAAGTTAAGCGACCTCTATAGTATCAGTCTGGACGAATTATTGAAAGGAGATTCGAACATGATGAAACATTTAGAGGAAAGCACAGATGTTGTGAGTAGTAATAAAAAGCTGCTCATGGCTATTGGATTAAATGGAGTATTGTTAATTTTATTTATGTTTTTAAATAGTGTGATAGCAAAAAATAATTATATGATTATAGGTAGTGCGTCAATCTGTATATTGAGTACAACGGCATTATTCTATCAGATAATTAAGAAGTTTTAGGGGGATTTATATGAGTTGGTATTTAATTGTATTAATGTTTATTGCAATATTAGGAGCATCAACCCTTGCCTATCAGGTTTTTAAAATGACAGAACTTGATGCTATAAGCAGAGGATTAAAACATCCAAAGTTTTGGGGGATTTTTTCATTGAGTGGAAATGGAGGCGGTGGATTATTACTATATTTGATTGGTAGAAGAAAATATCCATCTTTTATGAGTAATGCAGATAGATTGATAATGGAATCAAGAAAAAAGAAGGCAGGAGTTTCTTTGAGCTTTTTGGCAGTATCAACAATAATTTTAATTGCAATTTGTCTTTTAACCTTTTAAAAGGAGTAAGAATTTATATATTTAATAAATAGGAGAAAACCAAATCTGAGAGGAGGAGGTTTTTTATTTATAAATTTTTGTTTGAGATTGTTTCCCTATATAGGGTTCAAAGTTGACTTTTTAAATTACCCATTCCAAAACTTGGATACCTAAAATAGTGAGACATGCTCCGAATTACTTAGAATTGAACACTATATCTTATATGAAAATATTTTAAAGTTATTGAATAAATTCAAATGAGAGCTTGTTTCACTATAGTCATGAGATAAATATTAAAAATGTTAATAGGAATAAATTACCAATATATATTTACTTGCATAAACAAGTAAAGTGATTTATAATAAATTAAAACTTGTTTATGCAAGTAATTTAACAAAAGATAAGGAGAGATTATTATGAAAACATTAGTAATTTTAGCACATCCTAATATTGATAAGTCAAAGGTTAATAAAATGTGGGGACAAGCATTAGGAAAAGAGGATGATATAACTGTACATGAAATTTATAAGCTTTATAAAGATGGTAAAATAGATGTTAGTTCAGAGCAAAAGTTAATAGAAGAGCATGATAGAATAGTATTTCAATTTCCATTTTATTGGTACAGTATACCTTCATTTTTAAAACAATGGCAAGATGAAGTTTTTGCTTTTGGTTTTTCTCATGGACCTAATGGGAATAAATTAAAAGGAAAAGAATTTATGTTAGCAATTTCAGCTGGAGGTTCTAAAGAAGGATATCAAGCTGGAGGATATCAAAACTTTTCAATAAGTGAGTTAACAAAACCACTACAAAATATGGCTATTTTTACTGGAATGAAATATTTGCCACCATATGTTTTATATAGTACACATAAATTAACTGATGAAGAAATCAAAGTCAGTGCAGAAAAACTTTCTGATATGCTAAAAGTATAATATAAAATAGTAAAAGCCTTAGTCTTAACATGACTAAGGCTTTTATAATATATTAAAAAATATATCATTTAATATTATTTAGTTAGATTTTATTAAGGGTTTATTCCTTAGAACTATTGTTATCTAGGTTTTTTCGTATGTTTTCTAAAAATTTTATTCCAGCTGCAAATTCTTCTTGTGACATACCAGTGATTGTTTCATTTAAGCATTGATTAGATATATCTAAAACGGTATTTTTAATGGCTTCACCTTTTTCTGTGAGTTTTATCCTTCGTATTCTTTTGTCTGTTATACAACTTTGACGAATTATAAACCCATTTTTTATAAGAGTATTTATAAGTCTAGATGTACTTGCTTCATCTCTATTAGTTAGTTTAGCTAAATTATATTGGCATAAGTCTTTGTTATCCCATAGTATTGTTAAAAGAGTATATTGCTCAAAAGTAATATTAATACCTTTTGCTTTTAGTTTTCGTGTAAAGTTATTAGACATCATTTTATCCGTTGAACTAAGTAAAAAATTTAGTTCTTTTTCAATTTTATGAACCATTTTATCACCTTTGTATTTTATTAGATTTTAACTATTATAATATTTATAAAAGATATTATTGTCAATGATCATAGTTTATTGATTTGATAAAAATATATTCCTTATCAATATCAACAACTATATAGTATTTTAAAAAGTCCTAGAATTTCAGAGTTGAAAATTCATTTTATATTTCTTAGAAAAAAGTTTTGACTCTAACGTCACGTGATAGTGTACTATAAAAATAGAGATTGGAAATATTATAAAAATTTTCGGCTAGCAGAATGTTACATAATATTGAAAGCTCTAAATTTAAACTTTGAGGTGTAATAATGAGAACAGTAAAACAAGTTTCAGATTTGACAGGAATAAGTGTGCGCACACTACATTATTATGATGAAATTGGATTGCTAAAACCAAGTAAGGTTACAGAAGTAGGCTACAGATTTTATGATGATGAAGCCCTTAAAGATTTGCAACAGATTTTATTTTTTAAAGAACTTGATATACCCTTAAAGGAAATTAAAGAAATAATGTTAAGTCCATACTTTGATAAAATGCAAGCATTAAAAAATCAGAAAAAGTTGCTTGTTTTAAAAAGAAAAAGATTGAATGGGTTAATTGACCTTATAGAAAAAACATTAAAAGGAGAAAGTACAATGAATTTCAAGGAATTTGATATGAGTGAATATTATAATGTATTAGAAGAGTTTAAACAAGAACATGCAGATAAGATAATTAAAATGTATGGTAGTATAGATAAATATAATGAACATATTGAAAAGTTTAAAGCTAATGAAGATGAAATTGCTAAAATGGCCATAAAGCAATATGGAAGTATTGAAAAATATGCTAAAGCTTTAAAGAAAAATCTTAATAGTGGTATGATAAATTTATCAGAGCAATATGATGAGTTTAAAAAAGATTGTTTGGAAGGAAATCATCCTAAATTAAAAGAACTATATAAAAAACTTGTGTCTGACTTAAGTAAAGATCCTTCTTCAAAAGAGATTCAACAAATTGCTGAAGAAATAACAAATACAGCTAAAAAAGATTATGAAATTTTCAAAATGGAGAATGGCGATGTTTATTGGTACTATATGGTACGACTATTCAGTAATCCTATATGGATAAAAGAGGTTGATAAGAAATATGGTGACGGTGCATCTAAGTTTATTGGAGAAGCTCTAAATAAATGTTTGGGAGATAAGCGACCTAAATTAGAAGAACTATATGAAAAGATTACATCTGATTTAAGTAAAGACCCTTCTTCAAAAGAAATTCAACAAATTGTTGGAGAGATTGAAAATGAGACGAAAAAACAGAATGAGGCTTTAAAAATAGATGTGGGAGAAAATTATTTGGGTTATAATGCAGAACTCTATTTGTCAGATTCTGTTTTTAAAGAAGTAGTTGATAAAAAATATGGAAGTGGGTCATCTAAATTTATTGGAGAAGCACTAAAGTTTTATTCTGAAAATAGTAAGTAATAAACTAAATTAGGAGTTGAAAATCGTGTAGTTCAAAAAAGTGAATTACACGATTTTTTAATAAATATATTAGACTATTTATGTACTATATAAATATGTAATGTTTTTTTACATATGTTAATCTTAGTTAAAAGAGATTTAATTTAAAACGGTACAAGTTTATTTTAAATGTTTAAAAAATATATAAATATAAGTTGATAGAATTTATAATTAAAGCAATAGTGATGTGAAAAAATGAATATATAATCATTAATTGATTTACCTTAAATGAAAAACATAGCATGGAAAAATTTTAAAAAGATAAACTACAAGAAATAATATAAAGTTTAGATTATATATGAACTAGCCTATTTAGGGTAAAGTATATTTAATAAAAGTAAACTTAACCGGGTATATCTATAGAAGTAAAATAGAGATTTAATAAGAAATAAAGTGGAAAATGAATTTAATTTTAATCTATTAAGTAAAAATAATGTTTCAAATTATGTTAATAAGTGTTATTATAAGTAAGTCGTCAGCGACGAGGACTTGAAAAAAAGTTCAAAAAAAGTTGTTGACAAATGATAAACAAATTGCTAGAATGAAAAAGCAGTCGTTGATAAGCGACAAA
>NZ_HE611053.1:425154-435199 GCF_000285575.1 Clostridium senegalense JC122 | reverse complement strand
ATCTGTAGTTAAATTACCAAAACCATTTTCGCTGTAGTAAGAATAAACTTTAGAGTTTATAGGATTTAAATCCTTATTTAAATTATAACTAAAACTATTAGAAGTACTACTAGTACTACTGTTAGTAGTTGTTGTTATATTATTATATATATTATTATTATCTTTTTGATTATTTATATAAAATCTATTTATAGATTTTATATTATTAAATAACATTGTTATGTTATTTAATATATTATATATATCTTTCATCAAGGAATTATCTCCATGAAGGTCTTTAAAAAATACCTTTGATACGGACATAAAATCACCTAAATCCATATTATAAGGATTTTTATCCATAGCATTATGGGGTAGAATCCCAACTATTTTGCAAATTATCCGAAGAAGAAAAAGAATTATCAAGACTATTGGTATTTTTATCCATAGATATATTCGGAGATTTTTCACTATGGTTATTTTTAGAATTGTTATTATTTTTAACATCAAATATTCTATAAAAGATTTCTGTGAAACCATAAAAGGAATATGCTCCGTTGTCTCTTAACACAGTATGTTTAAGAATTTTATTTCTGCAAAGCTTTTTAAGCTTTCTATAAAGTGTATCTTTTTTTATATTAAGAATAAGTAGATTTTCTAACATTTCATCATAATCTAGCCAGTAGTATTTT
Source organism: Clostridium senegalense JC122 (assembly GCF_000285575.1). Classification (GTDB taxonomy): domain Bacteria; phylum Bacillota; class Clostridia; order Clostridiales; family Clostridiaceae; genus Clostridium_J; species Clostridium_J senegalense. Next base: position 434,528 of record NZ_HE611053.1, on the reverse strand, counting down.
TCTCCATTAGAAACTTTAGATATAAATTTATTATGATTTTTAAATATATAATCTAAAATTAAAATATCATCAAAACTAACCTTTGCTTTAATAGCCTCAACTTCATTAAAATTTAATTCATATAACATAAATAAACCCTCCTAAAATTAAGCTCTCACTATTCATATATGCATTAAGAGGAGAGAGTTCCGACTCTTTTTTATGTTTTTTAAAAGAAATTAGCAAGTTTATTCAGTTTTATATTACTTTTAAATTTAATATGAAAGTAAATAAAAATATTATGCTGTAATGAGTCTTATATAAGGAATTCATATTATATAGGGATATAATCATAGGCGTAAAGCTAAGCCTAGAAACCCCAAATTTATAGTGTTAAAAAGTAATAATGAAAAAATTTAAAATGCTAGTCTGTGAAAATTTCAAAGAAACTCTAAATATATTTTTATCTGATTTTTATGACTACCCGGAGAAGCGACGTCCTTGTCTGGTGCACCGGCTAATCCGTCCTTGGATTAGGTGAAAAAATCAAAGAAAAATCTATAAGAGTTTCTAAATCAATTTTCAATGAATAGCTTATTTAAAATCTTTATTATTACATAATGTATTAAAAGCTTAAAAGAAGAATATTTTATTGAAATAAAGTGGCTTAGCTTTACGCACATGGGGATATAATCTCCAACTTAAATTTATACATAAAATTTTTGTTATCAGTTGAGAAAAAAGACTAACAAAAATTGTGCTTATATCTGTAATTTTTTAAATATATAAATTATACAGTAGTTAGATTGCATAATTAAAATTTGTAAAGAAGGAAAGTTATCCAAAGGGTTAGTGCCATCTAGAAGTTATTTTTTAATAAGTGAGGAAAATAAAAATATAAAATTAATGAATTTTACCAATGAAATATTCACTAAAAGCTTGCAATGCTTTGAAACTACTGAGTTTAAAAGGTGTTTTGCTGGTTTGCTTTAAAAAATAAAAATCACTGGTAAAAAAGCAATAAAACCTAGCAAAATCAATAGTTTGGATGTATAATAAGAAATAAAGAATGGCTATTTTTCAATGGTTGAACCTTAACATATGATGTATTTAAATTATTCTGCAAAAAATTTAACAAAGTTATGATATATGAATTTGAAATATGGATATGAAAAAGGTTGTTAGCCAGTTTAATTTTTTATAAAAAATTAAAAAACATGGGATGTGAAACTATGGTTATAGTAATATAATGTATTATAAAGAACCTTAACAAATATTTTTTTATAAACTTAAAAATACAAGATTATATTGAATAAATATATTAATTTAGAAGAATGTATGAAATAGGTCTTATGAAAAAAATTAGAGAAAAAATTTATTTTTGATATAAGAAATATGTTATTAGAAGATGAATACATTAAAAAGCATTTGAACAATGTTTATTTAGCAGTAATTCAAAATATGAATAAGATAGATAGGGTGTTATCACATCTTTTTTTCAACAATTTTACCTAATGATTAAAAAATTGGGTTTAAAGTTTGAAATATTGTACATAATTATAAAAAACAACATTTTATGTATATAAATCAATGAATTATTTTAATTAGACAATGCAGTATAACCTTAACATATAATGTATTAATTAAATATTATATTTTTAATGAGTATAAATTTAAAAATATGTGGAAATAAATAATATCACAATGAATTATATTAATAATAATTTTATTTATTATGAAAGAGGTGGTATAATGAAATTTTTTCAGCTTGTTACAACTATTTTATTAAAGGAGAACATACATTTTTCTAAAAGTAGTGAAGTAATTGGAAATACAATAAGTAGAGTAATGCTTAATGATGAAAAATTAAAAAGCTACATAAAAGTAAAGAATATAAGTATGTATTTGATAATTTATATCCTTTAGAAAAAGATGGAATATATAAGGAAAAAAGAATATATATTTTCAACATTAGAAGCTTTAATGAGGATTATGTTATTAAAATTAAAAATTGTTTTAATGGATTTGAAAACGATTATATGAAAATAATCTCAACTGATTTAAGGATAATAGAAAGAAAACCTATAAATTACATTGAAACCATTACACCAGCAGTGGTTACTATAGATAGTAAACCGTGGTTATCTGATGGAGATATATTCTTATTAGTTAAAAGATTACACAATAATGCTGAGAAAAAGTTTAAGTTTTTTTTTGATGAAGAAATTGAAGAAGCAGAGGATTATTTTATTGAAAAGCTTAAAATATTAAACAAAAAACCTATAGCTTATAGTTACAAGGGGATTAAGTTATTGGCAAACAAGGTTCGCATCAAGGTAAATGAAGATGATATATCTCAAAAATTAGCCTTTACTGTCCTAGGTGGGGGATTGGCAGAAAAAAACTCAATAATAGGTGCAGGATTTTGCAAATGTGATTGGAGGTAAATTTTGATATTGAGTAATAAATTTGTTATAAAGGAATTTACTAAAAGAGATGTTTTTTATAATAATGGACTTGTTAATTTAAAAGCATATTTAGAAACTTACAGTATAGAGGGAGTAAGTTGTGAACTAAATGATGGAAAGTTTATTTTAAAATATCCAGAAGGTATGGATGATAAGTATTATAATGATATATTTAAAGGATTCATAATAAATAATAATATAGTATTTCATACAGCTAATGATAGACTTTATTGGGATAGAGATAATAATCGATTTATATATGATAGAAAATATGATGTTAAAGGTAAGGCTTCAGGTAATGATGTTAAGAATTTATATAAATATATTACTCCAACTGAAATTGGAAAAAATACAGAAGAAATTTTTAATGAGTATATGGAATTTGCTAAGCAGTATAATTCGAATAATAAAAACATTATAGAAGATACAAAAATATTTAAAAAAGGTTCTTCGTATAAAAAAGAAAATCAGTGTAAAATTCCTATACTAATGACTAAATCTGAGGCTGTAGAAAGTTATATAGAATATTCAGTTAAAGGGAATATACTTAAATTTGATTCTAAGATTCATCAGTTCGAAGATGGTGGATATTGTTTTAGAGATATGATGGACAACAAAAATAATCTTATAGATAAATGGGATGCTTTAATATATTGGTATGGTGTAAAAATGAAAAGATATTATAATTCATCATATTTCATTTATCTAAATTCTACTGATTTGAGTGCATTATATGAAATGAAAGAACACTTAGATATAAATGATGATGATATTATGGTAAAAGGTAGTAAGAATATACCAACTAATGTAGATTTAATAAAACAGCTTATATCTGATGGTATAAAAAATGAAAATTTTTATATATCCAATAGTGAGAAAGAATTTCAAATCAAATTTTTTATGTATTTGGCATCCAATATATATCATATAGAAGAAAGTTATGAAAATACAAGTACAGAAAGGGTTAGAAAAAGGAAAGAAAAACTTTATAATAATTTACCTAAAATAAGCTTTGTAACCTATACAGAGGATGGAAATATGAAATCACAATTAGAAGAATATACAAAAGCATATAAAATGATGATGTTTTTAAATAAGTTATTAGAAACAAAGTCTTCTGATTCTACCCTGTTTAAATATTTATCTAATTTAATTACATCTATAACTATGTCAAAGAGTGAATATGAAAAGGTCAATTTGAATATTAAAAAGTTTTGCGATAACCTTCTTAAATTTGCTGATTTAAGAAAAGTATATTATGAAGTGTCATTTAAAATATTAAAAAATAATAAAAGAACTTTAGGTGCTGGATTGTATGAGTTTGAAAGCCTGTATTTAAGTGAAATAAAGAGAGGAGAGTATGTAATGAGTTTACATAGTAAATCTAAAAAGATTGGTAATGAGATAGGAGTTTTTGCAGCTAATTTAGATGATAAAGATCTATTATTTAAACTTAGAAATGTTAAAAATTATAAACAGATGGTTACTTATTTTAGAGACTTAAAATTTACAGTATTAAAGAAACAGTATGAAGCTAAATTTACAAAAGAATTTAATTCTATCATGGAAGAACTTTTGGTTAATATGGAAGATAAAGAAGATAGCTGGGAGATTATTAGAGATTATATTGCTATATATGCTATTGATAAATATAAATCTGTTGTATATGCTAAAAAAATTAGAAAAGGGAGGCAAATAGAAATGTTCTATAATATTGCAACTATTTCAAAAGTTAATTTAGGTTCATTAAATGGAAGTGAAGGTATGGGAGGAAATATAACTCCCATTAAGAAAATTACTGATAATAAAGGAGAAGAGTACGCATATATTTCTGGGCAGGCACAGAGAAGATATTATAAAGAAACATTATATCAATTAGGAGAAAGAATAACTGCTATTAACGAAAAAGGAGAAGCAAATTTTTTAGAATTTAATGATAAAATTTATGATAAGAAAAAAGAAAAATTTGAAAATAAAGAATTAATGTACAGAGAATTTTGCGATTTAGATTTATTTGGATATATGCTTCCTAAAGGAGGAAGAAGATGGTCTCCGATTAAGGTATCACCTATGATTTCAATTCATCCTTATAAAGGGGAATATGATTATTTAACTAGAAAGCAGTATGTTAAAGATGAAGGTAAAAAAAGTGGGAATATTGTTCAAATTGAAATAGATACTTTGAATTATATGAGAGGAAATGTACTGATTGATGTGGATAAAATCGGTAAAGAGGTAAATGAATACACATATGAAGTAACTCCAATGTTATCAGAGGAAGAAATAAACAATAGAATTAATAAATTAGTTGATGCAATAAGATTTTTTAATGGAGGAGCTAAGCAAGCTAGAAATCTTGAAGATATTTCTCCTAAATTTGTTGTAGCAATAAAGCAGAAAACAGGAAATCCATTTTTATTAAATTCAATTTATGTTGATAAATATAATAATCTTGATACGCAGGCAATTATTGATGAGATTGAAGATAATAAAGATGTTGTAATGAATACAGCTGTTGGATTAGCAAAAAATATTTTTGCTAATGAAAATGAAATCAAAAAAGAATTTAATGAAGCAGGTATTAAAGTGCTTTCAGTAACAGAAGCTTTAAATTCATTAAAGGTAGGCGTTGAGTAGTATGAAAATTATAAAATTTTCTGTGGAAGGAGTATTTAATTCTTTTAGAGTTCCATTTTTTAGAACATATCATAAAAGTTTTCTAGCACCGCCTAAAACAACTATTATAGGTTTAATTACTAATATAATGGGTAAATCTGAAGCTTATTACTATAAGATTTTGAATGAAGAAAAAATTCAAGTGTCTGTTGTAATAAATTCGATTAAGGGTAAAGCGAAAGATTTATGGTCATATAAATCTTTTGAAAGCAAAAGTAATATGCATGGAAGGAGTATCATAAGAAGAGATAAATTATTTAATGCAAAATATACAATATATCTTATGATACAGGATGAGGATTTAAGACAAAAGGTTTTAAACTGCTTAAAAGCACCAAAATCTATTCCATCTTTAGGACTAGACGATGAATTAATAAAGATATATGATGTGAAATCTGATATTGAACTAAAAGATAATGATACAAATATTATAAATTCAGTATTTATGGATAAAGGATATAACTATAAAGTAAAAGTAAAGGATTTAAGTAACGATATAGAATTTCCTACTGCAAATATGGTTCCACTAAACTATAAAATAAAAGTTAATAATGAAAGCAGGACAGCTAGAGAAAGTTGTGATGAATACAAACAAATTGAGTATATAAACTGTGAAGTAGAATTGAAAGATATGAAAAGTTTTATATGTAGTACTGATAAAGTAGTTTTCTACTAAATATTGTGATTACCTTATACGAGGAGTGAATAAAGATGAGTGAGGTTATTGCAAAAAAGAGGAAAAATGGAGCAACTCAAACACTTGAATACCATACATTTATGGTTATAGAAGCAGCTTTAAGCTTAATTGAGGATAAAGAATTAGATTTTATTTCGAAAGAAACTGGATATGACAAAGATAAAATTAAAGATTTGATTTTTTTCTCTGCTTATTTTCATGATATAGGTAAAGCTACATATGAATTTCAAGATACAATAAAAAATAAAAGAAAAAGCTATCATTCTCTTTATTCATCAAGCTTATTTTCTAATATAACTGATTTTGAATTTAATGAAGACTATGGTATAAATATGCTGATGTTGTGCATTTTGACACATCATTCAGTTTTAAATGCTGAAAGTTATTTTAAAACTGTTGGAAATAATAAAATGCTTAATTTTGAGTTTCTGCCTTGTGCAGAAATATTTTTTTATAATTATAAAGAAGTTTATCAAAAGTATTTAAATAAAGCATGTAATTATGAATTTGAATATAAGAAAGTTGATTTGGTGGAATTGGGTACTTATATTGAAGAGATTTATGAAGATGTAGATTACTTAAGAAAAGATGAAAGTTGTAGAAAAATTAGATTATTATATTCATATGTATTAGGAATATTAAATTTAGCTGATTGGATAGCTTCAGCTAAATTTAATAGTAGTTTACCAAAGATTAAGTTTGATTATTTAATTGATAAAAAAGAGTTGTGTAGAAGATTTGCTGAATCAATAGGAATTAATGAATTTATACCTAAAGATTTTCAAGAAAAACTTGCGAATTGTAAAGGAAGTGTATTAGTAATAATACCTACAGGTGAGGGAAAAACAGAAGGAGCTTTTTTGTGGGCTATAAATAATATAGAAAATAAATTGAGTAAGATTATTTATACACTTCCAACACAAACTACTTCTAATAAGCTTTATGATAGAGCAAAGGATATATTTTTTGATAATACAGGACTTATTCATAGTTCTTCAAAAATATATCTAGAGAAAAAATATGAGCAGGAAAATGGAAAAGTTGATGATAAATTTCAGAGTGATATTTTATTTACTTCAACTTTTAATAAAGGAGCAACAGTATCAACAATAGATACTTTATTTAAATATTTCATAAATATAGGAAGATATAATATTGCAATGCTTAATTTCTTAAAATCTGTAGTTATAATAGATGAAGTTCATTCATATGATTTTAAACTTATGGGATTTATGAAGAGATTTTTGGAAATTTGTAAATATTATAATGTACCTGTATGTTTAATGAGTGCATCTATACCAAATAAAATTAAAGAGCTTTTAAATATTGATAAATTACCTACTATAAGTGATAAAAAGTTATTTGAGAAAAAAGCAAATTATATCTATAAAATTGATGATTCTTTAGATAATAAAATTGATGATATTATTTTAAAATTTAACAAAGGAAATAATATATTAATTGTAAGAAATAAAATAGATAAATCAATAGAAATATACAAAGCGCTAAAGGAAAAAGGTATAGAAAATATAATTCTGTATAATTCTCAATTCAAGAAAAAAGATCGAATTAAAAAGAAAACGAGATATATGATAAATTTAACAATAAGGAAAGGTTTATATTAGTTGCTACTCAAGTTGTAGAAATATCACTTGATATAGATTTTTGATGTAATGTTTACAGATAATGCACCTATAGATTCATTAATCCAAAGATTCGGTAGAGTAAACAGAAAGAAAAAGCAGGATAAAATAGGTGAAATATATATTTTTAGAGATACTGATAGTAAGCCTTATTATTTAAGAATGTTAGAAATAACTTATGAAACTTTAGAAGAAGGTTTATTTCCAGTAGAAAAATATATAAAGTGGTTAAACAAAGTTTATGATAAATTATTTAATGATAAAAAGATTATAAATGAACTTGAAAGTAATTTTGTAGAAGGGTACCAAAAATTTAATAAAATATTATCTAAACAACATGGTATCTATAAAAGTAAAGATATATATGATTTAAGGTATATTGAGTTTCCTAAAAAAGACTATATTCTATATGAAGATTATAATGAAAATATGCGTGATTATGACAATACTATTTCATTACCAGCGTGGCTAAGTCAAAGTGAACATTTAGTAGTATATAAGAATTATACGAAAGATATTGATTATGATGTTTTAAAGTTAGAATATAATTATGAAATAGGAGCAATAATTGAAGGCATGGAATAAGCCATTTTTAATTAAGAAAAGTCATACAAAATAAATGTCTATTTTTCATGATTATTTCATATAAAAATTTTATTATGACTATGAATAAGTAAAATGAATTTTAAGAGTAACAAATACATTAATAAACTATTATTTTTAGCAACAGCCATATATTTAAGAAAGATTAGAATCTGTTTTTAATCATAAAAAATTAAAAAGAAAAGTTAGCTATAGAACTGCTATAAAGTTAGATTGTTATAAACTGATAAAATTTATAATGGAAGATAAGAAGTTTGTACCATTTAATATAAAGGAGAATATGTAAAATGGGTAAGAACATTAATTTTAACTATGCATTTGTTTTTTATGATGTTAACGAGAAACGAGTACAAAGAGTTTTTAAAGTATGCAAGAAATATCTATCTCATTTCCAAAAATCAGTATTTAGAGGAGAAATAATACCATCAAAGCTAATAGCTTTAAGAAAAGACTTAAATAGGGTTATAAATAAAGAGGAAGATTTTATTTGTATAATAAAACTTATGAACGAAAATGTATTTGAAGAAGAAATATTAGGCATTCAACTTAATAACACTGGTGAAGATTTGATTATTTAGTTGTAAAGATAAGAAATTAAAATGAATTTTACCAGCAAAATATTCATTAAAAACTTGTAATGCCTTGAAAATACTAAGTTTAAAAGGTATTTTGCTGGTTTGCTTTAAAAAATAAAAATCACTGGTAAAAAAACAATAAAACCTAGCAAAATCAATGGTTAAGGTGTATAATGGAAAATGAAGAATGGCTATTTTTCAATGGTTGAACCTTAACATAAGATGTATTTAAATCCTGAAATTGCTTTTAGAATAATGGATAAATTAATGTTGAACCTTAACATAAGATGTATTTAAATCCTGAAATTGCTTTTAGAATAATGGATAAATTAATGTTGAACCTTAACATAAGATGTATTTAAATTTAAGAAATTTATAAAGACGAATAATAAAAAATTTGCGTTGAACCTTAACATAAGATGTATTTAAATCAGCATACTCCATGAGTTCCACTACCTGCAGTTATAGTTGAACCTTAACATAAGATGTATTTAAATATTCAAGAAAAAGTATTTTTGGCTGAAATAGATAGTGTTGAACCTTAACATAAGATGTATTTAAATGTACCTAGTGGTACAAGTTATCCATATTACACCTATGTTGAACCTTAACATAAGATGTATTTAAATCACCACATATTACATCTATTACTGCACTTATAACTGTGTTGAACCTTAACATAAGATGTATTTAAATAATGTTTTGCATTATTAATTGTAACTTCAACTGGTAC
>NZ_HE611053.1:422967-424383 GCF_000285575.1 Clostridium senegalense JC122 | reverse complement strand
GAAGTAAATCCAGAAGCAACATGGTTAGCAGATGAGTTGAACCTTAACATAAGATGTATTTAAATTTCATTTTACAAGTATTACCTTCTTCATCTTTTAAAGTTGAACCTTAACATAAGATGTATTTAAATTGAATTAAGACACACTTATGCAACTAATCTAATTGCTGTTGAACCTTAACATAAGATGTATTTAAATTTTAATTTGAAATATAGTATATCTGATTCCTTGAAAAGTTGAACCTTAACATAAGATGTATTTAAATACATTTAGGGAGTTTGCAGAAGGAGAAGATAATAAGTTGAACCTTAACATAAGATGTATTTAAATGCAATGCAAGGTGCTATGGCTGGAGTAGCAGGTATGTTGAACCTTAACATAAGATGTATTTAAATCTCTCTTTAAAGTAAAGTAAAAACATATCTAAATCTGTTGAACCTTAACATAAGATGTATTTAAATGCAGATAGAAATGCATGTTATGAAGAAAATAAAGAAGTTGAACCTTAACATAAGATGTATTTAAATCCTGTTAATTCATCAAAATTTATAATATATTTTGGCGTTGAACCTTAACATAAGATGTATTTAAATGAAATTCACACGGATTTTATACCAAAAGCACAATACAAGTTGAACCTTAACATAAGATGTATTTAAATCAAAAAACTATTTATCAATTAACAATGTTTCTTAAGTTGAACCTTAACATAAGATGTATTTAAATATAAAAAATGTAGATGAAAATAATTTAAAGGCATTAAGTTGAACCTTAACATAAGATGTATTTAAATTTTGTTATAATAAAAGACAATAAAAAAGAACCTATAGTTGAACCTTAACATAAGATGTATTTAAATGAAACTATTTTACGAGGTACAAATACTAATTTAGTGTTGAACCTTAACATAAGATGTATTTAAATAAATCTATTTGCATTTTTACCCTTTTGATATTAGGTTGAACCTTAACATAAGATGTATTTAAATTGAGTGAAAGAATGCATATATCGTTTAAGGAAAAGTTGAACCTTAACATAAGATGTATTTAAATGTTTCAGCTATGGTATATGTAACGAATAAAATGAGGTTGAACCTTAACATAAGATGTATTTAAATTCTATTATATATTCTGTATATAAATAATGGTATGGAGTTGAACCTTAACATAAGATGTATTTAAATCTTGCTCTAGCTAATATGTTTGTGTTTTCTCCTTCGTTGAACCTTAACATAAGATGTATTTAAATTATCTTCTTCTGTTGGATTTATAGATAAATAAATCTGTTGAACCTTAACATAAGATGTATTTAAATCCTGAAATTGCTTTTAGAATAATGGATAAATTAATGTTGAACCTTAACATAAGATGTATTTAAATCACCACCTATTACATCTATTACTGCACTTATAACTGT
>NZ_HE611053.1:284422-422628 GCF_000285575.1 Clostridium senegalense JC122 | reverse complement strand
AACGAGGAAATTAATAAGTTGTTGAGTGATATGGAAGTTGAACCTTAACATAAGATGTATTTAAATCAACTATATACAATCAGATAGATATACGCCAAGCTTGTTGAACCTTAACATAAGATGTATTTAAATAGAATACCTTCTTCCAATCTTTCAAAATTTATCATCGTTGAACCTTAACATAAGATGTATTTAAATTCAACAATTTCTTTTTTTATCTCATCACTTCTTAGTTGAACCTTAACATAAGATGTATTTAAATCTGTCATTCGCCAGAAGCTGTTCTACAGTAGCAGTGTGTTGAACCTTAACATAAGATGTATTTAAATTAGATATTTTAAAATCGTTATGGAGGGGTCTTGTAGGTTGAACCTTAACATAAGATGTATTTAAATGCAGAAGATGACAAGATATTTTTCAAGTGTAGGGAGGTTGAACCTTAACATAAGATGTATTTAAATTTGGGAGAACTTCCACCATTTTGACTAGATCCATTGGTTGAACCTTAACATAAGATGTATTTAAATTGATTATGAAGTAAAGGAGGATAGAAGTGAAAAGATGTTGAACCTTAACATAAGATGTATTTAAATAATTTTGGTGTAGCTGTAGCTTTAATGGATTTGGCGGTTGAACCTTAACATAGGATGTATTGAAGTTTCATTTTCTTATCACCATGTAATTGTAAACATTTAAGAAAGGTTATTAAATTTTAAGACATATATAAATTTTCAAGTTGACTTCTAAATTTATTCATTTGAAAACGTGGATATCCAAAACAGTTAAAATGCCATACTACATTATATATAAACAAATTTAAATGATAAATTGTATCTTTATAAAACTAAAGTCTAATTAAAATTCTAAAATTAAATAAAAAATATAATTTAAATCACTGTTTAATCGGTGGTTTTTTTATTATAAAATTCATCACATTTATGGTATAATATTCATAAATTAGTAAAAAATGAGGTGTTGTGTTGAATTTTGTAGAGTTAACGGTTACAGTTATGTTGAATAAAGATATTTACTTTGCTGACTGTGGATATGTAATTGGAAAAAATATAAATAAAGCAATGTTATTGGATGAAAGTTTAAAGGAACTTCATCCTAAGAAGGAATATAAAAATTATGTATTTAATCATTTCTATCCATTAGAAAGAGATAAAATATATAAAAAAGATAGATTATACATATTTAAAATTAGAGGATTAGATTACAACTTTATAGATAAGATAGCAGAAGCGTTACCATTTCTTAAAAGTTATGATTTTAAGATTATAGCCGTTGAAAAAAGAGAAATTAAGAAGACAAATATAAAAAATTTATATACAGTTATACCAACCATAGTAACAATAGATAACAAACCATGGTTACAAGGTGATGATATAGAATTATTTAAACAACGATTAGAAGCAAACTTAGAGAAAAAGTATAAAGTTTTTTACAATGAAGATATAAATATTGTAGGCAATTTTATAGAAACTATAGAATTTAAAAATAAAGTAGTTATGTATTTTAATTATAAAGGAGTAAAGCTTTTAGGAAATAAAATAAATATAAAAATTTATGATAATGAAGAATCACAAAAGGCAGCATTTTTAGCAATGGCAACAGGTCTAGGTGAAAAAAATTCAATAGTGGGTGCTGGATTTTGTCAATAGAAGACAGGAGGGTGAAAAATGGGTAAAACTTTAAGATTTGAAATTGTATCAGGAGTAAATGAAGGTTATTTTCATACTAATAATCAAAGTCAAAGTTTAGATTTAATAGGGGGTATATGGCAAAAAATAGCTAAAGAAGAATTTAAAAAAAGCAATATTTATGTTTCAGCAGTAATTAAATCAAGTAAAACAGTTTACAACCAAGAATGGGGGTGTCCGGAAAATGGTGAGGAGACTGTAGTGCTCACTGGAGTTGCAAATAAAGAATTTGTAGATGATATTGAAAAGTGGAAGGATACTGTAATAAAGTTGGCCAAAGAGTTAAAAAATCAAATGAAACAAAGCACTTTAACTTGTGAATTTATAGAGTCAGAATTGCATTATTTTAAATAGTAATTAATTCAAATTACACCAATAATAGAAAAAAGTAGGAGAAAATAATGAATAAAGATGTAATAAGTTCACATATATTTATATTTCCTTTTAAATGGGATGTAGGAAAAGATGAACATTGTTTGGATGAATGCATAGATAATAGGTTAAATGTAGAAACGTTTGTTAAATATTTAAAGGAAGGTGAGCAGTGGGAAGAGGATAAAATAGCATCAAATATTATAAAAAATAAAGAAGTAGAAAATGATTTGAATTATAATACATATACATATTTTTATGACAATGTTAGAAAGGCTATATATGGAAAACCAAGCTCGATTAAAAAAATAAAAATATAGTCTTGGATTTAAAAAATAGTAAATATTATGTAGGGAGATTATTTAATAAAAAAATATCCAATACAATTGTTAGATGTTTAAATTATAAGAATGTAGATGCAAATTCAATATATGAAATACACGTAGAAAAAAAAGATGATAAAGGTGTTATAGTTGTCGATGAACATTATAAATTAAAAATAAATAGTATAAAATTAAAAGTTTATGATACAGGGGTAGCTACTTTATCATACTTTTTAGATAACCACAAATGGGAAAAGGTAGAAGATATATTAAGGATAAATGATTATGGAAGAAGAATTTATCCTCAGTATATACCCTTAGATGATGTTAGAGACAAATTTTTAGCTAAAAAACTATCCTTAAAACTACAAAATACAATTATAGAAGAGGATTTTGATTATGGAGCAAAAGAAAATCCTACTAAAATATCAAAAACTATAATGAAAATTTTAGGAGAAAAATTTGTTTCTACAGAAAAAGAATTGAGATATAAAAGTAAAACTTTAAGTAAGGAAGAAACTATATTTGTAAAACCAGTAATAGATGATAGAATGTTTGTTATTTGTTATTACAGTGATAATACTTGTTCTGGAATACTAACTAATTTTAATAAAGACGAATATTTAAAAAATGATTTTTGGTATCAGTTTCTATTTGTTGATAATGGAGGAGCAACTTGTCAAGATGAAGAAATGACAAAAGAATTGCTTTTAAAGTCAACTTATACTAGATGGAAAAATTATGGGACATTGTTTGGGATATCTAGATATTCTTTTGTACTACTTTGTAATGAAGAAAAACCTTTTAAATATATATTATTTAATCACATAAATACTATCTATTATGAAATGATTTTACTTGCATTAGTTCAAAGAGCTTCTATTTTAAGGTTTTCAGATGAAACTTCTAGAATAGTTAGTAGAATAGATAGTTTTGAAAGAAAAAATATTTATAAGCAAATTAAAAAGTTACAAGAGTATTATATTAGATTTGTTAATACTGTTTATTTTAGAGAAGTAACAGCTCAAGAGCAAGGAATAGAATTATATGATAAAATTGTGGAACTTATGAGGATAGACACAGAAGTAAAAAGATTAGACGAGGAAATAGACGAAATACAAAGATATGTTAATTTAGAAACTAATGATAGAACTAACAGTTTATTAAATATAGTTACTTTTGTAGGGTTAGGTATTTCGGTTATATCATTGATTTCAAGTTTATTTTCTAATAACAAACAAATAGGGAATTTGACATGGTTATTTATATGGCAATATGTCCCATTCGTTGTGGTTCTTATAGTAATAAGCGTTATTAATAGGTGGATAAATAATAATAAAATAATAAAAACAATAATGTGGATTATTACACTTTTAGCGATATATATTGTTTTAGACTATAACTTTTTTAAATTATTTATTAAATAAAATAAAGAAGGTGATTTTATGGCAAAATTTAAGATTGAATTAAAACAACATACGCCACTTATACATTTTCAATCAGAACAACCAGGAGCAATTTTGAGAGCAACAGAAGTTAAGCCTAAGTTAGATAGATTTTTAATAGAGTGTGCTTTCAATAATGAGTTTAATGAGTACAAGCAGTATTTAATAGGATATAAAACTGGTAAAAAAGAATATGATTTTAAAGATAAAAAAGCTTTTGATTATAGATTAAAGATATATATGGAACATCCTAATAAAATAAAAAAGATAGATATAAATAAATCTATGAAAAAACTTTATTTCGCTAGTGGATTTGAAGGTGAAAAAATTAATGGAGTTTTTACAAATGAATATATAATCTTAGAATTTTTTACATTTCATAAAGTATTAATAGATAGAATAAAAAAATATATAGAAAAATTTTTCTGCTTTAATAATTTTGGCACAAGGCAAAATAAAGGATTTGGATCTTTTTATATAAATAAGGACTTAAAAAGTCAAAATAATATTTCAGAAGAATACTTTGATTATAAAATAGAAGTATTTAATAATAAGAAAAATAGTCCTGTTTTATGGAATGATGTATTTAGAGAAATAAATAAATTATGGGAAAATATAAGAAGTGTAGAAAGTGATACTACTCCATATATAAAAGAGTTTGCTAAGACAAAAGGAATTATATGGGATAAAGATATTATAAGGGATAAGTTTGTTAATAATAAAAAGAAACTGGTTGAAAATAAGTATTTAATCAAAGATTTGCTGGGGTTATCTGTAGAGGAGAGTTGGAAGGATAGATATGGTAAGTGGTTTAATATAAAAAAGGAACATATTAGTGGTACAAGTGATATTAAAATTGATAGGATGGAGTCTCCTATATTTTTTAAACCTTTAAAAGATGAACAAAATAATTTTATAGTATATATAAAAGTTAAAGATATGCCAAAAGAATTTTGGAATCAAAAATTTAAAATAACAAAATGGATAGAGAAAAAGAAGATAGGATGCATTCAATTAATTACTCCTACACAGGAAGAATTTAATATACACGAATTTTTTGAATTTGTTAAAACTAACGAAAATATAAAATACACAACTAAAAAAAGAAATAGATTATCACAATCAGCTTTAAGCTATAAGGTTCAAAATTTTTCTAAAAATGAATTTTTATCAAGTATAGAGGCTGCAATAGATGGTGAAACAAAAGAAAAATTAAAAAATATAAAATAAGTAGGTGGTGAAGTAATTGACTAAAAATAAGAAAAGTTATATAGGTTTAACAATTGGTCCAATAGTTGAAACTATTAGTAATGCAAAACAAACTGGTGAACTGTGGGCAAGAAGTTATTTGTTTTCCTATATTATGAAAAATATAATAAAAACACTAATAGTTAAAGACAGAAAATTTAATAAAGAAAAAATGAAAATAAAAAATTAGAAGATAGATTTATACTTCCATGCATTAATGATATTTTGAATAAACTAAATAAAAGGCTATATGAAAAAAACTCAATTAAAAAAACTGATGAGAAAACAGACCAAGAAAATGATGAAGTTCCACAAGAAGTAGGATTATTCCATGATAGATTTATTTTTCAATCAGAAAATGGAGATTTTGATTTAGTTAAACAATCTATAGATGAAGTTATAGATTGTATTTCAATAGAAATAAAAGGTTATGAGGATTATAAGGATAAAACTAAAGAAGAAATCAAACGCAATATAGAAGACTTCTTGAAAATATATTATTTAGAAATAGATTTAGATTTAAGTGAAGAGAAAAAAGAAGATAAAGAAAAAGGCGAAAATAATATTATATTTAAAGTTAATAAAGCTTTAGATGCTCTAGAGCTTAGAGAAAAAATTTCAAATGATAGGAATATTGAAGGAAATTATCTAACTAATATTCTGAAGAATGATAATATGAATAATTCTAAAGAACATTTTTTATGCAAAGATGCTTATGGAAAATGTGGAAAAGAAGGGAAATACCCTTCACTTTTCAAAATAGCATTAGATAAAACATATAATAATGAATTTCCAAATAAAGATGAGAAAATAAAAGAAGTAGTAGAAGGAAAAAGATTAAAAGATGAACTAGTAAAAGCTAATGAATATGTAGCAGTAGTTCAAGCTGATGGTGATTCTATGGGGAAAGTTATAGAAAAATTTAAAATACATAATAACAGAGGGAATATGTATGAAGACTATAAAATTTTTTCAAGTAAATTATTAAAATATGATAAGGAATCTCATAAAGAAATTAAAAAGTATGGTGGATTTACTATATATGCCGGTGGAGATGATTTACTTTTTATAGCTCCTGTAATAACTGAAAATAAAAATAATATTTTTGAACTTATAAACAAACTGTCAGATTTATTTGATGAGAAGTTTAATGAAGAAAAAGAAAAACCTACCACATCTTTTGGGGTTGCTATAGTACATCACAAATTCCCATTGTATTATGCTTTAGATGAAGCACGTGATTTGCTTTTTAATAAGGCTAAAAACTATAAATTTAATGGTAAAGAAAAAAATGCTATAGCTTTTAAAGTGATAAAAAGTAGTGGACAATCTTTTGAAACAGTAGTAAGAAAGAAAAGTGAGTCTTATGACCAATTTGTAAAGTTATTTAAAAATGTAAGTAATAGTTTAAGTGGAAAAGATAAAAAGGTTAAAAATTATTTAAATGCTATACATTTTAAACTTAATAGAGATAAAGTTATATTAAATAAGATTATGGAAAATGAATCATTAGTGCAAAATTACTTTAAAAATAATTTTGATGAAAAAATTCATAAAACTGAGCCTATAAAAACATATATAAACAATTTGATAAAATTCATATATGAAATTTATAGTGAAGCAAAAACTGATGAAGATAAAGATAAATGTTTAGAGCAAATATATACTTATTTAAGATTTATTAAATTTATGGATGAAGATATAAAATTAGATGATTAAAAAGAAAGGTGAAAATATGAGCAGATATTTAGTTAAATTAAAGCCAATAGATTCTTTTTTCTTTGGTGGAGAAAAGGTTTTTGACTTTTATGATGGAAAAAAACCACTCAAAAATAATATAGTTAAGTCAAGAGAATTTCCTCAGCAAACATCAATTTTAGGAATGATTAGAAAAGAAATATTAGTTTTAAATAGTTGTATAAAAGAAAAGTGGGATTATAGTAAAGAGCAACAAAAAGAAAATGATAGGTTAATAGGTGAAAGAAGTTTTAATATAGCAGATGAAAATCAAGATTTTGGTATTATAAATAGCGTATCTCCTGTTTTTATAATAGAAGAAACTAAAGGTAGTGATAAGTTTTTAATTAAAATACCTAAAGATCACAATGTAAATAATAGTCATGATAAATATATCCCATTTAAATTTAATGATGATAAAGGTAACTGTTTAAAAGTTAAAACCAATTTAGCAGAAGAGGTGTATTTGCCAATAGATTTTGAGGCTAAAAAGGGTTTATCAGAAGATTTTATGGATATTAAAACAGGGGAGATTGTGAGTAAAAATAAAATCTTTATAAAAGATTGTTCTATAGGTATAAAATTAGGTGAAAATCATAAGACGGAAAATAATTCTTTATTTAGATTAGAAAAATATAAATTTAATTATGATAGTAACTATGAAAGAGCAGATAAGTTTTTTGCTTTTATTTTAGATATAGAAGAGGAAGAAGGAAAAATTACTTTTGAAAATTATAAAAATATAGTTGCTTTAGGTGGAGAAGGAAGCCATTTCTTTATATCTTTTGAAAAGATTAATTTTGATATTAAGGATAAAATAGACTTTATAAATAAAGCAAAAAATGATTTTACTATAAAAGAAAGAATATCAGTAACTACTAATAAAGAAGAAATCAAAGAAATAAAACGTGTATATAAAATAATTTTACTATCAGATACGTATATATCAAAAGATATTTACGAAAAAAATTGTAATTATTCAATTTCAACTAAGATAGATTTTAGAAGTTTAAGAAGTGAAAATTATAATATCTTAAAGGACAAAAATTATTATAAAAGATTTGAAAGAAGTGAAAGTAGATATTCTTTTATAGAAAAAGGATCGGTTTTGTTTGCTACTAAAGATAATTACAATACATTAATAAAAAATATAAGTAATAGTAAATTTCAAAAAATAGGATATAACATATTTATTTAGGGGGATTTAGAATGGATAATTTTAAAATATATACAATAAGATGTTTAACTAATATGCATGTTGGTAATGGAGATGCAAGTTATACTCTTATAGATAACCAAGTTCAAAGAGACGTAATAACAGGATTTCCGACTATTAATTCTTCTAGTTTGAAAGGAAGTTTGAGAAATTTCTTAGATCCTAAAAAAGAAAAAAGCAAGGCAATTAAACATATTTTTGGGCATAAAGAAGATGGAATAGGAAATTATAAAATTTTTCCAGGTATGCTTTTATCAATACCAGTAAGAAGTAATGTTAAACCCTTTTTTAGAGCTACTTGTCCAAGAATAGTAAAAGATTTGTTAGAATTTATAGAAAATTTTCAATCTGAAAAAGAATGTATACAAGATATTGGAAGTTTAAAAGCGGATTTAAAAAAATTTGAAGAAGAAGCAGATAAAAATAAAAATGTTATATGGATTTTAAAAGATTTTAATAGTGATATTGATGAAGCAATGGAGAATTTAACTGTAGAAGAGATTGATACTAAGTTAATTAAAGAAATATCATTTAAAAATGAGGAAAAAATAAAAGAAATATTTGGAGAAAGTTTGATTTTAATAGATGATAATAATTTTAGTGAAATAGTAGATAGGTTACCTGTTATAGCAAGAAACAAACTTGATAATGGAGAAAGTGAAAATCTATGGTATGAAGAAGTTGTACCAAGAGAAACTAGATTTTATTTTGGGGTAGTTTTAGGAAAACAATACCAAAGTGAATTTGAAAAAATAAAAGGAAAAGAACCAGTTCAAATAGGTGGTAATGCAACTATTGGATATGGATATTGTGATATAAAATCTATTTAATAGATTAGTTAGAAAGTAGGTGATTATATGAATAAAAGAGAAATAGAAAAACAAATACCAATTGCTATAGATTTAATAAATGAATTTATAGAAGATGAAAAGTTTTTTAAAAAACAAGATAAAGAATTTGGACAAGTTCCCAAAGAATATAAAGGGTACATAGCAAATTTTGGAGCAAGTATAATTCAAAGTGGATTATTAGCTACAGTTGCTTTTTATGAACAAAATGATTCAAAATCAAATGCTGATAAGAAAATACTAACAAAGCTAATTTTAAAAACTATTTATAAAAATAAAAAAATAGAATGGAAAGAAGATGAAAATCTCCTGAATTATGTATTAGTAAATGATACTAAGAAAATTGAGAAAGATGTAATAGATGCGACTATAGCTATTAAGTTAGCAATCAGGGTGTTTAATTTCACAAAAGATGGTGAAAGTTAGGTGATTGAGTTATGAGTAGTAATATAGGATATTTATTTTATAGAGAATATTTTACTAAGGAGATTATACAGACGTCTAAAGATGTAGATAAGCAGTATGATGAAAATAATAATCTTTTTTACTAGTATAAATAACAATATAATAGAAAATAGTGAGATGGAACTTTTAAATGATAATAAATTTGAGTTTATAAAAGAAATTCAAGATAATTTGTATGAAGATAAAATATATTTTAAAACTACATATCCAGGGCTTATAATAGGAACAGGATACAGTCATATTATAAAAAGAAAAGGAGAATTTAAGTTAGGATTAGAGTTTGATTATACTACAGGTCTCCCTTGTATAAATGGATCATCAGTTAAGGGGATGTTAAGAAGTGTTTTTTATAATGACAAAGATAATGAAGAGTTGAGAAAAGAAAAGGAAAATTATATAAAAGAGATTTTAAAAGAAGTAATGGAAGAAAAAAATTGTAATTTTGATGAAGAAAAATTTGATTATGAAGAGTTAACTAATAATATTTTTAAAGGTAAATGCAAGGCGAAAGATAAAAATAGCATCCATATGTCAACAAGTGAAAGAGATATATTTTTAGGAGCAACAATTGATATGGAGGCAACGATAGAAGAGATGAATAAAATTAATAAGGAAAAAAATAGTTTGCTTGGAGAGGATTATATAACTCCACATGGTGAAGGAAAAGATAAATTAAAAAATCCTAATCCAATTAAGTTTTTAAAGGTGATGCCTAATGTAGTTTGGTGTTTTGGATTTAAACTCAAAGATTTTAATAAAGATATATCAGCAGACATAAAAAAGAAACTATTCAAACAAATACTCTTAGACATTGGAATTGGTGCTAAAACAAATGTAGGCTATGGAAGACTTGAATTTATTAGTTATTAGGGGGAATTATTATAGATATAAATAGTATAAAAAGTTCATTATTTATTGGAATGAAAATTCAAAAACCAAAGAAAGAAACAGAAATAATAAAAATTATAGATGATGGATTTTATTATAAAATTGGAAAAAAAACAAAAAGAAAGTTACTTACGATGAAATAGAAGAAGCTATTAAAGAGATAAGTGAAAAAGGAATAATAACTAGACAATGGTATAAAGAAAAATTTCCTAAAATATCCAAAAATAATCCATGCAATTTTACTACTATTGGTGGAATATTAGTTAAAGTTGAATTAGCTGAATATACAGTGGGAAAATATTTATATAAAAAGAATAAAAGTAATAATTAATACGTAGACTGTACTGAAAATACGGTTATGGAAACTTTATTAAAATATGAAGGAGAGAAATTCCTTCAAAATATGAGACAAGCTTTTGTTTATGAAGTAAAATGAAGCTATAGAGAAACAAGTTGGCATTCAAATTTATTTAATGACTTTAAAATACTTTTATATGAAATAGATTATTGAACTTTAAGTTCTACTAATTATAATATCTCCATAAGTGATATAGCAAAAGGATTAAAAATAGGAAAAGTAACAAAAATAAATTAATTGTAAGATGTATTAAATTTTATTTGAAGGATGATTAAAAGTAACATAATGATATTTTAATAATAAAGTTAAACTTATAATATTAATGAAATAATTTATAAATAAAGTGAATTAAAATTCCAACCTATTCTAACTGATGAAATAAAAGACTTAGAGTAGGTTTTTATTGTGAATGAAATATATTTTACTTATAAAAGAATAGTGGTTTTGAATTGAAAAAGTATAAAAAATAATGAATTTTACCAATAAAATATTCATTAAAAACTTGTAATGCATTGAAATTACTGAGTTTAAAAGGTGTTTTGCTGGGTTTCTTTAAAAAATAAAAATCACTGGTAAAAAAACAATAAAACCTAGCAAAATCAATGGTTAAGGTGTATAATGGAAAATGAAGAATGGCTATTTTTCAATGGTTGAACCTTAACATAAGATGTATTTAAATGATGGAATACTTATTTTAGTCTCTTCAAATTCCTGTTGAACCTTAACATAAGATGTATTTAAATTATTCAAGTGATAGGTACAAGATGATAGCTGATAAGTTGAACCTTAACATAAGATGTATTTAAATAAAGGACTTCGTAGAAGAAGAGGCGGATTAGAAGAAGTTGAACCTTAACATAAGATGTATTTAAATTTTTTCCGTTAATGGTTTTGAAGGGAAAGAAAATAGTTGAACCTTAACATAAGATGTATTTAAATACAACAAGCGAATACGGAAAACAAAGAACTTTTAACGTTGAACCTTAACATAAGATGTATTTAAATAAAGATGAGATGAAGAAGCTTGGTCTTATTTATGAGTTGAACCTTAACATAAGATGTATTTAAATGAAGTTTTAATAAATAATCCATCATCCCTACATTTAGTTGAACCTTAACATAAGATGTATTTAAATTAAGGTTCTGTTGCACCTAATACCCACCATCTTTTTAGTTGAACCTTAACATAAGATGTATTTAAATTCAATTAAACAAGAAAACACCTAATGATAATGTAATGTTGAACCTTAACATAAGATGTATTTAAATAAATTTATGTCTATAGATTTAATTGTTGAATAAGCAGTCGAACCTTAACATAAGATGTATTTAAATCTTTAGAAAACAGAAAATATAGTTTTTATTGTAAAATGTTGAACCTTAACATAAGATGTATTTAAATCTTAAAAACACCTTATTGATTCCTACCTTATTAAGTTGAACCTTAACATAAGATGTATTTAAATAGCTCTCCTGATTCATTTTTGTACATGGAACGCACTAGTTGAACCTTAACATAAGATGTATTTAAATTCCCTATACTTGTAGTATCCATAATGCTTTATACAGTTGAACCTTAACATAAGATGTATTTAAATTCAAATAAACCTTGAGTATTTAGTAACTCTTGTGAGTTGAACCTTAACATAAGATGTATTTAAATTCAACCATTTGTTTATTACCGTTCATAAGTGCTTGTTGAACCTTAACATAAGATGTATTTAAATTGGCTTGGTAAAGATATACCTATATTAGCAGATGGCGCGTTGAACCTTAACATAAGATGTATTTAAATGTATTAAAGCTATATATTCCAACATCTTCAAAATTAGTTGAACCTTAACATAAGATGTATTTAAATTTTATATTAGAGAAATAATAAGAAAATGTGGAATGTTGAACCTTAACATAAGATGTATTTAAATAATAGACCTAGTTTACATTGCAATAGATAGTCCCGGTTGAACCTTAACATAAGATGTATTTAAATAATAGACCCACCAGCAATGTAAAATGGTATAAAAGGTTGAACCTTAACATAAGATGTATTTAAATTTCAACAAATCCACTTGCCCTGGTATTGGTTTGCTGGTTGAACCTTAACATAAGATGTATTTTAAATTACATTAATTTTATGAAGTAATTATATAAATTTTATTAACAAATAGAATATGCCTATCCTAAAGTGTTATATTTAATACTTAGGATAGGTTTTTATTTTAAAAAGATTTTAATATATGATGGATATTAAATGTATAATTAAAGTAGTAGAAAATATAAGAATTTTACCGATAAATACCTAAAGTTACTTTATGCAGAAAGGGGTAAATTATGAAATATAGTATTACAGATTTAGCAGAAATTCTTGGATGTACTACAAGTGCTATTCACTATTTTGAGAAAGAGCATTTAATTGAAGTGGAAAAAGGAAAAAACGGCCATCGTTATTATAATGTTGTAGATGTATTTCGATTACTTTCCTATACGAAGTATCGTTCAATGGAAATGCCTATGAAAACCATCATTACACAATTTGGTGGGAAGGAAAATAATTATAAGTTGATAGAAGAAAGAGAGACAATGTATCAATTAGAAGCTTTAAAAAAGGCTGAATATTATATGAATTTAGCAGATGCTATTGGAGAACATCTTATTAGTATAAGAAGAATTAAAGAACTATTAAATAAATATGAGTTTGCAAAATCACCTGAAATAACAATTATATGTGATGATGAATGTGGATGGCTTTCAAAAAAACGTAACTCCCAAAAGATAATTCATCAATGGGTAAAAGCAATGCCTACAGTTCAATTAGGGGTATTTGATTCAAGAATGGTAATGAGCAGTTTTGGATATTTAGTGAAGACAGAAAAGAGGAAGGAACTGAACTTACCATTAGGATTACATACCAGGGAATTGAAAAGTACATCTTGTATACATACAATTGTAATGGCAGATGAGGATTTTACACAATATCCTCAAAAAGTATTTAAAGAAGCCTCTGAATTTATAATGAAAAAGGGGTTGGAATTAGGTGAAATAGCCTGGGGGAAGATATTATTAGTTGAGGTTGAGAAAGGCTCAAAGTTACATCCTTATATAGAATTATGGATTTCGATAAAAATATAACAATATCCTCTTGAAAGTAAAGTTCCTTTATGCTCTATACTGAAATTAACAGGAAAACATTAAAAATATAAATGTGAATTCAGAAAGGAGAAAGAAAATGAAAGATAAATATAAGGTGCTTTATGATCCAATTAAAATTGGAAAATTGGAGATTAAAAATAGATATGTTTTAGCTCCAATGGGACCAGGTGGAATGTGTAACGCTGATGGTAGTTTTAATAAAAGAGGAATTGAGTTTTATGTAGAACGTGCAAAAGGTGGAACAGGATTAATTATGACAGGTGTAACTATGGTGGAGAATGCCATTGAAAAATGCGCATTACCATCTATGCCATGCCCAACAATTAACCCTTTAAATTTTATTACAACAGGTAATGAGATGACAGAAAGAGTTCATTCATATGGAGCTAAAATCTTTTTACAATTATCAGCAGGTTTTGGTAGAGTAAGTATACCATCTATTGTAGGAAAGGTAGCTGTAGCACCTTCTAAAATTCCACATAGATTTTTACCAGGAGTTACATGTCGTGAATTAACTACAGAAGAAGTAAAAGAATATGTAAAAGCTTTTGGAGATTCAGCAGAAATTGCAAAAAAAGCTGGATTTGATGGAGTTGAAATTCATGCAGTACATGAAGGGTATTTATTAGATCAATTTGCAATTTCTTTCTTTAATCATCGTACTGATGAATATGGTGGGTCACTTGAAAATCGTTTAAGATTTGCATGTGAAATTGTGGAAGAGATTAAGCAAAGATGTGGACAAGACTTCCCAGTATCTCTTAGATACAGTATAAAAAGTTTCATTAAAGATTGGTGTAAAGGTGGATTACCAGGGGAAGAGTTTGAAGAAAAAGGAAGAGATATTCCAGAAGGAATTGAAGCTGCAAAGATACTTGTTGCAGCAGGATATGATGCCTTAAACGGAGATGTTGGATCTTACGATTCTTGGTATTGGAGTCATCCACCAATGTATCAAGAGAAAGGGCTATACCTTCCATATAATGAAATACTTAAAAAAGCAGTAGATGTACCTATTATTACAGCAGGAAGAATGGAAGATCCAGAATTATCAAGTGATGCCATATTATCAGGAAAAACAGATATGATAGCTTTAGGAAGACCACTTCTTGCAGATGCAGAGATTCCAAATAAGATTTTTGAAGGTAAATATGATAAAGTTAGACCATGTTTATCTTGTCAAGAAGGATGTATGGGAAGATTACAAAACTTTGCAACGGTATCTTGTGCTGTAAATCCTGCCTGTGGACGTGAAAAAGAATATGGATTAGAAAAAGCTGAATGTATTAAAAAGGTACTTGTTGTAGGTGGCGGTGTTGCAGGAATGGAAGCAGCAAGAGTTGCAGCTATTCGTGGACATAAGGTTACATTACTTGAGAAAAATGGTTACCTTGGAGGCAATATTGTACCAGGAGGAGTTCCAGATTTTAAAGATGATGATCGTGCACTTGTTAAGTGGTATGAAGGTACACTTAAAGAGTTAGGTGTTGAAATAAAATTAAACGTGAATGTATCAAAAGACAGTATTAAAGAGTTTGAAGGTTATGAGATACTTTTAGCAACAGGTTCTACTCCAAGAACACTTTCTATTGAAGGTGCTGATAATGTTTATTCAGCAGAAGATGTTTTAATGGAAAGAAAAAATGTTGGGGAAAAGGTTGTTGTAATTGGTGGAGGTCTTGTTGGATGTGAAACAGCTCTTTGGTTAAAACAACAGGGAAAAGATGTTACGATTGTAGAAATGCAAAAGGATATTCTACAAGTAGGTGGCCCTTTATGTCATGCAAATCACGATATGCTTAATGATTTAATTAAATTTAATAATATTAATGTTAAGACAAATTCTTATATAAGCAAGAAAACAGATAAAGGTTTTTTATTAAATACAAATGGAGAAGAATCAATTATTAAGGCTGATAGCGCTGTTGTAGCTATTGGATATTTATCTGAAAAGGATTTATATAATGAAGTTAGATTTGATATTCCTAATGCAAGGCTAATTGGAGATGCTAATAAGGTTCAAAACATTATGTATGCTATTTGGAGTGCATATGAAGTAGCTAAAAATATTTAATATGTCTTTATAAAAACTAGATATGGATATATATCCATATCTAGTTTTCATTCCTAAGGATTATTATTATAACTTTTGTTTTTTTATAATTATTATTTAAATAAAATTCTTGTTTGAATAATTTTTAGTGAATTTTTACACATGTTCTAACTATTGAAATAAAAATTCAAAGTAGGTTTTTATTGTGAATGAAATATATTTTACTTATAAAAGAATAGTGGTTTTGAATTGAAAAAGTATAAAAAATAATGAATTTTACCAGTAAAATATTTATTAAAAACTTGTAATGCTTTGAAATTACTGAGTTTAAAAGGTGTTTTGTTGGTTTTCTTTAAAAAATAAAAATCACTGGTAAAAAAACAATAAAACCTAGCAAAATCAATGGTTAAGGTGTATAATGGAAAATGAAGAATGGCTATTTTTCAATGGTTGAACCTTAACATAAGATGTATTTAAATCTCATTAAAGAAACAATATCAGTCCAATCAGTTATAGTTGAACCTTAACATAAGATGTATTTAAATGCAAAATATCTTGCTGAAACCGAAGAGAAAGAACACGTTGAACCTTAACATAAGATGTATTTAAATTCTAGAGTCTCTCCATTGTCAATATAAACAGATTCGTTGAACCTTAACATAAGATGTATTTAAATATTTATTGTTATACCTAAGATGGTATCATCTAAAGTTGAACCTTAACATAAGATGTATTTAAATATATTATTTTTAGTTGCGTATTCTCTTATTTTTCTGTTGAACCTTAACATAAGATGTATTTAAATTAGCACCAGCAGAATCCGCCAGCGCTATTTGTCCTAGTTGAACCTTAACATAAGATGTATTTAAATGTTAAAGCTAATTGTGTGTTTTTGTCCAGTTGATTCGTTGAACCTTAACATAAGATGTATTTAAATTTATCAGCATCTTTTACTCTTAGTCCTTTATTTTTGTTGAACCTTAACATAAGATGTATTTAAATCCAGCTACATCGCTCACGTTTATAGCCAAACCTTGTTGAACCTTAACATAAGATGTATTTAAATAATTCATAAGAGTTCCTTATGAAGATGAATTGATGTTGAACCTTAACATAAGATGTATTTAAATTTAAGTCCTTATAGTATTCTGCTTCTTTGTTTATTGTTGAACCTTAACATAAGATGTATTTAAATTTAATAATAAATGACCCTAAGGGTGAACTTATTGCGTTGAACCTTAACATAAGATGTATTTAAATCTTTGTTTGAAGTCACCTGCAACTAGAATCTTACCGTTGAACCTTAACATAAGATGTATTTAAATTGTAAAATAGAAATTCTATTGCACATAACTTCATCGTTGAACCTTAACATAAGATGTATTTAAATTAGACCCAATGTTATTAGCAGCAGTTGCAAAAGTGTTGAACCTTAACATAAGATGTATTTAAATGATGGAGGAAAGCCTACTGATGAAGATAATGAGAAGTTGAACCTTAACATAAGATGTATTTAAATTATAAAAAATGAAACTTTTAAAGGGAGAAGGTCTGAGTTGAACCTTAACATAAGATGTATTTAAATCAATTAAATCCAGAAACACAACAAAATATAATTAAAGTTGAACCTTAACATAAGATGTATTTAAATAAAGCTATGAAAACACTAGAAGGTATGATAAAAACCGTTGAACCTTAACATAAGATGTATTTAAATATTGAAGATAGACCCAACAATAATATTTGCTAAAAAGTTGAACCTTAACATAAGATGTATTTAAATAAAATTGATGAATATGTCTTAATTGCATATGGTTTTGTTGAACCTTAACATAAGATGTATTTAAATTTAGTTCCATCAACATTTACGTTGCTTGTTGGACTTCGTTGAACCTTAACATAAGATGTATAGTTAAATATATTGAATTTTATTTATTTAGCATTTCTTTTTTATAAAAACTAATATTTTAGGTAAGAATAAACTCAGGATTATTGAATAGTGGATAGTTATAATAAGGAGTGAGTTTATGCCATTAATAACATTTGAAGATATAAAAAATAATAAAGAATTTAAAACTTACATAGAAATAGGTGATAGACACTTAGGTGTAAAAGGATATACAAAACACGATTTTGGGCATGTAATAAAAGTTGCAGAAACTGCAGGTAATATATTAGAGCATTTAGGATTTAGTAAGAGAGAAGTCGAACTTGCAAAGATTGCAGGATATATACATGATATTGGAAATATGGTAAATAGACAAGAGCATGCTCAAACAGGAGCATGTATTTGTTTTAATATTTTAACTAGATTAGGTATGAGTCCAGAAGAAATAGGTATTATAGTATCTTCAGTTGGAAATCATGATGAAGAAGTTGGAATTCCTATAAATCCAGTAGCTGCAGCATTAATATTAGCTGATAAAGTTGATGTAAGACGATCAAGGGTAAGAAATACTGATTTTGCCACATTTGATATACATGATAGAGTAAATTATGCTGTAGAAAAAGCAGATGTAAAAGTTCATAAAATAAGCAGAAAAATAGAGTTAGCATTAACAATAGATACTACTATATGTCCGCTAATAGAATATTTTGAAATATTTCTTACCCGTATGTTGCTTTGTAAAAAGGCAGCAGACTTTTTAAAGGCTGAATTTAACTTAATAATCAATGAAACTAAAATGTTATAGGGTTCCAAGTTGACTTTTGAAATTATTCATTCCAAAACTTGGATACCTAAAATAGTGAGACATGCTCCGAATCATTTAGAATTCAATGCTGAATCTTGCACGAAAATATTTTAAAGTTATTGAATAAATTTGAGCTTGTTTCCCTATATGATTAAAAGAATTAATATTAGAGTTATATAATGATAATCTTATAAAATTACCATTATATAACTCTTTTTTACGTAATGAAAATAAAATTTACTACGAATAAATTTCAAAATATAAAAAAATACAAATATAGTGGTTTTGAAAGTAATGGTTTTAAGATGGAATTTTAGGAAGTTTAAGACAAAATTGTTACATTTAATGAATAAAGTATACTATTTTGTTTATATATGTATTAAAATACATATATAAGAATTTATAGGAGACTATAAAAATGATTTAATTATATAACAATAACTAATAATTATGTTAAATTTATATTAAAAGATGGGAGAATATTATGGGAGATTTTAAAGTTAAAGAAGTAATTAATAAATGTTTTGTTTTTGGAACTTTAACATTGTCTTTTGCTAATTCTATATGGCTATATTTTATGTCTCAACATAATGCTATAAGTGAGTTTTTAGCATGGATAGCAATAGCGATAGCAGCTATCTCTACAGCTATAATGTTTTGTTTTTATATTAAAGATAAGGGAAATGAAAAGGTAAGGCAATTAGTAAGTATACCTTATGCTATAATTTATGCTATTGGCTTATTTGGAAGTAAAAGTACGTTGTCACCAATACCTATACTTTTACTAGTTGTTATTTGCATGGTTTATTTAGAAGAAAAATTTTTATTAAGAATTTTAATAGGTGCATCAATATTTAACATTATTTGGATTATATTAAATATTGGAAATGTAGCGATACAATCAAAGGTTATTTTTTTAGAAGTAATTATATTTTTATTCTTTATATTATCATATGTGGTAACAAAAATTTCTAATAAAGTTAGAAAAGCAGGATTACAGGAAAGAGAAAGGACTATTAAACTAGTAAGTGAACAAAAAGAAATAATAGAGCAAATGAAAAAGGCAACAGAGCTTTTAAATACTAATAGTAATTCTATTGAAAATACATTTAATATAATAGAAAAATCTTCTGATACTATTCAAGTTGCAATAGAGGAAATTTTAAATGGTTGTGAGGTAACAGCAGTAAGTATAGAGGATCAAAATGTTGCATCAAATAATATAAAAAATGATATTGAAAGTACAGTAAAAGAATCTATTGAAATGGGTAATCATTTTACTGAAAGTAAAAATACTTTTATAAACACTTTTAATATAGTTGAAGAGTTAGGAAATAAATCAAAAATAATAAAAAGCAAAAATGATAATGTTCATAATATATCTAAGGATTTAGTATCAAAAACCAATAAAGTTATTTCTATAATTAATATTATTGAAGATATATCAGATAAAACTAATTTATTAGCGTTAAATGCTGCTATAGAATCAGCAAGAGCAGGTGAATATGGAAAAGGTTTTTCTGTTGTTGCAGAAGAAATAAGAAAGCTTGCAGAGCAAAGTAAAGAATCTTCTCAAGAGATAAGTAACATTATAGGGAGTTTAGAAAGTGAGGTTTTAAATGTTTCTCAATCCATAACAGATGTTTCAAATATAATGGGTGAGGAAGATACTTTAGTAAAGACGACTACTGAAAATTTAGAGGCATTAAAAACAGAGATGATTACTTTGGAAGGAAAAGTTATAAAAGTTAATGGAAGAATAAATCAAATAAATGATGATAACTTAAAAATTAATGACAGAATAGAAAATATGGCATCGATTTCAGAAGAAACCTTAGCTAACTCTCAAAGCACCAAATCAGAAGTAGATATGCTTTTTGAAGAGGTGAAGAATGCTAAAAAATATTTAGAGGAATTATTAGTTTTAGCGGAACAGATGACAACTTACATTTAACACTCTAAGTTAAAATGTTAATTTATAAATTTGGCAAATTAGAAAATTGAAAATTGTCCATTTCAGTAAGTGGATAGTTAAAAAGCTACTGTTAGCAATGCTTTTTAACTGTCCACTTTTACTTAAGATTATTAATTTAAAATAAAAGTTATATTATTATTCTCTTGTAAGTTTTTCTATGATATTCTCATGTTCTGGATATTTACTCATTAAATCACTTCTTGAGAAAAGTTTAAAATCATCAAAGTGGAATCCAGGAGATACCATACATCCTACTAAAGCAAATCCATCTTCATTCATGCTTGAACCAAATATGTATCCTTTAGGAACTAAAACCTGTGGTGATTCGCCTTTTTCTATATTTAAACCTAATTGTTTTGTTATTAGTTCACCGCTAGGAGAAATCATGTATATTGTTAAAGGGGAACCACTGTGGTAGTACCACATTTCATCGGATTCAAGAATATGAAAATTAGAAACTTCTCCAGTTCTTAATAAAAAGTATATACTGGTCCAAAGGTGTCTAGAGTCATTAGTATGATTAACTTTTATGTTTTCATCAGATTGGAAACATTCTTTAAAATAGCCTCCTTCAGGATGAGCAATCATATCTAAAGATTTTATAAAATAGTCTGCGTTTCTTATCATTTTTGCAATCTCCTTTATCAATTAAAATATTTATAAACAATATTAATACATTTGTTATGAATTTACAAGAAAAAAATATAACTAATAAATAAAAACTTATTTCAGTAATGGTTTTGTGTAAAATAAGAACTTTATGTAATTTAAAACATATTATGTATATAGAGTATTGAAAAGGGAGTTTTGTTTATGTTAAGAGAAATTTGTATTGATAAAAGATATTTAGAAAATATATCTGGAGGAAATGACAGGTATAAATCTAATGATTATATTATTCAAAAACATAATGGTCTTGAGATTTGGAATAGTTTTTATAGGCAAACATCAGGAAATATGGTTCAAATGGATTTAGTTAAACAAGCAGTAAAGGGAACTTTTGAAAAAGCTTTTTTTGAACTTGCAAAAATTTCAGGAAGGTTAAGTAATGATGAGGTTTTAAAATTTCATGTAAACTTTTTTGAAAATATGTTTATGCAACATGCAAATAACATACCATGCTTTAAAAAAGTAAAAGAAAAATCACCGGATAAAATGGAGTTTCAAAGAATAGTAGAAACTCATGTAAATAGATTCAGAAAGACATTTCAATTTCATGTTGAAAAGTTTCAGTGTAATAAAACTATGAATCCTTCAGAAAATATGGATTTAACCAATGAATTAAATAAATGGTTTGATGATTTTAATAGTAAGCTTAATGAGTTTATGGCATTGAGTAAGGATTTAACTTTAGACCAATCTATGGAGTTACATGATACAATGGTGGAAACCATAATTAGATTACATGTTGAAAATTTAGAGTGTTTTAAAAATCTTAAAACAGGTGCTGTAGATGGTATGAATTTAAAAGATATAATAACTAATCATCAAAAGAGATGTAGAAATGTATTTAATATGCATGTAAATATGTTTAATTGTGAATAATATAGGGAAACAAGCTCCAATTTAAATTTATTCAATAACTTTAAAATATTTTTATACAAAATATAGTGTTGAGTTCCAAGTGATTCAGAGCATGTCTCACTATTTTGGGTATCCAAGTTTTGGAGTGGATAATTTTAAGAGTCAACTTAGAACCCTATATAAATATATTTAAAATGTAAAATTTTAATAAAAATCTATTGACACTTTTCTTTAAACCATTTATAATCACTAAAAAGTAGTAGCTTCGTATAACTCCAATAATATGGTTTGGGGGTCTCTACCAGGTACCGTAAATTCCTGATTACGAAGAAGAGAGTGTAACATTATCTTCTTCGTAATCAGGAATTTTTTTGTTATGTTACATAAAATATTTTATATAATAGGGGGAATTTATTAATGAAAAATTGTTTGCCAAAAATAGATTTACATTGTCATTTAGATGGAAGTGTTAGACCAGAAACAATACTAGATTTAGCTAAAAAGGAAGATGTTAAACTATTTTCACATGATATAGATGATATAAAAAAGGCACTTATAGCACCATTTGATTGTGAGTCTTTAAATGAATATTTAGAAAGATTTAAAATACCCAATGATATAATGCAGTCAAAAGAAAGTTTAAAAAGAATAACCTTTGAATTATTAGAGGATGCAGCAAAGGAAAATGTTAAATATATAGAAATAAGATTTGCACCATTACTTCACACATTAAAAGGGTTATCAGTAGATGAGATTATACAAAGTGTAATTGATGGTATAAAACTTGGGGAAGAAAAGTATGAGATAAAAGGAAATTTAATACTAAGTTGTATGAGAAATATGGGCGAGGATGCAGCTATAAAAGTTATTGAAGAAGGAAAAAAATTCTTAGGAAATTATGTTGTTGCCATAGATTTATGTGGACCAGAAGAAAATGGATTTGTACATGAGTTTGTAAAAGCCATAAGACTTGCTAGAGAATATGGATATAGAGTAACTATTCACGCTGGTGAAACAGGATTTGGTATAAATGTTTTAGATGCAGTAAAACTTTTAGGTGCAGAAAGAATAGGTCATGGAATATTTATAACTAACTGTGATGAAGCTTATAAAATAGTAAAAGAAAAAGGGATAACCCTTGAAACATGCCCAACAAGTAATGTTCAAACTAAGGCTGTAAAATCTTTTGATAGCCATCCGTTTTATGATTTTTACAAAGATGGAATCAACGTTACAATAAATACAGACAATAGAACAGTTTCTAATATAGATATGACAAATGAATGTAATATTGCCTTTGAGAAATTTAAAATAAATAATGATGATTATAAGAATATATATTTAAAAACAGTGGAAGCAACATTTGCAGACGAAGACACTAAAGAGTGGCTAAAGCAGTTTATTTAGTTAAATGAATTGTTTAACTTAGAAAAATTAAAAATAATAATGAAAAGCCTGTGTTTAAAATAAAATTTAAATTTTTAAACACAGGTTTTTTCTATATAAAATTATAGGTTAAGAGTTATTTATTACATTTAAATTTTTACAAAATGCTAAAATAAAAACAGAATATTATGAAAATTATGTATATTAATATAGTATATATTTACCAAATGAACTATAATATATATTATATATTCTAAAGCGAGATGAAAGGAGGAAAAGTTTTGGAACTTTTAAGAACTGAATATTTAACTAAAAGTTATGGATTTAAAGAAACGGAAGTTAAAGCTTTAAAACCTACAGATTTTAGTATAAATGAAGGTGAATTTACTGCCATTATCGGTCCAAGTGGTTCAGGAAAAAGTACACTATTACATCTTTTAGCAGGTCTTGATAAACCATCAAGTGGTAAAGTGTATATTAATGGAAAAGAAATATATTCTATGAGTGAAAAGGAGCTTTCTAAGTTTAGAAGAACTAATATAGGATTTATATTTCAGTTTTTTAATCTTATTCCTATACTTTCTATAGAAGAAAATATTAAATTACCAATTTTAATGGATGGAAGAAAAGTTGATGAAGATTATTTTAATGAAATAATAGAAACTTTAGGACTTACCGATAGAAAAAGACACCTTCCTGGAGAAGTATCAGGAGGACAACAGCAAAGAGCATCAATAGCACGAGCGTTAATTACAAAACCTTCAATAATATTTGCCGATGAACCTACTGGAAATTTAGATAGTAAAAATAGTGAAGAAGTAATGGACCTACTTACAATGTCAATTAAAAAATATAATCAAACTTTAGTTATGATAACACATGATCCTAAAATAGCAGAAAGAGCAGATAGAATAATAACTATATCTGACGGTGAGATAAGTGGAGATAGGAGGACTCATTAATGAAAAGTTTTTGGGGGCTTATTCCACGTAATATATTAAAAAATAAGAAAAGAAATTTTTTAATAGGAGTATCAATTATGCTAGCAGCAGCCCTTATTACATCTTTAAGCATAATTGAAAGCTCTATAATTAAAAATGCAAAACAGGGATATATAGATGCTTCCGGCGGAATTTATGATGTTATGGCATATCAAAATGGATATAAAGACATGAGTAAATTCAAAGAAGATGAAATTTTTAAAAAAGCAACGATGGTTACTAATGTTGGTATTCATAAAGTTAAAGATTCTAAAACAGAAATATCAATAGATGGTTATGATGAAAATGCAAAACATATTTTAAACTTTAAACTTTTAAAAGGTAAATATCCAGAAAAAGAAAATGAAATAGCAATTGAATCTTGGATTTTAGATGAAATTCTTCCAAACTATAAATTAGGCGACAAGATAAATTTAAGTTATGAAAATAATAGTTCACAAAACAAGAAATTAACCGGTGAAAATGAATTTACATTAGTAGGTGTTATAAAGTACACAAGAGAAGAAGATTCATTTAAAAATAGAGGTAAGGCATATATAACTGATGATTATGCTAAAAAAATAGTTAAGTATTTTCCTGTAAAATATAGTGCATATGGAATAAAAAAAGATAAATATTCTTTAGAAGATATTGATATTATATTAGGCGTTACTAAGGATTATGAACAAATGTCTATATACCATAATTATTTTAAAGAATTTGCCTTAGATGGAATAAAGGTTTTAAATGGAACATTTAAAATGATATTTTGGATTGTGGGAGTAGTAGCAGCAATTGTTATTTATAATATCTTTAACATAATGGTTACAGAAAGAACTAAAGATTTTGGTATATT
Source organism: Clostridium senegalense JC122 (assembly GCF_000285575.1). Taxonomy (GTDB): domain Bacteria; phylum Bacillota; class Clostridia; order Clostridiales; family Clostridiaceae; genus Clostridium_J; species Clostridium_J senegalense. The sequence goes on along the minus strand of NZ_HE611053.1, from coordinate 397,408 downwards.
TAGAGCTTTAGGTACATCACCAGGAAAAATTAAGGTTTTAGTTATTTTAGAAGGTATTGCTTTAGGGGTGATATTTATACCTATAGGTATATTAATTGGAGGAGCTTTTATTACATTACTTATAAATAATGCCAATATATCAAATTTTTATATACCTAGAGATGGATTAAAATGGTCTTGCATAGTGGGATTCTTATCTATAATAGGTGGTTCGTATTTCCCAGCTAAAAAAGCTTCAAAAATAACACCTATGGAAGCTATTTTTTCAAATAATAATTTAGAGTTGAAAGGTCATATGTTAAAACCAGGATTGGAACCAGAAGAAAAATTTAGAAAAAATTTCTCATTTATATCTAATATGGCCTATTTAAATTTAATTAGAAATAAAAAACGCTTTATAACAACAGTCATATCTTTTAATATAACAATAATAATGTTCTTTGCAGTCAATTATATAATAACTACTATAAATCCTGTTAAATCTTTCAAAAAAGATTTTTCGTCAGATTTTATTATAACAACATCTACAGATAAAAGAATAAGTGAAACTTTTATAGATGATATATCAAATTTATCATCAGTAAATGTAGTTTCAAAAGACAAGGTATTAAGTTGTAATGTACAGATTCCTAAAAGAGCTTTAACTAAATCAGGATATAATTATTTAAAAGCTGAATCTAAATCAAATAAATCTGAACTTGATAATTTAAATAATGGAATATATAAATTTATTAGTGATATCCATGGATATGATAAAAATGAAATAGAAAGGTTCAAGGAGTTTGTTATAGATGGAGAAATTAATTTAGATGATATGCAAGAAAAACAATATGCAATATTAATCCAAAATCAATATAGTAAAGTTAAAGTAGGAGACCTTGTAGAAATCATGGCTCCAACATATGATAATAACGGTAACATTAAGGGAAATAAAATTATTGATTTTGTAGTTGTAGCATTGTTAGATGAAAATAAAGTGAGAATAGGTGAACGTTCAATAATTCCTATAATATCTAATGAAGCAATGACGAAATATTTAAGTTTATCAAATTATAATAATATAAAAATAAATATAGATTATAAAGATAAATATGAAGATATAAAATCACAATTAAATGAAAAATAAAAATAAAAAGGAACTATCATTGTTAGATTATAAATCTGAATTAGAAAAGATAAAAAAAGATAGCAAGGCTAGAGTATTTATACTATATAGTTTTATAATAACTGTTTGTATAGTTGTAGTAATAAACATTGTAAATGTTATGAATATGAGTGTAATTTTAAGAAAAAAGATATAAGTATGCTAAGAGCTATAGGAATAAGTAATAAAGGTGTAAAAGAAATGATATTAAAAGAAGGATTTTTTTATGGTATTTTTTCAGGGGTATCAGGTTCTATATTAGGAACTATAGTTTCATTTTTTATGTATAGTATAATAAAAAAACATATAAATGCAACAGTATCATGGAATATACCAATTATATCTATCATGGTTGCAATAGTTGTATCATTGATAATATGTTTATTAGCATCATTATTACCATTAAGAACTTTGTTTAAAGATAGCATTATACAATCTATAAGAGATATAGAATAGATTTATTTATTAAAAATATTATATATATTTTAAAAGGGGATGAGTTTTTGGAACTTTTAAGAACTGAATATTTAACTAAAAGTTATGGGTTTAAGGAAACGGAAGTTAAAGCTTTAAAACCTACGGATCTTAGTATAAATGAAGGTGAATTTACTGCCATTATAGGTCCAAGTGGTTCAGGAAAAAGTACACTACTACATCTTTTAGCAGGTCTTGATAAACCATCAAGTGGTAAGGTGTATATTAATGGAAAAGAAATATATTCTATGAGTGAAAAAGAGCTTTCTAAGTTTAGAAGAACTAATATAGGATTTATATTCCAGTTTTTTAATCTTATTCCTATACTTTCTATAGAAGAAAATATTAAATTACCAATTTTAATGGATGGAAGAAAAGTTGATGAAGATTATTTTAATGAAATAATAGAAACCTTAGGACTTACAGATAGAAAAAGACACCTTCCTGGGGAAGTATCAGGAGGACAACAACAAAGAGCATCAATAGCACGAGCATTAATTACAAAACCTTCAATAATATTTGCTGATGAACCTACTGGAAATTTAGATAGTAAAAATAGTGAAGAAGTAATGGACCTACTTACAATGTCAATTAAAAAATATAATCAAACTTTAGTTATGATAACTCATGATCCTAAAATAGCAGAAAGAGCAGATAGAATAATAACTATATCTGACGGCGAGATAAGTGGAGATAGGAGGACTCATTAATGAAAAGTTTTTGGGGGCTTATTCCACGTAATATATTAAAAAATAAGAAAAGAAATTTTTTAATAGGAGTATCAATTATGCTAGCAGCAGCCCTTATTACCTCTTTGAGTATAATTGAAAGCTCTATAATTAAAAATGCAAAACAGGGATATATAGATGCTTCTGGCGGAATTTATGATGTTATGGCATATCAAAATGGATATAAAAACATGAGTAAATTCAAAGAAGATGAAATTTTTAAAAAGGCAACAATAGTTACTAATGTTGGTATTCATAAAGTTAAAAATTCTAAAACAGAAATATCAATAGATGGTTATGATGAAAATGCAAAGTATATTTTAAACTTTAAACTTTTAAAAGGTAAATACCCAGAAAAAGAAAATGAAATAGCAATTGAATCTTGGATTTTAGATGAAATAGTTCCAAACTATAAATTAGGCGACAAGATAAATTTAAGTTATGAAAATAATTATTCACGAAATAAGAAGTTAATCGGTGAAAATGAATTTACTTTAGTAGGTGTTATAAAGTACACAAGAGAAGAAGATTCATTAAAAAATAGAGGTAAGGCATATATAACTAATGCTTGTGCTAAAAAAATAGTTAAAGATATTCCAGGAGAGTATAGTGCATATGGAATAAAAAAAGATAAATATTCTTTAGAAGATGTTGACATTATATTAAAACTTACTAATGATTATGAGCAAATGTCTATAAGAACAAATGCTTTTAAAGAATTTACATTAAATGCAATGAAAGTTTTTAATGGAATATTTAAAATGATATTTTGGATTGTAGGAGTAGTAGCAGCAATTGTTATTTATAATATCTTTAATATAATGGTTACAGAAAGAACTAAAGATTTTGGTATATTTAGAGCTTTAGGTACATCACCAGGAAAAATTAAAGTTTTAGTTATTTTAGAAGGTATTGCTTTAGGGATAATATTTATACCTATAGGTATATTGATTGGAGGAGCTTTTATAACATTACTTATAAATAATGCCAATATATCAAATTTTTATATACCTAAAGATGGATTAAAGTGGTCTTGCATAGTAGGATTTTTTTCTATAATAGGTGGGGCATATTTCCCTGCTAAAAAAGCTTCAAAAATAACACCTATGGAAGCTATTTTCTCAAATAATAATTTAGAGCTAAAAGGTCATATGTTGAAACCGGGATTAGAACCAAAAGAAAAATTTAGAAAAAATTTCTCATTTATATCTAATATGGCCTATTTAAATTTAATTAGAAATAAAAAACGTTTTATAACAACAGTTATATCTTTTAATATAACAATAATAATGTTTTTTGGAGTGAATTTTTTAATAGGAACAATGAATCCTATTAAAGATTTTAAAAATAAATTTGGTGGAGATTTCATAATTAAATCTTCTGCAATAAAAGGTAATCAAGGAATAAACAAAAAGAACATTGAAAATATATCTAAAATGCCTTCTGTTAATATAAAAGGTAAAGAGAAATATATAAACATGTTATTGCAGATACCTAAGGATAGTGTAACTGATTCAGGATATAAATACTTAAAGGCTTATTATGGAGGTAATAAAGCATCATTAGATAATTTAAATAAAGGAATTTGTGATTTTAATTCTTATTCATATGGATATGAAAAAGATGAAATAGAAAAGCTTAAAGAGTTTGTTAAATTTGGAGAGATTGATTATGAAGAAATGAGAGAAAATCCATATGTGATTTTAATACAAAACAAATATAGTAAAGTAAGTGAAGATGATTTTGTAAAGTTAAAAATTCCTTTATATGATGAACATGGGGAGTTTAAAGGTGATAATACCGTAGAATTTAAAGTTATAGCAGTTTTAGATGAAAGTAAAGTAAACTTAAGTGAAAGATGTATAACAACTATAATGTCTAATGAGGCTATGGAAAGGTATTTAAATGTAAAAAACTATAGTAATTTAAAGGTAAGTTTAAGTGATGAAAACCAGTATGATAATGTAAAAACATTAATCAATAAAGAAATAAAAAATTCAAAAGAAATAACCCTATTAGATTATAAAAGTGAGCTAGAAAAACTGAAAAAAGATAGCAAAGATCAGTTGATGATATTATATAGCTTTATAGCTATTGTTTTTATAGTTGTAATAATAAACATTATAAATGTTATGAATATGAGTGTAATTTTAAGAAAAAAAGACATAAGCATGCTAAGAGCCATAGGAATAGGCAACAAAGGAGTAAAAGAAATGATATTAAAAGAAGGTTTGTTTTATGGCATAGCTTCAGGACTCTCAGGGTCAATTTTAGGTACAATATTAGTGTATATATTATCTTATATAGTAAAGAGAAGTTCAAATAAAATTATAGCATTTCATATTCCAATAGTCTCAATAGTACTTTCCTTAATTATATCTATAACAGTATGTGCAGTATCAGCATTATTACCATTAAGAAAAGTGTTTAAAGATAGTATTATAGATTCATTAAGAAGTATAGAGTAATTAATTTGTTTTTTACAGATAAGGCTTTTGAAAATAATTTAAAAGTCTTATCTGTTTATTTTAACTTTTAACTATAGGGTTCCAAGTTGACTTTTAAAATTATCTATTACAAAACTTGGATACCTAAAATAGTGAGACATGCTCAGAATCACTTAGAATTTAACACTGCATTTTGTATGAAATTATTTTAAGGTTATTGAATAAATTTAAGTTGGAGCTTGTTTCCCTATAAATATAATTTGATGTTAAAGTTATACAAAAGTTATAAAAATTAAGTATAACTTTAATTTCACTATGTGTTAAAAGGAGATGAGCTAGTAAATGAATAGTTTTTTTTCCATAATTCCTAAAAACATATTGAAAAATAAAAACGAAATTTTATTATAGGGGTTTCTATAATATTAGCTGTTTCATTGGTTATGGCTTTAAGTATTATAAAAGATTTAACTATAAAAGAATTAAATAATGAAGTGATAAATTTTTCAGGTGGAGTATATGATATTCAAGGAGCATCTAATGATTATAAAGATATAAGCAAATTTAAAAATGATCCTCTTTTTGGCAAGGTTACATTAGTAAATGATGTTGGAGTTTATAAAATGCCTAACTCTAAAACTGAGTTACAAATAAGTGGATATGATGATAATTTAGAGGAATTATTAAATTTTAATTTAATAGAAGGAAGATATCCTAAGAATGATAGTGAGATAGCAATACAAGATTGGGTATTAGAACAATTTCCTATAAGTTATAAAATAGGAGATAAAATTAAATTAGAGTATTCTTCAACGTATATGTCTAAAAATGGAATGAATATATTTAAAGATGAAAGGGAGTTTATATTAGTTGGAAAAGTAAGTTTTACAAGAGATGAGTTAATAGCTAAGAATAAAGGAGTGGCATGTATTACTAATGAATTTGCTAGAAAAATTTTAGGCGAAATTAATGTACAAACACTAGCATATGCTACAAACTCTAATCGATATTCATTAGATGATTTATTTATTGCTATAGGAATGATAGATGAATATAGAAATATTAATGTAAGAAATAATATGGGTAAATATTTTTTAGGTGGTACAATTAGGCTTGTTACAGTTACTTTTCAAATTTTATTTATAGTTATAGCCATAGTTGCAGGAATAGTAATTTATAACATATTTAATATAATGGTTACAGAGCGGATAAAGGAATTTGGAATATATAGAGCATTAGGTGCATCATCAAATAAGATAAAAATTATAGTTGTTTTAGAAGGTATTATGGTGGGGATAGTATTTATACCTATAGGAATATTAATAGGAACTTTCTTTGTAAATATAATAGTAATAGGATTAAGGAATAGTAGCAATAATTTATTAAACTTATTTAATGCACCTTTAAATGGTATTATTCAATCCTTTTTAATAGGAATTTTAGCTATAATAATTGGATGTTATTTTCCAGCAAAAAAAGCATCAAAAATATCTCCAATAGAAGCAATAGTATCTAATAACAATTTAGAGTTAAAAGGTCATATGTTAAAAGAAGGTTTAAATCCTAAAAAAAGTATAAGAAGAAAACTAAATTTTGAAGGTAATATGGCATATTTAAATTTAGTTAGAAATAAAAGAAGGTTTATAACAACTGTTATTTCTTTTAATATAATAATAGTTTTATTATTTACAGTAAATTATTTAATAGGAACAATAAATCCTATAAACGATTTTAAAAAATCTTTTAATAGTGATTTTATTTTAAATTCTTATAGTACTAATGGAAAAGATGGTATAACAGAAAAAACTATAAAAGATATAGAAAACATGGGGAATTTATATATAGATAAAAAAGTAAAGTTAAAAGTAGTGGCATGGAAATTCCACCGGATACAATAACATCAAAAGGATATAAATTTTTAGAGTCTGTAGTAAAGGGTGATAGTAATTCTAGAGAAAATTTACAAAAGGGTATATATAATTTTCCTATTAATGTATATGGATGTGATGAAAAAGAATTAAAGGTATTAGAAGAATATACAATTTTCAAAACTGAAGATATTAAAGAAATTAAAGATAAACCTTATGCCATAGTTTTGCAAAATGGGTATACTAATATTCAGGCTGATAATTTTGTTAAATTTAAAACCGATAAATTTAATGAAGATGGAGATTTTTTAGGAAGTGATACAGTACAGTTTAAAGTTGTAGGAATAATTGATGGGAGTAAGGTTGATGTAAGTTTAGATAGGGTTGCTCCATTTATAAGTAATGAAGCTATGAGCACATATTTAAATGAGCAAAAATATAGTGAAGTTAGAGTTAATTTAAGCAATAAAGGCTCTTATGAAACTGTGAAAGAAAAGTTAACAAATCAATTAAGAAATTCAAAGGAAATAGTTTTAAAAGATTATAAAGAAGAATTAGAAAAAGAAAAAGTTAAAAATAGAAATAAAACAGCTATATTGTATGGTTTTTTGGTTGTTATATCGATAATTACAGTAATAAACATTGTTAATGTAATGAAGATGAGCGTTGTTTTAAGAAAAAAAGATATAAGTATGTTACGTTCTATAGGATTGGATAATAAAAAAGTTAAGAAAATGATAATTTATGAAGGCTTATTTTACGGAGTGATATCTTCAATATCTGGATGCATAATTGGAACTTTTACAACTATAATAATTCATTTTATAAGCAAAGATATTATAAACACTACTTTAATATGGAAATTTTCGTTATTTACAATAATATTGGTTTTCTTTAGTTGTATTGTTATATGTTTGTTAGCAGCGTTAATGTCATTAAAAAATATTTACAATGGAACCATAGTTGAAAGTATAAAAAGTATAGAATAATTAAACCCTCATTATAACTAAATGATAAGCTATAATGGGGGTTAAAGCTTATATATTATTCATCTTTAAGTGGTAAGGTTTCATATATATTGTAATATTCGTCACCCCAATACTTATTTATAAATTCATCACGACCGGACCTTTCACGATCTTTTTTATATTCTTTAGAGTTCTTTTTATAAAAATTTTGATGATATTCCTCAGCATTATAAAACGTAGTAGCAGGCAAGATTCTTGTTATTACTGGTTTTTCAAATCGCTTGGAATTGTTAAGGTTTTCTTTTGACTCTTCAGCTATAAGCTTTTGACCTTCAGTTAAATAAAATATTGCAGCTCTATATGAATTTCCCCTATCTTGAAATTGTCCTTCATCATCTGTTGGGTCAATTTGGCGCCAAAATACATCTACAAGATCTTTATAAGATATTACTTTAGGGTCGAAGATAACTTCTATAGCTTCATAATGACCAGAACTTTGACTTTTTACATCTTTATAAGTTGGATTATCTAAGGTGCCTCCGATATATCCAGAGGTAACTTTTATGATTCCATCTAAAATATCAAAAGGTGATACCATACACCAAAAACATCCACCAGCAAATATAGCTTTTTCATAATTTTTAGTACACATAATAACACTCCCTTTCATAATAAGTTATAAAAATTTTATCACTTAAATTCAAAAATTTACAGCATAATATATAGGATGCCAAGATTATTTTTAAAATTATATATTCCGAAACTTAGATACTCAAAATAGTGAGACATGTTACGAATCATTTAGAATTCAACACTATATCTTGTATGAAAATATTTTAAAGTTATTGAATAAATTTAAATTGGAGCGTATTTTCCTATATATTTATAAAAATATAAGTTATTTTGTGAAATAAATATAATAGTAAAATTTAAAGTTTTTATTTATAATTGACTTTTAATACAATAATTTGTAAAGTATAAAGATGTATAGGAATATAGGTGCAAATATTAATTTATACATAGAGATTTTTATTTTAGCTTAAAATAAGAATCTAGGATTTAAAGTTTGTATTTAAAATTATGTAAGTCTTTTATTATCAATAAAAATAATAAATATTTTAGGTTAGATAATGAATTAAAAATTGAGGTCTTATATAAAAGATAAAAACAAACTTAAAATATAATTTTAGGAGGAAATATATGTACGTAGTTTTAGGAAATGAAGCTGTAGATAGCAAAGAATTTAAAAATAAAATTGAAAGTGAAACAGATTTTAAGGTTGTAAAAGACATGTGTAAGGGGTCAAAAAGAGAAGATATATTAGCATATAATTTAAGTGTTAGCATAGATATATTAAATGAGATGATAATAGAAGCAGGTTTTAATCCAAAAGAATTAAGTGAAGATGAATTATTTGATGAGTATCTTACAGTAGCTGAGGATTTGGCTTTAGATTTAGAAGAATTAGTAGGTGAAGATTCAGTTTTAGATATAAAAGCTTATAAATGGGACCCATCAAGTAATGATATTAAATTAGTATTAGTTATAGCAGACTATGAACTTCCAGAGGTGAAAGTAAATGATGTAGTTCGTAGACTTTTAAAACAAGTGGAATAAGGCATATAAAAGAAAGAATAAGTAAAAGAGTTGATTATGACCTAATTTGTATTGACAAATCTTTCTAAATAGCAGTATTATATAGTTGTATTTATTATTCATTTAAATAAAGAGAATTCTTTATTTTTTTGTTTAAATATATTTAATTGTATTATAAAATTCTAATGTAATAAGTAGAGTTTCAATTTTTTATACTTTATAAAATGATGTCTGACAGAAAAGAGAAAATCTAATCTGAAAGAGAAGTAATGATATAAATATAGAATGTATAAAATCATTTGTTAATGGTTTTATAAGAATACATATTGCTTAAAAATATATAGTTTTTAATTTAAAACTATATAAAAATTGAGCAATTTATTTGTAGCTCCATTATAATATAATAGATTTAAAATCATATTATATGGGGTGTATATAAGGTGTATATTTATATGACTAGTTTTCTTTTAGAAGACTAGTCTTTTTGAGTTTTGTTTTAATATATTAGGCATATTAAAAATAGAAATAAAAAATTCGAAACATATTTGTTACAAGATAAGAAGATGGAACTAGATTATAGTGTGGCTATATCTAGATTTTATCCATGAAGTATTCGTAACAAATAAGTAAGAATGCTGACTTATTATTTATTTGATTATGTCTTAAATTTATGGAGGAATTATATATGAAAAAAATAGCTGTTATAAGTGCAATACTTGAAGAGCCAATTAGTTGTCAAAATGAGTTTAATGAAGTTATCACAAAATTTAGAGGAAGTATAAAAGGTAGGATGGGTATACCTTTTGAAGAGGGAATTTCAGTTATATCTATAGTTGTTACAGGTGAGTTGAATGAGATAAATAGTCTTACTGGTAAGCTTGGAAATATAGAAGGAGTTACCGTCAAGACGTCAATTTCTAAAGTTGAAATATAAGGCATAATCAAATAAATAATAGGCCATTATTCTCCACTATTTGCCACGAATACTTCGTCGGTAAAATCCAGACATAGCAGCACTATGCCTAGATTTCATCTCATTGTCTCATGACAAATATGCTTCAAATCTTTGGTCTATTATTTCTTTTCACATGCCTAATTAAATTTTATGGAGGAAACATGGCTATAAAAAAACTTTTAGACAAATTATATAGTACTAATAATTTAAATGAAGAGGAACTTTTATATTTACTAAACAATTTAGATGAAGAAGGGATTAACTATCTTATAGAACTAGCTCATAAAACAGCTATACACAATTATAATAACAGTGTGTACATAAGAGGACTTATAGAATTTACTAATTACTGCAGTAGAAACTGTATATATTGTGGAATAAGGGCATGTAATAAAAATGCTCAGAGATATAGGTTAACTAAAGATGAGATTTTAGAGTGTGTAGAAAAAGGAGATAAATTAGGATATAAAACCTTTGTATTACAAGGTGGAGAAGATCCATATTTTACTGATGAGAAAATAATAGATATTGTTCAGAGTATAAAAAAGAAGTGTCCAGATTGTGCTGTAACTTTATCTATTGGAGAAAGAAGTTATAAGTCATATAAAGATATAAAAAAAGCAGGTGTAGATAGATATTTGTTAAGACATGAAACTGCTAATAAAAATCTTTATGAAAGTCTTCATCCTAATAGTAGTTTTGAAAATAGAGTACAATGTTTGTTGAATTTAAAAGAACTTGGATACCAAATTGGTGCTGGATTTATGGTAGGAATACCAGGTCAAACTAATGAAGATTTAGTTAAAGATTTATTATTTATAAAAAAACTTACACCACATATGTGTGGAATAGGGCCATTTATTCCTCATAAAGACACCATATTTAAAGATGAAAAAAGTGGAACCACTAAAAAAACAATAATAATGTTAGCCTTGACAAGGCTGTTAGTTCCAAAAGTTTTATTACCAGCAACTACAGCGTTAGGAACAATAGATTCAAATGGTAGAGAAAAAGGTATAAAAGCAGGAGCTAATGTAGTTATGCCAAATTTATCACCTAATAAGGTGCGAGAAAAATATGCACTTTATAATGGTAAAGTATCAAGTGGTGATGAAGCTGCAGAATGTAAAAAAGAGATAGAGGATAGAATAAATTCTATTGGATTTAAAGTTGAAATATCAAGAGGCGATAGTAAGGTATTATAATATAACTGTACTAAATTGCTAATTATAATTTTAATAACAAGAAATAAAGTTAAAAATAATAAGTTTATTGATAATGGAGGATTTTTATGTTTATAAAACATGATTATATAGAAAGTATTTTAGAAAAGGCTAAAAGTGCATCAAAGGAAGATATACAAAGGGTTTTAGATAAAGCTAAAGAACGTAAAGGATTAAGTCATGAAGATATAGCAATATTACTTCAAATTGAAGATGAAAATCAATTAATGGAAATGTATAAAATTGCAGGAGATATAAAACAATCTATTTATGGAAAAAGAGTAGTTCTTTTTGCACCTCTTTATGTTAGTGATTATTGCGTAAACAACTGTGTTTATTGTGGATATAAAAGATGTAATAAATTTAATAGAAGAAAGTTAACTCAAGCAGAAGTTGCTGAGGAAGTTAGAATTTTAGAAAAAATGGGTCATAAAAGATTGGCATTAGAACTTGGAGAAGATCCAGTGAATGCACCAATTGAGTATGTGTTTGAATGTTTAGATACAATATATAAAACTCAAAATAGTAATGGAGAGATAAGAAGAGTTAATGTAAATATAGCAGCAACTACTGTAGAAAATTATAAAAAGTTAAAAGATGCCAATATAGGAACATATATATTATTTCAAGAAACTTATCATAAACCAAGTTATGAGGCAATGCATCCAAACTCATTAAAATCTGATTATATGTATCACTTAACAGCTTTTGATAGAGCTATGGAAGCAGGAATAGAGGATGTTGGCGCTGGTGTATTATTTGGACTTGCTGATTATAAATTTGAAGTATTATCACTTATGATTCATAATGAACATTTAGAAGAAAAATTCAATGTAGGGTTCCATACAATTTCTGTTCCAAGACTTAAAAAAGCTGAAGGTATGACTTTAGAAAACTTTCCTAATTTAGTAGATGATGAAACCTTCAAAAAAATAGTTACTATAATAAGAATAGCTGTACCTTTTACAGGAATAATTCTTTCTACTAGAGAAAGTGCTAATATGAGAAAAGAACTTTTAAAATATGGGGTATCACAAGTTAGTGCAGGCTCTATAACTGGTGTTGGTGGATACAAAGAGCAAGAGGATGGTAACAATGTAGATCAGTTTACTGTTTCAGATAATAGAAGTCCTATAGAAGTTTTAAATGAATTATTAGATGACGGTTATATTCCAAGCTATTGCACTGCTTGCTATAGAAAGGGAAGAACTGGGGAAAGGTTTATGAGTCTTGCCAAATCAGGACAAATTCAAAATGTATGTGAGCCTAATGCCATGACTACATTAATGGAATATGCATTAGATTATGGTGATGATAAGTTTATTGAAAAAGCAGAAAAAACTATAATAGATAACTTAAAATATATAAAAAGAGAAGATATAAGAGAACTTGTAAAAGAAAATATTAAAAAATTAAAAGAAGGAAAAAGAGATCTTTATATCTAAAGAGAGGTTTATATGAATACTACACCAAATAGTAATAGAAAACATATAGCTATATATGGAAAAGCTAATGCAGGTAAATCCTCATTAATGAATAGATTTTTCAACTCAAAGGTTGCTTTAGTATCAGAAACAAAAGGAACAACCACAGACCCTGTATTAAAACCTATGGAGTTAATTCCTGTAGGACCTGTAGTTTTTATTGATACTGCAGGTATTGATGATATAAGTGAACTTGGAAAATTAAGAGTAAATAAAACTTTAGAAATATTAAAAAGAACAGATATTGCTATATATGTTATGGATGTAAATGATATAGATTTAACCTATTATGACAAAATGAAAAGTGAGTTTAAAAGATTTAATATACCACACATATTAGTGTTTAATAAAATAGATATTATAAGTGAAGAAAATTTATTTTTATTAAAAGATAAGTTTAAAGAAGCTGTATTTATATCAAGTGAAACTAAAGAAGGCTACAATAATTTAATTGATGTTTTAATAAAAAAAGTAGGAGAAACTGAAGAAGATTTGCCTATAATTGGGGATTTACTTCCTTATAATAGTAAGGTTATTCTTGTAGTACCAATTGATAGTGAAGCACCAAAAGGAAGACTTATATTACCTCAAGTTCAGTGTATAAGAGATTGTTTAGATAATGGCATAAAAAGTTATGTGGTAAGAGATACAGAACTTGAATCCGCCCTTAAAGATGTTAAGGACGTTGACTTAGTGATTACTGATTCTCAAGCTTTTAAAAAAGTTGATAAAATTGTTCCAAAGAATATTAATTTAACGAGCTTTTCAATGCTTTTTGCAAGACAAAAGGGTGATTTAAAAGAGTTTTTATATGGGGCAAATAAAGTTGAGGATTTAAATGAGAATTCTAAAATACTTATTTGTGAAAGTTGTTCACACAATGTTTCTCATGAGGATATAGGAAGAGTAAAAATTCCTAAATTTCTTAATAAACATGTTGGGTTTAACTTAACTTATGAGTATAGAGTAGGTCATGATTTTCCAGAGGATATAGAAAAATATGATTTAATTATACATTGTGGTGCGTGTATGATTAATAGAAAAACAGTGTTAAATAGAGTTAGATTATGTAAGGAAAAAAATGTACCGATAACTAATTATGGGGTTTTAATAGCCTATTTAAATGGAATATTAGATAGAGCTAAAAGTATATTTTAAAAGAATAAATAAAAATAAAAGCTATATAAAAACAAGGATACTGTTTTTATATAGCTTTTAAATTTGTATAATATTTTATAGATAGTTAACAGCTTATTTTAGTTAACTATAGTGCTACTTATTTTTATCAACTGATAACAAAGATTTGATGAATAAACTTTATATAGGATTCCAAGTTGATTTTAAAAATTATCCATTCCAAAACTTGGATAACTAAAATAGTGAGACATGCTCCGAATCACATAGAATTCAACACTGCATCTCGTATATAAATAATTTAAAGTTATTGAATAAATTTAAATTGGAGCTTGTTTCTTATAACATATGTTAAATATATTTTATATGTAATAATTTAATGTTAAATAAAAAGGATAAAAATAAGTATTAAATGAAAGTACGCATAAATTATAGCATCATAGAAACAAAAAAGTAATCATCTATTAATTCTATTTTTGAACCTTTATTTATCCAAATTTTTCTAGATGGTATATTATCTTTTTTTATTTTAGAAGATAAGTGTTTTATTCCTTTTGATTTTGCATAATTTAAAATTTGAGAAAAAGCTTCAGTTGTATATCCTTTCTTCCAATATTTACTGCTAATCCAATAACCAATTTCAGCTTTTTTAAGTTTTATATTTTGATGACTTAAAGAGATTGTTCCAATGGCAATTTCTTTATATAAAATGGCAAATATCTCTGCATTATTAACTTTGGACCAGTGATTGTTATAGATAATAAATTCATTATGAGATATATTGCTTTTTTTTGCACCTAAAGAATCCTGTAATTTATTATCTGTATTTAATATTTTAACAAGTTCATTTGCAAAAGTATTATTAATTTTTGCAAGAGTAATATTATTTGTATTATTAACCACAATAAAGACCTACCTTTTATCATTTACCATACTAAACTTTATTATAAAAATTAGTAATAGGTATATCTATAGTATATACCTATATAGAAATATATGCCAGAATATGCATTATTATAAAGATTTTTGTTTATACATTTAGATAAAAGGTTTTCAAATAATGCTATAGAATATAAGTAATGGAACTGTTTTAAAGGAGATTATAATAATGAATAGAAATAAAAAATATTTAATGGTATAATTTTATTTACTATATATTTTCTATCAATAGTATATAAATATAATCATGATGTTAAACTTGAAAAATATATTTCTAAATTTAACGAGGTAAAAATAGTATATTCACAAGGATTTAAAAAGAAAGATTATAAAATAACTAATACATTAGAGGTAACTAAGTTTTATAATTATTTGTGCAAACAGAAGGTAAATAGAAGCTTTTGGAAAGGCGTTGATGGAGATATAAAAAATATCATATAAGTTTTAAAATTGACAAAGATAAAATTAATGAATTAGTTATTTTTGAAAATGGTAAAATATTAATTAATCATATTGAATATGATTTAAATAAAGATATTTTTAATAATGTAGAATTTCAAAATATAGTTTCAGGGAAAGAAATATAGAGATAAAAGAGGAAAATTTATGATAAAAGTAGAGTTTGAAAATTCCAGAGGATTAAATTTAGTAGGAAATCTTTATTCAGTAGATAGTGATTTAATCATAATTTTTTCCCATGGATGGATATCTAATAAAGATTCTAAAGGAAGGTTTCCGCTTTTAGCAAAAGCACTTAATAATTGTGGCTATGATATTTTAACTTTTGATTTTAGTGGATGTGGGGAAAGTGATAATGATATATGTACAACAGAAAAAAGAATAGATGATTTAAAAAGTGCAATAAAATTTATAAAGTCTAAAGGATATAAGAAAATTGCACTTTATGGACATAGTTTTGGAAGTTATATAAGTTTATTAAGTTATAATAAGGATATTAGTGCTATTGCTTTAAGTGGAGCATTAACAGATAGTATGAACTATAATTGGGAAGAATACTTAGATGAAAATCAACTTAATGATTTAAATAATAAAGGCTATTTTATTGAAAATGTTAATGAAATTCAAAGAAAATCTGTAGTTGTAGATAATAGTATGTTATTAGATTTTGAAAGAATAAATCAAGAAAAATTACTTGAAAATATAACTTGTCCAGTTATTATAATTCATGGGGATAATGATGATGAAGAAGTTCAATTGTGTAAAAGGTCTAAAAATGCAATGAATTACTTAAAAAATAGTGATATTGTAGTTATCCATGGAGAAAATCATAGTTTTATTAATCATTATGACAAATTAGTAGAAATTATTACAAAATGGGTTTTAAAACATTTTAAATAAAATAGAAAAGTATAGTGTTTAAACCCCAAGTATTAGCCTATAATTTAGTATTATATACTAGGAAGAGAAGGTGTGTATTAATGAAAAGTTTAGTAGTGTTTTTTTCATTAGAAAATAATACAAAAACAATAGCTAAGGCTATTAGTGATGAACTTGATTGTGAATTACTAGAGTTAAAATCCAAAAAACAATATCCTACTTCAGGATTTAAAAAATTCTTGTGGGGTGGTAAAAGTGTTTTGTTTAAAGAAAAACCAGAGCTTTTACCGTTGGATGTAGACCTTGATAAATATGATAATATACTTATTGGAACGCCTATTTGGGTAGGAACTTTCTCACCGCCAATAAAAACTTTTATAGAAACTAATGAAATAGAAAATAAAAATATAGCAGTATTTGTATGTCATGGTGGTGGCGGTATATCAAAATGTTATAAGGATTTAGAAAAACAATTACCAAACAATAAATTTAAAGGATATGTAGAGTTTTTAGAACCTTTAAAAAAGGATACAGGTGAATCTATTAGTAAAGCAAAAAAATGGGCAAAATCATTAGATTTAAAATAGAATTTTAAATTTAAAACTAACTTAATATAATTATTAGATGAATTTTTTTATTATATAGTTTAAAAGGGGTATCCAAGTTTTGGAATGAATAAATTTAAAGGGTCAACTTTGAACCCTATAATCATATTAAAATGAAATTAAAATTTTAATATGATTTTTTTTATTTCTATATTAAGTACTATAAAGAAACACATTGTATTTACTAGTGAATGTTAGTATAATGTTTAAGAAAACGAACAAGTGTTAGTTAAATGTTAAGAAAAGGTGATTAAAAATGGAAAATGAGAAATTAAGTACTAAAGAAAAAATTTTTGCAAAATCCATAGAATTATTTTCTAAAAAGGGATTTAATGGTGTATCCATACGACAAATAGCAAAAGGTGTAGGTATTAGAGAAAGTTCAATTTATAATCATTATAAAAGTAAAGATGAGATAATAGAATCTATATTTGAATATTTTGCTAAGTCTATTAAAGATTATAGGCCTTCTACCCCAGAACTAAATAGAATGATGGATTTTATGTTACCAGAGGAGTTGTTTAAGCATCTTGTAATAACCTATGGTAAGTTTTTAAATGGAAAGCTTGATAGTATAGCAATAATAATATATTCAGAGCAATTTAAAAATAAAAAAGCAAAGGAATTAATGGTTGAGACTATAATAAAAGAGCCTTCACGATTTATAAAAGAAATATTAGATATGATGATAAAAAAGAATTTAATCAAAAATATAGATACTTCACTTGTGGCAGATGAATATAATTATGCTTTAGTTGCAATAACTTTTGAATATGCGCATGCAATAAATGATGGGAAAGATACATCTCCAATAATAAAAAAAATGTTTAAGCATATAAGTTTTATCTGCGATTATTTAAAAGTGAAATAGGAAAAGAGGTTTTACAAATGAAAAAGATTTATCCTTTATTAGGGGTAATTGCATCAATTAGTTATATTATATATGTAATTGTAGGGGGAGTTTTAAGCGATGGTGAATATAGTCATCTTACTAATGCAATAAGTGAGTTACCATATTTTGTACCACAAGATAGTTTTATATGGTTGGGAAAATTAACAATAATCTATAGGTCATCTCTTGCTTTTTTTAGCATTATTGCTTTTATGGATTTTAAAAAATATAAGTCTACTATATGTAGAATAGCTTTTTTATTAGTATTATTTAATTCTCTAGTAGGTATGATGATGACTTTTATTTCTATGGATGTTAGAGAATCGCAAATAACATTTATTGGCATTAGATATGTTGTGGTAACAGGATTTTCTTTAATATTTAGTATATTACCTCCATTATTTATAGGGATAGGTGTTAAAAATATAGTTAAGTTTAGACATTTAACTATCTATTCAATGATATCAAGTTTAATTATATTTATCAGTGGATGTATTAGTGCTGTTGGCGCTGTCAATGAATATATATATTTTGGAGTTTTTGAAAGAATCACAATTGGTACATATATTATTTGGATTTTAGTTGTTTCAATGAACATATTATTTAGTAATATAGCTACAGCTAATTTAGAAAAGTATTTAAAAAAACAAGGTGGAATGTACATAGTTAAAAAAAGATAAGCATTCCTCTTTTTAATATTATATAAAAGTATATTTAATAATGAAATAAGTATAACTTATAATGGTAAATTATGATAATATAAAACTATATAGAGTTATATAGAATTATAGAAAAGGAGTTGCAAAGGATGAAGATTAGAATAGATGAAGAATTAAAGGAAAAATGCCCAAATTTAGTTTTAGGATGCATCATAGCAAATGTAAAAGTTACAGAGTATGACGAAAAATTATGGAAAGAAATAAATGAAGAGTGTTTAAAGTTTCAAGGGACAATGGAATTAAAGGACGTTTTGCAACTTGAAAATATAAAGGCATCTAGAGATGGGTACAAAAAATTAAAAAAAGATCCAAGTAAATATAGGGTTTCATCAGAGTCTTTGGTTAGAAGGTTAGTAAAGGGATTGGATCTTTATAAGGTTAATACTATAGTAGATATAAATAATTTAATATCCTTAAAAAGTCTTAATTCAGTTGGAACATATGATTTAGAAAAAATAGGTGAAGATATATGTTTTACAGTAGGAAAACCTGGCGAAACTTATGAGGGTATAGGAAGAGGCTCTATAAATTTAGAAAATATGCCAGTTTTCCAAGATGAAAAAGGTAAATTTGGAAGTGCTACTTCAGATTCCATAAGAGCTATGATAACAAAAGATACAAAATGCATATTAATGAATATAATTTCATTTAATGGTGAAAAAAATTTACAAGATTATATAAGTAATAGTATAGATTTTTTAAAAAAATATGCTTATGGGGAAATTTTAGAAGTAAAAGTTGTTAAATAACACTTAAATGTAATTATAGTGAGGATTTTATGAAAAATAAGAATGCTAATCATAAACATGATTATAATCTTAAGGAAATATTTTTAGATAAAAAAATACACGTAAGAAACTCAAAAGGTGATTATTATTTATATTATAGTATATTTGAATGTAGAATTTGTAATAAGATAAAAAAAGGATATTTTTTAAAGTTGTTTATGTCAAAATAGCTTTAAAGTTATTCATTTATCAAATGAGAAAACTCAAATTAATATTTTATCAATAACTAACATATTATTTTAATTAAGGGTTAATAGTGAACAGTTGTGGGGTTTTTCTCAACTGATAACAAAAATTTGATGTATAAATTTAAGTTATAGAGTGCATACCTATAGTTATTTTATAAATTTGAATGAAAAAAACTAAACTGCAATATATTAAGAAAGATAAATTAAATTTGGAAGGTGTTTACATGGAACTAAAAACTCAGTGGTATAAAAGCATTGATAAAAGAACATCAAGAAGAACTTATATAGATAAAGACTTAAATTTAGATTATTTAAACAAAATTTCAAGTCTTATAGATAAAATTAATAAAGAATCATCTTTGAATATTCAGCTTATAAAAGATGGAGAAAAGCCTTTTAAAGGAATAAAGAAATCTTATGGAATGATAAGTGGGGTAAAATCTTTTATTGCACTTGTTGGAGAAGAAAATATTATTAATGTTGAAAGTAAAATAGGATATTTTGGAGAAGCTCTAGTTTTAGAATGTACTTCTTTAGGAATAGGTACTTGTTGGATTGGTGGAACCTATGATAAAAAGGAGGTTGAAAATAAAATAGATATAAAAGAAAATGAAAAACTTTATTGTGTAATTTCAATAGGATATGTAAAAGAAGAGAAAGGAATAAAAGAGAAATTATTATCATCTTTTAGTAAAAATAGGAAATCTTCAAATGAAATTTTAAGTTGCAATGAAAAAGAAGTTCCTAATTGGGTTAAAAATGGTATAGAAGCGGTAAGAAAAGCACCATCTGCTATAAATAAACAGCCTTGGAAATATGAATATTCCAAAGGAATTATAAAAGCATTTATAGATGGGCAAAAACATGGGTATGAAAAAATAGATCTTGGAATATCTATGCTACACTTTCAGTTAGGGGCTAAAAACAGTGGATATGTAGGTAATTGGGAATATATAAACAATATAAATATATTTAAATAGAGAAATATATGCACTTGAATTTTATAAATATTTATTATATACTTCAAATAGAATAAATTGAATATGTTTATAGTGATAACTATAAAAGAGGTTCGTTTTGACCATCCCTCTATAAAAAACTAGGCAAACTTATAAAAGTAATTAAAATTTATATTTTTTGTTAAATTAAGTTTTAGTTATATAATATATGTACTTAGATTGTGAAGGTCACCCTAATTTAGGTGTGGCTTTATATTTTTTTGCTATATTATATATTTTATAGTTTAGTTTTTTTAGAGTAGGAGAATCCTGCTCTTTTTTTATTACCATAAGATATTTTATAAGTAAATTATATTTAATACCTAAAGAAAGGAAAAATAAAATGAATAAAAGAAAAGTGATAATAGATTGTGATCCAGGAATAGATGATACTTTAGCAATAATGGTTGCACTTTCAAGTAAAGAGTTAGATGTTAAAGCTCTTACTATAGTATCTGGCAATGTTCATGTAAATAAAGGTTTTAAGAATGCACTTCAAGCACTTAAAATAATGGGACGATTAGATATACCTATATACATAGGCGATGGAAAACCATTTAAAAGAGAACTTGTTGTAGCAGAGGATACCCATGGAGTAGATGGAATTGGTGAAAACTTTTTTGAAGATATAAATGAAGGTATAGTAAAAAAAGATGCTGTGAATTATATAATAGATATATTAAATAAAGAAAAAGACATATCAATAATAGCATTAGGACCACTTACAAATCTTGCTGAAGTATTAAAAAAAAGTCCTAATACCTTTAATAAAATAGTTGAAATTGTATCTATGGGGGGAACTTTTAAAAGTCATGGTAACTGTTCACCAGTAGCAGAATTTAATTATTGGGTAGATCCACATAGTGTTAAATATATTATGAAAAACTCACAAGTACCTTTTCATATGGTAGGTCTTGATGTAACAAGAGAATGTGTTTTGACTCCGAATTATATAGAACTTTTGAATCAGCTTAATGATAAAAAAGCAGATTTTATTGTTAAGATAACAAGATTTTACGTTGATTTTCATTGGAAACAAGAAAAAATATTAGGTTGTGTAATAAATGATCCTTTAGCAGTTTTATATTTTATCAATAGGTCTTTATGTAAAGGATTTTCAGCATATATGGATGTTGTGACTGAAGGGATAGCTATAGGTCAAACCGTAATTGATAGTGAAAATTTTTATAAATTAAAAGCTAATTGTAATATTTTAACAAGTGTAGATTCTAATATGTTTATGAAAGAATTTTTAACTAGAATTTTACCACATAAAAAAAGTGAAATAAATTTAATTTTAAATAATGAAAAATATAGTGGTTAGGAGTTAAAAAATATGGATAAATCAGATACATTTAAAATAGCTATAATTGGTGTAGCAATAGCTCTTAATATAGCAGGAGCATTTGTAGCATTTAATTTGAAACTTCCAATATATCTAGATTCTATAGGAACTGTATTTATAAGTTTTATATTAGGGCCTTATTTTGGTATAATAACTGGGTTTTTTAGTAGTGTAGTTAGTGGGTTAACTTTTGATATATATTCTTTGTGGTTTTCTCCAGTTCAAATATTTACAGGGTTAATATTAGGAGTTATGTTTAAAAAGAAGTTCCTAGAAGGATGGAAAATTCTTTTCTCAGTATTTTTTGCTACTATATTTATAAGTAGCATAGGTGCGATTTTAACAGCTTTTATATTTGGAGGTTTTACTTCTTCAGGGTCTAGTTATATAATAGCATTACTTAGAAAACTAGGATTAGGTAGTATTTTAAGTGTTTTTTTAGTTCAATTTATTACAGATTATTTTGATAAACTAATTGCAGTATTATTTGTAAATAAGGTTGTGAAATTATTAAAATATAATAAAAAAATAGTGTTATAAGTTGAAATAAAAATTTTAATAGTATAACTTAAATAGTAACTTTATATTTTTATATTTTCTTTTTGTATTAAATATTAGAATAAAATTTATTTTTTTACTTATTTAATCTATTAATAAGTGTATTTTTAGTGTATAATTACTAAAAATATATATATTTTAACATTTAATTACATGGTACGACATATAAAATGTAGTTGTAATAGTATATATGTTATAATATTTTAAATATGATAATATTTTTTATGTGAGGAGGATATAGGGGATGATGAAAGAAATTATTTTTGTAACAACTAATAAAGGCAAGATTGCTTCAGCACAAAGAGAATTAAAAAACATTGAAGTGTTACCATATAATGCAGAACTTATAGAACCTAGAGGTGACGATATAAAAGAAATTGCAAAACAAAAGGTTTTACAAGCGTATAAAATTGTAAAAAAGCCTTGTATAGCACTAGATTCTGGTTTTTTTGTAGAAGCGTTAAATGGATTCCCTAAAGCTTATGTAAATCATATGCTAGAAACTATAGGTATAGAAGGACTTTTAAAATTAATGGACAAGGTGGAAAATAGAAAGTGTACTTTTAAATCTTGTCTTGCATATTACGATGGTGAGAATATGGAATTTTTTGAAAGTAATGACCATGGAACTTTAGCTCATAGCATAAGAGAAAATGAAAATAATGAAAAGTGGTCAAATCTTTGGTATATATTTAAACCGAAAGGATTTTTAAAGACTTTAGCTGAATTTGATGAAGAAGACTTCTTAAGATATGATACTAACTCGAAAGATGATACTTGTATAAAAAAATTCGGAAATTGGTATGATACATATTGTAAATAAATTAATACATAATAAATATAAAGTGGAAGTATACTATTTTTAAAGAGTATTTTCCACTTTATATTTGTTATTAGTTTAATTTTTTCTTTTTATATGGAAAGTTTTATATAAATATGGAATATGGGCAATAATAGATATAGTCTTTTAATATATAAAGGAGTATTTAAATATAAATAGAATTTATATAAATATAAATATTTTTAAATGGTATTCTGAGTTTAAAATTATAAGTTAGAAGTTTTAATTTTAAAAAGGACTATAAAAGACTATTATTATGAGAAAATTTAAGAATAGAGAAGGGAGGAGCTGCTACAATTAGAACCTTCAAGTTATCATAAAAATAATTAGATATTTGCAACCAAGATTAATATAGAATTTAAAAGCTAGGGAGTGTTTTATAATAAACTTATCCGTAAAGAAATAGAAATAATCTCTATATAGGTGTATTTATCTAGATTTTAAGTAGCAGAACGCTTTAAGTATGTATAGTGTAATAAATATGGACATTGTAAGCTCTAGAAAAATAAAAGATAGGGCTAATTTTCAAGAGGAACTAAAAATATATTTAAAAACTTTGAGTAAAAAATATTCTAAAATATTAGTTGCACCAATAACATTTACATTAGGTGATGAATGGCAAATTGTTTCTAGCTCACCAGAGAAAAGTTATGATATTTTTAAAGAAATTCAAAGATATTTATTAAGAAAAAATATACAAGTATACTGTGGCATAGGGATAGGTCAAATATCAACTAATCTTTCAAAGGACACTAGAGAGATGGATGGAGAAGTTTTTATAAATGGTAGAGAAGCTATAAATATAGCTAAAAAAACTAAAGGGTTTTATGGTCAGAATATTAAGTCAAAGCATAATAGAGTATTTTTCAAAGGTGTAGATTTACCAATTGATTTATATAATAAATTTATTTTAGATGAAATAGCTGTTACTTCTGAATATGATGATAATATAACTTTAAATCAAGTTATAAATTCAATTATTGAAAATAATGAAACTATAGAAAGTAAGTTTACAGAAAAGCAAAGAGAATTAATAGATTTGTATGAAAAACATGGATCATACAATAATATGATTTCTACAGATGGTAATTTGTCTAAATCTAACATATCTCAAAGATTAAATTCTTGTAGTTATTTTTTGACTGTACATAATACAAGAATCATAAGGTTATTATTAACAACATATATAAAAATAATTGAAAGGAGTAGTAATGTATTTTAGTTTATTTTTAGTTTATTTAATTTCACATATTACTTTTGATTTTATTTTTCAACATAATAATATACTAAAATTAAGATTCCCAAAAGATAATTCAATTAAATCTATATTAAAAGGTAATTTTATTCATAGCTTTTTTCATTTTTTAGGTATGAATTTATTTCTTTTGGGGTTTTATTTAGCAAATGGACAACCATTAGAAATTTTAAATAGATGTATACTTATTATTACTATATTTCATTTTATTATAGATTGTTTAAAGTCAGGTTTAATATTAAAGAAATCATGGTTGAAAGAGGATGTAATAATTTTTTTATTAGATCAGTTTTTGCATTTATTGGTCATCGTTAATGTTTTTATTTTATGTGAAGACATGAATTTTAAAGAAGGATTAATAAAATTATTAAATTATAGGACAAGTTTTACATCTATGGATAGATTTTTAGCTATTGTTTTAATAATATTAATTTGTACAAATGTAACAGGAATATTTATTAAAGTGCTAATAAGAAGCTTAACAAGTAAAAAATATATAAAGGCAAGAAAAAATAACATATATATACCTATAAAAAATGATAATACAGGTGCTGAAAATGGTGGACTTATAATTGGAATATTAGAAAGATCCTTTATATTACTGATAATGGCCATAAACCAGGCCCCTCTAATAGGATTTGTATTAGCTACTAAATCTATAGCAAGGTTTAAAAAACTTGAAGATGAAAGCTTTGCAGAATATTTTATTATTGGGACTTTTATAAGTTTTATAATAGCAATGATAGGTGGAAAATTTATATACACTTTATTATAAGAAATACCAATAACAATTAGAATGTTATTGGTATTTCTTAGTCTTGTATAACCACTAATGAGCATTGATTTCTTTTAGCGTATTTAATAGCTTTTCTTGCTAAATAAAAGGAAGGGCCGTCAAGCTGATTTACAGTAAGTTCAAAGTTATGAATTGTTATTTCACCTATTCCAATGCCTGTATAAAATTTTACATTTGAAGGTAGTTTACTTTTAAAAAAATCTAATATTTCTAAGTAAGGAGAATTTTCTTTTAAAAGTCCTTGCCATTCATCACCTAATGTTATTATAAAAGGAGCAACTATATAATCTTTAAATAAGGTGTTACATTCTTTTAATACATCAATAAGATATAACTGAAAGTCATGTCTATTTTCTAATAGTCTTGAATTTTTTATATCACATATAATTGTAACAAACATTATTAATCCTCCTAAATTTCAACATAAAGAGTATTAAGTTTACTCTATATAGTAAACTTATATAAGGTTAACTATATTTTTTAGAGTAAATATAGTTAAATAAAATTATATAAGATGTAATGTTAAATTCTAAGTTATTCAGAGCATGTCTCACTATTTTGGGTATCCAAGTTTAGAAATAAATAATTTTAAAAGTCAACTTGTTTCTCATATATAGGGATGCAATATATAACTTAAATTTATACATCAAATTTTTGTTATCAGTTAAGAAAAATCCCACAACTATTCACTCTTAACTCTTAACTAAAATAACCTGTAGTTATTGATAAAATATTAATTTGCGTTTTCTCATTTTATAAATGAATAAGTTTAAAATTTAATTTGGAATTTTATATCTCACTCTCTGTTATTATAATATGTAGAAAAAGTAAATCTGAAACAGTATTTTTATAAAATAAATATTATAATTAAACATTTATTTTAGTAGTTCAAGTTGGAGATGCTATAAAAAGTTGTAGAAATATAGTTTTTTATGATAATATTTACTAAAAGATATTAGTTGTTTTCAGGGGGAATTAAGATGAATGAAAAGGTTTTAGTTGTTGATGATGAAGAAGAAATACTTTCTTTAATTTCTGATGCTTTATCTGATGATGGCTATTTAGTATTTACTGCAAAGGATTGTGATGAAGCTTTAGAAAAACTTAAAATTAATCCAGATATAATATTATTAGATGTTATGATGCCAGGAAAAAATGGCTTTGAGTTTTGCACTGAAATAAGAGATGCAATTTCCTGTCCAATTATATTTATAACTGCTAAAATAAATGAAGCTGATTTATTAAAGGGTCTAGCTATAGGTGGAGATGATTATATTACAAAACCTTTTAGTATAAGAGGGCTTAAAGCTAGAATAGGAGCACATATAAGGCGAGATAAAAGAAATTTTTCTATGGAGAATAAGAAATATATTATTTTTAATGATTTAAAAATTGATTTAAAAGGAAGAAAAGTTCTTTTAAAAGATGAGGAAGTTATTTTAACTAAAAGAGAATTTGATATAATTGAACTTCTAGCATTAAATAACGGACAAGTTTTTTCAAAAGAACAAATATATGAAAAAATTTGGGGATATGATGCAGAAGGCGATTCTTCAACAGTAGCTGAGCATATAAAGAAAATACGTTTTAAATTTAATAAGCATAATATCTCTAATAAATATATTTCTACTGTATGGGGTGTAGGATATAAGTGGGAGAATTAAGGGAGTAAGGTGAACAAATGCTTAAAAAATATTCTATAAAAAAGCAATTTATATCAACATTTTTTTTGGCTTTAATATTTAGCTTAATAAGTTTTGTTATATTGTTTTTAATATTTATGTATATATTAAATAGTAATATGTTATATCCAGCAAACTATTATGAAAGACAAATCCCAAAAATTGAAGATTATATAATGAAGTGTGGGAATAATATATTAAATGAAAATGAAAAAGGAAATCTTGAAAATATAATACCTACTGAAGGTATAAAATATAAAGTTTATAATCTAAAAAATAAAAGTAGTTATGGTAATTTACAAATTAAAGATGAAGATAATAATTCTATTTTAAAGAAATTAAACACAGTAGATATAAATGCTTTTAATAATGTAACAAAAGTAGTTCCAATAATAAGTAATAATGGAACATTAGGAGGTGTAGTTTATTTAAATTATAATTTAAAAGCTACCATTAATCCTCATAAAAAGTTAATAGGAACAGTATTAGGTGTTATTACTTTACTTAGTCCATTTATATTTATAATAATATATAGTATTATATTTGGTAGAAAATTAAGTAAAAACTTAAATGAACCTTTTAAACAGTTAATTGAAGCCTCAAATAAAATACAAGTTCAAGATTTAAATTTTAAACTAAATTATCCCTATGACAATGAAATAGGTAAACTTATGAAAAGTTTTGAATCAATGAGAGTTGAGTTGGATAAAACTTTAACTAAACAATGGGAAACAGAAAAGGAAAAAACAGATATGATTAATGCATTATCTCATGATTTAAGAACACCACTTACAGTTATCAAAGGTCATGTTGAGCTTTTGCAAGATGGTTCATATAAGAATGAAGAGAGGCTATTAAGATATCTAAACTCTATGGAAAATTCAGTTAATAGAGCAGTTTTATTGGTAGAAGATTTAAATTTATTATCCAAACTAGAAAATCCTGATTTTACATTACAAGTAGAACAAATTAATGTAAAAAGTTTTCTTGAAGATAAAATTGAGGAATATCTACCATTTTCAAATAAGAAAAATATAAAATTAAGTTTAAATGAAATAAATATAGATGCAAATACTACATTTTATTTAGATAAATTGAGAATTTCTCAAGTTTTAGATAATATAATTACAAATGGTTTAAGATTTTCTCCGGAAGGTGGAAAAATTCAAATTGATGTGGAATATGAAAAAGAAAACTTATTTTTTAAAATTTGTGATAGTGGAGAAGGGTTTAATGAAGAAGATTTAAAAAATATTTTTACTAAATTTTATAGAGGGGACAAATCAAGAAGAAAATCTACAGGAAATTCAGGTTTAGGACTATATATTTCTAAAAGTTTAGTTGAAAAGCACAATGGAAACATTAAAGCTTATAATAGTGAAGAGCGTGGAGCTATCATAGAGTTTTTTATAAAAAATCCTTAAAATAAGAGTCTATTAATTAGGCTCTTATTTAAATTTTTTGAAAATATTTAAAAGTTTTAGTTTTTAAAATTTTTTCTTGTATATGGAATTAGGTTTTAATATTGTATATACTAAACAAGGTTTGTTAATTAAACTTAAAAACTAATAATACTAGTTTGGAGAATAAATTTATGGAAGAAAGAAAATTAAAAGAAAAACTTATAAAGATTACATGGCCTATTTTTATAGAGAGTATATTATTTTCATTACTTGGAGGAACTGATATTTTTATGCTGGGAAGGTACTCAGATAATGCAGTTGCGGCAGTTGGTGTAGCAAATCAACTTATGTTTATGGTGAATTTAACCTTTGCAATAATAACCGCTGGTACGTCAATTTTAGTGTCTCAATATATTGGTCATAATAAAGAGTATAAAAAAGGTAATGAAAATATAATTAAAGTAAGTATAGTATCAATAGTGTTTAATCTTATTATTGGAATAATAATAAGTATTTTAATGGTTATGGGAGGAACTGTTTTATTAAAAGCTCTAAATACAGCTGATGAGCTTTTAATTTATGGAAACAGTTATGTGAGTTTTGTTGGTGGTTTTGTGTTCATACAGGCACTTTCAATGACTTTTACTGCAATCTTAAGACCACACGGACTTACTAAGATTTGTATGATAGTAACATTTATAATGAATATAATTAATATTACTTTAAATTACATATTAATATTCGGAAACTTTAATTTACCAGCATTAGGTGTTAAAGGCGCAGCCATTTCAACAACTTTAAGTAAAATTATTGGTACTATAATCTTAGGAATAGTTGTTTATAAAAAAGTATTGAAAGATTTTAAATTAAGCCTATTTAAAAAATTTCCAATGGAGGATTTTAAAAATATATTGATAATAGGAATTCCAGCAGCTGGTGAGGAAATATCCTATAGTCTTTCACAGTTAGTTGTTACAGGTTTTATTAATTTGATTAGTATAAATTCTATGGCAACTAAAAGCTACATAGCTAATATTGCAAGTTTTGCTTATTTATTTTCAGCATCATTGGCACAAGGGTGTAGTATACTTGTTGGACAATTAGTAGGAGAAGAAGAAACGGAGTTAGCATATAAATTATGTTTAAAATGTTTAAAAAAAGCAATGATTGTTACAACAACGGTTAGTTTTATATTTCTTTTACTTGGAAAACATATACTTGGAATATTTACATCAAATGAAGAAATAATAGCTCTTGGATTTATAGTTCTAATTGTAGATTTAATATTAGAACCAGGAAGAACTATAAATTTAGTTGGTATTACATCTTTAAGAGCTACAGGTGATGTTAAATTTCCTGTATGTATAGGTATTTTTTCAATGTGGACCTTTGGAGTTGGACTTGCATACATACTAGGAATAAAATTGGGTCTTGGACTTGTTGGAATGTGGATAGCATTTGCAATAGATGAATGGTTTAGAGGAATATTGGTTTATAATAGATGGAAGAAAAGAAAATGGCTTGGGAAATCTTTTGTATCAAAGACTAAGACAGCATCATAAATATATTTATAAAAATCAATAGGTATTGTTTTGAAATTTAAAATAATGATATTTTATAGGAAATATCTCTAAAAATAGTATTAATATTATTTTTTAGGGATATTTTTAGTTTATACAGCAATTATATATTATATTTTTTTATATAAAAGGAAAACATATAAGTAAATAATTATAGAATTTCAAATTTTCATATATTAAGTTAACCTTTAAATTTGTATATGTATAGGGTTCCAAGTTGACTTTTAAAATTATTCATTCCAAAACTTGGATACCTAAAACAGTGAGACATGCTCCGAATCACTTAAAATTCAAAACTGTATCTTATGTGAAAATATTTTAAAATTATTGAATAAATTTAAATGTGAGCTTGTTTCCCTATATATCTAATTATTTAAAAATCATAATATTTGAAAGGAATAAATTTTAAATGAGTAATAAAAATAATAAATGGACTATTGGAATAGCAGTAATACTTGAAATATTTTTATTAGGTACTATTATTTTAAATGTTATATTTAAACAATGGAGTGGGTTGAATTTTTTAATATTGGCTATTGTGTGCATTACATTTCCATTTATAATTACTAGCATTGCTAATAAAAAAAATATAATATTACCTTATAATTTTCAATTAATATCTTTAGTGTTTATTGTACTTACAATATATTTTGGAGAGTTTAGAAAATTTTATATGAGGTTTTGGTGGTGGGATTTATTTATTCACTTTATATTTGGTAGTTATGCAGTTCTTATAGCATTAAAATTAAATCAAGGAATTATTACAAACACAAAGGAAACAACTAAAAAACGGTTTCTTATTTTTAAATTAGTTATTGCATTTAATTTTTCAATTTCATTAGGTACTATGTGGGAAGTGTTTGAATTTGTAGGAGACTATTTATTTAAAACTAATATGGTAAAGGGTGGAATTGAAGACACTGCAACAGATTTAATTGTAAAAATTATAGCAGCTTTTATTACTTCTATATTATGTTATTACCATGAAGCAAAATCTATAAATAGTGAAAATTAATATATATTAACTCAATGTAATAATAATATTTTACAATCTTTCCAAAAAGTATTGACAATTATAAAATATTCATGTAATATAATGTATGTAATCAGTAAACATTGCGATATGGCCTAGTGGCTCAGTTGGTTAGAGTACCGGCCTGTCACGCCGGGGGTCGAGGGTTCGAGTCCCTTCTAGGTCGCCAAATTTGTTTACTGGTTATTTTTTTATTTAAATATATGAAATGGGGTGTTTTAGTTGACAATAAAGGAAGATAGAAAAAACATAGATATTCTTTGGTCCAAATATAAATATGTTGTAATGGAACGATCTTATAAAGAGTATAAAGAAATAAGTAAAGATATAGGTTTGAACAATTATACACATAAGGAATTTAATGAAAAGATAAACATAGTAATAAAAGAAACACCTATGAAAAGTCAAGTAATAAATACAGTTCATCATATATGGGGATATTTTAAAAAAGTTGCTACTGAAGAAGAAAAAACATGCCTTTTTGAAATGATAAAGGAATTTGAAGAAAATAGAAAAGACTTAACAGAAATAAAAAAACTTTTAAAGGAATATGCAATAAAATATGAATCAAAATATTTATTGAATAGTTATTATTTTGATTATAATTAAATTTTGTAGTATATAATAAAAAACCAATTAGATAATTTTATAACCTAATTGGTTTTTATTTTCTATAATAGTATTAATAATTTTTTCTTTAATATATTCATTTTTATAAACAGTATCAAGAGAAAATCTACATTTTTTGCTATTGCCATAAAAGTTAAATTTTCATTTGATTTTATTATTTTTCAACGGCTCTATCAATTTTACAATCTATAACTCTTATTTCTTTATAGTATTTCATTCTTTCTAATACATATGTCCTAAGTTGAGGGTATTTATTTATAACAAAAGGAGTAATCTTTACCTTCTTTACAACCAAAGCAAAACTTAACCTTTGGTTATTATTTAAAATTTCTTTTATTGCATTATTTATATCGATTTTATATTCCTCAATATCTTTATAGGATGATGCATTACAATTTAAACAATTCTCCACCGCGATTCTCCTTATTCGACAAATTCTATTAACTTAATAATATACTATTATTAAACTATTGTAAATCCTTACATTAATATAGATTATATAGGATTCCAAGTTGACTTTTAAAATTATCTATTACAAAACTTGGATACCTAAAATAGTGAGACATGCTCCGAATCATTTAGAATTCAATGCTGAATCTTGTACGAAAATATTTTAAGGTTATTGAATAAATTTAAATAGGAGCTTATTTCCCTATAGTACCTTAAATTTAATAAAAAATTTTGAGTAAAAAATTTTAGATATATATACGTAGAAAACTTTAAATTACTTAAAAAATACAATTAGTTTACATAATTTAAATTAAGTATATAAAAATAAATGTAAACTAAAATCAAAATTGAAAACTAATATAACCAAAGAATAAATCACTAGAGAAATGGTTAATTTATTTATATAGAATATAAAATTATATTTGAATCTATACATTGTAAATTAGAGATTATTTTATTAAAAAAATAAAATTTTTGTTAAGTTGTAGAAACTATTTTGTTTATCACATATAATAATATGTAATCTCTTTGCACTGCATATAAATCTACAGTACAAACTGATCAGGCCGATGAATTATTTTGTTTATGGAGCCGGGCCTTAATTGGCAACAGGATTATAAAAACACCTGTGGGACAGTTTATTGTTCTACAGGTGTTTTTTGTCTACCTTTAGAACAATAAAACAAATAAGATCTTTAATGCAATGCCATAGAGCTATCAAACAAAATATTCTTGATAAATCAAGAATTAACGGAGGTAACTTTTTATGACAGAACAAAAAAAGGTAAATGATTTTAAAGGTTTAACTAAGGAAGAGGTAATTAAAGCTCAAGAGAGGTATGGCAAAAATCAGCTAATACCTGAGAAAAAAGAAAGTTTCTTTCTAAAAATTTTAGAAGTATTAAAAGAGCCTATGTTTTTACTCTTAATTTTAGCTGCAATCATATACTTTATATTAGGTGAACCGCGAGATGGACTAGTAATGTTAATATTTGTAGTTGGAATAATTAGTATTGATGTCATTCAAGAATGGAAAACAGATAAAACTTTAAGTGCACTTAAAAATTTATCAGCTCCCAATATAACCGTGATTAGAGATGGAGTAGAATGCATTATAAATAGTGAAGACTTGGTTCCAAAGGATTTAATGATAATAAATGAAGGTGTGAAAATTCCTGCAGATGGTAAACTAATTAAAGTTAGTGATCTTTGTGTAAATGAATCTTCTTTAACTGGTGAAGCTGAAGGTGTATGGAAATGTACAGATGATAGCGAGAATAAGGACTATTGGAAAAAAGATTATTGTTATGCAGGTACTTTAGTTACCCAAGGTAGTGGAATAGTTTTAGTAGATAAAATAGGAGCCGACACTGAATATGGGAAGATAGGTATTGATATAGCAAAAGCACCAGATATGCCTACACCACTTCAGAAACAAACTGGAAAATTAGTAAAGGTTTGTGCAATAATAGCAGCAGTTTTATTCTTATTAGTTTGTGTAATAACGTATATAAATCTTTCAGACCATAGCTTAAAAGATAGGATTATTGAGAGTATATTATCTGGAATAACTCTAGCTATGGCAATGATACCAGAGGAGTTTCCAGTTATTTTAACAGTGTTTTTATCTATGGGAGCTTGGAGATTAGCAAAAAAGAAATCTTTAGTTCGAAAACTTCCATCAGTTGAAACTTTAGGAGCTGTATCTATATTATGTGTAGATAAAACTGGGACAATTACAATGAATAAGATGGAACTAAGTGACACATGGACTTTAAATTGCGATATAAAAGAGTTAAGTTATGTTATGGGAATGGCTTGTGAAACTGATGCTTATGATCCAATGGAACATGCTATGCTTAAATATTGTGAAGATAATGATATAAGTAAAAAAGATTTATTTAGCGGAAATTTAATTTATGAATATTCATTTACTAATGAAAATAAAATGATGGGTCACGTATGGGAAAAAGATAAAAAAGTTATTATAGCAGCTAAGGGGTCACCAGAAAAAATTTTAACTTTATGTAATTTGAAGCAAGAAGAAAATAAAAAAGTAGAAGAAAAGATACATTCAATGTCTTCTAAAGGATTAAGAGTAATTGCTATCGGTAAAATGGATATTGAGGATAAATCAAATATACCAACTACTTTAGAAGAGTGTAATTTAGAATTTTTAGGATTAATAGGATTTATGGATCCACCAAGAGAATCAATAAAAGGTGATATAGAAAACTGTATTAAAGCAGGTATAAGAGTAGTTATGATTACTGGTGACAATGGAATAACAGCAAGTTCTATTGCAAAACAGGTTGGTATTCCACATAGTAATGAAGTCATTACTGGTGATGAACTTGACAGTATGAGTAATGAAGTTCTTAGAGAAAGAGTTAAAGAAGTTAGTATTTTTTCAAGAGTTGTACCTGAGCATAAAATGAGAATAGTAAAAGCATTTAAAGAAAATGGAGAAGTTGTTGCAATGACTGGTGATGGGGTAAATGATGCACCAGCCTTGAAATATGCAGACATTGGAATAGCTATGGGGAAAAAGGGCTCAGAAGTTTCAAGAGAGGCAGCAGATTTAATTTTATTAGATGATAATTTTTCAACTATAGTTGATACTATTAAAGATGGAAGAAGAATTTATGATAATATAAGAAAAGCCATTGGATATATATTTACAATTCATATACCAATTGCCTTTGCATCTTTATTAGGACCACTTCTTGGTATTAAATCATCACTTTTATTATTACTACCAGTACATGTAGTACTTTTAGAACTTGTAATAGATCCAACTTGTTCGATAGTATTAGAAAGACAACGTGCAGAAGATGATATTATGAATCGTAATCCTCGTAATCCGAATGAGGGAATATTAACTTCAAAAATTTTAATCAAAAGTATAATACAAGGATTAGTTTTATTTGCAGCTTCTTTTGGAACGTATTATATAAGTTTAAAGAATAATCCACTTAGTGCTAATGTAGCTCGCTCTATGGGATTATCTATAATAATAATTTCTAATATATTACTTGTTCAAGTTAATAGTTCTAATAAAGATTTTGCATATAAATCATTTATGTATTTAAAAAAAGACCCAGTAATGTGGTTGGCAATAGGTGGAACATTTTTAGGATTAGCTGTAATACTTTATTCACCAATTTCTAGTTTTTTAAGTTTATCAGCACTTAGTATAAAGCAATTAGGTACAGTTGTGATTATATCAATAATTTCAGTAATGTGGTATGAATTAGTGAAATTATTTAATAAAATAAAAAAATATTAAAAAATTATTTATAAGAACTGCTTTAAAGTAGAAGTTAAATTCTGTTTTAAAGCAGTTTGTTTGTTATTAAACATATTATAAAAATAAAAAGTGAATAAAAGAGTGTTTACTTTAATAAAAGAAAATGATAATATGAATATAACTATTTAAAATAAAAGTAAACTTTTCAAATAAAAGTAAGCATTGAAATAAGTAATATAATGAAATTTGTAAATACAACTATCATGTATACATTTTGCTAAGTTTTTATATAATAAACCAATCAAATATAAAATTAATAATAATCACATTTTATTAAGCATACTACAGTGAACACATTTAATAATATCAGTTTAAAATATAAAAAATTAATGGAAATTTTATAATGTCTTAATTTGATTTTAAAAATTTATTAAATGAGAAAATTTAAGATTAAAATCATATATTAAAAATACCAATATGTTAATCAAATAAATATTTTACATAGTAATAAGAATATTAGGTACAAAAGATGAGAAATCGAAATGTTTTAAAAATATAGAATATTCTTAACAATAGCAGTTGTTTTAAAGAGGAGGAATTACTTTAAATGAACGTGAAATTATTTAAAAAGAAAGATTTCTTATTGCTCATGTTAGGTAAGCTTGTTTCATTAATCGGAAGCGAAATGCAAAGTTTTGCTTTATCTCTATATGTTCTAGCTATTACTGGCTCTGCAACTAAGTTTGCTTCAGTTGTTGCAATAACAGTTATACCTAAAATTATACTAGGACCAGTAGCAGGAGTTTTTGCTGATTGGTTTGATAGAAAGAAAATAATAGTATGTTTAGACTTTATAAATGGAATAATTATTGGGATATATGCTATTTTATTTTTTATAAACGGAGAACTTTCAATGCTGAGTATATATGTTTTAACTATAATACTTGCCACTATTGAATTATTATTTCAACCTGCAATTTCAACAGTTATACCTAGCATTGTTCAAGAAGAAGAGCTTGTAGCAGCAAATGGGGTAAATTCTACTATAATGAATATAGGTTTGTTAATTTCGCCATGTATTGCAGGTATATTATTTGGAATAAAAGGATTGCAATTGGTACTGATAATAAATTCTGTAAGCTTTATATTATCAGCGATAAGTGAAATGTTTATAAATGTTCCAAAGACTAATAAAAAACCTGAAAAAATCAACTTTAAATCTTTTAAAAAAGATTTCTCAGAAGGTCTTAAATTTATAAAAGAAAGAAGTATTATTAAAACTATAATAAAATTAGGTATGGTTTTAAATTTTGCATTTAGTTCATTTGTATCAGTAGGGTTATTATATATTAGTAAAGAAATTTTAAAAGTATCTGATTCCCAATATGGAATGATGCAGTCTATTTTAGTTATAGGAATGTTTTTAGCACCAGTTATTTGTGCGTTTATGTGCAAAAAGATGCCGCTAGGAAAATTAATATTTAAAGGAGTACTTATTTCTTCAGTAATGATATTTTTAATATCAATATGTACAACAAGCATAGTAGTTAAATCCGTCTCAAGTAATTTAATTTTGTTTGGAATAATAACTATGTTATGTATAATATTTATAACTATGATATCTGCAGTTAATATGGCCTTATCTATTTCTATTCAAAAACAAGTCCCTATAGAATATTTAGGAAGAGTGTCTACAGTAATGAATTCATTATTAATGGCCATAGCACCATTAGGAACAATGTTTTTTGGAATACTTTATGATAAAATACCAGCTTATATGGCAGTCTTAGTCTGTGCTAGTATAATGTTTATAGCAATAATTGCTTTAAGAAAAAGTTTATATGCTGGAGATGCACAGGATGTTCAACTTTTATCAGAAAAGGAAAAAGTTTATGAAACTTAATTAATTATAAGGAGCAAAATGAATACTATGTGGTATCATAAATATAACTAAATTGTATTTTAATAGGAGGATAAATTTATGAAATATACTGCTTTAAAGTTATTTTTCTTATCATAGCAGAGGTTGCTATGATAAAATAAGTTAACTTTTAAAAAATATTTTAAAAGTTTTATTTCACTATAGTAACCTTTTCCCTAACTTTTATATTATTTATAAAAAGGAGAAAAGCTATGGCTTATATTAAAGCAGGAGCTAAGTAATAGTTGCTAAATTTATTGAAATTAGTGTAAAAATGTGTTGAAATGTACTCATAAAAGGAAGTGAGTATATTAAATGAAACATATTACAAATTACAAACCAAAAGATTTTGCTGAATTACTAAACGTATCAGTAAAAACACTTCAGCATTGGGATAGAGAAGATATATTAAAAGTAAAAAGAACTCCTACTAATCGAAGGTATTATACTTATGACCAATATTTAGAATTCAAAGGTTTTAAAAAAGAAATGGAAAGAAAAATAATCATTTATACAAGAGTTTCTACCAACAATCAAAAGGTATTATTGTTGTAATATCAATATTACATGTTTTTAGTTGCAGAATTTATGGTCTTAGAAAGTATAAGAAAAAGATTAAGGAGGATGAAGAAATTGAAAAGAGCTTACAAGATAGAGATTAAACCTACTTTAGCACAAAAAATAAAAATACATCAAACTATAGGCATATCAAGGTTTATATATAATTTCTATCTTGCTCATAATAAAGAAATTTATCAAAAAGAAAAAAGATTTGTAAGTGGAATCGATTTTTCAAAATGGCTTAATAATGAATATATCCCTAAGAACCAAGATAAAAAATGGATAAAAGAGGTATCTTCTAAAGCTACAAAACAAGCTATTATGAATGGAGAAAAAGCTTTTAAAAAATTCTTTAAAGGAGAAACAAGTTTTCCTAAGTTCAAGAAAAAGAAGAATAAAGATGTTAAAGCTTATTTTCCTAAGAATAATAAAACTGATTGGACTATAGAAAGACATAGAGTTAATATACCAACGATTGGGTGGATGAGATTAAAAGAATATGGGTATATACCAACTAACTCTATTGTAAAGAGTGGAACAGTTAGTCAAAAATCAGATAGATATTATGTCTCTATATTGGTTGAAGAAGATATAAAACCGAATGATAAACCTT
This sequence comes from Clostridium senegalense JC122, assembly GCF_000285575.1. GTDB lineage: Bacteria > Bacillota > Clostridia > Clostridiales > Clostridiaceae > Clostridium_J > Clostridium_J senegalense. Next base: position 359,005 of record NZ_HE611053.1, on the reverse strand, counting down.
ATTCTTGTGGAATAGGTATTGATTTAGGGATAAAAGATACTGCTATTTGCAGTAATGGAATAAAATTTAAAAATATAAATAAGACGAGTAAAGTTAAAAAAATAGAAAGAAAATTAAAAAAGGAACAAAGAAAACTTTCAAGGAAATATGAAAGTTTAAAAATAAGAAATAAAAATAATAAGGAGGGAGCTACTAGACAAAATATCCAAAAGCAAGTAGTTAAGGTACAGAAAATCCATCAAAGATTATATAATATTAGAAATGATTATAATAATAAAATAGTTTCAGAACTAGTGAAAAACAAACCAGTTTTTATAACTATAGAAGATTTAGCTATTTCTAATATGATTAAGAATAAGCATTTATCTAAAGCTGTACAACAACAAAAATTGTATGACTTAAGAAATAAACTTATTTCAAAATCACATCAAAATAATATTGAAATAAGACAAGTGAGTAGATGGTATCCATCATCTAAACTTTGTAATAAATGTGGAAGCATAAAAAAGGACTTAAAGCTTTCAGATAGAGTATATAATTGCAAGTGTGGTTATAGTTTTGATAGAGATGCAAATGCTTCATATAATCTCAGAGATGCAAAAGAATATAAGATTATCTAACGTTAAATAGATACTTATATATGTACCGTTGGCTAGATGGGAATTTAAGCCTGTGGAGTGCTATATAAACTAAAGTAGCTTCGGCAAAATGGAGTACATTGAAACAGGAAAAATCTCAATATGGGTATTTTTGTCCATATTTTGAGTAGCAGATGTATTACCAAGTGAAATAATAAAACTAATTCAAGAAATATATAGATGGAGATTGTATTTATATCCCAAGAAAGTTTGAAAATGAAAAATCCTGGGGTGAAAAAAATGGTACGAGAAAATTTTTACAAACTAGAGATTCTGAAATCTACAATATGTATTTAAAAGGTGCTACTATTAATCAATTAGTGGACATATACTTTCTTTCGGATAAAAGCATAAGAAGAATAGTTCATAAAGAAAAAATAAATTTTAACTTAAAATTATTATAAAAGGTTATATAAAGGCCAGTCCATAAGATAGCTCCTTAATATTAAGGAACTATCTGGGGCTGGTTTTAAAGTTAGATAAAATTTAAAGTTTATATTTTTATTAAGTCTTATAAAAATAATATTTAAAACGTTACAAAAGGTTTAAATATTATTTAGTGTTGAAAATGTTTTTTCAACAATTTATTTAACAATGATTTAATATAATATATTTAAGGCATATTTATATGGCTAATTTTAATAAGATGTTAGGGTGTGAGAAAAGATGAAAAAATTTCTAACTGTTATAATAGCATTTATGTTAATGTTTACTTATGGATGCAGTAAATCTTCAAATTCTATACCTAAGCTCTCTTCACTGCCAAAGTATGAACAAAATATAAATTCACCATATCAAGTAGATGTAAGAGATAAAGATTTATCTGAATTGGATTTAACTAATGAGTTAAATAATTTAGAACATGCAGTCTTTAACACTTCTACAAAGTGGACTAAAAAGCTTCCAAATGAATATAATCCTAAAAAAGTATTAGAATATGGAAAAAATCCAGGATTAGGATTAAAAAGTATTCACAAAAAAGGAATTAATGGAGAAAATATAGGAATAGCTATAATTGATAAGAAACTTTTAAAAGATCATAATGAGTATAAAAATAATCTTCAAGATTACAAAGAAATTCATAATCTTGAAATGAATCTTAATATGGATGGAGCAGCAGTAGCATCTATAGCTGTAGGAAAAAATATAGGGGTGGCACCAAAAGCAAATTTATACTATGTGGCAACTGATTGGGAAGATATAAGTTCACAATCTGATGGAGTTCAATATAATTTTATTTGGCTAGCTGAATCTATTGATTATATAATAGAAATTAATAAAAGTTTAGATTCGGATAAGAAAATTAGGGTTATATCAGCTTCAGTAGGAATAAGTGAAAATCAAAAAGGATATAAGGAGTTTATGGAAGCTGTTGACAGAGCAAAAGAAGCAAATATATTTGTAGTAACACCATATTTAAACAAGACCTATGGTTTTGGATATGATGGATTAGGAAGAGGAATTTTGCAGGATCCAAATGAAGTTTCATCCTATAATATAAATGAACAGTGCAGAAAAGCATTCTATGAAGAAAAAGGAGAACTTTACAATAATAAGGCTGAAAATTTAAAATATAATGAAATATTATTGGTGCCAATGGATTCAAGAACGGTAGCAAGTGAGACTGGTAAAAATGACTATGTTTTTTATCCTTGTGGTGGATGGAATTGGTGCGCACCATATATTTCAGGATTATATGCTTTAGCATGTCAAGTTAATCCGGATATTACACCAGATTTATTTTGGAAAACAGCATTAGAAACTGGAGACAGTATAAAAATAAAAAACGATGAAAATCAATATGAACTAAAAAAGATTGTAAATCCAGAAAAACTTATTAATAAATTAAAAGATAATAAGTAAAAGTTTTTTAAGTTAGATTGTAAGAAGAAGTAAAATGCTTCTTCTTTTTTGTGAAATTTAATAATGCAATAATCTAAAATAATTTAGATATACAACTAATCTATTTTATATAAATTTGCAACTCTATAGGTAGTCTCAACTTTAGTTAATAACTGTTTTTAAGATTTAAAAAGTCAAAGCTAAATGCTAAAATATGTATAAAGTTTTTATTTTAGGGAGGCTTTTTTATGAATATTGAATTTAGAAAACCAAATAAGTATGATGGAAAAGACATAGCTACATGGAGATATGAAGGTATTTATTCATTTTATGACAATGATAAAACAAAAGAAAAACAGCAATGGGCATTAAATATACATAATGAAAAAGATACATTTGTTATGTATAATGAAGAAAATAAATTAATAGGAAATTGTTGTTTCTATTTTGATGATGATAACATAAAATTTAATTTTGGGGTACAAATGAGACCAGACTTAACTGGAAAAGGAATGGGTGATGAAGTATTAAAATTTATACTCAAATTTGCTAAGGAGAACTACAAATTCAATGAAATATATTTATTAGTTGCTAAATTTAATAAAAGAGCAATAAAACTATATAGTAATTTAGAATTTGAAATTTTAGAAGAATTTATATGGAATGTAAATGGAGAAGAAACAGAATTTATAGAAATGAAGAAAATTTTGTAAAAATAAGTAAGTGTAATAGATGTAGATTATTAAATTGTTTTCATAATATTTCCTTATTAAAACACCTTTTTTAGTGGAATACTATTTAAAAGTAAAAAAGAAAGGGTGTTAAATATGATTTCATCACCAGGAAGAAGATTTTTGGCTTATATTCTTGATATTTTAGTTAGTTTTATATTAGCACTTATAATAAGCCTTTTTATAGGATTGCCTAGTATATTTATAGCAGATACTGAAAATATAAATAGCTTTTTTAGTGGATTATATGCAGTTTATATAGGGGTATTAATATTATCTACAATAATAATACAATTTTACTTTTGGAGTAAAAGTACTTCAATGGGGAAAGCAATTTTGAAGATGAAAGTTTTAGATAAAAGAACTCATCAACCAGTGGGATTTTTGAAGATGGTTTTAAGAGAATTAATTGGAAAACAGGTATCAGGATTGTTTTTTGGTTTAGGCTATATATGGATATTTATTGATAGAGATAATCAAGCATGGCATGATAAAATATTTGACACTATAGTTGTTGATCAATAAAAGTATATGTTTTTTAGACTACCTAATGTTAGGTAGTCTATTTTTATATAATAAATTGTAAACAATGTAAATATAATATTAGATAATATAAAATAAAATTTTAAAACAACGATAAATATAGATAACATAGAAAATATTTTACTACTTGGGAGGGGAGAATTGTGAGAAAAAAGAAAATACGTACATTAAAAACAGAATTAATTGTAATGGTTATTTTAACAAGTATTATTCCTATTTGTCTACTTGGATTAGGGTTAAATAAAGCTCAATATTCTGCATCAAAAACTGTTTTTATAAATGAAACTTATAAAAATATACTATCAGTTGAAAAAGAGATTGAAACATTAGTTCTAAAAAATACAGAATTTATAGAAATTTTATCACAGGATCCATATATAATAGATAGCTTTAAAGAAGATAGCTTTAAGGAAAAAACGTTAAAGGTATTTAAAAGTATAAAAGATAATAATGAAAATGTGTCTTCTGTATATATGGGGTCAATTAAAGGAGAAACATTATTATATCCTAAAAAAGAGCTATCAAATTATGATCCAAGAACAAGGCAATGGTATATAGATGCACAAAATTCAGAAAGCATAGCTATTACTCCACCTTATTTAGATGCGTTTACATCAACAAATATAATAACTATATCAAAAAAATTACTAATGAAAAAGGAGAAATACAAGGTGCTTTAGCTATAGATATACAGCTTTCTAAGTTATCAGAAATAGTTTCTAATTGTAAGATTGGTAATAATGGATTTTTAATTGTTGCATATAATGACGATAATATAATAGCTAGTAGCAAAGAAGAATTTTTGATGAAAAACTTATCTCAAGAGAGTTATGGTGAGAATTTAAAGTCTATAAAAGATGAATCTACAATGAATTTAAATGGAGAAAATTATATTGTAAAAAAATTAGAAAACAAAAACACAAATTATTCATTATATGGGTTTATATCCAATGATGATATATATAAATTAACTCTTTCAAATATTAAATTCACTATTATAATAACAATGTTAATATTTATAATAGCTATAATATTAACGATTATATTCTCTAGAAGGATAACTAAAGCATCTAAAATAATAGTAGATGTTTTATATAATTGTAAAAATGGGAATTTTAAAGAAAAAATTGATATATCTAAAATTGATAATAAAGAGTTCTTGGAGATTGCTAACGGAACTAATATGATGATAGAAGATATAGTGTTACTTTTAAATAATGCATTTAATACATCTAAAGAAGTTTATGATAAGTCTAATGAATTAACTAGCATATCACAGGAATCAGACAATATAAGTAGTAATATAGCTCAAGCTATGGGTGAAATATCAAAAGGAGCAATAGAACAATCATCATCATTAGAAAAAACTGTTAATTTATCTTTAGAATTAGGTGATAGAGTTAAAGCATCTGTTGAGTATTCTCAAGAAGTAATAACAAAGTCTAATAATACAATGGATTCTGTTAAAAAAGGTAAACAAGTAATATCACAACTTAAAGATATGCAAAATGATATTACAAAAAATATAGAATTGACAGTGGAACGTTCAAAAATATTACAAGATAATTCTCAAAAAATAAATATTATATTAGATGCTATAAAATCTATAACAAGTAGAACTAATTTATTAGCATTAAATGCAAGTATAGAAGCAGCAAGAGCAGGGGAAAGTGGCAAAGGATTTGCAGTTGTAGCAGAAGAGATAAGAAAGCTTGCAGAACAATCATCACAATCAGCTTCTGAAATTGAAAGTATAATAAAATTAAACATTAATGATATAGATAAAGTCGTAAAGGATATTAATAATACCAATATAACTATAAATAAAGGAAATGAGAATGTGGAAAGTACATTTGAAGTGTTTACAAATATAAATATGGAAATATCAAATCTAAAAGTATTGATAAATCAAGTAAATGATAATTTAAAACAAATAAATGTGGCTAAAAATGAATTTATTGAAAATATTCAATCTATATCAGCAGTTTCAGAAGAGTCTGCAGCAGCAACAGAAGAAGTATCAGCAGCTACTGATGAGCAAAATATAAAGATGAAAACTCTACTTAATTATTCAGAGGAACTTAAAAATATATCTAAAAAGTTACATGAAATAATAGAAAAATTTGAAATATAAATGTAATAAAAAGTGGCTATATTAGAATGAAAAAACTTATTCTAAATATAGTCACTTTTCTACTTTAGATAATATAAACTTCATTAAATAGATAGCATAAATTCTATTTATTTAAAATATAGTTTAAAACGTTAATTGAATAAATTGTAATTTTATGAAACATTATGTAAAATAATTATATAGTTTACAAAAATAAGGGGGCGTAATTAAATGAACAATTACTTATCAAATGCAAAAAAAGAAGTTTCTATGGCTTTAATAATTAATTTTGGTATTACAGCTTTAATGGGGATTATATTAGTGGTAGCATATAAAAAAATACCAACAACTAGTACTTCTGATTTTGCAGTGGTTCAAATGCTGTATCCAGCCTTTGCTACAATTATTACAATTAAATATTTTAATAAAGGAAAAATTGATAAAGAATTAAATATATTTTTCAATGTATTTATTGCAACTACTATAGTTTCTATCATTTCATTACTAGTATGTACTTTTTTCTTTAATGATAATCCTAAAATTTTAAGCTGTATTATACAGGGTATTGTTACTATATCCAATATCATTTTTATCATGCTTATATTTTCCAATGAAAATAATTCCTTTAAAAGATTTAATTTAAAATTTACTAAAAATTTTAAAAAAGTTGTTATAATTTTATTAATTTTTATAAGTTTATTTATGATAACAACGTGTATAGCTCTAGTACATGATAATAGTATTACTTTTAAGTTTTCTACCTTAATTATACATCTAATTACTTTACCAGTTTTATTAGTTTTTAATTTATTTTTTGAGTTTATTATGTTTTTTGGAGAAGAATTTGGATGGAGGGGATATCTTCAGCCAAGATTACAAAGTATTTTTGGAAAAAGATTAGGAGTTTTAATATTAGGAGCAATTTGGGGAATATGGCATTTGCCGCTTTGTTTTACATTATACAGTCCAGAAACACCGATATATTGCGTTATAGCACATATAGCCCATTGTATACTTTTAAGTATATTTTTAGGATATGCATATATGAAAACTGAAAATTTATGGGCACCAATATTAATTCATTTAATAAATAATAATTTTGCAGGAATTTTTAGTGGTGGAAATTACGAAGCAACTTTTGAATTAGAAACATTATTAGTAGGAATAGCAATTAATGTTATTATTTTTGTACCGTTCATATTTACTAAAGAATATAAGAAAAATATAGGGAAACAAGCTCAAATTTAAATTTATTCAATAACTTTAAAGTATTTTTATACAAAATATAGTGTTGAATTCCAAGTGATTTAGAGCATGTCTCACTATTTTAGGTATCCAAGTTTTGAAATGGATAATTTTAAAAGTAAAATTGGAATCCTATAATAATACCCAAATAAATATTTAATTATTTACATGTGTAGATATAAATACTTTTATCACACTAAAAATACACATAAAATCCTTATTATTAGTTGAGAAATATATTTAATTAGAAATTAAGATTTAGGAAAAAATAAATAAACAATTTTAAAAATCAATTGAATTTATTGTAAAAAGGTGAAATTTTATGTAAAATAGTTATATAGTTGATACAATAAAATAAGGGAGCGTGATTCAATGAACAACTATTCATCAAATGTAAAAAAAGAGATTTCTATAGCTTTAGCAATCAATTTTGCTATTACAGCTTTAATTGGAATCATACTTTTTGTGCTATATGAAAAAATACCTTCAGAAAGCATTCAGTATTTTGGTGCAGTTCAAATGCTGTATCCAGCCTTTGCTACAATTATTACTATAAAATATTTTAATAAAGAAAAGCTTAGCAAACCGGTAAATATATTTTTTAATATTTTTATAGCAACTACTATAATTTCTATTTGTGCTTTATTTATATGTACTTTTTTCTTTAGTAATAATCCTAAAGTTTTAAGTTTTACTATCCAAGGTATTATTGCCATAGCTAGTGTTGCTTCTTCTATTGTTATATTTTCTAACAAAAATAAAGATTTTGAAGGTTTAAATTTAGAAATTGGTAAAAATTTTAAAAAAGTTGTTATAGTTTTATTGATATTTGTTGGTCTGTTTATAATAAGGGCAGGTGTAAGTTTAATAGTGCAGCCGGATGATTCTTTTAAAGTTTCAACTTTAATTTTCACCTTGGTTTCTTTACCTTTAAGTTTATTTTTTAATGTAGTTTTTTCTTTCATTATGTTTTTTGGAGAAGAATTTGGATGGAGAGGATATCTTCAACCAAGATTACAAAGTATTTTTGGAAAAAAACTAGGAGTTTTAATATTAGGGCCAATTTGGGGAATATGGCATTTACCACTTTGTTTTACATTATATAGTCCAAAAACACCGATACATTGTGTTATATTTCATATAGCTTATTGTATACTTCTAGGAATATTCTTAGGGTATGCATATATGAAAACTGAAAATTTATGGACTCCAATATTAATTCATTTAACAAACAATGCTGTATCAGTTGCTCTTTCTGGTGGAAGTTATGAATCCAACTTTACATTGAAAATGTTATTATTGGGAATAGCAATTAATGCTATTGTTTTTGTACCATTTATATTTACTAAAGAATATAAAGAAAATAATAATATAACGACAAACATGTAAATGTTTTAAAATTAAATTCTATAATATTTTGCAAAAAATAGCTCTAAAGATTTATTAAAATAAAATAAGTCTTTAGGGCTTTAAACTTTCATATATTATACAAATAAGTATTGTAAAAAGGGGAGTTTGATAATTATGAAAAATATAAAGAAAAATAAATTAACAATTATTTATGTATTAATTTTAATAATAATTCCATTAATAGGAGGTATTTTTTATAAAAATACTAATTTCTATATTGGTTCTGACAGGTATTTATCATGCAAGAATCCAGATGAACTAAAAGTTAAATTAATGGATGATTTGAATGATACTCCTAATGGAATAAATTTTAACTTTACAGGGCTTAGTGGCACTTGGGATTTAATAGAGTTAAGTGCTAAAGAAAATAATAGAATAACTATAGATGATAATAGTAAGATTAATAGTGGAAAATGTTATACTGTGATTTTAGATTCTGATTATAATATAATAGATAAAAATAATGAATTAGATAAGAAATCAAATATAGAATTTGATGCTATAAAAAATGAAAAATATTTTGTTAGGGTAGTTGGTAAAAATGCTAGTGGTAGTATAGATATAAAAATAAATAATATTGAAAATTTAGATGTTTCCCATAGAGATTTTTTTAAATAAATCATGTTTTCTTAAAATATGATTTACAAGTAATTATTCTAACTAATGTAACCACAATGAAATTTGCGCCTAAAATAGATGCAGTGGAATCAATTATTTTTAAATATATACAATAATAAGCTTACGTTATCCAAATACCATGAAAATTCATGGTATTTTTTAGTGTGTTTATTGTTATATAGGATTTAATCATGAAGTAATATTGAAAAAGTAAATATAACATTGTAATTTTATCGTCATTTTATTCATATATATAATTTAATACATATTTAATAAAAATAGGGGGATTTAAAATGAGTAAATTAGATACTGAACCAACTCCACCGGATTATATGGGCGTTGCACCTGGCTGTCTGGGGTTTATTATTGGGGGTATATTCTCCTTACTAATTTTGTTCGTGGATTCCATACAAGAGAAATTTTATAACTTCTTTTGTTATGATTTAGGGCTAAGCGATGGATCATGGAAAATTATAGTTATAATCTTAATCATAATTCCTCCAATTATAATTCCTACAATTTGCTTATTAATAAACTTTACATTAAATAAGACTATATATAAAACTAAATTTGAAAATAGACTAAAAGAGTATAACATCAAACTAGAAAAATATAATTTAGAAAAAGTATTAAATGAGCAAATAATAAAAAACGGTGTGCCTGAAACAGCAAAGATAGTTATTTGTAGCAGATCTTCCTTGATAAAAATGATTAATAACACTGAATTATATGTATGGATTAAAGATGATAAATTATGTTTTGCTAATAAATATCATTCTATAATAATAAAATTATTAGAAATTCATAGAGATGATATTTTACATTTTTTAAAACAGGATAGAGGAATTCATAATAAAATAGTAACATCAAAGGATTCTCAATCTAAAAAAGAGGATATTACACTGGAATTTATTAATAATAATAAATATGAGCAGTTGTTTTTTCATATATCAGCCTATGATACACTAAAAGATTTAATTCCTGAAAAAGAAATACAATTTGTTAATGATAAAAATAATTCTCAGTTAATAGATAATTGCACCACAGTATATGAAAAACTTAGAGAATTGTCTAGATTAAAAGAAGAAGGAATTTTAACAGACGAAGAATTTACTGAAAAGAAAAAAAAGTTGTTAAGTGAAGTTTAAATTTATTTCAAAGAGTGCATCTCAGTAGGAGAGCACTCTTTTTGAATTTAAAAATTTGTTTTATTTCTAGAATTTTTTATAGTGTATGTTACAAAATCAACTAATCCTATACCAAGGGATATTGCTAATGCCTTATTAAAATTAATTTCTAACCATTTTATAAAATAGCCAATAATACAAAGAAATAAAAAAACAAAAATAAATTTAATAATAATTTCTTTAATTGAACTACTCATATAATAAATCCCCCTGTAATTTATTATATCACTATTAAATTTTTCCTTGGTAACAATAATAAGAATTGAATAGAAATCTTATAAATTTGTAAAGTATAATCAATAAGTGAATTATAGGGTTCCAAGTTGACTTTTAAAATTATCCATTTCAAAACTTAGATACCTAAAATAGTGAGATATGCTCAGAATCACTTCAAATTCAACAAAAAAGTTAGAATAATACTTTAAATATGAATAATATAATTAAAATAAAAGAGTGCCATAAAATATTTCTCAATTTTTAGGGCACTCTTAAAATTATAATAACATTACTCAGATAATGCTTTAATTTCTTTATAACTATTAAGATCAGTATAAAGTTCTCCTTTAATAGGATTACGTTTTGTTTTAACTATTTTATAGACATAGTATATAAATACTGCTATATTTGCTATTAGTGCTATTAAACTTACAATAAATAATGCAGTTGAATTATGTGATGATCTAACTGCAAACTGTGATTCATCAATAAAGCTCGGACAGGTCATTGCAAACATACACCATAATGCAAGTGTTTGTGCACGATGTTGTAACCAAGCACCTTTTTTTATAAAGAAAGCAGCAAAGGTAGGAGCTAATAATAGTGCTAAACCGCAATACCATGAATGATCAGGTAAACAATTATAAGTATATGCAAAATTCCAAATATCATATGCTACAATCCAAAACCATAGCATATCAGGCCATAACATATCTTTACTTTTATCTTTACTAATACATATTCCAAACCAGCCTGTAATAGTAATAATATTTAATATTCCAGCAACTCCATTCATAATATTCCAAGGTCCACTTAAAGTCATCATTCCTTCGAATATTTCTTTATTAAGGTGTAATCCATAGATTTGAAAATCACGAGCTACTGCTTCACAAATATTAATAGCTAAAATAAGTGGTGGAAAGCATAAAACCCATTTTTTAGTACTTACATCTTTAACATGACGAATAATCCAAAAACCAATACATCCTGCAAGTGCAGAATATACCTTAGCATAATGGAACCAGTCGTTTACACTTGTACCTTCAGTAGTTTTTGGCCATATAGCAAAAGTAAGAATTATTGGTAATACAACAAAAAGAAAAATTCCACCATATTTAGATCTACGACCTAATTCATTTAGTCCAATTAACACCAAAAATACTACTAACCACATGAGCCAACTTGTAAAAGGTAATGATTCATAAAAAAACATAAATACACCCCCTAATTATAAATTTTTAGAATCCACTTAATTATTAAGAAAATTATATTGTTCATATAATTAAAGATATGTATTGAAATTTGTAAAAATGCATATATACTGAATAGGTATTATAAATACTTATTTTTAGAAAGAAAGTTTAAATTTAGATATCTTTACTGAGAAATAAAACTGGTGTATATTAAAATAGTTGATTTACACTTAAAACTATTTTACAAAGGATAAGAAAAGGAGAAACATGAGATTAGATAAATTTTTAGCAGAATCATCAATTGGAAGTAGAAAAAATGTTCGTATTTATATTAAAGAAGGTTCTGTAAAAGTAAATGGACAAGTTATAACAGAACCAGCAATAGATATTAATGAAAATGTGGATGTTATTGAGTATTTTGATAAATTAGTTGTTCATCCTGGAAAGGTGTATTACATGTTTCATAAACCAGCAGGATGTATTACTGCAAGAAAAGACGAAGTTAATAGAACAGTCATTGATTATTTTGATGAAGTTGATATGAATGGAGTATTCCATGTTGGAAGATTAGATAAGGATACAGAGGGATTATTACTATTTACTAATGATGGTGATTTTGAACATCATTTAATGTGTCCACAAAAACATGTTGAAAAAAAGTACTTTTTTATAGCATTAGGTTCACTAACAGAAGATGATGTTAATAAATTAGAAAAGGGACTTTCTATAGGTAAAGATGAACCATTAACTAAGCCTGCAAAAATAAATATAATTAGAAATGGAACTTATAAAGAATTTGAAAAGGAAATGGACATTAAAAAATTTTATAACATAGATTCAAATCGCTATAATCAACCAGTTGTATCTGGATATCTTATAATTTCTGAAGGGCGTAAACATCAAGTAAAGCGAATGCTAAAAGCAGTTGGATGTTATGTAATCTACCTAAAGAGGGTTTCAATTGGAGGGTTAACTTTAGATGAAACTCTAAAAAAAGGACAATATAGAACCCTTGTAGAAGAAGAAATTCAAATGTTATTAAAAGATTTATAAATTGAAACTATTATAGCTTTGAAAGGGTATGGTTTTATGGATAATGAATTCTTATATGGTTTACAAGAAGATATTCTAGATAAAAAAGGATATTACAAATTATATTTATTTTTTTATATCCCAGTTTTTATAATTACTATTGAAAATATTAAATTGTATATGTATATATTTAGAATTATTTTGTCTGGGTTAGCTTTAGTGTTTTTAACTTTAATTTATTTAAAATATAAGATGTCTAGAAATGAACATGACAATAAAGTAATTATTAGAAATATAATTTTGTTTTTTGCGTTGACCCTTGTATGTATATATCAAGTTGTAAGATACTTACTTTGATTATCTACTCTTTTTATGAAATTGATTATTTTGTAAAATAATGTTATAGTTTTTAAATAGTGCTAAGAAAAATTATTTAATTTAAATATATTTTATATAATTTTTCATTTATTGTTTATATGGCTGAAAAATAGTGTATATGATTAGATTAGAATAATGAACAAGTGGTTGTTTGAGAGTGGGTGACAGATTATATGGAATCAAATGCAGTATTAATGACAAACGGATCAATAGGTAAAAAAATTATTAGATTTGCATTGCCAATCTTTTGGGGAAACTTATTTCAGCAGTTATACAATATAGTTGATTCATTAGTAATTGGTAATTTTGTAGGAAGAGATGCATTAGCAGCAGTAAGTTCTACTGGTTCACTTATATTTTTACTAGTTGGGTTATTTGGTGGAATTTTTATGGGTGCAGGTGTTGTTATTTCAAAATACTTTGGTGCAAATGAAAAAGAAAATGTACAAACAGCAATTCATACATCTATTGCCTTTGGAATTATATCAGGAATTATATTAACTTTAGTAGGAACAGTATTTTCACCTCAAATATTAAGGCTTATGGGAACACCGGAGTCAGTATTTCCTAATGCTGTTTTATATGTGAGAATTTATTTTGGTGGAATTTTAACAGTTGTTATGTATAACACTGCAAGTGGTATTTTTCAAGCAGTAGGTGATAGCAAACATCCACTGTACTATCTTATTGTTTCATCAATTGTAAATGTTGTATTAGATTTATTATTCGTTGCAGTTTTTAAAATGGGAATTGGTGGTGCTGCAATAGCAACTGTTATTTCTCAAGCAGTAAGTGTTGTACTAGCATTTTATCATCTTGTTCGTACAAAAGATATTTATAAAGTAACCTTTAATAAAATACGTTTAAACTTAGATATGCTTAAACAAATTCTTCACATGGGAATACCAGCAGGTATACAAAATTCTGTTATTGCTCTTGCAAATATTGTTGTGCAATCAAATATAAATTTTTTTGGTGCCGTGGCAGTAGCAGGTTGTGGTGCATATTCTAAAATTGAAGGGTTTGTATTTATTCCAATTACTAGCTTTGCTTTTTCTATGACAACATTTGTTAGTCAAAACCTTGGTGCAAAAAAATATGAACGTGCTAAGAAAGGAACATATTTTGGAATAGTTGTTTCAATTATTCTTGCAGAAGTTATTGGTATAATTTTCTTTTTAACAGCACCAAAACTTGTTGCACTTTTTAATAGTGAACCAGAAGTTATTCAATATGGTACATCTCAGGCAAGAACAATTTCGTTGTTTTTCTTTCTTCTTGCATTTTCTCATTGTGTAGCAGGAATTTTAAGGGGCGCAGGAAAAGCTATTGTTCCAATGCTTGTAATGTTGTGTTGCTGGTGCATTATAAGAGTAATTTATGTAACAGTGGCTACACATTTTATACCTGAAATAAGAATGATATTTTGGGCATATCCATTGACTTGGTTTTTAAGTTCTGTAATTTTTTTAATTTACTATCTAAAATTTAATTGGTTACATGGGTTTGAAAAAAAGTGTAAAAAAACAAGTTGTTAATACTATAGGATATTAAGCATAGGTGTAAAGTTAAGCCTAAAAGTTGGCAATACAGGTCTTCGTCCTTTATGGATGGAGACCTTTTTTATTATAAAAAATTAGATAAATTAAGTAAAGAAATAAGAAAGTTTAGGAGGTGAATTTCTTGAAGTAGAGAAATATATAAGGAAATGCTTTAAATTATAATCGATAGAATTGATAAATCAAGTAAATATCAGTTATTTTATAATTTACTAAAATAGCATAATTATCTTCTATAGCTGATAATTATCCGATATTAAAATATGAGTAATTTTTATTTGAAATATTAGGAGGATTTAAATGAAGTTAAATATTCAAAAAATTATTATATTATTAATTAATTGTCTTTTAGGCATTACAATTATATTGGGTCCAAGTATAATTACAGGTCATTTTTATAATGTTAGTTACTTATTAGGTGGTTTATTAATTAGTGATTTTATTATGAGAACAGTATCATTTATTATTGGAATATTGGTTATTTATGATTCTATAAAAAGATTTACAACTAAGTAATTAAATATAAAAGTTATGTATGGAAGTATTTTTAAAAGATACTTCTATTTTTTATTTTAGTAAAATAGATAAAATATAGAAAACAGCATTATTTTAAATATGTAAATTATTGTATTAAAGTATATTAAAAGGTATTATATTATATAAAAGGAGAGGTTTTGAATGAGTAAAGAGTTAAGATTAGAGCCTATATTAATTAGTGATGCGTTAGAAATAAAAGATATTATGATTAAGATTGTTGAGGATGAGTCTGTAAGATGGTTTAAAAATGGTGATAAACCATATGTACCAGGATATAATTCCATAGAAATGCAAAAATATCATACATGGGATAATAAGTATTATAAAATTATATATGAAAATAATATTGTTGGTGTAGTTCTTATATATACCACAGGAAAAGAGCATGGAAGAATAGATAGGTTCTATATACTACCCGAATACCAAAATTTAGGAATGGGATCTGAGGTTCTTAAATTAGTAGAAAATTTATTTCAAGGTATTAATATATGGACATTAGATACTATTCAGCAAAGTCAAAGAAATCATCATTTTTACGAAAAAAATGGATATAAATTAGTAGGACAAGACTCAGAAGAAAGATATTATTGCAAGAAAAATAATAATATTAATGATAAGATAGAAAAGAAGGTAGAAAGCAAAAATTTTAGCAACAGCAATTTACGTAACTGTGATATAAGTGATGTTGATTTATATAGCTGTAATATGAGTAATTCTAAATTTTCCAATATGGAATTATGTAAAAATACATATGCAAATTCAAACTTAAATAATAGTAGATTTACTAATGATAATATGAGTAACTCAGTATTTGGTGATTCAAATATGAATAAAGTAGAAATATGTCATGTGTCATTAACAGATGCATATATACATGATGTCAATTTAGATGTGGATAAAGAAAATTGTAACATTACTATAAAAAGATGCGATTTAAATCATAGTATGATAATAGATTCTAATATTCAAAATTTAAATATTGAAAATTGTAATATAGATGGTATGTATATTAACGGCATAGACGTAGAGGAAATGATTGAAGTTTATAAAAAGTATAAAATGAAGTGATTCTATAAGCTTTACTTATCTTATTAAAAAGGGTGTAATAAATAATTTTTATTTTAAAGCAGCTTTAAATAATATTAGACTTTAGCTACTTATAATTCAAGAAAGGGGGAGGGAAAAGATAGAAATAAGTATCAATCTTTTTCTAAAAAATTATGGTTAATGAAAATGTTTTAAATCAAGTAAAATTAGAAATTGAAAATTATCTATATAAAGAGAACTTTAATGGAGCTATATTAATTTCAATAAAAGATAAAAAATTAATAAGCAAAGGCTTTGGCATGGCAAATTTTGAATTGGATGTTAAAAATACTAATGTGACAAAGTTTCGAATTGGTTCTATAACTAAACAATTTACAGCAGCAACAATATTACAATTATATGATAAAGGAGTGTTAAATTTAACTGATACTTTAGATAAATATATAAATGATTATCCTAAGGGAAAAAATATAACCATTCATAATTTATTAACTCATACAGCAGGAGTCTTTAATTATACCGACATTGAAGAGTTCTCTAATATTATGAGAAAAAGTCATAAGACAATAGATTTAATAAATAATTTTAAACATTTACCTTACGATTTTGAACCAGGAACAAACTATAAATATTCTAATTCAGGCTATACTTTATTAGGCGACATTATAGAAAAGGCCACTAATAAAACTTATGAGGAGTATATTAGAGAAAACTTTTTTAAAAAATTATCAATGAATAATTCAGGATATGATAGCAATACTAAAATAATTAAAAATAGAGCTAGTGGTTATGATTTGAAAATTTATAATAATGATGAGCATATTGTAAAATCAAGCTTTATTGATATGAGCGTACCATTTGCTGCTGGCGGATTGTATTCAACTGTTGAAGATTTGTACATTTGGAACAGGGCTTTAATTAATGGAAATGTTATTGATAAATCTCTATTAAACAAAATGACTGAAAGGCATATTTCAGCAGGCAAAGATGGATATTATGGGTATGGTGTATTTATAAATAACTTAAATTTTAATGACAAAATAGTAAAAAGAATATCTCATAGTGGTCGAATACCTGGATTTTTTTCAGCAAACAATATCTTCCCAGATGAGAATGTACAAATAGTTATGATAACTAATATAACTAGTAAACAATTTAAAATCCAAGTAAAAAATGTAGAATCAATTTTATTTAAAAGTATTTAGTTTTAGATAATGTCAAGATAATTGATGAGGTTATAATTATATTCAGAAATAAAACACAATAGATTTAATTTAATATAGATGAGGTATATGAGAATATGGATGTAATTGAATGTATATATAAGAGAAGAAGTATAAGAAAATTTATTGATAAAACCGTAGAAGATGAAACATTACTAACTTTGATAAAAGCAGGAATGGCAGCTCCTAGTGCATGTAACACACAACCTTGGGAGTATATTATTATTACAGAGGATAATATAAAAAATGAAGTAAGAAAAAGTTTATATTTTGGACAATATAACGCACCGGCAATGATTGTTGTCTGTGGGAATATGAAATTATCAATGTCAGGACCAGTTAGGGATTATTGGATTCAAGATTGCAGTGCCTCCATTGAAAACATTTTATTAGCAGCGACTAGTATGGGGTTAGGTTCAGTTTGGATTGGATTACATCCTGTTGAAAGTGCTGCAAGACCTTTATATAAAATATTAGATTTGCCAGAGGAAGTTATACCACTAGCAGTTATATATTTAGGATATCCAGATGAAGAAAAAGAGCCAAGAACTCAGTTCGATGAAAAACATGTTTACTGGCAAAAGTACGAACATAGAAAACATAAAGCTAGGAAAAAGAATCTTAAATAATTATAAAAGCGTAAAAAACGGACTTAGCATATTGATATCATTAACACCAAAATGGAGATTTCCCTAAGAAAAGGTAGATTTTAAAAAGAAATTTTGAGATGTCTATTTGGGACTAAAGTTTGTCAGAACAGAGCGGACAAGATAATTAAATACTAGTATAATAATATTAAGTTATATGAGACTAACTTTAGTATAAAGTTTTCTGATAAGATTTATAAATAGAATTTTATAGGGGGAATTGTGATGAAAATAACTGTTTTGGTAGAAAATAATACTATTAATCCTAATTGTGAATCTAAGCATGGGTTAAGTTTATATATACAAACTATAAACCATTGCATTCTTTTTGATTTTGGACCGGATGGTTCTACTTTATTGAAAAATGCTGATGTTTTAGGAGTTGATTTATCTAATGTAGATACTGCTTTCCTTTCACACGGACATATGGATCATGGTGGTGGGATGAATACATTTTTAAAGTTAAATGCTAACTCCAAGATTTATACTCGTCCTGATGCTTTTTCAGCACACACAATAAAGGCCTTTGGAAAAGACTATCCTGTGGGAGTAGAACTAGCTTTGAAAAGATCTCCTCAGATACTGTTAACTAAATCAACTCAAGTTATTGATAAAGAGTTACAGGTATTTAGTAGTTCTTGTGGAAATATTCTTAAGCCTATGTTTAATAATACTCTTTATGCTGAAAAAAATGGT
The DNA here is from genome assembly GCF_000285575.1 of Clostridium senegalense JC122. GTDB lineage: Bacteria > Bacillota > Clostridia > Clostridiales > Clostridiaceae > Clostridium_J > Clostridium_J senegalense. The sequence goes on along the minus strand of NZ_HE611053.1, from coordinate 340,150 downwards.
TTGATGGTAGAGGACGATTTCTCTCATGAACAGAGTTTAATTATTACTGAAGGAGAAACAACTGTGCTAGTAGGCGGTTGTGCTCATGGAGGGGTTATAAACTTGTTAAACAAAGCAGAGGAGTTGCTAGGTCGTTCTGTAGACTTTGTAGTATCTGGATTTCATCTATATGATCCACCTACTAAAAATACTGAGCCCGAAAGTAGAATTGATGAACTAGCTACAGAACTATCTAAACATTCAACAAGTTATTTTACTTGTCATTGCACAGGTGAGACAGCTTTCAATAGACTTCATTCTTTGATGGGAGAGCAAATAAGTACACTTTCAACAGGCAAGGTAATAGAATTATAATTTTTTATATGTTTTTTAGATTTTTTAAGATAACTAAAAGTTTAATATATTGTACAATGGTGAGAAAAAAGTTAAAAATGATGTAAAAATATACAGCATTTTAAAATGTATTTACTAAGATAGATAGGAAAGTGGGGTTCTATGTTGAAAAAGAGTGGTATGGTACAAGATCATGGAATTTTAAATAAAATGGCATGGATTCAAAATCATGATAAAGATGGATATAAAACTATATATAAAATGAATTCCACAAATGGTATAGGAACCATGACGGTTTATAAGGTATTTACTGGTATTGAGTTAATAATTAATGAATTTGAATCTACAACATGTTTGTGTAATGTACCAACCTATGAGAATGTTATAGAAATCAATCACTGTCAAGAAGGCAGACAGGAATGTAAGCTTTTAAATGGCTCTTATTTATATTTAGGTGAAGGTGATATTTCTATTAATACTATGAATAATTGTACTAATACCATGGGATTTCCACTGAAATATTATAAATGGATTTCTATTTTATTATATTTAGATGAATTTGTAAGAGATGTGCCAGAAATTTTACAAGATATATCTATTGATATTTATGGTTTCAAAGAAAAGTTTTGTATTAATGATGAGTGTTTTGTCATGCGAGCAACTGATAAAATTAAAAATATTTTTTCAGAACTCTACTATGTACCAGAATCTGTTCAGAAAGTATATTTTAAGCTAAAAGTTTTAGAATTACTTGTGTTCTTGAATATAATAGATGTTTCAAAAAAAATCCAAAGAGAATATTATTCTCATCAACAAGTTGAAATTATTAAACAAATTAAAAATCTAATTATGAAAGATTTTAAACATAGATATACCATCCAAGACCTTGCAAAAGAGTATTGCATTAGCCAAACTACGTTGAAAACATATTTTAAAGGTATTTATGGCACTTCAATGGCAGCATATATGAAAGAATATAGAATGAAACAAGCTGCGATAATGTTAAGAGAAACTCCAAATAGTGTAGCTGATATTGCAATAAGTGTTTCATATGAAAGTCAAAGTAAATTTGCTGCTTCATTTAAAGAAATTATTGGGATAAGTCCTTTGGAATATAGAAAAAAGTGTTTAGCAGATGGAAAAACTTCTTCAAAAATATAGTCATTTCTCTTTCTTATGCATTTGTGGCAAAATAGAGTGGACAACCTTTGAAACTAAAATTAATGTAATTTGTTCAACTCCAATGAGAATTTTATGGCACATTCATTTTGGCACTGAAGTATCGAGTATTCTGTGTTGGTGAATAAAGTAAATGCATAAGCTAGTAATAGGAATGTTTTTTAGAATAACTATAAAATTATAGGAATAAAGAAGAGTATCTCCAATGATAGAAGATACTCTTTTAATGCATTATAAAATACATTGACAAAAAAAGGTGTCAATGTTACAATTACTTAATATAAAGTATATCATTTTTATTATAACATACTTTAAAACAAAAGTCAATACTTTTAGGGGGAATTTTGAAATGGAAAATTCGATTGATTTATTTCAAAGCAATTTACTAGAAAAACAAGTCTTTAATGACATACTTCAGTGTAATGAAATTACACGAGAATATGGATTGAAACTTTCAGAGAAAGATGTAAAAGAAATTATTGATACTAGAAATATAGCGCTTAAAAAAAGCGGAAGAATAGAGTTTAATGGTCAAATTATAAATAAAATTATTACGTCTTTTCGTGATTCACCATATATATCTCAGTATAATTACAGTGAAACAATAAATGAACTTGTAGAAATCTTTTATAACTATAAGAATGAAACTTTAGATTATATAAGTGATGATGAATTAATAGAAATTATGAAGGAAAAGTTTGATAATTATTGTCAAGGATCATTAGAGATTCTAGAAGGAAATGCATTATATAGAATTGCTAACAATATAAAAAGTGGGTTTAAGGATTATACAAATCTTGAGAATGAAAAGGATTGATGAGTTATGGGGAATAATATTCAAAAGTACAACTATGCTATAGATAATAATTTCAGAGAGGAAAGCTTTTTTAAATATGCTTTACTAATTTGTTATGAGAAAAAGTTACTAGATGATAATACTTTAGCTAGAATATATTATGAAAGAATAGAACTTTTAAGAATAAAATTAAAATATTACACAAAAGATGAGAGTAGTTCAGTTATGACAGAGGTAGCTGAAAGTATTTTGCAATGTATTGATTATACAATAGGAATTCATTTAAAAAACTTTGAGAATATAGAGTTAATAGGAGAAGAATTAAAGCATATCAGTTTAGCTGATATGTTAAAAATGGGACATGATTTAATTAAGAATAAAAAATTAGAGTGTAAGAAATTGTTTAAGAAGGTCAGGTCAAATAAACTTAAGGTTGATAACTATTCCTATAACGATACTGTAGATGATGGCTTTTCTCTATTTTTTAAAGAATATGATGATTTTTTTGCACCTCATGAAACTCCAGGATGTTCAATAGATTATCAACTTTACATTGATACTATGAACTTTATAGGCATTGATTATGTGTATAATTATTTATATGACTTAAGTTTAGAAAATGAGTTTTGTAATAAATTTGATGTTGGTGAAATTAATAAATTATTAAAGGGTTATGATAAAGAATGTGAATTGTTGCTTATAAATATATTTGAACTAGTACTTATTAATTCACTAGGGTTAATTATATGTAATAAAGATTTAAGCAGCCTTAATATTAATAATTTAGATAGAGAGATTATTAAAAACAAGTTGAAAGAATTATCCATAGAGGAATTAAAGGAAGAATTAATAAAGGATGCAAAAATATGCTTAGAAGTTTTAGAGATTAAAAATACAAAATTGATGACTTATATAAAGAAGGGTATTTTAAATATAGCTTTACTTATAAATGAAAGGATAAAACTAAATAAATTAGATTCAGTATTTATATCCTTTAATGAAGAGGAGCATAATGAAATAATAGAATATACTGATGGTAAAAAAATGTCCAATTCTATATTTAAAAAGCTAACGGAAGAAATTCGAGAGTGCTCTTTAGTGGAAGATAAAATTTCATTAATTAGAAATAATATTAAGAGTCTAGAAGATTTAGTAGATATGCTAAATGCTGATTGTTTATTTGATGATGAATATATTACGTTTTTCAAAAGCTTATCCAAAATGGAAATAGTTCTCTTATCTAAATATATATCAGATTTAAGCTTTGAAGATGAGTATGATAAGGATTTATATGCTGAATTTAATAACTATATTTTGAGTTTAGAGAAAAAAGAACAGGTAGCAATAAATGAACTAAAAGAAAGAATAAATTTATAATATGAAAGAGTATTTAATAAAGCTTAACTTAAGGTTTTGCTACTAGAGTATAGCATAATGTTTCATTAGCATTTATACTATATATTATATAATATTAACATAACATATCTCAAGGAGGTTTTATTAGTACATGAAAAACATATTGACAGAAGAAAATATGAATAAATTAAAAGAAGAATTAGAATATAGAATGACTAAAAAAAGAGCTGAAATAGCAAAGGAAAAATTAGAAGCAGCTGCTCATGGTGATAGGTCAGAAAATGCAGAATATAAAGAAGCTTGCGCAAACTATAGAGAAAATGATAACAGAATTCAATATTTATTAACTATGATTTCAACTGCAACTGTAATAGATGACAAAAATCAAGATAAGTCAGTACTAGGAGTTAATAGTAAATCTAAAGTTAAATTTGTAGAAGATGAATTTGAAACAATTATATCACTAGTAACTACTATGGATGCAGATCCAGAAAATATGCTTATAAGTGTAGAATCAGATTTAGGAAAAGCATTAATGGGGAAAAAAGCTGGAGATGTAGTGGAAGTTGATGCCCCAGGTGAAAAATATAAGGTAGAAATATTAGAAATACTATAAATTTATTTGATTATATTATAAAGTCTTGGAGAAATCCAAGATTTTTTTATTGCAAATTATTAAAACGTAATTTTAAAAATTGCAATCGCATTAAATTATTTCAAAGAACTAATTTAAATATGTAAATAAATACCATGGATGTGATATAAAATCTATACTATATACTTTCTTTTATAGACTTAACTATTGGATAAGTTACACTTTTAAATCCAAACTTTTTTCTTAAAGTATCAAGTAATACACCAAGTGTAAATGAAGATTCCGTGGATATTTTCAGTGAAAACTCATAATATCCTGTAACACAATGACATTCATCAATATCTTCACATTGATTTACAAAATCAAAAAAACTTTGCTCTATAATTTTATTTTTAGATGAAAGCAAACAAATACAAATTAAATTTTTATTAATAGTTTTAGGATCTATTAATGTTAAATAGCCTCTAATACAACCGGTTTCTTCTAATCTTTTCATTCTAACACTAACGGCAGGTTGAGATAGATTTACTTTTTTGCTAAGTTCCTTTATAGAGATTCGTGCATTTTTTTCTAAATGTTTCATTATTTCATAGTCAATTTTATCCATTAATATATCTCCTATATGACAAAAAAATATAAAGTTTTTTAATATAATTTGTAATTATATTTTGTTTAAAAGTTAAAAAATAAATTATTATTTGTATTTATTATATAATATTTACCTTAAGCTTACAATCATATAGAATGTAAACAAATAAAAAATATTGAGAAGATTTTAAATTTTAAATAAAAATTTTATTACTAAATTGGAGGGGTATCTATGGAAAATTCAAATAAAAAAATTTTACTAACTGGCGGAACACAAGGAATTGGAGAAACTACAGTACATTTGCTTGCTAAAATGGGCTATGAAGTTCATATTACCTATAGAAGTTCTTCAGAAAAAGCAAAAAAGTTAACAGAGCAATATTTAGGAAAAGTATTTGCATATAAGTTAGACCAAGGAGACCCAGAAGCTATAAAAAAAGCAGAATTTTTAACTAAACATTCATGGGATGGAATTATCTTTAATGCAGCTTTAGGGTCAGGAACAGTAAAAGATTATGCAAAGGATGATGATAATTTAGGTTTTGAAAGAGACGAGGCAATGTTTAAGGTTAATGCTCTTGGTCCACTTTGGATATATAAAGTTGTAAAAGAAAACTTATTAAAGAAAGAAAGTAAGAGTAAACTAATATTTATTTCATCTGTAGGTGGTGGATTAGCAGCCTTCCCTTATTTTACATTAAGTGATGGAATGAGTAAATCAGCAGTAGCATTTTTAGGAAAACAATTAGCTGCTGAAAACACACATACTTTAATAGATGTTTTTGTAGTTTGTCCTGGTGCAACAGAAACTCCAATGTTTGTATCTAGCACATTATCTAAAATGTCACATGAAGAAAGAAAGAAATTTGACCTTGCTCAATCAAAACAACGTCTAATTCAACCAGATGAAATTTCTTATTGGATAGAAAAGTTGTTAAGAGAAGAATCTACTGTATTACATGGAGCAGTTATTGATGCTACCATGGGACTTGCATCAAGACCAGGAATACAAACAGAGGCAGGATTAAGTCACTAAATTTTAAAATATCATACAGCTATAAAGAGTATTTTACAAAAAAATAAAGGGGTGTATATAGAATGTCGTTATCAAAAAGAGGAATGGCCAATGTTAAAGATATGTCTCCACTTATGCATGCTGATTTTAGTACGAGAGACAAACGATACAATCCTGTAACAAGAAAAGATGGATATATAAATTTAGGAACAGCAGAGACACATTTAATTGATGATGAAATTATAAATTTATTATATAAATTACAAAATACAATGAATATAAAGCCAAATCATCTTCACTATGATTTCTTTTATGGAAGTAAGGATTTTAGAACAGCAATAGCTAATCATTGGCAAAAAGTTATTTTTGAAGATGAAAATCATAGAAAAATTACTGCAGACAATATAATTGTAGGTTCAGGATGTTCTTTAGCATTAGAAATGTTAGCAACAATGTTAGGCGATCCAGGGGATGTCTTTTTAGTTCCAGCTCCATATTATTCAGGTTTTGAAGATGATTTCTCAGAAAGAGCAAAAATAGAGTTAGTTCCAGTCCATTGTGGAGAAAATATGGATAAGGATATATTTGAAAAAGTATATAATGAAGAAATTTTAAAGGGTAAAAAAGTTGTAGGAGTGCTTTATTCATCTCCAAATAATCCAACAGGAACTGTTTATTCAGAAGATGCCATAAAAAATGTAATCGATTTTAGTATTAGTCATAATCTTGATATTGTTTCAGATGAAATTTATGGTCAAACCATTCATGATCCAAATACAAAATGGATTAGTACTTTAAAATTAGTTCCAGATAGTTATATTGAACATGTACATGTTACTAGTAGTTTTGCAAAAGATTTCGCTCTTTCAGGATTTAGAACAGGTTTTGCTATTTCATTTAATAAAGACTTAATAAAAGGCATGCAAAACTTAGCATATTACTCAGGCGTGTCTACACATACACAAGGATTGTTGACAGAATTATTAAAATCATCAGAGCTTCCTAAATTAATGGAAGATAATAAAAAACAATTACACATAAGTTATCAAAGAATAGAAACTGCTCTAAACAAATTAGATATTAAAACCAAAAAAGCTCAGGGAGGTATATTTATATTTGCTAATTTTGCAAAATATCTAGAAGAACAAACATTTGAAGCTGAAAACAAATTATGGGAAAAAATGTTTTGTGACTTAAAGTTAAATATTTCTCCAGGTAGAATATTTGCAACTAATGAACCTGGGTGGTTTCGAATATGTTATGCATTAGAACCTTCAATAATTGAAGAAGTTATAAGAAGACTTAGTACATTAAAATAAAAATTTGGGGTAGTACTCAATTATTACTTCAGTTAATACGCTAACCACTGTTATCTAAAGGATGTTTTAACTAGTGTATAGATACTAATATAGTGGTTAGCGTATTTATTAAGAAGATATAAAGGTATATTTATTTGCATAATTTAAGGGGGTTAACTCTATGATAATTAAAAAAAGAAGTAAATGGACTAACTTTTTATTATTGTATTTAGGCGGTGTGGTCATATCTTTAAGTCAATTAAAAATAATTCCTATACAAAATGAAATAGTAGACGTGATGGGGTTCTCACTTTCATCAATTTCATGGTTGATGTCTATATTTACTCTATCTGGAATATTTCTATCAATTCCCGGTGGACGTTTGGTTACGAAATTTGGACCTAAAAAATTACTTGTTTTTTTAATGTTGTCTGTTATTTTAGGAAATAGCATAGGTTTTATTTCTAATAATTTTACATTAATGCTATTTTCAAGATTAATAGAAGGAATTGCATTTTCAATGATTATAATGGTTGGAATTGTATTTATAAATGAATGGTTTAAAGATGGAAATAGAGGGTTGGCTACTGGAATTTGGGGTACTTTTTCAGCGGCAGGTTCTTTATTAGCTATGAATATATTTTTGCCAATGGTAAAAAAATATGGAATAAAAAGTCCATGGATGTTTATTGTTATTATTTCCATAGTATTGTTTATTATATATTTTTTTAAGATAAAGGATATTAATGAAAATGAAGAAGAAACTATAAGTAAAAATGACGAGAATATGTTTAAAGAGGCAATCACAAATAAATATATATGGATTTTAGCAATTGCACAAGGGTGTATGGCATTAGTACTTTTTACATTCATAAATACTTTCCCGTTAATATATAGTCAAAAATATGGAATTAATAGCTTTGTTGCAAATAGATATGCTAGTTACTTTGGATTATTTGGAATCCCTTTTGGAGCTATAGCTGGGTATTTAATTGATAAAACTAAAAAAGGATCATTAATAACAGTATGTTCTTTTTTTATAATGACAATAGCTGTTATATACGTAAATTATTTAACAGATGCAAAGAGTATCATTCTTCAGTTATTATTACTTTCAGCAGGTACTGGACTTTCCTCTGCTTGTGTAATGATTATTGCACCAAATATTATTAAAAATAAAAAACTTATTGGTGTAAGCATATCATTTATCAATTTTATTTACTATATAGGTATATTTGTAGGAACACCTATAATTATAAAAGCAGTGGAAATAACAAAATCATGGACAAGAGGTATATATATTCTTGTAATTATTAGTTTAATTGGTTTTTTGAATGTATTTACTTTTGCATTGCTTATGAAAAAGAAATCTATAAAAAATGTTAACTTAGGAGGAAATTACAATGAAGATAAAAGCGGCAGTTGTTAATACAAAAGGTGGACCTTTTGTATTTGAAGAGATTGACCTTGCAGAGCCAAAAGATGATGAACTAATTGTTAAAGTAGTAGCAAGTGGTATCTGTCATACTGATGAATTTGGTAGACAAGGTGGTATGAATCAAAAGTTCCCGGCTGTTTTTGGTCATGAAGGGGCAGGAATTATTGAAAAAGTTGGGGCAGAGGTGAAAAATTTTCAAGTAGGTGACCATGTAGTTTTTTCATACGGATACTGTGGAAATTGTGCAGCTTGTAGAAGTGGTAAACCTTTTTACTGTGATCATTACAATGAAATAAATTTTGGTGGAACTGCAGCTGATGGAAAAAGTAGATTAAGTAAAAATGGTGAAGATATAGCAATGTTCTTTGCACAATCTTCTTTTGCTACACATTCAGTAATTAATAGTAGAAGTGCAATTAAAATTGATAAAGATGTTAATTTAGAAATAGCTGCACCACTTGGTTGCGGTATACAGACAGGAGCAGGAACAATAACTAATATAATAAAACCTAGTATAAACTCTACAATTGCAGTTTTAGGAATGGGAGCAGTTGGACTTAGTGCAATTATGGCAGCTAATATGGAACACTGTAAAGAAATTATAGCAATTGGTGGTAACAGTAAAAGCTTAGAACTTGCAAAAGAACTTGGTGCTACGCATACAATTAATAGAAAAGAAGTAGATGACATAGTTAAATCAATTCATGAAATAGTTCCAGGAGGTGTAGATTATTGTATAGACACTAGTGGATTTGGACCTATGATAGAAAAAGCTATTAAAGCATCTTCTTTTAATGGTTCAATATTTGTATTAGGTTCTAGTGGAATAATTGATTCCTTTAATATTGGAGAAGATATTTTAATGAATATGAGGACTTTACGTGGAACCTGTGAAGGCGAATGTATTGCTCAAGTATATATACCAGAAATAATTAGAATGTATAAAGAAGGAAGATTTCCTATTGATAAAATTATTACTGTTTATGACTTTGAAGATATAGAACAAGCATTTAAAGACTCTCATGATGGAAAAGTAATAAAACCAGTTATTCGTATATCAAAATAAATAGCAAAAATTTAAATATAATACTTATTGTTTAAAAAATATTAGAATACAAAATATATAACTTAACTTAAAACTCTATAGAAAAAGTCCTATGAATTTTCTTATTTCTAGGACTTTTTCTATGTGATTTTATATATGAAATATTAAATTAAGTTTTAAAACTAGTGTTTTAAATAGAAGTTTAATGTAAATATACGAAAACAGGAAGTTAATAAATTAAATCATATATCATAAGAAATATATATTAGAATAAATTAGTAAAATATTAGATTATATTAGTAAAATATCTAATATTTTACTAATATGTGGTATAATATGCATGTTCTAAAAAATATTGTAGTTTAATGAGATTAAATGGCTAAAAATATCTTATTTTATAGCAAATTACTTTTCAGATGAGAAAATAAATTTTTATATAAGTTAAAAGAGATAGTTACTAAATTTAGGGGGTAATGATGAAAGAAATTACAAATAAATTATATTATTGGTATACAATTGAGAAATTTTCAGAGTTTAGAATTGAATTTGATAAAAAATCATATTGTGAAGAATTTCCTTGGCTAAATAATAAAAAAGATAAAAATTTTGAAGTTTATCTAGGTATATATAAGAATTCAGATTTAGTAGATTTTATAATTAATAAGTATGGAGATAAAGAAGGACTGCCAGAAAAAATTTCTGGATTTTCATGTTTATGTATTTTTAAGGTAAATGAAAAAGGAGAGTATATTGAGGAATCTATAAAAATGCCAACATTACCATATGCTATAAATGAACTTATTTCTGGAAATATAAATACAACCAATAGTTCTAATGAATTTAAACTTTTTGTAGAGGAGATTGAAAGTATTGCAATTAATAAGTTGAAAAGTGTTAATTACGATACTTTAAATAATTTTTTTGATGAAATACTGAAACAATTTAAGTGGTTTAATAAAAATTGGTTATTAGTAAAAAGAAAGTTTAAAGTAGAAGAATTTGAAATAAAAAAAGTAGTGATAATGAAGAGACTGATACATATTTAAATAGTTTCTATTTAAATGATATAGAAAAATTAATTAATGAAGTGAAAGTAAACAATTATGGTAAAGCATTTAAAGATTTTATTCTGCAATATAATAATATGGAAAAAATAGATATAGAAAATGATATTAAACAGATAGAGCTTGCTTTAGAGCCTAAGAATATACCTATGGGTAAATGGCCTTCAAAATATGGGTTAAGTTTAATGCAACAAGTAGCAGTAAATACAGCCCTAAAACAGTTAGTTAATAGTAGTGGTGTATTTTCAGTAAATGGACCACCAGGGACAGGAAAAACAACATTATTAAGAGATATCATTAGCAATGTTGTAGTTAATAGAGCACGAGAATTAGCTAAGTATAAACATCCAGAAGAAGCATTTGAAAAAAGTGACTACTGTATTAAGGTTAAAAATAATAAAGGAAACGATATTCCATTTTATCCATACATATTAAATGAAAATTTAAAGGGATATGGAATAACAATAGTTTCTAATAATAATAATGCTGTTGAAAATATATCCAAAGAATTACCCGAGATAGGAGCTATAGAAGGTTTTTATAATGAGATAGGATCAGATTATTTTAAGGATTTTTCAAATAAAGTTTTAAACATGGAAACTTGGGGTTTAATTTCAGCCTCCTTAGGCAAAAAAGCTAATTGTTCAAAATTTGTAAATAATTTTTGGTGGGGAGGTTTTTATAAAATTCACAAAAATGAAGATGAGAAAAATAAAGTTCAAAGTTGGGAAGAAGAGAAACAGAGATTTTTAGATAAATATAATGAGATAGAAGAATATATAAATAAATTAGATAAATTTAAGGAAGTATTAGATGAAGAAAAAGAAGTAAAAAATAGTATTAGTACAACTAATAGTAGAATAAAGGATGTAGAAAATTATATAAAATCCAGTGAAAACGATTATAAAAAAACAGAACAAATTAATGTAAAATTAAAAGAATCAATTAATATATTAGATGAGATAATTAAATGCCATTTAAATGATAAACCATCATTTTTAAGTAGAATCTTAAATAGAAAGAAGTATAGAGGATATGTTTTAGAGTTAGAATCTAACAATAAAGAGAAGAAAAAGTTATTAGTTGATTTGTTAGAATCAAATAGTGATTTAAATGATATTAAAGATATCTTAGATAAATTTAAAGTACAAAAGACTGAATTAGAGAAAAATTTAAAACAAGATTTAATTAAGTTGGATACCATTAATAAAATAAAAGACGATTGGTTAGGTAAAGTAGGAGATTTGTATCCCGAAAGATATTGGAAAAATTCAAAAAATAACCAACAAATATATTGTTTATGGATAACTGAAGAACTGAATAATAAGAGGTGTGAATTATTTTTATTATCATTACAATTGCATAAAGCATTCATATTAAATGCTGAAAAACCAATGAAAAGTAATATGGGATTAGTTATGAATTACCTTTCAGGGACTGAAATGCAAGGTAATTATTTAAAATATATGAATGAATTATGGAATACTCTATTTCTGGTAGTTCCAGTAATATCAAGTCCATTTGCATCTATATCAAGAATGTATAAACATTTAGGAAGAGAAGAAATAGGATGGTTACTTATAGATGAAGCAGGTCAGGCATTACCACAAACTGCACTTGGAGCCATTTGGCGTTCGAGAAGGGTTATTGTTGTTGGAGATCCGTTACAAGTAGAACCAGTATCAACTGCTCCATTATCATTACTTGAAGTAATAGGTAAGGCTTGGAATGTAGAAGATATAGTGTCGAAAACTTTATCAGTGCAAGGAATGGCTGATAAAATAAATAAATATGGAACAAATCGTGAGGAATTGTGGATAGGATGTCCTTTAAGGGTTCATAGAAGATGTGAAAATCCTATGTTTAATATAAGTAATAAGATAGCTTATGAGAATAAAATGATATATGCAACATTAAGTAAGGATAAAAATTTGCCTATTGAAAAGAGTACATGGATTGATTGTAAGGGAAATAGTTGTGATGGAAAATCGCACTATGTTCCAGAACAAGGAGAAGTTATATATAGACAAATAAAAAAATGCATTGTTGATAATAGACTTCCTAATTTATATGTAATTTCACCATTTACGACTGTAGTAAATGGACTTAAAAATAGAATTAAAGATTTAAAAAATGAATTTGATTTTATAGATAGTAAATCTTTAGATGAGTGGATAAAAAAATCAATAGGAACAGTTCATACATTTCAAGGTAAAGAAGCAGACATAGTAATAATTTGTTTAGGGGTAGATAAAGAACATGAAGGGGCTGTGAATTGGGCGTCTAAATCTCCTAATATATTAAATGTAGCAGTTACAAGAGCAAAAAAAAGAATTGTGATTGTAGGAGATAAAGAACTATGGGGAAATAAGCCTTATTTTAAAGAAGCTATTAAATTAATTGAGAATGAAAAATGAACTAATTTGGAAAGGAAAAGTCAATGGGTTTCTATTTAAAATATGGAAGCTACTAAGGAATGGTAACAAGAAAAATAATATTTACATAAATTCAGCAAATTAAGCAATTAGTACTTTCAAAATGAGTATATTAAAAATTTTGAAATATAAGCTAGAAAAAAGAAAATATTATTAGATAAAATTAAATAAGTTCAAAATTTAAAATAAGAACTATACAAAAAAGGAAGTATTATAAAGACTACTGAAAAGTATACTGATTTTCAGTGGTCTTATTATATTTAAATTTTTCAACGTGATAATAAATTAAAAATTAATAGAATTCTAATTTAAAAAGATGAAATAAAAAAGTTGAAAAAATTTAATAGGTAAAAAAATGTTATAAGTTTTAGTGGTAATGTCAGAGGTATAGAGATTAGATTTAATAAGATGTGTGTATAGAATTAGCATATATTTATATGTTATAATACTTTTGTAATTTAATTCATATAGAGAAATGAGATTAAATTTAGATTTATTCAATGCCTTTAAAGTAATTTTATACAAAATGTAATGATATACTTGCACAAATTGCAGTGTATAGAAGATAGTAATTTATATGGCATGAACATAATTTAAATTAATGATAAATAAAATACAACAAATAAAAATGTTGAATTTTTAACGTTTGGGATATAAATAAACATTTCAAAACGGATATGAAACAGAATTAGATAAAAATACAAGAAATAACGAAAGAAGAGTTCTTTCATAATTTATATCTTAATTTTAGTAAGTGAATTGAGCAAAACAAAATTAAAACTAGTAAAAATACTGTTCATTAAGCTGGGAAGAAGATATAAATAGTAGTGATACATAATTAGAGGAGGATATAGTATGAAAATTTCAAAAGAAGACGCATTAAAATGGATTGAATTTTTTTCAATGTTACCAGAAGATGAGGAACTTATGGTAAAACAACAAGAAATTGTTTACGCTACATTTGCACAAATTGAAGAGGCAATTGATCATAGAAATAATATATTAATGTCAGAAATTAAAGGGTTAAAAACTCTAGAGAATAGAACTTTTTTCGTAGGAAATGAAAATAAATTTTCTAAAGGATGTCATTCTTGTCTTAAAGGAACTGGCTTAAGTGCCATTAGAAAAACAAATAAATGTAACATAGAATGTAAGTTTTGTTACAACTATGGTGATTTAGATAACATTCCACCAATTGGTGAAGGTATGTGGGAAATTGGTGGTACAAAGTTTTACGAAAAGGATATTGAGTTACTTCTTTCCATACATAACAAACCTACTGGTATCTCTTATGTTTATTTAGAACCATTTATGGAAATTGAAAAATACTATTCAGTTGTAAAGAAATTTAGTGATGCGAAAATCCATCAACATTTATATACAAATGGGATTTTGGCTACAGAAGAAACATTAAAAGCTTTAGGTGAAGCTGGTCTTGATGAGATACGTTTTAATTTAGGTGCATCTAATTGTTCAGATAAAGTTATTGAAAACATAAAAATAGCAAAAAAATACATTAAAAGTGTAGGTATTGAAACTCCAATGACTCCTGAATTTTTTGAAGTATTCTTTAAGAAAAAGCAAGCAATTTTAGACACAAAACTTGACTTTATAAATTGTGCAGAATTACATTTAAATGAGAATAACATAGATAACTATTTTGGAGAAAACATGTATATTTCTAGACATGGTTATATTTCTCCAATTTGGAGCAGAGAATTAACTTTCAAATTAATGAAAGTGGCTGATGAGGAAAATTGGGATTTAGCAGTTCATGATTGTTCAAACCATACAAAATTTGCTAGAGATTTAAATTTAAGTAGTAAAGAAGGTAAATGGTTTGGAGCAAGTCCATACGCTTGTGAGTTCCCTAGAATACCATATGAGGCATTTTTACCAATATTACGTGATGACAATTTCAAATTCTTATGTGAAGAAGAATTACCTAACGGTTATAAACCAGGAGAGTTACTTTTTTAGATAATTTTAATTTTTATTGTCCAAGGAATATAAAAAAATACAGTTAAGTTGAATAAAGAATTATAAATTAAAACCCAGTTATAATGATTATAACTGGGTTTTTGGTTTAAAAAATATAATAATCTATCTCTAAAAGCAAGCTCAATATAATTAAGGTTTTAAAAGACCTTTTTTTATTTTTAGTATTTTTCAGGATTGTTCAACAATAAGAAAAAGAAAAGTAATAGCCTTGAAATTTTTTTAATAGACTATATAGGACTATAATTACAAAACAATTGATTCTGTAAAACATATTTATTATATGGCTTTCATATAAGTAAAAAAGATTTGTAGAATATGTTTAAGGTTAAGAAGCTCTAATTATAAAAATTCATTAAAGAAGAATATTTATATATTATTTTAATTTAAAGGAGGTATATCTATGCTATTTAAGACTATGGAACAACATGAAAAGTTGAGGATGAAAATAAGAGAGTTTGCTGAAGAAGAAATTAAACCTATTGCATTTATGTTAGATCAAGAAAATAAATTTCCTTTGGAGCAAATTCATAAGTTGGCTGATATAGGTCTGATGGGCATACCATATTCAAAAAAATATGGCGGAGCAGGTTTAGATGTAATTAGCTATGCTATTGCTGTTGAAGAGTTATCAAGAGTAGATGGTGGTACAGGCGTAATTCTTTCAGCTCATACATCTTTAGGTGCATATCCAATTTCTGCTTATGGGACAGAGGAGCAGAAGCAAAAATATTTAGTTCCACTTGCAAAAGGAGAAAAAATTGGAGCCTTTGGTCTTACGGAAGAAAATGCTGGCAGTGATGCTGGAGGTACAGAGACCACAGCTGTTTTAGAAGGGGATTATTATATTTTAAATGGAGAAAAGATTTTTATAACTAATGCAGGTGAGGCTGACATTTATATTATTTTTGCAGTTACTACACCAGATATAGGTACTCGTGGTATTAGTGCTTTTATTGTAGAAAAGGGATGGGAAGGTTTTAGTTTTGGTAAACATTATGATAAGATGGGTATTCGTTCTTCTGCCACTGGAGAGTTGATTTTTAGCGACGTAAAAGTCCCTAAAGAAAATCTATTAGGCAAAGAAGGAGATGGTTTTAAAATTGCTATGTCCACATTGGATGGTGGTCGTATTGGGATTGCAGCTCAGGCTCTTGGCATTGCTCAAGGAGCATATGAACATGCACTTGAGTATTCAAAAGAAAGAATTCAGTTTGGTAAACCTATTTGTAACCAACAGATTATTGCTTTTAAGTTAGCAGATATGGCTACAAAGCTTAGAGCAGCTAGATTGCTTATTTATAGTGCAGCAGATATGAAAGAAAATCATGAGAGATATAGTATGGAAGCTGCTATGGCAAAACAATATGCTTCTGATGTTTGTCTCGAGATTGTAAACGACGCTCTTCAAATATTTGGTGGAAGTGGCTATATGAAAGGTATGGAAGTTGAACGTGCTTATAGAGATGCTAAGATTTGTACAATATATGAAGGAACTAATGAAATTCAACGCGTTGTTATAGCTGCTAATATAATAGGTAAAATGCCAAAAACTAAGAATGCAGGTGAAACTTATAAAAATAAATCTGCTACTACAGGTTATCGTAAAAAAGTGATTTTCAAAGAAGGAACTGCTAAGGAAAAAGTAGATGCTCTTGTAAAAGCTCTTAAGGAAGATGGTTATGATTTCACAGTTGGAATTCCTATAGATACTCCTATAAATAAAGCTGAAAGAGTGGTCAGTGCAGGACTCGGCATAGGAGAAAAAGAAAATATGAAACTTATAGAAGATTTAGCAGTTCAAGCTGGTGCAGCCATAGGTTCTTCTCGCCCAGTAGCAGAAACACTTAAATATGTACCATTGGATAGATACGTTGGTATGTCCGGTCAAAAATTCAAAGGAAATTTGTATATTGCTTGCGGTATTTCAGGTGCAATTCAACATTTGAAAGGTATAAAGGAAGCTTCTACAATTGTTGCTATAAATAATAATCCTAATGCAAAGATTTTCAAAAACTCAGATTACGGAATTGTTGGAGATTTAATGGAAATATTACCATTGCTTACTGATGCTTTTGATAATGGAGAACCCAAAAAAGCAGCGCCACCAATGAAAAAAATGAAAAGAGTGATTCCAAAAGAGACCCACCCAACTTGGAAACATTATGTATGTAATGGATGCGGTTACGAATATGATCCTAGCTTAGGAGATTTTGAAGGTGATATAAATCCAGGAACAACTTTTGAAAAAATACCTGAGGATTGGACCTGCCCTGCTTGTGGTGAGGGAAAGGATATGTTTATAGAAATTTGATTTTCTAAAAATAAATATAATAATGTGCTTTTAACGAAAAGGGGGATTAAATACTATGTATTGTGTTAGAAATATAACTGAAGATCTTTATTGGGTTGGTGGTAATGACCATCGACTTGCTCTATTTGAAAATATTCATCCCATTGAAAAAGGGGTTTCATATAACTCTTACTTGCTTTTAGATGAGAAGACAGTGTTATTTGATACAGTTGATTGGTCAATTTGCCGTCAATTCCTTGAAAATATTAAAGGGGTTTTAGGAGATAGAGATTTAGATTACATGGTAATCAACCATATGGAACCAGATCATGCAGCTTCCATTGAAGAAATTATTCTTCGTTATCCAAATGTAAAGATTGTATGTACTGAAAAAGCTTCCCTGTTTATGCATCAATTTGATTTTAATGTTAAAGACAGAGTAATAACAGTTAAAGAAGGCGATACTATGTCCTTCGGCAAACATAAGGTTGCATTTATGTTTGCTCCAATGGTACATTGGCCAGAAGTTATGGTAACATTTGATACTACTAATGGTGTGTTATTTGCTGCTGATGCCTTTGGTACTTTTGGTGCATTGGATGGTAAAATGTTTAACGATGAAGTAAACTTTGATAGAGATTGGATTGATGAAGCTAGAAGATATTATACAAATATTGTAGGTAAGTATGGCGTTCAAGTTCAAGCTCTTTTAAAGAAGGCAAGTACTCTTAATATTAAAACTATATGCCCATTACATGGACCAGTATGGCGTAGTGATTTAGGATATTTTTTAGATAAATATGATAAGTGGAGTAGATATGAACCTGAAGAAAAAGGCGTAATGATTGTTTATGGAACAATGTATGGAAATACAGAAGATGCTGCTAATAATTTAGCAACAGAGTTAGTTAAAAAAGGAATAACTAATGTGGTTATGTATGATGTTTCAAAAACTCATGTTTCATATTTGATTTCTGAAACATTTAAATACAGTCATATAGTTCTTGCTTGTGTAACTTACAACTTAAATATTTATCCACCAATGTTAGCATATCTGATGGATATGAAAGCACTAAATGTTCAAAAACGTACTTTTGCTCTTATAGAAAATGGTTCTTGGGCTCCTCAATCAGGAAGATTAATGCGTAAACATTTAAGTTATATGAAAGAAATGACTATTTTAGATAATGATATATCAGTTAACTCCAGCGTAAAAGAACAAGATAAGGATTCAATTGCTGACGTTGTTGATAGTATTATTCAATCAATGAAATAATTTTATAAAAATATAAATTTAGGACTAATTCATGGACAATTTTGATGAGTTGGTCCTTTTTGATATATATGTTAATGATTATATTTATCAAGAACAAAAGAAAGTGTTATATTATTAAGTGACTCTAAATTTGAAAATTCATAAAATACACTTGCTGATAAAACAGGAATATCTATTCAAGGCAGTTGTAAATAATACATTAAGGATTATAGACTCTAACTTTAGATATGATTAATAAATGAAAAGTCTCCATACCTTCTTCAACACCCTTATAATCCTGTTAATTGGGATTAATGGTGTGATGAAGCTTTTAAAAAATAAACCTATATTTTTAAGTATTGGTTATTCTACTTTCCATTGGTGGCGGTTCATAAAAGATACTACGTATTGAGCATTTAAATTATATAAAGGCATTTACAATTTAATTGTAGATGTGTTTTATTTTAAATTTTATTATTAGATTGTATTTTATATTCATATATTGATACATCGAAGATTAATAAATTATGATAACTTTTGATTTTATATATTAAAGCTTAATTGGGTAAAATTGAAAAATAATACAAAATAATATATAATATAGTATAAATTTTAATTATATAAATAGTCAGTCAAAGGAGAAAATAATGTATATAAAAGAACTTAGTATGGAAAATTTCAGAGGTTTTTCCACAAAAACAACTATTGAATTTCAAAAGGGCATTAATGTTTTAATTGGAGCAAACAATTCAGGTAAGACAACAATAATAAAAGCATTAGAACTTCTTTTTTCTAGTGAGGTATGTAAAAGTCTTAAAATAGAAGATTTTAATCATAATATTGCAATTGATAATATTAAAGATGCTCCTCCTAAAATTATAATATCTGCAAAGTTGATAGAAGAAGATAGTGAAGAGAAGTATTCAAACGATTTAATCATGGTAGCATCATGGTTAACAAAAATAGACAAGCCTTATGAGGCCGAAATTACATATGAATTTTCATTACCTGAGAAAGAATATGTTAATTATAAATCAGAAATGAACCAAATAGAAAGTCATGATATTGATATGTTTTGGAAAGAAATTGAAACAGATTTTTTAAGAAAATATACATATAAAGTTTTTGTTGGAAATCCTGAATATAGGATATCAATTGTCAATGACTCTATAAGAAAATTTGACTTTCAATTTTTAAATGCTATTCGTGATGTTGAAAGAGATCTTTTTACTGGTAAAAATGCTTTGCTTAAAGAAGTAATTGATTTTTTTATTGATTATGAAATTAAGATAGATCAAAGTATCAAAGTAGATGAAAAAAAGAAGCTTATTCAAGAAAAGAAAAAGGCATTTTCTTCTGAATCCCAAAAGTTAATTGAATCTTTACAAAAACGTATGTGTTCAGGGAAAAAGGAAATGCTGAAATACGTAGAAGAAACAGGTGCAGATTTTGATAATATGAAACCTACGTTTGATGGAAAAATCTTAGATACCGAATTATATTCTGCATTAAAATTAGTTGTAGAAAATGAAACTGGTATAAAATTACCAGCAACAAGAAATGGATTGGGTTACAACAATTTAATTTATATATCATTGCTTTTAGCTAAAATGCAAAAAAATTCATCTGTTGAATATTTAGGAAGCAATTCAAAAGTTTTTTCTATATTAGCTTTTGAAGAACCAGAAGCACATTTACATCCTAATATGCAGTATAAATTGTTGAAATTTTTAGAAAAAAATAGAACACATGAAGTTAGGCAAATTTTTATAACAACGCACTCACCTAATATAACTGCTGCAGTAAATTTAAATTCAATAATTGTTTTATCTAAGAAAAATAGTTTAATAACAGTTTCATATCCTGGAAGAGTATTTTCAGATTCTGGTGAGGATATGAAATCTAAAAAATACATTGAAAGATTTTTAGATGTAACAAAAGCAGATATGTTTTTTGCAAATAATATTATTTTTGTTGAAGGTCTCGCTGAACAAATGCTATTGCCTTCTTTTGCGGAAGCAGAGAAATTATCTTTAATTGATAACCATATATCTATTATTAATGTAAATGGTAGATATTTTGAGCACTTTTTAAAATTGTTTGATACAAAAAATAATAAATATGCCATATCAAAAAAAGTTGTTTGTATTACTGATTTGGACCCAGTAATGAAGTTAAAGAAAAATACAGATGAAAATAGTACAGATGAAAATAGTAGTTGGAAATCATGTTTTCCTTTTATGTTAGACATTGATAAATCTAAGTATGAATATAGAAAATCCTCTAACAAATTAACATCTTTATATCAAGAAAGGAATGATGAAGATATTATAAGGGTATATACTCAAAAACAAGGTTCAACATTTGAGTATGAGCTAATACTCGAAAATTATAGTTGTGAAGATATTATCACCCAATCTGTATCAAATAGTATAGAAATCAAAAAAATTATGAATTTAATTAAAGAGGATATGTCACAAAAAGAATTAGAAGAACTTATTAAAATTATACGAAAAGGCGAATTTAAGGAGTTAGCAAGTCAATATAGCAATATGGGAAATGATGAACCTTTTGTAAAAGCAAAACATATTGTGGCTGCACGTTATTTGAAGTCAATTAAAAAAGGTGAAATTGCACAAGAACTAGCAACTGTGATTTCCAATAATATAGAAAAGGAAGTTGGGGAAAGATTTAGCTTTAATGTTCCATCATATATAAAGGAGGCATTGAAATGGATTTGTCATTAGCTACTCGATTAGTAGATAGTAGAGAAGAAATTGATATTGATAAGCATTTTAAGGTTGTAGCAGGGCCGGGAGCTGGGAAAACAACTTTTTTAATAAATCACATTAATAATATAATAGAAAAATCAAAAAAAATTTCAGATTTGCGAAAAATTGCGTGTATTACATATACAAATGTAGGAGTGGAAAATATAATAGAAAAATTAGGGGATGCATATGATTGTGTTGAAGTAAGTACAATACATAGTTTTTTATATAAGCATATTGTCAAGCCATACTTATGGGTTTTAAACAGTAAGTTTAAATTTGACCTTCAAAAAATTAATGGTCATGAAGAGTTCATACCAACATTTAGTATTTTGAAAGAATGGAAAACTCAAACAAAACAATTTCATATAATTGATAATAAAAAATTATCAAAATCACTTTCTAAATTATCATGGATTCTTCACAATGACAAGATTGAATTAAAATTTAAAAATGCATGGGAAGGTCAAGTAGGCGAGTATTCTATTAGAAATGATTCTTATTTACCGTACAAAGAAATTTGTTGGAGAAAAGGAATTATATCACATGATGATGTATTGTATCTAAGTTATTTAATAATTGAAAAGAACTCACGAGTCTTAGAAATTATACGTGGCAAATTTCCATATATATTAATGGATGAATTTCAAGATACGAATCCTATTCAAAGTGCAATTATAAAAATAATTTCTAATGAAGAAACTATTGTAGGAGTTATAGGAGATGAGTGTCAATCTATATACAGCTTTCAAGGTGCAGATGTAGGACAATTTATAAAATTTGATTTACCTAATATGAAAACTTATTATATAGAGGATAATAGGAGGAGTACAGAAGAGATAATTAACTTATTAAATTATATGAGAAGAGAAGAATCCCTTAAGCAAAAATCTCCTGAAGATTTGCATGGGGATAAACCATATTTAATCATAGGAAATTTTTTGAAAATATTTAAAAATGTAAAAGAAATTTGTGAAAATAAAGCTATATATACATTATCATATAGAAAAGAATTATCTAATCAACTTAAATATGGAGTTGGAAGTTTATTTTCAAATGATATAACTAATGAGTTAATTTTTGATGATGGAGAAAGAGGAAAAATTATATTTTACTCTATTTGTGCTATAGAACATTGTAAACAAAACAATTTTAAAGAAGCCTTAAAAAGCATGAAAAAAGCATATAAAAAGACAGAAGAATTTGATGATAGGTGTTCTTTTAATAATGTAAAAAGATTAGTAGACGATTATGATAAAATTAGTAATTTGAATATTATTGATTTCTATAATGAATATATTTTTGGATTTTATGGTATAAAAGGAAGGATAACATCGGGCAAAAAAAAGAATATTATGAAAAGTTAACATATAAGCAAGTGGCTTGTACCATAAATATAAATGATGATACTGGGGCATTTAGAACAATTCACAAAGCTAAAGGAGATGAATTTGAAAATGTATTATTACTAATTAATCCATCTGATTTTAATGAAAATACAAATCTTGAATTTTTATTTAATCCTGATATGACAAAAGAAGAACATAGAGTGTATTATGTAGCACTAAGTAGAGCTAAAAAGAGGTTATTTATAGCAATTCCTCCTATATCAGAGAGAACCAAAGATAAATTAGGGAATATAAAATTTTTAAAAGTTGAAAATTTATGATTTTGAATTGAAAACTCATAGGCCCCCGTAGAAAAGTAGACTCATAATTCGAATGGAACTATAGTAGGATTAATGAATGAAGGGGTGCATTATGAGTGGGAATTTTATTAGAAAATATACTGAAGAAGAAAGAGTGAAAATTGTAGAAGAGGCTTTAACATGTGGAAGCAATTCTTTAGTAGCAGCGAAGTATAATATATACAGTGGATTGGTATCTAATTGGAAATGTAATTATAGAAGATATAAGCAAACTTAGAAACCCAAGAATGCTACTCAACCTAAAGATGAAGAAATAATTGTAGATTATAAAAAAGAGTATAAGAAAACAAAAGAAAAATGCAAAGATCTTGAATTAGAAGTTGCAATTCTTCGCGATTTATTAAAAAAAGAAATAGATGAAGAACATGATTTGTATTCTTATGCATCCGAATGGATTTCTATAGGTCCAACTATTAAAGCTATATTAAGGATATTAGGTTTGAAAAAATCTACTTATTATAAACAACAGTTATTAATTAAAAGTGGAAATAGACCTTTAAATCAATCCGAAGGAAACATTCCAGGATATAGTCTAAATATAAATGGTGAAAAAGTTTTTGATTTATAAATTCAAAAATATATAGTGAAAATAAAAAAGATGAAGTAGGACAGTTTTATGGTTATAAAAAGGTTAGGGCAGTTTTGAAAAATAAATATAAACTAAAAATTAATAAGAAAAAAGTTTATAGATTGATGAAGAGGATGAACCTATTAAAGATTAAAAGAAAGTGTGTTAAGAGATATTCTAAAATATGTAAAAATCATGTAATCACAGATTCGAATCAACTTTGGGAAATGGACATGAAATATGTTTATTTAGCAGAAGCAAGGGAGATAGCATATTTAACATCTATTATAGATGTGTTTGATAGAAGCATATTAGCATATGATTTGTCACTTTCTCCAAATGCAGAGCAAGCTAAAATTGTAGTAATAAAGGCACTTTATAATAGAGTAATTAAGGGTAAAACATCTGAATTAATAATTAGAACAGACAATGAATCACAATTTATAGCTAGTAAATTTGAAAAGTTGTGTATTCAAGAGAATGTTACACATGAAAGGATACCTGTGCATAGCCCTAATTATAATAATAATTTTATTCATAGTATAGAAATAGCCTTAGCATCAGTAGCCATGGAAAAAAAGGAGATATAGAGTTTTGTTATTTGTTTGTTGCAAATGCAATATTACATTGAGGATTATTCAAGTATAAGCCTATTCATACATGTATAAAGAAAGTGTACAAATTAAATTTATTAAAAAATATGTAATGTTGATACAAGAGAAATATTTTAAGAATATGGATGATGGTATGATTTGTACGATAAGTCTACTTGTGTATCTTATTTTAAAAATGATATTGATAAAAAGTAGTCTAAGAAGTTATGACTGCACAATCTATGTAATGTTTAGATGTCCATCATACAAATTTATTATGATGGTTTATAATTATGATATAGATTTGATAGCCCATGTTTTAAAAGAAGAATTAGATATACCATTTAAAGGTGAGGATATAATAATCAATATTGGATAAATTTGATAGTTTGATATTTTTTAGGAGGAAACTTGTATGAATTTAATTAATTTGGGAAATTGTTTAGGAATTTTATCTATCATATTAGGAATATTTGCAATTTATCAATCTTGTAGATATAATAGAGCTTCGAAAAAATTAAATGATGACACAAAAAAGGTAATAGATGATTTTACTAGAAGGCAGGATGAAATATTTTCCGTATTAAGAGAAGTAAGTTATATAACACATAACATTAAAGACAATAAATCGATGATTAGATTAACTAAAGATGAGCTAATAGTAAGAAAAACTAGTTTATTCAAAGAAGAAAATGTAAATATCATTATTGCTAAGATTAATGGATTATTTCCATTTATAAAGCCAAAATGTATAGAATCTATAAAATTTTTTTTAAATCTATCAGAAGATAAAGAAAAATTAATAACTTTAAGAAGAATTTTAGATAAAAAAGATGTAGATAAATTAAATGAAATAAAACGTGAACTTTCCTTTTATGGAGTTGACCTTGTATGGAACCCTAGGTAGATTAATTGGATTTGATAAATCATTTATAGAAGACTAATAATAGTCAGTGTATATAACAATATGTTAGGATGTCTGATGTATTTTACTTTATGAAATATAGAATTTTTAGAATGTTATATTAGTCAGAATAGGGAACTGGCAAATAGATTCTTTTAATTTTGAAAAAGCAAGAGATTTTTAAATTGTATAAACATATAAAGAACCTTGAGAAAGTAGGGTTCTTTTCTTATAGGAAAAAGAACATGTTTCTAAAAAAAGGAAAGAAAACATGACAATTAATAAATATATATTTAAATTCTAACTTAATTCATAGTATAATAATTAAGGATAAAATGCTAAATTTTGGGGTGGTATAATGATTTTAAATTATGATAGAGATGATAAATATTCAATTGAAGAATATGCAAGAAAGTTAATTGATAAGAGTTTAAGCCAAGTAAATAAAGATATTTATAATAGTAGATTTAATAATAAAAAATCTAAAGGTAGATTGGGACAACTTGTGGAAGAAGAATATTTTCGATATAAAGTAAATTCTAAACAAGAAGCAGATTTTAATGAAGTTGAGGTGGAATTAAAAGTATGTCCTATTAAAAGGATAAAACCTAAAGTTAATTCAAATGTCTTAAGAGAGAAGTTAGGATATTCAGCTAAAGAAAGAATTGTTTTAACTATAATTGATTATTTTAAATTAAATAATGAGACGTGGGAAGATAACTCATTAATGAAAAAATGCAAAAACCTACTTTTGATGTTTTATATAAATGAGAAAGATGTTCCTAAGGAAGAGTTAATATTTAAACTTATAAATTTGTGGACACCTTCAAATGAAGATTTTAAAATTATTAAAAGAGATTGGGATATTATTGTATCAAAAATTAAACAAGGGAAAGCACATGAAATTTCAGAAGGAGATACAATGTATCTTGGAGCATGTACAAAAGGTAATACTGCTGAAAAAAGCAAAAGAGAACAACCCAATTCCGATATATTGGCTTCACAAAGAGCATTCTCTTATAAAAGATCTTATGTAGATTTTATAATAGAGGAATTACTTGAAAGGGAAGAATATAGAAAAATAGAAAAATGTAAAAAGTTATCTGATAATAATGTACTTTTTGATGAAAAGATTTATGCACTATTTAATTCATTAATAAATAAAAGTATTTTAGATATTATGAAAATTTATTCCATAAATAGAGAAAGAAAAGCTAAAAATTTTATAAGATTAATAGTAGATGATGTTTGTAAAAATATTTTTGGGGATAAACTTGATAAGTTTGAAGAGTTTAAAAAAGCAAATATAGAAATAAAAACAATTTTATTAAAACCAAATGGGGTTCCAAAGGAATCTATGTCTTTTGAACAAATAGATTATTGTGAAATAGTAAATGAAGAATGGGAGACATCTACTATAAGAGACAAGTTTGAAAATAAAAAGCATTTATGGATAATATTTAAAAGTAGAGTTAATTTTAAAAATCAATCAGAATTAGGATTAGATGATATTATATTAAATAAGGTTATGTTTTGGAATATGCCAATTTCAGATTTAAATAATAGTATGTATAAAGTATGGAAAGATACTCGAAATAAAATTAAAGAAGGTATTTATAATAATTTCATGAAAATTAGCGATAAAGAAATTGCACATATAAGACCTAAAGGACAAGATTCGAAAATTGATTTAGCAATTACACCTCAGGGTACAGAAGAAAGAAAAAAATGTTTTTGGTTAAATGCTAAGTACATAAAAAATGAAATCGAAAAAAATTAACATTATGTATTTTAGGCAATTTCAACAAATTCCATATGTGAATTTATTATAAAATAAAGTTGAATATTTATAACTTAATTTGGAGGATATATGGCGGGATATATAATAAGTTTAAATAATAAAGAAGCATTAAAAGAGTGTATAAAACTTGGGATTTATAGTACAAATTTAAGCAATCCTAAAAACAATAAGTGGTTAATACATCATGAGGGAACTTTTACAGATTATTTCGGTATGAAAAAGGGAGATAATATATATTTTTTCTTAGATAGAAAAATATATGGTATAGGTGAATTAATAAATGAAAAATACGATTGTAAGTACTGGAATTATATTCAAGCTGGGTTACCTAAAAATTTTAAACATAGCGAAGTAAAAAATATAATGATTTTAAATAATGAAAATAATTTAAATAATAGGTGTTTATGTATATTTAAACCATCACCTAATTTTTTTGTAAATGGTATAGATATGGATGATGTTTTGATGTCTAACCCAAGCAAATTTAGAATGTTACGAGTGTTTTGGAAGTTGTCTTTTATAAAAATAGATAATGAAGAAAATGAAGCGCTTAGAAATATAATTTTAAAAAGAAATGAAAAGTTTATATATAAAGATGATAATAGTTCATATATATATAATAGATGTTTACAGCAAGAAAAATTAAATAAAATAGATAGAAATTATATAATGAATTCGACAGAAATTTTAAAGAGCTGTAGTGAATATAATAAAATTAAACATGAAATGGCACTAGAGTCTGGATTGATGGAGATACTTTCTAATGATAAAAATACAATTTTTGGACCTTGGGATTATATATCCCATCAAGTTGTAGCTTCCCCATTTAAACCAGTAGACTATATGGATAAAATGGACATATTTGGTATAAGATATATACCAGGATTTAATGCTATTTCTAAATATCTAGTTATAGAAATAAAAAAAGATATAGCTGGAATAGAATCAGTAAATCAAATAATGAAGTATGTTGATTGGATTAACATAGAATATGCATTTGGAGATTATGATATGATTGAAGCATTTATAGTTGCAAGCGGTTTTTCAGAAGATGTTATTGAATATAAAAATTCAATATGCATAAGAAATTATACAAAAGGAAGACGACCTATTATAACAAACTCATGGAGTTCATTAAGATTAATAGAGTATAAATTTCAAAATGATACTCTTAATTTTTGTGAGATAAAATGAGGTAATTTATTTTTAAATTAAATAAATGCTCAACTTATAGTAATTATATAAGTTGTAAAAATGTGGATTTGATAAAAATTATAGTAAAAGTTTTTATTTTCTTGTGAAATATAGTATAATTTAAAAAGTTAGAGAAGGAGGTTAAAGTATGAAACATACGATTTGTGAATTATTTGCTGGGGTTGGTGGTTTTAGAGTTGGATTTGAAAATAGTTCTTCTGATTGGAAAACAACTTGGGCAAATCAATGGGAGCCTGGCAAAAAGGTTCAACATGCTTTTGAATGTTATAAAAGTCATTTTCAAACCTCTGGAGGAATAGATGAATTTAGTAATATAGATATATCACAAGTGCCTACAGAACATATTCCTGAGCATACATTATTAGTAGGAGGATTTCCTTGTCAGGATTATTCAGTAGCAAGTACAGGTGCTAAAGGAATTCAAGGGAAAAAAGGTGTACTTTGGTGGGAGATAGAACGAATTTTGGAAGCTAAACGTCCACCGTTTGTACTTTTAGAAAATGTTGATAGATTATTAAAATCACCATCAAAACAACGAGGAAGAGATTTTGGAATTATTATAAGTTGTTTTGCTAAATTAGGATATTCTGTTGAATGGAGAGTAATAAATGCTGCTGAATATGGCTTTCAACAAAGAAGAAGACGCACATTTATTTTTGCAGTACATAATACAACTAAATACTATAGTAAATTAGAAAATAAAAATGTATATGAAGAAATTCAAAATTCAGGATTTTTTAGTTCTATATTTAATGTAGAAACTTTTAATGAAGAAAGTATTAAGAGTATAGATTTAAAAGAAAAGTACAATTTAGACATAGTTGAGGTATCTGATAAATTTAAATTTGAATTTAAAAATTCAGGTATATGTAAAAATGGAGTAATATATACCGTAGAAACTAAACCGTGTAATCTTTTAACTGAAAAACAAATTACATTAAAAGATATATTAGAAATTGAAGTAGATGAAAAATACATATTATCTGAAAATGATTTAGAAAAATGGTCGTATATGAAAGGCCCTAAGGCTATTGAAAGAACCTCTAAAGAGGGACATAAATACGTATTCAGAGAGGGTGCAATAGCATTTCCTGACCCTATTGATAGGCCAGCACGTACTATGTTAACAAGTGAAGCTAGTAAAAATAGAAGTACTCATGTAGTTTCAGATATTGAAACTGGAAAGTTAAGATTATTAACTCCATTGGAGTGTGAAAGAATAAATGGATTCCCTGATAATTGGACTAATACAGGTATGACGCATTCTTTTAGATATTTTTGTATGGGAAACGCATTGGTTGTAAACTTAATAGAACATATGGGAAGAAAGCTACATGAGATTATAAAGTTAGAAAGTTAAATTTAATAGAATTATATATAATTAATAGTTGTAAAAAAGTAGAGTAAGAGCTTAAAAGTAATTTAAATTTTTACTCTACTTTTTCATGTGAAGAAATGTGTAACTTTATTGTTACAATATTATGTAATATAATATAAGTATTAAATATATTTGTATTATATTGAAATTAAGGGGATAATGGGATAATTTATGTTTATAGAATTTAAAGACTTAAAAGAATCAGATTTAATAGTAGATAATATATATATGGGTGGTAATAATGGAAATATGTCTGATGAAGTTTTGAGTAAATTAATGAAATGTGAGAATTCATGTGGTTTTAGAAAAAAGGGAAGTCTTAAAGATAAAAAATTAAAATATGTAGTGTTGTATTCAAATGGAAATAATGGTGATTGGAATGATGATTTTGATATAACTACTGATGAATTTATATATTATGGGGATCAAAACAAACCTAATAAATCATTATGGGATACGCCTAAAAAAGGTAATGAAATATTAAGAAGAATATTTGATATGCTAAAAAAAGGAGAAAAAATTAATATACCACCTTTCTTTATTTTTGTAAAACATAGGAAAAGAGATGTTATTTTCAAAGGTTTAGCAGTGCCAGGAAGTTATAATAAGAATATTGAGAAGTGTTTAGAAGTAGTAACCATTAAAAGTAAAGACGGTTATATTAAAAATTATAGAGCTATATTCACAATATTAAATGAAAAAAATATTTCACGAAAATGGTTATATGATTTAGAAAATAATTTGGGATTGATTAGTGAATTTGCGCCATTAGAATGGAAAAACTGGATTAATAATAAATGTTATTATTCTATTGCATTTAATAAATTTATGTTAAAGTCTAAAGAGAAAAATAAAGAATATGATATAGAGAATTTATTAAAAGATATAGATTTTAAGGCTATATATAAGTCACCAGATATATATAATAAGGAAAAATTTACAAATGAGGTTTATACAGGGATTGATTCTAAAGAAATAGAACAGTATGTTGATGAGTACAAAAACAAGCAAATTATAGGTTTTGTTGGAGAAAATATAATATTTAAATTTGAACAAGTAAGGCTTAAGAATAGTAAATATAAAGAACTTGTAAAAAAAGCATCTGATATTCAATGGTCATCACGTGTAATTGGTGATGGTCTTGGATATGATATTAAATCTTATGATGTTAACGATGGCAATTTAGTTGATAAATATATAGAAGTAAAGACTACATTAGGAGAGGATACGGCATTTGAAATAACATTTAATGAAGTGGAAAAATCAAAAATTTTAGCTAATAAAGGTATATATGTTATTGCCCGAGTATATAATCTTGATTTTGAAAATAAAACAGCAAATTTTTATTTTCAAGAAGGGAATTTAGAGGAAAATTATGAGTTAAAAACAGATGTATATATTGCGCATAGAAAGTAGCTTGATTAAATTATTATTTAAAGGAGAAAAGCAATGAACTGGATAATAACATCTAATTCAAACATATTTAAAACTTATGAGGCATTTAAAAAATTGGGATATGTTGATTGGAGACAAAAGGTAAAATTCAAAATTGGAGATATAGTATATATTTATTGTACAAGACCATTAAAAAAGTTATATTTAAAACGATTGTAGATAAGATAAATATGAAATTTGAAGATACAGTTGATGATAGAGAATTTTGGGTAGATAAAGAAAAATATATAAAATTTAAAAAAGAACAATATTGTAGGTTAAGATTATTACAAAATGTTGATACAGAAAAATTACAGTTAAATATGTTAATCCAAAATGGATTAAAATCGGCACCACAATGTGCTATTAGAATTAATGAAAAGTTAAGTAGATATATTGATGAAAGTTTCAAAGAGTGTTATGAAAATTTTGAGAAGAAAGTAAAAATAAGAAGCTGTAAAAGAGAAGTAATATCAATACCAGCGTCAGGAACAATTGACTTAATATATAAGTATAGGATACATGCTCATCCTAATATTAATAAAAATTATCCATATAAGAAAGCATTATATTATACCTTTAGAGAAAAAATGGATGGATGAAAAAGTTATTTTCGCTTAAAAAAATTATTAACTTAAATCCACATAACATTAATGAAATCAATGATATTAATCTCGATTGTGAAACTAAGAAGAGGTTATGTGGATATATTAATGATAGGAGTAATTCATTTAAGTTTTCACATGATGGAGAGTACAAATTTTATATAGTAGGTGAAAATCTAGATTTACCTAAAGCAGTAAGTTTACCTAAGCAAAATAATCATGCATATTTTACAATTAAAGAGATGTATAGTGGAAAAGATGTAGTAGAAAGAAGTAATAAAGAAATTATTATGGATGAAGAATGTAGTAATATGCAAGATAATAATTTTAGTGAAGGTAAGATGATATCTATAAGAGTAAACAAATATGAAAGAAGCTTAAAGGCCAGAAAAAAGTGTTTAGAGCATTATGGATATAGATGTTATGTTTGTGAATTTGATTTTGAGAAATTCTATGGTTCAATAGGTAAAGAAATTATAGAAGTACATCATAAAAAAGCATTACATCAGATTAAAGAAAATTATGTAGTTAATCCAATAAATGATTTGATTCCAGTATGTTCTAATTGTCATACTATAATTCATAGTAGAATACCTATATTTGAAATTGAAGAATTAAAATCAATAATAAAATTAAAAAACATTAAAAATTATAGGAAATATAAAATAATCCAACAAGTAGATTAAAATATTTTCTAACTGCAATGATTATTAATACAATCTTTAAATAAATATAAATTTGAAAGGAATAAGATTAATGGATTTTACACAAATTATGAGACAAAATAAAGGATATTTTTCAAATCATAAAGATATGCCATCGCAATTACAACAAAAGGCAAAAGAATTATGTTGGAGATATAATCAAACGGCACCATCTGAAGGTGAAAAGAGAAGTAGTATTTTAAAAGAATTACTAGGAACCTGTCATCCATTAACGTTTATCGAGCCATCATTTCGTTGTGATTATGGGTTCAATATACATACCCATGGACTTGCTGTAATTAATTATAATTGTGTGATATTAGATACATCTCCGGTTCACATTGGTGCTAATGCATTTATAGCTCCTGGAGTTTGTTTAGCCTGTTCTGGTCATGCTATACTTTCAAGACAAAGAGCAGAAGGAATCGGAACTTCAAAACCTATTACAATACAAGACGATGTGTGGATTGGTGCTAATGCAACTGTATGTGGTGGAGTTACTATTGGAAAAGGTAGCATTATTGGGGCAGGAAGTGTGGTAAATAAAGATATTCCAGAAGGTGTGATTGCAGTAGGTAATCCTTGCAAAGTATTGCGAGAAATTACAGAAGAAGACATAATTAACCTATCATATGAGCAAGAAAATTTCTAAATATGTAGGAAGTAGTATACTGTAATATTCATAAGAATTCTAAAATAGTGAAATATGCTTCAAACTACCTATAATTCAACATTGTATCTTTTATAAGAAAATTTTAAAGTTATTGAATAAATTTAAATTGGAACTTATTTTTCTATATAACTAGCTTATTGTATTTAACAGTAGGCTAGTTTTTTATTGTTTAAAACTATTCATTTTAAAATTTCAATACACAAAATAGTTAGTCTATTTCATTATGGATTTATACAATTTTACAATAAAAGGTAAGCTTATATTTTAGTGTTTTAAGAATATAACCATATGCTTTAGGAAAAAATAAATCTAAAAATATAATTAATTAAGAAGGGATAATAATATGTCTAAAAGAAAGCGTTATTTCATAATAGTTTCACACTGTTTATTGAACCCAGCTACTAGAGTTCATTTATTAGGCAAAAACTTTATTTTTTCTCAAAGAATAATAGATTATTTTTTGGATAAACACATTAGTATTATTCAATTACCTTGCCCAGAGTTTACAGCAATGGGTTACTTGAGAAATCCACAAGGAAGAGAACAATATGACAATATATTTTTTAAAAAACATTGTAGAAAAGAGCTTCAATCTTATGTGGATATGGTATGCGAACTTAGAAACAATAATAATACCCCTCTATGCTATATCGGAATACAAGGAAGTCCAACTTGTAGTATATATTGGGGTAAACATAAAGTAAACAAATATAATACAGAGTCTATGATGCCAGATTTAAATGGTGATCAAGTAGAAGGGACTTATGGAGTAATGACGGCAGTGTTAGATGATATGTTAAAAGAGAATAAAATTAATATACCTTACTTAGAGGTTCCAGTAAAAGAGAATATTGATTCTGAAAAAAGTATTAAATTTTTTAATGATTTATATGAATTATTAGGTGTCCCTGAAAAAAATAGAAATACTTAAGAAATTCTAGAAGATTAATTACAAAAGCATAATAAATATATTTTTAATATTGAAATTATACATAAGGATAGGTGTTTTAATATGAATACACAATATGTACAAGGTAATTGTATATTTACAAGAATTAATAAAACTATAAAACAATATGAATATTTAACAGAAGATATAGATACAGAAGTAATAATAGTAGGAGGCGGAGTTACTGGGACAATTTTAGGACACTACTTTAGTAAAAATAATATTAATTGCGTTATTTTAGAAAAATCAAGAATAGGTCATGGTAGTACTAGTATAACAACATCATTGCTTCAATATGAACTTGATGATAATGCTATGGAGCTAAAGTCATATACAAGTATAGAAAATGTAATAAAATCATATGAACTTGGAATAAAAGCATTAGATGAAATTGAAGAGTTTATAAATGAACATGGTAATAAATGTGATTTTAAAAGAGTAGACAGTTTTTTATATACAGATAAGAAACTAGAAAATAAGGAAATGAAAGAAGAGTATTATATAAGAAAAGAAGCAGGATTACCTGTAGAATTTATTGATGAAGATAATAATCCATTTTTATTTGATGTAAAAGGCGGTGTAATAGGTAAAAATGGAGGGGCTGTATTGGATCCTTATAAATTTACTCAACATCTAATTGAGGTAAGTTGTAAGCAGGGATTAAGAGCATACGAAAATACAGAAGTTTTAGATGTTCAATATTCAGAAAATGATGTTACTGTAGAAACTGTATATGGTTATAAAGTTAAAGGTAAAATTATTATTGCAGCTACAGGATACAATACAGGAATTTTTACTAAAAGAGCCTTTGGAACTAAAACTACTACATTTAATCTTGCAACTAAACCAATAGATAATATTGAGAATATTTATAAAAATGTTATTATTAGAGATAATAAAGATCCTTATAATTACTTTAGAACAACTAAAGACAACAGGCTAATAATTGGTGGTGAGGATATAAACTTTATACCAGATATATATAATAAAGAACTATGTAATAAAAGTTATGAAAAGTTAGAACAAAGGTTAAAAAGTTTATTTCCAAATTTAAATATAGAAATAGAATATAAATATTGTGGAGCATTTGCATCCACTCAAGATAATTTAGGTTTTATAGGAAAAGATCCGACTAATTCTAAGTTATGGTATTGCTTAGGTTATGGAGCAAATGGTATATTATTTGCTATGTTAGGTGGAATGATGTTAAGTAAATTATATTATGGAGAAGTAGATAAAGATATAAACTTATTTAAAGTAGATAGATTTGATCAATAATATTAGAGTTAAAAAAAGTACAGGATTAATAAATCTTTTGTAAAAAAGATAACATAATCATTGTAGAAAAATGAGCTGTTGCAAAACTAACTTAAGGTTAGAGGAGCAATAGCTTGTTTTGTATATGTAATTTACTTAATATATGATTAATTACAAGAAAAAATTTAATAATGTATATGAAGTGGTTTTACTATTAAATTTAGAGGGTTTAATACCAAAAGATGATTATGTTCTTAGGTTATAATGTTAAATAATAATGTATGAATGTTAAAATTGCAGCGATTACTCATGTAAACAAAATGTACCTAAATAAATCATAATGGTGAAATGAAGGTATATAAAAATTAAACAAAAAAGGAGCGTCGCTCCTAATTATTTTAATTATTTTGCGACAGCCCCTTTTTTAGTATTAATCTTGAAAGTTAGATAATTGTTGACATGCAGAATTAAGTGAATCTATTGCTGATTGAATTTTAGTCTTATTTTCTGCTTTTTCTGCTGAAGTAAGTGCTTTTTCTAATGATGAAACTGTATTTTGCACATTTGTCATACTTTGATCAACATATTGTTTAGCTTTTGCCATGAGTAATACCTCCTAAATATAAAATTTCATTAATAGTATGGTCATAATAATAAAAAATATGTATTCAATAAAATTAATGTTTAATCATTAAAAGAATGTGTATTTATATAAATCATATTTAAAGCAATTCATAAAAGAGTAGGGATGAATTTATATTAGAACTGACAAGTATAAGATTACAAAAGAAGAATACTTACAAAAAATATAAGAGTAATGTAATTTAAATCATAACAATATGTTTATAGAAATAGATATTAATACAGAAAAGCTAATAACTAACTACTTAAAAGCCTATCAAAATATAGATAGGCTTTTTAATATTTTAAGGATCTAAGGGTATATTATTAGTGTAATAGCAAATAGAAAATGAATTTATAGTTATTGGAGATGATATTATGGTAACAAATCAGAAAGTACCTAATAATTTAATAAATGAAAAATCCCCTTATCTTCTTCAACACGCCTATAATCCTGTTAATTGGTATTCATGGTGTGATGAAGCTTTTGAAAAAGCTAAAGATGAGAATAAACCTATATTTTTAAGTATTGGTTATTCTACTTGTCATTGGTGTCATGTTATGGCTCATGAGTGTTTTGAAGATGACGAAGTAGCAAAAATTCTTAATGATAATTTTATATCTATAAAAGTTGATAGGGAAGAGCGACCTGATGTTGATAGTATTTATATGACAGTTTGTCAGGCATTTACTGGCGGTGGTGGTTGGCCTCTTAATCTATTTATTACTCCAGATCAAAAGCCTTTTTACGCTGGTACTTACTTTCCTAAACATGCAAAATATAATGTTCCAGGTTTTATGGATATTCTAAGTAGTATAAGTGACCAATGGAAAAGTGACAAAGAGCGTATTATAGATGCAAGTGAAGAGGTCATCAATCAGCTTGAAAATGCATTTCAGCCAACAACTACAGATGATGAAATAGGAAAAGATATTATTGAAGGTGGCTATTTATGGTGCTTAGAATTTTTTGATGTTGTAAATGGTGGATTTGATAAAGCCCCTAAATTTCCTACACCTCATAAACTCATGTTCTTACTAAAATATTATAAGTTAGAAAATGAACCAAAAGCTTTAGAAATGGTTGAAAAAACTTTAAACCAAATGTATAGAGGTGGGATTTTCGATCATATTGGATATGGCTTTTCTAGATATTCTACTGATGATAAATGGCTTGTTCCACATTTTGAAAAAATGCTTTATGATAATGCATTATTAACTATGGCATATTTAGAAACTTATAGTATAACAAAGAAAGAATTTTATAAAAATGTGGCTATAAAAACTATGGATTATGTTTTAAGAGAACTTACAAGTGATGAAGGTGGTTTTTACTGTGCACAGGATGCAGATAGTGAAGGTGATGAAGGTAAATTTTATGTTTTTAATCCTCTTGAAATTTGTGAAGTGTTAGGAGAAGATGATGGAAAGTATTTTAATAATTACTTTGATATAACTACTTCAGGAAATTTTGAAGGAAAAAGTATTGCAAATCTACTTAAAAATAATTCCTTTGAAAATGATGATGAAAAAATAAATGATTTAAGGAAAAAGGTTTTCAATTATAGACTTGAAAGAACTACTTTACATAAGGATGAAAAAATACTTACTTCATGGAATGCTCTTATGATTACAGCCTTCGCTAAAGCTTATTCTATATTAAAAGATGAAAAGTATTTAAAAGTTTGTAAAGATGCTATAGCTTTTATAGAAAATAATCTAGTAAATAAAGATAATAGGCTTTTAGCTAGATATAAGGATGGTGATGTAGCTTATTTTTCTTATTTAGAAGACTATGCATTTTTAATATGGTCATTTATAGAGCTTTATGAAGGAACTAATGAGAAGGAATATTTAGAAAAAGCAATATCATTAAATAGTGAAATGATTGATAAGTTTTGGGACGAAAACAGTTCTGGATTTTTCCTATATGGTAAAGATAGTGAAAAACTTATTGCAAGGCCAAAGGAAATTTATGATGGAGCAATTCCATCCGGTAATTCTGTAGCAGCCTACGTCTTAGTCAAATTAAGCAAAATAACTAAGGATAAAATTTTAAAAGATATTACATATAATCAGCTTAAATATTTCTCAAGTACTGTTAAAAACTCTCCAATATCATACACTATGTATTTAATTGCACTTATGAATTATCTATAATAAAACCTCTACTACTTATTTATAGTGGTAGAGGTTTTATTTTGAATTATTATATATCTTTTATGAATAATTTATTAAAAAGTTTTTGTTTTATTGTAAAATAAAGGATTTATTAAGAAGTCACTAGAATTTAATAAATATGAAAATTTACTAAAGGAGGGTTCGGTTTGGTTAAAACTAACAAAGATAAAGTTGTAATGCAAAGTGTTCAAGGTAAAATTCATCATCCAGCTTTTCCACCATCTCCTTATAGAATAAGTCATGAAGGTGAACCAATGGTTTTACCTGCAACCGGTGGAATTTGTTATAATGTTAAGATTGGTGACAGTGCCTTTGGTTTATCTGGAGACCATATAGAACCAGGTGTTTCAATAAAAAATCCAGATGCTAGAGAAAATAATGCTCTTACTACCCTTTCATGTATAGGAAATATTGCAAAGGTAGTTTCTGGTGATGGAAAAGGCGGAATTGGGTATGTAACAGGAATGCATGGTGGAATAGATCATGTTTTAATACATTTTGAAAATGATATTTTAGATGATTTATCTGTTGATGATAAAATTTTAATAAAAGCATACGGTCAAGGTCTTAAGCTTTTAAATTATGAAGATATAACAGTTATGAATATAGATCCAAATCTTTTTGAAAAATTGCCTATAAAAGAATATGATGGGAAACTTATAGTTAATGTTGCAGCTATAATACCATCTTATTTAATGGGGTCAGGTATAGGTGCTTCGACTTCTTTTACTGGTGATTATGATATTATGACAGCAGATATAAATGAAGTAAAAAAACATGGAATAGATAAATTAAAATTTGGTGATTTAGTACTTTTAAAAGATTGTGATAATACTTTTGGAAGGGGATATTTATCAGGAGCAGTTTCTATAGGTGTTGTAATTCATAGCGATTGCATTAAGATGGGTCATGGCCCAGGAATCACTACTATATTAACAAGTAAAAAGCCAATAATAGAAGGTATGATAAGTGAGAATAGTAATATAAAAGATTTTATTTAATGAGCTTTTATAAAGAGTTCCTCGTTAAATATATGAAATGGATTATATATTTTGAACTCTTTATATTTATTGGAAGTATATGTAAACATATACATTGCCTTTAGATTAAAATTTTACATGAAGTGCTATTAAACAATATGTTATATAAGTGAATAAGTTAGAGATTCAGTTTGTAACTCTATAGTTAAATTAAGTTTAAGTGTGTTAATATTACTTTAGGTGATGTTATGAGAATAAATAGATTAGTTGAAATAATTATAATCCTTTTAAATAAAAAAGTAGTTACTGCAAAAGAACTAGCAGAAAAATTAGACGTATCTACTAGAACTATATATAGAGATATAGAAGAGCTTTCATTATCAGGCATTCCTATATATGCAAGTAAAGGTACTGGTGGTGGAATATCTTTAATAGAAGAATATACAATTAATAAAGCTATGTTATCGCAAAAGGATAAAGAAAGTTTAATGTTAGCATTAAGTACATTAAAAGCTACTGAAATTCCAAATGTAGATAAAGTTTTAAATAAGCTTGGAGCAATATTTAAGAATATGGATGTGAATGATTGGGTTGCTGTTGATTTTTCTAACTGGGGAAATAAACTAAATTCAGATTATAATTTTGAGGATATAAAAGGTTCTATATTAGAAAAGAAGATAATTGAGTTTAGATATATAAATTCTACAGGAGTTAGTAGCATAAGGAAAGTACATCCATATAAACTTATCTTTAAAAGCAAAGAATGGTATTTATGGGGCTTTTCTATTGAAAAAAACGATTTTAGAATATTTAAACTTAGTAGAATTAAAAATTTTAAGATTAAAGACGATACATTTATACGTAAGGAAGTAGATTTAAATTTATCACGTGAAATGAATTTTGAAGTTATAAATTTAAAATTGCGTTTTAGTAAAGAAGTTTTATATAAAATTTATGATTTTTATGATGAAAATTCTATAATGAAAAATGAAGATGAAACCTATGATGTTACTGTAAGCTATCCAAAAGGTGAGTGGGTTTATGATCATATATTATCTTATGGTAATAATGTTACAGTTTTAGAGCCTAAATTTGTTAGAGATGAAATTATTAGAAGATTAAAGAAAACTTTGATGAATTATAATTTCTAATATGACAAACAGTTGTCAACTATTCTTTGATAGTATCATATTAAAGCAGATAATAAAATTTATAGGCTTACAAAAATAACTTATTTTATAAATTGAAAGGATGTTTTAATATGAATTTTTGTCAAAGTTGTGGAATGCCACTAGTAAATGAAAATGAGGTTAGTGATAATAAGGAATATTGTGTTTATTGTTATAGTAATGGAAAGTTTAAGGCAGATATTTCATTAGATGAAATGATAGAGGCTTGTGTTCCTCATCTTATGAATGCACATAAAGATTTTAGTGAGGAAGCTGCTAGAGAAAATCTAAAAAGTTTCTTACCTACTTTAAAAAGGTGGAAATAAATTAATTGGAGAAGGATAATGGAATCTATACCCTGTAAGACTATTATTACAAAAAATGCTCATCCAAACTATTGGTTTGGAGCAGATTATACAATGAATATATATAAAGGTTGTTGTCATGGTTGTATTTATTGTGATTCTAGAAGTAGTTGCTATGGAATTGAAGAGTTTGATAAAGTTAAAATAAAAGAAGACACACTAAAAATAATAGAGGGTGAATTAAAATCTAAAAGAAATAAAGGTGTTATTTGTACAGGAGGAATGAGCGATCCGTACAATCCTTTTGA
The DNA here is from genome assembly GCF_000285575.1 of Clostridium senegalense JC122. GTDB lineage: Bacteria > Bacillota > Clostridia > Clostridiales > Clostridiaceae > Clostridium_J > Clostridium_J senegalense. Next base: position 299,338 of record NZ_HE611053.1, on the reverse strand, counting down.
AAAAAAATTAAACCTAACTAGACAATCGTTAAAGTTGTTAAATAAGTATAACTTTGGTGTAGCAATAGCCACTAAAAGTAACTTAATAACTAGAGATATAGATATATTAAAAAACATTAATTATATTTCCCCTGTGTGTGTAAAAATGACTATAACAACTTTTGATGATAATATGTGTAAAAGGATAGAGCCAAATGTTAGTTTAACTTCTCAAAGGTTTAAGGCTTTAGAGGAACTAGCAAATAACGGTATATATTGTGGTATTTTAATGATGCCCATTTTGCCCTTTATAAATGATAATGAAGAAAATATAAAAAGCATAATAAAAAGGGCAGGAAATTGTGGAGCAAAATTTATATATCCTTATTTTGGAGTAACTTTAAGAGATAATCAAAGGGAATATTTTTATAAGAAATTAGATAACAACTTTCCTCATATAAAAAATAAATATGAAACAAATTTTAGGTTAAAATATAATTGTCAATCATTAAATAGAAAAATTTTATATGATATTTTTAGAGAACACTGCGATAAAAGCAATATAATTTATAATATGAATAAAATCATTGATGATTATAAATATGACAGAACAGCTCAATTAAGTTTTTTTGACTAATGTTTGATTATTTTTTAGGAATCTAAATCTTTTAATTAAATGTTGATTTTAGATTCCTATATTTTAATTTTAACCTAAAAATAAAAGATACAAATTTAGTATCCACATATTAGGAGGATTGATATGTTTAAAAAATTCAAAATAAATCTTAAAAATTATATACATCATACATATTTTGATAAATATAGATATGTAAAATTAATCTTTATGTTATTGATTTCATCAATGGTAGGATTGGAAATGGCCTTTTTAGGAACTGGTCTTCCTAAAGTTTTAGATTTTATAGTATTTACTGCCGCTACTTTTTTAGGTTTGATAATTCTTATCGTTATTTTGCAGTTAGTATCTTTAATTATAAAAAAATACCTATAAAAAATCTTCCTTTTATAATTGGATTGTTTATAATTTCTTATATATTCGTGACAAATTTCTTTATAGACACATCATTCGAGGCTGATGTTTTTATAGCTATTACTATTGGAATTATACAATTAATATTTATATATAGTATTTTAAAATTGTTAAGTAAAAACAAGAAAAATGGATTTATATGGTCAATATTTATATTTTCATTATTTATAAATATTTCTATGATATATTTTATTGGATTTAAAGGATATGATGAGAATCTTACTGAAAAGTACTTATCATTAAGGGTTGAAAATAATAACGATTCCTCTATCTTTAGTGAACTTATTAAAAAAGGTGATTATTCAATAAAAAAGTTAAGCTATGGTTCATCTGATAAATATAATTTAAAAACTTCAAAAGTAAATTTATCACCATATGTTTCTGATGAAGAAGGAATTATAGGTAAGCTTAGAAATATATATTGGGGATTTGATTCTTATTCTGTACCTATAACAGGGGATGTGTTTTTTCCTGAAAAAGGTGAAAAACTACCACTAATTTTAATTGCGCATGGAAATCATACTATGACTACACCGTCCCATGAAGGTTATGAATATTTAGCTAACCACCTTGTAAGTAAAGGATATGTTGTAGCTTCTATAAATGAAAATTTTTTGAATTTTTATATAAATTCAAATTTAGCTGATGAAAATGATGCTAGAGCAATTATGATGTTAAATAATATAAAAGAATTTGAAAAATTTAATAATGATAAAGAAAATCCACTTTATAATAAAATAGATATGAATAATATTGCATTAGTAGGACATTCAAGAGGCGGGGAGGCAGTAGCTATAGCCGCATTATTTAATAAATTAAGTTACTATCCTGATGATGGAGATATAAAACTTAATTTCAACTATAATATAAAATCTATAGCAAGTATAGCACCTACTTATAATCAATATAAACCTTCTGGTAAGTCAGTGGAATTAGAAAATATTAATTATTTTTCAGTTCATGGTTCGTATGACCAAGATGTAACAGAATTTGATGGAAGAGAACAATATGATAATGTTAAATTCACTGATGGAAAAGATTATTTTAAAAGCTATCTTTATATTTATGGAGCAAACCATGGGCAATTCAATAGCACTTGGGGACGATATGATCTTAACAAACCAATGGGATGGTTTTTAAACACTAAGCCAATTATTAAAGATGAAGATCAAAAAAGTATATTGAAAGGATATTTAACTGGTTTTTTTGATTGTACTCTAAAGAATAAGAACGAATATAAAGACATGTTTATAAACTATAAAAATATTCAAAATGATTTACCTAGAACTGTATATGTAAATGAATATGAAGATAGTAATTTTAAAGTTATAGCTAATTATGAAGAAGATTTAGATTTAAAAACATCGTCTTTAAAAAATAGTTCTATATTTGGAAAGAATTTTACCATATGGCGTGAAGAAAAGGTTAGAAGAAGGGATGGTTCTTCTACTAGAAATACAGCAGTTAGACTTAGGTGGTATAAGGGTTCTGGAAGCTTTTATAGTATATCACTTCCAGAGAATGATATTTATTTAGAGAATATAAATAATAACTCAATACTGCAATTTTCAGCATGTAGAATGGATAATTACGACGTTATAAAAAATGAATTTAATGATGTAGATTTTACAATTCAATTGGAAGATGTTAATGGAAATATTTCTTCTCTTTTATTAAAAGATTACTATACGTTATATCCTCCATTAAGATCTAATTTATATAAAAATAACTTTCTAGTTAAAAACAATACAATAGAACATGAACTTCAAAATTTTACTTTTCCAATAGAAGAATTTGTTAAAAATAACTCTAAATTAAATATTAAAAAATTAAAAACTATAAAGTTTGTTTTTGATAAAGGAGTTAAAGGAGATATTCTATTAGATAATATTGGAGTATGTATTTAAAGACATTTTTTATTATTTAAATAAAAGTTAGTTATGTTTGAACTTTCTAGGCTTACTTATTTATGTTTTAAACAATATTATATTAATTATATTTTTTAGTTTGAAATATAATAAAACCAGTACTTAATAAAAAGTACTGGTTTTCTATTTAAAATTATAATCCTAAAAAGCATTGAACATTTTCTACATGTCCTGCAACTTTTACTTTTCTGTATATTTTTTCAATAATACCATTTTCATCAATTATAAAAGTGCTTCTTTCAATTCCAATAGTCTTTTTCCCATAGATATTTTTTTCTTTTAAAACTCCATATAGGTTGCACACTTCTTCTTTTTCGTCAGATAATAATACAAATGGTATATTATATTTTTCGATAAATTTATCATGAGATTTTAAAGAATCTCTACTCACACCTAATATTACTGAATTTTTTCTTTAAAATCGTTATATACACTTGTAAAGGCTAGTGCTTCTTTAGAACATCCAGAAGTATTATCTTTTGGATAAAAGTATAAAATTACTTTCTCCCCTAAATAATCACTTAATTTATGTTCATTTTTATCACTTCCCATTAAAGTAAAATCTGGTGCCTTCATGCCTTCTGTTAAAATTAAATTCTCCATAAAGAAAACTCCTTTCAATTCTAAACATATTACTAATAATAATTATCTCATACTAAAGATTATTAGTAAAGAGGTAAATAAATTGTACTTTTATTCTATATAGTTTTTAAAAATATGCTATAAATTATAAGTACAATTTAAAAAACTATAAAAAATTTTCAGAAATGTGTTTACAAAGTAATTTTAGTATGATACTATAAGTATAAATTATTAATCTTTTCTGAAAAGGTTATATATTTGAATTTGTGCACAAATAAATGTAAATTAAATATTAAATAGACTATGATAGGAAGAGTATTATAGGTTACAGTTTACAGAGAGGGAATATCACTGGCTGGAAGTATTCCTAAATATGACTATAAGAAAACTACCCTGGAGTTATGGCTTATTAGCTTTTAAAGTGAAATGTCATCGGTTAGATGCCGTTATTAAAACGAGAAGAATTGAATTTTAATTCAATTTGGGTGGAACCACGAATATACAGCATTCGTCCCAACAGGGATGGATGCTTTTTGTTTTACCCAAAATTAGTAATTATTTTAAATTAATAATAAAATAATAAATTAAGTTAAAGTTTTACATAAAATTATTGAAATGCAAAAACAAAAGTTCTCTTAATATTAAAACAATTACAAACTATGTGTAATATTAAAATTTATAATTAAAATATAATTTTAAAAGTGTACATAGAATCATAATATTAAGTATTTATTATCAAATGAGAATAGAAACTTTATTATAAAACAATTAAAAATGTTTTATGGTTATACTTAGAAATGACATATTATATAGCTTTACAATAAAAAATAATAAACATAAAATTTTTCAAAAAAATAAATTTATATTTTCAATTGATAAGGAATTTTTGAAAATTAAACATTAAAAGTTTGAGAATTTATATAAAAATATTTTGGAGGGATAACAATGAAAATGATAAATATAAGATTAAAAGATAATTCAATAAAAGAAATAGAGGAAAATATTAGTGTATATGAACTTGCTAAATCAATTAGCAATAAATTAGCAAAAGTAGCTATAGTAGGAAGAGTTAATGATGAATTAGTTGATTTAAGTTATAAATTAAAAGAAAATGACAAAGTTGAAATTTTAACATATGAAGATAAAGAAGCTATAGATGTTTTAAGACATTCAACTACTCATATAATGGCACAAGCAGTTCAAAGACTTTATAAAAGTGCTAAATTAGCAATAGGACCTTCAATCGACAATGGATTCTACTACGATTTTGATGTTGAAAAAGCTTTTTCAGAACAAGATTTAGAAAAAATTCAATGTGAAATGGATAAAATAATAGAAGAAAATCTTCAATTTGAAAGAATAGATGTATCAAGAGAAGAAGCAATAAAGTTAATGGAAGATAAATGTGAACCATATAAAATAGAACTTATTAAAGAGTTACCAGAAAGAGAAAACATTTCACTATATAGACAAGGTGATTTTGTTGATCTTTGCAGAGGACCACATATTCCATCATCAAAATATATAAAAGCTTTTAAATTATTAAGTGTAGCAGGTGCATATTGGAAAGGTAATGAAAAAAATAAAATGCTTCAAAGAATTTATGGTACAGCTTTTGAAGATAAGAAAGCCCTTGATGCATACTTAAACAACTTAGAAGAAGCTAAAAAAAGAGATCATAGAAAGTTAGGTAAAGAGCTTAAATTATTTACAGTTATGGAAGAAGGACCAGGATTCCCATTCTTTTTACCAAATGGTGTAGTGTTAAAAAATACTTTAATAGATTTTTGGAGACAACTTCATATAGAAGATAACTATATAGAAATAGAGACACCTATAATGTTAAATAAAAAATTGTGGGAAACTTCAGGACACTGGTATCACTATAAAGAAAACATGTATACTTCTGTTATAGATGAAGAAGAATTTGCATTAAAACCTATGAACTGTCCTGGTGGAATGCTTGTATATAAATCAGAAGCACATTCATATAGAGATTTTCCAATGAGAGTTGCAGAACTTGGAAGAGTTCATAGACATGAACTTTCAGGAGCGTTACATGGACTTATGAGAGTTAGAGCGTTTACTCAAGATGATGCCCATATATTTATGTTACCAGATCAAATAAAATCAGAAATCAAAGGTGTTATATCACTTATTGATAAAGTTTATTCAAAATTTGGATTTAAATATAGTGTAGAACTTTCAACAAGACCAGAAAATTCTATGGGTAGTGATGAAGAATGGGCAATTGCAGAATCTTCATTAAGTGGAGCTCTAGATGAAATAAATATGGAGTACAAAATAAATGAAGGTGATGGAGCTTTCTATGGTCCTAAAATAGATTTCCATCTTGAAGATAGTATAGGAAGAACTTGGCAATGTGGTACAATCCAATTAGACTTCCAACTTCCACAAAGATTTGATCTTAACTATATAGGAGCTGATAGTGAAAAACATAGACCAATAGTTATTCACAGAGTAATTTTAGGTAGTATCGAAAGATTTATTGGTATATTAATAGAACATTTTGCTGGAAAATTCCCAACATGGTTAGCACCAGTTCAAGTAAAGGTACTTCCTATATCAAATAAATTTAATGATTATGCAATGGAAGTAACTAAAACTCTTAAGGATAATAATATAAGAGTTCAATTAGATGATAGAGATGAAAAAGTAGGATACAAAATTAGAGAAGCTAGCAATGAAAAAGTTCCTTATATAATAGTTATAGGTGAAAGAGAAGTTGCTGACAAAACAATTGCACTTAGAACTAGAAAAAACGGTGATCAAGGAACTATTGCTTTAGACGAATTTATTAAAAATATTAAAGTTGAAATTGAAAATAAAGACATATAAAATTTAATTTATAATAACTAAAATGTGCTATTAATGAACTGAAAAGTTTGTTAATAGCACATTTTTATTTAATGAAACTCCAAATCAAATATTATTGATAATCACTTGCAATTAGAATGAGAATGTGTTAATATTACTTTGGAAAGCAAATATGTAATATAAGTAAAATATTTCATTGAAATGTAATTTAAAACATATTGTATATATTTAAAAATCTAATTTCATTTATACGTCGTGTTTTTGAAAATCAAAATAAGTAGTACATGCTTAACTGCTTTAAAATATATCTATGATTAATATAGAATTAGAGAAAGAGGTGACATTATGTTATATAAAGTTTTGAATTTTTTACATAAGGAAGGAAATTTTTCAACTAAAGCTATATCTAAATCACTTAAATTGCCGGAACCTATTATTGATGATTTAAAAGAAAAGCTGATTAATATGGGATATATAAAAAAAGTGATTTGTGATGTATCTATGTGTGAAAAATGCTCCTGTGGATGTAACAGTAAGAAACTAAATGATAAAACTGATTGGGAAATAACTGAAAAGGGAATCAATTTATTAAAAAAGATTAGTTAATATATTTAAAAGTAATATACTAGGGAGGTTATTATGAACACATTAGATCAATTAAGTATTGGCGAGAAAATTAAAGTGAAAAGTATAGAAAAAGATAGTGCTGTAAAAAGAAAGCTTTTAGATATGGGTATAACACCAGGTGTAGAACTTAAAGTAACTGGTAAAGCGCCTTTTGGTGATCCACTTGAGATTTTAGTAAGGGGATACAAATTAACCCTTAGAAAAGATGAAGCTAAAGTTATTAGCGGAGAATAAAAAGAGGTGATTTTATGATAGTACCTATGAATCTAGCAACAGAAGGTAATACAGTGGAAGTGAAATCTATATCTATGAAAGATGGACTAAACAAAAGACTTGGAGAATTAGGAATTATATCAGGTAATAAAATAAAAATAATTAAAAATGATGGAAGAAGTCTTATAATTTCCATAGAAGATAGTAGATTTGCTTTAGATAACAATATAGCTAAGAATATTATGATAGCAACTTAAAGAAAATTTTTTTGAAATTTTATTGATAATAACTTTCATTATCAAAGAGGGGGATTAAAATGAAGACAATAGCATTAGCAGGTAATCCTAACTGCGGAAAGACTAGTTTGTTTAATATATTAACTAAAGCTAGACAACATGTAGGAAATTGGCCAGGAGTTACTGTAGAAAAAAAAGAAGGTATTTTAAAATATGAAGGTAATGAGTATAAAATTGTAGATTTACCAGGCACTTATAGTTTAGGTGCCTATTCTGAAGATGAAGTTATAGCAAGAAATTACATAGTAAAAGATAATCCAGATGTAGTTATAAATGTAATTGATGCTACTAATATAGAAAGAAACTTATATCTTACACTTCAATTAATAGAAATGGGAGCTAAAGTAGTTATAGCTTTAAATATGATGGACGAGGCTGAAAGCAAAGAAATTTCTATTAAAATAAAAGAACTTTCTAAAAAACTAGGGATAGATGTTATACCAACAGTTGCTGTAAAAAATAAAGGTATAGATAATCTTATAAAAGCTAGTATAAAAGATAATATTAATACTTCAAATATAAAAATTAATTATGGTGAAGATATCAATAAAGAGTTAGAAGGTTTAGCAAAATCTATTGAAGAAAATGTTAAAGATAGCACTCTTTCTTCAAAATGGGCTGCATTAAAGCTTTTAGAAAATGATTCTCATATAAAAAGGGAACTTAACATTGATGAAGATGATAAGTTGAAAAAGCAACTAGAAGGATGTTACAAAGGAATTGAAGAAAAAGTTGGATTTGAACCGGAAATGGCTATTGTAAATGAAAGGTATTCTGTAATATCTGAAATTGTATCAGATACGGTAACTAGAAAAGAACAATCTAAAGAAACTGTTTCAGATAAAATAGATAAAGTGGTAACGAATAAATTTTTAGGAATTCCTATATTTGGACTAATTATGTATTTATTATATCAAATTACATTTACTGTTGGTGCAGGAATTCAAGATTGGACTGATGGGCTTATTGCATCATTAGGGGCGTCTACCGGTGCTTTCCTTACAAATGCAGGCGCTCCAGAAGTTTTATCAAGTTTTGTTAGCGATGCAATTTTTGGTGGTTTAGCAGCTGTAATAGCTTTCCTACCTTTAATTATGGTGATGTATTTCTTAATTGGTATATTAGAAGACAGTGGTTATATGGCCAGAGCTGCTTATGTTATGGATAAATTAATGAGAGCTTTAGGTCTTCATGGAAAAACCTTTGTTTCTATGCTTGTTAGTATCGGATGTAATGTTCCTGGTATAATGGCAACAAGAACTCTTGAAAATAAAAAAGATAGAATGATTGCAATACTTATAAATCCATTTATTTCTTGTGGTGCAAGACTTCCTGTATATTTATTATTTATAACAGCATTCTTTGAGAAAAATCAAGCTTTAATATTATTCGGGCTTTATGCTGGTGGACTTCTTGTGGCACTTTTAATGGGAAAAATATTTAGTAAAACGTTATTTAAAGGTGAACCTTCTTATTTTGTAATGGAACTTCCAAGTTATAAAGTACCATCAATCAAAAATGTTCTAATGTTAATGTGGGATAAAGCTGGTGCATTTATTAAAAAAGCAGGAAAAGTTATTTTACCAGTAATGGTGGTTCTTTGGGCATTATCTAACTTCCCATTAGGTGTTGAACCTAATAGTGAAGAGTCACTTCTTGGAATTATAGGTGGTTTCTTTGCTCCATTATTTACTTTAGCTGGTTTTGGAACATGGCAAGCTGGTATATCTCTTATAACTGGTATATTAGCTAAAGAAACTGTTGTAGCTACAATGGGATTAATTTATGCTGGTGTAGAAGAAGGTGTTGCAGTAACAATTGCAATTCAATCAATATTCACTCCACTATCTGCCTTATCTTTTATGGTAATGTCTTTATTATATACACCTTGTTTAGTTGCTCTTGGTGCAGTAAAAAGAGAAACTAACTCTTGGAAATGGACATTATTCACAGCGGTTTATACATTTATAGTTGCATGGATAGCAGCAGTACTTGTATATCAAGTAGGTTTATTACTTGGATTTAAATAATAAAATTTTTAATTAATAAAATATCTATAAACTAAACACTTTTAGTTTATAGATATTTTTTATTTTGAAAAATATATTCAGTATTTATAAAAACTTTTATAAATCTATATTCTATAAGTAAGTTTTCCTACATATTTAATGTAATTATATCATATATTTATATTAATAGAACTTTCTAAAGGAGATTTTATGGCTACAGGATATATACGGGTTCAAGTTTCTTTTGCAAAAGAAGCTATGCCAGTTCAAAATTGTAAAGTCACTATTCGTAAATTTAACGATGAAGATATATCCTTTGAAAAAGTGTTATATACTAATATTAGTGGAATAGCAGAAACTATAGCATTAGACGCACCGGCAGAAGAATTTTCACAAACAGCTCAAAATAAGGTTATACCTTATAAATTGTATACTATTACAGCTGAGGCGGAAGGTTATATACCTACGGTTATAAATGGAGTTCAAATTTTCCCAAATGTAACAGCTCTTCAAAAGATAGAAATGTTTCTTAAAAATCCTAAAAATAAAATAAAAGAAAACATATTAAATATTCCTCCGCATCAACTTACTTTAAGTGAGCCAAGGAATAAACAAGTAGGACCAAAAGTTGCACAGTATCTTTTAAAAGAGACATATATTCCCAAATATATAACTGTCCATTTAGGTGAACCCAATGAATATGCAGAAGATGTAACAGTAGCTTTTCCAGAGTATATTAAAAATGTTGCTTGTAGTGAGATTTACCCAACTTGGCGTAACGAAGCTTTAAAAGCAAACATTCGTGCTCAAGTTTCTTTTGCATTAAATAGAGTTTATACTTCGTGGTATAGGGATAAAGGATATAGTTTTGAAATCACTAACTCTAAATCATATGATCAATGCTTTGAATTAGGACGAAATTATTTTACTAATGTAAGCCAAATGGTTGATGATATATTTAATCAATATATATCTAAAATAGGATTACTTGAACCATTATTTGCAACATTTTGTAATGGTATAACAGTTACTTGTAATGGTTTATCTCAATGGGGATCTTTAGATTTGGCAATTAGAGGATATGATGGCTTTGGAATATTACAACATTATTATGGATATGATATTTCACTAATTATGGCTGATAATATAGAGGGTATGTTAGCACCTTATCCAGGAAATACTTTGATGCTAAATAGCAAAGAAGAAGACGTTAAAATTATACAGTTAAAGTTAAATGAAATCAGTAATAATTATACTGCTATACCTAAAATCCCAAAAGTGGATGGATTCTTTGATGTTGCTACTGAAAAAGCAGTTATTGCATTTCAAAATATTTTCAATTTAATACCTGATGGAATAGTAGGCCGTTCTACGTGGAATAGAATTTATTTTATTTATGCTGCTGTTTTAAATTTAGAAGAAGTAGAAGCACTTAGTAGTACTGATGAGTATAAATATATTACTCTTAAAGAAGGCTCTACAGGGGATGAAGTAAAACTTTTACAATATTATTTATTAATTATATCTAATATTTATAACGAAATACCAAAAGTTAAAATTACTGGAGTTTTTGATGAAGATACTAAAAATGCAGTTTTAGCTTTTCAAAAGTTTTTTAATATGTTAGTTGATGGTATAGTAGGACGAAATACCTGGGAAAAGCTTATTGAAATATATTATGAAATTGAAAGTACATTCCCTAAAAGCAATAAAAATCAATTGCCTTCTAACTATATGCTAAAAGAAGGATCTATAGGCGATGAGGTAAGGTTACTTCAGTATCATCTTGCTGTTATTTCAGATATATATCCAACTATATCTAAACCTAAAATTACAGGGGTATTTGATGCCGAAACTAAAAAATCTGTATTAGATTTTCAAAGATATTTCGGACTTGATGAAACTGGAAATGTAGATTATAATACATGGAATAAAATACAAGGGGTATTTGATGGATTAAAACCATTTTAGAAAGAATAAAAGAAAAGAGTCATATCACTTTTAAATTGGATATGACTCTTTTCTTTTATTTACTAGATTTTGAAGAGTATATATTAATTATAGAAACTATAATAATAATTCCATAACCTATTAAAGATAGGTAGTCAGGTATTTCTTTAAAAAGAACAAATCCATATAATGCAGCAAATAAAAGACCAATATAATCAAACATAGATATTTCACTAGCTGGAGCATTTTTATATGCCAATGTTAAAAAGATTTGCCCTAATGTAAATGAAAGTCCTCCTAATATTAGAAATGTTATGTTAGTTAATGTTAAAGCACTTGTGTTAACAAAAATCCATGGACTCATAGTTATAGTTGCTATGCCAGTAAAAGACAGTATAACTGTAAAAAAGCTTTCTTTATCACCTAAAACTCTTATCATTGTATAAGCTACACCAGCAGTTAATGCAGAAATGACTCCCATTAATGCTGGTATTATAGCTGCATTAAATTGGGGCTTAATAACAAATAAACTTCCTATAAAAGCTAACAATAAAAATATAAGCTGCTTTTTAGTGATTCTTTCTTTTAATATAAAAAACGAAAATATTATTGTGAAAAATGGACTTAATTTAGTAAGTATCGTTGCATCTGCAAGTAATAAGTATTCTATGGAATAATATAAAGTTAATATAGAAACTGTTCCCATAACACCTCTTAAAAGCAAATACTTTCTATTTTCTCTTTTACCTAAAAAAGAATCTTTTCTCTTAAGTATTATTATAGAAATTATAATTGTTGCTACTGCATTTGAGATGAAAGTTTTTTGATACGGACTACATTCAAGTGCTAATTTTGCAAAAAGATTCATAGTTGCAAAAGATAAAGAAGCTAGTATTATATAAATAATTCCTTTAATTTTGTTGTTACTACTCATTTATTTTCTCCTTAGTTATATTTTAAAAGTACTAAACAATTATATATTAAATTTATATTTTTTCCACTTTCATTGTGCAAATACTTAATTTATAATTTATTAACAGGGATTATACAAACGGTTGTAGAATTAAATTATTATACTATTTATATTAATAATACTTAATATATTGTTTATAAGTTTTACTAATGAAAAAATATACTAATATATAATGCTTTAACTTTATTTTATAGAATTTTGTTATCTTTTCAAGAATTGATTTTAAAAATAAACAAAATTCTAAATTTAGCTTCTTTAATAAATTATTAAAATCCCCTAGTTTATTTAACATATATATGTTAAAATTCATATGGTTTTAAAATAATTTACATTTTTATGTACAAAGGAGGCCAATATGCTTAATGTTAGCTTAGTATTAGGTATACTTGTCAGTTTTTCTATGTTTTTATTAATTTTTTAAAAAGAAAATTTATTATAAAGTCATATATAGAATCATTTTATGTTATGACATATTTTAATTTATGTTATTTAGCTTATGCTATAGAGTATCATAGTTTAATTAGTTTTAAAAGTTTATTTGTATTAGCACTGATGGGAATTTTATATTATATTTCTTTTGATCACGGAAAATATAGTTATAGTATTTATGGTGAACGTGGCTATTCTGTTGATGATTTGATTTTATACTATTTAAGAAAAATAACATAAAATTCAAAACTGTTAATAATTCGTATATTTTATATTTTTATGATGAAATATTAAAAATAGAAATAAATTCATTAAATATATGTAGCAATATTTCTCTAAATACTAATGCTAGTAATACCAATAGATTAGACGCTCTTGCTGAAGATATAAATTCATATTTTAATACACAACGTAAAAAGCATTCTTTAAAATCTAAAATGTTATATTCAAGTTTTTTATTCATATTTGTAATATTGACAGTGGCATCTATTTTACAATTAAATAATATATTAATATAAGAGGGCATACTTTCCCTCTTATATTAATATATTAAGTTTTCGGAATTTTCTAGACTTTAAAATTGAATTGTATTTTATTAGGTTTATAATTTACATCTTTACTAAGATTAAGTAAAAATATTTATTAACCAATCTTCAGTTCCCTAATTTAAAATTTAAATGTGTATTTAAGCTTAATTTTGGATTTTTATATCTTATATATAGGAGGTTTCGATTTCTAATTTATTTTAATATATGTTTTGTAAAGGGGTGTTTTTATGAGTTTCAAAAAAATCAAACAACCGAAAACTATATATATAAACGATAGATTAAAACTAACGAAAGTCACGAAAGACAGATATAAGTTGGCGCTGCCCTGGTACAGCAATCCAGAGATATTATATTATTCTGAAGGTAGGGATATAGCACCCTATGAAATAGAAAAAATAACTAAAATGTATGATTATTTATCGTCAATTGGTGAATTATACTTTATAGAAATTTTAGAAAATAATTCTTGGAAAGCTATAGGAGATGTAACTTTATCACAAGAGAATTTACCTATAGTTATAGGGGATAGCGATTATTTTGGTAAAGGTATTGGAAAACAAGTTGTATCTACATTGATAAATCGTGCTAAAATCTTAGGGTTAACAGAACTTCATATACCTTTAGTTTATAAATATAATATAAGATCTCAAAAGCTTTTTACTTCTCTTGGATTTACTCTTTTACAAGAAAATGATGACTATTACTCATATGTACTAACTTTATAGTTTATCTTTATTCTGAAATTATATAATTTATAAAAAATAGAGCTTAAAAAGATATTATTATTCATTGATAATCATTATTCAACTTCGATTTATACAATTTGAATTTTTTTAAAATTGAATTCATTAATAAATTGTACAAGTGGGTGAAAGTTTTTTACTCACTTTTGTTTTTTATTTCAATGTGTTTGCTACCTCTTTTTAGGTTATTTTTTCTGTTTTTCATTACATTTATCATTATATAGTTAATTACTTCCCCTTTTTAAGATTTATTATTATAACTTATATTTTATATTTAAGTTTAACTCAATATAATAAAAGTTATATTGAGTTAAACTTATTTTCTATAATTATCAACATTTAATCATTTATTTGTTTACCAATTTATGATATAATTTATAATGTAAACATTAAGTTTACGTTGAAAACTTAATGTTTACACTTAATAAGCATATATAGAAGTAAACAAATTTTATAGATTTAAGGAGAATTTTTATGGATACGACTTTTAGTGTAAGAATAAGTGATGAATTAAAGGAAAAATTTAATGATTTAGCACAAAAACAAGGAATAAACAATAAAGAATTCATGGAAACTATGGTGAAATTCTATGAGTTAAATTCAATTAAAGATGATAAATTTAGTATTAATGATGATATTAAAGAATTACAAAACATTACAGGAAGAATTGTAGACATTTTTATAAATTCTACAGAGAGAAATAAAATAAAATTTCAAGAAGTAACTAATTTAAATAAAGAAGCTAACGTATTG
>NZ_HE611053.1:237787-283904 GCF_000285575.1 Clostridium senegalense JC122 | reverse complement strand
GGAGAGATAAATAATCTTAAAAAGGAGATAGCTACATTAAAAGAAGAAAATAATAAATTAAAAGAGCTTAATAAAGAAATTGATAAAAGAGATAAGAAAATAAGTTCTTTAGAAGGTGATTTAAATCAATTAAAGAACTTTAATGTTATGTTAGAAGAAAAAAATAAAGATATGGAAAAATCACTATATGAGTTTAAAAGCATAAAAGAGGTAGATGAAAAGAAAAATAAATTGATAAATGATTTAGAAAAAGAAATTTTAACTTTAAAAAATCACTTAAAAGAAAAAGAGCTTAAAGTTGAAAATCTCGAAGAAAAGCTTACTATTTTACAAAATAATTATAAAAAAGAGGTAGAGGAGTTAACTAATAAAAATATATATTTAAGTGAAATGGAACTTGAAAAAATTAAACTTGAATATGAAAGAAAAATGTTAACTTTAGAAGAAGAATATAAAGAAAGATTAAGTAGTAAAGAAACAGAACTAAATAATAAAATAATGCATCTTATGGAAAAACGTGAGGAAGACGGGGAAGTTATACGTAAGCTTATAATGGGAACTCAAAAGAATAACGAAAAATAATAGGTTTAAGAATTGGTGATAATTATTTAAATACACATTCCATTTATGTTTTAATAAGTAAATATAGAGAGAAAATTTACACAACAAAAACATTTTACAAATATTCATTAAGGTGAGTGGAGACCATTTTATCACCAATTCTTATTTCAATTATTGACTTTAGTACAATTTTTATGCACTTTACAAAAATAATTTTTAAATAAATTAAGCTGAAAAAAAATCTATGTGATTTATATTATCATTTCCTTTTACCTTTATATTAAGGTGTCCGCCTGCATCTTCACCAATAATTCTAATAAAATATTTATCACTTTTAGGTATATTAACTTCTATATCTTCATCTTCATTTTCTTTTACTTCATTTTTTTAGCTACTATGTTATAGTTGGAATCTAATACTACAATGTAAAATAACCCCTTATTAATCTTAGTTTTATCTTTTATAACTATTTTTGTATCTTTATCACAAAATGCCTCCATTAAAGACCACTTACCTGTAAATTTATCAAAATCAAAACTCTTTCCATCCTGTGAATCTATTACATTTGTCATATGATAAATACTTTTATCGGATTCATCTTTACTAGATAAATACATATTAGAATTAATATAAAAGGAACTATTTTTATATAAACTAAGTCCTAAAACTAAAAAAATTATACAAATAGCTATTAATTTTTCACTCTTCTTCATTTCATACCTCCATTTAATGTTCTATATAGAACAAATATAAAATGTATATATTATACATTTTATATTTGTTTACTTTTTAAGTCAATTAATCCATAATATTAAAATAGTATATGAATATTAGTTAGCTATAAATAAACAATTATATGATAAACTCTATAGTATATACAAATAAAAGAGGTGTTTAAATGAAAATTTTTATAAGTGCAGATATTGAAGGGGTAAGTGATATTTGTCATTGGAATGAAACTACAAAAGGACAGGAAGATTATGAAGAATTTAAGATTCAACTTACAAGAGAAGTTAATGCCGTTTGTTTAGGTGCATTGAAGAATAGTACAGCTGATATTTTTATAAAGGATGCGCATGAAAGTGGAAGAAATATAATTCATAGAGACTTACCTAGAGAAGCCAATTTAATTAGAGGGTGGGCTTATCATCCTTATCTAATGATGGAAGGACTGGATAAAAGTTTTAATTGCAGTATATTTATAGGTTATCATAGTGCTGGTGGAACAAGTGGAAGTCCTTTAGCTCATACAATGGACCCTAATAAAATTTTATATATAAAAATAAATGATGAAATAGCTAGTGAATTTAAAATTAATTATTATACTTCATTATATATAGGTGTTCCTGTTGTTTTAGTAACTGGAGATAGAGCATTGTGTGAAGAAGTTAAAAAGGTTAATGAAAATATTAAGACTATTGTAACTAAAACTGGAGTAGGAGATTCTGCTGTAAATATCCACCCTATGGAAATAGAAGATACAATTTTAAAAACAACAGAAAATTTAATAAAAGAAGCTGTTTTTGATAAATTTATAGAACCCTTACCTAACAGTTTTAATGTGGAAATAAGTTATAAAAATCATAATGATGCCTATAAAGCTAGCTTTTTTCCAAAAGTTGAGTTAAAAGACAGCAATACTATAACTTTTAAATCTAAAGATTATTTTGAAGTTCTACAAGCATTTTTATTTTTAACATAAATTTAGTAGTTAAAGCAATTTATAAACTAATAAAACTTAATTTTATATACCTAAACTTTGGCAATAAAGACTTTTAAAAGTAACTTGAAACTTTATAAGTCTTTATAAGTAAATATAAAAAAGCCTATGTGAAGATAAAATATTAATTAATTCTATCTCACATAGACTTTTATGTTTCAAACTTCATCTTTATAAACAAATATCCCTATAAAACTTAAAAAAATCATAACAACTAAAACTACAAAAATAAAATTGCATAACACAGTTTTAAAACCTGCCTTCCATGGTATGGTAACTGCATTTATTAAAAAAGTGATCGACCAAAGAAATATTATTAAAACATTTGATACTCTAATATTCTTTTGCTTCTTCTGACCACTTAACATATATCTGTTAAATTCTTTAACATTTACTAATTCTATAAATTTTTCATGAAAATTCAAATCTCTTCTTAGTACAATACATAAAAATAACAATAATAAAGCTAGTGTAAAAAATATTAATTTAAAACCAACAAGCTTGCCAACCAAGAGTGCTGTTATTGCAAGTATATACATAGAAAGGTATTTTTGAAATATTTCACTAAATAGCATTTTACAACAACTCCTATAAAGTTAATAAAAATATGTAGTTTAAAATAATTATTCTTTATATTAATATACACATTGATAATAATATTGATATAAAATATTATCTTGAACTGTTATGTAGATTAATTTTAACATATATTTTACCATTTTTAACCATGTTTTTCTTACTTTTTTGTTAATATTCTGTAATAAATATATAAAGTAATTGAGTAAGTTTATTTTATACATTAATATAGATTTATTTGTTCAGGTTAATATTTATAATTCTTATCAAAATACTAATAAAATATGCAAAAATGATAATTTTAACTATAAAAAGAAACTTTTTATATACATATTCTATATAACTGAATTATATTTGTTTTATACAATAATTGAATTTATAATATTTACAAATTTCATTTTAAAAGTGAAATTCTTGTATAGCCTCGGGAATTTTTTTAATAATCAGCTCTACTTTGAATTTTTTTACTTTGAAAATTTCTTTTTATAAATAAAAACATATATTATTTTAAACTTTTTCATTCTATATTTTGGAATCTTAATAAGTTTTAATAAAATCTTAGTGCCTACTTGTATAAATTGTATATTTAATCTTTAAATTAAAGTATATTTTGAATTTAAAAACATGTTTTAATTTCATTTTTTATAGATTTTAAATATATATCCTCGGTAAATTTTATAATTTCAACTATATATATGAAATATATCATAAAATTTCTTTCATATCTCTTTAAAGTTGTTAATAGTATTTTATTTATGTATAATTATGTTATATCTAAAGAAAAGGAGACTTTTAAATGAATAAAAAAAGAACTAGAGGCTTTGAAAAAATTTCTATAAATCAATTTGAAAAAGATTTTCAAGATTTAAATGTATCTTATGATGAGTTAAAATTGCCTAAAAGAGCTACAGCTAGAGCAGCAGGCTATGATATATATTCTCCTATAAGTTTTATATTGAATCCTAAAGAGGATATAATAATTCCAACTGGATTCAAATCTTATATGCTTAACGATGAAAGTTTAGACATATATCCTAGAAGTGGAATGGGATTTAAATATTATATAAGACTTGCAAACACTATAGGACTTGGTGATAGTGATTATTATAATTGCGATAGTAATGAAGGTCACTACTTTATTAAGTTAAGAAATGAAGGTAATAAACCTTGGATTATAGAAAAAGGCGATGCTATAGGTCAAGGAATCTTTAGAAAATATCTTTTAGCAGATGACGATGATTTTATTGGCAGTGAAAGAATAGGTGGCTTTGGTAGTACTGATAAATAATAAAATTAAAATATAGCTTTTAAAATTATATGTTATATAAAAAAACCTCGACCCTTATTAAATTAGAAAGGTAGAGGTTTTTATTAATGTTTATCTTTTATTATATCATCTGATAAAATAAAAGAAATCCAACCTTTTTTACTTACATATCGCAGAAACATTATAAGTCTTTGATAGATAGGGTGACATCCATTAATATAATCTTTTTCTGTTGTATTTTCATATTCCTTTTTTAAAATAGGCATTTCAAGTAGACATTTACCTAAATCATAAACATTTTTTTTACCATCTATATTCATCCAAACATTGCTACCTATTTTATCAAATTTAATATCACTAATAGCAGGCCTTTTTTTGTTAATCTTTCTTAAAAATCTTTCTGCTAATTTATTATGATAGAATATTAAATATACAATATCATCCTTTATTTTATAATCCTCATGTTTGATAACTGGTATATATCTAAGAAAATTATCTTGCTCTTCATAATTTTTTTCTTTTTTTATCACTATACTCACTCCTTATATTTAAAATTATTACACATATATCTAAATTTAATACAAATTCACTTTAAAAGTAAATAGAAATTAAAAAAACATATAAAAATAGGGTAGAGTACAAAACTCCACCCATAACAATATTAAGCTTTTTCTTCTATTCTAATTGAAAATGCATATACCCAATATGCTAATAATATAAAGGCTACCAATGCAGTCCAAGGACTGTTAGCAATTGACGGCATAAAATTTGTTCCAATAGATATTTTTTCTGATAGAGGAGTACCTCCAATTGTAATTGTTGAAATAATTGCTACAAGTATTCCTGTTAATGCATCTCCAGCAACCAATCCTGAAGATAATAGTATACCTCTTTCTGTTTGAAGTTTACCTTGTTCTTCATTAGTTTTAAATTTCTTAGTTACAAAAGTTCTTACTATTCCACCAGTTAAAATTGCCGTAGTTAAATGTATTGGTAAGTATAGTCCAAGTGCCACTGGAAGTATTGGAAGTCCTGCCAATGCACAAAATATTCCTAGAATAGCGCCTACAACAACTAGTGTCCATGGTAATTGTCCAGTCATAACACCTTTGATGACCATAGACATCAATGTAGCTTGTGGTGCTGGAACAGCTTTAGATCCAATTCCATAACTGTTATGTAGCATTAGTAAAACACCACCAGCTGCAAAAGAAGCTAAAAATAAACCTAAATACATGCACCATTCAACTTTTTTTGGAGTACCACCAATTATGTAAGTAGTTTTTAAACTTTGAGCAACTCCACCAGCAACAGCTATAGCTATACATACTACAGCTCCTGAAAGTATTGCAGTATTCATACCAGCTTGCTCTTCATATCTAAATAATTTTAAGATTCCTGTAATAAACAGTAGGGTAGCAATAGTCATTCCTGATACTGGATTATTAGATACTCCAATAATTCCTGCCATTCTTGCTGAAACTACAGCAAAAAAGAATGCAAATAATACTGCTAAAAATGAACCTAAAGCACCTAGTTTTAAACCTGGTAGGAACCAACCAAGGATGAATACTAAAATTGCTGCACCTAAAACCCAGGTTAATGGTGTATCTACATCAGTTCTTTTTACTATAGTAGTTTCACTATTTCCACCAAGTCCTTGTAGTGCTGTTTTAAAAGATTTTATTATTGTTGGTAATGACTTACCAAGACTAATAAATCCACCAGCCGCAACAGCTCCAGCACCTATATATCTTATGTATTGACTCCAAATGTCCCATGCACCCATTTCTGATATTAAAGATGCTGAAGGAAACAAGGGAGTCATAAGATCTGCTCCTACATATTTTATTAATGGTATAAGCCCAAGCCATGCAATTAGTGCACCACCAAACATATAAAGAGCTACTTCCAGTCCTACAATAAAGCCAACACCTACAAGAGAGGCCATTGCATTAACTCCAATTAATGTTCCTTGAAGAGGAGTTATTACCCATTCTGGTGATTCTTGCCAAATTTTAAATGCAGATGAAAAAAATTTAAATAGGGCACCAACACCAATACCTGTAGTTACAGTTTTAAGACCACTTCCACCTTCCATTCCTGTAACAAGAACTTCGGCAGCAGCCATACCTTCTGGAAAAATTAATTCACCATGCTGCTCAACTATTAAATATTTTCTAAATGGAATAACAAAAATTAGACCTAGTAGACCACCAAGGGCAGTACAAACAAAGATTGTATAAAGATTTAAAGTCATTCCCCAAATTATTATAGCGGGAAGGGTATATATTATACCACCAGCTATAGATTCACCCATAGCCGCAACGGATTGTATCATATTGGCTTCTAAAATATTATTTCTTCTAAATATTTTCTTTAAAATACCAGCGCCTAAAATAGATGCTGGTATACCTGCAGCTATTGTCATTCCAACTTGTAATCCAAGATATACATTAGCTGCTGCAAAAATACAAGCAAATATAATACCAATTATTATAGAAATTGTAGTTGCTTCTGGCATTGCTACATCAGTAGGTACAAAAGGCATATAATCTTCACCTTTAATTCCTCCATAGACATTGTGAGAAAGCTTTTTATTTGTAGTCATTATTCTCCTCCTTACTTATTTCATTTGTTTAGTAAAATAAAGAGCATTATTTCTCCTCTTTATCTTCATTTGTTAAATAAATACCATCTTTAACTAGTTACAGATTGCATTTATATGTTTATTATTTTCTATAATATATTTTTTATTCTATTAGTATCTATTCATCCATCAATGGGTTTTGATTTATAGCTTCTCTTAAAGTGTCATTGTCTACATGGGTATATATTTGAGTTGTGGCTACATTTTCATGACCCAAAATCTGTTGTAATGTTCTAACATCAACTTTTCCGTATTTGTGCATTAAAGTAGCACTAGTATGCCTTAGCTTATGTGGTGTGTATTTATCCTTATCAAGACCTGCAAGCCCAACATATTTTTTTACTATTCTCTCTACAGTTCTTTTGTTAATTCTACCATATTTTCCACTTATAAATAGGGCGTCTTTATCTTCATTTTTAACTCTAAAATTAATTTCATTTCTAATAGGCATATAATTATTTATAGATTTTAGTGCAGCTTTATTTAAATATATAGTTCTTTCTTTGTTACCTTTTCCTAAAACTTTTAATATGTCACCTTTAATATTAGATATGTTTATACTACAAAGTTCAGATAATCTAAGTCCACAATTTAAAAATAGGGTAATGATACAATAATCTCTTTGTGAATTTTTATCTCTAGTTTTAGCGGCAGTTAAAAGATCTTTACTTTCATCTAATGTTAGATAAATAGGGCTACGTTTTCCTAATTTAGGGGACTCCAGTTCTAGTGTAATATTGTAGGGAATTAACTTAACTTTATTTACAAGATAGTTAAAAAGAGATTTTAAACTAGCAACTTTTCTTGCCTTAGCACTAGGACCATTTCCTCTAGAGTTTTCTAAATAGGAGACATAAGCATAAAAATCATTTAATGTAAGGGTTTTTAAAAGTTCAATAGAAATATCATTGATAGGGATGTTATCAAAGTAAGTATCTAGAGGTACTAAATTTTTATGCAATTTCAAGAATCTAAGAAAAAGATTTATATCTGATGTATAGGCCTTTAGAGTACTTTTTGAGACACCTTTAACAGTAGTCATATAATTTAAAAAATCATCTATGTAATAGGGTTTTTTACAATTTAATTTAGCCATAAAAAATTCCTCCTAAGGTAAAATAATAAATAATTTACATAATATATACAGTATATCATAAAAACATAAAAATGTCGCGAAACTTACATTTCACGACATAAATATATCACTGAAAAGAGAGGTTTTTATACCTTTATATAATGATTATATCTATAACCTATCTTTTTTACCTACTATAATTTTATAAATTTAAATTATTTTTTTATAATAAAAGTTTTAGTAATAACTTTTTTGTTTTTAGTAACTTTTTTATTTATTTTAAATTTAAAATTCTTTCCAATACCTTTTATTCTAAATCCATTATTATTAACTTTATAATCTAATTTTAAATGGCCTAAGCTCTTTATACTATTAACTATCATTTTACACTCCTAAGTTTATATAATTATATTAATCTTCTACCCATTAAATTTAACTTTATTTTCCTATATTATATCATACTCAAATTATTAAGTAATCTTTCTTTATTATTATAATTTTAAAATTAATAAAAACAGACTGAATCTTTTTCATTTCAATCTGTTCTTATTTATACTTTATGAACTTATCCTAAACTTTTTTCATTTTATTTTTTCTTATTAAATATATAAACCCTATAATGACTATTATCTCTATAAATGTGGCTACTAAACCTGCTTCTGGTCCAAACACACCACCGGACACTATTGAATTATCTTTTAATTTTAAATCTATAAGTGTACCAACTGATGTATCTAAACCACTAACTTCAAATCCAAATATATTGCCTTGCATAAAGTTCCATGCAGCATGTAACCCACAAGCCCCCCAAAGATTTCCTTTATATATTACATATAATCCAAATGTAAATCCTGATAAAATAATATTTACAATAGCTAAAACATTGATATTAGGGTTAAATAAATGAATTAATCCAAAATATATAGATGATACAATGAGCCCTACTAACCCATTATATTTAGCACCTAAAATATTCATTAGCCACCCTCTTGCAACTATTTCTTCGCTAGCACTTTGAATAATCCATCCAGGTAAAATTATAAGTATGCTAGTAATAGCACTTATCCCTACATTTTGTATAGAATTCGTTTCAAGTGTAGCATAACCTAATATATATAATATAAAAGCAATTGTACACATCATTACACTTCCTAGTAAAAAACCTTTTAAATAGTTTCTAATACTATTCTCCTTATTAAGCCCTAAATCTGATATGTCTCTTTTTTCTATAAATTTTACTCTAAAAAATACTACTAGACTAATAAATAAAAATCCTGATAAATCTAAAAAGAGAATTAATAATTTATTGTCATTTGTATTTAATCCTAATGTAGTAAAGAATTTAAATAATATAATTGCAGCTATCCAGCCCAAAAATCCACCAAACTCAATCATAATTTCAGCTAGTATAGGAGTCCAAATTATATTACCAAGCTTCTTACTTTTTTTAGCTTTTAAGAATAAACTCTCATTATTATTTATTAACATTATTACACCACCCTTTTATATTTCAGTCTCCATATTAATGTTATATTAAGTAAATGTAAACAATTATTACTTTAAAATGAAATATATGTACTTGAATAGCTTTTAAATTACAAATTTTAGGTGGTAATTCATCATATTTATGTGTATAATATTTTAGTATGCTATAATAAACAATTATCTATTTATAAAATAACAAATTAATAAGGAGCAATTTTTATGGAAGAACTTAATGAAGTATTAAACTTAAATTTAAGTAATTTAAGTTTATTTGATATGACAGAAGATAATTTAATAGTTTTTAAGGAAGAAAATTATTATAACAAAAGTAATTTTTATTTTTGGTTATTAAATAAATTAGCAAAACTAGAAAATTCAAATTCTATAAAGGAGTTAGCTTATGGACATTATTTAGCTTCGTATTATCTATTAATTATATTAACACCACTATGTTATGAGGAATTAGCATTTAATCATTGCAAAAAAGCTTTGGCCTTAGATGATAATTTAAAATATAAAGAATGGATGCTTATATTTTCTACTTATAACCTATTGACAGTTGAAGATATGGAGTCATTAGTATCAGATGTATTAAAAACAATCCTAATAGCTTACTTGTAAATACGTTGTATAATAATTAAATTAAAAGTGTCATACATAAAATTTAAATTATGTATGACACTTTTAATTTAAAATTCTTTTATTATTATATCAGATATAAATTCTGCATTATCTTTATTTTGTATACTAAATACTGTAAGTGTTAATTTGCTTTCATCTAAATAAACATAAATTTTATTACTATTTATACAATTGTTATCTATATTCATGTTTATTTTTTTACTTAATTCCTCTTTCACAGTTTTATCTAAAGGAATAAAATCATCTAAATAAATAGTTAAATTCTCTACTATTCCACCAACTCTTAATGTAAAATGTAAATTACTAGTTTTAATACTTTTAAATAAACTATTTACCTTTTTATCATTGTTTAAAACTTCTATTATATCTCCTTTAAAATCTAAAGTAACTAAAGATATATCTGCCTCTTTATCATAAAGATTAAATGTATGATCTATTATACCTTTACACACATTTTTATATCCATTTTCAATATAATTCATCATTTTATCTATTGAAATACCAGTAACTAATTTTCCAGGTATAAATTCTTTCAGTATTTCTCTTAAAGGTTTAACTATTTTTATAGGAGCAACTAATGATATCTTGCCTTCTATATTTTTTAGATCATCTTTTAATGAATTATATAAAACAAGACTTAATAATTTATTAATTTCATAATATGAAAGAGTTACTTCTATAATATTATCTTTTAAATCATATTTAAGATTTAAATCATTTTTGCCTGAATCTTGAAGAAACATTATTATTGTATTTAAATTTGAATGATAATTTTTTATTGTTTCTTTTAAATTTAAGTTTATGTTTTTACTATCAAAAAAGTCTATATTAACATTAAAATTTTCTAATTTATCTAATTCTCTAAACATATCTTCTGTTGTAATAAAATTAATATAGTCACTTTTTATACTTAAATTCAAAGATTTATAATAACCATATTTCATTATTAAATTACTTAAAGCTTCTACAGATATATTTAAATTTTTGAAACTACATGACCTTCTCCTTTTGCAGAATAACAAAACTCCCCTTCTTCAATCTCACAGTGGCTTTTTAAAATTAAAGTTTTATTCATATCTAAAAATAAAAGGTTATCCTTATATTTATTTATTTCAAGATTATCTTTATAAAGATTTAATGCTAAAATATTTATTACATTTAAATTTGATGTTAATAAATTATTATCTTCCTCTTGCATTAAAATTTTTATCATATTGTACTCATTAAACACAATAATTAAGTTTTTATATATTATGTGTTTTAATTGAAAGAACGCCTTTAAAGCATCTAAAAGTTTATATATAAAGTTGTCCTTACTTATAGTAATATGATTTTCATTATCATCTAATATAATTGTAGAATTTTTGTTGCATAATAGGTTTTCTATATCATTTATTATATAGGTTGAACTTTTTTCAATTCCATTCTTCAGCTTTAAATCTAATATTTCAAGTTGAAAATTATCAGGAGATTCTATATCAGAAACTACTATTGATAAGGGCAATGTCAATAAACTTTTGCTACCCTCTTTTTTTAGGATTATACTTCCACTATTTATGTATATAAATATATCCTCTTGCAAATTAAAGTTATTTTCAATTAAACTTTCTATCATGTTAAAATACTCCTCTTCAATTATATTTTTATTAGATGTAATATTATATGTTTCACTTTTTTCTTCAGTAAAGCTTATATCATCTATAGAGTGCTCTACTAAGGTAATAGCTAGTTCTCTTTCAGAACATTCCTTTGAAAATATATCTTCATCTTTAATTAATCTACCTTTTTCATTAAGTAATTCTAAAACTTTGTTTTCTAAGAGCTCTCTATTAAAAAGAAAGTCTTTATATTGGCTATAACTTAAATTAAGTTCTTTTAAAAGTATTATTATTTCATCTATATTAGCATCTTTTATGTATTGGTCTGTATACACCTTATTATTAAATTCTATTTTAAAAGTCAACTTTTTCAACTCCTTCTAAAATTCCAAAATACACCTATATTTAATGTCGGTCATTATTTTAAAATCTTAATTCTTGCATTTGTAAACAATAAGAAATCCATCCTATACTTCATGCACTTTTAAATTATAATGTGTAAATAAAAAACTTACTAAGTACTAATTTCCTTAGCAAGTTTTTATAGAGTATTTTTACTTAATTTAAAATATATATTATATAATAGTTTTATCCTTATCTTTTTTATATTCATTTGAAAAGATAAACAATCCATAGGTAATAATATTAAGAACTGCTGCAAAAATTAAGACTTTTAGTGTTATAACACCTGCTTTTCCACC
Organism: Clostridium senegalense JC122; assembly: GCF_000285575.1. Lineage (GTDB taxonomy): Bacteria > Bacillota > Clostridia > Clostridiales > Clostridiaceae > Clostridium_J > Clostridium_J senegalense. The sequence goes on along the minus strand of NZ_HE611053.1, from coordinate 271,629 downwards.
GGTTAGAGCCATTCCTATAGTATTATTTGCAAAGTGTATCAAAATCGGTGTCCATAAATTATTAGTTTTCATATATGCAAATCCTAAAAAAATGCCTAAAAATACACAAAATAAAATATGGTTTATAACACAATATATTGGTGTCTCAGGACTATACAAAGTAAAACAAAGTGGTAAGTGCCATATACCCCAAATAAATCCCAATATTAATACTCCTAGTCTTTTCCCAAAAATATTTTGTAGTCTTGGCTGAAGATACCCTCTCCATCCAAATTCTTCTCCAAAAAAAATAGTAAATGATAAAAAAGCATTTATACATAAACTTAACGGCATCATAAGTAAAGTAGAAAGTATTTTTAACACATCAAATGATTGATCATCTTGAAACAATATAGATATGCCAATACGAAGAAGATATAATCCTATAAATATTAATAAAATTATAGCAATTTTACATAAATTATTATTAAATTTTAAATTTATACTTTCAAAGGAATTATCATCATTACGTAGTATAATAATAACCGATACAAAGCTAGATATAGCCACAATTATTTGTATAATAATTGATAAAATGTTCAAATTGTTTTTAAAGACAAATGTACCTATAAATAAAATAATAATTGATATTATAGTAGTTACAATGAAAATATTAAAAAATATCTTTACAGGTCTTTTGATTTCTTCTTTTCTAAAAAATCTCATGGTAATAATTGTGGCAAATGCAGGATAAAGCATTTGAACAATTGCAAAATTTTCAACAAATTCTGATGGAACATTTTTATATGCAATAAAAAGAATAACTCCCATCAAAGCTGTAATCCCAAAATTTATAATTAAAAAAATTAAAATTTCACTTTTATTTTTAGAAGAATAATTATTCATTAAATTAGCTCCTTCCATTTAGTATAAGGTCTAAATTGACATTTAAAATTATATATTTTTAAATCTTGATATCCTAAATAATAAGACATGCTCAAAAATATTTTAAATTTCAATAAAACTTTTCCAAAAGTTACTTCTTAGATTTATACATAACTTTGAATAGGACCATATTTTCTTATGTTAATCTTTTTAACTTTAAGAATTACTTTTATCTAAATATTCATTTAATTCCTCGCAATGTAATTCCCATTGTTCTATAAATTCCTGTAATGATTTTTCAATGGTTTCTTTTAAAGTATTTAACTCCATTATTTTAGAATAATCTGAGCTATTTTTCCCCATTTCATTGTTTAAATGCTCAATTTTTTCTTCATTTTCTAATATAATAGTCTCTAGTTTAGATATTTTCTTTTCTAATACTTTTTTCGTATTTATATTTTTCCAGTTTTTCCTTTCAGGTTTACTTTTCTTATTTTCTTCAATTTGAATATTAAATTTAGATTTTTCTTCTTTGTAAACATCATAATTTCCATCATAGCTTTTAAAAGAGTTGTTTTCTATTGCGATTATTCTATTAGCAATTCTATTTATAAAGTATCTATCATGGGATATAAAGAATATAGTACCTTTAAAATCCATTAAAGATTCTTCTAAGTTTTCTATTGAGTCAATATCTAGATGATTTGTAGGTTCATCAAGTATTAATAAGTTTATATCATCATACAAAAGCCTACTTAATTTTAATCTAATTCTTTCACCACCAGATAAATGCTTAACCTTTTTAAATACATCATTACCAAAAAACATAAATTTTGATAAATACTCTCTAGCTTTTCCCTCAAGAATAGAAATATCTTCTCTAAAACATTCTATAACTGTCATGGTTTCATCATTAAAACTTATGCTTTGTGGAAGATATGCTATTTTAGCACTTTCTGAAATCGTTACTTCTCCAGAATCTAAGTTTTCTTTACCAAGTAAAATTTTTAAAAAAGTAGTTTTACCACTTCCATTAGAACCTATTAATGCCGTTCGTTCTTTAAATCTAACTAACATATTTCCATTATAAAAAAGTGTTTTATCATCATAACTTTTACATAGATTTTTTGATTTTATGACTTCATTACCTGAGCGTTCACTATCTTTAAAATTAAGTGTCATATTTTTTCTTTCTAATTTAGGTTTATCTATTCTTTCCATTTTATCTAGACTTTTTTGCATACTTGCTGCACGTCTGAAAAACTTATTATTGTCCGCTCTTAATGCCCAATCTCTTAAATCTTTTATAGCTTTCTCCATAGCATCTATTTTCTTTTGTTGTTCTTTAAATTGATTAAACTGTATAAGCATATTTTCTTCTTTTTGTTTAACAAAATCAGAGTAATTACCTTTATATGTCTCGCAAACACCATCCTCAATTTCTATAATTTTATTAACTACATTATCTAAAAAGTATCTATCATGGGAAACTATAATAACAATACCATCATAACTTTTTAAATATCCCTCTAGCCATTCTACTGATTCCATATCTAAATGGTTTGTTGGTTCATCTAATAAAAGAATATCTGGAGAATCTAAAAGAATTTTCCCTAAGATTACAGTAGTTTTTTCACCTCCACTTAAAATATTAAAATCTTTTTTTAAAAAATCATCATCAAAATTTAATCCTTTACAAACCTTACTTAATTTTTCTTTTTGCTCAAACCCACCTTTTGCAGTGTATTTATCTTGCAAATAACTATATTCTTTTAAAGTTCTGTTTAAAATTTCTCCTTCTAATGTTTTCATCTTAATTTCTAAAGATTTCATAGTTATTTCAATTTCTTTTAACTCACTAAAAGCTAAGCTTAAAATATCTATAACCTTAACATCTTCATCATAACTTGGAATTTGGTCAAGATAAGAAATAGTATAATTCTTAGGTATAGTTATTAGCCCTTTATCGTCTCTTGTCATTGAAAAAATCCCTGCTATTAACTTTAATACTGTACTTTTTCCACATCCATTTGCTCCAACAATTCCAACTTTTTCACCATCATAAATATTAAAAGTAATATCCTCTAGCACCAATGTAGCATCTAAATACTTTTTTACTTTATTAAAAGATAGTTCAATCATCATATCACCTACAATCTTTAGTATTTAGTAAAATTATACCATTGAAGATTAATATTTACTATGAAATGCCATTTTATTATTCTAACTAAAAACTATATTTAATAAGTCATTTCCTTTATTAAGCATAATATTGTGCTTGTGCCATATACATTTTGTTGTATTGGCTTTCTTTTTCTTTTATAAGCTCTTCATGTGTTCCATATTGAACAATTCTGCCGTTATGAAAAACTGCAATTTTATCACAAAATTTACAGCTAGATAGTCTATGTGAAATATATATTGCTGTTTTATTCCCTATAAGTTCATTAAAACTATTATATATTTCAAATTCTGCAATAGGATCTAATGCTGCTGTTGGCTCATCTAAGACAACTATAGGTGCATCTTTATATACTGTTCTTGATATAGCTAGCTTTTGAGCTTGTCCTCCTGAGAATTCTATACCATCCTCTTCAAAAGTTTTATATATATGAGTGTTTATACCTTTATCTAATTTTAGTACATCTTTTTCTAGTCCAGATTTATTTAAAGCTTCGTATAACTTTTCTTTATTGAACTTTTTAGTATCATTAAGTATAATGTTTTCTTTAATAGAAAATGCAAATAACTTAAAGTCTTGAAAAACTACTCCTAAAATTTTCATATATTCATCATACTCATAATTTTCGATATTTACTCCATTTAGTAAAATTACTCCTTTTGATGGCCTATAAAGTCTTGTTAATAATTTTATAAAAGTTGTTTTTCCTGCTCCATTTAATCCAACAACAGAAAGTTTTTCGCCAGCTGATATTTTTATAGATACATCTTCTAAAGTATAGTTATTACTTCTTGGATATTTAAAACTTACATTTTTAAATTCAATTTCATATTGAGCTATGTTATCAATTTTATTATCACCACTTAATTGATTAGATTTAATTTGTTCAAATTCCATATATGGGTTTAAATATATGCATAGTTGTCTTATTCTTATAAAATTAGTTATAAATTTAGAAATATTACTACTAAAATTACTAGCAGCAGAAACATACATAGCAAAAGAACCTATACCTATTTTATTCATTAATACTTTGTAAGTCATATAGCTATATACTGCTAACATCTGAATTTGTAAATTTATATTACTAATACCGTTATATTTTCCTATTGCATTAGATAAATTCCCAAATTTTTTTATTGTAGTTTTGTTATATTCTTTTATTTTGCCTAATATCAAAGGTGATATATTATAAAGTCTAATATCTTTTGCAATAGAAAAATCATTAGTTGTGCTTAAGTAATAACCAAATGCCCTATTAAGTGGAATTAAATCCTGAAAAATATTAAATTGCATTTTTTGAATTTTCTTGTATATATAAGAGTTCAATATTACTATAGCTAATATAACTAATATTATATAAACATCTAGTGTTAAAATAACAGCAAGTATACTTATTATTGCTATAGATTCAGTAAATATATCTACTATTATAGCTATTAAATCTTCTATAACTCCTTGATTATTAACTGGGAAAATTGCTCTTTCTTTTAAATCTAAAATTTCAGGATCCTCGATATTTTGAAAATCCATATCCATTATCTTTTTACCAATTAATAGCTCAAACCCATTTACAATTTGAATCTTTAAAATACTTAACTTTGTATCTAATATACTATTAATAATATTTAGCAATGCATTACTTATTATTATTGTTAAAACTAAAGTAATGAACACTTCCCCCCTTTTATTACCTAATAATTCATCTATAATAAACTTAGGCATAATAATATTTATTAAAGGCGTTAATGCTTTAAATATAGAGGATAAAATAAGCAAAGGAATATACATTTTAGAAATATTATTAGTAATTTTCAAAAAATGCTTTATTGTTTTAAAATCTACTTTAATTTCTTCTTTTAATTTAGTTTTCATTTATACACACTCCCTCTCTAAATTTTCTTTTTCATAATAGGAAGCTTGTACATTAAACATAGAGTAGTAATTTCCTTCTTTTTTCATTAATTCATCATGGGTTCCATATTCTTTAATTTCTCCATCTTCAAAAAAAGCTATTACATCACAAAACCTAGTACTAGATAATCTATGTGAAATATATATTGCTGTTTTATCTTCAATCATTTCATCAAACTTTTTATAAATATTATATTCAGCTATAGGATCTAATGCTGAAGTTGGTTCATCTAAAATAATTACCTTTCCATTTTTATAAAGAGCTCTAGCCAACGCTATTCTTTGATTTTCACCACCAGATAATTCTATACCTTGGGAATCTAATATTTTAAGTAAAGAAGTATCTATACCATTTTCCAAAGAATTCACTTTGTTAGCTAATCCTGCCTTTCTAATACACTGGATAACTTTGTTTCTATCAATAAGTTCATTTTCTATAAGAGCTATATTTTCAGCTATGCTAAAAGCAAATACCTTTATTTCTTGAAATACTACAGAAAATAATTTATAATATTCTGACTTGTTTAAAGTAGATATATTTATTCCATTAATAAAAATTTCACCTTCCGTTGGTTCATAAAGTCTTGTTATTAGTTTTACAAAAGTGGTCTTTCCTGCACCATTTATACCAACTATAGCTAAACGCTGACCTTTTTTTATTTTTAATGAAAGATTTTTATAAATATATCTATCACTATTAGGATATTTAAAACTAACATTTTTAAATTCAATTTCATAAGTGGTATCTTTTGGAATATTATTTAGTTTATTATTTTCTTTTTTATTTTCAAATTCTAAAAAATCCCTAAAATCATTTATATATAAATTTTGAGCATTAATATGAGCTATATTATCTAAAATAGTTTGCATCCAAGATGCAAATCCTGAAATAGTTGTAAAATACATAGTAAAATTTCCAATACTCATAGTACCCTTTAAAACATTATGAATTAAATAAAAATATACTAATCCTTCTCTTATAAGAAGTAATATTATAGACACTATAGATACTTTAAATTCTTTGTTCTTAATGGTACTTTCAATATTTACTTTACTATTATTAAATAAATTAAATTTATCTTGTAACCATAAACTTAAATTAAAAATTCTAATATCTTTTCCGTAAGAAAAATTATACATAATATCATAAATATAATTACGTTTTCTTGAATAATTAGATAAGTCATCTTTCTTTGAGTATCTGTATTTTTTAATTTTCATCGTCAGATAATAAACAAAACTTACATTTGCTAATAGATATAATAATATCCATGGACTTAAAGTTAATACTATAGTTATATATCCTAAAAAAGCTATAACAGCTCCAAAAAGTTCAAATAATTTATGATAAACCCCTTCAATACCATTTGTATTGTCTCCAATAGCCTTTGAACAAGTTTCTATATCATTCAATATTTTTGAATCTTCTGTGTATTCAAAATCCATAGTCATACACTTTTCCTGCATAAGATTCATAAATTTAAGTCTTATTAAAAGCATTTTAGGAAAAGCTATATTATCTAAATATGTTGTTAAAAAGTTTGATATTGAAGATATTATGAAAAAACTATTAATATATTAATAAGTACATTAGGTCTTTTAAGTCCAGTTAATTCATCAATTAAGAACTTTGGAAGAAATATACTTATAAAAGGAACTAACGCTGTAACTACTGTAAATATACTAAAATAAAAAATATTTTTTCTCCCATCTCCAAGCATTTTTTAATAAAAATAAAACATTTACTTTTACACTTCGGTTTTTCTTGTCCATAATAAGCCCCCTACAAATTCATGATTATTATATAATATATGTTATCATATCAAATACATATTTTTACTTATCATAATTACAATTTACAAATTATAAATAAATATTTGAAGTTATTTATAGGTATCAATTCTAAAGTATAGATAATTTTAAAAGACAACTTGAAACACAATATAACGTATAGATTTATTAAAATACAAAAATACCCTAAAAGTAGATTATTATAATCTCATATGTAGGGTATTTTTAATATAATTATTAATTTTTAACTTTAATTTCTATAGGCTCATTTTTACTATTCATCTTTTCTAAACTATCCCATGTAAAGATTTTAACCTTTAAATTATCTTCATTAGGTAAACTTATTTTTTCTTTAATATCTTTAATTTCTCCATTTTCTAATGTGTTTTCTAAGGTTTTATATGATATGAGTTTATTATTCTTATTAAAAACTCCTATTATTATAGTTACATTTTCAACAGAATTATTATTCTTATTATTAAGTTTTAATTCTATATTAGCATCATGACCTTTTAGAAAATTTTCCTTGATAATATTATTTTCAATTGTTAATTTATTATTTTTTTCTACTGGTTCATCTTCATCTAGCTTAAAATTATTAAAAACTACAGTTTTATTTTTCAAGGCAATAATACTTCTCAAAACGTATCCAGTATACATATTTTGTTCATATGCTCCAAGAGAACTTTCATAAATATATCCTTTTCCCATTTTAAAGGAAAGTAATGCATCTAATGGGTTTTTCCCATTTTTAGTCCATTCTTCTGATAGAGGATCTCCACCAGAAGCTATTATTGCCTCTATAGCTAGTGCTGTATCTTCACTTTCACCATTTGGAAAGGCTTTATTCATAGTGAATGCCGCATTTTCTAATTGCGCATTTTTTAAATCTTCCACGCACTTATTAATTATACTTTTCACCTCATCATCTTCTTTATATGGAGATAACGCAATAATTAATAATGATTTATCACTTATTTTTTTAACTTTATTATTATTAAATTCTGTTTTAAATTTAGATATAATAGTATCTATGTATTCTTTTTTAGTTGAAGACATTTCTAGTGCTATTAACCCATAAATACTTTTACCTGTAAACTTATCATTATTTAATTTATCATATAACAAATCAATATAATTCTTTCCGTTATAATTTTTAGGATCCTTTTCCATGGTTATAATAGACATAACATTTTGAGCTAAATTAAATACATTTTCTTTATCCTTTAATTTTATATTTTCAATTAGTTGATTTTTATCATAAGATAAAAAAGATAATCCCATCATTGCATTATAATCAAACTCTTTTACATCTTTAAAATAGTCATTAATATCATTAAGCTCACTTTCTATTATTTTATTGTAATCCTTTGGTTCTTCTTTTATAAATGCAAACGCACTATAAACAGATTTTTCTTTATATGCATCTACTAATGCTAAAAGTGCAAGCTCTGTTGCAGTTTCATCATCTTCCCCTTCTCCCATGCCTTCTATCATTTCAAAACCTTTACCTTCGATTTTACATGCAAGAAGTGCTTCTATTGGTGTTCTGCCTTTATTCCATTTCTCAGAATTTAAATTTTCACCAACAGATATTAATGCTTGAATTGCTGGTCCTGTAGAGTAAGGACTATTTCCAAAACCACAATAATCAAATCCTCCACCTTCTAACTGCATTTCTTTTAATTTTTCAATAGATAAATTTATTATATCATTTACACCTTCAATATCTCTATGTTTTGATAAGGCTATCATAATGTTAGTTATAATATCTATGTCTTCAAACCCGCTGTCATTAATTTTATTTATTAATGTTTTAACCGCTTTATTTTTATCAAAATCAGCTTTAGCCATATCTAAAGCAATTATGCAACTTGCTAATGTAGTAGCTGAACCTTTGTCATTTTCACTTACAACAAATTCTCCATCATTATCCTGAGATTTTAAAAGTTTTTCTACGTAATTTATTTCTTTGTAATTATAAGGATTTTCACTTAAAGCTAATATTCCCATAATATTTGATGCATAACTTGAAGCATTATCACTTTCTTCTAACATAAAATCTGTTCTGTTTACTTCATTATAATAATTTAATGCTAAAAGTTTCTTATAGTTTAATTCTTGATTTTCATAATTTTTATTAAAATCATCAAGAATTTTAGCTATGTTAACATCATTGTCTATTACATCTCCTGTTAGAGTAAAGCTCTGTCTTACTATTGCTGGATATTCTACACCTTTAGAATCTTTTAAAGTTTTATAAATATGGACTTTATTTTCTCCACATTTAATTTTAAATGCTGCTTGTCCATTTTCATCAGTTTTATATTCTCCAACGCCGTCAACTTTTATGTTAACATCTTTTGCATTTCTCTCATCAATACCCATCATCATGTTTTGTTCTGTAATTTTTAAAGTATAATTATTGTTAACATTGCTATATGTAACTTTTGGCACGCAAGTTATTCCATCAGACCACTTAGCCATATGTAATACTAATTCTTTATAATAATTATTATTAATATCTTTTATTTTTTCATTACTTATTACATCACCTTGTTTTATATTTCCATCTTTATCTATTAAATAATACATCCATCCTATATGAGATTCTCTTTTTTCTCCTAATACTCCAGTTATAAAATTACTTTCTAAACCATCAACATTATCCTCCCCTATGGAGTTTTTAATTACATCCTTTACCACTTCTTCATTTGTTATTTCAAATTGTTTATCAAATAATGTTTTATTCGTACCTTCTACTCTAACTTTAATTTCATTACAAATTAAATCCTTTGCTTTAACCTCAAATCCCATAGTTGGAAATATTAAATTGATTATTAATAGTAACGCTAAGCACATTGAAACTTTAGATTTTTTTATTTTATTCATTTAACCACTTCCTATTATTTATATATTTAAATTTTTACTTTAGAATAAAACTGCCATCATTTATATGGCAGTTTATACATATTTACACTTTAAATTTGTCTTTTAAATTAAATATATCTTTCTTCTATTTAACTGAAACAATAAGTTTTATAAAACTTATTATGTGTTTTATAAATCATTCCAATTAGGTGCGTTCCCATTCATCCCACCAGTAGAATAGTACCAAATAACTTTATCACCTTCCTGTAACTTTACTTTTCCAGCCATTTCATTAGGTAAAACACCATTAACTGTATACATCCATCCATTAGTTCCTTTATTTTTATATCCATATATAGATGTAACCATGCTACCAGTTGTTTCATATAAGGAAGTTGAGGCTTGCAATGCTCCTAAAGCAGTAAACCCTCCAGTATGTTTCTCATCATCTATAATAACTTCCTGTGGTTTGAAATAAGCTACATAGGATCCATTTTCCGGCAATACTATAGCTACATTTACTTTACAAGTGTTTCCTTGTTTTTCTTTATCATTGTATTTTTTAATTTTTATATCTTCTATAACATAATCTGAATAACCAGCGTTTTTAATATCTACTAATCTGTGCAATGCCTTTTCACTTGCTACAAGCCATCCCCTATTATTTGAACTTTCCCCTTCTTTATCATCAAAAGAATTATCATCTTTCCAAAGTATAAATAATCCATCTATAAGATTATTTCCAGAAGTTGTTGTCCATTTTTCTGATGTAATATCTTCTCCACAAGCTATTAAGCCTTGAAGAACATCACAATAATAATTTGTGATATAAGTTTTTTCATATATTGCACCATTTTCTTTTTGAAGACACTTTAAGTAATCTATAGCTTTATCTATTGCTTTATTAACACCATTTATATCTCTATGTTTACTTAATACAGTTAGTGCAATACCTGTATTAGTTGGCGTTGAAGTTTGTCTTTGTTTAAATCCACCATCATCACATTGTGCCTTTAATATATTTTCAATAGCCTTATTTACATTATAAGAAACTTTTTCATTTTTAAATTTAGAATTATATTTATCTATTGCTAAAACTGCATTTAATTCTGGAATTGTAAAATAACTATCTTTTTCATCAATTTCATTGACTATTTCTTCTATAAACTTTCTGTTTTCATAATCATTTGGATTTTTATCTATATCTAAAAGTATTAAACTTTGTTGAGCTTTTGTGCCTAAAAGTCTCCAATTCATATCATATTTAGTTTGATATTTTTCATTTATATACCAATTTTTTCACTTAAATTAGCGCCGGCTCTATACATAGCTGAATAGTGAAAATCACTTAATTGACCTTGCTCTTCTACAAAATGCTTTTCATTATAATAGTCTATTACACCATCTATAACTTTATTTATAGTAACTTTCTCATCCTTAGATTGATTAGTATCATCTTTAACTACATTTAAAAATTCAACATTTTTTAAAAAGACATCTTTGTAACCTAAGTCGTTAAGCTTACTTAAAGTATATAATACTTCTGTATAATGATTTATAGCTCTATCTTTTCCATATTTATCAATGAAATTTTCCCCATTCCATTCATAAAATAGACCATCTACTATGTTATACCCATCTTTACTCCACTTTTCTGAAGTTACATCTTCACCTGCTTGTAAAAGAGCTCTTACTGCTTGAGCATGGATATAAGTAAAATAAGTACCTCCATCTTTGTATAGTACACCTTTATCTTTTATTTGACTTTTTAAATAATTTATTCCTTTTTCTTTTCCTTCTAGTACTCCATCTATATAACTGTATTTATTAAATATTTCTATTGCATAAGCTGTATTATGAATTGCTCCTCCTATACATCCAGATTCATCTTGTTCTTTTAGCATTAAATCAATTATGTTTTTAATGTTATAAATTATCTTTTGCTCTGGAAATTTTTCATTGAACATTTCTACAGCTAAAACTTCTTGTAGTATATTTTGTATAAATTTAATACTTGTAGTTTTATTTAAGTCTTCAACTACTTGCTCTATTAAATTTTCACCTTTATAATTTATAGGATTTATGTCTAACTCCATCAATATTATGCTTTGTTTTGCTTTTCCTGATATTCCATAAGTTTTTATTGTTTCATTAGTTGACCAATTTTTCTTAGTTAAATCTGCATTGGCTTTATACATTGCTGCATATTCTAATCCTTCTAAGGTCTTATTACTTTTAGAATTATTATAATATTCATTGTCATAATAATATATTAATCCGTATATAGCATCATTAATTGTAAATCCTTTTTCTGTTATTTCACTAGCAAGCACTGATGTATTATTAATGATAGGAATATTAAAAATACAAGTTGAAGTTATTATTAAAATTGCAATTAAGTAGGATAAAATTCTATTTATTCTTACCTTCATAACATACCCTCCATAAATTCTTGTTTAAATATCTTATTTTTTTAAAAAAGTGCCTTATTTATAAAAAAGACACTTTAAAAACTTAAATCTCAACTTTTAAAATTTATATATGTGGTTTCTACCATTTTTTAATTCCCTATAAGATTCTAATGCTAACAATGCTTGTTCAGTAGCTTTTTCGTTTGCTCTTCCATTATGAATATGAGAAAAGCCGTTTTCAGAAGTTTTAAATGTTAACAGAGCATCTATAAGATTTTTTCCACCTTTAGTAAATTCTTTACTTGTAGGATCTATTCCATTAGCACATAATCCTATTATAGTTTGTGAAATACTTTCACTGTTTTCTATTTTATAGGATGACATAGTTCCATTTTCATTTTGCATATTACTAAGAAGCTTAATAGCATTATCTATAGAGTTTTTAACTTTAGCATCATCTTTATAATTACTAAGGGCTGTTATAGCCATTCCTGTCATATCTGGATCTGCTTTTACAGCAGCAAAGTCCCATCCACCATCATCAGTTTTCATTTCAAGTAGAGTATCTACTAAAGACTCTCTCGTAAAATGCGAATTTTCAGGTATACTATAGTTTTTAGTATCCAATGCGGTAAGTGCAAAAATTACTGCATTTGGTCCTTGATCTATTATTCCTTCATTGTTATATATGTTTTCTATAAAATTAATACCTTCAAAATCAAAAACATTTTCATTTAAGGCTCCTAAAACCATTGCTGTTCTTTGATAGTCTGTCGGTTGAGTAACCTGATTATTGTCTATTCTTGATTTTATATTTTTTAAATAATCTTGTGATATAGCTTTATCATTTTTCACTAAAGCCATAACTTCCCAATCTGTATTTATCCCTTTATTGCTAATATAGTTACAACCATCTTCTAAAGTTTTTTCTACTAAATCTTTATACTTATAGGAACCATTATTAAAAGCCTTAGTTTTTGTATCTACTTTAAAAGTAAAATCTTTAGGTGATTTTATTCCTTTAAGCTTTTTAGATTTAACATTTTCACTTATATTTAATTTATAGACTTGTCCATCTTTATACCCTTCTTCTGGTGGAAGGAGGGTTAAAGTGTCACCTTCTTTTAAGACAATTTTCGTAGATAATTTATTTCCATCATTATCTGCTATAACTATGTTATCATTTATTAGATCATCATATTTTATTTCTTGATTAAACTTTATTGTCCAAATCTTATTTAAATCATTTGTTTGAGCATCTATATTTACTGCTGATGCTTTAGATGTAAAAATTACTGTACTTAATATTAATGCTGATAAAAATTTATTCTTCATTCTCATTACCCCTTTTGAATATTATATATTTATTATTACTTAACATTTATAATTATTGGATCTGAAATACTATTAATGCTATTTAAACCATCCCATAAAAATGTCTTAACTTTAAATTCACCTTTATTAGGTATTAATAACATTCCATCCAATATAATACTTTCACTTGCTGCAAGCTGATTTTCAATTGTAACATAATCCACTAATTTATTACTCTTATCATATAAACCAACTATAAAACTTATATTTTTGATGTTAAAAATTTATTAGTTACTTTGATTTTTACTTTCCCCTTACATCCCAATCTAAAACTATTTTTATCTGTTAAATCTTCAACTAATATTTCTTCTTTATGTGAAGAAGTATCATTTTTATCCAATAAGATTGTATAAGTTGCTGGGACAACTAAAATTCCACCATTTATATTTCTTTTGCCTAATGTAACAGTTAAAGTATCTTCATTTCTATTTAATAGTACGTTTCCATGTTTGTCTGTTATATATGTTTTATTATTAATATTTACCTCTAGACCATTAATATCTTTATCATAGTTTTTAAAATTAATTATTATATTGTTATCTATATTTTTGTAAGTCATAATAGGCATAATAGTATTTACAGTAGAACCTTTATAATCACTCATATAGAATACAATTTCATCCACATTCAAAATTCCCTTATCATTTTTTTGTATTTGAAATTTATCAACAGATTCATTTGGAAAAATTGCATTAGTTCCTTTTATAACACTATAACACCAACCATAATCTCCTTCTTTTTCTTTTGTATCTAAAATAGAAGTTATATATTCACCAAAAGATGACATAGATTTACATTCTACTTTATCAAGCCCAACAGCTACTTTTAAAAGACTTAATGGGGTATTACAAACGTCTCCTATTTTAACTTCCTTATTAAATATAGTTTTATCTCTACCTTCAATTCTCAACCTCACTGAAGATGTTTGATTTTTATCAATGATAAATTTTATAATCTTAGTAGCTTTTAGTCCATTTTCATTCGATGCTTCTATTTCTAATTTATATACTCCAGATTTTGAAATTTTTCCACCTTTAAATTCAACATCATTTAATTTTGCATTCCACTTATTTCCCACAGTAGATTTAATTTCTATATTAACATCATCATTATAAACTTTACTATTTTCAATACCTTTTACATCTATTTCTGGCATTTCTCCACTTTCAATATTTATAGATGATTTTATACCGAATATAGATTCTTTATTATATAAATCTACTAACGCACATAATGCATAAGATGTACTATTTGGATTTGTAATATTAGAACCATATCCTACGCCAACAGTAAATCCTAAATATTTATTTCTACTTGTTGGTTCTGTAGATTTATAACTTAAAAGTAGGTCTAATAAATTTTTATTATCTTTTGTAAATTCTTTTCCTAAAGGATTTATATTATTTGCTACTAATGCTTGTATAGCTAATGCTGTAGCTCTAGATTTATTACTTTTAGAATCAAATTGTCCATTTTTTAAATACTCATTTTTTATATCTAAAATAATATTTTTTAAGATTTTTTCTTCTTCTATATCTTTATTACATCCTGCAAGAACTGTGGCAAGAAGAGCTTTATTTTCTAATTCATCAAAACTACTCCTACCATATTCCTTATTTTGATATAATTTAATACAAGCCGTTACAGCAGCTTTTTTATCATAAGGTTCTTTTACTAAGTCTAATGCTAAAATTGAATAGCATTGACTAGATAAATTATTTAAATCACTTATTTCATTTTTTATAAATTGACCTTTATTCTCACCATCTTTAACTTGAACTTTTTTTAATTCCTCTACGAAGTTTATACCATCATAATTTCTAGGATCTTCATTACTACCTAATGCTGCAAATATGTTCAAGCTATAGTCGTATATATTTACTGATTTTTTTCTCATATATGCTTTTTTTACTAATCCAGATTTTGATAGGGCTAATGGCGTTAATCCTTGTCTTGTTTCACTCTCATAATAATTTTTTAAATTTTCAATTTCAGATTCAATACGCTTTTTATCTGTATTGCTTATTTCATTTAATCCTAAGTTATCTTGAACCTCCACTTCCTTAATTGCATAGATACTATTATCTTCTTTAAGTGATACATTCACTGTAACATTTCCTATATTTTTACATTTTAAAATACCATTTGAATCAACAGTTGCAATGTTTTTATTATCTACAGAATATTTTAAATTCATTCCATGAACTTTGTCGTTCTCTACATCAAATCCCTCAACATTTAGTTGAACTAAATCGTTAACTTTTATTGGAAAATTATCCTCATTTATGTTAATTGAAAGCTTAGATGCTTTATTTTTAAATACTTCTATATTTAAAGTAGCTTTTATATCTTTATTTTTATCTAAAGCTACATCAATAGTTGCGTCACCTTCTTTTAAAGCTTTTATTTTTTGATATTGTTCATCTAATTCAACTATATCTTTATTATGATTGGTAAATATAAGTTTTTCACCTAATAAAATTTCATCATTATTATCGAAAATTTTTATATTTAAATCTGATTCTTTTCCTTCTTTAATTTTAATGTTATTATTTTCAAATTCAATTTTATTTGGATTAACAATTTTGTAATCTAAAGTAAACATTGAATTTTTATTACCATATCTAAAATTATAATAATCTACAAGAGCCGCTAGTTTACTTGATTTTTTTTTCATCTGTATTACAATCAAAAGCATTTAATCCATCAATTAAATTAGTATCATTATCAGAAGTCCAATTATCTGATGTAGGATCTTCACCTATTAATGTAAGTGCTTGTATTAAGCTTCCATTATAGCTTGGCCAAGTCATATCTGTTTCAATTTTGCCTTCATAATTTATACAATATTTAAATATATCTAAAAATTTATTTATATTTTCATTGCAATTTTCTAGATTTAAAAGTTTAAGAGCAACTATTGTATTACTTATGGAAACAACATCTTTAATTTGATCATTATCTTTTTCAAGTTCAGAATTTACATATTTAATTAAAGCCTTACTTGCTAGTTCTTTATTATAATCACTAACTGTTAATTCTAATGCTATTATGCATAAAGCTGTAGTTCCTAAATCATAATCTTGTAATTCATTACCTTTTGCAGATAAAAAACCATTTTCATTTAAATTATCAGTTAATACTTTTACATATTTTATATATTCTCTATTTTTAATATCTTCTTTTGCAGAAAATAGCTTTATTATATTTTGGGCGTTTACTTTAGAATTCCCATTTTCAACAAGATTTAAATCTTGTTTATTTATTGGCTCACCTAATGCTCTAAGAGTTAAACAATCTAAATAATCTTTGGTTTTCTTAGATTTAATAACTTCTTTTAAGGAATTTATCTCATTTAAAATATTTTTTTCTTCTGTTTTTTCATCTGCAAAAACATTTATAGGCATTATAATATTTAGTATAAGTATTAATGATAATAAAATACTTATTATGCCTGTTTTATTCTTATTTTTATTCATTTTTAGTCCCCCTATTAAATGTTTACTTAATAATTTTTATAGTTTTAAAATAAAATTACCATTGATGAAAATTTGTTCCACCACTATCATCATTTTTATTATCAAACCAAGAATCTAACATTTCAAACCAGTTTCCAACATTATTAGTTCTTAAATCTATTCCATCTTTACACCAATTTAAGGCACCATAGTCTCCACCATAGATGTATTCGCTACTATACCATTTTTGATTCTTCCAAGTATTATCTCCATCTGGCAAAAATATACTTACACCATTAATATTATCTTTAAACCCATTAGCTTTATATTTACTTTGACCAAAGGAATATATTATAAATTCATGTAGAGCTTTTTTTATATTTTCACAAGTTATATTTATCTCATTACTACATTCATTGCTAGCTATGAGTTTTTCACATAAATCATATAAATCAAAGTATGGATACAAAATCCATCCTTCTTTATCACTATAGACATACTCATCTTCATTGTTGAAGTAAGGTATAATGTTCCCAGAAGTTTCTAGATTTCCTCTCAATTTGTTTATTAAATCTTTTTTATCTTCTTTTACTAATAGTTTAGATAACTCATCCACATTGGTCTTTACATTTTCTACTTTACTTAAATCATAATAAGCTAATGATTGATCACGTTTATTTTTAGTATATTCTTTATGTTCTTCCACAAATATTAATCCTAACTCCTTCATAGTTAGGATTGAAGGATCATATGTAGTACTTAATTTATTAAATATTTTTTCATAATTAAACCCTGAAGATAACATTGTAGAACTTGAAGCTATCATATGTTTTGCTTCAAATCCATTATTATTAGGTCTATATTGATATGCCGTTTCTAGATTTCCCATAAAACAAGCTTCATATATAAGCATATCTACAGATTGTTTTTTTGTTAAGTTATCTGAAACTTCTGCAAGACTTAAAATGTCATTATCAGTATCATCAATACAAAATCCTCTAGTACCTTCACCATGATTAAATGGGATTAATACATATGAATCAGCACAATAGTTAGTTTTACAAAAATCTATAAATTCTCTTAGAGTATTTGCATTCCCCATATTCGCTTCATAGTTACTGTTTAGTTTTATATTAGGCATTTGCTCTTTACCATCTAATCTTATTGCTTTATTTTTTTGTATTTCATATAATCTCGTATCAGTAAAATTTTCACCTAAAATTTTACTATCATTACTATAACCATCAATTCTATCAACTAAAGCAATAACATTTATATTAGGAGAATTTTTAAGTCCTTTCTTTATTTCTTCTATATTATTTAACATGTTTTGCTCTAAATTATTGTCTCCATCAAAATAAGCCATTATAGTTATATTTTTTAAATTATTATCTACTTTTATATTTTTAGAATTTTTATATTTTAAAAATATATTTTCTCCTTTTTTTATTGGATTATATAAATTTAGCAAAATTTCTTCTTTATTTGTTTTTATAGATTTGATACTAATATCGGAGGAGCCATTTAAAATTTTAAAATCTTCTTTTTTAAAATTATTTATGTTAGGATTTTTACATTCAATAGCTATTGTAGTTTGATTTAAAGTTTTAGATGATAAAATCTCATTACTTTTTTCATTTTCGACTTGAAATTCTATAACATTACCTATATCATATATATCTTTTTCCAATAAAAAGCTTTTATCTTTATAGCATTCTCTTTAGGTATTTTTATATTCCCAGAAATTATGCTACTTTCACCTGCATTAATACTTTTGTTCATATTAATACTTTTTAGCAATTTGTTCTTATTATCAAAAGCACCTATCATAAAATTTAAATTAGCATTAATACTTCCATTATTGGTTAACTTGATTTTAATTTTTGCATCCTCACCTACCGTAAAAAAATTTTTATTACTTATATTTTCTAATTTAATATTTCCAGCATTTTCAACATCTTGACTATACCCATAAACTTTCTCATTTAAACTAATACTTGTGTATGCAATGAGGGTTAAAATCAATATTATAATTAAACTTCTTTTTTCATAAAATCTCCTTTAAATTGCATTTTATAAACTTGAATTTATAATTTTAAAATCTTATAATTATGCAAGCTCAAATTTTAAATTTCTATTCTATATATTTACGAGCTTGCATAATAACACAACTATTTTACAGGTATAATTATTTCTTTTGAAATACTGTTCATATCATTAATATTATCCCAAGATAATATTTTCACATTATAGCTACCTTTATCAGGAAGTTTTAAAGAAGCCGTTAACATTTTAGATTCTTTACTCTGTATCTTGCTTGTAACTGCAACGTGATTTTCTAATTTATTATTTTCGTTAAACAATCCAACGATTATTGTTGCCTCTTTTTCACTTTCAGTATTGTTTGTTCCTCTAATTTGAACTTTAGCATTTTCACCTAATTTAAATTCATTTACATTGTTTAAATTTTCTAAAATTAATATTTGATTTTCTTTGCCATCTTCATCACCATCGTTTGTATTTCCTTCTTCACTATTGGCATTTTTAAAACTATAGACACCTTCACTACCATCAACTAAATTTTTATAAGCCGCTAAAGCCCTTAAACCTTGATCTGTAGACATAGGATTTGCTACGACTTCATCCACCTTCCACTTAAAACCATTTGCATCTTCAGTTATATATTTTAAAAGTCCATCAATAGGATTTTTACCATTTTTTATGAAACGTTCATCTTTCGTTGGATCTATACCTAAATCACAAAGTCCAATTATAACCATTGCTGTGGAATTAGAATTATTATCAAAGTCACCATCTTTCCCCTGACCTTTAGATAAAATATCCAATGCTTTATCAATATTCGTTTTTACGTAATCCTCTGTATTATAATAAGGTGCTAAAGCAGAAATAACCATTCCATTTCCGTCTCCTAATGTTCTATCTTTTAATATAGATGCATCTCCCCAGCCTGTTTCATTATTAAACTTTTCAACTAGTGCCTCTAATAAACTTTCCTTAGTATTGATAGAATTATCAGAAATATAAAATGTGGATGCATTTAATGTTATTAAAGCAAAAGCTTCACTATAAATATCACTAGCATTCGTATTACAAAGTCTTTCTATAAAATTAATTCCATTTACATTAGTAGGATTTCCACCTGCTGCTAAAAGGTGCAATGATTCTCTAGAGTAATCTTTTAAAGTAGAATTATCTTTTATAAAATCCTTTATATGCTTATTTAAGTTATCTAAAGTTTCTTTTGGAAGTTTATAACCACCCTTTTTTACATTTAAAATATTCCAACCAGTCACTTGATTTTTCTCTATTAAATCATTGCAAATATTTCTTATAATTTTTTTATTTCTTCATATTTATATTGTTCATTATTAGCAATTTCTAGTTTATTTAAATTCGTTACATTAGTGTTATTTTTTGTCTCTTTTGCAAAAACAATTGAGTTTTGAATTAAATTACCTTGTATTATTAAAAAAGTCATCATTGTTGTTGCTATAATTTTCTTAATTTTATTATTCATTTTAAACTCCTTATATAAAATCTTATAACTTTTTAAATTTTAGATTTAACCTCATTAGTATATAAAGATTTTTTATTATTTTTTATTCTGATTATAGAGTTTCTTTTGTTATATCTTTCTAGCCCCTTAATAAAACTTTCTCCAAAAAAATATGCAAACAATACATTTCCAATAGCATGTAATGTATCGTGCCAAAAACTTAATACATTTCCCATAACTATAGTTTTAAAAGTTATAGGTCTTAAAAATTCTAAAACATACCATTGATTTAGTATGGTTCCATATATGTAACCCCATAATCCACAAAGTATAATAAATCGTATTGACCTATTTTTTGATATAAAATTTTTAAAAACATGAAAAAATACACCACAAAGTCCCCATCCCATCATTTGCCACAAACTCCATGGCCCATGACCTAAGAAAAAATTAGATATGAAAGCGCACATTGCACCTACCATAAATCCATTTACAGGGCCTAATGTGTATCCTGTGACAGCTACAATAAATGTAACTGGTTGAAAGCCTGGTATAACTGCAAAAGGTACTCTTAATATTCCACCTAATGCTGACATTGTAGCTAATGCTGCCATTGTTCTTGCAGTTATCTCTCTATTTTCAAATAGAATTACAAAAGTCCCAAGTATAAAAATTGTAGATATTTCTACTGCTTTTTCCATTTGAAAATCAAAATAAGTGATAATTAAAAGGATTATTATATATGAAATAATAATTATAGGTCCTATTTTATAATTTATTTTCATCTACATCACCTTTAAAAGCCCTATAGCATCCTTTGACTTTATTACTCTACATTTCTTTTTAAAAACTTTTGATATTTGAGGAGAGTAATATAATGAATCACAAAGTATATCTATAGCTTTTCCTTTTGCTACAATTTCTCCATTAAACATAAGCATAACAGTATCTGCATAATCACCAACAAAGTCTGCGTCATGGGTAATAATTATAATAGATTTACCTTTTCTTATTAAACCTTTAATTATCCTTCCAAGATTTTCTTTTGCTACAGAGTCCATACCTCTTGTAGGTTCATCTAAGATTAAAATATCTGGGTTAGCGATCAATGTACAGGCTATTGCTGTTCTCTGCTTTTCTCCACCACTTAAATCCCTAGGATTTCTATCCTTTAAATGTACTAAATCTAAATCTTTTAATGTATTAATTACTTTATCTTCATCATATTCATTTATATTCTTAAGAGTATATGAAACTTCATCAAACACTGTTTCACGACCAAAATAATCATTAGGATTTTGTGATAAATATCCTATTTTTTTTATTCTTTCATTTATATTGAACTTTTTTTAGATTCTTTTCATCTACTATGATTTTTCCTTTATAATCCTCTATAATTCCTGCCATTATTTTAAAAAGAGTACTTTTACCTGCTCCATTCTCACCCATAACAGCCATTATTTCTCCCTTGCCTAAATCAAAGTTTATATTTTTAAGGGTTTTACTTCCTCTTTCATATTCAAAGTTAACTTTATCTACTTTAAGGACTTTATTTGAAAAGTTTTTTTCATCTTTTTCTATATTTTTAAATTCAATATCTTTTATAGCATCTCTTCCCTCTTTAACTGTAATAGGTAATTTACTATTTTGAGCTTGTCTAAAAACATACGCTATATTAGGAAGATGATATTTTTTATTTATACTTTTAGGAATGTTAGTTGAGGTTCCCTCTTCAATTATTTCTCCATTTTCCATAAAAATAATTCTATCAGCCATATGAAAACATTTATCTAATCTTTGTTCAACTAAAATAATTGTTTTACCCATATCTACATTCAATCTTTTTATAGAATTTAAAACTTCTTCACCATTTATTGGATCAAGTTGTGATATTGGTTCATCAAAAAGTAATATATCTGGATTCATTGCAAGTACAGATGCTATTGCAACCCTTTGCTTTTGTCCTCCTGATATTTCATCTGTCTGTTTTTCTTTTATTCCATTTAATGATAAAAGAGACATTACCTCTGATACATTTCGTTTCATAAAATTTATATCTTTATTCAAATTCTCAAGTCCAAAAGCTATTTCTCTTTCTACATCTTGAAGCACTATTTGCTTTTCTGGATGTTGATATACCATTCCTACATTTGTAACTATCTCATCTTTTTTAAAATCATCTATATCTTTATTGTTTATATATACATTTCCCTCTAATGTTCCCCCATAATAATCTGGTATAATTCTGTTTAAAAGCCTTATTAAAGTAGATTTTCCACAACCTGATGGCCCTGCAATTAGTATGAACTCACCTTCATTAACTTTTAAATTAATATTTTTCAAAGCCTTTTTATTTCCATCAGGATAAGTAAAGTTAACATTATCTATATTTATTATTTCCAATTCTTCCACCCCCAGTTGATAAAAGCAGGTATAAATGTCATCACACATAGTATTAGTCCTACTCTAGTTGTTTTTTCAATAACTCCATCTACCTTAGGATAAAAGTTAAAACTATTAAAACCTTTAAAGGTAATAAACTCTAAATATACTAATATAGAAATACATATAAAAATCAAAGTAAAATCCCAGGCTGTATATCTTTCAGCAAAATAAGTACTTCTTTTTTTCAGTGCACCATATCCTCTTGAGTACATAGACTCTGCCATGTCTTGTGAATCTTCTAAACTGGATAAAAATAATATATTAACTATATTTCCACTGTTTTTGATAGATTTTTTCATGTCTTTAGTTGAAAGTTCATTGCCTCTTAGCTTTTCTATTTCACTTATATTTTCGTAGGACTTCATCATCGTTGGAAAAAGTCTTATTGTCATACTCATAAGTAATGCAGATTTTTTAAATATCTTAGAAAAAAATCCAAAAGCTCTATCTGGATGTATAACTAAATTTCCAAAACCAAATATTATAGTTATTGTTATAATTCTAAATCCATTTAATATTCCAAATAGAATTGCTTCTTTCGTTATAATCATAGGTCCAAGAACTGGAAAGTTAAAAGTTCCTTGATATAATATTGTTTGTCCATTATGAACTAATATTGGATTTAAAATAATTATCATTACTGCAAATGGAATAATCATTTTCCCATAATTTAATACACTTTTAAGTGAATTATCAATATATGCTAAAAGTAATACGCTAAAGAATATTAATGCCAAATACACTGGATTACTCAATTTTAATGCTACTATAATATAAGTTGCTATTAAAAATACTGATGTTAACGGATGTATTTTTTGCAAAAAAGAATTCCTATTTCTATATGTGAGCATTAAGTTCACGTTCTCATATCCCTTCCTTATACAAATAAGTTTTTAAAATTTGTAGCGATTTCTATAACATCAAAGTCTGATATAAATTTATCTAATATGCTTTCAGGTACTACTTTTTCTCCACCAATTGCTATTAATTTACTTTTAGAAGTTATATTATTATTTATATAATCCTCAAGAGGTTTTTCTACATCTTGATTAGTTAATATAACTGAAGATTTAGAATTTGATGCCATCGGTGCTACTGAAAGTGCATCTGCAAATCCAGTTGAAGATACAAAATACACATTATCAAAATTTAATTGTGATTTAAAAGTAGTCAAAACCTCTTTATTAGTCATATATCTATTTTCGCCACTTATTCTTTCACTGTTTTTAATATCTTTTAAAACATCATCTGATAAAACTCCATTTCCACCAATAAAATAAGCTTTAGAAATTTCATTTTTATTAATATAATTTTTTACATCTGATTTTAATTTGTCTTTTTCTGTATATAAAATTGGAGCATTCATACTAGCTGCTATACTTGATACAGATAGGGCATCAGCATAAGTTTGTCCATTTGTTACAAATGCTGAGTCAACTTTTCCTAACTTTTCTGCAACTTTCAATGAAGTTTCATATCTTGTTTTACCGAATATTCTTTCTACTTGAGATATTTCCATGTCCTCTAATTGTTTTTCTACTTCTTTTGAAATTGCTTTTTCCCCACCAAGTATAAAAACTTTTTTAGGATTCAATCTTTTTATTTCATTAACTGTATTAGTAGGTAAACTTGACTTTCCATTTAAAATTATTGGTCCATTATTTTTTTTAGCAAGTGGTGCTGCAGAAAGTGCATCTGCAAAATCATAAGCTGCTGCAATTACCACTGAATCTGAACCATTTTCCCAGCCATGTTTACTTATTTGCACAGATGTTTCTATTCTATCTTTTCCATAAATTCTCTCTTTATTAGATTTAGTCTCTGCAAAAGCATTAATAGGACCTAGTGATATTGATGTTAGAACCATGCTTAGTGCTATTATTTTAATTCTTAATTTTTTATTCATAACAAATCTCCTTTGAAAATAATTTAAATTTTATGTAATTGTTTAAAATAAAACTGCCAATTTTAAAGGCAGTTTTATTTTTTATAGTAATAATTATTTAAAGTCTTTCATTAAATATATAGAACCTTCTTTACCACTTTTTAATTTTTCATAAGATGAAAGTGCTCTTAAAGCTTGCTCTGTTGACATTCCGTTAAGAGTAGTTAAATCATCTTTACTATGAGCAAATCCCCCATCTTCTGTTCTATATGTTAATAACACGTCCAATAAATTTTTATTATTTTTAGTAAACATAGCACAGTCTGTTGGATCTATTCCTATTGAACAAAGTGCTATTATAGTTTGAGCAACACTTTCACTTGAACCAGTAGGATTCCAGGTTGATGCAAATTCACCATCACTATTTTGCATTTTACTCAATTGTGCTAATCCTTTATCTACAGATTCCTTAACATACTCATCATCATTGTAATATGGTGATAATGCTGCTATTGCCATTGTAGTTGTGTCAGAATCTATTGTTCCATTCCATCCCCAACCACCACTTGGTATTTCTTGTTCAAGTATTTTATCTACTAAATCTATTCTTTCAAAATTACAGTTAGCTGTAATTTTAAAGTTCCCACAATCTAAAGCTATAAGTCCAAACATATGAGCGAATAAATTAGTATCTAATTCTAAATGACGACCACATAAATCTTCCATTAGATTATATCCACCTATATTTCTAGGATCTCCTCCTGCTGCAACAATTCCTATAATAGTTCTTTCACAATCAGTAGAACTTTTAAACTTTCCATCTTCCCCAAATAATGAAGAATCTTTTGTTTCAATTTTTTTAGTTATATTGGATAAATATGATGATGGTACTTCTTTATTTAATGTTGAAATTGTAAGTGCTTCCCAATCTCCTAAATCTTTATTATACCAAACACCTGCATCTTTATTTATAAGATGATTTACTCCAGTTTCTATACATTGGTTTATTATAATATTATAATCTTTTTCTATAAAAATCTCTTGATTCTACTGCGTATCTTTCTGTTGCAAATACATTGTTATTTAATACTCCTATATTAGCTGTAGTTAAAACACTATTAGCAATAATAAATGCTGCCAATCCTCTTTTTAAGTTTTTATTCATAATCTTTTCCCCCTGTTTTTAATAAAATTTATTTAATATTAATTTTAAAATTAATTAATATACCTTGTATATTACAACTACCATAAAATTCTCCATTTTCCAATATAGTATTGAACTCACCTTTACCACCTTCTAAGGAATTTTGGTCAATATATACTAAATTTTCTTTTTCATCTAATATCTTTATTGTTACTGGGATGTTTGATGATTTTTTATCTTCTAAATTAAAAGTGATTTTATTATTTTGTAATTTTTTAATTGTTAGTTCTACATCATCAACTAATTCCTTAAATAAAATTTCTTCTTTTGGTTTTTCTGAACTATCAGAACCACCACTACCGCTTTTAGATGTAACTTCTATTTCTTTTTCTGCAGTACCATCATTTTTTTCAATTGTAATTTTATGGTTGCCTACTTCGCTTATAGAAGTTTTTATAAATCCATCTCTTCCTGTTTTCCCAACTTCTTTTCCATCAACTTTTATTGTTGCTCCATATACTTTTTGATAAACACATGTAGCTAATATTGTAAATTCTTTATCTGCTTCTACTTTTCCACGGCGAACTCCTGAAAAAGCTATTGTCAATGGCATTTTTCCATCATAATCTGGATCTACTAAATCATGCCAATCCCAACTACGGTAATCAAATACTAACTTATCCCCAGGTTTTACAAATACTCCATTGCCACCAACAGGCGTTTTAGAACCATTTAAGTAAATAAACCAATCTTTACCTAATATACCCTTTTCAACTTCTTCATCTGTTAATTTGTTCATTGGCATATTTATAAGCCCATCCACTTCATATATAAATCCTTGATTATCTTTAGCATCAGAAATTTCTTGTAAATACTGTAGTGCACTTTTCTTATCTTCTACTTTTAAATTTTTAGTTTTTAGTGTTTTTCCATTTTCTGATATTACAAGTGTAAAATTTTCTTCTTTTGGTTTTTCTGAACCATCAGAATCACCACTACCGCTTTTAGATGTAACTTCTATCTCCTTTTCTGCAATACCGTCATTTTTTTCAATTGTAATTTTATGTTTACCTACTTCGCTTATAGAAGTTTTTATAAATCCATATCTTCCTGTTTTCCCAACTTCTTTTCCATCAACTTTTATTGTTGCTCCATATACTTTTTGATAAACACATGTAGCTAATATTGTAAATTCTTTATCTGCTTCTACTTTTCCACGGCGAACTCCTGAAAAAGCTATTGCTAATGGCATTTTTCCATCATAATCTGGATCTACTAAATCATGCCAATCCCAACTTCGGTAATCAAATACTAATTTATCGCCAGAATTTATAAAGACTCCATTTGCTCCAACAGGAGTTTTAGAACCATTTAAATAAACAAACCAATCTTTACCTAATATACCCTTTTCAACTTCTTTATCTGTTAATTCAGTCATAGGTATATTTCTTAATCCATCAATTTCATATATAAAGCCTTGATTGTCTTTTGCATCAGCATTTTCTTTAAGATAAGTCATAGCACTTTTCTTATTTTCTACTTTTAAATTTTTAGTTTTTAGTGTTTTCCCATTTTGTGATATTATAAATATAAATTCGTCTTTTTTAGGTTTTTCAACTGTAGAATTATCATTTCCACAACTACCATCAGAACTGTTATTTGAATTGTTTTCTACTATTTTATCAGCATTACCAGATATAGTAGCATTTTTATCCTTTTCTACTAATTTTACTTTTGCACCATTTTTTATAGTTATTTTGCTTTTATCTAGTGCTTCAATTTTTTTAACAGTAGCATTTTTATCTATTGTAAGTTGTGATGAATTTTCTATTTTTACATTAGATATTGTGCCATCTAAAGTTGTATTAGAACAATTAATTATATTAACATCAGTTACCTTACCTTTTAATATAACTTTAGAGTTGCTTTCTTTACTATCAATTTTGATATTCTTAACATCAGCACATTTTATATTTGATGAGCAATTAACTAATACTTCTTTGTCAAATTTTCCTTCAAGTTCAATATTATAATTTGATTCCTTTGTTCCTGTAACTTTTAAAGTTCCAAAATCTCCTTTTGTATTTTTAAGTATTGCATTTGACTTAACTTCTGTATTTTTTATAGTTGAATCTTCAAATAATTTTACTGCTACATTACTTTTGCTTTCAACTACAAGATTATCTGATTTTACATTAGTTAAATTTATACTATTAACGTCACCAGATTTTACAATTACATTCTTACAAGTAGTTCCTTTAATATTTACAGTTCCTTTTTCACCTGGGTCCAATATTAAATTTCCATTTAATTTAACATTATTTACAGTTACATTATTTCCAGTTACTAATATATCGCCTCTTACTTCCTTACTAGTTTCTACATCTCCAAAAGTTTCATTATCTTTTGATAATTTTGTTTGAGAAAAATTTGAATCTATTTTATCTAATATACTACTAGGGACTACTTTTTCTCCGCCAATTATAGTTAATTTACTAGTAGATGTTATATTAGAATTTATAATTTTTTCTACATCACTATTTAAATTATTATTTGTTAATATTATAGGTGCTTTTTTAAGTCCTGCTATTGGAGAAATTGATAGAGCATCTGCAAAATCATTTCCTCTTACAAAATAGACATTTTCATAACTTATGTAATTAATAAATTTTGATAATACTTCTTTATTAGTTAAATATCTGTCGTTTCCAGCTATTCTTTCACTATTTTTTATCCCTATTACAACAGTATTATCTATTACATTAGTACCACCTACAAAATATGCTTTAGATATGTTAGCTTTTTTTATATACTCTGTTATTTTACTTGGAATGTTATTTTTTTCTGTATATAAAATTGGACTTCCTTTCTGCGCTGCTATAGTAGCAATTGAAAGTGCATCAGCATAACTCAATCCATTAGATATGAATATAGTGTCACTTGTTCCAAGTTTTTCACTTACCTTCAATGCAGTTTCATATCTAGTGCTACCATAAATTCTTTCTGTTTCTGTTATGTTACATTTCTTAATCTGTGCTTCAACATTAGCACTAAGGGCTCTTTCTCCACCTAGAATAAATGCCTTTTTAGGTTTTAACCTTTGTAATTCCTTAATTGCATTTTCTGTAAGACCATTTTTATTTGATAATATTATAGGACTGTTATATTTTTTTGCAAGAGGAGTAACAGATAATGCATCTGCAAAATCATACCCATAAGCAATAAAAACATAATCAGAACCACTTTTCCAACATTGCTCACTTATTTTTATAGCAGTTTCTATTCTATCTGAACCATATATTCTGCTTTCATTTACTTTAGCAGAAGCATTTACTGGCAATAAGAACATGAACATGCTAAAAAATAGCAACAAAATACTAAGCTTTTGCTTAAAAAGCTTTTTCATAAACCCTTCATCCCCTTATTAAAAATTCTTGTTATTTAATGTTAGTTATGTGTTTTAATCTTCTGGTGGTGAAAATTCTCTTATATCCCATTCATGAAAATCAAATAAAAGCACATCTCCTTTTTTTACATATACATCATTTGCCCCTACTGGTGTCATCTTATTATTAAGATATATAAACCAGTCTATTCCTAAAACCCCATTTTTCTTTTGTTCTGGAGTTTTTTGATTTTCAGGTATAGGGTAAAAATTGTGTATTCCATCAATTTCAAAAATAAATCCACCATTTTCTTGCATAACTGTATTTTCTCTTAGGTACGTCATTGCATTTTTACCATCTTCTACTTTTAATGTCAACTCTTTTACTTGTTGAGGACTTTTACCAGTATAACCCTTTATATCTTTGCCTATTATCATAGTAAAGGTATCTTCTTCAGGTTTAGACTCTACAACCTCAGGACTTTCTTCCTTTTTAGTTGCTACATCTGAAGCATTATTACTACTATCCTTGGAATCATCATTATTTTTTACATTTTCCTTTTGTGATGAATCCTCTTTATTTTTTTCAACATTCGAAATATTTTGTTTATTTTCCTTATCGCTATCCTCAGTTTTGTTATTATCATCTTTTTTATTTTCTGATTTTTCTTTAGAGTCTTTTTTGCTATCATTTTTATTTTCTTTATTAGATTTTTTACTACTATCATCTTTTTTTACTTTATTTGTAGTAGTTTCAGTTGTAGTTGTAGTTATTTTCTCTCTTTCGCATCCCCAAGCAACGGAAAATGCTATTAAAACTGTTAACAATATAGCTAGAAAAATTTTATAATTTTTTTTCATTAAATCACCTCCACTCTTTAAAAATTTGCAATAAAAAAAGTTCCCATTGGGAACTTAAATAGCATATTTTATACAAGCAAAATAAAAACAACAATTCTATAAATGCTTGCAAATCCATGATATTTTATCTCTCCCAAGAAAGATTCAATCCAGTATAGGCATGTCTCCTGACTTAACTTCATCTTACTACCAAACCTTCCCAAGATATCTCTCAGTGGTATTTTTGGATTCATCAGTTTCACAGTAACTTTGGGCTGTAGTGGACTTTAACCACTTTCCATTTTAACTTTCTTATTGCTAAGAAAGAACCTATCCCATCTCTATTAACTTGTCACACTCATTATATTACAAATATTTTTCAATTTCAACATTTATTTTAAACATTTAGAATATTTTGTATGTTTTTGTTTTTTTATAAAATAATTAAAGTTTTTATTTAGTATTCCAATAATTAATGTAACAAATTTAATGTATTTCATATTTTTGTAAATAATTGCGTGTAGTTATAATGAATATAATTATTACATTATAATTATAAAAAAGATTTTAAAAAGTGATTTTATATGGCTATGTATTACAACAATGTAGTATTTATAAAACTAAAATTACTATCAAGAAATCTAATAAAATATTACTTTATATTAAAAACAATTAAAATTTGAGATATTAAAATACCTTTTTAAAAATTATAGGAAAACAAACTCCAATTTAAATTTATTCAATAATTTTAAAATATTTTTATATAAAAAGAACCTGCCTTAAAATATACTTAAGTTTTAAGGCAGATTCTTTAAATTATATTTTTATTTATAGTTATTTTATTACAAGTTCTACTGGACAATGATCTGAACCTAATATTTCAGTATGAATATTAACGCTTTCTAATTTTTTCTCTAGCTCTTCAGATACACAAAAATAATCTATTCTCCATCCTGCATTATTTTTTCTTGCATTAAATCTATAGGACCACCATGAATAAACTCCTTCTTTATCTGGATTAAAATATCTATATGTATCTATAAAACCGCATTCTAAAAACTCAGTAAACTTAGCTCTTTCCTCATTAGTAAATCCTGCATTTTTTTTATTAGTTTTAGGGTTTTTTAAATCTATTTCCTTATGTGCTACATTTAAATCTCCACAAAGGATAACTGGTTTATTTTTTCTAATTCTTTCAAATATAATCTAAAATCATCTTCCCATTCCATTCTATAATCTAACCTTGCAAGTTCAGTTTGAGAATTTGGCGTATAAACAGTGACTACATAATATTCTTCAAATTCTAAAGTTATTACCCTTCCCTCATTGTCATGCTTTTCAATACCTAAGCCATAATTTACAGAAAGTGGTTTTCTTTTTGTAAATATAGCTGTACCTGAATAGCCTTTTTTTTCTGCATAATTCCAGTAATCATAATAACCATCTAACTCTAAATTTATTTGACCTTCTTGTAATTTGCTTTCTTGTATACAAAATATATCTGCATCTATTTCTTTAAAAAACTCTAAAAATCCCTTTTTCACACAAGCTCTAAGACCGTTAACATTCCATGATATAAGCTTTGTCATAATTATCTCTCCATTCATTTAATATATTTAAAACTTATGGTATAAGTCTATACCATATTATAACTATAATTTAGAATTACTACAAAATATTTTAACCCATATTATAGATTTAAAAACGTATGAATTTAAATAATATAGTTTTATAATACTATAATAAAACTCCAACTTCCTTATAAAGTTGGAGTTTTTATTAGTTTTACGTTGTAATATCCTTTTTTATAAAAATAATATTACTTATAATATAACAAATACTAATCCATCCTAATAAAACTATTATGGAGAAGTTTAAATTTACAAAACTAATACCCAAAAGTTTATTTATTTTACCTGATATAATAATAGATTCATCAGGGTATGAAGTAAATATAAATGGTAATATTTTATTTAAAACACCTGGTGGAACTGGGTTACCTTTATTAGGGGCAGATTTTATACTATTAATCCATTGAGTAGCCACTATAAAAATTATAGGAAGTATTAATGCTGTATTACTATCATTGCATATTGTTGAAAATAAAAATGAGAATGCTATTGTTGCTGTTACAACTAAAAATTGTAGTATTAATATTTGTAATAAAAACATTCCATTTGAAATTAAATAGCTACTTCCTACTATTGGAATAACTAACTCTTTTAATTCCCTTATTAAATATGGGGGAATAGATTCGTAAGTTGTTCCTACAATGTTTGGAAAAGACATATCTCCAAATCCATATATAAGTCCAATTACTATAAACATTAAAAGCTCTAATACTAAAATTATTAAATTTATAGATAATACTGCTGCTATAAATTTTGAAAATATTATTTTCCATCTTTTAATTGGCTTTACTAACATAAATTTTATAGTAGCTGGCTTATTTTCTCCAGCCACTATATCAGCTGTCATAACTGCTACTATAATTAATAATCCTAATTCTCCAATTTTAGGTATTATATTATATATTAATTGATCTACAGCATTTATTCCTTCTTTAAAATCATAAGAGATGTTATTATTTATATAATATTGACTTTTAAGAATTTCACCATTATAATATTCAACCATAGATGCTGAAAAATTATATCTTTTCTTTCGTTCTTTGCAATAGTCAATCTTCATCTTTAATCTTTCTTTATTTGGTATATTTTCATCTATCATATTTTCTAAATGCTCTATTTCTTTTTGACTATCTTCTATTATCATTTTATAAGCTGAATCTATATCACTATATTCGCCATTTCCACTATTTATTTTACATTCTTCTTTTAAAGTTTTTATATAATTTTTTTGAAAGTTTATAGTACTTTCGGTATTTCCATTTTTCTTTTGGAAATTTATTCCTAAAAAAGTTATAAAAATTGAAAGTATAAAAAGCAATACTACTCCTATTAAGAACTTTTTTCGTCTAACAAGCTTAGCTATCTCAATTGATATTAACTTAATCATATATAACCCTCCATTTATACAACATCTTTTTTTATAAATTTTCTATGGGCTATATAGTAAAAAATAATAGTCCATATAGAGCAAACTATTAATCCTAATTTTAAGTTTATATTTGTTGTACTTAATTTTAAATTTATAATACCATCTATTATAGAAATACTGTTATTATAAGATGTAAACCAAAATGGGTATACATTTTTCAAAAAGTTTAATGGAGTTATAAATGTTATAATTGATGCAACAATATTTATCGTTGCATTAATTATTAAACTACTTCCATTAGTACTACATTCTTCTGATATTAATAGTGATAATGCTATTATAGGAAGTATTGCTATAAATTGAAACATTAATGATTTTATTAAATATTTATATATTGGAATTATATATGAGCTATTATTTATAGCACTTAAATTTCCTAGTTTATCTATATTGTATCTTGTTCCTACTATTACAGGATACATATAATCACCAAAGTTAAATATAATTCCTACAATAATTAAAAATATAATTTCTAATAGAAATATACTTATAGAGGCTAATAAGAATGCAGATAAAAATTTAGCGAGTATTATGCTACTTCTTTTTATAGGCTTTGCCATAAGATATTTTATAGTTGAATTTTGATACTCACCACTTATTGAATCATAAGCTAAAATAACTACAAGCATTGGTAAAAATATTACATTCAAAGAACCTAAAACCTCTTTCATATCTAAATAAGAAGATACTTCATACTTTTT
>NZ_HE611053.1:225433-237336 GCF_000285575.1 Clostridium senegalense JC122 | reverse complement strand
AATAAATATTTATTAATTTTAATTTTTCCATTATTTTCTTCAATTTGATTATAATCTAATGCTATTTTTGCGCTATCTATACCTTCTTTTAAAAATTTATTTTCTTCCTCCAACTTAATTTTCCAATTATAATTAGGATTTTTAATCTCTTCTTCTAATTCTTCATTTTCTTTTTCAACAACTTTTATCTTTTGCTCATAACTTCTTTTCATATCTTCACTTAAATTTTCATCTTGTGCCTTTACTCTATAATCTACTAAAAGTTTTTCATTGTTTTTATTTTTATCTCTGGTTTTTCATTTTGTGTATTTTTGTAAAGTCCTACTCCACTAAAAACTAACATAATAATTAGAGAGAGTATAAAAATAATATTATTTTTTACTTTTTACTAATTTATAAATTTCTACTTTTAGTAATTTCAATTATTTCACTCCTTCTGTAATTTCCATAAACCTATTTTCAAGATTTTGTTTAACTTTATAAACATCATATATGTCTATATCATTTAAAGTTAAAGTTTTTATTACATTTGGAAATGAATCTTTATTACACGTTAAGGCTAATAAATTATCTTTAGCTTCTATAGTATCTATAAAGTCTAATTCTTTTAAAATATTCTTTGCTTTTTCTATTTCAGATACTTTTATGTTTATATGCTCTTTATTATCGCTTTTTAAATTATTGATACTTTCAATGGAAACAATCTTTCCTTTATCTATAAAAGCAACTTTACTGCAAAGCTGTTCTACTTCAGCTAAAATATGAGAAGATACCAAAACAGCTGTATTAAATTCACTTACAACATCCTTTACTATTTTTCTAAAATCAACAATTCCTGATGGATCTAATCCATTGGTAGGTTCATCTAATATTAGAAGCTTAGGATTTGGAAGTAAAGCTTGACCAAGCCCTAATCTTTGCTTCATGCCTAAAGAATATTTTTTAACTTTATCATCAATTCTATCTTTAAGTCCAATTATTTCAATAACTTCATCAATACGTTTTTTATCAACATTTCCATAAAGCTTAGCAAAAATATTTAAATTTTGCCTTCCAGTAAAATCTCCATACATATCTGGATTTTCAACAATTGCACCAACAGAATCCATTGCATGTACAAATTGTTTTTGTATGTCAAAACCATTAATTAAAATGTTCCCTTTGTCTGGCTTTATAAGCCCTGTAACCATCCTAATAGTAGTAGTTTTACCTGCACCATTAGGACCTAAAAAACCATAAATTTCTCCTTCTTTCACATCAAAACTTACACCTTTTATTATGTCTACTTTACCGTATTTTTTATAAACATTATCTAAAACCAAAACTGAACTCATGATATCCCCCTTAAATTTAATTCATAATAACTACTTATAGAATATTTATGTAAATATATTATTTTATATAAAAATATCAATATAATATATTGTAAATAATATATTATATTTAGATCTCTATGCTACTATATGTTAAACTATTATTCTCATATTAGATATACTAGCAAATGTACGTTGTAAAAGCTTTCAAAAGTGATTTATATAACTTCTAATATTATACATAATATGTAGCATTTTAGAAAAACATACTAAAATGCTACATAAATAAATTACTTAACTTTTACAATTTATATAACTTTATATAGTTAATTTAAAGTTGTTTCCATAATATACCAGTACATGTATTGGCACAATTTGCACAATATTTTACACATGAAAATTCACAGTTTTGTTGACAATATCCAGAACAATTCTTTGAGCATTCAGAAACGCAATCAGCTACAAATGGTTGTGCACCAGATTGGTTTATTTTTGATAAAAAGTTTTCCATAGTAATACCTCCATCCAAAAATTGTAATTAAAGTTAAGTAATATTATTCTTTAATTAAAACTGTATTGTCATTAAAATTTAAAATTAAATTTTCACTAGAATCTACTTTCCAATTATATTTTTTTATTAATTCGTTCCAATTTTTCTCATAATTAATTTCTTCATTTAAAAAGTCTAATTTTATTGATTTTATTAATGAATTTTTTTCTTCTTTATTATCAACATAATCTTCAACTGAATAACTTAATTCTTTTAAAGCAAGCATTTTTTCATAAATTACTAAAATCTTATTTTTTTCATAAGTTTCTATATATCCCATTACTTTCATTCCATTTAACCTCCAAAAATTTAGTGATTTTGCATTGCAATTTCTCTTTCCATTTTTCCAATAATACATTGCTCATCACTTGGTGTGTTACATTCATAAGTTGTTTTTTATTTTTAAAAGTACATCTTTTACAATGGTATACATCACATTTTTCACATTGAGGAAAATGTAAGCTATCATACAACTTTAGTTCCTTTTTATTTATATTTTCTATTCCATCATCTAAGCTACCTATATAATTCATTTCATCATCATAGTAAAATGCAGGACATACATATATTTTACCATTTGGTGCTAATGTAAATGTATGTTTACCACTGTCACAACTACAAGGTTTTTTCAAATTCAAAATATCTGTTGCAATATTAATTTCTAGATTTTTATCGTTTTTATTACTTATAATATCTTGTATCATATTTAATTGAGTTTTATATTTAGTTAAACTTTCTTTATCAAGTAATTCTTTATCCCTAATAATTAAGTTTATTCTATTTGAATAATTACTCAAAAAATCTATATTTGAACATATATTATCTATATATTCTTTATCAACTATATATATGCAATTAAATATTTTCTTTATATTTTCTTTTGAAAAATTATTTTTATATATAATAATATCATCTTTTTCTATTAATTTTTCATAATTATCAATAATTTGTATAAAAGGTATTTTATTTTCATTAAAAAAATCTATATTGATTTCTCTATTTTTTCCCATTAATACGGGAATGAATCCATTATTAATTGCCATTTTTATAGCTTTATCGAACATTTCCTGGCTCATAAGATTTCTTGTTCCTTTTGGTAAATTGTTATGATAATCACAAAAAGCATCTATAGAATCATCTAAAATTATTTGCAAATATTTTTTGCTATCTTTAAGTCGATATAATTTTCTTAATGATATTTCTCCAGTTTTTTTCTCATACTTGTCCCAAAATTTTTTGTTTGATTTGACGGTAGCCTTATGCATTTTACAATTGAAAGTTGCTCTATCATAAATACTGTCATTTTTAGAATTATCATAATTGAACCCAGTACACCACGCGCATCCTGTTGCAACCTCACATTTCAAACATTCTTCATTACTTATATATTTAGACTTAAGTGTTAAAAAAGGCTTTAATAAAGTTGTATTTATACCATTATTTATATCACCTATCTTCCTACCTTTTTTATTATTCATAGAAAAGTCTAAAAATCTTATACAAGGAAAAAAGTTTCCTTCACAATCTATAGCTATCATTTTTCCTGCCCCACAAAAATTTCTATCTAAATCTTCTTCTTTAAGTGGAAATCCTATAGAATAATCAAAAAATCTTACAGAATAATCTTTCCATAATTCATTTTCTAATATATATTCACCTAGTTCATCAAGTTGTTCTTCTAAAATTATATCATCACCATCATGCCATATATCTTCAAAAACCACGTTAGCTGCAACATCTTTTATACCTAAGTTCCATAAACTTATAATACTATCCTTTAAATAAGGTATATCTTCATGCGTAAATGTTGCCTTTGTACTTGATCCTGGAAATTGTTTAAGCCACAAATTAATATTTCTTTTCACATCATCATATGATCCTTTTCCATTAGGATATATTCTTTGTTGATCATGTTTTTTTTATTTCCATCAATACTTATTCCCATAGACACATGATTTTTGTTTTTTTCTAAATAACCTTGTACTTTTTTTGTACCATAAAGTATGCCATTAGTTGAAAAACTAAATCTATATGCCTCAAACCAAGGATGCTTTTTTATATACATTTGTATTTTTATATAATCACAAATTTTATCAATTAAATCCATCTCTAATAATGGTTCTCCGCCTATAAATTCCCATACAACTGCCTCTTCATCAAAGAGTTCTCTATTATTCAAAAAATAATCCACACATTTTTTAGCCATATCAAATGTCATTTTTTTCTTTTTATTTTTACCAACCATATAGCAATATTTACAACATAGGTTACAATCTTCTGTAACACATAATGTTATATTTTTAGTTTTTCTTCCATTTCCCTCCCATGAATCTGCAAATTTTCCCATAGAGATATTATTATTCATGTAAATCTCTCCTTCTAGATAATATTTTTATTTTTTATAAATTTTAGATTATTGTACTATCATTAGATATCTTAATTCATTGTTATAATATTATTGGATATATTAATAAGATCTTTATCATGTGTTATCATTATGATAGTTTTATCTAAACTTAATTTTTTAACAATTTTCTTTATTATAATTTTAGATTCATCGTCTAATGAAGATGTGATCTCATCTAAAATTATAATTGGAGTGTTTCTTGCTAAACATAAAGCTAAAGCTAATCTCTGGCGTTGTCCACCTGACAAATTATTACAATTCTCTTTTATAACTGTATTATACCCTTCTTTTAAATTTTGTATATAATCATTTAATTTTACATAATTACACAATTCAATTATTTTATCGTCATTAATGTTTTTATTAATCAATTTAAAATTTTCTTTTATTGTCAAATTAAATATATAAATTTGTTGATGAACTACTGATATTAGATTTCTAATAGATTTTTCATTTAGCTCATTTAGTTTAATATTATTAATTAATATATTTCCAGAACTAATATTATATAGTTTTAATAATAAATTTATAATAGTTGTTTTTCCTGAACCATTTTTCCCAACTATTACATTTAAACATTTCGATTTCATTTTACAATTAAAATCATTTAATATATACGTTTTATTATCATAAGAGAAATAAACATTTTGAAAAATTATATTTGCTTTTTTATTTTTTATTTTTTGTCCAAATTTTTCACATTCCCAATTTTCATTATTATTTATTAAGTCAAAAATTCTTTCTAAAGATACTAAAGATTTTTGTATAGTAGCATTAAGTTGAAGGATATTGTTTAAATCTTCTGAAAATTGTTTGGAATAAGATGTAAATGCTACAAAATATTGAATTGTTAAATTTCCTCTAATTATAAGATATAATCCAAATATATTTAAAATAAAATTATTACTTATGTTTATAATTTTTATTATAAAGTAAGCAAAATTATGAAATTTTGAAATTTTATTTTTGTCTTGATTTAAAATTAAAGATATATTGTTAAATTTCTCAAAATTTTTATATTTTATATTATTTGTTTTTATATATTTTATTCCTAACAGCGATTGTTGTATAAAATTAAAATATATATCTTGAATTTTACTTAGAGATTTATTTTTTTCTCTTAACTCCTTGCCAAATCTTAACATTAATATATAATTTATAGGAAATTGAATAAGTATTATTATTGATAGCTTTAAATTAATTTTTAAAATAATAATAGATAATATAAGTACTCTTATTATACTAATTAATGTATTTATAAATTCATTTGTAATTATATTTGCTAATATATTTACATCACCTTGTAATCTTGATATAAATTCACCTATACCAACCTTATCAAAAACTTTCATAGACAAATTAAGTATACTGTTGTACATGTCATTTTTTACATCTAATATAATTTTATTATTTAAAGTAATTTCCAAATAAGACTTTAATGATGTTATAAAACTTTCTATAATTTGTATGAATAATGCCAATATAAGAAAATAATATATATCATTAAATTGTTGTAATGACACTTTTTCAATAATTTTACCTGCTATTAATGGTTGTATTATTCCTAATAATATCATAAAAATCATAGAAAATATTATACTTAAAAAATGTATTTTAAATTTTTTTAAATATTTAAATGTATTTTTAATTAATTTAACATCTCTTTTAGATATTACATTTTTTATTCTCATGTTAAACCTCTTTTTATCTAGATTTTATTTGAATTATTTTACATAAAATATAATAACATACATTAATTGAAATATATTATTTTTCCGAAAAAATTAATTCTTATTTTACATTCTGTTAATATTAATTATTTATATTTCATTTTCAAATATTCAAAAACCTGTACTCATTATAATTAACAAGTACAGGTTTTTTTATTTCTTATGCTATTTCTTTTTTTATATTATTTTCTACCTTTTTCTCAAGTTTTAAGGCTTTAAGTACTGGTATTGTTATAATTCCATCTACTATATGATGAATAATTGTACCTACCCCTACAATTATTAATGCATCTTTAAAACTAAATCCAAAAGGCATTACAATTAACGCTTCTAAAACACCGTGTAATGGTGCAGTAAATAAAACCACTTTTTTAAAACTATAATTTTTATCAACTAATTTAGCACCTAAAAACCCTACAGCAACATGCATAAATGCTCGTGCTGCTACTACAGGATCCGGAAATGCAAATAAAAACCCTATTGAAGATCCTAGTCCCACAATTGATGCAACGGATATTCCTAAAAACATAGATAAAAACATTGGAACATGTGATGCTAATGTTGCACTAAAAGGTGGTATATAAACCCTTAAAGTTGAACCAAATACCAGTGGAATTATAATAGCAATTGCCATAAGCAATGATGCTTGAACCATTTTCTTTACATCTAATTTCATATTTATTTCCCCCATCTATATTGATATATACTACTGTATATACAGTAGTATATATCAATATAGATTTTTTGTAAATATTTATTTGTAATCAATAAATTTTCACTTAGATAAATCACTTTTTTAATTTAAAACATAAAAAGCAGTTTTGCAATAAAGTTTAAACTCCATTTTAAAACTGCTTTCAAAATTTATATAATAATTTTTAAATACTAATTTCTTTAAATTCTACATGAATTGAATTATGAAGTGTAACA
This sequence comes from Clostridium senegalense JC122, assembly GCF_000285575.1. Classification (GTDB taxonomy): domain Bacteria; phylum Bacillota; class Clostridia; order Clostridiales; family Clostridiaceae; genus Clostridium_J; species Clostridium_J senegalense. Next base: position 230,406 of record NZ_HE611053.1, on the reverse strand, counting down.
TGCCTTTCAACATTTTGTATTTTAGTGTTTATGTTTTCGCCTTCAACATTTAAAACTATATTACTATAGTCGCCAAAACGGCTTAAAAATTTATCCATATCTGAACATTTAATAGCTATAGGTATTTGAGAGTTATCATTTCTTATAATAATTCCCATTGTTTCTCCATTATTTATAAACTTTTTTCCCTTTAACTTTAGGTCTCTCATTTTTGCTTCTAATATCATAGTATTCCCCCTTTTATATTATATAAGTTTTTTATATTTTATTTATGATTATTAATTAATATTACTTTTTTATTTTAATTCTTAAAACACCCCAGTTATCGCTTTTTGAGGACATCTACTTTCACAAAGACCACATGAAAAACATAAAGACTTATTAAATATAGGATATTTATTTATTGTTATTGCAAAACAAGGACACACCTTTTCGCAAATCTTACATGAAATACATTTATTGTTATTTACCATAGGGTAGCTTGAAGCAAATTTTACTCCTTTTTTCAACCTTGTATTTTTAACTTCTTCAACTGAACTAAAACCATATTTTTCAAGTGTCGTTGGTAATTCTTTTAATATTTCTTTATATAGTTCTCTACCATGTATCATTGCAGAGGAACTCATTTGTACAGCATCTGCTCCACATAATAAAAACTCTATTACATCTTCTGCTGATGATACTCCACCTGAACCAATTATAGTAAAGTCTTTGAAGTTTTCTCTTATTAGATTTATTGTTGCTAATGCAAAGGGTTTTACAATTGGACCTGAAACATAACTTTCGCCCTTTTCATTACCAAACTTTACAGCTCTTTCATTTAAATCTATTACCATAGCTGGTCCTAATGAATGTACTGCTACTATTCCATTTGCACCATTTATTTTTATTATTTTTACAAACTCTAATAAATTCCTTATATAATTATTAATTTTGATAAATATAGGTTTTGTGGTAGTTTTCTTTGCCAATTTTACTATTTCTCCAACTTCCTTTAAAGCAATGTTGTAATCTAAGGAAATTTCAAAACCATCAGCATATTTATCTAGTTTGGAAATTAGAACTATAATATCTTCCTTGTTATAACCAATACTAATTATTAAAGGTTCCTTCAAAAAACTTTTTATATTAGGTAAAAAATCTTCAGTCCATTTTTCATGAGAATATTCAGACCAAAGATTTAAATTTAATACTTTGTTATTGCCTCCATATATGCAAGGTTTAGGTACCATTGCACCTTTTATACCTATAGTTTTTGTAACCATTGCACCTAATCCAAAAGATGCTAAAATATTTATTTTATTATCATCGCTAACTAAAGGCCCTGATGCAGGCATAAGTGGATTTTTAAGTTTCAATTGCCCAATAGTTGCACTTAAATCCATTTAAAACTCCTCCATTTATAAAATATTACATTAAGTTTCTTTTAATTTCTAACCTTTAAAGATTCTTCATATAACTTTTCATTTTCATAAAGAACTTTATAGTCTTTCATTAAAAATTTTCCATCACATATAACATCTTTTGGATAAAAACTATCAAATACTGCATAGAATATATAATTTAAAATATTTTCTTCATCTAATGGTACTATTTCTTTATACGGAGTTATAATTAAATCACTCTTATAATTTTTTTCTATTTTACCTATTTTTATATTAAGTATTCTATTTGCATATTCATAATTATTTTTTATAACTTTTACTAAATCATTTAATGTAAAACTATTAGAACTATTATATTTGCTTCTCATAGTATAAACTAAGTTTGAAAAGTCTCTTGTAATGTTAGCACTTAATCCATCTGTTCCAATTATGCAAGGAATATTATATTTTTCAAACATAGAATAATTAAAAGATGCTAATCCTTTGTTCATATTAGATGTTGGAGTTACAGCTACATATATATTTTTTTCATTTAATAATTGAGCTTCTCTATCACTAACATATACACAATGAGCAAGTAATGAATTATCTGTTAGTAAATCCAAATCATTTAATCGCTCAATTATTCTTTTTTCATATTTAGACATACAATCTGCTACATCATCTATAGTTTCAGCTATATGAATATGGATAGGTGCATGGTTTTTATATCTCTCAATTTTTTTCAAAGTTTCATCACTTAAATTCATAGATGAATTTAATCCAAATAATCCAGTATAATTTTCACTAGAATTAGCTAAAAAATCTATATTTTCTTTTATGCAGTTATCAATATTTAAATCTTCACTAGTACTAAAAGAGAATATACCTCTTAATGACAAACTATCACATATAGCTTTTTTTAATTCATTTAAGGTTCCTAAACTATTACATTCTTCACCGCTGTGATCTATAATTGTTGTAACACCATTTTTTATACACTCAATTCCAAACATTAATCCATTATAATAACAACCTTTATTTTTAAATTCATTCCATATGCTTAGTTCTTTTGAAATTTCTGGTAAAATATGTGTATGTCCATTTACCAATCCAGGCATTACTATAGAATTTTTACAATCTATAATTTCTATATCATCTCTATTAAAATTAGTCATATTCCCAACTTCAATTATTTTGTCATCAAAAATAACATATCCATTTTCTATAAAGTTATTAAAATCATATATTTTAGCATTAATAATTGCTTTCATTTTAAATCACCTCAATAAAAGTTTTACATATCCTATTTTAATTTTACATTTCTATTTATATGACTGAGTATCAATTAATATTTAATTAACTTTAAATTTAACAAGTTAAAATTTAAACTTTTTCTTATATATAGTTATAAGTTGGCTTTTTAAATTATCCATTTCAAAATTTGGATGCCTAAAATAGTAAGACATGCTCAGAACCACTTAGAATTCAACACTGCATCTTGTTTCCCTATATTAATCATCATTATTTATTATATTAAATAAATTTATAGCTTTTTTAGTCATTTCATTTACTAATTGTTTATCATAAACATGTCTTTTTATATTAAGTATTTTAAAACTATTCAATATATGATTTATTACCTGTCTATATTCATCCTTAATATATGAATCTAAGGATATTTTTAAAAAATATATACTGTTTTCTCCTCTTATAATATATATTTCTCTTGTCTTTCCTATAGTATTTTCCTTTGTAAATGATAATGCATCATTATCATTTATTTTAAATTTTTTATATTATCTACTCCCATACCTTTCATATATTTTGCTAACTCTAATTTGTTAGAGTATGGAAATTCAACAAAAGTAATCCATAATTTTATATCATTAATTTTATATTTATCACTTTTGCCAATTATTTTTAAATCCTTTTTTTCATCGTCATTATATATAATATCAATATCCCATTCTATTGGTATTTCAATTTTATATTCATTTTTAACAATGTAACTTTTATAAAATTTTGGTGTGAAAATTATGTTTTTATTTAACTTCTCTATTTTTCTTATATCTTTTAAATGATTTTCTGATAATTTACAGCCATTTTCAAAACTATCAATAAAATAATTAGTTGCCATATTTAAATTTTTTTCTACACCTTTTCCATATTTATAACACAATCCTAATTCATATTTAGCATCTTTGTCACCAGATTCAGCAGCCTTTAAAAACCACTTTACAGCTTCTTTGTCATTCTTCTCTACACCTTTTCCATCTTGAAAATTACACGCCACATTAAATTGTGCTTCCATTTTTCCATCTTTTGCAGCACTAAGATAAAAATTAAATGCTTTTTCATAATCTTTTTTAACAGATAACCCTTTGCTATATATAACTCCTAAATTTAATTTTGCCTTTGGATTTCCAAGCGCTGCTGCTTTTTCATACCAATATCTAGATTTTTTATAATCTCTATCTATATTATCAAGCCCAACCCAGTATATAGAACCTAACATCTCATATGCTTCTTCATATCCTAATTCTGCGGCTTTATGAAAATATTCTACTGCTTTTTCATAATCTTTTGAAACACCCAATCCATTTGCATACAATTGTCCCATTTCATAAAAGCTTTTACATTCACCTTTTTCTATTCCATTTTTTATAGATATTTTTTGTTTTTTATGTCAATTATATTTCCATCTTCATCATACAAATTATATAAAAATTCATCTGCAAATTTATAACCATTTATACTAGCTTTTTTTAACCATTTTTCCGCTTCTATATAATCAACTTCTACACCTAATCCTTTATAATAAATTTGTCCTAGATTGCTTTGAGCCTTTACCTCACCACTTTGTGCAGATAATTTAAACCACTTTATTGCTTTTTCATAGTCTTTATATACATTTAAAAAAAGTGCACCTAAATTATTTTGTGCTGAACTATTACCTTTAATTGCAGAAATATAGAAATACTCTTTTGCTTTTTCATAATTAAAGTATTCAAATCTATCATCTAAATGTATTAAACCTAAATAATATGATGCATCTAAAAACCCTAAATTCAAAGCAATTTCTAAAAATTTCTTTGCCTCTTTATAATCATTATTTTTATAATTTAAAATCCCTTTATTTAAAAATTCATTACCATCTTTTTTATTAATATTAATCTTTTTCATTAACATATCTATTTTTTTAAATATTAACTTTGTATTTTTAATATATCTTTTCAATTAAGCGACTCCTTTTATAGATTCCTATATACTATAGTTTAATTTTCAAATTAGTATTATATTACTTTTAATTATAATATTTTGTATTTTTTAGTTTACAATTTTAATTAAATACTTAATTTAAATTATGTAAACTTATTTAGTAAAAATTTTGTCAATTATTATTAAATAATAAAAAATAAGATTATATAAGATAAGTGTAATTAAATCTTATATAATCTTATTTATGTTTTTTATAGATTTATTGGTACATAGCTATCGGTATAATTTGTATACATGGACCATTTATCTTAGTAGCACATAACTTTTCATCTATTATTTCTGGTAAAACTATTCCTTGTTTTTCTAAAATTTCAAAATAAGGTTTCA
>NZ_HE611053.1:181736-225228 GCF_000285575.1 Clostridium senegalense JC122 | reverse complement strand
AGGTTTCATATTTAATATAAGTTTTCTAAAAAATCTCCATTACATGATTTTCTTAATAAATCTACATGTTGATTTTTATTGCAAACACATATTACTTTGCCCATAACTGTACAATTACAATTACAAAAATCATAACTATGAGTGGTTTTAGATATAAAATTATCATTATGAGCATTTATTATAGCTTTACAACAACCTAAGTCCATTATCATATCAAAAGTGTTGTTTAAAGTTAAATATTTTTTTATCATATTAAGTTGATTTATAATAGTATTATAATTTATTAGAGTATCTTTTGGTAAAAGTCCATTTAATAAAGTTATATCATAACAACTTATTGTATCTATCATTTCATTTATATTTGAAAGAATAGACATACTACTTACAACCCCATAGAATTCTACATGATTTCCAGGTTTAACTTTGCCTAAAATTATATCTTTACTATTTATTACACTATACATATTATTATCATTCATAGATTCTCTAACTTGTCTGAAAAATGAAAATGTGGCATAGGTTTTACTAATACTATATTCTTCACGATTAATTGCCCTACCATCCAATGTTCCTCTTGTTAAGCCTTCATTAGTACCATCAAGGCCTATTGGACTTTTATCTTTTTCTATTTTATTAGTATCTTTTAAGTACTTTTCAAGTCTTGCATTTCCCATGTCTTCTGTAATACATTTAAGTGTTTTAGTTTGTATATATCCATCAATTAAAAGCCCTGATAAATCTTGTATTAATCCCCCATTTAAATACAAAGGTACTGTAGTCAATAAATCATTCAATATTAATTCACCCTTTTGTCTTAATAATATATATATATGACTATTAATTACAGTAAATGATATAAAAAGCTTTAGTTAGATTCACTTTTTAGATATGTATTTATTATCTTTTATGTAATATCTCCATAAAAAGTCTACTGCTTCTTCTGCATAATCTATGCCTATTCTTTTAGTTTTTATTATTTCAAAATTATCTATTTTGCTATTTTCCACATAAATTTTATTACTCTTACTCATATCTTCATAATTATCATCTTTAGATATGTTCATAGCAATACATAGTTTTCCTGGACCATTAGTTAAAACTTTCATTTGATTTTTATTAAGGTCAGAGTAATCTTTTCCAAACCTTAAGTTCGACATAATATTAATACCTTCTATAGGTTCTATGGCTCTTATAAGTACCCCTTCTGGAACATCTTTTTTATTGGTTATTATATTAAAACAATAATACATACCATATATAAAATATACATATGCAGTGCATGGCTCGCCATATAGTGGCTCAGTCCTTTTAGTTCTTTTTCTGCCGTAAGCATGAGATGCTTTATCTATTTCACCTATATATGCTTCTGTTTCTACTATTTTTCCTTTTAAGATTTTACCATTATAATTCGAAACTAAAATTTTTCCTAAAAGCTCCTCTGCTACTACTCTAGCATCCCTATTAAAAAAATCTCTTCCTAATTTCATAAAATCCCCCTATCTTAATTATAAAGATAATCAATGTTATTTATTTAATATTTATTAATTTTATATTTTTAGCTATTTACTATTTCACCTCCATTTACATGTATTGTTTCTCCAGTTATATAGGAAGCACCTTTTGAAGCTAAAAATACATATGATTCTGCAAGTTCTACCGGTTGACCTGCCCTTTTCAATGCTGTTTGACTACCAAACTTAGAAACTTTTTGTTCATCAAAGGATGCTGGTATAAGTGGAGTCCAAATTGGTCCTGGTGCTACGGCGTTTACTCTTATTCCTTTTTTAGCTAAATTTAATGCCAAAGAACGAGTAAAAGATGTAAGTGCTCCTTTAGTGCAAGAATAATCTATTAAAGTTTCATGTCCATGATATGCAACAACTGATGTTGTATTTATTATAACTGAACCACTTTTCATATGTTTTACCGCTTCTTTAGTTAAATAAAATGCACCAAACATATTAGTTTTAAAAGTTCTTTCGAATTGTTCCTTTGTTATATCTTCTAAATTTTCACAAACATGTTGTTCAGCTGCATTATTGACTAGTATATCTATTTTTGAAAATTTATCCATAGTTTTTTTTACTACTTCATTAGAAAATTTTTCATCACCAATATCTCCATTTATAAGAAGACATTCACCATTATTTTCTGTAATAATTTTTTTTGTGAAATTTGCATCTTTTTCCTCATTTAAATAAACTATAACAACTTTAGCTCCTTCCATAGCATAAGCTATTGAAACAGCTCTACCAATTCCACTATCTCCTCCAGTTATTATTGCTACTTTATCTTTTAATCTATTTCCACAAAAACTATATTCATCTAGCTGAAATATTGGTAATGGGATCATCTCACACTCTTTACCTGGTTGAATTTTTTGATGTTGTGGTGGAAAGCACATGGAAAAATTTTTATCTAAACTCATAATAACACTTCCTTTTAAAATTATTAAAGCTTTTAAATTTTGCTATTATAAGTATTAACCATTTACTAGTTTTATATAGCCCTAGTTGTTAATTTGTTAATTATCTTTTTTATCTATATAATTTTTATAAGCCTTATACTGAATGTTTGCAACTACTTTGCTATTTACTATATTAGGAGATATTTTAGATAAAAACACTGCAATTTTATTCATTGCCCCAGGGATTACATTCCCTTTTCCTTTCATTAAACCTTTATATCCTTTATATGCCACATAATATGGATTCATTGCTATATTTAAATCTGATTTTCCTGCCCTTTTAGAAAAATTAGTTTTTGTAGCACCAGGACATAGGACCGTAACTGTTATTTTATATGGTTTTAATTCTTCTTTTAGTGCATAAGAAAAAGATAATACATATGCTTTAGATGCATAATATGTAGCTATAAATGATCCCGGCTGATATGCACCAGTAGAAGCTACATTTAGAATTTTGCCTTTTCCTCTTTTTTTCATATCTTTAATAATAAAGCTTGTTAATATAGTTAATCCTCTTATATTTACATCTATAACTTGAATATGTTTATCTATACTTATATCATTAAATTCTCCATTATATCCAAGACCAGCGTTATTTATCAAAATTTCTACTGTATAGCTATTTTTAATTATATAATCGTATAGATTTTCAATTTCTATTCTTTTGCTTAAATCTACAATTAAACCATCTACATTTATATTAAAATCTTTTCTTAAACTCCTTTTTAAGTTTGAAAGCACTTTTTCATTCCTACCAACTAAAAATAGATTATATCCTTCTTTTGCAAAAATTTTAGCAAACTCCATTCCAATTCCACTAGTAGCTCCAGTAATAAGAACTATACTTTTCATAAAATCACCTTCTATAAATTTACTCTTTTTTAATCCTTTAATATTATTATTACAAAATCACAATGTTATTTTCAATATATTTCTATAAACATAAAATTATATTGAAAATAAATTAATATCTAAAATATAACTTTAAAATTTAAAGTTATATTTAAATTTATAACAGAAATTGCCTTTAATAAAAGATAAAGTTTACTTATACAACTTGTTGAATATTAGTTTAAATGCTATACTTATGTAGAAATTTAAAATAGTGAAGGAGAAGAGAACGTTGAAGAAGCTTAAAAAAATCATTGCATCCACTTTGATATTTACTTCCATTTTTTCAACAACAGTTTTAGCAAAAGAAGCATCTGAAGAATTAAATTTAATAGGTACTTCTGCTATTTCTGTTGACTTAGAAACTAATGATATCATATACGCTAAAAATATAGATAATCAAATGTTTCCAGCTAGTGTAACTAAACTTATGACTGCATTATTATTAGCAGAGAATAAGCAGAAAAATGATTTACTTACTTATCCTAAAGAGGCATTAAATGAAGCACCTTTTTCATACGGATTAAATGTTCATCCAGTTACTCCTGGAGATACTTTTACCGCTGCTAATGCAATGGATATTTTACTTTTATATTCTGGAAATGACATAGCTTATATGATTGCTAAAAACATTGGCGGGACTGTAGATAATTTCGTTAAGATGATGAATGATAAAGCTAAAGAGTTGAAAATGACAAATACTCATTTTGTAACACCTAATGGATTAGATGATAACATAAATGATCATTTAACAACATCTTATGATTTATCAATACTTTTAAAAGCTGTTATGGAGAACGAATGGACAAGTTCTATATTAGGTAAAAAAGAATCTGAAGTAAAATCTACAAATGGACCAACTGCTAAAGTTGAAAATAGAAATAAAATTCTTGGTGAAAATGGAAATATAGGTGGTAAAACTGGATATACTGAAAAAGCTGGTAGATGCTTAGCTTCAGTATATGAAAGAGATGGTCGTAAAATTGCAACAGTAGTTCTTAACTCTGAATATAATCTTCCAGAAGATAGCAAAGTCTTTGAAGATGTTGCCAAATTAGCTGATTATAGCTATAATGCAGAGAAAAAGTCACTACTAGCAAAGGATACTGAACTTGAGAGTAAAACTTTAAAGTATAAGGTTTTTCCTTTATTAGGACCTGAGAGAACCATAAGAGTTCCAGTTACAGTAAAAGAAGATGTATTAGCTTATGAAACATCATTAGAACCTGAAATTAAATATGAACTTAATGATGGTAGCGCTTGGAAATTAAATAAAAATAAGCCTATAGGTAAAGTTACTGTAAAAATTAAAGATACTACAAATCAATATGATTTATATCCAACAATATCAAAGATGGATTTAGTTAAACAAAACATACTAATATACATAGTAGTACTTGCTATAATAACAGCTCTAATTGTTATTATATTAAAATTTATAAATAAAAGAAAAGATCGTAAAAGAAGATCTGTTAGATTTTATAGATAAAAATAGTATATTATATTTGAATAGCACTGATTAAAAATCAGTGCTGTTTTCAATAAAGCAAACTATATATTATATATATTTTAATTTTGTAAACAACTTTAGTAAAGATATAAATTAAAAGTTTTATATAAAAAAGTGATACAGTACAACTATATCACTTTTTTTATATGTATATTTATTAATTATTTTTTACTTGCAGCTATAGATACACATCTTTGATGTTCTTCATCTACGCCTTCTGTGATTGATCCATCACTATGTCTCATACTATTTAAAAAGTGTAAATCACATACACCATCCATTCCATTATTTTTAACTACATCTAAATTCTGACCAGTTCCGTATCCTCCTGATAAATCCGGTGCTTCAGCTAAAGCTGGATAAGCATCATTCCCTGCATGAGGCATCGCTGCCATAGATGCTGCTATTCTTTTACCACTTACAGAAACTATAACCGGTCTTCTTTCCCAAGAGTAATTTCCACCCCATACATTTTTTATAACATCACTATCTTCTTTTGTCAATGCTTCAACATCTGCATGATTTGTTCCAAAAGTACGTTTTAATTTAAATGTTTTACCAGTATAAACATCTTCAACTTCAGCAATGGCACCTATTGGATATACATATTGAGCCTTACTAAACCAATCTAAATTTTCAATCTGTGGCTTAGCTGATTTAACAATTTCCTTTTGTGAGCTTACTGCAACCCCTCTAACTATATCACTATTATCATCTAAAGATTTTTCTTTAGAAATTGCTTTTTCATCTATATCTCCACCTCTTGAAAGCTTAGAGTCATCTTTTTCTAAGTCATTTAAGGCTATATTTATTTCATCATTATTTTTTACAGTTTTAAGATTTTCTTTATTGTTAAATCCTGATAAATTCAAAGCTTTAGTATCATTTTTAGCTACCACTGTATCTTTCTGAAGGCTATTCTTAGAATCAGACATGCAAATTATTGTTAATAACCCTAAAGCTATACTAGCTAAAATTTTCCTATTTCTTTTATTTCTTATCTTTTTTCCCTTAGAACCAAAAATCATTCTCGACACATCAAAAACTCCTTTTAATCTAAATTTAATAGTTTTTATCAAATTAATCTTTTTCATAAATTATTTTGTATAAAAAATTCTAATTTATTCATTAATTTATAAATTTCTGTAATTATTTTTTTATAAATTATGGATATAAATTAATACTTTTAACTTATACCTTTTTTGAATAAATAGCAACAGCATAAATTATAATATATTTTTTAAATAAAAACAAGTTATAAAATCAAAGAGCTTATTTTTTACTCCTCTTATTTAAAAAAAATTTAAATTTATGCAAATAAAAAAATCTATCTCAAAGTAGATTTTAACACCACCTTGAGACAGATTTTTTATTTCAATTTTCTAGTATCACATATAAGCTCAGCTCTATGACGTTTTATTTTTATTACTCCTTCTTTAGTGAATTTATATATATAATTCAAAAAAGTATCCTTATTAAACTTACCTTTTTCCATGTCTGCAAGAGCCTTCTCCATTCTTCCAGTATAATCAGTATCTAAAAGCTCTTTTATTGGAAAAGTTTCTATAAGTTTTTTTCCTTTTTCAGTTATAAGGAGAGATTTACCTTTGGTTGTTATATACCCTGCATATTTTAACTTATTTATAGTCTCTGCTCTTGTAGCTGCAGTTCCTATAGAGTATCCCGCTAAAACCAAGGATGTATCCTTATCTTCATTTTCCTCACTATTATTATTGTTACTTTTACCACAGGTTTCCATAGCTTTAAGTAATGTTTTTTCAGTATGATGAGCTGGTGGTTTTGTTTTCTTTTCTTCAACCTTTATATCTACCATTTGTACAATTTCATCTTTTTCAATTTTAGGTAGTAACTCATCTTTTCCATTATATTTCTCAACTTTTAAATAGCCTTCTTTTCGTAAAATTTTACCTTTAGATATAAATAACCTATCATAATTTTCTCCTTTTACAGAGGTTATTATTTCAGTATGTTCAAATTCAGCACTTTCCATAAATTGAGCTATAAATCTATTTTTTATAGATTCATATACTTCCTTTTCTTCTTTATTTAAATCTTTAGGTTTTAAATAAGTTGGTATTATAGCACTATGGCTTTCAACCTTACTATTATTAAAAACTTTTTTGGTAACTACAAATTTAATTTCATCTTCAAAAGATAATCCTTTTTTTAAAGTGTCTAAAACTTTTTTTGCTTTATCTTTTAGACTTTCTTCTAAAGCAGTACTTGATGTTCTAGGATAAGTTATATATTTTTTTTCATATAAACTCTGACATACCTTTAAAACTTTATCAGCAGTATATCCTTTATACTTACTAGTTACATATCCTTGAAGGTTAGTTAAATTGAATAATGGTCCTGGATTTTCTTTTTTTATTTCTATTTTTTTCTCTATGACCTTTCCTTCTTTACCTTCAATCTCCTTTTTCAGTTTTTCCATCATTTCTTTATTTTTAAACTTTTCTAATTTATTATGAAAAAACTTTCCTTTATAACTACCATTATCATTTTCAAACTCACAATAAAGTTCATAAAATTTTTCAGAGTTAAACTTTTCTATTTTCATTTCTCGATCATAAACCATCTTTAATGTAGGCATTAATACTCTTCCTATATTCAAAAGATTACCTTTACCCCTACAATATTTCATTGTTGCAACAGAAGTAAAATTTATACCAATTACCCAATCAGTTAATTGTCTACTCAAACCAGCGCTTTGAAGACTTTCCATCTCTTCGTTAGTTTTTAAATTAGATAGACCTCTTTTAACTTCATCCTCTGTCCATTCATTTATGAGAATTCTATATATAGGTTTGTTAGCTTTAATATAATCAAAAATTAGTAAACCTATAAGTTCACCTTCCCTATCATAGTCTGTTGCACATATTATTTTTTCTACATCTTCTCTTTCAACTAAAGATTTTATTATAGAAAGTTGTTTTTTTGCACCGCTATCCTCTTTACCTCTATTCTTATCATCTGGTTTAACTTTATATTTAAACTTTTCTGGTATATATGGAAAATTCTCAAAGCTCCATAATGCTAATGCCTTGTCATAATCTTTGCAATCATATAACGTTAGCAAATGACCAAAGGCCCAAGTTATTATATAGTTTTCTCCTTCTATATATCCGTCTTTCCTACTTTTACACTTTAATGCCTCAGCTATATTTCTAGCAACTGAAGGTTTTTCCGCTAATATAACACTTTTCATTTTATCACCACTTGCAATTTTTTTATAATACATAAAAAATAATAATTACAATAAGATATACTTTGTAAAAAATATGATTCACAAAACAAAAAATTTCCTTATTATTTCCTTATTATTTCTATAATAACTATTTTAATTTTAACTTACTAAAAAATAAGCTATTTTAAAATTATATCATATATTGTAGATTTTATCCTGTTTTCATAAAATTAAAACGAAGATACAAATATAAAAAGCTATATTAAATTAGAACTAAAATTCCAAATTAATATAGCTTTAGAAAATAAGATAAAATTAAATTTATACATTTATTTTAAACACTCATTATGATTTATTGTTGTTAAGAGATTTATAGAATTATACATTATCTATTTAACATCAATTTAGATTCTAAACTTTCTTTTTGCTCATTTTTAAATTCACCATTTCCATTTGAAAACACATTTAATTTAATATTTCCTTTTTCTCCTTTTGAAAATTCACCTTCTATAACATTATTTTTAATATTCAATTTAGATTTGTCTATATTTTCTAACACTTCTATTTCATCTATATTATAATCTCTCAATTGAATTTTACCACTTACGTTATATTCATTCAAATCCATTGCTATATTAAAATAATTATTAGCATTAATTTTAATATCCTCTGCAATTGGAATGTAAGATTCAATGGAAACACTATTTGCTTTTAAATCTATATTTTTAGGAAGTGTGGCTACTTTTTCATAATCACTAAATAATCCATTACTAGAAATACTAACATGTGAGCCTAAGATTTCAACAATATCAGCATTTATAAACTCTCTAACATCCATTGTTATATTTCCATTTGTTCTTATCTTTACTTGCTTTAAACTATTAAATTTAGGTAAAGAACAATAACCATAATAACTATCAAAATTTATTGAATCTGAAAGTACAGAAGCTTTTTCAATATTTAAAGAAATATTTTCATTAGATTTCAAATTAATATTTACTCCTTTTGGAACTTCTATAATTATTTTTGATCCTGTGTAATCTCCTGATAATGAATATAAAAATCCATTATACATCCTTTCAAATATATTTCCATCACCTTCAGGAATTGCCATAGATTCTATTATCTCACTATTTATTTTTAAAGTTTTACTATCCGTATCATAACTTGGATTTACCTCTAATTTTTCCATTGGGAAATTATAAGTTTTTATTTTAACTAGATTATCAGTACTTTGATTTATTTCAACGGAAGCTTTTCCATTTCCACTAGAGCTTATGTCAACATTCAAGACTTCATCTTCAGTTGAATATATTTCTTTAGCTATAGCTTGCTTATTGTTATTTTTTACATCCTGCACATCAGCTACAAACTGGGGCACTGCCACAACGCCTGTTCCTATAGCACCAATAGTTCCTATTCCAACTAAAATAGCAGCAGTTATAAGTGCAATTTTTCCTTTATTCATTGTAGCTATCCTCCTTATCTTCATCATCTATTTCATGTTCAACTTCTTCGTTTTTACTTACACTTAAAGTATTATTGTTGTAACTTTCGTTATAAGTGTTGTTTTCTTTCACTCTTATATACATTTTTCTTGTTTTAACCCAGGATATATATCTGAAAATTATATCTTTAAAAAATTTAACAATGTATATATATATTGTCCAAAGAGCTAACATAACTCCAGTACCTGCTAACGCCATAAAAAATATAAATAAACCCATATACATATTAGCAGTCATCATAGGAAATGAAATTATATATCCTCCTATATCCATTATTGTAAATCCTATAAGAGTTAATGTTGCTGAAATTATTCCTGTTATGATAAATATTGTTGGCATTATCAAAAGCAATGTTAAAATTATAAGGATTGCTTTAACTCCCCATATAGGAATTTTCTCATTTAAAATATCATTAGAGTTTAAAAATTCTTTACTTCTTTCAATACCTCTTTTTCCTAATCTTTTAGTTTTTCCCCAAATTTTTTTAGCTTCTCTTCCATAATCTTTTTTCTGTTTAGAACTTACATCACTTTTTTTCATTTCCCTTTTTAAATCATTTGCTATAGTTTTAGGGGAACCTAAGGAACTTATTATGGCATCATCACTTTTTCCTTCTAACTCTCCATTTAAGAAAAATTCTTCATAATCTCTTATTATATCTGAAACTTCATTTTCACTAAAACAGTCACTTAAATAATCTCTTAATATTTCTAAAAATTCTTTTCTATTCAAATTTAATACTCTCCTTTCGATATCTTTCAAGAATAAAATTTACATCTTGAACAAACCTATCCCACTCATTAACCATATCTTTAAGATTACTTTTTCCGTAATCTGTTATTTTATAATATTTTCTATCTGGTCCGCCTTCTGATTTTTGAATATATGTCTCAAAATTACCTTCTGATGTCAATCTCCTCAATAACGGATAAATTGTGCTTTCTTTTACATCCATAACTTTAGATATGCTTTCTACAATTTCATATCCATACATATCTTTACTATTTATTAAAGTCAAAACACATATTTCAAGCACACCCTTTCTTAACTGGGTACTCATACTTTAACCTCCTATTCTATATAGTATACTATGTAATACATAGTAGATAGATTAAAAAATATGAAATCGTAATCTACAATTTCACTAATCATAATATTTTCAAAGCATACTATGTATTGCGCAGTACCTACTTTTTTAAATACGTACTATGTAGTACACAGTACGTATAATTTTATATTATCATACTACTGTGTATTACACAATACCCTTTTTAATTTCTATTGTTAACCTTCAACAATAGAAATTAAATCACTAAACTTATCTATTATATATTCAGGATTAGAACCCTTAATTTCTTCTAAAGTGTTATTTCCATAAGTTACAGCACAGCTTTCACAACCTGCATTTTGCCCCATTCCAACATCATATATAGTATCTCCGATAACCAGTGCCTTATCCTTATTAACATTAATTTTTTCAAGCACTAAATTAACAACATCTGGAGCAGGCTTATGCTTAGTTACATCATCACAACATGCAACAAAAGAAAATAAATGTTCAATTTCTAATTCTTTTAGAAATAAAAGTAGCGTGTCTTTGCCCCTGCTTGTTGCTATAGTAAGTTTTACACCTTTTTTATGTAAATTTTCCAAAGTTTCCTTTACACCTTCAAACATAGTAACAGTATTTTTACATATATTTTTATATCTTACACTATACTCTTTCACTGCTGATTCTATATTTTCCTCTTGAAACCCTTTAATACTTTTAAACATTTCAAATAGAGGAAGTCCTATTAATCTCTTAATATCTTCATCCTCAATATCCTCATTCTTAAAATATTTTAAAGTATCTTGCATAGTTAAAATTATACTTTCACTAGTATCTGCAATAGTCCCATCAAAATCTAATACCAATGCTTCAAACTTCATAAATTACCTCCAAACCATATTTTAACTCTTATTATAACATATATAGTGACATATATTTATTTTTTTCATTACTTTTTAGTTATTTTTTAAAGTGACAGTTATTAATTATTATATTTTACATAATAATTAATAACTGTCACTTTAAAATGATTTAAAAGCATTAACTAAATTTATTTTTAAACATTTATCTTTCATGAAATTTACTTTTAAAATTAATATATTAATATTTTTTATAAGTTTTATAAAGCTTGTCCATTTACTTATTATTTTTCTATATTTCAATTTTAAGTTACAATTTCCTTATAAATTTTAATTATTTTTTTATTTAATTTTTAATGCTAAGCTATAAACTTTTCAAACATATCTTTATAATGTTTATTTTTCAAAATTAAAGTTATTGCCCTATTACCTAATTGAGATATCCTACTGACACTTAAGTTTCCAAACTTTATAGCTATATCCTTACATTTTTCACCACAGAAAGCCGTAGCAAGTATTGTTACCATTGCTCTAGCATTTTGATTATGACTTCTATTTTTTATAAATATTTCATTAGAATGTATGTTTTCTTTTTCTGCTACAAAGTTAATTACATCTTTTATGGTATAATTGGATTTTAATACACCTTTTTCATTAATAAATTTTTCTTCTTTAAATTCTATTTTTAAATCCATTTTTTTTAAATCTTCTATATGATTTTCCATAGTATATTTAAATAAATTTGCATATTCTTTTCTTGCTTCACTCTTATTTTTATCTAAGAATTCTAATATTCTATCTATGTCTAAAACTTCAAACAGATCTTCTTCCCCTAAATAAACAGACATGCTTGAAAATAAATATTCTTGTGGACATCCTCTAAATCCTGGCAAATCTTTTGCATTTCTATGAATATATAAAGACACTGCTAATAGATATCTATCATTATTTATAATTTCACTTTTAAACCTACCTTTACATAAACGTGAATCTAATTCATACTTTTTATTATAAAATTTAACATATCTTAAGTTTAAACTTTTCATTACTACAGAAATATCTTGTTCCTGAGAATCTATAAGTAAATGAGCATGATTGTCCATTAGGCAATATGCATATAGTTTAAAGGGATATTTTATCTGACTTTCCTTTAATTTAGTCATAAAAGTTGCCTTATCTACATCTGATTTAAATAGCAACCTATCTTTAACACTTTTTATCATGATATGATATATTGCATGTTTCTCTTTTTTTCTTGGTTGAGTTGGCATTTCAATACACTCCTTAACTTTTATGCTTTATTTTAATCATTGACATTTTGGATTTTTATATTCAAAAAATTTAATACTAAGTTCATTTTTAAATATTTTTACAAAATTAATAAATTTAAATATTAATATATATAATAAATAACTGTCACTTTATATGTTTTTTTATATATTTAATAACTGTCACTATATATCAAAATAAATAAAAAAAGCTATTGGAAAACCAAATCTCTTAATTTAGTTTTGCAATAGCCTTATATTTTAAAATTTAATTATATAACCTTCATAAGATTTGCCATTTCTATTGCTGTTACTGCAGCATCAAATCCCTTATTTCCACTTTTGGTTCCAGCTCTTTCAATAGCCTCTTCTATAGAATTTGTTGTTAATACTCCAAATATTACTGGTTTTGATGTTTCTAATGATACTGTGGCAACCCCTTTTGATACTTCACTACAAACATAATCAAAATGTGGTGTTGCTCCTTTTATAACTGCTCCTAAACATAGCACTCCATCATATTTTTCATTATTTGCTAGTTTTTTAGCTATTAATGGTATTTCAAATGCTCCTGGAACCCATGCAATATCTATATCTTCTTCTTTAACGCCATGTCTTTTTAATCCATCCACTGCTCCTGAAAGCAATTTAGAACCTATAAACTCATTAAATCTCCCAACTATAATTGCAAATTTTAATCCTTTTCCTATTAAATCACCTTGTAAAATGTTCACTTTTATCACTCCTTCTATAGAATATGTTGCATTTTCTCTTTTTTAGTTTTTAAGTAAAAATAATTTTCTTCATTATGATTCATCTTTATTGGAACTCTTTCTACAATTTCTATATCATGTCCACTTAATCCAGAAACCTTTTTAGGATTATTAGTCATAAGTCTTATTTTTTTATGCCTAAATCACTTAATATTTGTGCCCCTATTCCATAGTCCCTAAGATCAGCTTCAAATCCTAATGCAATATTTGCCTCCACTGTGTCTAAACCTTCATCTTGAAGTTTGTAAGCCTTTAATTTATTTAAAAGACCTATGCCTCTACCTTCCTGTCTCATATATAATAAAACTCCAGCACCCTCTTTATTTATTTTCTCCATAGCCATTGATAATTGCTCTCCACAATCACATCTCTTAGAACCAAAAGCATCACCTGTTAAACACTCTGAGTGGACTCTAACTAATACTGGTTCATCTTCTTTAATCTCACCTTTAACTAATGCAACATGATGCTCACCATTTAACTTATTAACATATCCTATGGCCTTAAAATCTCCATATTTAGTTGGCATTTTAGTTTCCACAACTGATTTTACTAATTTTTCTCTTTTCTTTCTATAAGCTATTAAACTTTCTATTGTTATAATTTTCAAATCATGTTTCTTACTAAACTCTATTAATTGTTTTCCTTTTGCCATAGTTCCATCATCACTTATTATTTCACAAATAACACCAACTGGTTTAAATCCCGCTAAAGTAGCTAAATCTACAGCAGCTTCTGTATGCCCAGCTCTTTTTAGAACTCCACCTTTTTTAGCTTTTAGTGGAAATACGTGACCTGGTCTTCTAAAATCTTCTGGTTTTGAATTACAATCTAAAAGCTTTTTTATTGTTATTGCCCTCTCAAAAGCAGATATGCCTGTTGTTACATCATTACTATCTATTGATACAGTAAATGCTGTTTCGTGATTATCTGTATTTATCTCAACCATTTGACCTATTTTAAGATTTTCAAGTATTTTTTCATTAATTGGGGTACAAATAAGCCCTCTTCCATATGTAGCCATAAAATTTATACTCTCACCAGTAACTTTTTCTGCTGCCATTAATAAGTCACCTTCATTTTCTCTATCCTCATCATCTAAAACAATTACCATTTTTCCTATTTTTATATCCTCTATTGCCTCTTCAATTGTATTCATTTTAATCTCCTCCTATATAAACCCATTTTCTTTTAATAAATTTAAAGTTAGATTACTTTCATTACTTTTATATTCCCTAAAATCCATAAGTCTTTTTATATATTTTAAAAGCATATCACATTCTATATTTATAGCTTGTCCGATGCTTTTTTTGAAAATAATACTTTCATCTTTGGTATGTGGTATTATAGAAACTTCAAAGTAATTTTCTTTTAAACTTGAAATAGTTAAGCTTGTTCCATCCAATGTAACTGACCCTTTACATACCATATATTGCAATAATTCATTGCTACATCCAACTTTTATTACAGTGCTATTCCCATGGTTTTCAGCACCTATTATTGTTCCCATACCGTCTATATGTCCACTAACTATATGACCATTAAGTCTACCATTAACAGATAATGCTCTTTCTAAATTCACACTATCTCCCTCTTTTAATTTAGATATATTAGAAAGCTTTAAAGATTCCATCATAACATCTGCAATAAAATAATCTTTACCTAATTTTGTTGCAGTTAGACATACACCATTTGTACAAATACTATCCCCTATGTTTATATCTTCTATAACTTTCTTACACTTTATTTTAATTACCCTAGATTTATCAACATCTTTAATTGATAAAACCAATCCTATTTCTTCTACTATTCCTGTAAACACCACATCACCTTTTTCTAAATATTTTGAATTATTAAAATATTCAAACTTCTCCTTCTATCAAAATATCATTATCAATTTTTCTCATATTCCATTTTTTGATTTCAAAACATTCTGACACTTTCTCCTTTCCAATACCTTCTACAGCGGTGACACTCTCCCTTCCTCCTATAATTTTAGGACATATAAAAGCATATATTTTATTTGCTATTTTTTCTTCTAATATGCTATAAATTAAATTTCCACCACCTTCTACTAAAATACTATCAATTCCTCTTTTATATAAATTTAAGGTTAAATCAATTAAGTCCACTTTATTTTTATTTTCTTTTGTAACTATAACTTCCACTCCAAGTTCCTTTAATTTTAAAATTTTTTCTTTATCTTTGCATATAGTAGCTATTATAGTTTTACTTTCTTTTGTTTTAACTAAATTACACTCTAATGGAATTTTTAAATTACTATCTACAATTATTTTTATTGGGTTAATACCACCATCCAATCTACATGTAAGCATAGGATTGTCTTTCAAAACAGTATTTATTCCCACCATCACCGCTGTAAATCTATTTCTTAATTTATGAGCATAAATTCTTGATTTCTTTGAACTTATCCATTTTGAATCATAATTTTTAGTAGCAATTTTTCCATCTAAGGTCATTGCCCATTTTATTGCAACAAAAGATTTATTTTTTATCATGTTATAATTAAAAATTTCATTTATCTCTTTACATTTTTCTTCTAAAACCCCAACTAATACTTCAATTCCATTTTCTCTAAGTTTTTTACTCCCTTCCCTGAAACTAATGGATTAGGATCTAATGTTCCCACAACCACTCTTTTAAATTTATTCTCTATAATTTTATCTACACAAGGTGGAGTTTTACCATAATGACAACATGGCTCTAATGTCACATATATGGTAGTATCTTTTAGGCTTTCTCTTGATGACTCTATAGCATTAATTTCAGCATGAGGTTGTCCAAATTTCTCATGATAACCTTGTGCTATTATTCTATTTTCTTTTACAATTATGGCTCCAACAAGTGGATTCGGATTTACTTTTCCTTCTCCAAGTTTAGCAAGTTTTATTGCCTTCTCCATAAAGAATTCATCCATTTTATCACTCCTTATAAATCAATTTATTTAAAATATAAATAAGAAATGCCCCAGGCAAACTTTACCCAGGGCATATATTAATTGTACAAATTAGAATTAGCATTCCAAATAATTTATTTTCAAACAAAATTATTTAAATTATATTTAAAATTTAAAGCTCCAAGCCATTGGCTCAGAGCATTGAAATTCAAAAAATATAAAATCTAATCAATTCTAATATTCTCTCTTCTTTCATCCAGACTTTACTGTCGGCCTTGGAATTTCACCAAATCATGCTAAAATAGCTCGCGGGCTTTACCGCCGGTAAGGAATTTCACCTTGCCCTGAAGATAATTTATTCAACTTTTGAAATTATTATAACATTTAGACATAAACTTGTCAATAAAATCCTATACTTTTTCTATAGACTTCCAAAATTATTATTTAAAAGTTAAGTTTTCTTCCATTCTATCTGATCCTAATATAGTATTTTTAAAAACTTCTTTCCCATTTTCAATATACTCATCTGGTTCTATAAGTGACGGTGAAAAATGAGTTAATATAAGTTTTTTAACTTCACTTTCCTTAGCTAATGATGCTGCTTCTCTAAAAGTCATATGTTTATTTTTTATAGCTTTTTCTATATCATCATCACTGCCATAAGTGCCTTCACAAATAAATAAGTCGCTACCTTTTATAAATTTTTTTATTGAATCTATTGGACGGCTGTCTGTTATATAACTTAATTTCAAACCCTTTCTTTCATCTCCTAAAACCATATCACTAAAATATAATTTCCCTTCAAATTCATAACTATTGTACTTTTGAAGTTTGCTCCAAAGTATTTTAGGTACATTATTATTAATCGCTTTATCCACATCAAATTTTCTTTTTCTATTTATGTAAAAACCATATCCTAAGCAAGGTGATGAATGTTCTAAATCTATCATGCTTATTTCTACATCAGAATAATCATTAGTAAGTTCAAATTTATCTTTCAATTCAAACTTTAAATTTTTCTTAGGTGCCTCTATCACTTTGATTTCATAAGGCAAATATGGACAAATAACACTTAATCCTTCAATTGTATCCTTTATTCCTTCTGGTCCTATTATAATAAGCTCTTCTTCTCTACCACTATTGCCCATAGTGGATAAAAGCCCTGGTAATCCTACTATATGATCTCCATGTATATGTGTTATGCATATAATATCAATGGATTTAAATCCAGATTTAGCAAGTCTCATTGATACCTGTGTGCCTTCACCACAATCTATTAGTATTTTTCTTCCTTTATAATTTATTAGTAATGAAGCTAAATTTCTAAAGGGCATTGGCATTCCACCTCCACAACCTAATAAAGTAACATTTATCATATATATTCTCCTTTAACATATGGTTTTTAATTTTTATTATCACATTTTTTTAATAAGTCAAAAAATATATTTGTATCTTCCTCTCCATGTCCAATCCATAAATTTAATATATTAGAATGATATTTTTCTTTTATAAGGGTAATATCTGCATTTCCCCCAAACCCACGTACTCTCTCCACAAAATTATATGCACATTCCTTAGGAACTAGCTCATCTAAATCCCCATGAAGACAGAACACTGGAAACTCAGGTTTTTCAGTAACTAAATTTAATGGATTAACTTTACCTTCATATTTAGTTCCACCTAAATATCCATTTAAATATTTTTGAGCTCTTTTAGATGTAAACTTAGAAAAGTCTAACACACCACTTATTGCAAAAAATGCCTTAAATATAGATGGATCTATTTCATATCTTTCTTGAAGTTTTTTGTTAAAAACTAAATTTGCTCCAAGTTCTGAGCCTGCTGAAAAACCTATAACTATAACATCATCACAATCTGACATGTGCCAATATTTTTCTAAAAAATCTTGAAAACCTAAAAATACGTCTTCTATTTGGCAGGGATATTTATATTTAGGTGCTAATCTATATGCTGGAAGTACTACAGTATATCCTTTTTTAGCAAAAAACTTCGCTATAGCTTTAAATGAAAATGGATTTCCAGACATCCATCCTCCACCATGTATAAAATATATCAAAGTACGTTTTTTAGGCTTATGTCCTTCTAATATTAAGGTATATTTTCTATGATTATGACCATACTTCACTTTATGAATTTTGTATTCGTTATCTTTATATTTATTCCATATCATCATTCTTACTCCCAAAGCAAGAACTGTTAATTTCTCATCAAAAGTCATCTCAAATTACACCCCTTATTTAGGTCTTAGTCAACTAAAAATAAATTTTCTATAATTATAATACTACTTTAATCGACAGTTTTATATAGTTTTTTCATTTTTTAGAAAGTATATTGTTTACTAATTATTAAGCCTATGAATTTTTTAAAAATTCAGTTACTAATTTCAAAAATTAATGCATCTATGTGTTTTTTAAACAGTTCTATATATTAATATTATTTTAGTTTCTATTAAAATTATATTTTATATACCTCTTATTAATTTATTCATTATCTAAAGTAAAAAATTGAATGTTTTTTATATTTAAATCATATTACAATATATATTATTATAACGCTTAATAATAAAAGGTGTCTAAATCATATGCTTTTAGACACCTTTTCCTATATTTTATTCAAAGAAATTCACTTTTCCATCTAAAGAGTAATAACCCTTAACTATTTTTACACTGCCATTATCTAATTTTTCACTAATTATAGAATCTTTTTTTACTATTGAAGCTGAATTTTCTATATTTAACTTAATAGCTTCTTCAATAGAATTACTATTCTTTATACTAGTTTCTATCTTTTTTAAAAGTCCTGTTAAATTATGAGAATATACAGTTCTATTATTCAACATATCATAAGCTGATATAACAGCTCCACAATCTTCATGCCCCATTACAACAATAAGCGGTGTTTCAAGATACTTTACTGCATATTCAATAGATGCTAAGGCATCTTCATTCACTACATTACCTGCCAATCTTACCTCAAAAATTTCTCCAAGTCCTACATTAAAAATTAATGATGGGCTTATTCTAGAATCAGAACAAGTTAATATTACTGCATATGGATGTTGTCCGTTTTTCAATTCATCTCGTCGTTTTTTATGTACATTATTTAAATTAGATATATCATTAACAAATCTTTCATTTCCTTCTTTAAGCATTTTTAGGGCTTTTTCTGGTGTATTAACATCTACCATTAAATCTGTCGTCTGGCTAACATCTGTCATAACATCTTTGGCTCCTTCTCTTATGTAAAATAATATAAATGTTGTACTTAGAAATACTATTAGACTTATTAATACTATATCAAATCTTTTCTTCATTGGATATAATCTCCTTATAATATTTTTTTAATTTTATTTGAATTTTTTATGTATTTTTTTATTTAATTATATTTTATGCTGTTAACTTTAAACTATTCAATATTGAGCCTTATCTTATATAGTTATATATGCTACGAATCACTTGAGATTTAATGCTATATTTTTATGAAAACATTTTAAAGCTATTAAATAAATTTAAATTGTAGGGGTCTACCTATATATCTAACACCTTCATATATATTAATCATTTTCAATGTGTAAATTATTTTTTAAATACAAAAGAATCATCTAAACAAGTAATATTAAATACTTTTTAGATGATTCTTTTAATAAAATGTTTTTATTTACATTTAGTTTTTCTTCTTCAGCTGATTTAAATCTTCCAACCCAAAATCCACTTCTTCTAAAGAAAAATTTCCAAGTTCTAGCTCTTCACTACTTTTTTTCTTTAATGTATCATAAAACTCATAACCTAAACTAAATATTTCTTCACTTTTTTCCTTTTTAATCATTGAAAATAATAAATCTTCACCATTTGAATATTTACCTTTTTTTAAATAATACTTTAAAACCATTTTTTCTGTTTCTATTGGAAGCTCATATTGAGAAAGTTTTGAAACTATAACATCTACTTTTTCATTTCCATTGAAAATATTCATTTCACAATCATTATTCACTAAATATAAGTATAAGTTCAAGCTTTTAACAAAACAATCATATCCTTCATTGCCATTATTACCACTTAAATAAATATATCCTTTTACACTTAAAAGTTCTGCAACTACCTCACATCTAATATCAAAAGTAGATTTATTTAATAGTAATAATTCTATAATACTGTCATAAGACATTCTTTCTACCTTATCAAGATCAAATCCAAATATTTCTTTACATGCCTTATTTATTTCATCTATTGCCTCTTCGCTTTTATTTTCTTTTTTTAAAAATTCTACCTTTTTTATAAGTTCTGTCATTCTTTCAACTACTTTTAATATATAATCATTTTTTAAGGCCATAAAAATTCTCCTCTCATATTTTTAAATATATATTATTAAACCTTAAATATATTTATATTTTACTCCTTTCATACAGAGATTTACAAGCTTTAAACCTAATCTATATCAAATATTATAGGTAAACAAGCTCCAATTTAAATTTATTCAACAGTGTTAAAATATTTTTATGCAAAATATAGTGTTGAATTCTAAGTGATTCGTAGCATGTATCACTATTTTAGGTATCCAAGTTTTGGAATAGATAATTTTAAAATTTATTTTTATAAAACTCTTGACTCTAACACGTTGTTATGGTTTAACATTAATTTTGTAATGAAAATATATTTTCTATAAAAAATTTAAAAGGAATGATTATTTTGTACAAAGTAAAAGAAGTTCAGTCAATCACTGGTGTTACCATACGTATGCTTCATCACTATGATAAGATAAATCTTTTAAATCCTAGTAGTAAAAGCGACGCTGGATATAGACTTTACAATGATAATGATCTTGAAAAATTACAACAAATAATGTTTTTTAGAGAACTTGATTTTTCTCTTGAAGAAATAAAAGAAATACTTTCAAGCCCTAAATTTAATAAAAATACAGCTCTTGAAAATCATAAAAAAATTCTTACAGAAAGAAAAACAAGATTAGAAAATTTAATAAAAATAATTGATAACACATTAGAAAAAGGAGTAGATAATATGAGTAATAACGAAAACTTTAAAGCTTTTGATACAACTGAAATAGAAAATTATAAAAATAAATATAAAAAAGAGGTGGAAGCTAAATACAGCACTACTGATGCTTATAAAGAATATAAGAAAAAAGCTTCAAAATATGAAAAAAATGATTGGCAAAATATAATGGAAAAAGGTGATATAATCTTTAAAAATCTTGCTAGTCTTATGGATAAATCTCCTAGTGATATAGAAGTTCAAACTGAAATTCAAAACTGGAGAAATCATATAACAAATAGCTTTTATAATTGTACTATAGAAATCTTTCAATCTTTAGGTGAAATGTATGTAAATGATACTCGATTTACTGAAAATATAGATAAACACAAAAGCGGTCTATCAAATTTTATAAATGAAGCAATAAAAATTTACTGTGAAAATAATAAGTAAATAAAATTTAATTTTTTTCCTATGATTGAGACTATATAAGAAATAGCTATTGCAAAACTAGTTAAATATTAGTTAAGCAATAGCTGTTTTTACAGGAATTTATACTATTATTACTTATATGTTACATGTAATAGTTTTTTTATATTGTCTTCATTTAAAAAATCCTTATAAAGTTCTTTTATAATTGGATTTTCATGAGATTTTCTTATCTTACTTACCTTATCTTTTTCATATATTATTTTCATACGTTTTTCTAATTTTTCTTTACAAGATTTAATATATGGTTGTCCACCACCATCAATACATCCTCCTGGACATGCCATAATTTCTATAAAATCATATTTACATATACCATTTTTTATTTCTTCCATAACTTTTCTAGCATTTTTTAATGAACTAATCACTGCTACCTCTATTTTATTACCATCCAATTCTATAGTAGCTTCTTTAATTCCATCAAGTCCTCTTACATCTTTAAAATCCAGTTCATTTAATGTTTTATTACAACTCCATTCATAGGCAGTTCTTAAAGCGGCTTCCATAACTCCCCCACTTGTCCCAAATAACATACCTGCTCCAGTTGATACACCTAATGGATTATCAAATTCTTCTTCTTTAAGGTTTATTATGTCAATTGAGCTTTCTCTAATTAACTTTGCTAATTCTCTTGTGGTAATTACAATATCCACATCACCTTTTAATTCTTTTCTTTTTGCTTCATATTTTTTTGCTATACATGGCATTATAGATACCACTACCATATTCTCTTTTTTTATTTTATATTTATCTACTAAATAACTTTTTGCAATAGCACCAAACATTTGTTGAGGAGATTTACATGACGATATATATTTTAAATTATCTTTATAATTCATTTCTGCAAATCTAATCCACGCTGGACAACAACTTGTTATTAATGGTAGTTTGTTTTTTTCTTTAAATCTATTTATAAATTCTTTAGCTTCTTCCATTATTGTTAAGTCCGCAGAAAAATTTGTATCAAAAACTTTGTTAAAATTCAACATTTTAAGTGCGGCAACTATTTTACCTGTTGTTATAATATCACTGCTAACTCCAAATTCTTCACATAATGCTACTCTTACTGCAGGTGCTATTTGAGCCACAACAAATTTTTCTTTATCTTCTACAACTCTAGGTATTTTTTCATAATCCATAACTTCAGTTAAAGCACCTGTTGGACATACTGCTACACATTGACCACAATAAGTACATTTTGTTTCATTTATGGGATTATCAAAAAATGTTCCTATTTTTGTGTTAAACCCTCTATTTATAGGTGTTAATATGTTAATATTTTGTACTTTATCACAAGCTGTAACACACCTTCTACACAATACACATTTATTCATATCTCTTATTAATGCTGGAGAACTACAATCTATTTTATATTCACTTTTTTTGCCTTTATATAGATTTTTACTTATTCCTAATTCCCCAGCTAATTTTCTTAATTCACAATTCTCATTTCTATTACAAACCAAACATTCATTAGGATGATTTGATAATAATAACTCTACTATTGTTTTTCTCACTTTTAAAACTTTTGTACTATTAGTTGTAATATCCATTCCATCTCTTACTAATTCTGAACATGCAGGCACTAATTTGCCTTTTTCTTTTAATTCAACCATACACACCCTACATGTGCCCTTACAATTTTGTGATGTATTATCAATCATTTTCATATTACATAAAGTTGGAACTTTAATATTTGCTTTTTTACAAGCATCTAAAATTGTCTTGCCATTTTCTATACTTACCTCTATATTATTTATTTTTAAATTAATCATAAAATCACTCCCCTAACCCTTTATAATGGCTTTAATAGGACAAATATCTATACAAGCTCCACACTTAATGCATTTTGTTGTATCTATTTCATGTTTAACTTTTGGTTTACCACTAATACAGGATTGAGGACATACTCTTGAGCATTTTGTGCATCCAATACACTTATCTGTAATCTTGTAATCAATTAGATTCTTACACTGTCCACTTCTACATTTTTTATCATATATATGCTCTTTATATTCCTCTGCAAAAAAATTCAAGGTGCTTAATACTGGGTTTGGTGCTGACTCACCAAGACCACATAAAGATGCAGATTTTATAACATCAGATAAATTTTTTAAGTTGTCAATATCTTCTTCTTCACCTTTTCCTTCAATTATTTTATTAAGAAGTTCTAACAACCTTCTATTTCCTATTCTACAAGGGGTGCATTTACCACAAGACTCCTCTACAGTAAATTCTAAATAAAATTTAGCTATATCAACCATACAATTATCTTCGTCCATTACAATAAATCCACCGGAACCCATCATTGAACCAATTTCTGTTAAAGTATCATATTCAATAGGTAAATCTAAATACTTAGCTGGTATACATCCTCCAGAAGGACCTCCAGTTTGAACTCCTTTAAACTTTTTATTATCTTTAATTCCTCCTCCAATATCATAGATTAATTCCCTTATAGTTAATCCCATAGGAACTTCAACCAATCCAACATTTTTAATTTTTCCTGCTAATGCAAAAACCTTAGTTCCTGTACTTTTTAATGTACCAATTGATGAATACCACTTAGAACCATTAATTATTATTTTATTTATATTAGCAAAGGTTTCTACATTATTTACACAAGTAGGCTTTTTCCATAACCCACTTTCAGAAGTTCTAGGTGGTTTCATTGTTGGCTCACCTCTACTACCTTCTATAGAATGAATTAACGCAGTTGCTTCTCCACAAACAAAAGCACCTGCACCATATCTTATTTCTATATCAAAGTCAAATCCAGTTCCTAAAATATTTTTTTCTAAAAGACCATATTCTTTTGCTTGACCAATAGCTATTTGCAACCTATTTATTGCTAGTGGATATTCTGCTCTAATATAGATATATCCCTTTGAAGCTCCTATAGCATATCCACAAATAGCCATAGCTTCTAAAATGCAATGAGGATCGCCTTCTAATATAGACCTGTCCATAAAAGCTCCTGGATCACCTTCATCTGCATTACAAATTACATATTTTATGTTATTTGTAGATTTTCTAGTAGCCTCCCACTTTTTCCCTGTAGGAAAGCCACCACCACCTCTACCTCTTAATCCTGATTTTGTAACCATATCAATAACTTGATCTTCAGTCATTTCTGTAAGTACTTTTCCTAAAGCTAAGTACTCATTAGCAGCTATAGCCTCTAATATATTTTCTGGATCTATAGTTCCACAATTTTTTAGAGCTATTCTCCTTTGTTTTTTGTAAAATGGTATATCCTCCATTTTAGCTATCTTTTCTTTAGTTGATGGATTTTCATATAATAACCTTTCTACAATAATTCCATCTATAATATGACTTTTTATAATATCTTTAGCATCTTCCTCTGATACCTTAATATAAAAAATATTTTGGGGAGTTATTTTAATAATAGGTCCTTGTGCACAAAATCCAAAACATCCTGTTTTTATAACTTTAACTTTATCATTTAAATTATTATATTCTATTTCTTTTTCTAAATTTTCAATTATTTTATCTGAATTTGATGCCTTGCATCCAGTTCCACCACATACTAATATCTCAATTTTGTCACTTAAATTTTTATCTGCGTTCCTAAATTTAATTAAATTATTATACTGATTATTTAACTGTATCAATTCTTTATAATTTTTTATTTTCTTCATAGTCTACTCCCTATATTCTTTCAATATATTTTTTACATCTTCAGGCTTTACTTTTCCATAAATTTTATTATTTATTGTAACTACAGGAGCTAAACCACATGCTCCAATGCATCTTAATGTATCCAATGTAAATAAATTATCTTTAGTAGTTTCTCCCTCATGAATATTTAATTCTTTTTTAAACTGATTTAATACATCTCCTGCCCCTCTTACAAAACAAGCTGTTCCTGTACATACATTTATTATATTTTTACCTTTAGGCTCTGTTGTAAAATAAGAATAAAAACTAACAACTCCATATACTTTAGACTCAGGTATTTCTAGTTTTTCTGCAATAAATCTTTGCACATCCTTATTTATATATCCAAACTGATTTTGTGCATAATGTAATACTGAAATTAATGCACTTTCTTTATCATTTTGTTTTAATATAAAATCCTCTAGGTTGATTAACTTGTTTTTACATCCTTCCATCGTATACAACTCCTATTAGCATATTTGCTTTATGTTGATTTTAAACAATATTTTGAAAATTAAATTTAATAATATTATTTTATTGCTTATTCTATAAAAAGAAAACAATTTTTATAATACTTTTTTCTACAATAAATTCTTTTTACTTTTAATTTAACAAAAATAAAAATGCTTATTTTAAACTATAAGCATTTTCTTAATAACTATCATTTTTAACTCTTATTTGTGTAGTTCTTTTACATATTTCCAAGTTGCACCATTATCTTTAGATTGATACAAAGCCTGACTATCCCCATTATAATCTCCATCTTGACCTTGTCCAATCAACATATTTAAAACATCATTTTCCTCATAAGGAATAGTTGGAAAGTCAAAAGGATTTATAATTATATTATTATCTAATTTTACTTCTTTTATTGGAAATTCTACTTTTCTATAAGATAAGCCTCCATCTTCGGTACGATATAATTCTCCATTTGATCCACCACTATGAGATAAACATAAAAACCCAAGTTTATCATTTATAAAAATTATTCCTGACGCAACACCGGTTTTACCCAAGAATGGATCTTCATTTATTACTTTCCACGTTTGTCCACCATCAACAGTATTATTTAATGAATAAAATCTGCTTCCTGCTGCAGCATCTTCAATATTTAAACGATATCCAATCTCTTTTGTTAAATAAAATTCTTCATTATCATTTTTTGAATTTTGTAAACTATTTTCCTCCTCATCTTTTTTAGGAGGAATTGTTGATTTACTCCATGCTTCTTCACATTTTAAGTTGTATCTAATAGGAGTATATTTATCTTCCTTTTCAGGTACAAACAATGATACAGTGTATCCTATTATTTCAGAGCTAATATCTATATATGATTTATTACCTTGTTCATCAATATTAACTATTCCCTCTGTATTAAATCCCCAATTTCTTTTTCCATAATAAACTATTCCATAGTCACTTTCATTCCAAGTACTTACTGTATCTTCTATTGAAATAGCTTTAATTGTACTTATTAATGGTTTTAATAGTTTATCATCATTATAATTAGCATTCGTATTGTTATTTGAAATCACTGTAATTTTATCTGATTTCTTATTATCATAATAAATTAGATAAGTTTTCTCTTTTTCTTTTGAATCTTTTCCATAAACAAAAGTTTCAAAAGATGTAATCTTTCCTTCTTTATTAAAATTAAGTTTAAAGTTATCTAATATATACAATTTATCTGGCAAATCGTATTTTTTACCAATATCATTAAAAATACCTTCAACTCCATTTACATATATATTATCGCTTTCGAATTTTATTGACCTTTTGTTTTTTAAATCGTATATAACTAATGAAAGTTTATCACCATAATTTACAGCACTATTATAAATTCTTAATCCATAAACTGATGTTATTACAACAAACATAACAATAGAAATACATATCCATATATTCATATAAGATGATTTTTTACTCTTTATTTCTTCTTTCTCTATCTTTTTTATAGTTATAATTGTAGTAAATATGATTATAACTATAAATAATAGAACACAAATTGATAAAATTAATATATTATGATTCATCCTTCCGAACTTACACAATAAAGCTAATTCATAAAAAAATGCCCAATATATAATTATAAGTATTGGATTTGTTACTAATGATATACTCAATTTTTTTATAATTTCTTTCCCCATTACATCACCATACCTTTATATTAAATTTATTTTTCAATACAATTTTTGTTGATGAATTTTTAATTGAATAATCTTAAATTCCAGCTTATTTCCCTATAAGGGTTTCAAATTGACCTTTTAAATTATTCATTCTAAAACTTGGATACCTAAAATAGTGAGACATGCTCAAAAATGCTTTGAATTTCAATAAAACTCTTTTAAATAAATTATTTTGTTAAATATCTAAATAATAAAAATACTTTAATAGTCTTTATTTAGATTTTTTCTTGTTCCAACTTTTCTTAATCTGCTATTATTATAAACCTTGAAGCTTTACAAACAGTTTTTATTTTCTAACAAATCAATAATTAAAATTTATTTCTTTTCAAAAAATATAACTGTAAAAATATAATTATGCTACTATAAACACTTATATAAAGTAATACACTTACTACATCTTGCATGATAAAATATTCTTTTCCAGTAAAACGCTGTGTAATATTAAATAAAGGAGGAAAAATCCATGTTATAAAACAAGTACTAGGTATTTCTGTGTTCATTGGTCCTTTTATCATACTCATTAATGCAATTGTAAAAGTCATTATAACAGCCATCTTTCGATTTTTCATAATTCTTGGATGTAATAATGTTCCAGTCACTGTTCCTAATAACCCAATGAAAGAATATAAAATAAAAGCACTACTGATGTCAATTATGGTAAGTTCTCTTGTAAAAAGTTGAAACCCAGTAATTATAT
Source organism: Clostridium senegalense JC122 (assembly GCF_000285575.1). Lineage (GTDB taxonomy): Bacteria > Bacillota > Clostridia > Clostridiales > Clostridiaceae > Clostridium_J > Clostridium_J senegalense. Next base: position 196,710 of record NZ_HE611053.1, on the reverse strand, counting down.
TTATAATTATTGGAATTACAACTCCAATAAGGCTCATTACTATACCTATGAATGCAAGAAATAAAGTTTTGCTTATATTATAAATGTTTTCATTTTCTACCTTCAATATTAATAATTGTTCTAATACTGGATCTTCTATTTCTATATAAGCTAATCCTATCCACACCATTATGTAAAATAAACATATCATTGATATAATAAAGTCTGATACTATAGAAATAGGACTAGTACTGTAAACAGTATACATACATATCATCCACACTAAAAAAGGCATTATAATCTTATTTGATTTCATATAGACCATAAAATGATATTTCAATAATTCTTTAAACCTATTCACTGTACATCCCCCTTAATAAGTAACCATCTTCTATCATTTTTTTAATTACTTCATTACTTTTTTCTCTCTCAACAATTATTTTAAATGCATTATTCTCATTTTCTATTTTATCAACCATATTCTCTATCTCAGCAGTAATAACCTTATGCTTATCAGATTTTAAAAAACTTAAAATATCGTATTCTCCTGTATATGTTTCACTTAAATTTACATACTCTAACCCTTTATTTTTTATTTCATATACAACATTAGATATCCTTCTTACCAAAAATCTCTCGTGGCAAGACATAATAATTGTAACCCCTTCTTTCTTTAATTCATTCATTAATTTAATAAATACATTTTGAGATTCAATATCTTGCCCTGATAAGGGCTCATCTAATAATAGGACATCAGGATTTGTTAAAACAGCTTGAATAACCCCCACCTTTTGTAATGTTCCTTTTGATAAATGCTTCATTGGAATCTCTAGCATTTCCTCCATAAAAAACGCCTTAAATAATTTCTCACTTTCTTGCTCTATTACTTGAACAGGAATGCCTTCTATCAAACCCATATGTTTAATATATTGTTTTGCTGTGAGATTCATCTTAGGAAAATGTTCTGGTATATAATTAAATTTAAGATGAGAGCTATACCTTATCTCTCCTGAATTTATTCTTACTAAACCACATATAATCTTAAGAAATGTACTCTTACCACTTCCATTATGTCCAAGTAAAGCAATTGATTGACCCTTTTCTATTACAAGATTAATATTATTTAAAACTTTTTTCCTTCCAAAATTTTTTGATACATTATTTATTACTATTAGTTCTTTACTCATTTCTCATATTCTCCTTTTTATATGAATCACGCACTTATTTTATCTTATTTTTTATACAAAATGCATAGTATTTTACATAAAATTAGGATTTACATGTAATATTTTATTACTTGCAAACCCTTTTGTAAACATTAACCAGTTATTGATATGTTTGCATACATCTCCTTTTGTAATAATTGGTTATACATAAAAATAATAGTCTTATATGATTATCCAGTTTATGGCATAATATTATTATAAGATTAACTCAGAATTTTACTTATGTGGAGGTTAAATATGAATGATAATATTTATTTTAAAAAATATCTTTCTGAAAAAGACTTTTTAGATTATTGGAAGTTAGTTTCAAACGAAAAAGCAATGGTAATGAACTATGGTAGAGTGTTTACACTTAGAGAAGCAAAACAATTATTTGATTGTATGTTGGAAATAAACCTCAAAAGTCAATATTTAGGATATTTTAAGGTTTTTGATACAAATTCAAATACTTTTATTGGAATAGCTGGAATAAATGCAAATGATAGTTCTAGTGAATTAGAAATTGAATATATGTTGTTTCCACAGTATTGGGGTAAAGAATATGGTACTAAAATTGTAGGTAATTTAATAGATATGGCTAGGCAAAGAAAAAACATTAAGCGAGTCATAGCAATAACAGATCCTAATAATGTAGTATCTAAAAAACTCTTAGTAAAGTATGGATTCAACTCACTAAAAATATATAAAATAAACGATGGTTCTTGGGCAGAAATGTTTGTAAAACAATTATAACCCTTTGTATATGTTTAAGAATAAATATTATTTATTTTCAAGAATTATAAAATAAGTATTTTTCTAAATAAGTTATATATGTGAAATTTTAAAAGACAGGCTTTTAAAACCTGTCTTTTTTAATATGCTTTTAAAATATTATTCTATACTTTTTATTGAGTCAACTATGCTTTCTTTAAATAAATTTCTTGCTGGTATCAATGATGCAACTATACATATAATAATTGTAGATATCAAAACTATAAAAATATTAATTAAAGGAAAACTCCAATATATTTGATACCCTATATTTGATTTTGTTAATAAATATATTAAAAAGCTTATCATTGTACCTAGAGCACACCCTAATCCCCCAGAAAAAATCCCATAGAAAAATCCTTCTGAAAGTATCATATTTCTGACTTGCTTATTACTAAATCCAATTGCCCTTAACATACTTATATCCTTTTTCCTTAAAAGAATACTCATATTCATAACGTTTATAAGGTTAATTATACTAACTAAAGAAATAATGCCTATAAAGCCATATAAAGTTATAATTAAATTCTTACTTATCTTTTTATTTAACTCTAATTCACTTTTATAATCTTTTAATACTATATCTTTATAATCCTTTATTACTAATTTTATATCATTCTTTATTTTTTCATAATCCGCCTTATTATCAATCTTTATACAGACCTTTGAATAATTAGGTATATTTAAAAACTTTTCAAAACACTTATTGCTCATTATAGGTACTATATCCTTATTTCCCTCTTTGTTACTTAAGAATTTACCTTTTACTGTAGCTGCTACTTCAAAAGTTTTACTATCTTCCCCTATTAATTCACCATTATTATTATATTTAGCTATATTTAAATCTACTAGATCTCCTTCTTCAATTATTGTATATTTATTTCCATTTACATTTTGAGCTATAACAATTGAAGGATTTTCTTTCATATCCTTTATATCTATTTTTTACTTTCTATTATTGAAGTAAGATTTTCTAATTCTTTATCATCATATGATATTGGATATGTTGGAAAACTGTAATTACCTTCTTCTAATTTTTTTAATTCTAATTCATTATTATTACACTGGGATTTTAAATATTTAAATCCTTTAGTAGTAACAGCATCTTTGAACACTTTTAAGTGTGAAGATATATCTTTACTTTTATTAATTTCTTTTATACCTTCAATTTCAGAAAGACTATTTATTATATGCTCATCTATTCCATTTGTAGGTTTTTCTATTTCAAATGAACTTAAAACAAAGTCATATTTAAAATTTCTTTTAAATAGAGTAATAGAATTCATAGTATCTATTAAGAAATTGGCTGAAAATAACATTATAATTATAATGTTTAAAGAAATAACTGTAGTTATAAATCTTTTTTTATTTCTTATAATATTTAAATACGCCATATTCATTTCAAATGAGAAATTTTTTCTTATAGATTTATCCTTTTCAGATTGAAGGGAAGCTTTTAACTTATGTCCTTTGAGACTTAAGTTATTATTAGATGAAATTGCTTCCATTGGAGATATTTTTGCTGCCTTTCTTGCTGGGAAATATGCACCTAATATTATTGTTAAAAATCCAATTATTAAATCTACTTTTACACCTTTAAGTGGAATGTACAATATATTTTTTATACTATATATTTCATTTATAAAAATCTTAGAAAAAGTAGATCCTATAATCATTCCTATAGGTATAAATATAATTCCTATAAATATACTTTCCAAAATTACTAAGGATTTAATTTGCTGTGGAGAACATCCTAAGGCTCTAAAAATGCCAAATTCTTTTGTTCTTTCTGTAACCATTATATTAAAAATATTATAAATAACTATACCTGCTACTATTGCTATAAATATAAACAATATATTAAAAATTTTATTCAATAAACTTATAGTTTTTATCATATCCACTTTACTATAATTAGGTTCATACATAATATCTTTATATGATGTTGTTAATCCTAAGATAATTAGTGCATCATCTATAGTATATTTATCTTTTAAACTTACATATGATACCTTTTGTAAATTATATTTTTTTAAATTTTTCAAAAAATATTCTTCATTAACATAAGCTTTACCTATTTTGCTTGTGTCTTTTCCTAATATATCAAAACTAAATATACCTGATAAAATAAATTCTTTTTCAATTTTTTCACTTTTTAATGTTCTACCATTTAAATAATTAACTTCATATTCAAATTTAATTTTATCTCCTATATTATATTTTTTAGGAAGTTTTTCTAAAATCCAATCTTCAAGTGCTACTTCATTCTCATTTTTAGGATATTCACCCTTTATAAGATTAAAGTTTAAAATATCCTTTGAATTATCATCATAAGCTTTTATATCTATTTTATATTTAGAATTAGGGATATTATACATTCCTACATCACTTACTATTGTGACCTTATTAAATAACTCATCAGTTCTAGTTTGCTTAATATTAGAGTAATCATTACTATACAGTCTTATATCATAATTTCCGCCACCATCTTTTATAGCATTCTTAAAATTATTTTTAATCATTCCATCACTTACTAAACTTAAAGAAGTTATAAGTGCAATAGCTAAGACAATACTCACTCCCATAAGAACAGTTCTCTTTTTATATTTAAGTATATTACGTGGAATAAGCCCCCAAAAACTTTTCATTAACGAGTCCTCCTATCACCACTTATCTCACCATCAGATATAGTTATTATTCTATCTGCTATTTTAGGATTATGTGTTATCATAATTGACATTGCAAGTAAATCCATTACTTCTTTACTATTTTTACTATCTAAATTTTCAGTAGGTTCATATGCAAATATTATTGAAGGCTTTGTAATTAATGCACGTGCTATTGATGCTCTTTGTTGTTGTCCTCCTGATACTTCTCCAGCAAGATGTCTTTTTCTATCGGTAAGTCCTAAAGTTTCCATTATTTCATTAAAATAATCTTCATCAACTTTTTTTGTCCATTAAAATTGGTAATTTAATATTTTCTTCTATAGAAAGTATAGGAATACAATCCATAGGTTTTAAAGCTTTAATTTCCATTTCCTTAAACCCATAACTTTTAGTTAAATATTCAGTTTTTAAAAATTCCAAAAACTCATCCCCTATAAGTATATTTTTCCTATAATATACTTATATTGTAAATTAAAAATAATGTTTATTCAACTTAGATCCTTAGTATTATCTAAGATTTACATATTAATCCTGAAAATATAATTAATAATAATTATTTGTTGACAATTAATATTTTATGTTTTATAATAAACACATAAGATAAATGAAATTAAAATTATATAAAACAAGCTCAATAAATTTAAACTGTTTTTATACAAAATTTAATATTAAATTCTAAATATATTTGAGCATGTTTCACTATTTTGAGTATCCAAATTTCAAATCCAATAATTTTTAGATATAAATTGGAAACTCCATAATAAAACTGTTATATATTGTGTAGGTATTGATTATACTATTTTGTATGGTAATTTTAAGGAGGATGTTATTTATGAAAAAATTTGTTTGTACAGTATGTGGATATATTCATGAGGGAGATAGCGCACCAGAAGTTTGTCCTGTTTGCGGAGTAGGTGCTGATAAATTTGTAGAAAAAAGTGATAGCTTATCTTTCGCTGATGAGCATAGAATTGGAATTGTTAAAGATATAGATCCTGAGGTTGTAGAAGGTTTAAGAGCTAACTTTATAGGTGAATGTACTGAGATTGGAATGTATATTGCTATGAGCCGTCAAGCTGATAGAGAAGGTTACCCTGAAGTTGCTGAAGCTTACAAACGAATCGCTTTTGAAGAAGCTGAACACGCTGCTAAATTTGCAGAAATTTTAGGTGAAGTTGTTGTAGCTGATACTAAAGCTAATTTACAAGCTAGAGTTGACGCTGAACAAGGTGCTTGCCAAGGCAAAAAAGATTTAGCTACTCTTGCTAAAAAATTAAATTTAGATGCAATACATGATACTGTTCATGAAATGTGTAAAGATGAAGCTAGACACGGAGCCGCTTTTAATGGCTTATTAAATAGATACTTCAATAAATAATAAATTTCTCACCTAAAAATGGTATCATGATTGTGATACCATTTTTACTTAATTATATTCAATATAATGTTTTATACTTATTCATATGCATTATACATCTTTTTATATAATCCATCCTTCTTAATAAGCTTATTATGATCTCCATACTCTACTATACTTCCCTTGTCAAACACATAAATTTTATTACATACATTAGCTATGTTACTAAGCTTATGCGCTGTAAAGATTACAGTTTTATATTTAAACAGTTCAAGCAAGTTTTTCATAACTATAGAAGTAGTTATTGCATCTAATGCAGAAGTGCTCTCATCTAATATTATTATTTGTGGATCTTTTAAAATAGTTCTACATATAGAAACTCTTTGCTTTTCTCCACCAGAAAGGTTAAAACCATTTTCTCCAATTATAGTATTTAATCCATTAGGTAAATTTTCTAAAAATAAACTAACTCCTGACATCTCAAGCGCATTTTTAAGTTCTTCTTCTGAAACATTAGGTTTTGCAAATTTTAAGTTATCCTCTAATGTACCTGAAAATAAGAACGTATCTTGAAAAACTATTCCTATTATATTTCTTATATTTTCATTGTTTATATCTTTTAAAGAAATTCCATCTATACTTGCATTTCCTTCAAAATCATCGTAAAGTTTTACTAATATTTTGCACAAAGTACTTTTTCCACTACCACTATACCCTACTAGCGCAACTTTATCACCTTTATTAATTTGAAGGGATATACTGTTTAAATTACAAAATCCACTATCATCATTTATATATTTAAAGTATAATCTATCAATTTTTATATTCTCATTAAAACTATCTTTTAAAGTTTTAAAATTTATTGGTTCTTCACTATGATTTAAAACTAAAAATATCTTATCACAACTTACAAAAACCTTTTGCATTTGTTGAAAAAGATTAAAGAAGTCAACAATTGGATCTATAAGTAATCCATTGTACATCATAATAGCTGTAAGCCCACCTATAGATAGAGTCCCCTGTATAACTTTGTATCCACCTAAAATCATAATAAGAGCAATAATAGTCATAACTATAGCACTATTTATATTTCCAACCTTTATAGTATACTTTTTCAAGTTCATTATAACTTTTCTTGTATTATCACTGCTTCTTTCTACATCCTTTAGTATTCTTTTCTCTTGACAGTTAACTTTTATTTCTCTTATTCCATTTAAAGCCTCTGAAAATCCATTCCAAAGTTTAGAATTTGATTCTCTTTCATCATAAGAAAGTTTTGATATCTTAGGGCCAGTTTTTAAAACAAATATTGAAATAATAAGGCCTATTGGAATCATAATTAAGGTTAAAGTCTTATCTATTGAATACATATAAATAAACCCTAAAGTAAAGGTAAGAATGTTTTTTATAATAAAAGTTAGTGGTTGTAAAATACCATCAACAGTTACGCTACTATCTTGTACTAACCGCATTATAATTTCACTTTTATTATTACTTTCATAAAACTTAAAAGGCATTTTTTCAAGCTTTTCAAATAATATTATCCTTATTTTATGCCCTAATTTTGATTCTAAATCTGCATTGAGATATTCAAATAAAGCTCTAAATATAACATTTAAAATCTGAAGTATAAGATATATTAAACCACCTTTTATAAACACTTCCATATTACCACTTTTACTACTACTACAAATATTAATAATTTTTTCTATATACTTAATAGGATAAGATGATAAAAAACTAGTTCCGATTAATGCTATTGATAAAAATATTGCTCTAATTTTAAATTCACTACAAAGTTTTAACATATTTAAATAATTATTTTTTGTTTTTTATTTTTCATATATTCCCCCAATTGACTTGGGAAAATTGAGATTAATATTAAAAATTAATTAAAATTCATATACATCTTTGAATTTATTTCTTAAATATTCTACAAAGTATTTACTATCTAATTCTTCACCAGTTACTTTTTTAAGCAACTCTGCAGGCTCATAAAGCTTGCCATATTGATGTATATTTTCTTTTAACCATACCTTTATGTCATTTAAATTTCCTTTTTCTATTTCACTATAAAGATTTGGCATATCTTTTAATGCAGAATTTAAAAATTGTGCACCATAAATATTACCTAAAGCATAACTTGGGAAGTATCCAAATCCACCATCAGACCAGTGCATATCTTGAAGTATCCCTTCACTATCGTTTTGTGGTCTAACACCTAAATATTCTTCATATTTGTTATTCCAAATCTCTTTTAAATCTTTAACCTCAATCTCCCCTTTTATAAGCTCTTTCTCTATTTCATATCTTATAATTACATGAAGGCTATAAGTTAATTCATCTGCTTCTGTTCTTATTAATGACGGACAAGCTATATTAAATACTTTATAAAAATTTTTAAAAGGTACACTTCTAAATTCTTCAAAAATTTCTTGGACTTTTGGATAAACTAACTTTAAAAATGACTTACTTTTTCCTATAATATTTTCATAAAATCTTGATTGAGATTCATGTATCCCCATTGATACTCCACTTTGAAGTCCATACTTTTCTAAATCATCATTAATTTGTTGTTCATAAATAGCATGTCCACCTTCATGTATAGCACTGTACATTGCACTATAAAAATTATTTTCATGATAATGGTTAGTTATTCTTACATCTTTGTTTCCAAAATTAGTTGTAAATGGATGTTCTGAACTATCTATTCTACCTCTATGCTTATAATCATATCCAATTAAATCTAACACATATTTCTCAAGTTCTTTTTGTTTTTCTATGCTAAATTTTCCTTCTAATATATTTTCATCTATACTAACTTTAGACTCTCTAACCTTTGATAAAATATTTACTATTTCATCTCTTAAAGATGCAAATACTTTATCTAATTTTTCAACAGTCATGCCCATCTCATATTCATTTAATAATGCATCATATGGATGTTTTTCATAACCATAGAAATTTGCAAATTTCCTTTTATAATCAACCATTTTTTCAAGATGTGGCATAAAAATTGAAAAATCATTTTTAGACTTTGCTTCTTCCCATGCCATTCCTGATTTAGCTGCATCTATGGAAAAATTTTTATAGATATCTTCTGGTATTTTTTAGTTTTATCGCTTTCTTCTTTCAAATTTTTAATCATTGCTGCCTCTTCTAAAGTTAAATCAGAAATATCTTCAAGTTCACATAATAAATTATAAGTTCTATCATTAGTAATTAACTTGTACAATTCTGATGATAAAAATCCTAAAGTCTCTCCTCTAGATTTTCCTGCTTCTTTTGGCATATTAACAGCCATATCCCAGTAAGCTAATCCACTAATATAACTAAAATAATTAACTTTTTCAACTATACTTTCAATTTCATTTAATTGTTTTTCATAGTATTTCTTCATAAAGGTCCTCCTAAATATTTTCTAAATATTCTAAATTTTATATACTTAATTATATCATTATACATATATAAAATAAACTTTATATTTATTTTATAATTAATAATAATTATCCGTTGACAATTGTTATTCTATATTGTATAATAAAAATATAGAGAAGGACATTAAAAATATTAAAATATATAAATAAAAATTTTATTAATATTATTGTTAAAATTTAGGAGGATGTTATTTATGAAAAAATTTGTTTGTACAGTATGTGGATATATTCATGAGGGAGATAGCGCACCAGAGGTTTGCCCTGTTTGTGGAGTAGGTGCTGATAAATTTGTAGAAAAAAGCGATAGTTTATCTTTCGCTGATGAGCATAGAATTGGAATTGCTAAAGATATAGATCCTGAGGTTGTAGAAGGTTTAAGAGCTAACTTTATAGGTGAATGTACTGAAGTTGGAATGTATCTTGCTATGAGCCGTCAAGCTGATAGAGAAGGTTATCCTGAAGTTGCTGAAGCTTATAGACGAATCGCATTTGAAGAAGCTGAGCACGCTGCTAAATTTGCAGAAATTTTAGGTGAAGTTGTTGTAGCCGATACTAAAACTAATTTACAAGCTAGAGTTGATGCTGAACACGGTGCTTGTCAAGGCAAAAAAGATTTAGCTACTCTTGCTAAAAAATTAAACTTAGATGCAATACATGATACTGTTCATGAAATGTGTAAAGATGAAGCTAGACATGGCGCTGCTTTTAATGGCTTACTAAATAGATATTTTAACAAATAATTCTTTTAAAAAAGTTGCTTATCTAAAAATAGATATGCAACTTTTTAGTTTATATATTAATTATTTTTTTAAATGATTTTATAGATAAAGTACATAATAATGAAAATAATATAGTCGATATTACTATACTTATTATATAAATATCAGTAAGATTTATTTGTTTTAACATTTTACTTAACATTTTTATTGCAAAATAGCTATGAATTGAAGCTAATATTAAAGGCATAGTATATGTTATAATAACTTCCTTTGATATAGCTTTTTTTATAAGCTTTTTCTCTGTACCTATTTTAAGCAATATATCATACTTTTCCTTATCTTCAGTAGCATCATTATATACTTTCATATATAATATACTTCCTGTTGCTAAAATAAATACTAAAAAAAGTAATCCACCTATTCCATAAACAAAATTTAACCATCTTAAACTTTTCATAGTTTTTAAATAAGTATAACCTATTGTAGTTTTATCTATATTAGAAATTAATTTACTATATAAAACTTCTGCATTTGATTCATCTTTAAGTTTTGCTCCATAAAAATTAACGTTAGTTCCCTTTTCTTTTAATACATCATACTGTTCATTACCAACTATAAAAAATATTACATCTAAACTTACAAACTTACAATTAAAAGTTTTTATAATATTATATTCTTTATTGTCTATATTAATTTTATTATCTTCATATTTTTTGATTGACCCAAGTATATTTCTCTGTATTTTTATAAACTCATTATTTTTAAGATTATTTTCTTTAAGTTCTTCAACTAATGTTTCTTCTTTTGCTTTTTTTAATATTTTTATAGCCTCATCATATTTAACAATAACAGCATCATTACCAATAGAACTATCATTACTACTTACTCCTTTATCTATATGAACCATATTAGCTGTTAAATCATAGTCTATGTTTTTATTTTCTATCATATCTATTATTATATTTTCATTTATATTGTTTTGAGATATAAATGAAAAAGTATATACATTGGATTTATCTTCTACGGATTTATAGGTTAATTTCATAGAAACTGCTGTAGCTAATGATATAATCGTTGACGCTAATATTATAGTTACTATAGCATATACTTTATAATTTTTTCTTAATCTATAGCTTATATTATTTATTGTTATTATATTTTCACCATTATATAATACAGATTTTCGCTTTATTAAAAAATTTAAAAATACTACTACAAAAGTTTTAAAAAATCCATAAGTTCCAATTATAATTAAAATCAAACTTATAACCATATAGAATATATTTTGTGACATATCCTTAGTTGATAAATAATATCCCATACCTATGATACTTATATATATAATCCCTAATATATAAGATAAAATACTTATTTTCGGTATAACATCTTGTTTTTTAGTTGCTTTTAATAAATCTACAATTTTACTCATGCTAATATTAACAAATCCCATCACTGTAACTATAGAAAATATAATAATAAATATCAAAATACTAATAATAAGAGCTTTAAGATTAATTTCAAAAGAACTTTTTATATTATAGTCTGAAATTTTTAAAATTATGGTTTGAAAAAGCTTTGAAAAAATTATACCCATTCCACTTCCAATGAAAGCTGAAAATATACCTATTAATATATTTTCTAGAAAATACATTTTCCCTATAGTTGGTAAATCTAACCCCATAAATACATATATTCCAATTTCCTTTTTTCTTTTTATTAAGAAAGTATTACTTGAATACCAAATATAAAAACACATAAAAATTATTAAAATTATAGTTATTACTCTTATTATTCCACTACAATATTCCGCATTCATATCATCCAATTTTTTTATAAGGTCACCATATATTAAATTTTCAAAATTAAACAAAATAATCATAGAAAAAACCATAGATATGAAATACATGGTATATACTTTTAAATTATTTTTAAAATTACTAAAAGCTATAGCAAATATCCCCATTATACTTGTCCTCCTACAGATGCTAACATATCTATTATTTTTCCATAGAAGTTTTTTCTATTTCCATCACTACTTAACCTACAACTTACTTTTCCATCATTAAGCATATATATTTCTTTTGCATAACTTGCAGTTAATGGATCATGGGTTACCATTATAATAGTTGATTTTTCTTTAGTATTTATTTCACTTAAACATTGTAATAAATCTGATGAAGCTCTAGAATCTAATGCACCTGTAGGTTCATCAGCAAATACTACTGATGGATTTTTAATTAATGCTCTAGCTGCTGACCCCCTTTGTTTTTGACCTCCTGAAAGTTCACAAGGATATTTTTTTAAATGATCTTCAATACCAAATATAGAAGCCATTTTTAAAACCCTTTTTTCTATCTCTAAAGAATTAACCCTTTCTAAAGCTAAAGGCAGTGCTATATTATCCATTAAGCTCATATTATCAAGAAGATTATAATCTTGAAATATAAAACCTATCTTATCTCGTCTTATTTTTGATAAATCTTTATTTTTTGTTTTTGTTATTTTTATACCATCTAATACTATTTCCCCTTTACTTGGATTATCCAAAGTTGACATGAGATTTAAAAGAGTTGTTTTTCCTGCACCAGAAGGACCCATTATTGCAATAAAATCTCCTTTTTTAACATTTAAATTAATATTTTCTAAAACTTTTGTTCTAAACCCTCTAATACCATATTCTTTGCTTACATTTTTCACTTGTAATATTTCATCCATATTTATACCTCCAAAATTATCTTAAGTATATTAATTAAACATACTCTCTAATAATATGTTAACGCTTTTCTCCTCTGAGTTCTCTCTCTTAACATTACTTTTCATAAGTTAATATTACTTTTTTGTAACATTAAGATAATCTGATATTTTTGGAAAGTAAATTTTAAAATCACAATATTCATTTTTTATAGAATCTACCTGTATATCATGTCCTAAACTATTCAACACTTTTTTAGAAAAATAAAGACCCATACCTGTAGACTTATATAATTTATTTCTTCCATTGCATCCAGTAAATCCTTTATTAAAAATTCTTTGTAAATCTTGTTTTTCTATCCCAATACCATTGTCCTTAATATGTAAAATTACCATTTTTTCAGTTTCTATAGCATAAAATTCTATAGTACTATTAGCCTTTGAATACTTTATGCTATTGCTTATAATTTGATCTAAAACATAACATATCCACTTACTATCTGTGTTTATTATATAGTTTAAATTTTTTAAATCTACATTAATATTATTTTCTATAAGAAAGAATGAATTGTTTTTTATAGATTTCTTTATTAACTTATCTAAATTTTCTTCTTTTATAAATAAGTCTTCAAAAAGACAGGTAGACCTACTACCATACAACATTGAATTTGTTAAAAGCCTAACTTTTTCCACTTCACTCTTAAGTTCATTACCAACTTTTAAATCTTCAACTCTATCAACCATCATATTTAAAGTAGCTATGGGTATTTTAAGTTCATGTACAGACCTACAAATGTATTCATCTATTTCTACCAACTTTTCCATTAACAATTCATATTCTAAAGTTGCCTCATTTTCCTTATTTATTATAATTTTTTAATTAATCTATCATAAAAATTGTTATTTTCTATTAAATCCACATATATTTTTTCGTTTTTTAATAGTTTTATATATATTTTTAAAAATTTATCTTTCCATCTTGTATATTGAAGATACAAGTAGATGAAATATATAATAATTATAAGAAAATTTAAATAAATAATATCAAAAAATCTCTTTTAAAAAAGTTCCTTCACATATTAAATATACATTTACAATAATTATCATAAGAATTGATAATACTAGTTCATGATAATTTTCTTTTAAAAATACTTTTATATTCACTGAATTATATATCCTATACCTTTCTTAGTTTTTATAAAATCTTCTATACCTATTTCTTTGAACCTATTTCTTATTCTGTTAATGTTTACAGTTAAAGCATTATCATTTACAAACTCATCATCTTCCCATAAAGTAATCATAAGTTTATTTCTAGGTACAATTTTCCCTTTATTTTTCATAAGAACAGCTAGTATTTTAATCTCATTTTTAGTTAAATCAAGTTTATTATCCTTATATATAAGTTGTCCTTTTTCCACATCTAAATAAATTTCTCCACAACATATAATATTGTTACCTATATTGCCATAATCATAACTTCTTCTCATAACTGCATGTATTTTAGATATTAAAACATCCGTTGAAAAAGGTTTTTGTATATAATCATCACCACCATTATTTATCCCCATCATTAAATCCATATTAGAATCTCTAGATGATAGAAATATTATAGGAACTTTAGATATATCTCTTATTTTTTACACCAATAAAAGCCATCATAAAAAGGTAAATTAATATCCATAATTATAAGTTTAGGATTCATATTAACAAACTCTTGTAAAATATTTTCAAACTCTTTAATATCTCCTACATTATACCCCCATTTTTCTAGAAACATTTTTAATTCTTTGCATAATACACTATCATCTTCAATTAACAAAATATCTAACATATATTCTATTACTCCTTTATTTTGTAAACTCTTAGTTTAATTATATAATGAACTTATGTTAGTGTAAATTTTTTCGAGTATCAATATTATATATTTGTTGACAATTATTATCCTTTATTTTATAATAAAAACATAGCTTATTTAAGTTATATAATAATATTTTAATAAGCTATAATTAAATCTCATTAATAGTCTAATTTATATCTCCCATATAAATTATATACTATATAAAACATTTTAAGTTTCATAAAACGTTGTATACATGATTAAATTAGATCATCTATGCATAAAAGAAAACAACTTGCTGATCAG
>NZ_HE611053.1:158225-181377 GCF_000285575.1 Clostridium senegalense JC122 | reverse complement strand
TGTTTCTTTTATGAATATATATCTGAAAATTCGATATTACATTTTTCTATTTTAGAATTTAATAAATTATTATCTTCTTTCTCTACAAATTCTCCTTCTATTAACCTTATTGGAATATCAAATATAAATTCAGCTCCTTTATTAATTTCACTAAACGCAAATATATCTCCACCATGCATATTTACTAAGGATTTTACTAAAGAAAGTCCTATTCCACTGCCTTCACACCTTTTTTTAAATGCATTGTCATCTTGCTTAAACCTTTCAAAAATTATATTAAGATTTTCTTTTGAAATTCCTACACCATTATCTTTTACTGAAACTAATATTTTATCTTCTTTAGCTGTAAAATTAACTTGAATTCTTCCATTTTCATCAGTATATTTTATTGCATTGGATAATAGATTAAGCATTATTCTTTCAATTTTTTCAGGATCACAAGCAATTATTTGCTCCTCTACATTTGTATCAAAAATAAGTTCTATACCTTTATTTTCAACATATTCCGCTACAGATAGAGTTATATCTTCTATGACAGATACTATGTTGTAATTTCCAAGATGTAATTTATAATAACCTGCATCTATTTTAGTTATATCTATAAAATTATTTACAAGCCTTAGCAATCTATATGAATTTTGTCTTATAGACTTCATATACCTATTTAAATCTAAATCATTAAAACTCTCACAACTATTTTTTTTACTTTCTAATAATAATTGAGTTGTGGTTAAAATTATATTAAGTGGTGTTTTAAATTCATGTGATATATTTGCAAAAAGTTCATTTTTAAGACTTTCAAGTGCCACAGTTTTTTCTAATGTTTTCTTTTCTTCTTCTAATTCTCTTTCTTCTGTTATGTCTATAGCTGTAGCAATAGCAACATTTCTTTCTGGTATAACATTACTACTTACTTGTAACCATCTATAACCACCATTTTTACACTTATATCTATTTATAAACCTTTTTACATCACCCATTAATTGGGATAATCCACTTACTTTAACAATTCCATCAACATCCTCAGGGTGAATAAGCGTTCTAAAGTCCATTGATAATAACTCTTCCTGGCTCCATCCAAGTGTTTTTACGCACTGAAATGTTACACTTTTAAAATATCCATCGGCTCCAACAATGCACACAATGTCTACTGCTGTTTCTAAGAAAAGTTCTAATTCTCTTTCTGTTTTTAGCCTTTTATCAAATTCCTTTTTCAACGCTTCGGACAACATATAATTTTTTATAATTACACCAAGTTCATCACAAGTTGAATTAATGAAATCATCCTGTTTCAGTTTAGGTTCATTGTCTTCTTTATATGACATTGTCAAAATTCCTATAAGCTCTTTATTAAAAGCAATTGGATAACATTCTTTATAATTTACATTTTCAAGCTGTATATTACAATTTTTAAACACTTTTTCATATCTATCTTCTAGATAATCACCATTATTTTCTTTTACTTTAACTAATTTTTCTTCTAACTCTTTACTTATTTTTACTTTTTCACAACTTTTAAAAATTTTTTCTGCCATTCCAAATTGTATTGCTTTAAAAAGAGTTGTATTTTCCTCATCATATATAAATATACTTATTCCATCTGCACTTAAATAATTTAGAAGTTCCTCTCCTATATTTTTTAAAAGCTCATATGGCGCTGTATAATTCTTAATTTTATCAATCATATTATGTAGTGAATCAATATTAGTTTTATTTCTTACAAGTTCTTCTTGCATTTTTTTGCTTATTGTTATGTCCCTTGTTATTCCTATAGTACATTTAACATTACCTTCTTCATCAAAAATTGGTGCCTTGTAAGTTTCTAACCATTGATCATATCCATTATGTTTAACTTTTTCTTCTAACAATTTAGGCGTCTTACTTTTTACAACTTCATTATCGTCACGTCTAAACCCTATGCTTAATTCTTCACCCCAAAAATCTTCATCAAATTCTCCTAGAATTTCATATCTAGTTCTACCAAATCTACTTGCATAAGCATCATTGGCATATATATATACTCCATCTACATTTTTCATCCAAGCTCCATAGGGTATAGTATCTAATAAATACTCCAAATCTTCCATCATGTATGGTCTTTTACTTTTTCTTTTAAAACTAAAACCTTACAATCTTCACCGTTCCATTTATCTAAAATAATTTTACTTCTAAAAAACAATACACTTTTACTTTTACAATATAATTCTATATCTAGATCAGTTATATTTTCTCCATTTTTAATTATATCTAATATACTTTTTTCGTCTTTACATATAATTTCTTGTAATTTTAAACCTTCTAACTCATTTTCATTATACCCTAACTTTTTTAATAAAGATTTATTTATAAAATTTATCTTCTCATATTTATCAATAATTAAAATACCCTCATCTAAGGTATTATAAACTAACTTCATATTAACTCATCCCCCAACCATATTTTTCTCCATTTATCACAAGTTCCAAAACTATTATCATAGCAAAACAAGATTAATGGCAAATTATAAGTTTAGTTTTGCATAATTTAAAATTTTACATAGAGATATTTTTCCCTTTTAAAATATACATTTTAATATAGCATTTATACAATTCCAAGTTAACTTTTAAAATGTTTTCCCTATATATACTAATTTAATATTATAATAATAAATGTTATTATACTTCCATATGTTATTATAATATCCTTTAAAGATTTTAAATTTTTAAAAATTAAATCATTTTCTACAATTTTATATAAAATGTAATTTAAAATTATTTACATTTTATTAGTTACCTTACATATAATACATATTATATATTGTAAATTATCACATTGTAAACATTTAAATGGTATTTATATTAAAATTTGTATAATTTAAAAAAGCTTATTAAATCAAACTTACTATACTTTTATACAAAAAGAACTATTTTATATAAATATTAAAAATAGTTCTTTTCTATATGGTTTCAAAATATTATTTCAATTTATAGGTTTTATACAATTATTTCAAAACTTCTCTCTTTTCTATTGATTTTAAAGTAAATAAAAAATCTATTGTTATACAAGTTATTATTATTGGTATAAATACTGACCAAAATATAAAACTTTTTCAAATATTATTTCTAGTAAAGGTTGTATGCAGTACATTGTAAAAAAACTAAGTACAATCCAGTAAAGTGAAAATTTGAAACTTATTATTCCATCTAAATTATACTTTAATTTGGAATAATCCCAATAGCTTTTATTAAACCATTCTTTTAGCATATATCCAGTTAAATATTCTACTGCAGTAGGAATAACAAATGCTAACATTACCATAACTAATAAATTGAATTCCATATATTCATTCAAAAACACTAATATAGCCGCAGCGAATCCATACATTGGCTTAAATGGTCCATTTAAGAAACCATCTTTTTTTAAACTTTTAATAGTAATTAAAGAATACATATTTTCTACTATCCATCCTAAAAAAGAATAAATTACAAAATTAAAAACCATAAATATAAGTAAATCCATAAAAATCTGCTCCTTCTAATAGTTTTTTACCTTAAATATAAAAAAGCAATTACTATTTTCTTTTACAAATGCTTTTTTATAGTATTAGCAGTTTTTATGGATTTTATTATTTATTTTCTATTTTATTTAGCAAATCACATATAAATTTATAGCTTACAGTTTTTCATTTTCTATTGTATTTAACCATTGATTGCTCAAAGTATTAAATAACTTTTCCTGTTCTATTTGTAAATTGTGTCCTGCTCCATCTAATATGGTAAATGTAGCCCTTGTAAAGTTATCTAAAATACTAAAACTATCTTTGTACCCAACAACGGAATCTTGCCTTCCAAGTAAAAACATTGTTGGTTTTTCAAATTTCTCATCCATATCCTTTATTGAAAATGAGTATTGATAACTTTTTTCTTTAATTGATTGTAAAGCTTCTCTATTATATAGTTCTACCCCTGATAATACTTCATTCTTATATCTTGACCACATATGTTCATCTTGAACAACCATATTGCATTCTATATTTTTAAATTCACTTGGACTTAATTTTGCAAGCAACTTAAAATTTCTCTTTAATACTATATGTGTAGGAACTTTTCTTTTTTCTAATATTGGTTCGATACATGGACATATTAATAACATACCATCTATATTCTTTCTTAATTTATGTACAAGTCCAAGTGAAATATACCCACCATAGGATTCCCCTACAAGTAAAAATTTTTCATCTTTTATTATATTTTTTATAAATCCTATTACAACATCTAACATAGCATCAGAACTGTCTACAAAATTTAAAAAGCCACTACTTCCCATACCTGGAAGATCAAAATAAATCCTTTTATACCCACTTTTCTTTTCAAATATAGGCTCCATACAACCTTTCATAAGTCTAAGGTCTGCATAATATCCATGAATCATTAAAACTGGTATTCCCTCACCTATGATTTCATAATTTATATCTATATTTTTAATTTTACACTTCAAGTTGTCATCACCTCTATATAATTAAAATGTCACTGTTAACCTAAGTCATTTTGAAATGTTTATAACAAAACAAGCTCGAATTTTAATTTATATAACATTTTTAAAGTTTTAAATTAAAGTAAATTATTAAATATAAAAAATCTCCGAGCATGTTTTAATATCTATATATTATTTTTTATCTTTCCTAAAGCATAATCAAGTGAAGATTGTAAATTCATATTGTTTTTTCCGCCACCTTGAGCTAAAAATTGACTTCCGCCACCTTTACCATCTATAAGAGTTATACTATCTTTTAATAGTTCATTCATATTCACATTTTTCAAGTTTTTTGAACATGCAAATATTAAATTTACCCTGTCTTTGTTTTTAATAGCTAAAAGTGATACTATATTTTCCTGTTCTACTAATTTTGATGCTATTTTATTTACATACTTAGCATTTTCATTTTCATATATCTTTTTAACAACAGAAATATCTCCTATCTTTATAGCTTTATCTATCATTTCTTTTATTTCATATCGAGCTATTATATCTCTTATTTTCTTATTTTCATCTACTAGACCTTTTATTTCTTCATTTAAATTTTTTATACTATTTATGGATTCTTCTTCGCTACTACTTAAATATCTACATATTTCAGATGAAAATCTATCTTTTTTTAAAGAATCATCCACCGCTCTTTTACCTGCTAAAAATTCTATACGGGTATTTCCTTTATTTTTTTCATATTTTATTATTTTTATCATTCTAATTTCCATAGTATTATTTGGATGTACACCACAACAAGCATTTATATCTAAATCTCCAACTTTTAAAACCCTAATTTCTTCCTCAGTTTTTGGAAGATCTCTTCTTAATTTAATTTTTTTAGTTCCTTTTTTAAAGGTACAAAAGATTCTACTATTAAATTTTTTCCTATAACATCATTAGCTAATTTCTCTCCTTCTCTTATCTTTTCTTCCTCTAAAATACCTTTTATATCTACAGTACTAAATTCACTGCCTAAATGAAAACTAACAGTGTTAGCATTAAATAATGTAAAAAAACATCCTGAAAGAACATGCTGTGCTAAGTGTTGATGCATACCATCTTGTCTTCTTTCCCAATCTATCTCACACTTTACTTTATGTTTTTTTATAAGGTTTTTTTTCAAGAACATGATATACTGTACCATCTTTTTCATAAACATCTATAACATTAATTTTTTCTATTGTTCCATTATCACAAAATTGACCGCCTCCCCCAGGGAAAAAAGCAGTCTTATCCAAAACTACATGAAACCTTTCATCTATTTCTTTTATCTCAACAACTTCCGCTGTAAAACTTCTAACATATTGATCTTCATAATAAATCTTTTCCATTACTATACCACTCCATTTCTGAATTTATCTTCCTATAGCATTACAAGCCAATTTTTAATTTGATAAATTTAAATGTGAGCTTGTTTCCCTATATATTACTAAAAGTATTATACCATACTTTAATATTATTAAATTTAATATAATAAGCTATATAAAATTTAACAAAAAGTTTTTTGAAAAATAATCTTTAATAATTATAGCTACATTAAAAATATATTCTCAAAACCTTTTTACATAGATTTTTTTGTTATAAAAAGCGGTATCATAAATAAGATACCGCTTTTACTATAGAGGTCCGGATAAAAATATTTTAAGATTATTGAATAAATTTAAATTGGACCTTATTTCTCTATATGTATTAACTATTTAAAATTTTGCTAACCAATCTTTAACCATTGTATTAAATATTTCTTCCTGTTCAAATTGAAGATTATGTCCCGCTTTATCTATAACAGCAAAGGTTGCTCTTGGAAAATTATCTAACATTTCAAAAGCATCTTTATATCCAACTATAGAATCTTGGCGACCTAGAAGCATAGTAGTTGGCTTTGTAAATTTTTCTTTTAAATTTATAGCATCAAAAGAAAATTCATATCCATTTTCTTTTATATTTTTTAATAATTCTCTATTACAAATTTTAATACCATATAACACTTCATTTTTAAATCTTTCCCATGTTTTACTGGTTTGTACTACAACCCTCTCATTAAATTTATGTAAATCTCTTGCACTTAGCTTGCTAGTCAAACTTTTATCACACTCTAATATCACATGTTCTGGTAAATTGCGTTTTTCCATTGGAGCAATAACACATGGACATATTAAAAGCAATCCTTTAACTTTTGAAGCTATTTTATGTAATAATCCCAATGATATATACCCACCATAGGATTCTCCTACTAATAAGATTTCTTCATTTGGAATAATTTTTTCTATAAATTCTAGTACAATTTCTAAAATTTCATCAGAATTTTTAATCCATTCTCCACCTATTGATTCTCCCATGCCTGGTAAATCTAAATAAATTCTTTTATAGTTTTTATTATCTATTAAAATAGGTTCCATACATCCACTCATAAGATTACTATCTGCAAAAAAACCGTGCAACATAAGAATTGGTATACCATCGCCAATAATTTCATAATTTAAATTCAAATCTTTAATATTACATATCATTTTAAAACCACCTTATTATAAATACAAGCCATTTAAATCTTATATCTATATTGAACTATATAAGCATTGTTCCTCTCTAAATATAACAACATTTAAATTATAATTTGTTATATTATAATATATTTTTATTTCATCTAAATCTAACATATCTGTAAATAAAATATCTTTATAAGTAAAATTTGCATCTTTATTTCTATTTTCATTGTCTTTATAAAAGTATATACCAACTACCATCCCATAACTATAACCTTTTAATGGCCCTTCTTGCTTAGTTATAACTGGAAATGTATTATCTCCCGCCCCATCAACAGCTATTGTATCACTTTCTTTTCTGCCAAGTCCAAAATGTGCAAGTCCCTCTATAGAAGTTAATGCTGCTTCTTCTTTCTCTCCATTTTTTACAAATTCAAAATGAAGGGAAGTATTTTTCTTGTTTATTATATTAATATCTAATCTGTCCATATTATCACCTCTACCTTTATAAGTCATATATTATTTTTTTATATAATTAGCCGACTACAAAACTTTATAAGAATAATTTGTAGTCTTAATATTTATATAATTTTATTAAATTTAAACTAGATGCATTTAAAATTTTAAACTTATGAGTGGAGAATATTAACCAGTTATGCAACATATCTGTTGCTTATATGATATACTATATGAATGTATAATAATTACAAATACATAAAGTTAAAATTGAAT
Source organism: Clostridium senegalense JC122 (assembly GCF_000285575.1). GTDB lineage: Bacteria > Bacillota > Clostridia > Clostridiales > Clostridiaceae > Clostridium_J > Clostridium_J senegalense. The sequence goes on along the minus strand of NZ_HE611053.1, from coordinate 173,659 downwards.
TATTACAAAAAATCCAATTATTCTTGATTTATTATACAAATAAATTTAAATGTAATTTTTATTATATCACAAAAACTTTATTCCACTTATTTTTTTAATATTAAAAATTTGATTTATATTCTTTATATTACATTATTTTTTGCAACTTTTAAATCATAAAATCAAATAATTTTTATTTAATTTAAAAATTATCTTTTAAGGAGGACTTTTATGTTAATTTTAATTAGTATTTTTACTATTTTGGTAATAGGATTAATAAGTAAACAATTTCCACTTATCATTTATTTAGCAGGTATATATACACTATTTTTATTTTTTATAATATAAAAAAATACTTTACTTTATTTATAAATATGAAAACAAAAGATAAAAATACTAAAGTTTTCTTCTTTCCTTCATCGGAAAATTATTTGTTCTTTTTCATAATGCTATTTTTATATTTATTTGGTATTATAGATTCTTCAATAAAATTAAAACAAGTATATTTTTTTATGATGATTTTAACTTTAGACCGCTGTTTATGTAATGGATTAATTTTAATAAATAAAAACGAAGCATTTATAAAAAATATTAAATTTAATTTTAAAGATATACACAATGTAAATTATGAATCTCCAGTAGGTTTTCTTAAAAAAACTCCTATTAAAATTTTTTTAAATGATACAAACGTAGTATCTCTTCATCTTCGCTACAAATATATGAAATTTTTAAATCAATATATCGATTTATAGTAAATAAAATCTCTTAAACTCTATATAATTTAGAATTCAAGAGATTTTTTAAATCTTTTTTAGCTAATTAATCTGGCATAAGTATAAATCTTAATATAAATAATATAGCAAAAATATATAGCATATTATGTACTTCTTTTTTTCTTCCAGTTACAATTTTCATTATTGGATAAAATATTATTCCTACTGCAATTCCATTAGCTATTGAATAAGTAAATGGCATCATAGCTATTGTAAAAAATGCAGGTAATCCTTCTGTAAAATCCGAAAAATTAATTTCTGTTACAGCTCTCATCATAAGTATTCCAACAATTATAAGTGCTGGTGCTGTAGCACTTTGTGGAACTATTCCTATAAGACCGCTAAAAAATAATGATATTAAAAGTAATCCACTAACTATAACATTACAAAGTCCTGTTCTAGCTCCAGCTGCTATTCCTGCCGCTGATTCAACTACTGTTGCAAGTGTCGTAGTTCCTAAAAGTGCTCCACAAGTTGTAGCTATTGCATCAGATGTAAGCGCTTTTCTTAAATTCTTAGCTTCTCCATTTTCATCTATCATACCAGAACTTTGAGCTGTTCCAACTAAAGTTCCAATTCCATCAAATAAGTCAACTAAACTTAATGTAATAACAACCATGAATACTGTTAAAATAGCTCCTAAAATTCCATTTCCATTGCTAAATAAAAGCCCTTTTAAATCTATTGCAAAGAAAGTTGACCCTACATTTGGCATTGAAAATACTTTTGCACCTTGAAGACTAGTAATCCCCATAGGTATTCCTATTATTGTAGTTATTATAATTCCTATAAGCATTGCACCTTTAGTGTTTCTTGCAACAAGTATTGCTGTAATTATAAGACCAATAATTGTAAGCACAACTGTTTTGTCAGTAAAATCTCCAAAAGACACTAATGTAGATGGATTTGCAATTACAAGTCCACCACTTTTCAATCCTATTAACGATACAAATAATCCTATTCCTGCTGTAATTGCAAATTTAAGATTTTGAGGAATAGCCTGTACAATTTTCTCTCTAATAGAAGTAAGTGTTATTATTATAAATAATACTCCTGATATAAAGACTGCACCTAACCCTTGCTGCCATGTAAAACCAAGGTTTAAGCAAATATTATAAGAAAAAAATGCAACAAGTCCTAATCCTGGAGCTAATACAAAAGGTAGGTTAGCATGAAAGGCCATTATAAGTGTCCCTAAAGCTGATGATATACACACAGATGCAAAAGCTGATGCTATTACTGGATCATTTGCCATTGATAGCGCTGCTGCTGCGTCTCCAGTAAGATTTTGAGCATTCATACCTCCTATCTTCAGTATGTTAGGAATAACTAATAATGCATATGCAAAAGTAATAAATGTAGTAAATCCGCCTATAATTTCTGTTTTCACATTAGTGTTATTCTCTTTTAACTTAAATTGTTTTTCTAATAAATCTTTCATCATTTGCTCCTTTCATATTTATTTTTAAAAGTTATAAAAAATAGTATTGACGGTAAATCAATACTATTATAGTAAACTATAGCTTTGACTTACCCATAGAAAGAAATTTTACGGTTTTCTTGTAGAAACTTTTGGTCCATATCACCAAAAATATATGGATATTCTTATATTTTATAAAAAAATGCTAGTATTGACGGTAAATCAATACTAGCATAAATAGCTCTAAACTTGACTTACCCATAGTGAGAAATTTTACGGTCTTCTCGTAGAAACTTTTGGTCCATATTACCAAAAATATATGGATATATAATTTATTAATTGAAAGTTATTATACTATTTTAAAAAACTGTTGTAAACAAATTTTAACTAAAATGTTTTTTTCGCAATTTTCTTTAAAATCACTTGCTTATTCTATACCTTTTATTGACTCAACTATACTTTTGCTAAATAAACTTTTTATTGGAATTATAGCAGAACTTACACATATTAATGTTACTATTATAATAGAGGTTACTATAGTATTAAAGGGCATTGACCACGTTAAAAGACTACTTATTCTTTCTCTTCCACTAAAATAAATTATAACTGTTAATATAGTTCCAAAAATAGAACCTAAAATACTTGATGCTAACCCATAAAATACACCTTCTGACATGATCATAATTGTAACATCTTTATTATTAAGACCTATTGCTCTTAATATACTTATTTCTTTTTTTCTTAAAATAACACTCATATTCATAACATTAACAAGATTGATAATGCTTATAATTCCTATTACTGTTAAAAAACCATATAACATTATAGCAAAATCTTTATTGTTTTCTTTTGCTTTATTATATTCTTCTACATATGACTTTAATGTTAATTCCTTACTATCACTTATAGAATCATTTAATTTACTTTTTATATCATTAAAATTAAATCCTTCTTCACATTTAATTTTACAGCCAATATATCCATTTAAATTCAAGTAATTTTCACAACTATAATTGCTAACAACTGGCACTATAGGTACATCACCAATAGACATACCTAGACTATTGCTGTTTAAAATTGCAACTACAGTAAAAGGAACATTTTTTATGCCGTCTTCTCTACCATTTTTATCATATTTGGGAACAATCATATTTAAAGTGTCTCCAATTTTAATATCCGTATATTCTTTATTATTAATGTTTTGAACTATAGCCACTGTAGGTCTATTTTTCACTGAGTCTAGAGTTTTATCCCCTTCTTGAACAGACGGAATTAGTTTGTCTATTTCCTCATTGTCGTATCCTAAAATTCTACTTGAAAATAAGTATCTTTTTATATCTGATGTTGAAGACTCCTCCTTTTTTAATTCACCAATTGACCTTAAATATTTAAACCCTGTTTTAGTTATACTTTTTTCTGGGACTTCAATACTGCAGTCTAATTCTTTACATTTATATATATTTTCTATACCTTGAATTTTCTGTAGTTCTTCTATTTTATCATTTTTCATTTCATAACCGTTTATATTAGATGTAGACTTTATAATAAAGTCTCCTCCAAATTTTTCTTTATAATTGTTAAGAGGATCTAAACAATTTATTAAGTAATGTACTCCAAAAAACATTATAACTATTATATTTAATGAAATTACAGTAGTAATAAACCTTTTTTTATTTCTATCTAAATTTAAATATGCCATATTAGTTGAAAAAGACATTTTCTTTCTAATAGAACCCTTTGTTTCTAATCCAACTTTAAGCATATGACCTTTTAAATTCAAATTATTATTAGAAAAAATAGCCTGCATTGGAGAAACCTTCGATGCCCTTTTTGCCGGAAAATAATTTCCTATTATTAAGGTAAGAAATCCTATCATCAAAGAAAAATATATACCTTTTGGAGGAATATATACTAATTCAGCTAAATTGCCTAAATCTATATATTGAGATTTTATAAAAATTTTAGTTAAAATCGAACCTACTACCATAGCTATAGGAATAAAAATAACACCTACTAAAACCCCTTCTAAAATAACAAGAGATTTTATCATTTTAGGTGATGCTCCTAATGCTCTAAATATACCAAATTCCTTTGTTCTTTCCGTAACCATTATATTAGAAATATTATAGATAACTATCCCTGACACTGTTCCTATTATTAAAAACAAAAGTGATAATATCATATTTAAAAAGTTTATATTATTTTCCCCAGCAATTTTTGCATCATTTTTACCTATAGATAAAGAGCCATAATCATTAATATAACTAATTATTAAAAATACTTCATTTAAAGAATACTTTTCTTTCAAAATACCATAAATTCTATGATTAACTTTTCCATTTATTTCTTTATTTAATGCAAATTGTGAGGTTACATAAGCCTTGGCTCTATTTTTCAGTGGACTTTCATAATTTTTATAATTAAATATCCCAACTAATAAAAACTCATCTTGTTGTTTTAAATCATAACTTTCATTCTTATTAAAATATTGTGCTATATATTCTAATTCTATTTTATCTCCTAAATTATATTTAACTGGAAGTTCATCTAATATCCATTCTTCTAATGCTATCTCATTATTTTTTGTGGATATCTCCCCGTTAATAATTTAAAATTCAATATTTTATCTTCTATTATATTGTTATAACCATTTATTTCTATTTCGAATTTACTATTTGGTACTTTACAGATTCCAACAGATGTTTCTATTATTGATGTTTTTAAAAAACTTTCTTCTGCAAATTCATTCATAAGATTATAATCATTGCTTTCTGTAAAAATATCGTAAGTTCCACCACCTAAATTTATATATTCTTCACTTTTATTTTTTATAATAGAGTCACCTACTATACTCAATGAAACTATTAATGATATAGCAAGAACTATACTAATGCCCATAATAAAAACTCGTTTTTATTTTTTATTATATTACGTGGAATAATACCCCAAAATTTTTTCAAATTATCCCTCCGCTCTTTATTTTCAGAATATTCTTATCTATATTTTACTCCTATTTTTTTACATTTTCAACAATCATAGGTTCATAAAAAAAGCTAAGTTTTCACTTAGCTTGATAAATTTATTTTATTAATATATATAACGATTTTTATAATGCTAGCGACTTTTTTCTATTTCTTTTACTTTCAATAATACACCTTGAATTTTCTTTAAAGTATCATTTGCTTTTTCTATTTCATTATTATTCAAATATAGTTCTTGTAATTTTGTATATACCTTTATAATATCTAGGTAATTCTTTGTTTTATCTAATATCTCTATCATCTTTTTATAATTAAATTCTAATTTTCTATAATCTTTCGTTTGTAAATATGCCTTTTCAAAAAGGTTATATGTTTTAACTATATATTCATAATCTTTATATTCCATTGCATTTTCTAAAGAAAGTTCCAAAATCATTATACACTCTTCATAAAGCTTTTTTCTAAATATACTTTAGCTTTATTAACTAAAGTATGAGACAAATTAGGCTTGTCCTCTTTTATTCTAATTTGCTGAGATTTATTAAAGTAATCTAATGCTGTTTCTAAATCTTTGTCGCCTAAATAAGCATCTCCAATATTATTATAAACATAAGCTAAAATATCATTTTTAAAATTCATTTTAGATATTAAATTATTATATATGTCAATAGCTATTTTACACTGTCCTTTATCCTTATAGCAATTTGCTTTTATACTATTAGCACATATATACAATTCTTCTTCCTTATCATCATAAAACTCATAGTTCTCTGTAAATTTATTAAGAGTTAAAATTGTTTTATCAATATCACCAGATTGTTTATAACAAACTGCTAAATTATAAAGTGCCTTTTGCATATCACTTCTTTTATTAAATTTTTTACAAGACTCATATTCTCTCATAAATAGTACAATTGCTTCATCATAATTTAATACATAATATTTACATTTTGCAATTCTATTATATAATGTTATTTCTTTGTCAGCTAACAAATCATTTCTATTTAAATCTAATGCAAAAAAATAATACTTATATGCATTTACATACTCATTATTTTTGAAATATATTTCTCCCATTCTCATATAACTTAAGCACTTTATTTTTTCTAATTCATATACTCTTCCAATTTCTAGAATATCTTTTAATTCTTCTATAGTAATATTTTCTTTTTTTAACTCTGACTCACAATACCACTGAGCCTCTTCTTTTGGTGTTCTTAGAAAATATTCTTCATCAATTTCAAGATTTATATTTAACTCTTTAGCCCTTTTTATAAAACTATTTGTTATAGTTTTTGCTGCTTCTTTCGTTATATTTCTTCTGCTATTTTCTAAAAGACCTAAATATCCTCTAGTAAAATTTTCTGTAGCAAAGTCCTGTTGCGTCATTTTCAACTTTTTTCTTAACTCTTTAATTTTTTCGGCTCCAGTTAAAAATTCCACTATTCTGCACACCCTCTCTTAGCATTCAACTTACTCTATAATGATGCCTAATTTTTGATATTAATGAAACTAAACCTTTACATTTCAATACAATTTAATTAATTTTCTGAAATCATCTTTAACATATTAAATAAAGTAAAATTTATATATTTTATTACTATATTATAGTATCAGATTCATTTAAAAATCTATAGTATTTTTATTAAAATTTAAATTTAAATATTTAAATATATAATTATTACCATTTACACATTTGATTTTTAATTTTTTATAAAATAATGAAACAATATTCTAAATTTTAAACTATATCTTTTTTTCATATATTACATAATCATCATTACTAAAAACAATAGTATAATTTAACTTTTTAAATATTTTACAAGACCCTTTATTAGAACCTCTTACATATGCGACAAATTTATTTATATTGTTAATATTACTTTTTGCAAACTTTTCGCCTTGTTTTACAATCTCAGTTCCAAGACCTTGTCCTCTATAATTTTTATCTACACTATAATTAAATACAACTCTATCCTCATCCTTTGACAACTTAAGTTGACCTATACTTACACTATCTTTTTCCACAATAAAACTGTATACATTTTCACTTTCTAATTCCTTAATAAACCTATCGGTAAAATCTTCAATAGACACTACATCTGTATATCTAGCATTTTTTCTAACTTCCATATCGTTAATCCACGTAAATAATGTTTCACAATCACTTAAATGTACTTTTCTTAATAACATGTTTAATCTCCAATCCTTATATAAATTTCGCATATATAACATATATTTTAACACTTTATCCTGCTAATATAAAACCTCCTTTTATAAGATTTTTTTAGATTCTTATAAAAGGAGGTCATATACTACCTTCTGCGCTTTTTACCTCTACAAGTTCTTTTATTGATTTTCAATTCTGAACTTCTATCTTTATATTGAGTATGGAATAAAAGTCTTGCTCTTTCTTCATCAGGATTACCTATATAATTATCATACATTTCTTTGACTTCTTTATTTTCTACCGATACTTTCTTTTGAGACTTTTCATCTATATTTCTTAAGACATTTTTTCTCAAGTCTATATAGTTCTTTGTTAATTTTTCTTGAGTTCCTTTATCATAAACATTAATTTTCGGCGCACTAGTTCTACAAAGTTTGCTACATAGTGTACATCCTACACACTGCATTTGTGAAACCTCTGCATATCCATTTTTGTTAAAACTTATAGCTCCAACAGGACAATTATCTATACATGTACCACATGCTATACATTTTTTCTCAATTATTTCAGACTTCCTTATAACTCTTGGAGTACCACCACCATTAATACAACCACCTGGACAAGACATAACCTCAACAAAAGTGTACTCTTTCCATTTATCATCTTTTAAAAATACTTCAACATCACTTAATCCACTTATTACTGCCACTTTCATAAGTTGACTACCTATTATTACTTCTGCTTCCTTAGAATTTTTTGTTCCATCTATTTTTGAATATTGTATTTTTTCTATTTTAGAAATATCATCATTTAAATAATATGCAACGGTTCTAAGGGTAGCCTCCATAACACCAGATGATAAACCAAAAATCACTCCTGCACCTGTGTATTCTCCTAGCATACTATCTGATGGTTCCGATGGAAGTGCAGTTATATCTATTCCCTTTGATCGTAAAAGTTCTCCATATTCTCTTACAGTAAGTACTGTATCTATATCCTTGTATCCTTCACGTCCCATCTCATCTCTTTCTGCTTCATATTTTTTTGAAGTACAAGGTTTTATTGATACCACATATATATTCTCTGGTAATATTTTAAATTTATTTGCAAAATAAGTTTTTATGCTTGCTCCCATTATCTGTTGAGGTGACTTACATGTAGATAAATTATTGATTAGTTCCGGCCTGAAAATCTCTACATATCTTACCCAAGAAGAACAACAGGATGTAAACATAGGTAAATTTTCTTTACGAGATAATCTTTTTATAAGTTCTGTTCCCTCTTCTATTACAGTAACATCTGCTCCAAAATCTGTATCAAAAACCTTTTCAAATCCCAATTTTCTTGCAGATGCTTGAACTTTTCCTTCTACATTACTTCCTATTGGAAGATTAAACTCTTCCCCTAAAGTTGCCTTTAAAGCTGGTGCGGCAAATGCTACCATGTATTTTCCATTACCTAATTCTTTCTCAACTTTTTCAATATCATTTCTTGCAGTAATAGCAGTGGTTGGACATATAAGAGTACATTGTCCACAATAAATACACCCTGTTTCCTCAAAAGTTCCCATCTTTGGTACAACTGTGCTTTTTCCCTCCTGTGTAGATTTTAATACAGATATACCAGTTATATCTGTGCAGTTTATAGCACAAGCAGTACACCCTATACATTTTTTCTTATTAATATCTATAAGATTTTCTTTATTAACTACTTGTCTTTTTTTAGATTTTCCCATATCCTTCTCCTATTTATTACTATATTAATATATTTAATATAGTTTTTATAAGATTATTCCTAAATTCAACATTTTTTAAGTTCTTAATATAATAATATATATAAGTTTTTAGGTGATGTTATGAAAAAACTGATACGTTATCTAATTTATAAAACTAAAATTAGATATAATACAAATAAATCTATAGCCTTAAATTATTTTAGAAACGACGATAATTATATTGATAAAGCTACAGACTTTCTTAATAATAATAACTTTTTTAGTAGTTCAAAATATTTTATATGGGTAGATACAAAAAATTTTAAAGTAAATATATTTGAGGGGGCCAATAAAAATTGGAGACTTATTAAAAGCTATTTATGCACTATAGGTAAACCCTCTACCCCAACGCCTAAAGGAGATTTCAAAGTAGGTATTAAAGGTTTATATTTTGGCGTAGAAAAGGGATATAAATGCTGGTATTATACTCAAATAATAGACGATTATCTTTTTCATTCTATAATTTATAATCTTAATGGTACAGTAAGAGATGGTAGATTAGGCATGGCTTTATCTAATGGATGTATAAGACTAAAACTTGAGAATGCAAAATGGATATGGGATAACATTCCAAAAGGTACTTCTATACACATAAACTAAATATAAAATAAACTAAGGTGTAAATTAATAATCATATTACTTTACACCTTTAAAACTATTGATTTATTAAAACCATTCTGAGATGATCTTTCCAAATTCCATTAACCTCTAAAAACTTATGTGCAATTCCTTCACTCATAAATCCTAATTTATATAAAACTTTTAAGGATTCTTTATTGTTTTCTTGAACATATCCTTCTAATCTATGTAGATTATACTCCTTAAACATTATTTTAATCCCCTTTTGCATAGCTTCTGTAATATAACCTTTATTAATTTCATCTTTATCACACTTATATCCTATGTGACAAGATAAAAATGCAAAAGGTACTATATTATAAAAAGTTATTTGGCCTATTATTTTATCCAAATTATCTTTTTTAAAAAGCCACAATCTCAGCATAGAATTATTTTCACTAAACTTTCTGTCCATTTTTAATTGACTTTTTTGATAAGATAAAGTATAAAAAATATCATGTCTCTTAGGCTCATATCTTTGAAAGAACTCTTTATTTCTTATATTATAATCTAAAACTAATTCCCCATTTGACTCATCTAATTCTTTTAAAACTAATCTATCTGTATAATAAATTTTTCCCATATCAAATACTCCCTTGTAAATATATAATATTAAACTCTTAAATTTTATCTTTATAATGAAAAAATATATAATAAGTAGATAGTGGACCATGTATAGTTTAAAATTTTTAATTTCACTTTTAAAAACTTTTCGCTTTCCACTATCTATTTTTTAAATTTTACTATTTGTCCTTAATCGCTTCATAACATTCATCTACTCCTTTTAGATAGTTATGAAATTTGTCTATTACTTCTATATCTGGAAGAACTCCGCCATCACTTTCTACTCCTAAATCATAATACTGTGTAGAATAATCCACCTCTATATCTGTATTAGGCAAATTAAACCACCCCAAGTTTCCATAACATTTTGCATTACCACCGGTTTCTTCACCAACTAATTTTGCATTCAGTTGAAATTTCAAATCAGTGGCAGCCATACAACCTGATGAGAAAGTCTCCTTTCCAATTAAAGCAAATACTTTTTTATCTTTAATTTTTGTATCTCTATTTAATGCAGTTATTATCCTGCTCATAAATCTGCTATCACCACCAGTATTCTTTCTTAAATCTACAACAAATTTATCCATGTTTCCTTCATTAGAATTTATTTCTTTAATTAAGCTTTCTAAAAAAGTATCAAAATTTGAATCTAAGCATTGATTATATTGTAAATAAAAAATTTTGTCCTTTTCTACAAATTTAAACCAATATGCATCTTCTTGTCCTTCTGGCTTTTGATTCTTAATTAGCTTTTGTCTGACTTCTTCAGATAGTAATGTTATTCTACTTTCCTTATCATATAAATCTTTATACAGTACTACATTAAGATTTTTAGTTGTATTCTTTCCATTATCATCTTCAAAAGTAAACTCACATTGTTCCTCATCTGTAATATCTAAAAATTTCAATACAGGATAGTATGTTACTACAAAAAAATTTGTTGCTTTTGCCCATTGATTATTTTCATAAGAAACTAAAGTGTTTACTTTTTCAAGAACTTTATTAAGTGGTATGCCATTTACAGCAATTAATTTCTTACCTAATATATCTTCATTGCCTTTAAATGTACTAAAAACTCTAAGTTCATTACCAAACCAATATAATGATATAGGATATATTTTCATATCATCAATTTTACTTTCTAATTGGTCCCAATACACATGAGTATGGGCATCTTTTAATAATGCTGTTAATTGATATAATCTCATGTAAATATCTTCATCCGTAAGTTTAGGAACATCTTTTTTTAATCTTTTAACTTCTTTTATCCATTCCCTTTCATTTATCTTATAAAAAGGATTAGGATGCTTTTCTGAAAGTTCCTTAACTAAATAGTCAATATCTTCAGTCCATTGCTCATTAGTAAATTTCTTATTTTCATTTGTAATAGCTTCTGTTGTTTTTAAACATCCCATACTAAATAAGCATAAAAAACTAAGTAATAAAGCAATTAAACGTTTATACATAAAATACCCTCTTTCCAAAATATATTATATTTTAATTATATTGGAAAATAGCTTAACACACTTATTTTATTTGTTAATTTTTAATAAACATTTAATTTTTATTTTTTTAAACAAATAATTATTTTAATAAAAAAAATTAGAGAGATAAGCAATATATCCTCTAATTTATATACTTATAAATCATTCATTTTTATTCTAGTGAAAATTTTGAATTTTTAAACTATTATTGAAATACATTTGTTAAATAGGTTGTCTCTAAAATTTATTTATTAGAAACACTTGTAAATAAATTATCTAAACATTGTAACATACCATGTCTTAAAATATTGTTTTTTATAAAATTTAATAATATTATCCATATCTTTTGAAGATGAATAAAGTAAAGATCTCTCAACACCATTTTCTTTAGCAACTTCTATTAACTTATCTAATAAAGCATTTCCTATTCCTTTTCCTCTATTTTTAGCTGCTATATAAATATCTTCTATTTCAATATAAGGTTCATCATCATCAATCACCGCAATATTTTTCCCTTTATGAATAGTTCCATAAGCAAAACCTAAAATCTCATTTTTAAACTCATAAACCCAAAAATATTTACCAAGCTTTTCTTCTAACTCATCCCTCTCAATTGGAACAAAACCATAGGTTATATTCTCTTTCGCCCATAGCTGTTGTAATGCTACAACAGAATCTAAATCTTCATATCTACCTTGTCTAACGATTCCTTTTCCCATGCCATTCCCCTTCTTGACTATAAATTTTTTGTATCACTTATATTAAATAAGCTAACAAAATCCATTTAATGTATGAATTATTTTAAATATCTTATGAATTATATTGAATTTTTTAATATAATAAATTATAACACTTTTTTAAGTTTTGTGAATTGCTTAAAATAAGAATTAATATATGCTTCATAAAATCAAAAAAAATTTAACTTTTTGTAACGTTTACTTAATTTTTTTAACTACTAATATAGGATTTTTTATAATATATTTACATTTATTAATTTAATTTTTTATTTCATATTTTAGATTTAACTTAACACTTTATTATCATTTTATGAATATATTAAATGAGATAGTTACATATTATTTTTTAAAACCTTTTGAAAAAATAATAGCTAGTGATAATATATACCTAGCAAACATATACTACTAAAACTTTAATATTACAACATTTTCTATCTACTTATTACATATATTTTGTATTTCATTTAACTGATTTTCTAAATTTAAAATAACAATATCATCATCCTCTGTATCTAATCCATTATATTCTAATGTAACTACATATGGATTTGAATATTTAAGTACCCATTCTAATAATTTAAAATCTTCTTCTTCCATAGACTGGTGAGTATCTTCTGGAAAACCATCCTTATCATAACCAGAACCATTCACATGAATTTCTCTAACAAGCTCGAGTGGTAACTTACGAATATAATCCTTAATATCCAAACCACGATATTTTGCGGTAATCTTTGCATGTGTTAAGTCAAGTAAGAATGATACATCATTTTCTATGAATAGTCGATTAATTTGTTCTGGCATAACATATGGGTAATGATCAAACATTATACGATCCTTTGGTGAATCAGGCGTGTTTTCAAGTAATAATGGTACTGATATATTCTTTTTAAAAATCTGAATCTGTTTGCACATATGGCTAAATATGTTTTCATCTGTCATATACTCACACATATCTGAATTTTTAATTGAAAGGTGAATCCCATAGTGTGGTGAGTTGCATTTTTTTATAAGTTTGTTTGCTAAATAAAAATTTACTTCTTCTATATTTTTCATCCCAGTATGTTCAAAATATCCTAGACCATGTAATAAAATTGGCTTCATTGATCGAATTATTGAAAACTGATTATTAAAATCTCCATATGCACCAGCCTTAATATAATCTATTTTGATTCTATCTTCTTCAAGAAGAAGGTGTAAAGCCTTTGACCAATTACATCCAACATACATGTTTTATCCTCCCATAATTCTTAAATAAAAGTAAATTTATATTTTGTTTTTTTATTATTTTAATAAATTTACTTAAATTCTCTATAATAAAAAATATTACACTATCTTTATTTAAAACTATAACTTACATTATACAACTTTTTTACAAATATATGAAATTCTATATTTTATTAGTTTAAAATAAGATTGTATTAAAATGTATGACTAAAAAAGTTATTTCAAATCTATAATTTAAAATAACTTTTTTTATAATAATATATTTTTTACAGGTTTAATAAAAATAACTTCCATTCTAAAATAAAACACACAAAAAACAATTTAAATTATAAACAATAGTAATATCATTATAAATATTGTAAACCCCAATACTAAAATTGACATACATCTGTGATGCTTAATTGCATCTTTGCTTGGTTCTAGATTAATATTTTCAAACCTCCATTTATTATCATAAAGTATACTTTCCCGAGGATATACTACGTTATATATAAGTATTCCTATAATAGGTACCATACAAAGAAAACCTATAATTAGCTCAATCAACTTCTATTCCCCCCATTTATCTTAATTTTCAATATATTAGCCATATTATTATATGTCGTTATACAATATTTGGTATAACTTTTTATATTAAAAATTACACGTAGTCACTACTAATTACATTATCTTTATATTCTTTATTTATATAACTTATCTTTATAATAACTCTCTGACAAATATAGTGCTCCTATAGGATTATGAGCAAGAACTCTATCCTTAACTGCAAAAACAGTTACTGGTGCATTTGAATATTTTATAAATAAAGAGTCATGTCCAACACATAATCCTAAAAGTATATTTAATTCTGTTTTAGCATCATTTAAAAGAGTAGCTTGTCCTATAGGATTACAAATAGGTTCATAATTTCCTGGTCTTACTTTCTCATTATCTTTAATTTTTAAAAACTCTTTAGGTATGCTTCCATTTTTACATACTACAGAATTTACTTCAAATCCATTATGTTGTAATATCTTACTTAATATTTTCGCTTCATTACTAAAGCCTACACAAAATGCTACTCCAAGTTTTTTAAAATTGCATTTTTTTAGCAAATTCCATTATTTCTTCAAGTCTTGTTTTTTCACAATAACCTTCTGCTTCAACTATAGCAGAGTTATATGCTAACTTAAAATTTTCTTCCTCCAAGTATAATTCCTTTATCTTTTCTTGCTTTTCCTTCTTATTACATGGACAATTAACCGGAACTTTTTCTAATTGCCCTGATTTGCAATTATGCTCACTACACATAGCACAAGTATACATTTTTTCACCTTAACCTTTCCTATAAAAATTTAATAATTGATATCTTTATATTACTTCCATTTATATTTATCGTCAAATGCCAATAATCATTAATTGCCTGTCAATCTATATTAAATTAATAACTACATAATGCCCGTCACTATTTTATAATAACTAGTAATTTAATCCTTAATAATATTTAATGACTGTCACTATTTATATAGTTTAAATACTTTAGTTTTTAATATTTAGTTCATTAACTTATAGAAAGTAGCCCTTTTTAAATAATTTTTTATAGCTTGTACAACTTATAAACTACTCTAATAACATTTTTTTAATTTTTTCAAAAAACACTAAATTATTGAGACTTCTTTTTCTATAAACTTTTTAAATATATTTTTATATTTACTATTATGTATGATAAGC
>NZ_HE611053.1:149824-157068 GCF_000285575.1 Clostridium senegalense JC122 | reverse complement strand
AAAATAATTGTTCTTATATAGAGCTTTGACAGCATATAAATATTTAATCAAAAAAATAGTATATTCACATCCTTTTTTATATAATTTTTAACTTTATATTTCTATACAATAAAAAAAGTTATCACACTACTAAATTTAATTTAGTTTTGCAATAACTTTCTAAACTCTACAATTTCAATCTTTTTTTTAGTGTTAACCCTATTGTAATTGCTGCTATGTACTTTATTATATCAACTATGATAAATGGCGCTACACAAACTATTAATGCATCTTTTAAAGTAACTTGTGCTAGAAAAGCATATTGCATAGCCCCTAGTCCATAATTTATAATCATAGAACCTATTACACCTAATATCATATAATATAATTTATCTGTCTTGTAGGATATATACCCCATTAACGCAGCTATTAAGGGAAATGATAAAATAAATCCTCCAGTGTAACCTACTATTAAATGAAAACCTCCACTAAGCTGTGTAAAAACTGGTATTCCTATAGAACCTAGTAATATGTATATTATTTGTGATATAAAACCTCTTTTGCCACCTAAAACAACACCAGTTAGAACCACTGCAAAAATCTGCATTGTAATCGGGACCGTTGAAAAAGGCAATGGAATTGCTATCTGTGCAAGAAGTGCGGTTATACTCACAAATAGCCCGCATATTATCATGTCTTTAACTGTAATTTTCATATTTCCCTCCGTAAACTTTAATTTATATTTTAAGTTTACAATCATTTTAAAGTATTGTCAACTAATTTTTATATTAGGTTTACAATGTGTTTTCATAGTAATTTATCATAACTTATTGCAACAAAATACATATTTAATTAAAAATAAGGCACTTTTTTAGTGCCTTATTTTATACTTATTCCTATTTTAACACCAAATGATCTATTAATCCTTTTAAAGTATTGTCCTCTAATTTTTCATTCTCTATACTTGATTTTAATATGGTTTCAGCTTTATTTATATCAATATTTCTTTTTATTAATTCCTTTGCAAAAGTTTCATTCCATTTTTTCGCCCAAGATTTTTTATCATTTTTAATAATTATCCTTTTCAGCGATTGATTAAAGGCTAAGTAACAAGCAATAATTGTAGTTTCACTATAATTTTCTATCTCATCATTTAAAGCATAAACTATATATGATAATCCTTTATTTAATAGATTTTTATATATATTTATTTCTTCTTTTCCTTCAGTGAATCCTATAATAGACTTAGCTGTATATAGTATTTTATCCTCACTGGTATCTAATATTGAATCTGAGAACGCTCCACTTGCAAATTGATGAGATGCTAAAATCCTCATCATTTCTTTTCTAGTAGCTTCTGAAAAATCTTTATTTAAAGAATTTCTGTAATATACTCCACAAAAATCATCTATATTGTCACTTTCTTCATATTTTATATTAACTGGTAGAAATTTTTTAAATGCAGTATTTAAAACTGGATCATATACTTCTTCTATAAGAATAAAGGATGTTTTACTTGTTAAGACTCCAATCTTTTTAGATAATTCTATAAGTTTATTTTTCATAGAATTATAAACTTCACTTCTTTCAAATCTTATTCTTTGTTCAATAGAATCGCATCTTTTTTTATACCAAATTTTTTCTATAACATTTGCATTTTCTTCAAGCTCTAAGTTATTCAAACTAACTCTTCTTTGAACTCTCCTCTCTCCAACCATTCCAGTTAAAGTAACTACCCCTTCTGCTTTTCCTCTTACTTTAGCAAATATAGAAAATGGCTCCTCATCATACATATACTCTATAGTTCTAGGATATGTTTTTTCAACATTCATATCTCCAAAATCTAATTTTATATCTGTAACTTGCAATCCCCTTATTCTATTAAATTGGTTTAATATAGTATCCTCAATTTTATTGTTATCATTTATATACTCTGCTTTACCATAAGTTATTCTAGCTAATTTGTTTATAAAATACGTATTTACTGATGCATCTATACCAAAAGGAAATATTCTACTATTTTCACAAACTTTTTCAACATAATCTAATATCTCTTTTTCATCATCTACTATATCATCAGTAAATAGTAATATAGTATTTTCCTTTCCTTTATGGTCATCTTTTAATCCATGTTTTATACCTTCAAATATTAGCGCATCATCTTCACATTGAAGATTATCAATAAATTTTGAAGCTAAAATTAAGTTTTCTTCATTATATAGGACTTTTCCACCTTCATTAAAATAATGAAGCTTGTCACCCATAGCAACTATATTAAATGTATCTTTCTCATTTAAACTTCTAAGACATATTTGAAGAGCATTTTTAGCTTGTAATAATTTTTCTCCCTCCATAGAACTAGATATATCTACCAAAAATTCATACTCATGTACCAAATTTTCTTCTTCCTCTTCTATATCTGGCATAAATCTTAAATATAATATATTACTATTATCTTTAGGGTTTTCATATATCATTCCTGTTGTTTCTTCTAATTCTTTTTCTGTTATATAGATAACCAAATCCCTATCTAAATATTCTGTCTTATTAAAATAAATTTTATATATATAGCCATCGCCTTTTTCAACTGCTATATCATGAGTTGAGCTTTCAAATTCTACTTCATTAAAAGGTTCAACTAATAAATTTAAATAGCATTTATAATCATTTTCATTCATCAAATTCTTACTATTTTCTATGTTTATCGGTTCAACAATTTGAGGTATTGTAAGTTTTAAACTTTTTTCTTCATATTCTAATTCTTCTATATATGATATTTTAAGTTTTATAGTTTCTCCTGATATAATTTTTCCTATAGATATTTTAAAATCATTTGCATTAATTTCTTCTAATAAAAAATTAGAACTTTCTTCTTTTAATTTATCACAAATCTTTTCTGCTTCTTCTTTACTTTCAATAGTAGTCTTTATAGTTCTTCCACCAATATTTGCCTCAAATCCTGAAAGTACTGCTGTTTCTGGAATTGGGAATGTAAATACCGCCTCTACATCATTTCCCCCTCTATTCTCATAAATATAACTTGTAGAAAACTCTACAAATTCTCCACATACGTAGCCAGTAACGTCTACTTTATCTAGTATTACATTGTTATCAGTATCGTATATTAAATTAGGACTTTTCATAAATTACCTCTCCTTTAAAGTTTATCTATCTTTAAATTTGTTAATAACTTTTTAAATACTATAAGGAAACAAGCTCAAATTTAAATGTATTCATTAAATTTTTATTATCAGCTGAGAAAAAATAAGAAAAACTCTTCACTATTGATTTCTAACTAAAATAAACCATTAACTATTAGCAAAATATTAATTTGAATTTTCTCATTCGATAAATAAATAAATTTAAAATTCAACTTAGAACACTATATTTATTGATAATAAAACTTCAAAATAAATTTAGATTTTTTATCTCATTAATCATATAATTTATTTTAAATAAATACTTAATATATTATTCTTTTAGTTGTTTAATTATGTATTTATCTAAGACTAAAATTTTTCATAATTATATTATTAATATAGATTTTATCAAATAATTTAAAACAAGTTAAGATTATTTTGAAATTTCTTTATTTTTTAAAGCAATAACTGTATTTTTGGTATTTAATTTTAAAAATAGAGCAAATTTATTTTGCTCTATTTCTTTATTAATATTTATCTAAATCTCTAATAATATACTAACCAAATGCTTATCTTATTACTCTTAAATTTTCTTTTTTACGGCATTTTTATAAAATTTTAATTTATATCAAATATTAATTTTCTAAATTATATCACCTTTTTTATTTAAATACATTTCAGATTCATCTTTTATAACTTTTGCCACTCCATCATAAAAATTCTCTACTTCATCATATTCAAATGGTATTATCACTTCATTCCTATCATTAACAAACCCCCATTTATCATTTAACTGTACTGAAAATAATCCTTCATTAAAGTCAAATACATTTTCGTAATTACAAGGTATAACAATTTCACCAGCTTTATTTATAAACCCATACTTATCCCCATCAAATATAGCTGCGTACTGAGAAATGAAGTTATCACACCATTTATATTTATTTTCTATAACAAATTCACCTGTTTTATCTATAAAACCATAAAAATCATTATAACTTACCGCTGCTAGACCCTCATTAAATCCATTGGCAAATTCAAATTCTTTGTCAAAAACTTTTTTTCCATTCTTATCTATAAAGAAAAACTTGTCATCTATAGCTACTACCGCTAGCCCATCACTAAAACTGCTTCCAAAATCATATATAAAGTCCACTATAACTTCTCCACTACAATTTATAAATCCAAATTTTTCTCCTTTGCGTACTAAAGCCAATTCTTCTTCAAATTGACTTGCGTCATCATAAGAAAAAGGTATAACAACTTCACCTTTTTTGTTTATGTACCCATATTTCCCTAGTAATTTTACACTTCCAAGACCCTGTGTAAAACCTTTAGCTTCTTCATATTTAAGTTTTATAATTTCATTTCCACTCTCATCTATATAACCAAACTTATGATGTATTTCTACAACTGCAACACCTTCATTAAAATAATTTATATCATCATATTTAGGATTTATAATTATCTTACCATCCCTATTTATAAATCCACATAACCCATCTATTTCTACCAAAGCCATATCATTTTCAAATTCATCTGCAAAATCAAATTTATAATCTATAATTAAATTTCCCAATTCATCTATATAACCGTATTTATCATTTTTTTCCTTTGGATATAATTTAACTTCCATTCAACAACACTCCTAACTATATTTCTATATCTTTCAAAATTATATAATACTCTATTGTTCTTAAATAGTAAAGCCAATGAGTACTAAACCCATTGGCTTTTATATGGATAAAATTTAAGGTATGGTGCTATAGGTTTTGCACCATTTAATAAATCTCGTTAGCTATTTTATTTTTACATATTTAGGTAAACCATTCTCATATTGAATTTTAGGTTCACCAAATATTAAAGGAAGCGTATATTCATAAGCTTCATCAGTTACGTTGTTACACTCACTATTAATCCAATTTTTCGGAAAATATTTGACCTTGTTTGCAACTAGACTTGTACTTAAAGTAAATACTTCTGATTCATATGGAATATTATTTACTCTTTTTATAGCAACCATATAACCACTTTCTATATTTTCACAATTTTCTAGGGCAAATTCACCTAAATTATATGCTTCTTCTATATCCCTTTGAGATGCATAATGCATAGAACATCTTTGAAGTGTAGATAATTCAACTGCTCTTACCTTTTTCACACCACTTTGCTTTAGTAAATTTTTAAGATAATTGGCTACACCACCTAATTGAGCATGTCCAAATTTATCAGTACCAAATGAATTCATTTGTGATATAAATTTTCCATCTTTATCTCTTAATCCTTCCGAAACAACTATAGTTACCGTATTTTTAACTTCAAGCTTTTTCTTAACATCATATAAAAATTTTACTTTATCAAAAGGCATTTCTGGTATGTATATAAAATCCACTACCGGCCTATTATTTATTCTTGCAATAGTTGCACTTGCAGCTAACCATCCTGTATCTCTTCCCATAGACTCAATTATAAAAACATTTTTAGTGTTGTATACATCAGCATCTAAACTATTTTCTAGTGCTGTTGTTGCTATAAATTTAGCTGCACTACCAAAACCTGGTGTATGATCCATAACATCTAAATCATTATCTATAGTTTTAGGTATTCCTATAAACTTAATATTAGAATTTATCTCTTTTCCGAAAATGCTTAATTTATTTACTGTATCCATAGAATCATTACCACCGATATAAAAAAATGTATCTATATGATATTTAGAAAGTAATTCAAATAATTTTATGTACTCTTCTTTAGAACTATTAGCATTTTCTAATTTATATCTACAAGATCCCAACCCTGATGATGGAGTATATTTAAGATTGCAAACAATATCTTTATCAATTTCAGATAAATTTACTATATTCTCATTTAATATGCCCTCAATCCCATTTATACCTGCATACACATTATCAAATTTTTTATATGTTAAATTTTTTTCAAAAACACCTATTACACTTGAATTTATAACAGAAGTTGGACCTCCTGATTGAGCTATTAAACAATTTTTCATACGCTTTCCTCCAACACTAATATAATTTATATTTAAAGGTAAATTTATTTTAAATTATGTATATATCACTAAAAATGTTAAACACTATTTATTTTCAAAATATCAATATAGTATGATACTTTAATCAAAAATACTTTTTTCTTTAAAAAGTATATCACATTTCTTTTAATAAGGCTATACTATTTATTTTATTTTTCACTATTTTTTATACTCATTTTTTATTATATAAAATAATATAGTTTATTTAATTATTAACTGCATGTTAAATAATGTTATAATTAGTATATAAATAACTATTGTGGAAAGGGATGAAAAATATGATTTCATTAATTATAGGAGCAATTTTTTTTATTTTAGGAATTATTATGTTTATCCAAACTCTTATAAAAAAGAAGCTTTATCTAGCAATTTATATGGCATTTCTAAAGAAAAATATATAGTTACAAACAAAGAAAATTTCACTAAAATTATGATTAGACAAAATTACATATGCTCAATATACATTATATTTTTAGGAATACTTTTAATTTTAACAAAGGAATCTATACTGGCCAGTTGTGGAGCTTTTATTATGATTATACAATTAATATGTAGCCATTATGCAAAGAGATATGTTGAAATAGTCTAATTTAAAAATGATTATATTTTTTAATATATACAAATTATAAATATAAATGTATAGGTTTAAATTTCGTACTATATATTAATTGTTTTTAAAATTCACGGGGGATTATTATTGAAAAGAGAGCATTTATTAAAGGTTTTTAAATTAGTCACTTTGTTAGTTGCTGTAGTATGTATTTTAATAGATTTAATTAAAGGTAAATTGGGTTTTTATTTGTTAATAGGATGAATTTCACTGATTCTATCATCTATAATAAGCCTTAATATACATAAGCTAGTAAAAAATAACTAATGCAAAATTTATTTTATTCCTAATTAATTATGTTATTAAATAAAAAGGACAAATATATTTGCCCTTTTTATTTAATATTCACATTTATTATCTTTACTCTAATGGTTCTACTTGTGGTGAATTTTTAGCTAGAATTATATATTGAAAATAGTCTGTTGTTACTTTATCATTATCCAATATAATTTCATCTCCAGTTAAT
>NZ_HE611053.1:87517-149607 GCF_000285575.1 Clostridium senegalense JC122 | reverse complement strand
ATCCAATATAATTTCATCTCCAGTTAATAAATTTTGATCTAAAGTTTTTGAGTATGGTGATTTTTCTCCATTCAATTTAATTATAGAGTTATCAGTATTTATGTGTTTTTCAATTATATTGTTATTATTATAATCTGTGTAATTAATTACACCATTTAAATAGTGATTGCAGTTTTCATATAATGTCATTATAGTGATCATTTTAACATTATTATCTTCATTAATTAACGTACCAAAAGATTCATTTTCTTTTAACTCATCTGATAAGTTTATCCCTGAAGCAGTATAGCAATGTTGTCCGCCAAATTGTCCAAAAATATTTTCCTTCATTAAAATATTTTGATATTGTTTTAAAATTGTTATACATAATATTGTCTCTAATATTAGTAATATTGCTTAATATCTCATCTAAATTTTTATTTTCATCATCAAAATTAACAGCATTTTGAGTATTGTATATTGAATTTAATACTAAAAATAAATCTCTATTATTTTCTTTGCTTAAATTTTTCTTATAATAATCTTTATACCCATCCATTTCTTCATATAACTTCAAAATAGATTGTTTTATATTGTTATAATCTTCCTTATTAACACTATTATTATTTGCTACTTCAGTACTTATTTTATTAATTTCTATAATTTTGTTAAGATGTTCTTTACTCTTGCTATCCAATTTTATTTTAGATAATTCTTCTTGTAGATAATTTAATGTTTCATCAGTTGTTGCTGCATCTATGCCTAAAGTGATAATTCTATCTTTTTTATCTAAAGTTGAGTTAAATTTATACAATTCTTTGTAAAATTCATAGTCTTCTTTATTTGAAAAATATATATCATCTAAAAGCTTTTCATCACCTGTATCCAAGTATCTATTTATTTTTATACTATTAACATAGCTACCTTCAAGCAATAGATATTTTAAATCAAAATTTTTGCTCATATACTTTAAAAACTTCATCTTAATAGAATAATTAGCTTTAGTTCCATGGCCTTCACCTATTAAAATCAAATCTGATTTTTTCATATCTGAATCTAGAAAGCCTAAATTTGAAAAATCATCAACTTCTTCTAAATTTAATGCCTTAACATTTTCATTTAAATAAGCATTATACATTTCTTCTGTAATTTTTTCTTCTTCACAACCTATTAAAAATACACATAAGAACATTGTAATAATAATTACTGAAATTTTTTTCATTTACACTCCCCCCTATTCCTTAAACCCCTAGTTATATTATAATGTATATAAATATAATCCACTACCTATGATAAATATTCTTAAGACTTTATTACAATAATATTTTTTAATTTTTAAAATCTACTTACCAATCTTCTCTAAACTTTTTTATTACCATAACATGATTAAATATTTAATCATACTATGGAGTATACATTTATATTGTAAAGTGATAAAATTATATCTAGTAATTAATACCATTTCCATGTTTACTTTAGGGGTTTAGGGGGATTAATCAATGAAATTTTTAAAAGATTTATTTGATTTAGACATATTTAAAAAGTGTAAAATTATTGCTGGTGAAAAAGGATTAGATAGATCTGTAAACTTTGTTAATATTTCTGATACAGACGATATTGCTTCCATGTTGAATGAAAACGATTTGCTTTTAACTACAGGATATGGGTTTAAAGATGATGCTAAAAAATTAAATAAATTCATTATATCTTTAAACAATATCGGGGTCTCAGGATTAATAATAAAAGAAAATAGATTTATAAAAGAAATTCCACCATCAGTTGTTGAAACTGCTAACCAACTCAATTTTCCAATATTAATTTTAACAGGAAACAGCACATTAGGTGAACTATCATCTCATATAACAGGATATTTATGCAACTATAAAAGCGCTGAATTATTTCACGCAATAAATTTACAGAAAGAATTCACTGATATGATGCTTAAAAATCATAATATAGATTACCTTTTACATAAGCTTAGTTTAATAATTGACACTTCTGTTGTTCTTTTAGATTATAAGCTAGATATTATAAGTGCTTCTACATACTTAGATAAAGATAATGATGTACTTATTGAAAATATTATCTCAATTATAAAATCAGATAAAGACAAATATGGTTCTTGTACTAATGAATCATTAGTAGATGTTAATACATCGAAGCAAACTACTTTTTCTACCTTTATTGTTCCTACAGTATATCATATACCTAATATATTAATAGTGTTAGATTCAAATAAACTTATATATCCATTATCTAATACATCTATTGAGCAAATAATTTATGCTTTATCTTTTTGTATCATAAAGAATCAAATGCAATTTAAAAATAAAAGTAAAATTAAATCTGCATTCTTCTTTGATATGTTATATGGCAATATATCTAACACATCAGAATTTATAAAAAAAGGATCTCAATATGGACTAAAGGATAGTTGTAAATATATGTGTATAACTGGTTCATTTGATTTTTATAATCCCTATAAAAATTCTGAAATAGCAAATCAAAACAAGGTATCTTTAGCTACTTTTCATTTAATTAACAGTGTAGAGAAAAAATCAAAAGAATTAAATTTAGATACCATTGTTTTTACTCAAAATACTTATTTTATAATTATTATTCAAATAGAACAATACAATAATGTTATTCAAAAGCTTATTGAGGATTTAATTTCTAGTGTTCAAAAGGGTTGTTTTGATGATATGCCTGTTTCCTTTGGTGTAAGCTCACCAGTTAGAAATATAACTAAGATTAAAAATGCTTATTTAGATTCACTTCAAGCTTTAAATTTAGGGTATGACCTACAAAAATCCAACTTTGTTCAATATTATAAAATTCAAGAAAGTAGAGATATACTTCAAATGCTTCCTGAAAAAACTTTAAAAGAGTTTTCTTCAAATATATTAGGCAGACTAGTTTTAAAAACTTCTAAAGAAAAAATATACTTTTACAAACACTAAAAGCTTATATAGACAATAAATATGATTTATCTAAAACAGCAAGGACCTTATATGTACATAGAAATACTGTAAAATATCGTTTATCTAGATGTGAAGAGCTTCTTGATATGTCTTTAAATGATAGTAGTGATTCTTTCACTATTCAATTAGCCTTAGAAATTCAGTCCATGCTATCTTAAAAATATAATTCAAAGAATACTTAAAAAAGTATGAATCAAACGATCTTCTAGTTTGATTCATACTTTTTTTATAGCTACTATTATTATTTATCCGAAATTAAAGTACCTGTATTCCCCTTTATGCCATCTTTTGCCTTTTCTAAAGATGTAATAAGAGCCTTACGTCCTTTTTTGCTATTTGCAAATTTTAATGCAGCCTCTACTTTGGGTAGCATAGATCCCGGTGCAAAATGTCCTTCTTCAATATATTTTTTAGTTTCTTCTATACTCAATTGGTCTAACCATCTTTCATTAGACTTTCCATAATTTATAGCAACTTTATCTACAGCAGTTAAAATTATCAAATAATCTGCATCTATAATTTCTGCTAATTTTTCACTGGCAAAATCCTTATCTATTACCGCCGGAATACCTACTAGAGCCCCATTTTCTTCTACAACTGGTATACCACCACCACCTACTGTAATTACTACATGTCCATCTTTTATAAGTGATTTTATAACTTTTTTTTCAACTATATCTGTTGGTAATGGTGAAGGTACTACTCTTCTATATCCTCTACCAGCATCTTCTAACATAGTATATCCTTTTTTTCTTTCTAGCTCTAAAGCTTCTTCCTTAGAATAAAATGATCCAATCGGTTTAGTTGGGTTTTTAAATGCTTTATCATTTTTATCTATTAAAGATTGAGTTATTATTGATACTACATCTTTATCTATGCCTCTATTTCTAAACTCTTCTCTTATTGCCTTTTGCAGGTGATATCCTATATAACCTTGACTCATAGCCCCACACTCTGGCAGTGGCATTTCTCTAGATTCCATAGCTAGATTTATCATTCCAACTTGTGGCCCATTCCCATGGGCAATTACTATTTCATTACCTTCAGCTATTAAATCGACTATGGAATTAGATGTATACTTTACTGCCTCCATTTGCTCCTTACAATTATTTCCTAAAGCATTTCCACCTAATGCTATAACTATTTTATTCCCCATATTATCCCCCACTGCAACATCTTTATTATTCAACAGCAAATGCACCTTTATGATCATAGTTATTATAATGTACATCATCTGAAGTTAAGTAATTATATATCTCATCTACAATTTCAATTCCATCTCTTTTATAATTTTCTTCTCTTATCATACTTGATTGACCTGGATATCTTACACTATCAAATCCTGATGCAGGTTTCATAGTACTTAAATCTTCCATAGTCTGATCTATGTTTTCTAAGAATTTTTCCACATTAGTGAAATATGCTGGATTAATAACTATGTTTAATTGTCCTAAATTTCTATCCTCTGTTAAATCACTATACATAGAAGTAACCCTTTTTCCGAAAGGTAATCCAAGTAATACCCCTGATAAAACATCTACCATCATTTGTAGTGCATATCCTTTAGGACCTGCTATCGGTGTAAGAGCATTAACTTTTAATGGATCTCCTGTTGGATTTCCATCTTTATCAACAGCCCATGTAGGGTCAATTGGTGTACCCTTAGATCTTGCATGTAATATTTTTCCCCAAGCTTGAATAGTTGTAGCCATATCCATCATTAAATATTTTCCGCTTTTACTTGGAGTTGCAAAAGCTATTGGATTTGTTCCATAATAAGGTTCAGTTCCTCCATAAGGAACGCACATTGGATCTGATTGACATAAAGCAATTCCTATTAATCCTTCACTTGCTGCTTGTTGAACAAAATATGAAAGAGCTCCAGTATGTCCAACTCTTTTAACTCCAACTATTGCAACACCATTTTCTTTAGCTATTTTTATAGTTCCATCCATAGCAAGTTTTGCTGCTACATGTCCTGCTCCATTGTCCCCATCAAATATTGCACTACATGGACCAGTTTTTTCAAAAGTAAAGTTAGGATTTTTATTAGTTCCACCCTTAGATATTCTTTCAGCATAATATTCAACTCTCATAGCTCCATGTGAGTGTATACCTCTTGCGTCAGCATGTGCTAATACATCAGCAACAATGTCTGCATGCTCTTCTTTTAACCCAGCTTTGTGTAATTTATTTTTCATAAGTTTGTGCAATTCTGCTTTTGTTAATCTCATTTTATAGTCCCCCTTATAATATGGATTTAAATTTAATGATTTTATAATAGGACATCCCTATTACAATCTTTTGAGTAAATATATGATAAGTTTTCTCTTCCTACTCCATAACAACATTGTGGTACATACGGTCCAAACCATATATAATCATTTTTCTTTACTGGTATCCATTGATTATCTAGGTTATAAACACCTTCTCCTTGTAATAAATACGCTCCATGTTCTTGTACATGTGTTTCAACAAATGGATGACATGCTCCCGGATAGAAAGTTAATATATGGAAATTCATATCAAAAGCAATATCTTTTGGCAGAAAATCTATTATTTTTACATTAGTCATATCATCATAATCTAATTCCGGTTGCTCTTTTATACTAGAAACTACAAGCCAAGGTTCGTGTCCTTCTAATGGTTGATATTTTTGTTTATATAAGAATATTTTAGAATCATTTTCATTTATATTTTCTAAATTCATACTTTCCTTTGGAGGACAATATACATATCCTCCGCCTTCAATTATATGTTCTTTATCTTTTACAGTAACTTTGATTTTACCTTCAATACAATAAACAAAAGTTTCTATTCCATATCCACCAAATCCTTTAGTTGTTCTTCCTGTTTTACTCATTGTTATTATATAATCTACAAAACTTGAACCTAATTTTGGTGAAGCAAGTATTGAAACTCTACAATCTTCAAATCCTGGAACTACATTATTTACTAGTCCTTCAGGCGCTATTAACGCAAAACTTCCGTGTTTAATTATTGATCTTGATGCTAATAAGTCATTTGGATATCCCATTTTAATTCACTCCTATTTTATTTAATTTATTTTTTTCTATTATGGCTACCATACCTAAAAATATTCCAAGTATAGTATCTATACCTGATGTATGCCCTTTTTTACTTACATTAATTAATTTTTCTTCTATTATATCTAAGTCATCATCTAACATAGCTTCACATAAGTCATTAATCATATGACCCACTTTACCTTTACATCCATACATTAGATATTCTAAAGAAATATCTGTAGTTCTTTTCCTACCTTTATTTTGTAAATATTTATAAAGCTCCTTAGACATATTATCCTCTCCTGATATTTTTAGAAATGAGATTAACCCAAGAATTAAATCATCACCACTAGGTGTTAATCCCTTTCCTCTACCAATGAAATAGCTAAACAAATCTTCTTTTTCTCTATTAAACACTACAACATTTTTAAGTCTGATAATATTATTATAAAACTCATCAATTTGAGTATTTTCATTATACGATAATCTTTCTAAAAACTCTTTATTTGATTTAGAAAATCCATTTTGTATATTAGAATCTTTTATAAAGTCACCTATTATTTTTAAATTTGTTTTAACTGTATTGATATTAAAATTTTTATTTTTTATGGTGTATTCATATTCTCCATCTAAAATACTTAGTTCTAACCCTATATTATTAAAAATAACTTTTTTATTTTTATAATTTATTGATACATTATCTCCTACAGATAAATTATAAGTTAAATATTCTATTATACTATCATTTACTTCAATACTAAATGGCAACTTCATATTAACATTTCCAATTATATTAATTAATTTTGAACTTATCTTTATATTTAAGCTTTTTTTAAATATACTATGAATTTTTCCATATTCCTTATGAAATTCGCCATTTTTTAAAAAATTATTTTCACTTAAAATATCTTTACTATACTGATTTGCTTTTACAGTATACATATTATTTATTAAACTTCTACTCCATATTTTTTAGCTAATGCTTCTAAGGCTTTAGTAAAACATCCAAGTGGCACCCTCACTGTACCTGCCCCAATTTGTCCTATTCCTGCTTTTTTATGTGCAATTCCTGTATTTATAAGTGGCGTTATTCCTGTTTCAACAACTTTTCTTACATCAATTCCTAAGCAAGTTCCTTGAAAGTCCCAAGTAGGTATACTATAATTAGGGTTTCTTGCTATACATATTTCACTCATTTCCTCACTTATAGCTGAAGCATCTTCAAATCCACCAGCTCCTATAAAACGTGTTACTCCTGGAGCTGCTATCATAGCCATTCCACCAACACCAAAAGATTCTGTAATCGCGCTATCTCCCATATCCGGATTAGCTTCCTCTTGGCTAAATCCACTAAAGAACAATCCCTCTGGAGTATTAACTGGAGCGGTAAACCACTCATCACCTAACCCACTAACACGTATTGCAAAGTTATCTCCATTACGAGTTAATGCAGTTACAATTGTTCCTTCTTTAATAGTTCTAGCAGAATCCATAATTACTTTACATGTAGCCATCATTATATTTAAGAAGAATTGGTCTGTATCTGCTAAAAATTTTGTTACCTGTCTTAATTCTTTCTCACATATATCTGCTGTTAATAAATATGGCATGATTTCTTTTAAAAATAATACTGAAGCTGCTATATTACGTTGATGGAATTCATCACCCATCGTTATTGCTTTTGCAATTATTACATTTACATTCAATCCACCATCTATTTGTCCTAAAGCTTTTGATAGTGCTGGAGCTAGTACATCTTTCATCCAATGTAATCTATTTATAACTTCCTCACCATAAGCTCCAAATCTTAAAACTTTACCAATTCCTTCATTCATAGTGCAATAAGCTCTTTTTTCATTTACTTTATTCTCAACAACTAATACAGGCATGTTTCCAGAAGTAATACCGCCCATTGGTCCAACAGCGTCAACATGATGACAAGGTATAAATTTAATCTCACCATTTTCTAGCATTTTTCTGGCCTCATCTTCATTACTTGCCCACTTTTCAAAAAGAGCTGCTCCAATACAAGATCCTTGCATTGGTTCTGTCATTCTCTCCCACACTATTGGTGGTCCTGCATGTAATAACACCCTTTCATTTAATTCTTTAATAACTGTTTTTGCTGGAACAACATCTATTAAAAATGGTTGACCTTCTTTTATTTTTTCAATAACTGCTGTATTAGCCTCGTCAATTGTATTAAACATCATAACTAATTCCCCCTTAAAGTCTATTTCAATTTTTCTAATATTTTAGCCAATCTTTTATCCCCACCAGCAATTGGTGACCAATTGTACTGTACCACATCACTTTCATATTTTTTAACTGTTTCTGCAAAATGTTTAAGACCTATATTTATAACCTTAGGTTTATCTGAAATAAGCTTTATAACTCTATCATTAATTTCTTTTTTTTCTTCTTCTACAGTTTTTTCACAATTTAAGTAATCAATGATTTTTATTGCTAATTTTACAGCTAACGCATTGCTTTCACAGATAATAGCTCCTGATTCTCTAAGGATTTCTACTTGATCCTCATATGTTTTTGGGTCATTACTAGTTCCTGTTACAGATCCTATAAATATTATTTCATTTCCATTTTTCTTAGCTTTTTCTCTAGCTTCTTTTATAACCGGTGCAAATACTGATGCTACATCATTATGTCCACCATATCCAATTACATTATCCATTAATATAATTGCAGTTTCTTTCATTTCTATAACTTTTTTAAGCTCATCAACACGAAGTGATGGTTCTATCATTGGATGTGGTCTTCCCTTTGTATATTTATCATCACCTAAATCTATAATTTCATGATTTTCATAATGAAGCATAATACCATTATCGTGATTTTTATCATCTTCTATTTTAAGATAATCCCTTATAATCATTGCCGCTTCTAATGCTAATGTTCCTCCACAATAAAGACCTTTTATAAATCTTTTATTTTTATTTTCTTTTATAGTTTTTATTTCTGGAATCGTACTTTCTATTTTCTTATAAGAAATAGTATTCATATTAGATAATTCAACTGCTTTTAATGCCGCTTCATCTAAAGTCCATGCATAATGTACATTATCATGATTTTTTCTAGGTTTTTCTCCTAAAAATATTGCTACTACTGGTTTTTCTAGTTGTGTAAAGACTTTAATAACTTTATTCATAATTTCCGGTGATGGTGGCTTAGACACAAAAACTATTACATCTGTTTCTTCATCTTTCGCCAGTGCTCTTAATGCCCTTATTGCAGTTATAGCTCCTACTTGTGAAGATAAATCTCTTCCTCCAGTACCTATTGCATGAGTTATTCCTTTTTTATATCTCGAAATTATAGTTGTTATTTCTTGTATTCCTGTACCTGAAGCACCAACAACACCTATATTTCCTTTTTCAATGACATTAGCAAAAGCTAAGGGAACTCCACCTAAAATTGAAGTACCACAATCTGGTCCCATTAGTATTAAACCTTTTTCATCTGCTTTTTCTTTTAATCTTTTCTCATCTTCTATGTTTACATTATCACTAAATAAAAATACGTTTAAATTCCTATCTAATGCCCTCTCAACTTCATCTGTTGCATATTCCCCAGCTATTGAAATAAGCGCTAAATTAGCATCATTAACCTTTGATATAGCTGTGTCAAAAGTTCTAGCACTTGGAATTTTGCTACCCTTTGATTTAGAGCTTTGATTTTTTATAAAATCTTCTATCTCCATCATAACTTCATCAATTTTTGATTTATCTTCTGTATCAACTACTATACAAATATCATTTGGACAAGCATCTTCCAATTCTTCTGTATATAATCCAGAATTTTTAAAGATATCTTTATTTGCAGGTGTTCCCATCATTACTGAAATTTGTGATATACCTTCCATTGAAGATAAACTTTTTGTAAGCAACATCAAATTTACAGAATCCTGATAAGAGTTCTTTTTTATTACT
This sequence comes from Clostridium senegalense JC122, assembly GCF_000285575.1. Lineage (GTDB taxonomy): Bacteria > Bacillota > Clostridia > Clostridiales > Clostridiaceae > Clostridium_J > Clostridium_J senegalense. Next base: position 139,671 of record NZ_HE611053.1, on the reverse strand, counting down.
GTAAACAACATATTCTTTCCTCCTCTATTTCTATAAGATTCTTTTAAATTTTTTAAATATATAGTATTTATAGATTGCATTTTATCAGAATCTTCTTTACTTCTTATTAATATCTTTTATTTATAAGCAAGTTCATAAAGGCTATTTATTAGCAAATTAACACCTTCTTCTAAATGTTTAGTCTCTGTATATTCTAATGGTGAATGACTAATTCCATCTTTGCTTGGAACAAAAATCATTGCTGTTGGTACAAATTGTGCCATTATTTGCGAATCATGTCCTGCACCACTATGCATTATCTTATAATTTACATTTTCTTTATTACATTGCTCTTTAAGTACATTCACTATTTTTTCATCCATCGGAACTGGATCTTCATCCATCCACATATTGATATCAATTTCAACATCATTCTCTTTTGCAATTTTTTTAGAATCTTCACAAATCATATCTGTAAATTCTTTAAGAATTCCCTTATTGGTATGTCTTACATCAAGTGTAAATATAGTCTTTCCCGGAACAACATTAGAGGTGTTAGGTGTAATATCTATTTTTCCAACTGTTGCAACAAGAGGATCGGAATACTTTCTAGCTTTTCCCACAATATTACTTATAATAAGAGAAGTTGTATAAAGTGTATCTTTTCTATATTTCATAGGAGTTGTTCCAGCATGATTCGATTGTCCTGAAAGTTCAAATATAAATCTTCTTTGTCCAACTATACTAGATACTACTCCAATGTCTTTTTTCTCAAGTTCTAAAACATTTCCTTGTTCTATATGAGCTTCTATAAAAGCCTTTATATCTTGTCTTTTAGGATCATCATCTGTCTTAAATCTAAAACCTGATTTTCTCATAGCACACTCAAATTTAATACCTTCTGTATCAGTTTTCCCTATTAAATCTTCTTTTTCAATCATATTAAATATATTTTTTACCCCTAAGAACACATAAGGAAATCTACTTCCTTCTTCTTCTGCCATTGAAACAACTTCAATATTTCTTAATGGTTGTCCGTATTTTTCTTTCAAATACTTCAGTGCTAATATTCCTGCTACAATTCCATATTGTCCATCATATATTCCACCATTTTTAACTGTATCAACATGTGATCCTGTTAATATAGTTTCATTTTTAAAGCTACTTCCTTCTAATCGTCCAAATACATTTCCTACTTCATCGTAGTAAACTTTATCAAATTCAAGTTCTTTCATCTTGCTTTCTAATCCTTGCTGAGTATTTAACCATTCTTTTGAATATAACAAACGTGTAACTCCACCAGTTGAATCTTTTGCAAAATTCGCTATCCAATCTAACATAATTTCTACTTCTTGTCCCAAATTACCCATATATTTTCCCCCTAAGAATTAACTATTATTTACTGTGTTCATCTTTAATGTAGCTCTTTAGATATAAACTAAAAGCTTTATAACTAAAGAACCGTTTATATATTAAGATGTTTCAATTTTTCTATTTTTCCAATTCATGTTGCAAATTAGCATAGTAACTATACCCACTAATATAATAATCGCTGATAAGTAAAAACCAGATATTTTAGTTCCTGTTGCATCTGATATCATACCTGTAATATAAGGCGCTGCTACTGATGCTGACATTCCAAAGAAATTGAATAATCCAAATGTTGTTGTAAGCACTTTTGGATCCGCTATATCAGCTACATAAGAAACTAATATAGGATCTACTGCAAGTTTTCCAAACAATCCATATAAAACAAGACACACTATTAAAAGTTCATTGCTATTAACCACAACCGTTGCATAAAGTGTAATAGCTCCTATTACCTCTAAAAATATTATTAATGCTACTTTCTTATTCATAAATTTATCTGACACTCTACTAAATATTAATGCCCCTGGTACTGAAGTAAATGCTACTAGTGATGATACTATACCAATTGCAGCACCTTGAAACCCTCTTTCTTGTTCTAAGAATGCTGGAAGCCATGTGACTATCATGTAGTATCCATAGCATGTTGCAAAATATAATACACATGTTCCAATCATTTTAGGATTTTTAAGTATAGTTAATATAGATACTTTTTCATCTTCTCCTACATTTGTTTTATTAGAATTATTTTTAGCTATAGGAGGTGTGGATTTTATGTATTTTTTAAACAATAACGCTGTTACTATTCCTAAAGCTCCACTTATAAATAGTAATATTCTCCAATCTATTTGAACTTCTTTTACTAAATAGCTAGAACCAATTAGTCCTATTGCCATACCTAAAGCTGATCCGCTATTTATTATTGCTGTTGATAATCCTCTTTTTTCTTTTGGAATTGTTTCTGCAGTTAATGAATATACTGGACCAAAATATGACCCCTGACCTATTCCTGTTAAAACTCTAGCTGCTAAAAACATTGTAAAAGTTACTGCTAATCCAGATAGTATAGCTCCACATCCAAAAAGTATAAGCCCTGGAACTAAAATTAACTTTCTTCCAAACTTATCTCCCAAATAACCAGATGGAACCTGCAAAACTGTATATGGTAAAAAGAATAAGCTACTTATTAAACCTGCACTAGCTTCAGATTTAATATTAAGTTCTGACATAATCTCAGGTAAAACTGGATTTAGTACAGTTCTATTAATCCATATGACTGTCCAGCCTAAACAAAATAGTATTACTAACCTTTGCCAATATTGAATTTTCTCTTTTCTTTCTATCTTTGCCTCCAAAGTATCCATAATCTTCGCCCCCATTTTATTATTTATTCTGACAACCCCCTTGAAATAAATATATAAAATTTTGAATATTTAGTCATTGTTCAATAGCGATAAAATTTACATCTTTTTTTATACAATTGTTACAATTTTTAAACAACAAATTATTTAAAACGATTTTGGTAAGCATTTACTTATTTAAAATCAAAGGCAAAACATCATAATCCTTTCGTAATTATTAAAATCATGTAACATACATTTACCTTCAAATTGATTTTATAAAAAGTAAATGCATAATTTATAGTATTTATAACAATATAATTACTTAATATACATATATTTTTTAAGATGTTGATGTTCTAAATTAAAATAAAAATTTTCATATATAAATTAACTTTTGAGCTTTGATACGCAAAATAGTAAGACACACTCCCAATCGCTTTAAATTCGATAAAATTTTTTAGATTTACCAATAATTTTAAATTAGAGCCTGTTTACCTATATTATTATCAGAAATAAAAAGTGAGCATCTCACCTTTTAATGAAATACTCACCTTCTTTATTTTTCTATGCTAACTTGTATTTAAATACGATTTTATAAATCCATTGTTCACAATAAGTAATTATTATCTAATTTTAAATAGATACATTTTTCAACTCATTACTTTTTCTTTTTCTACTACTAATCCATAAAATTAGAGCTCCTAACATCATTAATATTGTAGATAGATAAAAACCTATTACTTTTGAACCTGTTAAATCACAAACTACTGCTGTTATATAAGGGGATAGTACTGAACCGGACATTCCAAAGAAATTAAATATCCCTAAAGTTAATCCGTAATTCTTTGGTTCTGTAATCTCTGCAACATAAGAAACAATAATTGGATCTATTGCAAGTTTTCCAAAGAAGCCATAACAAATTAATCCAATCAATAATATTACTTTTGAAGTAGCCTGCGCACTGACATAAAGTGCGATTGCCGAAAGTATAATAAGATAAACTATTATTTTTAATTTATATTTATTAAATTTATCAGAAATTTTTCCAAAAAATATTGCACTTGGTAATGCCGAAAATGCACTTACAGCAGAAATGTACCCCACCATCATCCCTTCAAATCCACGTTCAGCTTGTAGAAAATTAGGTAACCAAGTAGCCATCATGTAATATCCATAACAAATTGAAAAGTAAACAAATGAAACAGCTATTAATCTTAAATTTAAAATAGTTTTTAATGAAGTTTTTGAAGTTCCTTCACTTTTTGATTTTTTCACTATTGGTGTATTGTTTGGTAAAAATTTTATAAAATTTAATAGTACTATTACAATAATTGCGCTAGTAATAAATAGTAGTGTTCTCCACTTAAAACCTAAGATACTTAAAAATGTAGATCCTATCATCCCCATTCCCATACCAATAGCCGTACCACTATTAATCACTGCATTTGAAAAAGTTCTTTTATTTAACGGAATATTTTTTATTGAAAGAGAGTAGGAACAAGCAAAAAATACACCACTAGCTAATCCACAAAAGAAATTAGCAATATACATAACTTCTATTGAAGGTGCTAATCCCATACAAAAGCTAGCTATTGCAAAAATAATAAAACTTGGTATTAAAATTCTCTTTTCTCCATATTTGTCTGACATTATACCTGCTGGTATTTGTATTAAAGTGTAAGCTAAAAAATAAGAACTAAATACTAATGCTAATCTTGAATCAGATTGAACATTTAACCCCTCTTTAATGTTGGGTAAAACAGGATTTAAAACTGTTCTACTAATCCAAATAATAGTCCATCCTAAAAATAATATGGTTATAATCTTCTTCCAAGAAACTACTTCTGAATTATTTTCCATTAAATTTCCCCCTAAAATAATAAATTTATGATATTTTACAAAACATTCAAACATATCACAACATTATAAATAAGAATAATAACATTAAACCTTCTTATATTTTACATAATCTATATAATATAGTAAACAAATCCACTATAATTACATAGAAAAGGTATGAAATAGTTAAAGCTCTAGTCTTCTTTACACTATTTCATACCTTTTATTTCATTTGTTTTTTATTCTAATCCTATTTATTTGATTCTTTAAATAAATCCATTAATCCTGCAAAAGCATCATTTATTGGTGCGTCAGCTTCTTTTTTCATCTTCTTCATATAATTATTTACATCTCTTTTATTAACTTTATCACTTTTTTTATCAAATCTTTTATTAAATGATGAAGCTTTTTCTCTAAAGTTACAGTTTGCACCAGAACATACATAAATTTGTCCTTCTCCATGTCCTTTCAAAATAAGCTTTTTCTTACACTCTGGACATCTTGCATTTGTTGTTCTACTTATAGATTCTCTATGTCCACATTCTCTATCTTGGCATACATTCATAACACCAGTTTTAGTTTTTACTTCCAACATATATTTTCCACATTTTGGACATTTACTTCCAGTAACATTGTCATGTACAAATTTATCACTACTTGATTTTACATCTCCAACAAGTTTAGTTGCATAATCTCTCATAGAAGTTATAAATTTTTTATCATTAGCTTTACCCTTGCTTATAAGTTCTAGATCACTTTCCCATTGCGCAGTTAAAAGTGGTGATTTTAAATCTTCAGGAACTAAATCTATTAGTTGTATTCCTTTTGATGTAGGAATTATATCTTTACCTTTTTTCTCAATATAAAACATATTATATAATTTTTCTATTATATCAGCTCTTGTAGCAACAGTACCAATTCCACCTGTTTCACCTAAAGTCTTAGCAGCGTTTTTATCTACATGAACATATTTTTGTGGGTTTTCCATAGCAGATAGCAATGTACCTTCATTAAATCTTGCAGGTGGTTTAGTCTCTCCTTTTTTCATATCCACAGATAAAATTTTAACTTTTTCACCCTTTTCAAATTTAGGTAGCATTTGCTCTCTTAAATCATCTATATCCTCTTTGTCATCATCCATTTCTCTATCATATACAGCTTTCCATCCCTTAGACTGTACAACTTTACCTTTAGCTAAGAACCTTTCGCCTTTTACATTTACATCAACTGTTGTTTGAATGTATTCAAACGGCGGCAACATTACAGATAAGAATCTTTTTATAACTAAATCATACACATTGCGTTCTTCACTACTTAAATGTGATATAATTACTCTTTCTTCTGTTGGAATTATAGCATGGTGGTCACTTACTCTATTATTATCTACAAAAGATTTATTAGCTTTAATACCTTTTCTTATTATATCATCACAAAACATTCTATAATTCCCAAAAGAAATAGATTTTAATCTATCTTTTAATGTTGGAACTATATCTGTTGTTATATGTCTTGAGTCTGTTCTTGGATATGTTAATATTTTATGATTTTCATAAAGTCTTTGCATTATAGACAAAGTCTGTTTTGCCGAATATCCAAATATTTTATTACAATCCCTTTGAAGTTCTGTTAAATCATAAAGCATAGGTGCATAATTCTTTTTAGCACTTTCCTTAACTTCTACTACAGTTCCTTCTTCTTTATTTGTTTTAGCAACTATACTTTCTGCCACTTTAACATCAAATATTCTAGAATTATTCTTGTTATCTACATGTGTTAAATTAAACCCATTGCATTTTCCATTTATAGTATAGTATGCTTTTGGTTTAAAATGCTTAATTTCATTTTCTCTATTTACAATCATTGCAAGTGTAGGAGTTTGAACTCTTCCTGCTGAAAGAGATGCATTATATCTACAAGTTAATGCTCTTGTAACATTTAATCCTACAACCCAGTCAGCCTCTGCTCTAGCTGTTGCTGCCTTATAAAGATTTTCATATTCTTTTCCATTTTTTAAATTTTTAAAACCATCTAAAATAGCTTTATCCGTTTGAGAACTTATCCAAAGTCTTGAAAGGGATCCTCTATAGTGACATTTATCAAGTATCCATCTTGCAACAAGTTCACCTTCACGACCTGCATCTGTTGCAATTACTACAGACTCTATATCATTCCTTCCTAAAAGTTTTTTTATTTCATAAAACTGTTTCGAACTTTTCTTAATAACTTCAAGTTTCATTTTATTTGGAAGCATAGGTAAGTTTTCCATGTTCCAGCTTTTATATTTATCATCATAGCTTTCTGGTGATGCTAATGTTACTAAATGACCTAAAGCCCAAGTAACTATATATTTATTTCCTTCTATATATGATCTTTTATTTGAATTACATTTTAAAACCCTAGCTAAATCTCTTCCTACACTAGGTTTTTCCGCTAATACTAATATTTTTGACATTTTAATACCTCACTATATTTCTATATTTAATTTTAGTAATATTAACAAAATATAGGTCTGTAAACTTATTACATTGTTAAATAACAAAATAATTTTTCACCTTAAACCAACCTTTTGATACAGATAAATAAAATTATTAAAAGTTAAATTTCAAATCTATTTACCTACTTTTAATTTACTAATTGAACATTTTGGTAGTTACTACATAAATGTTATACTATAAAATTTAAATTATCAACAATAACTGATTAAATAATTATTTTTCTATTGCAAATAATATTAACTTTTTATAATTAAAGTAATTTATATATTTTACTTTAATGTATTATTTTTCAATATATAGTTCAATTTCAATACTTTGTTATAATATTTTATTTTTATTTTATTTTATGTAAATATATTTTTTAAATTTTAGTACCCACTTACACATTTTTCACATATATTAAAGTACAGAACTATATTTAAATTACATTATTTTATAGTGAAACAAACTCTAATTTAAATTAAAATCATTACATGTTTGAATCACTGTTTTATATGTTAAAGTTCTGCATCAAATAAATTTGATAACAATTTTAAATACCATAATAAACTATTATATAATTAATTTACAGAGTAGTTTTGTAGAAGTATTTTATAATATACTAAGTTTTATCCCTTAGTAACTTCATACCATAGAGGTGTTTGTATGCTAGAAAATACTTTTCAAAAAGAGTTAAATATTCTTAAACAAAAACTTACTTTTGCAATTGGTAACTACTCATATATTAAAATAGAAGAACCTATGTTCTTGGAAAATAATATATATCTTATAAATATATTTGTAAATTGTAATGACAATATAGCAAAGTGTATTAGAGCAATACTTCCAAAGTTTTATAATCTAAAAAATACAACAGTATATGTTAAAGTGTTCAATTCTTCTAATACAGAAATTAATTTTGAAATTTCTTCTTTTACCGAAGAAGATGTTGCACATTTATTTTATATTGCACTTTATAATAATATATATTTTAAAGGCTGTTTGCTTACAAAATACTACTTGCCTATAGAGATATTAGATTTTATAGGACAAGTTGTCATTGTGATTTACAGTGAAGTTCTTTTCTCTAAAGATATAAATAAACTTTCTTTTCCTATAGAAACCATTTTAAATGAAGTTTTCATTTTATATTATAACCCTGATATAAAAGTTAGTTTTGTAAGTAATAAAAATATTTTCTTTAACAATAAATTCTTATAGTAGCAACGGGAGCTATTTAAAATTAACCCTTTCTTAGAATTTAAAAGCTCCCTTGCTTTTTTATATTAAAATTATTTATCCTAGACAATTGTAATACAGAAAAGTACTAAATTATTTTTTAAAAGGAGTTTCTAGTATAATTATTGAATTTTAATATTGAATTTTGCGTAACTTTTATTAAACTAAGAATAAAGCGAGGATAATTATGAAAGATAAAATTTTGAACATAAGTATATTTATATTAAGTCTTATTTGCTTATTAATATCACTTAAATTATTTTGGAATATGGGAATTTATGTTGATGAATTTGATACTTCACTTGATGTAGTCTTAGGTGGAGATTTATGGCTGTCTATGGATTGGGCAAGATTAGGATTTTCAGCAATATTATGTGTATTATCTGGTGTAAACCTATTTAAAGGAATTGACAAATAATCTAACTTAATAAACTGGTACCTATAGACTGTACACAATACTAAAAGTGTCTTATCTATAGATACCAGTTTATCAAAGTTTTCTTTTTAATTTAATTATTTTTTAGCTTTTTTGAATTTTAACCTTTTTTCCCTTTACAGATATTTCTTTATAACTGCTTAAAAGTTTTTTTCCTTTTCCGTTTAATATATCAACAAAAGAACATCCATCTTGAACATCTATTATACCAATGTCATCACCAGTAATTCCTTCAAGATTGCTTATAGCTCCAACTATATCTATTACTCTTATCTTTTTCTTCTTTCCACCATTTATATAAAGTTTTACAACATCACTATGTATAGTTTCTTTACTAATTTTCTTTTTGTTATCTTTTAAATCATTTTGGCTTTCCTTAAACTTTTTCTTTCCTTCTCTAACTTTTTCATCAGTTGGGAATTCTCCCTCTTTTATTTCATAGCCTACATATTCTTCTATTTGTTTTAAAAATCTTTTTTCATAATTATCAACAAAAGTTATTGCCTTTCCTTCCTTACCAGCTCTACCAGTTCTTCCTATCCTATGCACATAACTTTCTTTTTCCATTGGCACTTCATAATTAAACACGTGGGTTATACTATCTACATGTATACCTCTTGCTGCTATATCTGTTGCAACAAGAATTTTAAACTCTCTATTTTTGAATTTTTCCATAACTTGCATACGTTCATTTTGTAGCATATCACCATGAAGCTCTTCAACTAAAAATCCTTCTCTTTTCATAAGTCCATACACATACTTAACTTTGTCCTTAGTATTACAAAATACTATTGCACTATCCGGTATTTCACTGTAGATATTAGTCCATAAAGCTTTAAATTTTTGTTTGTCTTCAACGTGTAAATAGCTTTCCTCTATTTTAGCCTTATTTAATACTTTAGATTCAACATTTAAAACTTCTGGAGATTTCATATAATTCTTACTTAAATTTTCAATTTCCTTTTCAATAGTTGCAGAAAATAATGAAGTAACCCTTTCTTTAGGTAGCTCATTTAAAATTTCTTTTATTTGATCTATAAAACCCATATTAAGCATTTTATCTGCTTCATCTATTACAACAAAGTTTATGTTATCTATTTTTAATGTTCCTCTATTAATATGATCTATTACTCTTCCTGGAGTTCCTATAACAATATGTACTCTTTGTTTTAATTCTCTTATTTGATCGTTAAAAGGTTGTTTACCAAAAATAGCTGCTGCTCTAACCTTTTTTAATCTTCCTATGTTAGATATGTCCTCTTTAACTTGCATAGCTAATTCCCTTGTTGGAACTAATACTAATGATTGTACTACTGAATTTTCCACCTGTGTTTTCTCACATAAAGGTATACCAAAACTTGCAGTTTTTCCACTTCCAGTTTGGGATTTAACTATAATATCTTCCCCTCTTAAAAGATATGGTATTGCTTTTTCTTGTACTTGTGACGGTTTATTAAAACCTAAATTTTTTAAAGCTTTTAATATATGTTCATCTAGATTTAAATCTTCAAATAATATATTTTCCATTAAAACTCTCCTTATTATATAATTATTTATAAATGTAAATATAGTGTTATAAAACAAATTAAAGGAGGCACATTATCCTCCTTTAAACCCACTATACACTTGACATATAGAAAAATAATAAATTAATACACTTATATATTATTTTTTCTATATGTCTTGCATAAAATTCCACCTTTAAAGTCTCTATATATAGTATTATAATTTATTAAATAATTCAACACCTTTATTTTTTAATATATTACATAAGATAAATATAATACATATCAAAACTAAAGCTAAAATGCTAATAAATATATTTATATTTTTAATTTTTAAAAATATAAAGCTAATAACAGGTATAACTACAATAACCATACCAAACATTACTCCTAAAAAAGAACTTAAACTTTGCTTTACTACTACTGTTTCTGATGTCCAAACAAGCTTTGGAAAATATAAATTTATAATAAGTCCTCCTATAGCTACTGTAATTCCATATAACGTAGGTATTATTAAATACCATAATAATTGAATTAATGTTGCTTTAAATGCTATTATTAATAATACTGAATTTATCATTACAGCTGGTACAATTAGAATTAAGTTAAAGATAATTTTACTTTTAAATATATCTATTGTTTTTATAGGAGATGACTTTAATATCCACAAATTATTACTTTCTAAAGATATTGAAGATGAAGTTGTGCATGTCATTACTACACAAAATGACATGATTACTATTACAAAATTTCCAATAAACTCCTTAGCTACTGGAATGTCTAAAATTTTCATTAATTGATCCTGTCCGAAAAACAAAGCTATTATTGACACTATTGTTAAAAGAACTATACCAAAAAAAGTATTTAAAACATATACACTACTTGAAAAGTATCTTTTCATTTCCTTTTTAATTAATGCTTTTAATTGAGATGACTCAGATAAGTCCTTCATTTTATAGTTATCTTTTTTATAAGTTTCCATAAGTTTAGAATTTATAACTTTAAAGCTTTTGTTAAATACATATATAAATAAGCTAAATACTGCTATAGAAAGTAGTATAAATTTAGAAGCATATAAAAAATTTAAATCTTTTATTGCTAAAGTAAAGTAGTAAGATGGTATATATACTTTTTTAAGGATATTACAAATACCATTCACATCTAATGCTTCTGGACTAATACTATTATCTAAATTCATAGATATTGCCATAAACAATATTACTGCTATAAAGCTCATTATTATTGTTACTAAATTTTTATATTTCATTCTTGATGAAACATAACTTATTATAAAAGCTACTACAGATGCAACCACTATTGGTATAAATGGTACAAATATAAAAAGTATAATGAAATTTACAACATTTAAAAAGCTTGTATTACTATTTATAAAATAAATTATAGTTGGTGGAACCATTATTATAATCTCTACTAGATAATTTATAATTATTAAGTTAAGAAGTTTACTTAAAAGTATTGTATATGATTTTAATGGCAATGCCATTAAAAAAATCAAAATCCTTTTGACCAAAAAGAAATCCTTGCGCTTTATACAATGATGTGAAAAATATAAGAGCAGTACTTCCAATAACTCCAAAATATAATAAAATTTCTAATCCTCCAACAGTACTTAATAGCTTTCCTATTTCCATAAAATATTTACAGGCAATCAAAACTAACATTCCAATACTTATAGCAACAGTTAAAAACATAAGTATTATTCTACTTTTCTCTTTTTTTGAAGTTTCTTTTAGTAGCTTATTTATACCTGTTAAATTTAAAAAATCTACTTTTATAAGTGCAATTAAATTACTCATTATCAACCAACTCCATAAATAAATCTTCTAATGAACTATCTCCTTTAACTTCATTTACAGGTCCATTAGCTACAATTTTTCCACCTTTTATGATTGCAATTTTATCACAAAGTTTTTCTGCTACTTCTAAAACATGAGTTGAAAAGAAAATAGAATGTCCATTTAAACAAAGCTCTTTCATTATCCCTTTTAATGTATGAGCAGCTTTTGGGTCTAAACCAACAAAAGGTTCATCTAATACTAAAAGTTTAGGCTCATGAATTAATGCAGATATTATAGCAAGTTTCTGCTTCATTCCATGTGAATAAGATGCTATTAAATCCCCTAATGAAGCTGTTATTTCAAATTTTTCACTATATTCCTTTATTCTTTCTTCTCTTTCCTTTTTACTTACTCCATATATATCAGCTATAAAATTTAAATATTGAATTCCTGTTAAAGCATCATATAAATCTGGATTATCTGGTATGTATGCCATAATTTTTTTGCATTCTAAAGACTTTTCTTTAATAGAAATATTATCTATTAGGATATCCCCTTCCTCAAAATCTAATATTCCTACTATAGATTTTATAGTTGTTGTTTTTCCTGCACCATTATGACCTATAAATCCAAATATTTCGCCATTTTCAACTTGAATTGAAACATTATCAACTGCTTTTTTTCCACCAATATAAGCTTTAGATAAATTATTTATCTTTAACATTGTTAATCCCCCTGTTATTTATTCTTTATTTCGTATTAGATATTTAGACAATTATCTAAATATCTAATACGATTATATTACTTTTATTTTGTTTTGTCTATATTAAACATGATTTTAAACACCAACTTAGAACCCTATAGAAAATCACTTTCCATAGTGAATTAAGATTTATACCATTAACTTAATAAAAGCTTGTAAAATTTAATTTTACAAGCTTTTATTACATATTAAATTAATTTTTAAAATACTTTATGCTCTTTCTATTCCTTCAACTAATTCATCCATTAACTCTTTAACTGTAGTTATTTTATCTATTTTATATCCATTATCTCCTATAAATATTAATCCGTCATCTATATTCCCTTTTACTGAACTTATAAGGGCTTTTGATATACAATATGGGGTTTTAGTTGGATCACATGGTATTAAACAATTATAACATCTTGTTATTTTTTCTTTTTCCTTTGAAACTTTTAAAATAAAATCATTTTTAACTGCTCTACCAGGCATACCTACAGGACTTTTAACAATTCCTATATCTTCTTTTCTTGCATTTACATAAGCCATTTTAAAATTTATATGGGCATCACATTCCTTTGTAGCAACAAACCTTGTTGCCATTTGTACACCATCTGCACCTAATTTAAGATAATTTGCAATATCTTCCCCACTATAGATTCCTCCAGCTGGCACTATAGATATATGTTTTTTATATTTTTCTTCATAAGTTCTTTTTAACTCTAAAATATCTTTAACTGTTTTATTAAAATCTAAGCTTTCTATATTTTCAAGCTCTTCATTATTAAATCCTAAGTGTCCACCTGCTCTAGGACCTTCTACAACAATAACATCTGGAATCCTATTATATTTTTTATCCCAAACTCTTAATATCAATTCTGCAGCTTTTACACTTGATACAATAGGCGCTATTTTTACATTATATCCTTCCACTAGTTTAGGTAAATTTCTTGGTATTCCTGCACCAGAAATTATAAGATCAACTCCAGCTTCTAATGCTACTTTTACATGTTCCTCATAATATCTTGTTGCCACCATTATATTAATTCCTATTATTCCATTTTTACACTCTTCTTTAGCTTTTAAAATATGTTTTTTTAAAGCTCTTAAATTAGCCTCTATTGGTTTTTTTTCAAAATCATCTTCGTCATATCCAATTTGGGCCGTAGAAATAATTCCAACTCCTCCACACTTTGCAACTGCTGCTGCTAAAGACGATGATGAAATTCCAACTCCCATTCCACCTTGTATAATTGGTAGCTTCGCTACTAAATCACCTATTTTTAATCCTTTAAAAAGCATAATTATAATCTCCTTTTACAAAAATTATTTTGATAATCAAAATATTTTATAATCAAAATAATATTATACATCTTAAAATTTGTCAACTTTTATTCCATAAAATGGTTTTGAGTTGAATTTATATTAATTTTAAAATTTTAAATAAAAAATAGAGAACTCTACATTTTATATTGCAGAGTTCTTTATTAAATTTCTTTATAATTAATACCTAGTTAAAAAAACTTTTATTTTAATGTTAATTTTACCATATAATATTTAATGCTAATAAACATGATATATCATATTTATTAGATTACTAAATAGAAAATAAATAAATAATATTATAAGCAATATATAAAATATAATTCTAAAAAACATATATTTAGAACACTCTTTTAATATCTCTTTAACTTTTAATAAAATATCTTTAATTGCATAAATTCCCGCTATAGCAATTGTTAAATAAAAGACTAACTTTATATAATAGTTACTCATTATTTTCTCATTTCTAAATAAAAATAAAAACGTAATAAGCAAAATAAAATTTAATATTCTTAGCATAGTATAAATCCTATTTCTCATTATTTACATTACCTTTCTAATCTTTTACTTGAATTGATTATATCACATAACTTCCATTTATTTACTTGAATTTTTCTTAATTCCAATTATCTTAAGTATTGCAATTTTCTATATAAAATCAGCTGTATCAAAATAAATTTACCTACCATATTAAATTTATATTAATTTAAAGTTTTAAATAAAAAATAAAAACTCTACATTAATTATCGTAGAGTTTTTTTATTGGTAATTTAATTTCAAATATAGTTTTTTCATCATCGCTATATGCACATATCATTCCATCATGTAATTCAATGATATTTTTAGTTATAGCTAAGCCTAATCCAGATCCGCCTATATTGCTATTTCTTGACTTTTCTACCCTATAAAATCTATCAAATATATGAGGGAGATCTATTGATGATATTGATTGACCATAATTTATAATTTGAATTACAGCCATATCTTCTTCAGCTTTTGTTGTTATATCAATGTAATAGCCATCTTTCCCATACTTTATAGCATTAGACAATAAGTTTTCAAATGCTCTTACTAATTTATCTCCATCTGCACTTACTACCAACTTATCTTCTGAAAAATCAACCCTTGATTCCATCTCTGCACTCTTAAATTGGTACTCAAAATAAGCTACTACCTGTCCTAACAAATCAACTAAATTTATATCTTGCTTATGTATATTAATAGTATTATTTTGCATTTTAGTAAGTTCAAATAAGTCATTTATAAGTACATTTAAACTCTTCGACTTTTCATATGCTATATTAACATAATACCTAAGTGCCACTTCATCCTTATATTGATCATTATCAATAAGTTCTAAATATCCCATTATTGAGGTTAGCGGAGTTCTTAAATCGTGAGAAACATTAGTTATTAAATCATTCTTAGTCTTTTGTGCATTTCTTTCTGCTACTGTTATATTTTTAAGTTGTTTTGATATATCATTTATATTGTCTGCTAAATTTTTAATATCGCCTTTTCCATCAATATGTATTTCTTTATCTAAATTTCCATTAGCCATTGTTTCAGTTTCTTCTATAACAGCTACAAAATTTTTATACTTTTTATAAGTTATAATTAAATAAAAAATTAAAAATAAAATTAATCCTACTATAAAATTAATATATTCTCCTACAATTTCATACTTAAGTACTCTCCAAAAGAACCAAAAATAATAAGCAAAATTATTATCAAATTCCACATATAAATAATTTAATAAAATCTTTATAATATATGCCGTTATTAAAGTTAATATTAACGACATTAACATATCTGCTAATGAAGATAATTGATATTTATATATTCTTTTATTTTTCAATTTTATAACCAACTCCCCATACTGTATGAATTATCTTATTGCCTTCCATATATTCTTCTATTTTATCTCTTATTCTACTCATATGTACCATAACCGTATTGTTTGACTGATAATATCTTTCTTTCCAAACTTTCTCAAAAATTTCTTCCGCACTAAAAACTCTTCCTCTGTTATTAGCTAACAAATATAAAATTTCAAATTCCCTTGCTGTTAAACTTATTTCTTTATCGTTTATAGTTACTTTATGTTTATTTTTATCTATGATCATAGATTCTATTCTTATTATATTTTCTACATTTTGTAATTTAGTATTTAAAAAGTATGCTCTTCTAAGTAAAGCTCTTATTCTTACAGTAAGCTCTAACTGATTAAATGGTTTGCATAAATAATCATCGGCACCAGTCATAATACCTTGTATTTTATCTATATCTTCTGATTTTGCACTTAACATAAGAATTGGCATATTATATTTTTCTCTTATTTTTTTGCAAGTTTCCATCCCATCCATTCCTGGCATCATTATATCTAGAACTATTAGACTAATATATTCTTTATTCAATATTTTTAAGGCCTCATTTCCACAACTTGCTTTAAATACAGTATACCCTTCATTTTTAAGATTTATTTCTAATAAATCTCTTATTTCCTTCTCATCATCTACTACAAGAATATTATTATTCATTTAACCCTCCATATATATAATTATTTTTTAAGTATTCTTCTAAAGTAATTTCATTATTATAAATAGATTTAGCATTTTCTTTACCCACATATCTAATATGCCAAGGTTCATATTCTACTCCTGTTATATGTTTTTTTCCATAAGGATATCTTATAATAAATCCAAATTTATAACAATTTTTTTCAAGCCAATCAGCTTCTTTTGTTCCTTTTACAAAATATCTATCTTCATTAGTAATGTCTATACATAAACCTGTTTGATGTTCACTAAATCCTGGTTTAGCTACATAATCATCTGCACTTTCTTTTCCCTCCGACATTACCCTACTTCTGTAAGTCTTTTTTTGTAATTTATAAGACCTATATCCCGAGTTTGCAAGTAATGTTACTCCCTCTAATTTGGCTTCATTTATTAATTCTTCTAATGGTTTTACAATAATTCCTGATACATGTTGCTCCTCATCTGTAGCTTCACCTGTAAACTCTATATTAGGTATTGTTAAATCTTTAGGTTGATACTCTTCATCTAAACCATACTCATAATTTACTAACATTAACTCTGTATCTTTATTAATAATCTTTTTTTGCTCTGACAAATGGTTAGTTTTTAAGTTCAGATTAATTCCTTCTAAATTGAAATTATATAATCCTACAGATAAATAAATAACTATATAAAAAAGTCCACAAATTATTATAGTAATTCTTAAGATATTTTTAAATATATTTTCCATGAAACTTACCCCTTTTTCTATGTGATAAATATATTTTAGGAAATAGAGTTTACAGTATTTTTAAAAATTTCTTAAGAAATCTTAAGTTTTAAAATATATATAGTATTTTCAAATATAAAGTTCCTTTCCTTTAGTTATATCCCATTAGATTCTGAATAAAACTTCCAATACCTATAAAATTTAATAATAATTTAAAGACTATATTAAATATCTTACATAATTTTTTGCGAAAAAATAGAACTTAATATAAGGTTCCAAGTTTTAAAATTACTCATTCCAAAACTTGGATACCTAAAATAGTGAGACATGCTCAGAATGACTTCAAATTTAACACTATATCTTGTATAAAAACATTTTAAGATTATTGAATAAATTTAAATTGGAGCTTGCTTCTCTATATAATAAATTAAGTTCTACTCTATTTTTATTATAAGTAAATTTAATAAATTTTCATTTACTATTCCTTAAGTTTATATCTTCACCTTTGTATATTATTTCATAAACTTATCAATTGCATTATTTAAATCTTTAAGTACCTTATCATCACCTGTTTCTATGGCATCAACAACACAATTTTCAATATGATCTTGTAAAATAATTTTACCAATATTATTTATTGCTGATTTTACCGCAGAAACCTGTATTAATACTTCACTACACTCTCTACCTTCTTCAACCATTCTTTTTACAGATTCTAAATGTCCTATTGCTCGTGAAAGTCTATTTACTACAGCCTTTGTATTCTTATGTGTATGCTTATGTTCATTATTCTCATCCATATAACTATTCTCCTTTTTATTCATTATACTAATTATATAACTATCTTCTTCCATTTTCCATTTAAGAAGCGCTTTAATAAAAGAATCCCTCTAATTGTAATATCAATAACATAAGCCATCCATACACCTATCAAACCAAACCCTAATAAAACACCAAATAAATAACCTATCCCTACTCTAATTCCCCAAATACCTATCAAAGTGGAATACATAGGAAACTTAGTATCTCCAGCTCCTTGTAATGCACTAGTAAATATTTGTGTTATAGCAGCAAAAGGTTGAAATAGAGCTATCAATCTTAAAACCCTTATCACCATTTCTTGAACCTCTTTTGTATTTGTAAAAATGCTTGCAAGTTGTGGTGCAAAAATAAAAAATATAATTCCAATACTAACCATCAAAATGGTTGTCATAACATAAGATACAAAAACCATTTCATTAGATTTTTTAACATTATTCTCTCCAAGGGTTATTCCAATAAAGGTTGTTGTGGCAACACCAAACCCCATTGCTGGTATATAAGAATAACTTTCAATATTTCCAGCTACATTATGAGCTACATATGCAGATATACCAATAGAAATAATCATACCATTATAAACTATTTGACCTAATCTCATAATTAATTTTTCAATTCCTGCTGGTATTCCTATTTTTACAATAGACTTAATAGTTTCTTTTTCAATACTCCATTTTTTTAATTGAAGATTAATTTCATTTTTATTCTTTTTCAGTTTTATTATAAGAATTACAACGTTCATTATACGTGAAACTGTTGTAGCTAATGCTATTCCAACAATACCCATTCCTATATTTATAAAAATAAAATTTAATAATATATTTAATATATTTGCAATTCCAGTAGCTATCATTGGTGTATTAGTGTCCTTTGTTGCTCTTAAACAACTAGATAAAATAAGTGATAAAGAAAGAACTACTGATGGAACTACCACAATTATGTAATAAGGTGTTGCATAAGATAATACTTTATCAGAAACACCTGATATCATTAATATTTGTTTATAGAATATTAAATTAATTAAACCAACTATTAACCCAATTATTGAACCTAATATAATAGATTGTTTTATAACTGAATTTACTTTATCAATATCTTTTTTTCCAAAGTTTCTAGCTACAATAGCACTTGTTCCTATACTAATAGCTGTAAAAAATGTAATAAACACATTAACTATTAAATTGGTAACTCCAATTGCTGCAATTGCGCTATCATTAATTTTACCTGCAAAATATGTGTCAACAGTTCCTAAAAAAAGTTTGAAGAATATTTTCAATAATTACAGGTATAGCTAAAACACAAATAGAAACAATATTATTTTTATTTTTCCTTAAATATGACATTCTCTCACCCTTTCACATCCCCCTACGGGGGATATGAAAAGAATATCATTTATTTGTAAATTTTACAATACTTAATCCTCATTTAAAGTTATTAGAAATATTTTAATAGAATAATAACTAAAAAATAAAGAGATGGATTCCTTTTTTAAGGTACTCCATCTCCTTTATTCTAATATTAATTATAATAATTATTTTTCTACTATAGGTATATAAATATTCATTACAGTATCTTTTCTTCCATGACATCTCTCATCATAAAACTCAAAATCCAATTTACTTTCATCAAATATATATTTACTATCTTTAAACCAATCTTCAAATATATATTTCCAGGTTTCTTTTATTGCATTAGCAAATTCTATCTGTTCTATATCACTACTTGTGTCTATTGGTGGAGTTGTAAATATAGCATATGTTGCTTCTGGTACATCTACTGATATCATATCATTTGTAACCTTTGTAAAATCATCAACTATAACCCCAAGAAGATATATTGCATCTCCACTCTCATCATTTGATGACACACACAATCCTACCTCTCCATGTTTGGGTGGATTTAAAATTTCATACATTTTACTTTCTAAATTTTCACCATCATAATTACTCCAAAATGAAGCAATATCCTTTGTATAGTTTCCATTAGTAACATTTGTTTTAATACCATATCCAGCAACTTTAAATCCTGGTTTTTTTGATATAATAGGATTCATAATATACCCTCCAATTTTTAAAATTGATTCTTCACCAAAATATCCATCCATACGTTTTAAATATTCTGTAGGACTAAATCCATATTCTTTTTTAAATGCCTTTGAAAATCCATTATGTGTATCAAAACCATACTCAAGTGCAATATCAATTATTTTCTTTCCACTAAATAGGTCTATTGCTGCTAATGCAAGTCTTCTTTTTTTTACATAATCCATTAAAGTCATTCCTTGATTAATATTAAATACTCTAGAAAAATGAAAAGTAGAATATCCACATTCTCTAGCTATTATTTCTGGTGTCAAATCCATCTTTATATTTTTTTCAATAAATTCAATGCACTTTGATATAGACTTGCTGTAATTCAATGTATCACCTTTCCTTTTCTCACTTGTTAATTATATTTTATCAATAAAACTTAAACTCTACTGTTCCTAAATTGCTAAAAAAATGTTAGTACTAATAACCCCTCTACTATTTTCTTTCCAACAAAATAAGTTTAACCTATTATTAAAATTAATCTCCTATCCGTTAATATATCCATTGAATAAATTATACTTTTATAAATACTTTTTAATTTTTTTATTTTGAGATTTGTACACATTTTTATAAAGAAAATAGAGCTATTGCTCTATTAATTTTAATTAACTTTACAATAGCTCATTTAACTTAAATTCTAAAATTCAAAGTATTTAATTTACATAATGGTAATAAAAGATATATATTTTAAAGGAACTATATAGAAAGTTGGTGGAAAACCAAATTCTACACTTTGAACCCATACCAATTGAGAATCATAAGCTACTATTTTACCTCTTGCAGGATTAAAAGAACGATCAATAGCATCTATGCCTATTTCATATATAGCAGTACTATTAAATGGATTACACTTGCAATTAACTAGTGCATCTAGTATATCTTTATTACATGAACAATCAGTATTATAAATTTTTGTGCCTCTATATAATCTTTTTAACTCTCTTAATAAAATGTCAACGCCTCGTGGTTGAACTACAAATGCTACAGCTCTTAAAGCGCATACTGGTATTATTGTATTTCTATCTGTATTATCAAATGCTGGATTATAGCCAGCTGGTACACTTATATCTGCTTGTAAAGATATAAAATCATCATAAGTCAATGAAGGAGTAATTCCTCCAACTGCATCAAGTCTATTAAATAAAGTATAAAATCTCAAACCATAATGTTGAGCAGGAACATCTATAGTTAAATCTAAATAATCAAAATTTAATACTAGTTCTAAAGCTTTTATTAAACTATCTTTTAGACATAAACTGTTTTTTGGACATAAATTATTGTGTTCTGGTTTATTATTATTGCAATAATATTTTTCTGAATATTCACCCATATAAAAACACTCCTCATAACTATAATTTATAGGTAAACTTGGACCTATACTATATTATATTTAAGTTATGCATATAAGTTTCCTTTTAAATTAAATTTTTATAATTACGAATACTCATTATTACTTTTCTGTATTATAATTGAAAGCCACTAACTATGTGGTTTTAACAGTATTTTATTTTTTTATAATTAATTGTAAAACTTTTTAAAGTAAACAAATTTATATTACTATTTCTTTTTATTCTTTTGAAAATATTTTAAATTTTCAAAAAATTATTTAAATAAGTTCATAAAAAGTACAATAGTTGGAATACCTATAACATCAATTAAAAATGCCCCTACCAATGGAACTATTAGAAAAGCTTTTGCAGATTGTCCATATTTTTCAGTGACTGCACTCATATTAGCTATAGCATTAGGAGTTGCCCCAAGTCCATGCCCAGCCATTCCAGCTGCCATAACTGCTGCATCAAAATCTTTTCCGACTAACTTAAATACAACAAATGTAGTGTATAGTATCATAAATACTACTTGTGCAATAACTATTATTAATAATGGTCCAGCAAGTCCTGATAACTCCCATAGTTTTAATGTCATTAATGCCATTGATAAGAAAATTCCAAGACATGTATTTCCCATAAGATCTATTAAATTAAAATTTAATTTTACAATGTGTTTTTTATCATTTATATTTCTAAAGATTACTGCTATAAACATAGCACCTACATAGCCTGGTAAAGAAAGCCCTGTAACATTTGAAAACCACTCACTTACAATTGACCCTATTGTCATACACACTGTTATTACAGCTAGATGAATCATAATGTTCTTAGTTGTAACTTTTGAGCTATTTTCATCATTTACTACTTCATCATAGGATGTTGTATCATACTCACTAATTGTAGACGGTTTCAATTTGTATTTATCTATTAGTCCCTTTGCAATAGGTCCTCCTATAAGACCTCCACATATGAGCCCAAATGTAGCTGCTGCTATAGCAACTGTTTTTGCCCCACTAACGCCCATAGTCTCAGCAGTTTTTCCAAAGGCAGCTGCAGCTGCATGTCCACCTTCCATAGATACGGAACCTGCCATAATTCCAAACATAGGATGAATGCCAGTAATTTTTGCAAATACAACGCCAATAACATTTTGAGAAATAGCAAGAACCCCACAAAGAATCCAATATATAACTAAGCACTTTCCACCCTTTTTAAGTAGTTTAAAACTTGCACCAAGTCCAATAGTTGTAAAGAAAGCTATCATAAAAGGTGACTGAAAAGTTGTATCCATATCAATTGTTACTAAATTGCTTTGTTTTAAAATTAAAGTAAGTATTGAAAATAGTAAACCGCCAATTACAGGTGCCGGAATACAGAATTTTCTTAAAAAAGATACTTTTTTTATAATCCAATAGCCTAATAATAATAACAAAATTGCAATGGCTAAGGTCGCCACCATATCAACTTTAAGAACAAGTAAACCTTCTATTATTTCTGTTTTCATGATTCTACCCCCTATAAGTCATATAAAAATAGATAATAAAATGGCTTTATATCTTACTAGTATTTTAATATTATTTCCATATATTATCTACATATATAATAACTATTAATAAAAGGTTTACATTGTTTTTGCCTATTGGTTTAAATGACTTAAACTATTGAAAATCCATAATATATATTATCTTAAAATTAATGTTATAATCAACTGCTAATATATAAATAATAGCTTATGAAAATAGAGAACTACTTACAAGCGCTTATATATATTTGTAACTAAATTTATAATTATTGAGTTGAAACAAAAGGAATTTATCTTTTTATATATTTTAATATTGTAATTCCATTCTCAATAATACATTCTTGTAGGTGTAAATCTATTTTAGGGTTATTTTCTAAAAATAGTGGTCTTCCACTTCCTAATATGGTAGGTATTATACCAATTATATATTCATCTATAATATTAGCCTTTATAAAGTTGTCAATAAGAACTCCACCACCAAATAAAAATATGTCTTTACCTTCTTTTTTTCTTTCTTCTAATATTTTATTACATATGTCACCATTAATAAAATGTATATTGTCATAGTCTTGTATGTTTTGGGATGTTGCTACATACACCTTTTTATCTTTAAAATCACTTAAAAAGTTTTGCTCATAACAATTTTTACCCATAACTACAATATCTATATTATTTAAAAACTCATCATAATCCCATTTCTTTTCTGTATTTAATTTATTATAGCCATCTCCAACTATCCAATCAAATCCTCCTGTTTCTGATGCAATATATCCATCAATACTTATTGCTAAATTTAATATTATTTTTCTACCCATACTATTCTCCTCACTTTATATTGCCCTACTAATACTTGTATTTATAATGTTTCATACATAGACTACACATAAATAATGTAGTCTATACTTTTTTATTTAATATACATTCAATATTGGACATTATAATAACAAGTTATTACATCTTATATACTGATGTACCCTTAATTCATACTATCCAAAAGTTTTATAATGCATTTGGATGTGTAATTCATCTGCTCTTTATTTGTTATAGTAGCTTCTCCATCGCCACTTTGATGTCCATAATCCCCAAAGCCTCCATGATTTCCACCTTTTATTTCAATGAATTCTGAGTTACTTGGCATAACATTTTCAGCTTCTTTTACTTTATTTAAATTTGCTACCTTATCATTGCTTCCCCATAAAGATAAAGTTTTTATGTTACTATTTTTAAAATCTCTTTTATCTTGAGGATATGATGCTAACAATACTAACCCCTTTATGCTATCATTTTCAAGTGCATAATCCGATGCCATAACTCCACCTAAAGAGTGTCCTCCTATAACCCAACTCTGGATATGATTATACTTATTTATTATATCATCTGCTCTATTTGGAGATAAAATTGCTAAATTAAATCTCATTTTAGCAATAATAACGGTATATCCATTAGAAGCTATTTCTTTAGCTATAGGTGCATATGCTGACATTTCTACCTTAGCACCTGGATAAAAAATAAATCCTATATCT
Source organism: Clostridium senegalense JC122 (assembly GCF_000285575.1). Taxonomy (GTDB): domain Bacteria; phylum Bacillota; class Clostridia; order Clostridiales; family Clostridiaceae; genus Clostridium_J; species Clostridium_J senegalense. The sequence continues at coordinate 115,090 of NZ_HE611053.1, read as the reverse complement.
TTACCATTATCTACTGGTTTAAATAAAATATCTCCATCTTTTTCTACTTGAACTACTGAATCAGATTTTAAGTTATCCAATGCTAAAGAACTAGCTCTATAATAAGAATTTACATAAATAAAAAATGTTGAAACTAATATTACTAATAAAATAGTCATTGCTGTAACAATCTTAAATTTTAAAGATTTTTTTCCTTTCATATTAAACCTCCTTTACTTAATCAATTTATCTATTTTAAATAAATATTTTGCCATGTTTAAAATCTTATATCATAACCACTTTTTTATTTTTTATAATATAAGATTTATATTATATTCATCCCACTTATACATACTTTTAAATATATATATAATTATTATATAACTCATTTCTTAAAATAAATTATTATTACGCTATTTATTACAAATTGATTTATCTTTTAACTTCTTACCACTTGAATTGATAATTATTTTTAATATATTTCCAAACCCTTTTTTAAACAAATTAACATTTACATCATAAAAATAGTTTGAATTAAGCCAACCTTTTTCTTTCCAAAAATCATAGTCTGCTTGAGAAGTAAATGTCTTGCTTCTTAAACAGTTAAACATAAAAATATCATAAAACGTAGGAATATGTGGTATATTATCTGTTATGATTTTTATAAATATTTCCGATAACCTTTCAACCTTTTCAACCTTTCTTTTATGGTAATTTTTATCATATCCCCATGCTGAATTTTTATTTTCAAAAAACATAGGAGATATAATGCCAATTGTCCCCACTAAATTACATCCCCAACCACATACAGTCATTTTGAGATATTTATTTACTTGCCTATGTCCACCACCACCTGTGGTCACAACTGTTAATACTGGTTTTCCTATTAACTCCTGGCGGTGAAACATATACGATAATCTATCAAATATTCGTTTTAATGGTGCAGGCACTTGATACGCATATACTGGTGAAGCAAAAATAATACCATCAGCATTTAAAAACTTATCCTTAATCTTATATAAATCATCTTTACATGGACAAAACTTTTCACCCTTTTGAAAACACATATCACAGCCTTTGCATTCCTCAATTATATAATCATTTAAAAATATATATTCAAAATCTACAGTATAATTTTTTTTAAAATTCTTTTCAATTAATTTACATATGTTATAACTATCTCTTTTTCTAGGACTCCCCATCAATACAACAACTTTCATTTAATTGACCCTTTCTTTTTAACACATCAATCATGTTATATTTGTATTATATATCCAATATTGGTTAATATCACGTATCAATTAAAATTATTTTATACATTTTTTATTTTTTGCAATACATTTATATTAAATACAACAAAAGCGTGCATTCACACGCTTTTATATGTATTTTATAAATTTTTATAGAAATTTATAATTGAATTAATTTCATAGATTTGTAGCTACTATTTTAAAGTTCAAATTTCTCTAGAAAATCAAGTTATAAGATAGTAAACATTGCACTTACTAAGTAATATTATAGATATTTTTTATCTGTAAGCTGTTTTTAATGCATCTTTTAAAACCTTTGGATGTTTTTTATAAGGAGTCACAGGACGTACTTTTTTATTTTTAACATTAAATAATGTATATATGGCAGTTCTTGCTGCACGTACAGAATATTCTTCTGTAAATACCATATCTTCTGGTATTTCAACAAATTGACTAATCATAGCAAAATTTGTTGAACCCTTTGGCACAACCTTTGGACGATCTGTCATCTTACGTGGTTGAAACTGTGAATCTATATATGGCATCATACATGGAATAACATTTACTACCGTTTCTATTATCTCCTCAAGTTCATCTTCCATATGTAGATGATGTAAAAGTTCTATTAATATCTCTTCACCGGTACAATCGCGCATAGGCTTTTTCACATAATCACCAATTTTATCTGTATATAGACCATATCCCCAAAAGATAGTTGTATCCATTGGTTGATTCTTAAAATGTGGTTGTGCTGCAACAACAATACTCATTAACCAACTAGAATCTTTAAATGTCATCAACGCTCCACTACCAGGAATATTAGAAGAATATTTTTCAATTAATTTTAAAAGCTTATTCCCTTTACAAGTTACAGTAAAACTCTCCCAATTAGTTTCTTCTGGATGTCCGAAGAAAGGTTCTGGATTACCTAATCCATCCTTCTTATCAGCTACTTTCCTCCAAAGTTCTCCGGATATTGGATTTTCCGGTTTATACTCAGCAGGTGTGTACATATCACCTAAAGTTGCACAATCAGTCATACATCCATTTGTCATAATACAAACATCTCCAGGATTTAATTTTATGATTTCTTTGCCATTATCATTTTCTATATGTATAGCAGTTACTGTAATACCTTCTCCCTGTTTAAAATCTAAATCTGTTACATTTGAATTAATACTAAAATCAACTCCAAATTCATCTAGATAAGCCCTTAATGGAAGAATAACCGATTCATATTGATTGTATGCTGTACGTGTAACACCTTCTAAAGTTTCAATACGGGAAAATTCAAAAATCATACGTTCCATATAACGTTTAAATTCAAATAGACTAGACCATTTTTGGAACGCAAAGGTTGTTTGCCACATGTACCAAAAGTTAGTTTCAAAAAAATGAGGGGTATTTTCAAACCATTCCTCAATAGTCATATCATCTAAACTCTCTTCTGGAGTAATCATTAATTTACCAAGAGCAATCCTATCAGAATTATTAAATCCCATGGTAGTAACATCTTGAATAAATCCATATTTGTCTATTAATCGTGCTTGTGCATGGGTTGGATGTAAGTGGTCAAAATTAAGAATTTCTTCAGTAACGCTTTTGCCTGGCAACTCTAGAGATGGAATACTTGAAAATAGTTCCCAGAAATTTTCATAGGTTTCTTCATTTAACATTCTACCACCACGACATACAAAGCCATATTCTTCATTACCTGCACCATCATTACTACCACCAAGGACTTTCATGCCTTCTATAATATGAATGTTTTCGCCTTTAAAATTACAATCTCTTATAAGGTAGGCTGCACCAGCTAAAGAAGCTAATCCACCACCAATAAAATATACTTGCTTATCTTCATTATCACCATATGTAATTGATATTTCAAATGTTTTTGAGTTATTTTTAATCTTTTTCGCTCCTACAGATGCTATAGTTACTGCACCAGCTAAAGCTCCTAATATTATCAAGGGATTTATACTATTTTTTTTACTCATATAACTATCCTCAACTTTCACTTTATTAATATCTTATTTTCTATATTAGTTTAAAACAGATTAGTTATAATTATTCAAATTGTACATTTTATCTTAAACTTATACCCTTTTTATAATACTAAAAACCGTATTACTTACTTAGTAATACGGCTAAAACTTATCTATAAATATAAACTAATATCTTATTTATTAATATCTACATGTTCTATGTTTTTTATAGATAAATATGCAATAAATACCCCTATAAGAGCAAGAGTTATTGGTACTGCAATAATGGAATTTAATGAAATACCATTACCATTTGAACATACAATAGATACTATTATAATTGCAGATATTATTGTAGTAGGTACAGATTTCTTTTTCATACCAAAGTATAAAGGTATTAGAGATATACCAGCAGAAAGTAATCCACTAATGAAAATATTTCTAAAACTGTTTATTATTAAAGAAACTGTTATTTTATCTGTAGTAAAGTTATAAAAATTATTAATTATACATAAAGCAGAATCTATAAATATATTTGATAAAACTGTAGTTACAAAAGTAAATGATGCTACAATAATTAGCTTTGCCATAATCAGTTTTTTTCTATTTATAGGATACATAAATAGAATTGTAATTGTATTATTTTTATATTCTTCAATAATAAGCTTTGCAAGAAGCACTGAAGCAAATATTATAAAAGTAGCTCTTATCATGGAGTCAACCATTGAAAAACAAAAGTATATCTAGTAAATTCTAAATTTCCTTCACCTATTGCTCCAAAAATTGTTATTGCTAATAAAGCCATTATAACTAAATTTGAAATTAAAACTCCTTTAACGTATCTAACTTTAGTTTTTTTCATTTCTAATTTTATTAATTTAAGCACTAATAGTACCTCCATTCAGCAAGCTTAAAAAGTAATCTTCTAAAGAAATATTTCTAGTAGTTATCTCTTTAATAACTATATCATTTATAATCAAAGTTTTTAATATAACACTTTGAGATATATTATCTTCATATATTCTTATTAAGTTATTATCTACAACCTTAAAATTAGATATATTAAGAGTATTTGATAAAACATAAGTTGCTTTTTTACAGTCATTTGTAACTAGTTCTATGTACTCTGTATTATTTTTCCTAATGCTATCCATAGAAACTTCTTTTATTAATTTTCCATTATTTATAACTCCTATGGTATCTGCCATTTGTTCAATCTCACCTAATATGTGGCTAGAAATTAATATTGTTATACCATACTCCTTACTTAACATTTTGAATAGATTTCTTAATTCTTTAATACCTATGGGATCTAGTCCATTGATAGGTTCATCTAATATTAATAGTTCTGGCTTTGTAGTTATAGCCCTTGCTATTCCCAGTCTTTGCTTCATACCTAGTGAAAAGTCCTTAACTGGTTTATTATTAATATTTTTTAAATTTACAAGTTCTAATGCTTTATCAATTGCTTTCTTATCGTAATAACCCATATACTCACAATGAAGATCTAAATTTTCTCTTGCTGTAAGTTTCTCATAAAATACAGGATACTCAATTATAGTACCTAACCTTTTCAAAATCTCATAAGAGGTATTAGTTAATTTTTCACCAAAAATCTCAATTTCACCACTTGTAGGTTTAATCAAATTTGTTATCATCTTCATAATAGTGGTTTTACCTGCACCATTTGGACCTAAAAAACCATAAATCTCACCTTTTTTTATATTCATACTTACATTGGATATAACCTCTTTGCCATTATATGTTTTTATTAAATTATTAGTTTTTAATATATAAGACATGATAAATTCTCCTTTCAATTACTGTTCCTATACTTATATTTTAGTAATTGAACTTCTCTTTTTTATTACTTAAATCTTACAAAATTCTTAAGTTGTATTTTTATTTTTCTTTTCATTTATTACTTTTAACTGTCTAATTCTCCTGACCAATGAATATTTTGCATCTATCACAAATGGAACAATTTGTTATTAACTTCTGTATATATTGGTTAATAATTTATTCTCTTTAATCTTACTGTAAAGCTTGTCCTATCAAAAGGTTTGCTATCTAAAAAAATCTCCCCTTCTAATTTTTCTACAAGTCTTTTAGTTATTGTAAGTCCAAGACCTCCACCTTGATACAATTTATTTCTTGAATCTTCAAGAGTATACATTCTTTCAAAAACCCTATCTTTATGTACTTCATTAATTCCTTTACCTTTATCCCAAACTTCTACATATACATACTTTTCATCACTTTTTAAGGATAGTCCTAAAACTCCTCCTTCACTACCATATTTGATAGCATTTGATATTAAATTATTTATAATTCTATCTAATGCCTCTTCGTTTCCTAAAGAATACATATTCTTTTCTGGAATATCAATAATAACCTCAATACCTTTGTTTATTAATATATCATAAAAATTTAATATATTTTTTCTACAAACTTCATTCATATTAATTCTTGTAAGAGGAATATCTTTATCTCCTGATTCTAGCTTAGCTAAATCAAAAAACTTATTAATAAGCTCCATTACCTCTTTTGTTTTATTTTCTACCTTTACTAATAAAATCTCCCTCTCTTCATTACTTATGTTCTTGTCTAGATTTATTGTTTCAATATATCCAAGAACCACTGTAAGGGGGGTTTTTAAATCATGAGAAATATTTGAAAGCATTTTTCTCATTGCTATTTCGACCTTTGAGTAATCTGCCTGTATTTTTTGATTATGTTCTAAAAGCTTATTAATTTCTATTAATATATGTATTAATTCTTTATCATCAGTAAAAGTCAAAAGTTTTTCACTGGTATTATTAGCTATAACACTATTTAATTTTTCATGTATATACTTTAGATTTATACTCCTATGTTTTTTTGATTTATATTGAAAATAAATTATATATAATAAAATAATTATTACTACTAATAAAAAAATAATCATATTAAAATTCTCCTAATTTGTAGCCTATTCCCCATAGTGTTTTAATATATTTAGGCTCTGAAGGATTGTCCTCTATTTTTTCTCTTAATCTTCTCATATGTACATTTATTACATTATCATCTCCAAAATAATCATCATTCCAAATAAAATTATAGACTTGTGCCTTAGTAAAAACTCTATTAGGATTAGATATAAACAACTTTAAAATATTAAATTCTTTTGAAGTTAGCTGTATAATTACACCTTTTTTAGTAACTACATAACTATTTAAATCAATAGTTATATCATTAACATTAATAATATCTTCCTTTTCATCATTTTTATCATATTGGGTTGCACGTCTTATCATCGCCTTAATCCTTGCAGAAAGTTCTACCATAGAAAATGGTTTTGCAATATAATCATCAGCACCTAATCCTAACCCTATAGCCTTATCAACATCACTATCCTTTGCTGACATAATTAAGATAGGTATTACGCTTTTTTCTCTAATAATTTTCATAACTTCCATTCCATCTAGTTTAGGCATCATTATATCAAGAATAATTAAATCAAAAGAATTATTCAAAAATTTAACTAATCCCTCTTCACCATCAAAAGCAGTAGTTATATTAAACCCTTCTTTTCTTAGATAATTTTCAACCATTTCACTAATAGCTATATCATCTTCAATAAGTAGAATTTTATTTTTCATAAATATTTCACCTCTTTTTAATATCTAATATATAATTTTATTATAGCTTATTGATTATTGTAAATATATGTTTGTTCCTAAGTTTATATATTATTATATAGAGATACAGGCTTCATTATATTGAAATATATCTATAATATTTTACATAAAAATAGCTAGCAAATTGACTACATTTTACTAGCTATTCTTAATATTTTTCTTGACCATTTTGGCATCTCTTTATTACTCCATATAAGTTTTCCATGTTGAAATTTCATTATTTCATTAAGTTTATATGTATTATCATAAATATTTATTTCATCACATAACTCAATTAAACCTATTAAATTTTCTAGCGAATCATAATATCTTCTTTCAATAGCCTCATCTGGTATTCCATGTCCACCTTTACTAACTCTTATTTTAACTCTTTCTTTAGCAACCTCAGGACTTTCTACACCTATATAATTCATTACAATATAAAAATTATTATTTTTTGCTTTCTTTATATTATTAATAATACTTTTACCTGATAAAGTTGTTTCTTGATTAAATGATGTTCCTTCCAAAATATAAGTCTTTATTAATTTAACAGCTTCTCTTGCACATCTTATTTGAAGCTTATTATCTTTCCATGAGCCGATTTTTTCCACCATTTCATCAGTGTTTATTCTTTTTTCATCTCTATTTTCACTTAAATACATACACTTATACATTGATGTTTTTCCTGCACCATTTACACCTGCAAAAATAGTATAATGTTTCAACTTATCTTTCATACTTATAAACCTCCTGAAAAACTATTTATACAGTATTATATATCTAACTATAATTTAGTTGTCAAAACTTTTTTCTAATTCCAGAATATATTTTTACATATATAATTTTCTAACTTAATAGAGTCTATCTTGCAAAAATACGTGAAAAAAAGCTGAAATAATGCAACTAAACCACCAATAGCAATACCTATACCTAATTTTAAAATAATGTAAAGTTTAGTACCTATTAATGGGATTGTTTTAATTTTTTCATATTGAACACATGAAAGAGCTTCTACTCCCCAACCAGCAAAAAATAAATAAATACTGCAAAATAAAATCAATACAAATTGGCGTTGCCCTTTAAACCCTTCCATATATGTCATATACATAGGAACAGTGGCAATTCCTATACCAAATAAAACTTTTATCATAAGTTTTATTTCTTTAATATAAAAAAGGAAAATATCTCTTTTATGATTTTTGCAATACTCTTTATAACTAGCTTTTATTGTATTTTGAGTGTGAAACCCCATTTTATTCATGTTATTATAGCGCATTTTCACTTCGCTAAAACTACTATTTGATGGGATTTGTAAAATTGTAAATATATCGATTTTCATTTCATGCTCCTTAAAAGGATTAAAATCTGACTTGAAATATTCATTTTAGACAAATATAATCCTTATTTAAACTCTTTTATTATTTTATTTTCTTATGTCAACATAATAATATGACTCTTAAAATTATCCATTCCAAAACTTGGATACCCCAAATAGTGAGACATGCTCTGAATCGATTAGAATTCAACACTATATCTTGTATGAAAATATTTTAAAGTTATTGAATAAATTTAAATTGGAGCTTGTTTCCCTATAATTCTTATAATTAAAACTTACTTAAAATATGTTTCAAACCCATTGTTCACAATATATGAACCCTTTGGAACTTGAATTGCTACAATACATATGTTTAAACAATCTACACATGATCCCATTGCATTTATTAAACATAAAAATATAGTAAACCAATTTAATAATCCAAAAATATTAAGAATGAAAGGTAATAGAATTGATAATAAAATGAATGGCATAATAGAAATAATTAAAAACCTGTTCTTTTTTATTTTTTCAGTAGTAAAAACAAATCCACAAATTCCATTAATACCCCAATATGTTTTATCTGACTTTAATACATTAGGTATGAAACAAGCATGTAGAAATTCATGTATTGTCATAAACAATAAAATCACACCAATATATATTAGCGAAAATGAATCTAATTTGAATTCAATACTAAAACTATGGGTACTACTAAAAAACTCTTTTAACGGTGGATACAAATAAAATGCAATAGCAACAGAAATGATTCCATTTATAAACATGAAAGGCACTGAGAGTAAAGTTGCCATAGCTAAATTAGATGGTTCCTTTAGTTTTTTCCATCCTTCATTTATTAATTTGTTACTTAACTCTTTATCGGAATTGGGTATTTTTTTTATATATTTCATTAATCACAATCCTTCCTTTAATATATGATATATTACCTATATAACATACTGCAAATACTATACGTGCTACTATTTTTCATTGAATTGTATTTTATATAATATTTATTGTAACATAATTTACAAAATATCACATATATTAGACTTATATTTACAAAAATTTTACTTTATTATAAAATTTCAACTTATGTTTTTATAAAGTAAATTTTTTCACTTTTTAATACGTATAATTTTATCCTTATTTTCCATATAAAACAAAATAAGATAGAACGTTTAAGTCCTATCTTATTAACTTTATAAAACTTATTAATTATAAATATATATAAGAGTATCTAATGCAACAACTAAAATCCCTGCTAATCCACCTAAAATTCCTATTATTTTTACTACACACTTCTCAGGAAATACTTTTTTGCAAACTTATAAATAATAATTCCTAAAAGACCACCTAATGTATTTAGAAAAACATCATTTATATCTAATGCCCCTATTCTAAATATATATTGAGTTAATTCCACAATTACACTAATTTCAAAAGATAACAGTAAAGATTTTTTCCAATTATCTTTTATAACTATATTATAAAGTATAGGAAGTGGCACAAATAACAAAATATTTCCTATTATTGAATTTTTATTATAACCTACAGAACACTTAGCATCCCAAATATCTTTAAATAAAATAAGATTCATTCCTCGATAATCTGGATGATTCCCTGTAATTAGCTGCAATGGATTATCTAAGTACTTAAATATTAAAATATCAAGTAAGATAAGAGTGTAAACTATTATAATAAAACCATATATAAATTTCCATTTTTTCTTCATTTTTAAACTTCCTTTCTATTGATGGCAAAAGTTAATGCTATAAAAGAGATTATAAATACTATTAATACTTCAATCATAATTTCATATGGTTCCCAAATTCTGAAACCTAAAGAAAATTCATTCATACTGATAAATACCTGATGAGTAGATATAGGAATTGCATTTAGTAAATATTTTATTAAATTTGTTGAAAATGACATAAACTTACTTACAATTATATAAAACATATTTAAACCAACACCTATAGCTATAACTGCAGTGGTTTTCTTTAATTTTAAAGATAAATATCCCATTACCGTAGATAACGCAAAAACCCCTATAACTTCTGCTATTGCCATAATTAATATAGTTTGTCCTATTGTAAAATTACCATAAGAAAATAATGAAATCATTTTAAAACTACTTTTTAATCCTTTAAATCCAAACTTAGAACTTATTATAAATACTGTTCCTAGGGTAGTTATTATAGTCAATAAAACTCCATAAATAATTGCTGGTAAAGCTCTTAGGAACATATTTTTTTTATAAAATTTTGTTGTAATAATAATATCCATACTACCATCTTCAAAACTCTCTGAATAAGTACTTGCTGCAAAAAATGTTACTAGAAATGCAATTATCATATAAATGATTTGAATGTTTCCTAGTACAAAAGGATATATTTGATGCCCATAATATTGCTTAAATGGAATCTTAACTTGATTTAATTTCTCCTTAGCTATTTCTTGTTGTGAAGAAGGAAGTTTCTTAATTAATGCCTCAAACTTATATTTCCAACATTGATAAAAATCTTTTGCAAATTTATCTGGAAAATCCTTAACTTTATTCTCAGTATATAAAATACCTGGATAAGTATTAACAAGACTATTAATAATATATAGTTGAGATGTATATCGTGATTCTTCAGATTTTTCATCACGAACTTTTTTAAGTGCAACTAAAACCTCATCTTCTTTAATATCACCTTCATAAAAAGCCTCTTGTTGAAAATTATAATTAATCTCTCTTTCATCATGTATTAACATAAAATTTAAACCTAATGTAATAATTAAAATTCCAATCACAGAGAATAAAACATATTTTGTAAATAAGCGGCGTTTTATTTCTTGAAACAACATTTTATTCCCCTCCTAACGTAAGTCCATGAAGTCAACATGAAACTAATTAAAATTAGTAATAAACTTATTATTAAGTTTAGTTTAAAAGATAATATTGCTTTGCCAAAAATAGAAACCACAGGCACCCCAATATTTAAAAAAGAAAATATTACATTACCTGGTAAAATAAAATTAATAAAGTTTAGTATTGGATTGCTTAAACCCATGGATACAGATAATATAAATCCACTAATAATCACTAGCACTATAATACTCATTACTATTGAAGTTTTCTTACTTATAGATGAAATGAAAGTGGTAAATGCAGAAATAGTAATTGTTCCTATTAATCCAAAAATAATTATATTTTTCATAAGTTCCCCTAAATTATAAGGCAACACTGTTTTCATAAATACTTGAGCTGATGTTTGAAGGGCATCTGCTGGTAGATAATGCTTTAAAATTACTACATATGTTCCCATTCCCACAGTATATATTAGAACTGCCATAATTAGTGGTAACAAAAGTTTGGGACATAATAAATTTTTTCTTCCTTTTTTAGTTGTGGATATAATTTCATCTAAACCACTTTCCTTATCCCTTGCAATAATACCACTTGAAAAGAATCCAGCTATTATTAAAAGAACAAAAGTAAAAATTTGTATATGTTCAATACCCTCACTCCAAACCTCAGAACCTCCATAGTAAGTGTATGGTTTTTCTACTTCATTCCACATTTTTAAAGCTAATTCTTTTTCAGCTTCATTTTTCAACTTTAAATTCATCATATACTCATAGCATATATCTTCATTTTCATAAAAACTTTTTCCTGCATTCTCAGGAAGTTTTGCATATCCATTTATAGATTCTCCCCTAATGTTTTTCAATTGAATATTCTGCATTACTAAACTATCAGCATAAACAGCATATTGTAATAAATCTTTAGTAATTTTTACATCACTTTCATCATCACTTCTTAATGCATTAACAAATGTATCACGCCCTTTTTGAAATTTACCTTCAGTCATTTTTCCGGCAGTAACATTTCTATCCTTAGCTGCAATTTCTATTGCTGCTTTGCCTTTATATTCTTTATAACACCCTGTTTGCATAAAATCTGCTGTAGCTCCTCCTATAATAAACCAAGCCCATAAAACAGCAAAAATTATAGGAATTAAAACATATAATATAAATCTTTTTGCACTTATTTGACGTTTAAATTCAGAAATAAACAAATCCATTATTTAACCTCCTTTACTTTTGAAAGATAAAAGTCATTAAGATTAGGTTTCACTTTTTCACTATTTTCTAATGGTTCTTTTGCAATATATCTAATTGCTACTAATCCATCTCCTTCATTTCTAAAATTCATTACTTTATACTTCTTTTCTAACATATGAACCTCTTCTTCTCTTACCAATGCTTCAAAAACCATACCATCAATAGAATTAATTAAAGCATTACTTTCTCCATATTCAATAATTGCTCCTTTTTCCATAAGTATAAGATAGTTTGCAATAAATTCTATGTCAGAAACAATATGAGTAGATAAAATAATAATCTTTTCCTTACTAATTGTTGTTAAATATTGACGAAAGTTTTTTCTTTCTTCAATATCTAAACCAGCTGTTGGTTCATCAACAATTAAAATATCCGGATCATTTAACATTGCTTGACATATGCCGACCCTTCTTTTCATACCTCCAGAAAGCTTATCTACTTTTTTACGTCTTACGTCAGATAGGTTAAACTGTTGTAACAAATCTATAATCCTTTTATTTCTTAATTCTTTATCAATTCCTTTTAAAGAAGCTATATATTTTAGAAAATCCTCTACGGTTTGATTTTTATCATAACCAAAATGTTGAGGCAGATAACCTATTTTATCTAAATACTTTCCACCTAAACTAGAGATTGAATGACCATCAAAAAGTATTTCTCCTTTACTAGGTCTTAGATTTCCTACCATCATTTTCATAAGTGTTGTTTTTCCAGCTCCATTATGTCCTAAAAGCCCCCATATCCCAGGTGTAAAATTTAAATCAACATCCTTTACAGCCTTTAAATCTTTAAATTCTTTTGTCACTTTATCAATTCTTAATTCCATGTTATTCCTCCTAAAATAAATAAACCTTTGTTCTAACATTAGTTTATCAATGATTGAACAAAGGTTTATTTATAATCTATTTAGATTTTATAAAGATTTTATAAAGATTTTGGTAAATGAATAATAAATTTAGTATGTCCTTTTAAACTTTGTGCTTTTAATATTCCATCATGTCGTTCAACAATTTCTTTTGCAATAGCAAGCCCTAAACCTGAACCAGATGATTGACTTCTAGCCTTATCTCGACGATAAAATTTTTCAAATATAAGCTCGAGTTCTTGCTTAGATATTATATCTCCATCATTTTCAACAATTATAATTACTGAATTATTTTCCTCTTTACCAGTTACCTTAATAATTGAATCATTATTACTATAACTAATTGCATTTTTTAATAAGTTATTTAAAACTCTCGCTAAAAGTGTTCCATCACCATAAATTCTAAGATTTGATGAAACATTCAAATCTAATTTCAATTGTTTTGGTAATAGTAACGGATATAATTCATCAGTTATTTGTTCAAGAAAAAACTCTCCATTAATTTCTGTTTTATTTAAAGGGATATCTTGAAGATTAAATCTTGTAATATCAAAAAATTGATTAGTTAAATCCTCCAAATGATATGCCTTGTCCAGCACTCTTTTTAAATATTCTTTACGTATATTTTCAGCTACTTCCGATTCTTCTAAAATATTAAGATAGCCAATAATACTAGTTAATGGTGTTTTTAAATCATGGGCAAGATATGTAACTAAATCATTTTTCTTTTGTATTTCCATTTCTATACGTTGTCTTATCTTTTCTTTCTCATTTAAAATTGATTTAATTTCCATATCAATCACCTTAAACTCTTGAACTTCACTTGGATTTTCTCCATTTTGAAATAAACTTATTCTTTCTTCAACTTGCTCTAAAATTTTTTTATTTTGTTTATTCTTTGATATTTTAGAAGCAAAATGAACACATATTTCTAAAATTAAAAATCCTCCAACAGCAAGAAATATTAATATATCTCTTAATCTGTCCCATCTAAAACTCCCCCTTATAATATGAAATCCGCGTATACTTAATGCTTCTTCTCTATCATCAAGAATTGTTCTTACAAAATACTCTGCTACACTTCCTTCTAAATAAGCATCAATAAATATAAGTACAAATATATATGCTATAAATGCAATAATATAAAAATTCCAGTTCCACTTCTTACGCTTCAATTATGTAACCTACCCCCCATACAGTTTTAATATATTGCGGTTTTTCAGAAGAATCACCTATTTTTTCTCTTAAATTTCTAACATGTACTGTAATAGTATTAGTTGATTTTGAGAAATACTCATCATCCCAAATTAAATGAAATAATTCCTCTCCATTTAAAACTTGTCCTTTTCTATCTAATAAAACCTCTAAAATCTTAAACTCAGTTGGTGTAAGCTTGACATCTTCTCCATTGACATTTACATTTTTGCTTTTCTTGTTTAATATAAGACCCTTATAATAGATTTTATCTGAGTTATCAATATCAAATTCATTATCTCCATATTGATTATAACGCCTAAGTTGTGCTTTTACCCTAGCAATAACTTCTAATGGATTAAATGGTTTTGTAATATAATCATCAGCACCATAACTTAATCCTAATATTTTATCTTGATCTGCATTTTTAGCTGTAATCATTATAATAGGAAAACGATATTTTTTTCTTATATTTTTGCAAATAGTAAGTCCATCTATATCAGGAAGCATTAAATCTAAGATAATTAAATCTAGTTTATTATCTATTTGTTTCATAGCTTCATATCCATTTTCAGCTTCTAAAATCTCATAAGACTGACCTTCTAAATAAATCTTTAAAATTTTTCTAATGTCTTCATCATCTTCAACAATTAATATTTTCTCCATAATATCACCACCTTTATTAATTCATATATTTATTATACATAATTTAAATATATTTTTACAAAAAAATTAATAATAAACATAATTGTTAAATATAACTTAAAATAATATGCTAATATTTATGTTATTCTTTACTAATTTCATTTATTTTTTAGTTTACAATATTTTAAATAACTTAATTTTAATTATGTAAACTAAATGTTTTAAAATACTATTCGAAAATATTATTGTAATGTAGGATTCTAAGTTTTAATTTAAATTTATTTATGGATTATTTGTTACTCCCCCGAAACAAATGTAAGTTTATTTAAATTTAAATCTGAGCTTATTTACCTATATTTCTGGATATTTTTTTAATCTATTTATTCTAAAATTAAACCTATTCATTCCCTTTATATTTAAATTATGTATTTTTATGTTATACTCATCCAAGAATATTAGGGAAATTATTTTATTATAAGGAGATGATATTAAATGAAGAGTTTTGTGAAATTTTTAATTATTCAATTATTATTCATTGGCTTTACTTTAGGAAATTCAATAAATGTTTATGCTAATGAAGTAAAACAAAAGGAACTTTATATATTAGAAGATCCTACTTGGCTTAGACAAACTGGTTTTTCTAAAGGACTAGGCCATGACCGTCAAGACTTAGGAATTATTTTACCTGCAAATGTCCAATTAACTATTAAACAAGTAAATCCTAATTTTAAAGGAAATTTAACTTTACGGTTGTTAAATGATAACAATAAGCATGAAACATCCCGTAATTTTAATCAAACACAAATTACCGTATCAGTTCCTTACAGTTCTGTACCTTTTGTAGATACTATATATAACGGAACTGAAAAACCTAAAATAGAATATACAATAAGTAACAATATGCAAACGTTACCTATCTATAAAAAAGGTCAAAATCAACAAGACTTTTTTTCTCAATGGGATAGAACTTCAGCTCCCTTTGCTTTAGTAGTAGACGATTATTTTCAATTACTAGTACCTCAAAAGGATAAAGCATTTATGAAGAGAATGAGAGACTTTTCTTCTATAGATGAATTAATCCTTTATTATCGTGATATTTTCACATATTATAATAAATTATCTGGAATTAGTTTTGATACTAATATTAAAACTAATAAAAATATTCCTAACAAATACTTTATAAAAGCTGATATAAGTGGACCTGGTGGTGGTTATTATGGTGGTAACCATACAGCTGAAACATCAGATTCTGTAGCTAGTTTTTGGTTATCAAAAGGTTGGGGGGCATTACATGAGATTGGTCATGGATACCAAGATAACTTTACAAGAGGAGAAGTATGGAATAATATTTATGCTCATAGTTTTCAGCAAAAAAATTTAGGTTCAGGAATATATAGTAACGGTTGGTTATATGATTATGGAAGAAAAAACATTGTTGATAGCAATATAGATAATTTGTTGCACAAAAACCAATCAGCCTTTAACACTTGGGGCCTAAGAGAACAACTTTATGGTTTTATACTTTTAAAAAATAAAGCCGGAGATGATAGTTTTACTCATTTTAATCAAGAATACCGTAAATTAGCTAACTCTAATGGATTTAACATTAGTGATTATAATCAATTTGATTTACTTAGCAAAGCTTATGGAGAAATAAGTAAACTTGATTTTACACCAGTTATTGAGTCATTTAAGGGTAAAATGAGTGATTGGCAAAAAGAATTAAATCGTTATCAAAATTATAAGCCTGTTGCAATTTTAAATGAAGTTGTTCCTACTAGCAAAGTTTCTGAAATTCAAAAAACATTAAATTTAGAAACTCCTTTATCATTAGTGACTACAGATGATTTAGCTAGAACTGGCTTAACTGGAAACGTAACTTTAAACATTAAAATTGATGATTTTAATCAAATAAAAAATCAAACTATTTATTTAATGAATGGAGAAAAAGAAGTAAAGAAAGTTTCTATTACATCACCTAGTATTTCATTAGGTCAACTTCCAATTGGTATTTATACAATTTATTCAACAAATACTAATAATAAATGTTATACACTTGATACCCATTATTTAAAAGTTAAGGAATCTAATAATAACGTAACTTTAAATTATAAATTACGTACAAAGAGCGTATTACTTAATCAGGAAATTGAATTTTTAGGATTAGGCGATGATAAATTTGCCAGTGCTCATGTTGATTTAGAAAATCAACACTTAAACATTGAGGTAACTTCTAAGGACCCTCATAGCTATTTTCCTAATGAACAATATGGTAAAATCGAAATTTTAGATACTAATGGAAATATTACTTACTCAAAAGTAATGAACGGTACAAACACAACTTTAGAGCATAGTAGTCAAATTTTAAAAGAAGGTTATAAAATAAGATTATATCATGCTGAACCTTCAAGGTTAAAAATTAAAAATAATAAAACTACACTTACTAATAATAAAACTAATACTTTAGTAGTTACTTCCCAAGGACTTAAAAATGAAAATTTAAGTCAAAATCTAAATCAAGAACTTGCTACATCAATAGATACTTTTGCTTCTAAAATTTATGAAAATAAACTACTGAGCCAAAGTAATTGTGCAGAATCAAAAGTAGAATTAAAACTAACTATTAACTCTTTAACAGAACCTCTAAAAACACAAATGTTAACTAAATATAAAGAGCTTTTAAAAGAGAATCCAACAACTAATGAAGACGAAAGCGAAGGCTCTGCATTCTCATTTGATTTTAAAGGTTATAGTGATAGATTGTTTGCCAAGCTTAATTTAGATTTAGAAAATCTAAATGGTAAACTTACAGTGGAAAATATAATGCCACACTATTACTTTAAAGATAGTTATGCATCTATATTAATTCAAGACAAAAATGGTTCAACTATTTTCTCTAGAGATTTTATAGGAAGCGAAACAAATAATAACTCAGTTGAAGATATACCTTTACAAGAAGGATATTATATCACTATAAAACATAGAGAACATTCAAATAGACTTTTTGTAAATAATGATACCAAAAATATATCACTTAATAAAAATGCTGTTAATTCATATAAAATTATGAAAAATAAATTAGAATCAATTAATGAAAGTGATATACCAAATCCTAGTAAAAATCCTTACTTAGGTGAAAAATTTAATATTACTTTTAAAGGCTTAGGCGATTGGATTTTTGCAGAATTAAATTTAGATTTAGCATCTAAACAAGCTAATATTGATATAAAAAAAGGTGAACCACATGTTTATTTTACAGATAGTTATACTTCAGTTGCAATTAAAGATGCTGAAGGAAATGATGTTTATACAAAAGACTTTATTGGTAATAAGGGAAATGATGCTCTTGTAAAAGATATTCCTCTAAAAACAGGCTATTATTTAGCAATAAAGCATAAAGAGCCAAATAACCGCTTAATAATTACTAATACAATTAATAAGCTAGAATTAGATAAAGATACAATTATAACTTATAAAATAACTGATACTGGATTAGTTAAATCTTCAGAAGATGAAATTCCAATCCCATCTAATCCAATATATTATGGTAATGAGTTTAATACAGTTTTTAAAGGATATGCTGATAGAGCTTTTGCTGAAATGAACATGAATTTAACTGAAAATCAAGCAACAATAAACATATCAGATGGTATTGTTCATAGCTATTTTTCAGACATTTATACTTCAATTTTGATTCAAAACAGCAAAAAAGAAACTGTATATTCTAAGAACTTTATTGGAACTAATAACTATTCTAAAAATAGTGAAACAGTAAATCTTGAAGAAGGATCTTTAATCACTCTTACACATTTAGAATCATCTAATAGACTAGAAATAATTAATAAAGAAACCCAGTTTTCTCTTCCAAAAAGTAACTCTGTTACTTACCAGGTTGTAGATGGTGGATTGAAAAAAATTAATTAATAAAAAATTTTAGATAAAAGCTTAGTAAGTTGTATTTACTAGGCTTTTATCTAGCTTAAAATTATTTAAATTAAAGTTTTTCGTGGTAACCCTTACAAATTTGATTCCATATACTAAATATACAGGTATATATAGAGAAACAAGCTCCAATTTAAGTTTATTTAATAACTTTTAAAATCTATTTACTTGTAATATTTTAATAGGAGTTATAAACGTGATGAAATATATAAATAATTGTAATAATTCTATTTTACTGCCTAATCCAATAACTCAAGTTGCTAGTATGCCTTATCCTTTATATCTTTCCCTTCAAGGTAAGTATTTTGTAGGACATTCAGATGAACTAGATTTTGGCAATAATACTAGTGCATGGGCAGGTTTAATAAATCCTAGTTGTTCAGGAGTTAATCTTCATGTTTATGTATGGACAGTTACTAATTCAGGTAAATATCCAATAAATGTACAAATATGGTTTAATTCAAATCTACCTGGTTCACCATATGTATCAGAGTTTGTTACCCCATCAAATACAGCTCTTTGTCCATTGCCTAGTCCAAGAGTAGATCTGCTTCAAGCAACTGATGTTATAGACAAACCTATTGAAGGTGTTAATGCCTATATTAGAACAGCACCGCCTGATACTACAATCGTAGCTGAAGAAGATGGAAAATTTATTTTCCCACCTGGCGGCTCATTTATTGTGTTTCTATCAAATCTAGAAAACCCAAATGAACCTGCTAAAGGGACGGTTTCCTTTGGATGGTGGGAAGAAAAAATCTAATAGTGTTTTTAATATTAAAAGACAGGCCATAAAAACCTGTCTTTTTTATATAAAAAATTTTATTTACTTTTTCTCTACTGTCCATATATTCTCATCTTTATAATAATTTATTCCTTGATTATTCATTCTTTCTCCTTGACTTTTCAATCGATTTTTATACTCATCCCAATTTCTAGCACTTTTAGGTGTCCACCCTATTTCAGAATAACCTAATAATCTTGGATATATCATATAATCCATAGCTTCTGTATTTAAGATTGTTTCTGTCCACAATGGTGCTTCCACACCTAAAACTAATTCTTTTGGAGCATAATCTGTAGGATCCCATTTATATGCAGTTTCAACTGGAATATATCCTGCCCAATCTAATCCATATGGAGTATTTTCGTTATACTTCATATCTAAATATGCTTTTTCTGCAATTGAAATAATCATTTTCATATTTTTTGCTCTAGCTGCTTCATTAGAATCTTTCCAATTTTGTAATATCACACTTGAGTTTATCTTTGATGATGTATCAATTGGATCCCAGCCTATTGCGGTTCTCCCATACTTTTCAACTATTTTAGATACTCTTCCTACAAAATAATCATAATCTTCTTTTTTAGTACTATCTGCTTCATCTCCTCCTATATGTATATACTTAGAAGGTGATATTTCAGAAACTTCTCTTATTATATCTTCAATAAACTCATATGTTTTTTCATCATCAGTCATTAACGAACTAAATCCTACTTTTGTATCTGTATATAAAGGTTTCTTTTTCCCATCTTTATTTAAAAATCCATAAGAAGCTAGTGCTGCATTAGTATGACCTGGCATATCAAATTCAGGAACTATTTCTATATATCTTTCTGCTGCATACTTAACTAAATCTTTAAATTGTTCTTGAGTGTAATATCCTCCTGGTCCTCCTCCTACTTGTGTACTTCCACCTATATTAGTCAAATCTGGCCATTTTTTAATTTCTAAACGCCATCCTTGGTCATCACTAAGATGTAAATGTATCTTATTTATTTTATATTGAGCTGCAAGATCTATTT
Source organism: Clostridium senegalense JC122 (assembly GCF_000285575.1). Lineage (GTDB taxonomy): Bacteria > Bacillota > Clostridia > Clostridiales > Clostridiaceae > Clostridium_J > Clostridium_J senegalense. Next base: position 94,334 of record NZ_HE611053.1, on the reverse strand, counting down.
GACGCTTAATTTCATCAACAGTAAAAAAATGTCTAGCTACATCAATCATTACACCTCTATATTCATACTCTGGTTTATCCTTTATAGTTGAAACTGGAATAGTCCACTTTACATCAGCAGCCACAGTATTTTTTTCAATATCTGCCGGTAATAATTGTCTTAGAGTTTGAACTCCTCTAAAAATACCTTCTGGCTTGTATCCTATAATTTTAACGTTTTCAGGGGTAGTTATTACTTCATAACCTTCATTTCCCTTATCTTTATTTGCACCTACAGTGGTTAAATATATACTTCCTGATGGAACATTATTGCCCTTAACAATTTTCAAATCAAAACCTGTTGAAGGTTTTAATTTTTCTTTTAAAAACTCTGCGATTTTAACAATTTCTTCTGTTTCTTCTTCAGTATTTCCTTTTACATATATGGAACTATTTTTTGTAAGAGTAAATGCTCCTTCACCACTTTCATAGTTTAAAGGCTTAGGAATAATATTATTTACAATATTACTTTGCACAGCAAAAGTTGGCTCCACTTTATTGTTTTTATCTAAAATTATTATAGAAGAAACTGCTACTAACACTAAAAATACTATTAGTATATATACAGTTTTTAAGTGCTTTGTATATATATTCTTCATTAGCTCACCGTCCTTACATTTTAAAAATCAATGTTTAATTTATAATGTATTATTCATTAATTATTTTGAAACCTTCTCTCTTATTTTGCACCTAAATATCATAGTATATACTATAATTTACTAATAAAATAATATGTATATAATATTTTGATTTTTAGTTATATATCAAATTGATGAAACCGAATAGTCAGTTTCTTTTAGCTAAAAACATTAAACCTTAAGTTTCACATATAAAATTAACTGAATTTCTATACAAAATATATTCTCCATAAATTATTTTTCAGTTAAATCGTAAGTTCAGTAATAAAATCTATATAAAACAAAGCCGGTCCTAGAAAAGCATGTTCATCATTACTAGTAAAAAAGTTACTAGTAATAACTAGTCACTTTTAACTTTTAATCAAAGATATGTAATATGTTCAATGTGTGGCACCGTAACAAATGGGACAGGCACGAATAGTGTAGCTCTATAAAATAAAAACCAACTATTTAACTCTAGCTACCATAAGTAAGAAAAGCTAGCCAGTCCCTAAAATGGTTACTAGTTAGCAATTACAAGCAAAATGGGGCCATATCACTCCTCTAACCTCTAGTTAGTTTTGCAACAGCCCCTTTTAATAACTATATATTATATATTAATTATTCATATATTCTTCCATTTTTTTATTAATATCAGCTTCACAAAAGCGCATAGCCATAATTGTTTCTTCAAGCAGTTTATTTAGTTCCCATCCAAGCATTTCTGCACCTTGTTTAATTACATCACGTGAACATCCTGCTGCAAATTTTTTATCCTTAAATTTTTTCTTAAGACTTGAAAGTTCCATATCCATAACACTTTTTGATGGACGCATTCTTGCTGCTGCACCTATTAATCCTGTAAGTTCATCTACTGCAAACAATACTTTTTCCATCTCATGCTCTGGTTTTGGTTGTTCTTCTGCACAAAGACCGTAACCGTGACTTGCTACAGCTCTTATTAGTTTTTCATCAAGACCATAATCTCTCATAATCTCTTGTGTTTTACTACAATGATTTTCTGGATACATTTCAAAATCTAAATCATGAAGTAAACCAACTATTGACCAAAAGTCCGCTTCTTCTTCATACCCTAATTCTTTTGCAAAATATTTCATAGTTCCTTCAACTGTTAAAGCATGTTGAATATGAAATACCTCTTTATTGTATTTAGTAAGTAGTTCCCATGATTCTTCTCTTGTTATCATAATAACTCCTCCTCTTAAATTTAAAATATAATATTTAATTTTTGTTGATTCTTTTAACTCTTTGATATATAATACTTTACGAATGTTAAATATATTTAACATTTATTCTATTTTACTTATGTTAATTATAATTGTCAATACGATTATTGGAGGTTTCTTTAATGAATATAAATTTTATTATTGCAGAAAACTTAAAAAATCTTAGAACTGAGCGAAATTTAAGTTTAAGTCAACTTGCTGGCTTATGCAATGTAAGCAAAGTTATGTTATCTCAAATAGAAAAAGGAGATACTAATCCCACTATAAATACTTTATGGAAAATAGCTAATGGATTAAAAGTTCCTTATACTTCATTACTTGAGCAAAAAGAACATGATACTCAAATTATAAAAAAGAATGATACTGATATTCAACTTAGCGAGGAAGGACATTACAGAGTATATTGTTACTATACTAATACACCTTATCGTAATTTTGAACTTTTTCAAATTGAACTAGATGAAAATTGTACTTATAAATCTGTAGGTCACTCTGAAAAATCAGAGGAATATATTATGGTGTTAGAAGGTGAATTAACTTTAGAAGTAAATAGTGCTACTTATAAACTAACTCCTAATGATTCAATAAGTTTTTTAGCATCACATGAGCATGTATATATTAACAGTGGAAAAGGAACTTTAAAAGCTACAATAACAAATTTTTATCCTGTTTAATATTATAATTATATTATCATTTAATTTATTACTTAAATATAATTTAAATACAAGTGAAACAATATTTTAAATTAATAATATAAGATATAATCTCAAATTAAAGCTAAAAAACTTTATAATTAATATAATATATAATACGCTCTAAAAGATAATACATTTTTAACGTATACATGCAAATATTTCTTTAATTGTATACATTTAATATGATTCAATGTTATAATTATTCTGTAAATATATTGTAATGAATGACAATTAAAGGGGAGGCACAATAATGTACGAATATAAAGTTTTTAAATGGAGATTTGATTTAAATAGTGCAGAAGATTTGGAAAAAACTTTAAATGATTATGGTAAAGAAGGTTGGAAAATATTCAATATCATATCTAATATAAAAGGAAACGGTGGAGTATTATTTACTTCTGTAGATGGTAATGAAGCAACAATTATTCTTGAAAAAAGTAACTAACATTATTTTTAATAATTTTAAGGGAAGTCAAATAGACTTCCCTTAAAATTATTAAAAATATCAATTATATTAAAACATATTTTTTTAAAACTAACTGTTTAGTTTCAACTATAGCTCTTTACTTCTAATTTCTTAATATATTTTACTATCTTTTAGGTAAAAATACAGTTATTCTTGTACCTATATCTTTCCTGCTTAAAACACTAAAGTATCCTTTGTGACTATCAATAATCCATTTAGCAATTGAAAGTCCTAGCCCTGTACCACCTTTTCTAACTCTTGCAGTATCAGCTCTGAAAAAACGTTCAAACATGTGTAATACATCATTTTCATCCATACCTATTCCATTATCTTGAATAGAAAAATACGGTTCATCTTTATTATTTTTTCCCGTTCTTAATATTATATCTTCACCTTTATCTGTATACTTTGCTGCATTTTCTATTAATATCCTAGCTGTTTGTTTAAGTAATGATATATCACCATAAACACTTACATTATCTGAATATATATATTCATATGCATGTTCTTTATCTATCATCTTAGATTCTTCTAAAACCTCTTTCATCATATCATTAAGTGAAAATTCTATAATATTAAGCTGTGTTTTACCGTTAATACCTCTTGCTAAAAATAATAGCTGTTCTATTAAGTTTTTCATATTTTCCGATTCACTTTTTATAGCTACAATAGATTCTTCTAATACTTCTTCATCATCTTTTCCCCAACGATCTAACATATTAGCATACCCTTGAATTACAGATATAGGAGTTCTAAGTTCATGAGATGCATCTGAAACAAATCGTGCTTGTTGCCTATAAGAATCCCTCATTCTATCTAATAAATTATTGATTGCTTCTTCTAACCCTTGAAGTTCACTATCGCCAATATGAATTCTTTCATCAGATATGGTAGGGCTTATCTTAGATATAGCATCCTCAAGACTATGAAATTTTTGCTCATCAAAAGCCATATCACTAAGTCTGCTCGCAGCTTCTGCTATTTCATTAAGTGGTTTTAAAATCCTTCTATTTTTTGCAGTACCAAATATCATTTGTGTTAATAACATAATTCCTTCTACAATCCCAATAGTACTAATTACTCTTATAAGAAGGTTTAAAAAAGTACTAGCCTCTTTTATCATTACTTTTCCATTATCCCAAATAACTTTATAAGTTGCTGTTTCTATAGGATAAAATTCAAATGATCTTTGAGCATTTCTTACAATCTCGCCATAAAAATTAATTTCATTTTCAATGCACCAAACTCCAATAAATCCAGCGATTATACATATATCAATAATAAGAAACTTTAAAAATAAATTTCTTACAAAAACAGAGTTTAATTTTATTGCAATAGATATAACATTTTTTGTTTTATTTTTTCTACTCATCTTTAATTACGTATCCCACACCACGAACTGTAGTTATTATTTTAATGTTAAAAGCATCATCTATTTTTGTTCTCAAAAATCTTATATAAACATCAATAACATTAGTTTCTCCAAGATAATCATAACCACATAACTTTTCCATAAGTATATTTCTAGTTAACACTATATTCTTGTTTTCCAATAATATTTGTAATAAATTAAACTCTCTATTGGTTAGTTCTATCTCATTTTCATCATACATTACTTTATGTCTCATTTTATCTAATGATAGTAGACCACAGCTTATTATATCTTCATCCTTTTTCACTGTTACTATTCTTTTTTTAAGTGCTGTTCTTATCCTCGCAAGTAATTCTTCTATTGCAAATGGTTTAGTTATATAATCATCTGCTCCTGCATCAAGCCCTGATACTTTATCCATAACTGCATCTCTTGCAGTAAGCATTATAATGGGAATATCAGAAGTTCTTCTAATCCTTCTTAATACTTCAAGACCATTTATTTCTGGAAGCATTATATCAAGGAGAATTAAATCCACTTCACCTTTTTCTGCAATTTCAAGACCTGTTCTGCCATTATTAGCTTTTATTACTTCATAACCTTCGTGTCTTAACTCAAGCTCAATAAACCTTGATAATTTCTCTTCATCTTCAACTATTAAAATCTTAACCATTTCTATCCGCCTTTTTAAATTTTTCTTTTATAATTTTTACATTATCTGAAATATTCTTTAATATTCTATTAGCTTTATCTGCATTAATAGTTTTTGAATATATATATAACTCTATGTCTAAAAATAATAAAATAATTGTTAAAGGTATAATCATCCAAAAAGCAAAAAATAAAAGAATAATAATTACAGTAAGTGGTATCTTTAAAAATATCCTATCTTTCTTTTTTATTTGTAAAAAAATATTATTGCATGTATCTATACACTTACATATAGCTTCAAAAATTCCTTGGAAATTATTATTTGATTCATATCTATTTTCTTTGTTTTTCTTATTCTCTTCCTTTTTTTCACTATACCTTGTTTCATTAGTATAAAATATATTTACAGAAGGTCTTTTTACCCTTCCCTTCTCTTCCAAATATAATAATGCGTCTAAAATATCCCAACCACTATTTTCTAAAGCTATTTTAGCTTCTTCATAGCTTACATTTGTTTTTTCCCTCAATTTATCTATTAATTTAAGTTTATCCATAAATAACCTCCATATCTATGGCACAAATACAATTGTTTATTATAGGGTTCCAAATTAAATTTTCAACTTATTCATTTATCAAATTATAAAACTCAAATTAATATTTTATCAATAACTAACAGATTATTTTAGTTAAAAGTTAAGAGTGAACAGTTACTGATAACAAAAATTTGATGTATAAATTTAAGTTAGAGATTGTTTCCCTATATAATTATATCCTTAGATATTAAATTATACCATTTAATTTTATATAATCCTAAAAATAAAGAGACTTTGAAAATATTCAAAATCTCTTTACTATAATATATTATTTTGCATAACCTTTTTTAAAGTCATTTTTAATATTATCTGCTGACTCTGATGCTTTTTCAAAAACATTATTTACACTATTATAATTATTATGAGCACCAGACAATGAATATTTATATCCACAGAACAATCCGATTAGTAATAATATTATAGTTGGTACAGATAAGAATATTAGTAAAAGTATTGATATTGTTAATGATATTCTTATTGGTTTTTCATTTTCTTTTTTTACCTCAAAACAGTTCTCATTTCCTTTTTTTATAAATTTACTTATAAACTTAAACACTCTACCAACAACCTCTCCAATTCCACCATATCTTTCTTCATGTTTTTTTCTATTTTTCTTTTTATCTTCTCTGTGATCTTCTTGCTCTTCTTCCTTAACTTCAATTATTGTAGCATTTTCAATTGTATTGCTTTTTATTTTTCCGTTTTTCTCTAAATATATAATAGAATCTATAACATCCCAGTTACATTTTTCTAATGCTTCTGTCGCCTCTTCACGAGTTACATTAGCCTTTTTAATTATAATTTCAATCATTTCGTTTTTTTCCATTTGACTTACCTCCGTGTATTTATTAATCATTCATCATGGTTATATAATACGTTTAGAAGATTAATCTAAAATATAAGAAAGATTAAAATTAGATTAAAAATTAAAATTAATTATAATTTAGTAGTTTTGTTACTACTTTAACTTACTTGATAGCTTCATATTTGATATAGCCATTGTATAAATAGTTGATATTATAAAAACTAACAAAGATATCAAAATGACTAATACATAAGTAGGTATAACTTTACCTGCTATATTGTAAATCTCAGGGGTGAATATAATACTTATTAAAATTAATCATATGGTACGGTA
>NZ_HE611053.1:49292-87299 GCF_000285575.1 Clostridium senegalense JC122 | reverse complement strand
GAATATAATACTTATTAAAATTAATCATATGGTACGGTAAGAATGCCTTGAGATAATGATTAATCTCAAAATTATTTTTAGGTAACATAGTCATTATTGCACAAAAAAATGTTACAAATAATGCTCCTGATAAAATCTGATCTACTATACTTGTAAATAGAAGTGTTGTAGATACCATAATTAACATTGCCATAAATCCTATTGTTACATTCAATAAATACTGCTGTAAGTATGTTAAATTGTAAGGACAAAACAAATAACTTACACTACTTTGAATAGGTAAACTAGCCCCTTTAAATCCAAGTATTAATAGTTTTGAAAGTGAAAAAATTAATACAGATGTAATATAAATCATAGCACCTACTTCAAATCCTGTTATTACTTTAACTTTGACTAAAGTTTTCTTTCCATGTTTAGTTGCAATGTACAGTTGTCTCATTTTCGTCTTTGGGTCCTTTGCGAATACAGGTAAAATGATAAATGGTATAACAACTATAACAACTGTAACAAAATCTACCATATCATTATTTAAGTTCTTCCACCCCTCTGCATATCCTAGTCTTAAAGGTGTATTAAGTTTTTCACCCTCGGAAGCTAACTTATCTATATCTTCTATATAACCTGCTCCACCTATATTCTTTTTTACATTTACTATTCTCTGATTGTAAAAATTTTTTATATCATCACTTGTAAGTTCTTCTATTTTTTTTTCATAATTCGAAGCAACCAGTATAAATAAATTTGAATTGTATAAATACTTACTTTTATCTTTGCTCTCTGCAACATCTTTTATAGCTTTTTCATCTAATAATATTTTATGTTTATCCAGTTTTGATTCTTTTAAATTATCTTTACTAGACATTATAATGTTTCCTTGTGAATCGTATACATTGTAATTATTTAGAGACATTATACTACTAAAGATAGAAAACATTAAAATAGCTACAGAGAGTATAAGAAAATTTCTCAAGCTTAATATTCTTTTTCTTTCAACTCTTATAATTTCTTTCATTTAATTTAACCACCTAATTTTTATTTTTAATATGCTGTTACTATAGGGAAACAAGCTCCAATTTAAATTTATTCAATAACCTTAAAATATTTTTATACAAAATGCAGTGTTGAATTCTAAGTGATTCGGAGCATGTCTCACTATTTTAGGTATCCAAGTTTTGGAATGGATAACTTTAAGAGTCAACTTGGAACCCTATATAAGGAAACAAGCTCAAATTTAAATTTATTCAATAACTTTAAAATATAGTGTTGAGTTCCAAGTGATTCAGAGCATGTCTCACTATTTTAGGTATCCAAGTTTTGAAATGAATAATTTTAAACACACTTTTTCTATTTTTATATAAATTTGCAAATCAAATTATATTACTAGATTAAAAGAAACTGAACTCAGTTTCATCCTAAATTATTAACTCTTACATTTTAACTATTAATTAACTATAGTTGTATTTATTTTTTCTCAACGTATAAAAAAGATTTAATTTAAGCTTGTCTTTATATATGAATCAGTTAATTTAACTTATATCTCTTATACTGCCTTATTGTTAAAACTCTAATTACTAACATGTAAATAAATGCTATAGCTATAAATGCTAATGAATATGGTATCATTATATTTCCTATAAAATAACAAATATCAAACTCTTTAAAAAAACTAATGTGTTTAGCGAAATAAATAGGATTAAGTTGTAATTGTAATGGATTAGTTGTATTCGCTAATTTTAGAAGTACCCATATACTAAATACAGATATAAACGTTGTTAATTTTGAATATTTAACTTTCAATGATATTAGCATAATTAAATTTGCAACTATTAATACCCCTAATAATCCTTGTAAAATCATAATTACTATACCTGTACCTACACTTATATTATATAAACAAGTGAACCATATAGTTTGTATAGATGTACTCCATCCATGTAAAGAAGCTCCAACTCCAATTTCTATTAAAAGTGTTCCTATAAATATAGCGTAAATTACTACTGAAAATATATTTCCTGCTATGATTCTTGCATTCATATTTTTCTTTCTTCCAAACTTAGAAGATAGTGTAAGCTCATCTATTCCATTATTGCTATTCTTTGAAAATAATGAACTTAAAGCAAACCCTATTACTATAAGAACAAGATAGTATTGTGTTCCATATTGCCATACAAAATAACTTAATCCTCCATTATAATCCACCTTGAAAGGAATTTTTAATTTATTTATTTTTTCATTTATATTATTCATATGGTTATCTGTGTATTTAAACCAATTATCACGCTGATTGTATTCTTTTATAGTATCACTTACAGATTTTTTATACTGATTATAAAACTTTTTTTCCGATTTTATAAAGTCAAAGTCTAGTCCCTTGTTAAGATTAGACGCCTTCGAACCATAATTAGCAAAGTTTATAATTTGATTTGTATAATTATATTTTGTAGAATATGCTCCAAGCAATTCCCCAGCCTTTTGTTTTTCTTTACTTGAATTGAAATTTTTAACTAAATTATCTAAATACTCTTGATTCATTACTCCTTGTATATCTTTTGATTCATTTCTTATTGCTCTACAAGATTTTAACCCATTAACTTCTTTACCTTCACTAGTAATTGCCTCAGAATTAAATAAAATTATAAAGACATTAATTGTAGATATTATAACAAGTAACACTACAGATACTATTGTGAGTTGGGTCCATATCTTTTTAAATTCATATTTTACTAATTCTTTCATATTTTTAACACCTACTCTTTATAACTGTTTCCATGATGTATTACTTTCCATGGACTATCCTTTGACTCTCTTACTAAAATTAAATAACTATATACATCCTCTTTTTCTGTTTCATATTCTTCAATATATATATTTTCATTATCATAGCCACTAGCTACTCCTTTATCTTCATCATCGTAAATTGCATTCATTCTTGGATCCATACACTGTGATACATTATGTATATATACTGGCTTTTCAGGAATTTTTAATTCATTTTCAATATAATTATTCGCAATACGTGAAAGTTCTTCCATTTTCTCATAACTTTCATTGCTAAAATCAGGCATATTTTTACTTTGACCTGGTACATTAATACATGGCTCTCCAATAGATAATGTACCTTCAGGAGTCTCTTGAATACTTTCTTTTCTTGCCTTTCTTCTTCTTGAAAGATCCTTATCAATTGCTGTATCCTTTTGTTCTTCTGGAAGTCTATCTATAGCATCTCCATCTATATTATTTACATCATTACTTCGTGAGCTGCTTATACCAGTACCTCGTGAAGTACACCCTACAGAAAATGTCAAACTCATTAATATAGCTCCAATTATCATTAAACTTTTTCTTCTTTTCATTTTAAATCCCCTCACTTTGTTAATTTTTTAACTAATATGGTTATTATAATGGTTTTAAAATATACTTATCTTTACATTTAAATTATTATAATTCTATCTAAAGACATGTAGATACATAATAATCTTCTAAGCTCGGTTCTAATGGTTTACTTGTAACCCCTTCATATTTCTCACCTACATATCTTACACGTATGTTTTGTTTTTCTTGTTTTCTATGAATCACTTTTCTATCTTGGCTTATTTTTTTAAATATATCTTGATCAACAATAGTTTCCCAAACTGTTCCTCTTATTTTTTCTACTAAGTTATCAATATTATCAGCTTCTACTAATTCCCCACTTTTTATTATTATCAAGTCATTTGCAATTGCTTCTATATCAGATAAAATATGCGTTGATAATATAACTATCTTATCTTTTGACATTGAACTTATTATATTTGAAAACCTTATCCTTTCTTTTGGATCAAGTCCTGCTGTTGGCTCGTCCAGTATTAATATTTTAGGATCATTAAGTATTGCTTGTGCTATGCCTATCCTTCTTTTCATACCACCTGAAAAAGACTTCACTTTTTTATCTGCTACATGTTCTAAGTTTACAAATCTTAAAACCTCTGGAATTTTTTTATCTAACTCACATTTGGGAATACCTTTTAATGCACCCATATATTCTAAAAAATCCTTTGCTGTAAAACTTGGAAATACATTATAATCTTGTGGCATATAACCTATAATATCTCTATACTTTTCATCTAAATTTATTATATCCTCACCATCAAAGGTTATCTTTCCTTTAGTTTGAAAATCAACAGTAGTTAAAATTCTCATAAGAGTACTCTTACCTGCTCCATTTTCTCCAAGTAATCCATAAGTACCTGACTCCATTGTAATGTTTATATTTTTTAATGCTTCTTTATTTCTATATGATTTATATAGATTTTCAATTTTCAACTCCATTTTATTCCTCCTTTATAGATACTAAATAACTATTTAAGCTATTTAGTATCTGTATTGTTTTAATAATTGTAATGAGCTATGAGCTTGGCAATAATGCATATGCCAATGAAAAATCCGATCCAATTGTTACACTGCTATATTTGCCAGTTTTAAAAAGGACTATCCCTAACTGTTTTTCTTCTTGAGTCAAATTCTCATATTCTCTATCTTCATAAAGATTTATAGTATTCCCACAAAGATTTATAACGTTTCCATTATTCATAGATTCACTACTATATAATGAAGTTTCACCTGCTTGAACTACAATTGTATTATTAAATGAAATTACTGATAATGCTGAAATAAATAATAAAAATACTACAAGAAAAGTTCCTTTTTTTCTCTTTTTAGAACTTAACATTGACTCAACTCTACCTTTAATAATGTCAACCCCATTTGTATTGAACTGAGATGAAAACATTGTAGTTTTAAGAGTATTTCTATATTTTAATGTATTTACTAAGACAAACGCATATTCCTTTATTTCATCTTTGCTAAATCTTTTAATTACTTTTTCATCACAAGACAATTCACATTGCTCACCAAAGTATACTTTTAATATCTTAACTAATGGATTAAACCAATGTATAGCACTAGCAATCATTAAAATTAACTTTAATAAATTATCTTTTCTTTTAAAGTGAATTAATTCATGTCTAAATATCCACTTTAATTGTTCTTTGTCATAATCATTATTAGGTATTATTATTTTATTTTTTATAATACCTATCAAAGCAGGAGAAGAAAGTCCATCTACTTTAGATATATTAATATATTTTCTAATATTTAAAGCCTTCTTTTCTTCTTCTAAGATTTTAATTGTCTCAGTATCAGTAACTATGTGATTTATATTTTGTATTTTCTTATAAAATAAAATTTGTTTACAAATATTTTTTATAACAATATATATAACTCCAAATAGCCAAATACAAAATATTATTTTAATGTAATTTACTATATTATTAGTTCCTGACTTTTTTATAGAATGTACACTTTCTAAAATAATATTATTTTCAAAAGGTAAATATACTCCTATACTTGATATAAAAAGCATTCTTATAGTTATCAAAATACAGATTATATAGTTTAACTTATGAGTATACTTACATAAAATTTTATTTTTTAATAAGGCTATCAATATAATTGGTATACTAATAAATATACTTGTTTTTAAAAGTTCAAACATTAAATAGTTCATAGCATCACCTATTTTTTATCCACTCTTCTAAATCTTTAATATCTCCTTCTGATATATCCTTAGAATCATCCAGAGCTGATATAATACTTGATAAAGAATTATTATGCATAAAACTAAAAAAATCTTTAGTTTCAAATTTTAAATACTCTTCCCTATTAATTAATGGCAAATAAAATGTTTGTCTACCTTCTTTTTCTTGCTTTAAAAATTCTTTTTCAACTAGTCTACTAAGAGTCTTAGATGTAGTTCCTTTTGACCAATCATATTTTTCACTCATAAATTTTGTAATATCTACAGAAGCAACTCTACAAATTTCTTGAGCCCATATAAACTTCATAACTTGTAGCTCTGTTCTAGGAATTTTTTTCAACTTTAACACTCTCCTCTTTACGACACTTGTCTACCTTGTATATTTAGTATAATACGGCATTTGTCTACTGTCAATATATTCATGTAATTAATTTTATTGTAATGTTCCTAAAAATTTTAAATATTATTAATTTAATCTTTTATATGATTTTCTTTTAATTTTTTTCTTGCCATTAATGATATATTAAGCAAATTATATATAAAAAAAAGAGCATATCACGCCTCTAACCTTTAGTTAGTTTTGCAACAGCCCCGTGAGTCTTTAAAGGTATCTCCTACCTACCATCTATTTTTCATATAAATTTATTCTAATTTCATAACATTCCACTTAATAAACAATATAAGTCCAACATTTAACATTGCTATTACTAGTAAAATTATTCCTATTGGCATTCCACTTTCTATAACTTGTCCAAATAGCAATTGTCCTGGTGCAACACTGATTGTGGCTACTGCTGTTGAAAATGCTGATACACTGCCTAACATGTATACTGGTAATTCTTTTTGCATAAATGTTAAAGTTAATACATTTGATAATGTTAATGATAGCATTATTACCATACCCCCAATTGCAAAGATTCCTACTAAAATATAATTATTTACTTTTATAAACCCTATAGTAGACATTAGAATTACACCTACTATCATAGGTAAATATGTATAATGTAATTTTTTCATTGAGAACATTTTAGGTTTCATGCTTATTAAAAAGCCCCCAAATATCATACCTAACACACATATTCCTTCTACCATTCCATAAACCTTAGAAGAAAGTCCTAGTAATATGTTTATAAAATATGGTGCAATTATTGATATTATCGGTACTAAAAATATATTGCAAAAGGCATAAGAAACTATAATTCCTAATATGATTTTCTTTTCTTTTTTCAAGTAAATAAAAGTATTTTTCATATCTAAAAAAGATTGTTTTATAAATTCCATTGATAATAACTTATTGTTTTTATTACATTGTATATCTTCATGTTTACATACATCTGGAATGTCTAGGAATAGCTCCATTATTGCTGATATAAAAAAACTTATTGCATTTATTATCACTATTATTTTTATACCTAATATTCCATAAAATATTCCTGCAAATATTGGCCCTACAAAGTTTACAATTGAACCTACTTGATTTATTATTCCATTGGCTGAAGTAAGTTCGTCTTTCTCTACTATTTGTGGGATTGAAGATACTGTAGCTGGCCCATACAATGTGGAGCAGACTGATAGCATAAACATAACTATAGCAACTATCAATTCATTATCTCTTCCACTTAGTAACACAAAAGCATAACATCCAATTATTGCAAAGCAAAAGAAATCTAAATATACCATTATCTTTTTTTTATTTACATTGTCTGAAAGCCTTCCTGCTATTGGTGCAAATAAAACATAAGGTATTGTTGATATTGCTAATATGTTAGCAAAAACGGCTGCACTACCTGTAAACTCTAGTAAATATAAAGACATGCTAAACCTTTGAATGGCATTTCCAAATAGAGAAATAATCTGCCCAATCACTATTATTATAAAGTTTTTATTTTTCATCTACTCTACCTAAAAAGCTCATACTCCATGCATACTGGATACTGACCATTTTCACTTTCTTTAATATTAGCATTTATTCCATATATCTCTTTTAAAGTACTATTATTAATTACCTCTATAGGCTTTCCCTTACAAACGATTTTTCCTTTTTTAAGACCAATGATATTATCTGCAAATCTACAAGCATTATTAAGTTCATGAATAACTATAACCACTGTTATGTTCTTTTCTTGGTTAAGCTTTTGAAGCACTTCTAGCACTTCTAACTGATATGACATATCTAAATAAGTTGTAGGCTCATCAAGCATTATAATCTCTGTTTCTTGAGCTAACGCCATAGCAATCCAAGCTCTTTGTCTTTGTCCACCAGATAAATTTTCAATTTCTCTATCTGCAAATTCACTAAGAACAGTTTCCTTTATTGCCCAATCAATTATTTCTTTATCATGGTTATTAAGACCACCTATAATCTTTTGATGTGGAAACCTTCCATAAGCAACAAGTTCCCTTACTGTAAGTCCACTTGGGCAACTTGGTCCCTGTGGTAGAAAAGCAACTTCTTTAGCTATATCCTTTTCTTTTATGCTTTTTATATTTCTATTATTTATAAAAATATCACCGTTTTTAGGCTTATTAATTCTTGCTATAGTTTTAAGTAAGGTTGATTTTCCACAACCATTTGCTCCAATAATTATGCTGATTTTTCCTTTAGGTATGTCCAAATTCATATTTTCAATTATAGTATTATTTTCATATGCCACTGATAAATTTTTTACACTAATAGCTTCCATAATTATTTCTCCTTCATCATTAAATAAATAAAATATGGTACTCCAAATATTGATACTGTTATTCCCACTGGAATCTCAATTGGAGAAAATAAATTTCTTGAAACTGCATCTGCCAAGATTACTATTATTACACTTATCATAGCTGACACTACAAGAAAATTTTTATGATATGGTCCAACTAACTTCCTTGCCATATGTGGTGATATAAGTCCTAAAAATCCAATATTTCCTGCAAAGGCTGTTGCTGTTCCTGCCAATATAACTACATAACTTAAAAACTTTTTTCTTTCCTTTTCTAAGTTTAAACCTAATGATATGGCAAGTTCATCAGAAAGGTTTAATACATCTAACTTTTTATGATTTAATAAAACTAATATAAACATTATTGATACTATTGGAATAACTACTTTTGCATAGTTCCATCCAGAACCCCAAAGACTTCCTGATGTCCAAACTAATATTCTATTATAATCTCCAACTCCACCTCTAAATGTAATAAAAGTTATAAAAGCATTTAGCCCTGCATTTAGTCCAATTCCTATTAACAAAAGTCTTTTTGGTCTTATCCCATTTCTACTAGACATCATATATATTACAAAGGCAGTAATTCCTGCTCCCAATATTGCCATAAAGGGCAGAACAAATATTGAAAACTCTCCAAATTCACTGTAATAACTTCCAGTTTGATATGTAATAAATAATACTGCCGCCACTGCTGCACCAGCATTTATACCTATTATTCCTGTATCTGCTAAATCATTTTTAGTTATAGTTTGAAGAATTGCTCCTGCTGTTGATAATGCAATTGCCACAAAAACTCCAACTAAAATTCTTGGAAGTCTAATATCTAATATTGCTGTATTTTGGGCTCTTGTTCCATTGCCTAGAAATGTGTTTATAACATCTATAGCAGAAACTTTGTATGTACCCCAACATAGTGTAACTACAAAGGATATAGACAATAAAACTATTAAAATTATCAAAACTGCTTTAAATCGTTTTTTACCCATTATCCTCTCTCCTTTCTAGCTACTGAAATAAAAAATGGTACTCCTATCAACACTGTAAATACTCCAATTGGTGTTTCATAAGGATTAAATAACATTCTTGCTGCAATGTCTGCATAAGTTAAAAGAACTGCTCCAAATAAAAATGAACATGGTATATTTCTTCTATAATCTTCTCCTAATAACTTTCTAACTATTTGTGGAACTATAAGTCCAACAAATGCTATATTCTTACCAACTGCAACTGCTGCTGCAATCATTGGTATCACTACCATAAGAGTTTTAAATCTTATTTTTTGTGGATTTTGCCCAAGCCCAATGGCAACATCGTCTCCTAAATTTAATATATTTATTTTTGATGATAATAAAATTGCTATAACAAGTCCTATAATTGCAAATATAAATACTAATTTAAAATCTTCCCAAGTGGCATTTCTAAAACCTCCAGATACCCAAAAGGCTATCATTTGAGATTGATTTGTTAATAATCCAATTATTGTAGTTAAAGAAATGAAAAATGTACTCATAGCTGTTCCTGCTAAAAGTATCTTTGTAATAGAATTATTATTTGCCTTTTTTGATATAAATGCTAAAACTATAATTCCAGTTATAAGTGCTCCTATAAAAGAAGCTATCATTACATTTTTAGTGTTTATTGTAACTCCTACTGCATAAAAAATTGCTATTATTAAAGTTGCTCCTTGGCTCACCCCTAATATAGATGGTTCTGCTATTGGATTTCTTGTAACACCTTGAACCATTGCACCTGTTACTCCTAAAATTCCTCCTGTTAATAAAACAGAAAGTGCCCTTGGAATACGTACATCTCTAACTAACATAAGTTCTAAAGTTTTATTATAATTAAAAATGCTATTCCAAATATCCTTAAAAGTAATATAGACAGATCCTAGCTTTATAGCTAGAATCAGTCCCACTATTAGAAGTAACAAACTACAAAATAGAAAAATTATTGTACGTTTATTACTTAGTTTCATTTAACATCTCACCTATTTCATCTACTAATATATCTCTTCCAATTGAGCTGTACCCTTGATTAAAATAAGGTGATGCTTCTAATACAATAACATTACCATTCTTAACTGCAGGTAAACTGTTCCAAATTGCATTGCTTTCTAATTGTGCTAAATCTTCTTTTGTTGCCATTAAAAATATGTAATCAGTTTTAATTGATGCTAATCCTTCATAAGTTACAACTGGAAGGCTTATATCACCTTGCTTTGGCATTCCTTCTGGTTTGTTAAGACCCATATCTTCATATAACACGCTACCAAAACCAGCTCCATCAAATATAAAAAATTGTCCTCCACTTGCTAAGAATGAAAGATATGTTTTATCTTCTCCAAATTCTCCTTTAACTTTATCGCCAGCCTTTTTAGCCTTAACTTCGTAATCTGCTAGCCATTTATCTGCTTTATCCTCTTTATTAAATACCTTTGAAAAAGATTTAAGATCTGCTTTCCAGTCTAATGCATCTAATTGAATCATAACTGTTGGTGCAATTTTATTTAATTGGTCATACATTTTTTCTTGAACTGTTGATATAACTATTAAATCTGGTTCTAAATTCATAACTCCTTCTATATCCATAGTATCTTGCATGCTATATCCTAAAATCTCTGCACCTTTTAATGTATCCTCCAAATATGAAGGAAACTTAGTGTAATCATAAGCATCACTATTTGCAGTTCCTATAACTTTATAACCTAAAATTGATAAAATATCGCTATTACCACTTAAATCTACTATTTTTTCAGGATTTGTTGGTATTTCAACTTCTCCTCTTACATCTGTAACTGTTACAGTGTTTTTTGCTCCGTTCTCTTCTTTTACCTCTTTATTTGTTCCGCATCCCACTAAAAATATAGCCGTTATACAGATAATTATTGTACTCTTTAAAAAATTAAACTTCATAATATTCCTCCTTAGTATTGCTTCCTATCTACTTTTTGTGTTACGATTTATCTGAACTTATTGTATATGAGTTTCATTCTCATTTCAATCCTTGCATCTAATTTAATAATTTTATCATCTATTCTAATAATTATTATTTAGATAGCAAAAACTTATATTAAAGAATATTATGTCCAAAACTAAGCATAAAATTTATAAAAATGAGGTATATACTATGATTTGCAAAACAACAAAGGAATTTCAAAATAAAGTTTTAAATAAAATGACCTTTACATCCTATCCAAATAAAAACTACACAATATATAAAAATGAAAATAGACCTGAACTAGGATATTTTATTAAATATAGTAGAGATAAGTATTATGAATTTGGAATTGGCGACTATACAATTCCAGAAAGTTTTTCTCTTGTTTTTGAACATAATGAAGAAATATTACGGTTTGGAACTGTTTATAGTGGCGAAACTAAATTTAAAATTGAAAATAATCCAATATCTTCTTTTAGTCCATCCTCATTTTTTGTATCTGAAAAAAACATAAAAGGAAAGCAACATTGGAAAAAAGGTCAACACTTTCATGGTGCAGAAATAACAATTTATAAAAAATACTTTGAAGAAATAATACATTCAAACTTTCCAGAATCTATAGTTTTTGATAAATTCATTAACAACTATACCTATAACTATCTACCTCTTGAAGTAGCTTCTATTATTCAAAAATTAAGAAGTCTAGCTGAATCTAATAAATTGACTTCATTATACTTAGAAAGCAAAATTTTAGAATCAATAGCGTTACTTTATAATGAGATATCTTCTTCACCTGAAAATGTTTTTACTAATCAGCTTAATTATGGAGATATTAAAATAGGGAATAATAGATCTATTACTCTAACTGCATCAGATGTAAATGCAATCCAAAAAGCCCATGATATCTTAACAAAAGAAATATGTAATCCACCTACAATAAAAAGCCTAAGCAAAATGGTATTTTTAAATGAACAAAAGTTAAAGGCAGGATTCTCTGCAAAATATCATATGTCAATTAGACAATATACTAATTCACTTAGAATGACTACAGCAGAAAACTTGCTATGTACAACAGAATTAAGTATTGATGAAATATCTAAAATGGTTGGATATAATTATAGCGGAAACTTTGTAAAAGTGTTTAAAAATGTACATGGAAAAACGCCTTTAGCATTTAGAAAAATGAAGTTATAGAATTTATATAAAAAACCATCTTGATGTTTAAAACTGAATTTTAAGCATTAAGATGGTTTTTACATTCTCTTAAATAGTATATTCTACTTACTAAAATCTCTTATACAGGATTCAATGAAATACCTATCACTATCTTTGATTGACTTTCCAAAACACTCTAAAGCTTCCCTTAACTCCTTTATTTGAATATTACTAGGAGCTATAAAGGATTGATTATATTTCAATTTCCACCTTTCAAGTGTTCTTTGCCCAAGCATTGAAATTTCTTTTTCTTTATCAGCACATAGTTCTAAAATATACCTTATAGCATTCCATTTACTTAATGAACATAAAAGAATGGCAGAGTTAACTTTCACATGGTAATATGTATCTTCTTTAAAGATTTTATATATATTATCTATATCATTAGCATTAATCTCTTTGCCTAAAACCTTTCTTGCAGTCTTAGATATACCTGCTCTTTTATGGTTTAAAAACAAAAGAATTTTCTCTTTATACTCTTCCATATTTAATCCTGCTAAAGAAATAATTGATGCCTTTACTATTTTAGTGATATCCGAATCTATAAACTTAGCAATAAATTTTGAATCATTTTTATTACCTGTTTCTCCAAGTCCACAAATACTAGAATATAATTTATCATTTTTCTCTATTCCATCATGGTATATTGCTGCAAAATCATATTTTTTATGTTTTGAAAGCAAGTATCGTGATAACTCTCTAACTGCTTGATTGTTATCAAATAAACTCTTTTCTAACATATTTATAGCTTCTTTAGGTGCAAAATAATATAATAGTTCAAGTCCAATAATTCTGATTTGTGAATGCTTATCATTAATCAATAACTGTGAAATATCAATAAATTCCTCACCTGTTGTTTCATTTTTTATATTTCTAAGTACAAATAACCTATTGTAAGGATCACTATCCTTTATTAAATATTTTATAATACTTTTATTGTCTATAACTTTTCTTTCAAGGATTATCTTATAACAAGCTAACCTCATTTTTGAATCCGTTGATTGAATTCCACATATTAATTTTTCAGAACCTTCTTTAGTAGTCATTATTGAAATAATTTTATCTATAATATGACTATGTTCATCCCTTGAACATTCCCTTAATCTTAATACTAAAGGTAAATTATCTACAAAATCCGTAATATATTCTAAAGTTATGTATCTTTCTAGTTGTTCTTTTGAAGTGTCTCTAACTTGACTTACCCAATCATTAAGCCTAATTAAGATGTATGGTATTTCATTTCCTGTTTTTATATTCGAAAGAGCAAGTATTGCCTTCTCTCTAAAATATCCATTTGGATGAAAACTACTTAACCCTAATATTGTAATCTTCTCCTCTTGTGACATTAAAGGATGAATCAGGTTATTAGGATTTTTATTATTCCAATCATAATACCATTCAAAGGAAGTCCTTTCCCTAAATATTGTATCCATCTTAACTAACTGACTAAAACTTAATGTCCTAACAAAATTATTGAGAATTTCTGCAACCTGCAACTTTATTTTTTCATTATTACTAAGCAATAACTTAAATACATCTGGAATAGCTAATAATGTTAAATCATTAGCTAATAAGTCTCTAAATATTCTCTCTTCCCTTATGTTAATTTTCTCAAAATCTATTGAATCATCTATCTTTACTGATTTTCTTTTATTATAGTTGGTTATTCTTTCTAAAACTTTTTTAATCATATTTATAATCACTTTCTTTCAGCTTTGGTTAACTATTTAAATTCGTTATAATCTGGTACCATACATCTATTAATCCAATCATTCAAATCTTTATATACTCTAGTTTTAAGATATGCTTCACTTTCTTCTTTACTGGAAAATGTTAAATGCACTACTGTAAATTTAAATTCTATATCGTCAATTTCAAATAGAAAATCATCACAATCATAGCGCCTTCCTATTATTGATACTTTTTTAATTAATCATCCCCATTGTAAAAATATAATTTATTAATCTAAATGCACTACACTGTACTATTTATAATAAATTTAATTTATATCATAAACATATACATCTATACCCATAGAGCATATATTTTTATTTATTAATTTCTCAATTTCTTCCCATTTACCACCTGCAAGCCCACATCCAATTCTAGGCATATGTATAGTGGCATTTAATTCTACAGCTTTTTCTCCTACTTTTTCTAGACATTTATCAACAGCTTCATATCTAATAGGTGGTCCTGATTTTCCTCTTTTTATATCTCTTTGTCCTATCATATTAGCAACATATATATCTTCTGAAACTTGTACATACTGAACTTCTCCGAGTTCAAAATTAGAATCATCTTTATACCACTTTCTATATTCCTTCTCAGGTTTATTCCATCTTTTAGAAAGAGCTAATACAAATCCTTTACCCCATGCACCAATATCATTGCAAATATGGGCAATTATTTTATTTCCGTCTATACTTGGAGTAGTAGCATCGCCTTTCAAATATATAATTTCTTTTTTCATTTTTCTTTCCTCCAAAATCTATTTAGCATGTTAGTCCTCTAAACTTCTCATTTCACATTTTCATTCTATATTTTAAATGAATTTACCTGTTCAACTCCTAAGTTTGTTGATAATGTGTAGCAGCTATATTGCATTCTTCACAGATAAAAGCATAATATATACCTTCACCATATTCCTCAATATCAGCCCAATCAATTTGTGCAATAAACTTCATATGTTTTGAACATTTTGGACACTTTGGGTATTCTGCATCTTGTATCCAAGTAGGATATCCTCCGATTTGAGAAAATGTTGTTTCTAAAAACTCACTTGCTGCATGATAACAGTTTCTCTTTACCTTTGACATACTTATTGATGCTTTATAAATTGGATTTTCCTCATTAGTTGTATCACATAGATATTGCGGTTTAATATTTAATTTACTCCAATATGTAGCTCCATTAGTATCAATATCAGTATATATAGGTTCATAGCAATTACACATAGGACAAGTTGCTATATTTAATCTGTTACCATTCAAATTCATAAATTCAAAAAATGAGTTAGTTAAATCAAAACTAACTAAATTAACTAATGCTTCTCCGCACCATTCACATTTTTTATCTTCTGTCTGCAAAAACAATACAGGTTCATCTACAAGAGGATTTTTCTTTTCAATAGCATAACAATCTTCAAAAAATAGATTTCTTCTTTTCCCCTCTTCTGTTAACTCCCATCCAGCCTCTAAAGAATATTCTTCTGGTGGAACATAAAGTTTATTTCTCCACTTAGGCGGATTCTTTCTCCATTCATAAAATAAATCTACAACTTTTGCATCACCAATCCAAGCTAAAGCTCTTAACACATGATTTAAATTTAAAGTATCTACTTCTTCAATAACTTGTCCTATAAGATAATCCCTAACATTACTTGAAGCATCTTTAAATATTATGTCAGGATAACACTCATTTTTCTTTATTAAAGCCTTTAGGCATTCTTCCACTTCTGTATTGATGTAACATACAATTGATAACAATATATCTTGTGCCATCTCTATGTTTTCACTTTCAATTAGATTTATAGCATAATCCTTCATCTTTTCTATATCTTCTTTACAAAGAGAAGTATACATTTCTTCAATACTTTTTTCGTATTTCACGTAATTTTCTAAAGGATTACATTTCTTAGGTTTGTGCATTATCTTTAAAATTTCAACAGGATCACTTATGTTAGCATACAAATTAACATCTTTCCTATTTTTCTTGATAAATTCCTCACGTTCTTTTCTTTTCATTCTTTGATAACATGGCATACAATATCCACCAGTTCTATCAGCTGTTATTTGTAAAATAGTTGCCTTGCAACCTTCCGTAATACAAGGTATTCGCTCACTCAAAATTATTCCCCCTACCTATCCCTATCGGTAAATTTGTTCGCTTTTCTAATACTCACAATTTTTAATATATATGTCTAACTCTATTTTGTAAATTATTACATCTTCACTGTGTTAAAATAATAATAATAATATATTTAACTATTTACCCTCTCTATGTATGATGCAAACATCCACCCAATATATGTTTTATTATCTTCTCCATCAAATTTAATTTTTGCCCAATCATCATCTGTTTCTAATATTACAACTACTTCACCAAAATTTCTCATTTTATATACTATAGGTGATTCAAATGTATTATTAGTTCTTATCTCTACATCATTAGCTATAATTAAACCAAAATTATCTATTAAAATATTATCTATAATTGGATTTTGAAATTCATTTTTAACCAAATTTATAACTTCTTGCTTTATAAAATTTATTTTTCTTTTTTTATCTTCTATAACTTTAATATTAATTTTTCTCTTTTTTACAAATTTATAAATACCTCTTATTAAATATTCCATTAAATACTTTATTAAATCAAAAATTACTGGATGATTGCTATCAAAGTTTTCAACACTATTTAACAATCCTTTTCCACAAATTAAAATAATGCCAAGAACATTAGCAACTTTATCTAGTGTACAAACAACATCTTCATTTAAATTATTTATACTTTCAGTAATTTCATCACTAATATAATTGTGTTTTGACATGCTGTTAGACTGATTAAAAACATTTATTAATGGTATAATGAATAAAGAAAATACTATTATAATTATTATAGGATTGTAACCCTTACTCTTTTTAACTATTTTTTCAATTTTACTTTCAATTGGTGAATCTTCCTCTAAATAAGAATTAACCGCTCCTACAACTTCATCCATATTAATATTTTTATTAGAATAATTTATTGTACCATTACTATTTATTTTAATACATTTAAAGTCTATTTCATTAATTTGTTGTGATATTTGTTGAATAGAATTTACTAATTTACTACTAATACCTGCTGAAACAATATTAGTAGTTGATTTACTTAGTGTTTTTATGTACTTTGAATTAATATCCTTCAAAAGTGGATTTTTTAGTATACACAAAGCACTCGTTATTATATTACTACTAGATGTAACTGATTCTATCAATTTACTCTTTTGCTCAATTAAGCTTACTAAATTGCTACTAACACCTATTGATGCAATATTAATAGGTGATTCACTTAATATTTTTGTATAATTTGAAGTGATGTTATCTAAAGGTGGACTTTTTAGTATCTCAAAAGCATTTTCTAATATATTAATGTCAAAATGAGCCGAATTTATTAATCTTTCCCTTTGTTCAATTGATTTTAATAATTTGCTACTAGCACTTTCCAAAACTATATTTCTCATTGTTTCTGATTCTACTACTTTTTCCATTAAGTTTGAATTTATCTTATATTTATTTTCCAATATATCCTCTCCCTTTGTCTATTTTCATTGTAAACATATACACTATTGCATTATAAATGTTATAAATTTAAATATCTTTTAATCCGTTATTTGCAAAATAGTTGCCTTGCAACCCTGAGTAATACAAGGTATTCGCTCACTCAAAATTATTCCTTCGTATCTATGCTATAACTTAAGTGAATAAATATCTATATATATTTGTTCACTTTCGTTTGCCTTTTCTATGGTTTATAATCTTTAATATCTATATTTCTAACTCTATTCTATAAATTATTACATATATTTCAATAATATCATAACTCTTAAGAAATATTAATCTATTATCCCTTATTATGTAAAAGATTCTCCACTTTAAAATAACCTTTTAGATATATTAAAAACCACTTTAATACTTAGAATTTGACTCTAAACATTGAAGTGGTTTTCTATATTAACGCCATTGTTTGCACTCTTCTTGATAAATCACTATAGTTATTTAAATGTTTTTAGTTATATTTTTTACTTATTTTAAATCATTCAATACTACTGAATACAAATTTAATATTTATTTCTGAGTTGTTTCTAAGTCCGACCTTATATAACTTTTAAACTCATCCTATATAGTATATAATGAAATTTTTTTCAATAAAATTAGGGCGTGTCTGAAAACTAAGAATCTAAGAATATTTTTGAAATAACTTCAAAATTTACAGCAGAATTTATTTAATCTTTACTAAATTTATATGAAATTTTATTTCTGAATTATAGAAATTACGACTAATATTGTTCTAAAAATGAGTTTTCAGACACTTCCTAATATAATAATTACTTTTATTTCCTTATACTTATCAGACCTTACTAATAACTTCTTTTCTAATTTATCAAAATTATTTTAAATGATATTTTGCTTATTATTATGATAAATCCCTGTCTTCTAAATATTCTCCAACTAAGGCTTGTTGTTTCTGCTTTTCCTTGCTTAAAATAAGTTCTTTTAAATATGCCTTATGTTCAATATAGTCTATTCCATTTATACTATTAATTAATTCACTTAGAAAACTAATCTCTTCTTCTATAAGAGGAACCTCGCTCCCAGACCAACATTTAAATCTAGGAAATAGTTCTATTGATTTAAATGCTTCTATATCTGTATTCATATCAAGAAAATATAGCAGAAGCTCTTGTCTATTAGCCGTAAAAACAGCCATGACTACCTGAAAAATTAAATTTAAATAATCTACATTATTCAAAAATTTTTTTATATAGTTTTTTATCCATTCTATTTTTCTATTTTTAATTGTTTTTGAAGTATTAGTACTATTCATAAATATTTTTTCTATATCTTTTTCACAAAAGTACAAACTTATATTGCCTTTAGAGCTAATTAGTATATCGAATGATATTTTAATTAGCTCATCGTAATTTTCCTGTTCCCATAACCTCTTAAAATTCCCCATATAATAATCTGCATTCCTAGTATTTATTATCTGTTGCACAAATTTTTTTAAAAACTCTACATTATTCTTTACTAAACTAATAAATAAATAACCTTCATAATCTATATCACTTTCAATTACATTTAAATATAGATTTTCTAATATGTTAATATCCTCCATAAATATACTTAAAACCATATCAGCATCAGCCTTATCTAAGCTATGTCCTAAAAAAGACTGTATAGCATACGATTTTTCGAGTGAATTTATTGTTAATAATTTCAAAGATAAATCGCGTACTATATTCTCATCAATATCTTTATATAGTGCTATAAATTGAATATTAGGTATCATTGGTTGTTGCCTTTTTATTTCACCTCCAAAAACCTTTCTTAATAAATTTGCATATATTATAGTTCTTCTTTCCATTGGAATACAAAATAAAAATTCATATATCCAGTTATTTTTTTGCTTATACTCATAATTAAAGATAATTTTTTCAGTTTCTTCAATACCTATAAATTTAATAAGAATAGATATTTTATTACTTATGCAATTAGAGAAAGGCGTATCACATTTCAAATATGCTTTTATCGCTACAACATATTTTTTAAATTTTCTTTAGTTGCCTCAAATAAAAGTGTTATTCCATCTTGCAACTTCCAAACTTCTCTATTTTCACTTTTATCTAAAATACTATTGCATAAATTAAATAACTTAATAAAATCATCTTCTTCATAATCTTTTACCATGTTATAGATATTTTTTTCTCTTCTCTTGTTGTAGCTTCCAATCTATACCAGTATCATAACTCTTACATAGAGTTTTATATATTAAAAACTCTTCATTTTCTATATATTTTTCTAATACTGTATCCTCAATAATTTCTAATCTTTGATTTATTCTCTTAAATTGATTTAAAATTTTACATTGTATAAAATCTGGTGATATTATCTGATTAAATATATACTTCTTTATAAATTTAAAATCCATTTCATATACCAATTTTAGCTGATTTTTATTTTTCGAATATGGATTATAATTTAATAATATTTTATTTATAATATTTTTGTACTTTTCTTGCTTATATAACTCTCCTAAAATACTCCATAAGATTTTTCTTAACTTTTTTAAGCCTTCACACATATATAAATTAAATGTAATAAAGTTGATTGATCTCATACCATTACTTTCAGTTCTATGAAATTCAAACTTGATATATTCTTCAATTATATTTAGAAGTAATATAGTTAAATTTATATCTAAACCTTTATTAGCCTCTTTCCATAAATATTCAACATTTAATAGTTCTCTCTCATATTCATATTGAAGAGAATTCTGATCATATCCCAATCTATCTGCGAATAAAAGATAAAAATCTGATGCCTCAGATGGCTTTTTTTAAAATAATATATAATTAACTCAAGTATCAACTCATAATTATTAGAATATTTAAATCCACCTAACAACTCGACTATCTCTGATTTAATAGAATTATTCTTCTCTTTATCTTTTAAATTAAAGCTATCTATCAATATATCCTCTTTATCCATCTTATCTATTTTATTTTTTATATATGCTAATGATTTTTCTTCATTTAATACATGAAATGATTTTAAATATTCAAACTTCTCTTTATCATCTTCTATAGCACTCCACACCTTATTTACTTGATCCTCTATATATTTAAAACACTCTTCATTATTAAATAATGTTCCAATTGTATTTAAAGCATATATTAGTTTACGTCTATATCTTTTAAACAAATTTTT
Organism: Clostridium senegalense JC122; assembly: GCF_000285575.1. Classification (GTDB taxonomy): domain Bacteria; phylum Bacillota; class Clostridia; order Clostridiales; family Clostridiaceae; genus Clostridium_J; species Clostridium_J senegalense. The sequence continues at coordinate 66,390 of NZ_HE611053.1, read as the reverse complement.
AATAACATCTACTAATGCAATATACTTCTTCTCTATAAGAACGTAATATAATAAATAGTCTCCCATACTTTGGTCACTAATTTTTACTACTTTATCCATGTATAAATCAATAATTTCACTATTATCAAGTTCATAGCATAATTCATAAAACTCATCTTCATTTATCCCATTATCCCTTAATATCTTTATTGCTATTTCATGATTTTCATATTCAAATGGTCCTAATAATGTAATAAGAAATGCAGAGATAATTTTCTTTCTATCAAAAAATTCTTTTTCAATAATCTCTCCATAATAATATTTAAATATATCTACTGAATTATATATTGATGATAATCCATTCTTCAAAGCAATTTTTCCTGCTAAAATTGCTAATCTTGCATTTCCTTTTGATATCTTTGCTATTTGATCTAAGTACTTATTATTTTTTATATCTAAATTGTTACTCAAAATTTCTTTTATAACTTCATCACTTAAAACATCTATTTCTTCTTCTTGAGGAATTACTTTATTATATATTACTTGTTTTACTCTATCCTTTGCATAATCTCTTATTGTCATTATAATCCTAACATTTATTCCTTCAGGTGGTGCTATAACATAATCTAATACATGCTCTAACTGAGTGGTTTTATTAGCATCATCTATAAACAATAGGTAATCTCCTGAATCTGATAAATAATATTTTAAATCGTTGTATAACATTTGACCATTATTTTTTACACAAAATACGCGTAAATTATGCTTATCTCTATATATTCTCGCTATTTCTAGTGCTAATCTAGTTTTACCTATCCCGGATTTTCCAAATATCAATACAACCTTGCTCTCTTCAAGCTTATTAATTAATGATTCTATTTCATTATCCCTATGTAATAGTTCCATATTAATTGAAGCATTCATCTTGGTTTTATCATACTTATCTATAAAATCATCGATTTCAAATATTTGTTCCGTATCTATCGGTATATTTAAAAATTCAGATGCTATTGTAGGATAATTAATTAATAAATCATGTGAAACACTTCCTATCCCTATTAATGTTATTTTTACACCTTCAATCATATTTTCTAACTTTTTCTTTTGTTCAATATGTATATTAGTTGATGTATAACAACATATTATTTCTTCAATTTCTTTAATACTAATATTAAGTTTTTTTATCTAAACACGATTTTATATCTTTTTCTATCTTTTTATATGATGTACTTTCAACTGTACCATACATAATTAAAACATACTTATCATTATCTAACTTTACATATGAATCCGGAATTCCTTTAGTAACTTTATTTGTTCCAGTATGAGAACCTAATGGCTCAATATTTTTGTACTTAAATTTCTTATATAGATATGCATCCATTAATTTTTGGTATTCTCCACCATCTAATCCTATAATAGCTTGTTGAATTGCATTTATTTTACTCAATTTTTTCTCCCCTTTATACTTACTAATCTAATCATTAATAATTAAAGACCTATAATTCATTATACTATAAAAGTATATTTTTCAATAAACAATTACTTATGATATATTATGTTTCTTACCTTAAACAACTCTATCTCACCCATTGTAAGTACCTTATAGCATTTCACTTGTATAATATTGTAAAACACCACTTGAATCATGTTATAATTAATTTAATTTACAGCTACTTTGTTTCAAACAAATTATATGATAAACATTTTCTAAAGCATAATCTCAATCTAAATAATTTGATAATAGGAGTGAATTATATTGGAAAGTAAAATGAAAGTACACTTTATGGGTATATGTGGAAGTGGTGCTGCACCTATAGCAATCATTGCAAAAAATAATGGATTTGATGTTTCAGGGTGTGATTTAAGTACGTCAGGCTATTATAAAGATGCTCTTATAGAAAATAATATAGAAATTTTTACAGGTCATGATTTAAGTCATATAAAAGATATTGATATTTTAGTTATATCACCTGCAATTTTAGATGTTTCCCCTAATCATTCAGAAATATTGGAAGCTAAAAAAAGAGGAATTTTAATGACATGGCAGGAGTTTTCAGCTAAATATATACAAAATGAAAAGTTTGTTATTTCTATTGCAGGTACACATGGTAAATCTACAACTACAGTATTAATGGGACTTGTCTTGGAAAATGGAGGACTAGATCCAACTGTTGAAGCTGGAACAACATTTAAGAATTGGGCCGTCGGATATAGAATCGGAAATTCAAATTATTTTATATGTGAAGCAGATGAATTTAACAATAACTTTTTAAATTACAGCCCTTCAATAGCTATAATAAATAATGTAGAGATGGATCATCCAGAGTTTTTTAAAGATATAACTGAAGTTAAAGATTCTTTTAAAAATTTTATAAAAAAGCTTAATGATCCAAAAATTTTAATTGTTAATGAAGACAGTAATGCTATTGGAGAAATATTATATGATTTAAAAGACTGGTTAAATAAAGAAGGCGTAAAAGTTATTGGATATTATATAGATAATAAAATTAAATTTCCTTTTCACATGGAATATAAAGCTGAATTAAATTCAAATACTCCTGAATATTCATCATTTAAAGTAGTAAATGGTAATAATGAATATACTTTTAAACTTGGATTAATAGGTAAGCATAATGTTCAGAACTCTTTAGGCGTGTTAATCACTGCCCTAGAGTTAGGTGTTAGCATAGACTCAATAAAAAACTCTTTTGAAAATTTTAAAGGAATAGGCAGAAGGCTAGAATTAATAGCAGATATTGATGATATTAAGATTTTTGACGACTTTGCTCATCATCCTACTGCTGTCGCTACTACATTAGATTCAATCAAACTTAGTTATCCAGAAAAAAAGATTTTTGCTATTTTTGAGCCACATCAACTTTCAAGGGTGAAATTATTCTTTAATGAGTTTGCTACAGCATTAAGAAAAGCTGATAGAGTTATTATTACAAAACCTTTTTTAGGACGAGAAGCAAGTAAAAATATAGAGCCAGTTAATTTAGATATGCTATGTAATAAAATAGATGTAAATAAATCAGAATATATAGAAAACTCCAATGAAATATGCAATAAAATCCTTAATGAAGTTAAAAGTGGAGATATAATTATAGTTTTTGGAGCTGGTGAATCTTATAAGTTATCTAGAAAAATTATTGATGTATTAAAAGAAAAGACTATGTTTAAATAAAAAACTATGTTTTATAATGATGATAATAATGTAATATAAATTGAGAGGAATTTTATATATCCTCTCAATTTATATTTTAAAGATATTTTTCAATTAAATTTGCTATAGCTTATTCTCATTATCCTCAATTATATATTATTTATATATTATTATTTTTGTACATTTAAATCTGCAACAAATAAAATAATTTCATTTTTTAAATTGGGATATTCAAAATAGCAAGACATGCTAAGAAGTTCTTTAAATAAGTAATAATATTTTATTGTTTTGTAATACTTCTAATGAATAATATATTAAAATTGAGAGCAAATTAAAAGCAGCTATGATGATAAGAACTTTTTTCACAACCTCCCCATCTTCAAAGGACACTTTTCCTTTTATTAAAGATGTGTTATGTTATATAATGTCGAAACTTGTATGGTGTTTTTAAAGGAGTGATTTTTGTTGAAAACAGATATAGTAACTGAAAAAGTGATAAGAGGAAAGAAAATTTATATTGTAGCAAATCATCATGAAGTTATAATTCCATGGTCAGAATATGCCTCTAATAATGAAACTGCACCAGTATTATTAACTTTTGACCATCATATGGATACCCGTAGTGCATTTTACAGACATTCTTGTAAGGTTGCTGGCTTAGAATGGAGATCCGTAAGAGAGAATTTGATAGCAAATGCACATATAAATGAATCAAGTACAATTGCATCATCATTAGACAAGCTTTGCAATGATGAACATATAGATTTTGCATTACAAACAGGAATGATATCAGATGCAGTAGTATTTAGCCTACTGAGTGCAGGTATTTGCAGAGATTATGCCAATAATAAAATATACTACATAGACCCTTGTTGCACTAGCAAATGTAAAAAAAGTTCACATGATGATAAGTGCCAAATTGATGTATATGACAATGTAATAGAAGATGAGGAACTATTGTTTAAATTAAATCAGATAAATAATTTTATTCCTGTTTTTTTTATCTCAAATGAAATAAATAAGAAATTTATTTTAGATATTGATTTGGATTGTTTTCATACTAAAAAAGCTATCAATGCCGTGGACATGTCTGTTTTTAACTATTTAGTAAACAATGCAGAAATAATTACTATAGCAACTGAAGGAGATTATGTTGAGTTAGAAAAAAAGGATAATGATATAAACGAGTATTATCTTTTAGAAAAGTTATTAGTACATATAGAAAATGCTATAGAAATAGAGGAAGATAAATTTTCTACATACACTAACACAATAGAACTTAATACAGTATCTTAAATAAGTTATTATATTACAATCTATTGTTATTAAAATCACAAGTGAGGTGAAGAAAAATAGATTTTTAAATTGAAAAGTCTATCCTCACTGTGAAAGAGAACTAACATAACCTAATTTATTTTTAGGTATTTAATTTAACTATTCTTAACCTTAATAACCCCTACTCTAGTTTAATTTATAATTATAGTGGTTTTATCTAATACATTATCATAAATCCATTGAGCATTTTCTACAGCTAATCGAATACATCCATGGCTCAACGCCATCCCAAGTCTATCATCAATTATTTTAATTCCTGCTGCATTAAATAAAATTGAATGATAGTAGTAACTGCCTCGAATTCTAGTAGCGTATTTTACTCTATAAGTATCAGAACCGAAGTAAGGCTTTCTACCGCTAACATAAAAAGTACCCTTAATAGTTGGTGTATTAGGGTTACCTATTGTACATGGCCACTTATACAGTAAATTCCATGAACCATCATAATTTTTTTCAAATATATAAGTAAGCTTATTTTCTAAATCTGTTGTAATTAAATTTATAGTGGGGCTTTTAATTTGATTATCATTTACAAACTTTGTCATGTCCGTATAAAAGTACTTAAAATCATATTCTTCAGGTGGATTTCCATCATCAGAAAGGAAATAGCTAAATATATATCCTTCTTGATTATCATACATAGCATGACTCCAATCTCTATTTGTAGATAACACTTGTACTATAGATTTTGGAGGAATTATAGTTACTAAATTTGACTCAGCAGATGGATAAGACCTTAAAGTAACATCTGTCCATGTATATTTTGTTTTGGATAAATAATCACTATATACATACCCTGTTTGTCCATTATATGATACTTCATACCAATCTTCTTCAGCTTCAATAACTTGAACCTTAGATCCTGCCGGTATTATAGTAATTACATTTGAAGACGTAGATTTTTCTTCTCTTAAATTAGTATTAGCCAAGGTATACTTATATGAACTCTGTTGTTGTCTTTCATATCTTTTCATTCTTCACCTCTAAATTTACTTTTTATAATATCCTATGAGACTTTTTCTTTATTTAGCACTGTTATACTCAAGACTAGCTGATACACAATTTTTAATTATTCAATAAATCTTTAGGATTGTAAGAAATCATAATATCAATACTACACTACACTACTCTACCCTTTATATATTTTCTTTTTAAAATAAACTATTGATTAAATTTTTTATGTACCAAACAATATAAAAATGTTTCTTCTATATTCAGATAAAAGAATTACTATTATATTTAGCAATTCCAATTTATTTTCGCTGGATTAGGCTCATCTATTATAGCAACTTTACGTAAAGCATTCTCCATATTCTTGCACTCTCTTGCTGCAATTTCATCATAAACTTCAACATTCTCATTCACACCAATAGATGAGTATGCTATAGCTGCAGCACCATAAAATGCAAGTCCTAAAGAACTTGTTAAAGTATTAATTGTTGCTGTTGTTGCTCCAATTGCCCTAGCGGCAGCTTGTGCAGCTGGATTTCCTTCTGCTTCCCTTGCAGCTATTTGAGCTTCCTTAATAATTTTCTTTGCTTCTATTAATTTCATATTTCCTTCTAACCATTCATTACACCATTTTATAATTGTATTTTTACTTTGTGTTTCTATTAACCTCATAAGAGAAACAATATATGGTGAATCTGCTTTTCCAAGCATTTTTCGTACTTTAGCCATAATAACTCCTTTTTCTTAAATATATTTTTCAAATTAATAATAAGTCAAATATGAGAAGTATATTTTGAGTTAGATAAGGAAACAGGTTCCGCAGATAGTAGCACTATCTAAGGGTTCTGTTTACGCAGTATAATACAAAATAGACGAGCATTCTAACTTATTTATTTTTTTAAGCTGCCCTAAATTATAATACCTTCAAAATGATCCACTTCATGCTGAATAATCTGTGCAGTAAATCCAGTAAATGTTTGTTTATGCTTCTTAAAGTTTCTATCAAAATATTCTACATCAATAGTTTCATATCTCATTGTTTTTCTAAAACCAGTTAATGATAAACAGCTTTCCTCTGCCTCATAACTGTCCTTTTTCTTTAATATAATTGGGTTTACCATAGGAACTATAATATCACCTACACTAAATACTAGTATGCGTTTTTTAACCCCTATCATATTAGCTGCCATGCCAACACAATACTCTAAATTTGCTCTTAATGTATCTACTAAATCATCTATAACTGCTACATCATCTTTAGTTGCAGGTTCTGATTTTTGTTTTAAGAATAATACATCCTTTACAACTGGTCTTATCATAATTAATCCAACCTTTCTAATTTCTTTGTCTAAACAATCTTAGTCATATGAATCTATAATTTATCTTCTGACTTTACACACTACAATTATACTCTAACATAAATAATTTCAAAACTATTTTGCGTAAAATGCACACCTTCTAATGAAAAACTCACTAAAATGTGTGCACAAATACTCATTTTATAACTATCTATTATCGTGCTTTTACTTATTAAATATTTCTACAAAAATACACCTTTAGGCATAATTAAATGATTAAATTTTAAAAGTTTGCGGCTACTTATGATACGCTTTACCGCAACGTAAATGAAAAAATTTAGTTTTCTCAATATACAATATGATTAATAATATTTTAATCTCAACTTTTAATTATATATTTTTATAAAAAATAACAGTTTGTTGAAAAAACTGTTTAAAAACTAGGGTACTGAAAACTTAAACTTTTTCAGTACCCTCATATTTTCATATTTTATTTTTTAGACTAAACTCAATATCATTTAATTAGCTAAATGATATTGGAATATTGCCTCCATCCTCTTTCGTCCTATATAGAAAGAGTTTCCATATCCTAATATCTTAATTACTCCCTATTTTTTCTTTACTGGAATCCAAATTTCGCTATAGTAATTTTTATCTAAAATCCCCTTTTCATACTTACTTGGATCACTATACATTTCTATATTATAACCTGCAGCAATTTCATAATCTCTACAGTTTGGTAGCCACTCTGAAAATATTTTTTTATTAGTTTCTTGAATTGATGCTGGACCTGATCCATAACAAGGAAAAACAGCCCAAGTAAACTTAGGAATTGTTTTAACTATATATCCTTCCATACCGTCTTTCTCTTTGGAATAATCCTCTGCAATAAGGTATTCAAATTCATTACCACCCATTTCTTCATCAATGTTAATACCATACATTCCACATATATCCTTTAACTTTCCTTGTGAAATATGCTCATTCCAGAATGAAGGTACCTCCATAAATGCTGAATCATATTTAAATTTCTTATACGCTCCTACAACCTTAAATGCATCTTTCTCAATTATTTTATAATCCATTATATATCCACCTTCCAATGAAAATTTGATTTTAAGGGCAACAAAGGACTTTATCATTGCACCCTCTTTACGAACCGCAGATGGTGTAACTCCATGAAATCTTGTAAAAGCTTTAGTAAAGCTATCTGGAGAATCATATCCATACTTTATTGCAATATCTATTATTTTTCCATCAGTAGATAAAACCTCACTGCCGGCAAGTGCAAGTCTTCTTCCCTTAATGTACTCACTTAAGGAATATCCACATAACATTCCAAATCCTTTTTGAAAATAAAAAGGAGAAATATTTACCCTATCTGCAATTTCTTTTATGGATAAATCATTGGTAATATTATCTTCAATATAAGAAATAGCTTCTCTAATACTTTCAATCCATTCCATAATTTTTACCCCCATCACAATTCGTTAATCTAATCTTATCATCATCAAAGATTGGTATCCCGACTTTTTAAGCTTTCTTTTGTCCTACCATTATTATAACAAAAAGTGGATAGTCTACTTAGGCTATCTAACCTATTAAAGGTAATGAACTTATATAATTTGCTAACCGTTAAAAATAGAATGGCTTTTCACCTATCCTACTAACTATTCTTTCTTAAATAATTTAAGAAAACATGTTTAAATGAAATACTATATTTTATGATAATATTGATACTATATTATTTTTTGAGAGGCCTTATAAAAGGTCCCCTCAATTTATATTTTAGATATATTATACAAGGAAATCTGTTGTAAATTATGCTTGGCTCGTTATCACCAATTGTCTATTATTGTTTTTGTACATTTAAATCCATTGTTCAAATATAGCTGAATAGCTTTTTTATTTAAATCTGCAACAAATAAAGTGATTTCATCAATTCCTGCTTGTTGTAACCTACTAATAGCAAAAAACAAAAGTTTCTTTCCATATCCTTTATTTTGATATTTGGGGTTTACGAACAAGTGATCTATTATATTTTCATGTATTTCAACAGAACCTATTATCTCTTTTTCTATAAACATAATAAAAACATTAAACTTCTTTTTATTCATTTCATCTTGTGTATAAAATGAATTGGGATTTAAATTAGTAGCTATACTTAATTCCCTAAAACAATCACAACAAATACTTCTATAATCATTATAATATTCATCACTATAATTAACTAGCTCTATGTTTAAATTCACTTTTCCACCGTAATATTTCATTTCATGTACAACAACTTCAGTCATTTTTACATCCCCCTAAAAATGAATAACCTCTATTTTGAAATTATCTCTTTAATTAATTATAACTTATATAATTTACGCTTTTATATACCCTAAACACTTCTGAATTGTTTTTTATATAAAAAATATTAATACATTTCAGTACTATAGGGTTGTAAGTTAATTGAATTAAGAATTATTTTACTGTATTATTATAAATGTACTTTTTTAAGATTTGAAGTATTTTGTAAATGTTTACAATACATATTAAGAATTCTGTAGAGGAGGTGATTTATATCCATAATTATAAGGCTACTATTATAGTATTTGCAGTAAATATATTTCTTATAATAGTAAATTTATTATTGTTTCCTATATTAGTAAAAATCAACAATTTAAATAAAGCAAAAAAAATATTACTACTTTTAAATACACTTTTTTTCATATTAAATGTTATAGTTTTATTTATATTAATTACATTAACACTGTTTGATTATTTCTTAATTTGATAGATTACAATATTAAGTTCATGATTAATCATCTAAATACATAACACTTTAAGTAAATTTTAAAACTATTAATATATATTCTTTCCTAATCGCCTTAATTAATTGCCATAATCTGAATACCTAATATGGAATAATATCATATTATATACTATATATATTTTAGGGGGAATATTCATGAGTTGTCCATGTAATGATTTTAAAAATAGTTGTAACAAGTGTCATCCAGATTATTATAGACCACCTAAATATCCTGATTATTATATAAAACCTAACTGCTGCAACCATTGTAAAAAAGATGAATATGATAACTGTTATTCAAATTAGCCTATACTCATAAGTCTTTAAGGTTAACAAAGCCTTGCTAAAGACTTTATTAAAATGAATAATCACCATTTTGCTAGATTTATAAGACAAGCTATCATAGGTGGAAGTTATCATGTTTATTTAATAATAGACATGACTTATTGTTTATTACTTTAATCGATAATATTTTATTATAAAAATCAAGTACTCATATATAAACTTATTTTAGTTTAATTATATGAGTACTTTTAATATTTTTTATTCGATAATTATATAAATTCACTATATAATTTTAAAGTTTTTATTCACTAGATCTCTTAAATATAATTCAATTTAGTTTCTATACTGTAAACTTTTTATATTGTATATTATATCTACATAATATAAATAACTTCATATGCATATTTTTCATAAAAATAATAATATATTTTATATAATAATTATTATATAAGGAACCTACAAATTTATTCATTTTTCTATCTATAATTTAATTAGTTACCATAATCTGAATATCAATAATTACATATATCCATATTATAATATATAGATATATTTATATATATCCATTATATTTGTTTATATTTAGGAGGTATATTTATGTCATGTAATAATCGTAGAAATAATTGTAATAATCATAGAAACAATTGTAATAATGATAGAGATGATAGAAATATTTGTAGGGATTTCTGTAGAGAAATTTGTAGAAACTCTGGATGTAATAGAGATTTTTGTAGAGCTGTTTGTAGGGCTATTTGCAGAGATAATAGACATGATAGAGACGATAGAGACGATTGTAACAATATATTTTAGTGATAAACACTACAATTTTTCAAACAATAACAAATATAATTTTATATTTTCTACCTTAATTTAAAGTTATATAGTATAGTTATAAGGCTTAATATACAGCACTCACATATAAAACTATTTTAGTTTACTATGTGAGTGTTTTTAATATCATTTATTTAATGTATATTTTTATCTTATAAAACAACTTGTTTAAACCTAAAAATATACTTTTTAGCTATATCTGAATTCTTAATTTTGTTATACTACTTAAACTTATGACCTTTTATTGAAATAATCCTTATCAATACTTATTGTACTTCTACTGTTTTAAATACTTTTAATAATCGTAAATAGTGATTTGCCTCACGTAAAGTGTGGTCACCTAATAATGGTATTATTATAGATTTAATTTTACAATCTAATAATCCCTGTGTACCTTGTTTTTTAAATTCTTTAATTTTTATAGTTGCTTTTAGACTGTCATCTGTAATTTCTGAAATTGGCAGTGTCATATTCATGGCTTTTATTGCCTCTTCAGTAAGTTTATCAAATTCATTTCCAAAGTTATTGGCTGTATCTATAAGCTCATTTTCTGTTGGATCCAAAAGCCCACGAATAAATTTGGAGTGCTCAGCCATAATTCTATTCCAGAAAGCTTCTTGATCATAAGCTTCTTTCTCTAAGTTGATATCTTCATTATCTTGAAGTCTTTCAATTAATCGATAATAAAATGTTGCTTCTCTTAAAATATGATCTATAAGTAAAGGATAATTATTGGTAAACATATTACAATGTGTAACGCCTGATAATATATCTGACTTAAATTGCACCAATTTTAGAACCAATTCCATTGCTCTATTATTAATTATTGATACCCTTTCTTCAAGTAGTGCACTACTTCTCATAGAATCATACCCCATAAGCCCTGACTCTGCTTTTGTCAAATTAATTGGAATTTCTACTCCTGTAAAATATGATGAAGCCATTTCGGCTTTTAAAGTATATGGTGTAAATACTTCACCGGATTCTAATATATTATTACTTACAACACCATTAGAAATAGATATAACATCTGCTAAAAGCTTATCAAATTGCATTCTAAGAGAATCTGCTTTACGTGTGAAACCTAAGTCTTTTTGCGTAAAACCTATTTCTAGGAAAAATGAATGTTCTTTCATAATTCGTGCAAAAAAAAGATGTAACTCTAGGGACTGTCGTATAAATTCATTATTAGATAACATATTCAACCTTCCTTAATATAACAATTATTTCTGATATCATTATATTTATTATATATATTAGTGTTACCATTAACATTTATTAAGTACATATAAAATACATTATATATATATCTTAAGGATGAATATTCATGAGCTGTCCATGTAATAATTCTTAAACTAGTTGTAACAAGTGTCATCCAGATTATTATAAACCATCTAAATATCATGATTATTATATAAAACCTAACTGCTGAAACCATTGTAAAAAAGATGAATATGATAATTGTTATCTTTCTTCGCTAATGATACCACTTCTGTAAAATTAGAATTAGCATCAGCCCATAATTTTTGAATAAAGCCCCTACCATCATTTGTAGAAGCTTTTTTACCTATGACCGAAAATTAATCTTTTATACGCTTTTTTATTTCCATATTTCAATCTCTCATTATATAAAAATCTTTATGTTTGCATTTAGCTATAGGGTTCCAAGTTGACTTTTAAAATTATCCATTCCAAAACTTGGATACCCAAAATAGTGAGACATGCTCTGAATCGCTTAAAATTCAACACTATATTTTGTATAAAAATATTTTGAAGTTATTGAATAAATTTAAATTTGAGCTTGTTTCCCTATATATACCACACAATTTTATAATTAAAAATATATTGATTTTATGTTTCTAAAATCCTTTAATTTTGTGTCAGTATAATTTTTACTTTTAGAATCTTTTTTAAATCGATGTTAATATATGAGCATAATAAAAGTGGACATATTATTCAATTTTATTATACTTGTTTTGCTCATTTTTTATGCACCATATAATATCTGCAATTAACAAACCAAATGATATACCAAAACCTATACCACTTATTGCAAAGAAAATGTTATCGCGCATAATTATTGAAAAAATAATACCTACAAGCAAGCCAATTATCATTCCAATTACAAGATAGTTGGAAAGGTCATTATCTTTATTATTTTTCAAGTCAATACCTCCTATTATATAAATAATCTCCACTGCGAATTCTAATCTGTATGATAAACAATTATAACACAATTGTTTATTAGTTTTATTTTCATTATACACAATATATTCATTATAATTTCAACAAAAATGTAAATTACAGTATATACAAATCTTAATTATTTTAAATTACATGATTTATATTAATTTATTATTTATACATAATTTACAACTTAATGATATAATTGTAATACAAATTAATCATATTGAATTGGAGAATTATTATGATTGTTAAGATATTAGTCATTATCCCATTTATTATTTTGGGTATTATTTTATCCATGGGAAAAGGTATTTTTCTTATTGCAGGCTTTAATACAATGCCTAAAGAACAGCAGCAAAAATATGATGTTATCTCATTATGCAAATTTATGGGTAAACTTATGTTTATGATTTCTTTTTGTATGATTTTTTTGCTTTTAAGTGATACTTTCATAATGAAAGCATTAGGATTTACATTATTATTAGTTTCAATTATATTTTCTGTAATATATTTAAATACTGGAGATAGATTTAAGAAATGATTTGAAACTATAATAATATTTACGATTTGATAACTAATTTGTAAATTATATACCTCAAAACAGAAGAAGAAAAGAACTAAACATATACAAAGGAGAAAAACCATGGAATCACTTGCAATCATTTTATATTTAATTGGGAGTTTTGGAGCTATAATCACATATCTTTTTACTCCTACAATTATTATATATGAAAAAGATAAAAAGAAGAGAAATTTAATACTAGGATTTACTACATTATTAATAATATCACTTATTATAATGCCTAATAAACCTAAGGAACAAGACATAAAGACAAACATTTTTACCACAACAGAGAATAAAAACATTTTAACTTCAAAAGATAAATAATCTAAAAATAGAATGAGTTTGTTTGGGAAAATAAAAAAGGTTTTTTCAGGAAAATACATTGTAAAAACTCATGTTCAGACAGAGATATATCATGTTACTTCTAATAGTGAAAATCTTAAAGCAACTAAAATAAACCTTTGTAATATAAGGTTTATTTTTTATAAAACTAATAAAAATACTTTTAATAATATACTTATATAAGTTATCAGTATATTATTAAAAGTTTAAAATTAATGCTATATTAAAAAACAATGCTGAAAATTGACTTGATATTGATAAAAAATTAGAGGATTTTAGTTTTATAAAAGCAATCTATGTTTAAATTCTGCAAATACTTGTAATTCCCCAATTATATGCTATATTATAAAATTAATGTGCAACTGTAGATAAATGTTAACTACCGATTACTTACAAACTGAACGTCAGAAAATAAGCATATATGAAAAAATGGAGGTATTATGAATAAACGAAAGAAAATTGAAACAGTTTTTTTATATGGAGTTTTCATTTGTTACATACTTTTTTTAATTAAATTATTGTTCTTATCAAGAGTTTCATTTTCAACTCTATTTAATAAACAAAGGACTTTAGATAGATCAATGAATCTCATTCCTTTTTATAGTATCAGGGAATACATATTTAGTAACTCTGTCACTATAAAAAATTTCGCTTTTAGTAATTTGGTTGGTAATATAATTATCTTTATTCCTCTTGGTACATACTTATCATTATTTAAAAACAATAAAAAAGTAATAACCAACATGCTATTTATATTTATAGTGAGTTTATTTATTGAAATCATTCAGGGGCTTTTCGGCATTGGAGCATCAGACATTGATGACATAATTTTAAATTGTTTAGGTGGATTAATTGGTATTTTAGGGTATAAGTTTTTATTGTTTATATTACGAGATGACAAAAAAGTACGTGTTACAATCACAATACTATCTGCAATAGGCTTACCTGTTTTATTATATTTATTATTGATGGTAAAATTGAGATTATAAATATCTTTATTGTATATTTAAAAAGGTTCCTACACGAAAGGACCGTAGAAATTAAGCATAATCTACAGCAAACTTAATGCGCAATATTCTTTAAATGTGAATTAAGGGAACTTTTTAACGAGTTCCCTTAAAACATTGTACATTATCAACATTTTTTTAACTAAGCCAAAACTTAAAACAAGCTAAATGCAATACTTAGCTTGTCAACTTATTAAAAATAAAAATTTGATACATTTTTATGATATTAATTTAAATGTATATTATCTAATGCTTTCTTTTTTAAACTATGTACATAAGAAATAATACAGCCTTTATGTAATTTAAGTAATAATCTTTCTATCTATTATCTTAAAACATATTCTGCTAACACACTTTGAAGCTCATATATATTTAAACTTTTATTAAATTTCTTTTCTATAACTGAGCTCGTTCCAGAAATCCATATTTTAAGTTCTGCGTCTAAATCAAAATGTCCTGCAGTTTCTATGCTAAAATGAGTTATAGATTTATACGGAATAGAATGATATTCTATTTTCTTAGCTGTTAAACCTTGTTTATCTACTAAAATTAATCTTTTATCTGTAAAAATAAACATATCACGAATTAACTTATAAGCTTTTTCTACACTTTCATTTTTTGATAATATGTTGCTGTAATCCTTTTCCACCTCATTTATACTAACTTCTGAAGCGTTACCTATTAATCCATCAAATACTCCCATTTACTGTCCCCCTAAATATTATTTAATTCATATTTTTATAAATTTTCTTTAATACTATTTCATAATACTAAATTTTTTTACAATAAACAACTATTTTTTAACTATTTTAGATTATTGTACTATTTTTTCATTTTATTTTTAAATTTTATTAATATTTTTAATTAAAACTTTATATTTTATATTTCCTATCATCATTAATCTTTTAATTTTAATATTAAAAATTAGTCTTATAATACTAAAAGTTTTATAAGATTACGTACATTAAATATTAAACTATTTTATTATTTCTACTAGCCAAGTAAAATTTATAATATGGTCAGTTTTAATTTTATACCCTAGCATTGTAATATGATTTTTAAATTCATCTAAAATTGTATAGTATTTATTATTAATTACATCCCATAACTGATTTTTATTTTCGCTAAGTAGTTTTTCTCTACATTTATTTTTTCTTTATTGTTTATAAACATAAAATCTATAATAATAATTTTCCCATCATCATTCAGGTATTCTAGCATATTATTAATTGCTTTTTTCTTTTCTTCATGATTCAAACTATGGAAAGCATAAGTAGTTACTACAATATCAAAATAATTTTTTTCAAATGGTTTATCTAAGAAATTACCTAATTTAAAATTCATATTACTATATTTATTTTTAGCCTGTAAAATCATTTCTAAGCTTTGATCTATTCCTAATACTTCTATTGAACCACTTAATTCTCCACATAAATTTCCTGTTCCACACCCAATATCAAGAACCTTTTTTGCACCATATTTGATTATTTCATTTCTTACCTTTATTAAAATATCATCATATTTTTCAAAAAGACCTAATTCATCATTTGATTTATCTCTTACCATTTTATCAAATTTAACTGCTTTATTATCAAATCCCCACATATCAACCCATTGCTTTCTATTTGATTTGTTTTCTTTTAATATTGTGTCTATATCATTTATAAAATAATTATTTTCTATGTCATCTTTTTTACTAACTAAAATTTTATCAATACTTTTAGTTAATGTACTTTTTATATTTTCTAATTCATAAACTTTTCTTTCAATAGCTTTTGATTGAAGGTATAAACTTCTTATAAACTGTGTACTTGAACAGTTATTATTATCTATAAGAACTTTTATATCCCTTAAAGAAAATCCAAGCTCTTTTAATAATTTGACAGTTCTTAATTTTAATAAATCATCTTTACTATAGTTTCTATAATTATTTTTTTCTCTCTTAGGTATAACTATTCCATAATCTTCGTATACCCTTAAACTTTTTGAAGATATATTAATTAAATTACAGACTTCGTTAGTATTCATTAAACCGCCTCCAATAAAAGTATAAAGCCTGCCTATGGGGCAGAGTCAATAACTTTTTAATTTAAGGTTTCTTCAATGCTACTCGAAGTCGGTCCCGAACATCTACACAGCAAAGCTGCTATTTTAGGACTGGCTTTGATTAATTTAGGTTTTATTGATAATCTTTCAATTTCACTAAAAAAATAACTTATGGAAAACATGCTTTGGTACGCCTGTCCTTCTTGTTGCGGCTGTAGACTTTGAATATAGCTTTTGTTTAGTTTTATATCTTAAACTTAAACTTTATTCCCTATAAATTCAAAGAGACTGGTAGTCCAGTTC
>NZ_HE611053.1:45081-48375 GCF_000285575.1 Clostridium senegalense JC122 | reverse complement strand
GAGTTTCATCCATAATTGTCAATTTTCCATTGTCAAATGTCAATTCCTAATTGATTGCCCTTTGACCATTGTTAATTTTTAAAAAGCTATCTAAAAAACTCCTAAGCAAGCAACTATTTAAAATTCTACCTCCATAACAAGAGGGACGGACACGTTTAAGGCTAATTTGCTATACTTTAGGCTTGATACTTTTGTTGATTTTAGTTTCTCTCCAATATTACTCGAAGTCGGTCCCGAATATCTACGCAGCAAAGCTGCTATTTTAGGACTGGCTTTGATTAATTTAGGTTTTATTGATAATCTTTCAATTTCACTAAAAAAACAACTTATGGAAAACATGCTTTGGTACGCCTGTTCTTCTTGTTACGGCTGTAGACTTTGAATATAGCTTTTGTTTAGTTTTATATCTTAAACTGAAATTTTACTCCCTTAAATTCAAAGAAACTGGTAGTCCAGTTTCCTCCATAATTGTCAATTCTCCATTGTCAAATGTCAATTCCTAATTGATTGCCCTTTGTCCATTGTTAATTTCTAAAAAGCTATCTAAAACTCCTAATCAAGCAACTATTTAAATTTTTGCGCCGTAACAAGAGGGACAGGTTCATTTTCGGATAGTTTCTTTGTTTTAGCTGTAGATTCCACAAATGTTGTATTCCCATCACCTAATAAGCAAAGAACCAGTACCTGATACTTTGGTTTTAGTGAATAATCTAAATAAGTAATTAGTCAAAATTTGCCTCCATCACAAATGAGACTCTTCTAGTTAACAGTTAATAGTGAGCAGTTAACAGTTATGGTTATTACTACTCATTTTATTCCTAGTAATACTAAACGTAGTTTTATCTAAAATATTTTTGTTTCTAATAATTCTAAGTCATTTATTATTATTTTTTTAGTACCTATAAGCTTTATTATATTTTCATCTTCTAATAAGGCTAATTTTCTGCTCAATGTTTCTCTTGCTATTCCACAGTAATTGGCCATTCCCTCTCTATTAAGTGGTAAATCTATTTCTAATTTATCATTAGTCTTTTTTCCATATTTCTCTGAAAACTCTAAGAGCATACAGCATATTCTTGCTTCTGGACTGTTATTTGATAGATTTTTTGATAAATTTTCTACTTCTATTAATCTTTTGTTTAGTTCAGAAAGAAGTTTTAAACAAATTGAAGGATTCGAAAATAATATTTCTTTTAAGTCATTTCTTGAAATTGTACATAATTCAGTATTTTTAATAGCAATTGCAGATACATTACTTTCAGAAGTTTCTCCCAATATATTGCTCTCTCCAAGAAAATCTCCAACACTTAATATGTTTAATATTTGTTCTTTTCCAGAAGCAGTATTTTTACTTAATTTAACCATTCCTTCACTTATAATAAATAATTTTGAAACTTTATCCCCTTCTAAAAATAAGCTTTCTCCTTTTTCTAAGCTCATATGCTTTCTTATATCTATTATTCTATCTAATTCTTCTTTAGAAAGAGATTCAAATATAGGTATTTCCTTTGCATATAATTTACTTGCACACTTTTCACAGCAAAAATCACAATCCAAAATAAACACCTCCTAATAAAAATTACATACTTAATTCATATTTTAAAATACAAAAGGTATTAATATGTTTTATAAACATATTAATACCTTTTATTATAAACTAATGGAATATATTTTATTACTTGCAATCCTCAGGAGTAAAACTACAATATCCTATGTTATCACATTTTATTTTCATTTCATCCCACTTAGTTTCACTTTTAATACTTTCTAAAGCTGTAGGATATAATATGTAATTTTCTTTAAAGATATGATCCTTTAATTCAAAACAAATATCATTTGAAAGTTTTTTCAGCTTCATTTTATATTCATTAAAATCCATATCATAAACTGATTCACTTAACTTTTTTAATTCCTTTTTCTTTTTTCTTAACTCTTCATGTTCAAGTCTCATTATTCTAGTTGGTCCGGTAACTTCTCTTACTTCAAGTTCTGGAAATAAAACATCTTCCTCTCTTTTATGATGTAGTTCAGCATCTAATATATTATCAATTAATTTAGTTACTTTTTCAAATTCTACTCTATTTTTATCGAAGCTGCCCATATCTAGTATTGTCTTTGTTACTTCATCTAGTTCTCTTAAAAAGATTAAAATTAATTCATGCTCTTCTATTAATGTATATAAAACATGTCCTTTTGATATATTACTTTGTAATTTTTCAAGTTCATCTTTTAAAACCATCATATGAATTTCACATAGATGCCTTAACTCACTGGGATTCATCCCCTCTTCTATTAAACTTTGTTCTGCTATAGACAGTTCTAGAGGCGTTATTGACTTAACTAAATTTAATCCCTTTTCTTTTAACTCTTCTGTTATTCCATATTTATTTAACTCTTTTAAAACAATAGTTAATTCCTTTATTTTTTCTTCATTAACAGTTTTGCTTGCTCCAATATTTAATATAACTGTGTTGTTTTTCAATTTAACCACCCCTTATTTATACCTTTTAAATAAAATATTATTCTCTTTATGAATATGAATAAATAAATCTTTTTCAAGTTCATGCAATTTTGAATATAATAATTCAAAACTTGTACATGCCCATTCTGGAACAGTATATCCATCTGTAATAGTATCTAATTCTTTGATTATATCTCCAGCTACTTCATGTTCTTCTATAAAACTTTGTATTTCTTCTATTAACTGTTCTCTTTCATTCTTATTAATTATTTTTCCAAGTTCAATTATTTTTGGAAATAACTCTTTTTCTTCCTTTATTAAGTGTTCTTCCAATTCAAATTTTAGTGTTCCAA
Source organism: Clostridium senegalense JC122 (assembly GCF_000285575.1). Taxonomy (GTDB): domain Bacteria; phylum Bacillota; class Clostridia; order Clostridiales; family Clostridiaceae; genus Clostridium_J; species Clostridium_J senegalense. Next base: position 45,561 of record NZ_HE611053.1, on the reverse strand, counting down.
AAAGCTTATTAACTCTCTTTAAAACTTCTGGTAAATGATTATAATGAACTTTAAATACTTTTAATAACAAAGGACTAATATCATTTAATAATTCAAAGGTTTTAGTGTGATGAACATTTATTATATGATTGATTAATTCTTCTGAAGATTTTTCATTCCAGTTTACATATGAAGAATTATTAGCTACAAATTTATCAAATTCTATATTTACATTTTCAATAAACTTAGCTACATCAATTCCTTTTTCTTTTAATGCAACCTCTAAATTTTTATTTCCACCACAACAATAGTCTAATTGCATATTATTAAATTTCTCTACAATTCCTGGATAAATGATAACACATTCACCTAAACTTAAATTTTTATTTATTTTTTTATTTTCGTTTATATTTTTTATCATATTAATTTCCTCCAAAATTTTTAATTTTTATTATAGAATCTTTTAAAACTAAATTCAAAACTTTTACTCTGTGTTTATGA
>NZ_HE611053.1:14802-44774 GCF_000285575.1 Clostridium senegalense JC122 | reverse complement strand
AACTTTTACTCTGTGTTTATGACTAAATTATATATAAAACAAAAAATAAAAATGTGATTGTAATCAAGTTTTTTAATAAATATATTTTAATTCTAAAACTATTAAAATTTCTACTAAGATTGTCACACTAATTTTATAAATGAATATTATTAATTATGTTACCAGTAACTATATGTATCAGTTCAATATAATATAGTTCACACTCATAAAAATATCAATTTTTAGAGAATAAATTGAATATTTATTTAATTGCGCAAAACTTAATGTTATAATTAGGAAATGATTGCACTATGGGATTATAAGATGAATTTTTAAATTGTGCATTTATCAAATGAGGAAATTTAAGGTTAACATCATACTAATAGTTGATAACTTATTTTAATTAATAGTTGTGTTTATTATTACTCACTAATAATGCTAACCGTATTTTTTATAAAATAAATTTAAAACAAGGAGAAATATAATGAGATTTTTAAATCCAATGATAGTTGTTTCGGATATGGAAAAGTCAAAACAATTTTACTATGAAGTGCTTGGTTTAGAAGTTGTTGTTGATTTTGGTGCAAATGTAACTTTAACAGGTGGGATTGCATTACAAACAAAAGATACTTGGTCGAATTTTATTCACAAACAAAATAGTGAATTTTTTTTTGGTGGAAATGTAGCAGAGTTATATTTTGAAGAGGATGATTTTAATGGCTTTATTCAAAAAATAAATAGCATTGAAGGTATTAACTATGTTCATACTATTGTAGAACATTCTTGGGGACAGCGTGTTATTCGTTTTTATGATCCTGATAAACATATTATTGAAGTAGGAGAAAATATTACAATGGTTGTCAAAAGATTTTTAAATAGTGGTCTATCAATTGAAGAAACTGCTATCAGAATGGATGTATCCGTTGATTATATAAAATCTTGCTTAGAATAAATTATGAGACTGTAGAAATTAAAGAATCTTACTTATCATTTTTGTTTTTTATATAAATTGAATTTTAAATATATTTAAAATACCTATATCCAACAGATATAGGTATTCTTAAATTTAAATAGCTGATAATGATAATACTTATCCCCTATTTTACTATTCAATCTTATTTAAGGTTTTATTTTATTAACTTCTTCACTATCTATATAAAATAATACTAATATCTTCAGAAATGGGTATAAATTTTCTAAGTAATTAGTTTATATAGTTTCTATTTCGACCTGTATTGCTGTAGCCCCTTCAAGTTGAATCCAATTTAAATTTGCTTTAAATTCTAAACCAACCTTATCTAAATTACATATATTTTCAACAACATAAGCACCATTATTTTCAACATATTTATCTATTACAACATGGTCCTTTCCATGTTGTATTCCGCCTAAATCAATTCCTATTAATTTTACATTATAATCTAATAATTTATCTACAATTTTATTAGTTAAATATGGCCTTGTATCAGAATTAAAATATTCTTCACTTCCGTATCCATACTTTTCTAAATATCCTGTTCTGAAAATTATAAAAGAGTTTTCTTTAATAGATATACTATCTAGTACGTTAATATCTATAACTTCTATATTTCTAACATCTATTATTTGCGTCTCTATTTCTGATGGCAATTCTATATTTGTTAGATTATAGCAATCTATATGTGTTCCTATATGCTGTCTTTGATGTGCTGGTTGTGAATCACCCCATTTTAGTATTTTATCTGGAATATTAAATTCTTTTAAATGTAAATTCATATTATATATCTCCCTTTGATTTTATTATTTCTTCTAAATAGTTATTAAACTTTATTAAGAAATTAGCTACAACTTCTTGTTCTTTTTCTGATACATTTTTAAAAAACACATCATTTCGTTCTTCCCATTCTTTATGCTTTGTCTCATGATGTTTATATAATTTTTTACCTAAGTCTGTTAATTTAAAATATATTTCTTTATCATTATTAGGTTTTTTATATGTTTCTATCAGCTTAGCATTTATAAGCTTTTTACTAATCTTGCTTATTGCCCCTCTTGTCATATTCATACCTTTAGCTATTTTAGTAACATTAGGATTTTCTATTTTACCTATTAAATCTATGCAGTGTATTTCTGAAATTCCGTAGTTTTCATATTCTCCTTTAAAAACTAGCTTACCTAACAATTCTTCTTTCTCATATATCTCTTTAAATTTATTTATAATTATATCATTCATTTTAATCACCTCTTTATTGATTTTTCAAACAAGATTTGTGTTTTTTTGTTTCCTTGGAAATAATATTATATTATTTTTGTTTCCTTGTCAACAATATATTCTTTCAAAATTAACATTAATTAATCAGAAGGTCTAAACCCATAAAAAAACTGCCCCAAAATAGATTCATAGTCTATTTTGAGGCAGTTTTATTTCTTAATTTTAAAATTATTATTTTCTATAGAATTCTCTTATTTTTTCACAAACATATTCTACTTCTTCTTCTTTTAATTCTGGATAGATTGGAAGTGCTAGTATTCTTTCTGATACTCTTTCAGCTACTGGGAAATCTCCTTTTTTGTATCCTAAATAGCTAAAGCAGTTTTGAAGGTGTAATGGTATTGGATAGTATATACTTGTTCCTATTCCATTATCCTTTAAATATTGATTTAATTCATCTCTCTTATCACATGTTATATTAAATACATAATAAACAGGTTTTTGATCACCTTTAACTTTTGGTAAAGTTATTTCAGGTATCTCTTTTAATCTTTCAACATATAAATCGTGTATTTTGTTTCTCTTTTCAATTGAATCATTAATATATTTTAATTTTATACGTAGTACAGCTGCTTGAATGTTATCAAGTCTTGAGTTATATCCTATATACTCATAATGATATTTCTCTTTTGCACCGTGTACTCTAAGCATTTTTGTTAAATCAGCAAGTTCATCATTATTTGTAGTGATTAATCCACCATCACCATAAGCTCCTAATGTTTTTGTAGGGAAGAAAGAATATATTCCCATATCACCTATAGTTCCTGCATGTCTATAAGTGTCTCCTTTTCCTTTCCATTGCATTCCGAAAGCTTCTGCTGCATCTTCTAATACAGATAAATTGTGTTTTTTAGCTATATCCATTATATCATCCATATTAGCCATTTGGCAGAATAAGTGTATTGGAAGAATTCCAACTGTTTTATCTGTTATTGCTTCTTCAATTTTTGTAGTATCTATATTAAATGTTTCTTCATCTATATCTACAAATACTGGTTTTCCTTTGTGTTTTGCTAAGCATGATGTTGATGCTAAGAAAGTAAATGGTGAAGTTATTATTTCATTTCCATCTTTATAATTTAATATATCTGATGCCATAACTAATGCATCTGTTCCTGAAGCTACCCCAATAGCATGCTGTGCAGCTGTATATTCTTGTATTTCTTTTTCAAAAGCTTTTACATCATCACCTAGAGTTTGAACTCCGTTTCTTATTGAATTTAGTATAGCTTCATTAAATTCTTCCATCTTTTCATCATATTCTCTTTTTGAAGTATAAAATCCTACTTTCACTAATATCTCTCCTTTTTTATAAAAAATATTTATTTTATTTTACTGATTCTACTGCCTTGATAAGTTCTTCTACTACATATTTTGCATCTTCTAATTCTAGTGTTGAATACACTGGAAGTGTTATTTCATTTTTATATTGATTATATGCATTTGGATAATCTTCTATTTTATATCCTAATTGCTTATATAGCGTAAACATTGGAAGTGGTGTAAAGTGAACATTAGTTGCTATGTCTTTTTTAGCTAATTCTTCTATCACTTTATTTCTATCATCCTCTTCAAATCCTTTTAATCTTAAAGGATATAAATGATATGATGTTTCCATTTCTTCATTTTTAGAAAATGGAATTATAGCCCAGTCTTTGCCTTCTAAGGCTTTATTATAAATATCAAATATTTGTCTTCTTTTCTCTAACATGCCTTCATATCTATCTAATTGAACAACACCTATTGCAGCATGTAAATCAGACATATTGCACTTGAATCCATCAGTTACTATGTCATATTTCCAAGCTCCAGCTTTCATTTTAGATAATGCATCTTTTGTTTGTCCGTGTAATGAAGTATATTTTAACTCACGGAATATATCTTCTTTTCCATGTAAGTGGTTGTTATTGAAAGTTACTCCACCACCTTCAGATGTAGTTAAATTTTTAACTGCATGGAATGAAAATACGTGAAAATCATATTGTGTTCCAACTTTTTTTCCTTTATATGAAGCACCAAAAGAATGGGCAGAATCTGCTATAAGTAATATATCTTCTCTATTTAATTTTTTAAGTATAGCTCTTACTTTATCATAATCTACAGGAACTCCTGCAAAATCTACAGTTATTATCGCTTTTGTTTTTTCAGTTATAGCTTTTTCTAATTTATCTAAATCCATTATAAAACTGTCTTTTGCAACATCTACAAATTTTGGTTTTATTCCTCTATGTAGAATAACACTTGCACTTGCTGTGTAAGTATATGGAGTTGTTATTACTTCATCGCCTTCTTTTATATCAAAAACTTTTAGTATAAGCTCCATACCAGCAGTTGCACTACCTAATGCTACTGCATTTTCAGACTCACAATAAGTTTTCATTTTTTCTTCAAATTCTAAAACTTTAGGACCAGATGTAATCCATCCTGATTTTAAAACCTCAACTACATTTTCTATTTCTTTTTCTGTAATATCTGGTGGTGAAAATGGTATTTTTTTACTCATTTTAAAATCGCTCCTTTTATTTATTATTTTATCTATTTAAAAAGTTTTTAATACTATTTAAAATCTTTATTTTCTTCCTTTAAAATATCCTGTATCTTTAGTTATATAAATATATCCTTTTTCTTCTTTTTCTTTTTCAAGTATTTTTTCTAATTCTATAAGTTTATTTTCATTAAGTCTTTTGACTATATCACTTTCCATAGAAATTATATAATCAATTAGTGCCTTTTCTTCTGTTATCTTAAGATTATCCATATATCTTTTGCTTTCTACATCTTTAAAAACCTTTGATAGAATATCATATCCATTTTCAATTTGAAATTTATTAGTCAAATTAAAACTTTCAACTTCTAATATTTCTTCATCAACCTTTGATAGAAAATCTCTCATTTCCATCATATGACTCTTTCCGACAGTAGATGCAAATATATATCCATCTTTTTTAAGAACTCTTTTTATTTCTCCTAAAGCCTTTTCTATATCATTTAAATGATATAGCATATGGTTTGCTATAACTATATCAAAAGTTTTATCTTCATAGGAAATATTTTCAGCATCTTCAACATTAAAATGAAATCTTTTAAGTTTTCCTTTTAAATTGGACTTAGCATCTTTAAGCATACCTTCTGAAAAATCCGTTATATAAATTTCCCAACCTTTAGGTATTTTATTATAATTTTTAGCCCATAAGCTACCATCACCGCAGCCAAGTTCTAGAACCTTACAATTTTCCTTTAATGGTAGTTCTTTAAAGAACCATTCCATCCAACCTTCTTCGTTAATACTAAATTTTTCATGAATGTTTATTCTAGCTTTTAAGTTTGAAGCATCTTTATATTGCTTCATCCACTTATTATCCTTATTTATTAAGCTTATTATGTTTATAAACTTGTTCCAATTTAAATTTTTATCTTCTTCTATCATATTTAATGTTTCATCAATTGCTTGAATTACATTAAACTCGTGGTTTATCTTTTCTTTAATTATTTTCTTTTGTATTTTTTAGAGACTTTTTAAAATCATTATCCTTTAAATCTTCTGTCATAATATCTTTTATCTCATCTAATGATAATCCAATAAACTTTAAAGTTAATATCTTTTGTAACTTAGGAAAATCTTCTTTGCTATATAATCTATGACCAGCTTCATTGTATGAAGAAGGTTTTAAAAGATCAATTTTATCATAATACCTTAAAGTTCTTAAAGTTACACCTGCTTTTTTAGCAAACTCACCTACAGTAAATTGTTCTTTTAAATTATCTTTCATTTAGCATAAATCCTTTCAATTTCTCTTTTTAATACAAGATAATAATTTATATTTAGTAACATTATACAATTATATATTAACTCATGACGTAACGTCAACGTCAATACTTTTTTATAATATTTTTTTAATAATGATATTATTATAAAAAATAATGAGGTTTTTAATTTATTATATTAATTTGTTAATAAATTAACTTTCAAAACTATTTTTATATAATATATAATTCTAATCATTACATATTATATTGTAGAGTAATGTTTTTTGTTTTACAAAACTTTATCTTTTTCAACATTATTTATAAACTTTAGGATTGATACTTCTATTGATTTTAGTTTCTCTCCAATATTACTCGAAGTCGGTCCCGAACATCTACGCAGCAAAGCTGCTATTTTAGGACTGGCTTTGATTAATTTAGGTTTTATTGATAATCCTTCGATTTCACTAAAAAAATAACTTATGGAAAACATGCTTTGGTACGCCTGTCCTTCTTGTTACGGCTGTAGACTTTGGATATAGCTTTTGTTTAGTTTTATATCTTAAACTGAAATTTTACTCCCTTAAATTCAAAGAAACTGGTAGTCCAGTTTCCTCCATAGCTGTCTAAAAATCCAAGAAAACAATTCACCAAAATTTTTACTCCATAACAAGAGTGACAGACGCGTAATTGGATACTTTACTATACTTTAGACTTGATACTTTTGTTGATTTTAGATTCTCTTCTAAATTGCTCAAAGTTAGTCCCTATCATAGTTTTATCTAAACTCCTTAGCAACTAGCAAATTATAGCATTGGCTCCATCATAAATGGGACAGGCACGATAAGTTTGTTTTCTTCGCTACCATTTGATACTCTCCTAATTTTACATTACTAACATAATAGCTCAAAGCCAGTCCCTAACAAATACGCTACTTTGTAGCTCAAGTACTGGTTCTTTGCTCGTTACTTTACTTTATCTAGCCTATTTTATTGAGTACAGAAATTTTTATGGTTGTACAACCTAAGTGAACCTGTCCTTCTTGTTACGGCTGAGTACTTTGAATACAATCTTAGTATTATTATTTATATATATCTTAAAATTAGATTTTACTCTATTAAATTAAAAAGAAACTGGATTTAATCCAGTTTTATGAATAAGTTTTAACCTTCAACTAGATAAAAATCATAAACAATCAACTATTCAAAGTTCTACCTCCATTACAAGAGGGACAGACGCGATATAGTCTATTTTATTATACTTTTTGGTAAATGCTTTTGATGATTCTAGCTTCTCTTCAATACTACTTAAAGTTGGTCCCAAACATCTACGTAGCTATGCTACTTTTTTAGGACCGGCTTCAATTTCTATAAGTTTTATTGCTAAACCATTGATTTCACTCACAAAATAACTTGCGGAAAATATACTTTGGTACGCCTGTCCTTCTTGTTACGGTGCTATATTTAAATAATAATCTTAGCTTAATTTTATATCCTAAATTTAGATTTTACTCTATTAAATTAAAAAGAAACTGGATTTAATCCAGTTTCAGCCCCAACTTTTAACTCTTACTTCTTAACTATTAACTATTTCAGGGACTGGCTAACTTTTTTATTTATGGCAACTAAATTTAAAGAGCTGGTCTTTATTTTATGAAGATACATTTATCGTGCCTGTCCCATTTGTTACGGTGCTACACTTTGTTATTAAGGTTTTCTTAATCTTATATCCCAAACTTAGATTTTACCCTATTAAATTAAAAAGAAACTGGTCTACAGTTTCAACTCTAACTCTTAATTTTTAACTAGCTAGAACTCCTGTACAAGCAATTAATCAGAACTTTTATCCCATAACAAGAGGGACAGGTTCATTTTGGGCTAGTTTCTTTGTTTAACTGCAGATTCCACAAATACTATATTCCCATTACCTAATAAGCAAAGAACCAGTACCTAATACTTTGGTTTTAATGTATAGGTATATAGTTTAAGTATTGAATTTATTATCCAGTGGTATAAAATGTAATATAATACTTATATATATTTAAAATAATGTATTATTAAGGAGGATTTATGGAGATTTTTTTCTGGTTTATAGATTTATTACTTCCTGTTACAATGATAATTCTAGGTAAAATAATTGGTAATAATCCGCCTAAAGAAATTAATAATGTTTGTGGTTATAGAACAACCAGTTCTATGGAATCAAAAGAGGCTTGGGTATTAAAATGAAACTAAAATCTAAATTTCACAAATAATTATTTAGATAGTTTAAATTATACAAATTAGGGGGGATATTATGAGAATAGGAATTATAGGACCATCTAAAAATGAGATTATGCCTTTTATTGAGAAATTATCTGATAAAAAAGCATCTTCATTTGCAATGTTGGATTTTTATAGAGGTTCTTATAACTCTATAGACGTTGTTGCATTATATTCAGGTGTATGTAAGGTTAATGCTTCTATTGCTACTCAAATATTGATAGATAGATTCAATGTTACTCATATTATTGTTGTTGGAGTTGCTGGAGGAATTGACAGAAAGCTGAATATTGGAGACACCGTCATATCTACAGAATTAGCATATCATGACGTTGATGATGGGATACTAACAGAATATCATCCATGGATGAAAAATATATATTTTAATGCAGATAGTTATCTTATAAATCTTTGTAGGAAGATCCAATCATCTAAATTAGTTACTCAAAAAATCTATTTTGGCAGAATAGTAACGGGAGAAGCATTTATAAGTGACTTTGGTCGTGGACATATAATTAATAAATATAATCCACTTTGCGTAGATATGGAGAGTGCTAGTATTGCTCATGTATGTTACGTAAATAATATTCCATTCTTAGCAATAAGAACAATATCAGATACTGAAAATGAAAGTGGACCGGAAGTTTTTGAGAAAAATTGCGTATCAGCATCTATTAATTCTATTAATGTTCTAGAAAAAATTTTAGAAATTATTTAGATAACATCTAAATTAGAATACACGAATACTTGCTTTATAATGTACAGTAATTCTTTATTCAATTAATATATAAATAGGAATTTATCGGGGGGATATTTATGATTAAACTTATAGAACCAAATGAAAAATATTTGAAATCATATATTGAAGCATATGACGAATATGAGGATAACCATGTTGCAACATATGCGTTTAATGATGCAAGATCCTATGATATATTTGTGAAATATGATAATTATAAAAATGAGCGTAATTTAAAGCCCAATAGGGTTGGGGCAAGTTATTTTTGGTTGGTTGACGATGAGAAAGACTTGTTTATAGGGGAAATTAGCATTAGACATAATCTCACTGATTCACTACTACGATATGGTGGTCATATAGGGTATGGTATTCGCTATTCTGAATGGAATAAAGGCTATGGAACTTTTATGCTTAAACTGGCGTTAGAAAAAGCAAAGAAGATGGGTATTTCAAAAATTCTAATCACTTGTGATGATGATAACTATGCTTCTGCTAAAATAATGGAAAATAATGATATGGTACTCCAAGATAAAGTAGAGAACCTTATAGATGGACAGAAAATTCTTACAAGGAGGTATTGGAAAACTCTATAGGAATTAAGTTAAGTGGACAAATTTATATTTGTCCACTTTAGTTATAGTCATTATAAACATTGGTTTAAAACAAAGTCTTATAATAAAGTTATTCCATAAAAGCACTCATCATAGCAACCCCATCAGCTCCTGAGTTGTAAACTTCTTTCATGTTGTCTTGTTTTATTCCACCTAATGCAATTACTTTGCAAGAGACATGTTTTTTTATATCTTCTATGAATTTTACACCTTTTCCTTTTAAACCTTCCTTACATTTTGTTTCATATATATTAGATGATAAAATATATGTGGCTCCAAGTTTATCTGCTTTTATTGCTTCTTCTAAAGAATGAATTGACACTCCTACTATTTCATCCTTATTCTTTCTATACCTTAAAAACATTTCAAAAGATAAGTGTATTCCATAAGGTTTAACTTTTTTATATACAAATTCATTAGAATTTATTATTAATTTACAGTTAGTATTTTCTATTATTTTTGTAATAGTCTTTGCGTATTTTAATAAGACATCATCAGAAACATTTTTTTCACGCAATATTATTCTACAAATGCCATATTTTACAGCAGCTTCTATCTTTTGAAAATATTCTTCATCACTTTGTACAAGCTGTCTATTTGTTATTAAATATATCAATTTCTTTTTCCTTCAATACCTTATTCATATTCCTAACGGCACACATTTTACCACACATTGTGCAGGTATCTGAATGTTCAGGCATAGATTCTTCTCTGTATCTTTTAGGTTTTTCGCTATCTAAAGCTAATTTAAACATCATATCCCAATCTAAATCTGACCTTGCCTTGCTCATAGCATCATCTAATTCTCTAGCACCATTAATGCCCTTAGCTAAATCTCCTGCATGAGCTGCTATTTTAGTTGAAATTATACCTTCTTTCATATCTTCTATATTTGGTAATCTTAAATGTTCTGCTGGTGTAACATAACATAAAAAATCTGCTCCTGACGCTGCTGCTATAGCTCCACCAATTGCTGAAGTAATATGGTCATAACCTGGTGCTATATCTGTTACTAGTGGTCCTAAAACATAAAATGGAGCATCATGACAAAGTTTTTTCTCTAAAAGTACATTTGTTTTAATTTCATCTAATGTCATATGTCCAGGACCTTCAATTATAACTTGTACATTTCTTTCCCATGCTCTTAATGTGAGTTCTCCTAATGTTATTAACTCCTTAATTTGAACTGCATCAGTAGAATCTGCATTACATCCTGGTCGGCATCCATCTCCAAGACTTAAAGTAACATCATACTCTTCACAAATGTCTAATAATCTATCATAGTATTCATAAAATGGGTTTTCCTTATTATTAACTTCCATCCATGCAAATAATAATGAGCCACCTCTTGAAACAATATTAGTTAATCTTTTATTTCTTTTAAATGTATCAGCTGCTTCTTTATTTAATCCAGCGTGGATTGTAACAAAATCTGCACCATCTTTTGCATGTTTTTCAACAACATCTAAAAATTCTTTCGCTGTTATTTCATCTAATTCCTTATCATAAAAACCAATAGCATCATAAATTGGCACTGTTCCTATAATAGCTGGTGAATACTCTACAAGATTTTTTCTAAATTCAGCAGTTTTTCCATAATTAGAAAGATCCATTATAGACTCTGCCTTCATCTCTATTGCTTTTTTCACCTTTTCCATTTCTTTTTCTATAAAGTAACAATCCTTTGATATTCCTAGATTAACATTTATTTTTGTTTTCATTCCTTTTCCTATACCCTCAGGACTTAAAGATTTATGATTTTTATTAGCTGGAATTACTACTTGTCCTTTAGCAATTAACTCTCTTAATGCTTGCACATCTATCTGTTCTTTTTTTGCTACTATTTCCATTTCTTTTGTTATTATGCCTTTTTTAGCTGCATCCATTTGTGTTGTATAATTCATTTTTATTCCCCCTAAATTCTTTCCCAATCTTTAAAAATTGGTTGATACCCTAATCTCTTTATCATTTTTTTCACATCTTCTGTACTACTTTGGTCACTTATTAAAAATTGTGATTCCCCTTTGCCCTTTGTGTCTTTACAGTGTCCTCCCACTTCTGTTAATACGCCCGCTGACATTTTATTAACTCCTAGTGGAATCAATTTTTCTCTAAAACTTGCTGATTCTCTTGTAGATATATTTATAACTGAGTTATTATGAAATAACCTTAATGCTAAAATACACTGAACTAAGTTTTTATCACTTACTGGATATATATCATGAAAAGTTCCAGCATGTGGACGTATTCTTGGTGCTGAAAAAGCTACATCTACTCCTGGGTAATTATCTTTAATATATTTTCCATGTAATGCTGTTAAAAACACTTCTTTTCTAAAATCATTTAATCCTAACAGTGCACTTACACTTATATTTCTCATACCTGCTTTTGCACCTCTTTCTGGTGCATCAAGCCTAAAATTATAATTTCTTTTTGGACCACCTAAATGTACTTTCTTATATATTTCTCTATCATATACTTCTTGGTAAACTGTTAATCCATCAGCACCTGCCTCTATAGCTTTTTTATAATCTTCTTCACTTAATGGTTGTACTTCTAATGTAATTGAAGGAAAATAATCCTTAAGTACTTTTATTGCATCTACTAAATATTCTATTGGTGTATCTTTAGGACTTTCACCAGTTAAAAGAATTATATGTTTAAACCCTTCTTCAGCTATGGCCTTTGCTTCTTTTTCTATTTCTTCCATAGTTAACTTTGCTCTTAAAATATTGTTATCATGATTGTAAGAACAATAAGCACATCTGTTAACACACATATTAGCAATATATAATGGTGTATATAAAAGAACGGTTTTCCCAAAATACCTATTAGATATTTCATGAGCTTTTTGAGCCATTTCTTCTAGATATTTTTCACCTTTAGGCGATATTATGTTTAAAAAATCCTCTTCATTTAATTTGTTTTTGTATATAGACCTTTTTATATCTTCCTCTGTAACCCTATTAAAATAATCTTCAAAATTAAATTTTTCGTATTTTTCTATAACCTTTAAAAATGACATTACTCTAAAAATCCAGTTAAAGGTGATGATGCGTTTCCAAATTTAGATACAACACCAGCTTTAGCCAAATATGCTTCCCTTCCAGCTTCTACAGCTTTTTTAAAGGCACTTGCCATAAGAATAGGGTTATTGCTTGATGATATTGCAGTATTTAAAAGAACCGCACTAGCTCCCAACTCCATTGCTTCACAAGCATGAGAAGGTAAACCAATACCTGCATCTACAATCACTGGTTTATTTAATTCATCTATCATTATTTCTATCAATTCTTTTGTTTTTAAACCTCTATTGGTTCCGATAGGCGCCCCTAATGGCATAACAGCTTCCGCACCTGCTTCTATCATTCGTTTTGCCATTGCTAAGTCAGGATTCATATACGGTAAAACTACAAAACCTTCTTTAGCTAATATTTCTGTAGCTTTTAAAGTTTCTAAATTATCTGGCAAAAGATACTTTGAATCGTTTATTACTTCTATTTTAATCCAGTTTCCACATCCCATAGCTTTTGCAAGTCTAGCAATCCTCACTGCTTCTTCTGCATTTCTTGCCCCTGATGTATTTGGTAGCAATACCATATTTTTTGGTATATGGTTTATTACATTTTCTTCTTTATCATCAAAATTTATTCGTCTTACTGCCATAGTAATTACTTGAGCTTCTGAACTTTTAACTATTTCAGGAATAATAGAATTTGATGCATACTTACCTGTTCCAATAAACAATCTAGAATTTAACTCTTTTCCGCCAATTATAAATTTATCATTCACAACATTTCCCCCTCTACACTTCACTGTCACCTAGTAATATTCTCACTGCCATATTTGCCATATGACCTGCAGCTATACTTACTCTTGGAGCCATAAGACCTGAACCTTCTTTTGCCTCATTTTCTCCATCTCCACAAACATAAAATCTACTATTAATCTTTTTAGTAATTATAGAATTAGATGAAAAACTGCCTGCCATTCCATTTCCACTGATAATATATTTATTTGTATCAAGTAAAATAGCATTTACAAGCTCTGCTTTACACTTTGCATTATCAAAAGCTTCTATAACAACATCACATTCTTTAAATGTATAGATAGCATTGTCTTTATCTAAATATCTATCTACAACTTCTACTAAAATATAGGGATTAATTTCTTTAATAATTTCTTTAATTGCATCAGTTTTTTTCATCCCTATATGCCTTATATAATATTGTTGTCTATTTAAATTACTTGGCTCTACTACATCAAAATCTACTAATACTAACTTTCCGACTCCTATTCTTGCTAAAAATATTGCTATATTAGAACCAAGTCCACCTAAACCCGCAACACCTACTACTGACTTCTTTAGTTTTTCAAATACACCTTTTGTATGTCTAGAAACCATTAGTGTTTCTAGTTCTTCTTTTTTTGGTTTTTCACCCTTTTTTATAAAAGTTAATTCATCTTTATCTTTTAAAATCTTATCTTCTTTTATTGGAAACCCGTTTATAATTACCATATCTGAATTAGAATACATTTTTTCTTTTATATTATTTATAGATACATTTTCACTTATTTCAAAGCTTCTTCCATTCACCTTAATAAGCATTTATCCCCCTCCAACAAAAGCAACTATTTCTATTTTGTCATCTTCTTTTAATATTGTTTTATCATATTCATCCTTAGGTAATATTTCTAAATTCAGTTCAACAACAATTTTATCTGCATAAAGTTCTAAGTCTTTTATCATTTCACTAACTGAAAAGCCTTCATAATTCTTTTTTTACCGTTTACAATCATGCTATCCCTCCTCTCTAAAATCATCTTAATAAAGCTACTATGGGGTTTTGCTATGTTTTTTTGCATATAAAAAAGAGCTTACCAACTGGTAAGCTCTTATGAAAATATATGTTATAATTTTATTTCAAATTTAAATATTTTCCAAAATTACTTCCCTACGTTGGTGTTAACCATATCAGGTTCAAAGGGTCGAAACTTAAAATTCCTCTCAGCCACTATTGGCTCCCCTAGTAAATCTCTATTAAGTTAAATTCATTATACCTCTACAAAACTATATTGTAAATACTTGTTTATTTATATATACAATTCCAATTGAAGCTATTGCAATAAAAAAATACTACATTTGTTTCATAAAAAATTTCTAATGAGGCTAACATACTCCTCATGATTAACTAAGCTAAGTTCCCCATGTCCCATTTTTTTAGCTATATACAAATGACTATTTAAAATACTGTTATGCAGTCTTTCTGCTGATTTTTTCATAATCTTTAACTCTTTTTCTCCAACAATAATTAGAACCTTAGCTTTTGTATTTTTAATTATGTTTTTCAATATATAATTCCCATTACTTAGTGTAATATTAACTAAAGATTCTTTTGTTATATTTAAACTATCCTTATAATAACGTTCAAACATTTCTTCAGGAACATTCAGTATTTTTGCTTGTAATTTTGAAAACCATTTTTTCCTTATTAAACCATAAAACATTTTGTAAGTTGGTACTGCTAAACCCCTTGTCCCTTTAATTGGGTAAACCAAAGCACTCTCAATAACTGCAAATTCAGTAATATTACTTCTTCTAGATAATATTTCAGTTATAATTTGAGCACCAATGGATAATCCGGCAAGTGCAAATACTCTTCCACCACAATTAGCATCTATAAATGAAATTAATTTATCAGCACTATCATCTATACTTATAAAATTTGTTTTGCCATCTTCACCATGTCCATCAATTATAGGTGCCACAACATGATTTTCACTACTAAAAATCTTGATAATTTTTTCCATAGACCACCAAGATAATCCTCCCCCGTGTAAAAATATTATCGTAGGTAATTCCCTATTTCCAAATTCTTTAAATTTCATTTTAATCTCCTATCAATAATATAAACATTAAATGTATTACTTTAAACTTCCTTATATTAACATAAATATACATTACACTATTTCACATTTAATTTAAACATATAAATACTATAGGGAAACAAGCTCCAATTTAAATTTATTCAACAACCTTAAAATATTTTTACACAAGATGTAGTGTTGAATTCTAAGTGATTCGGAGCATGTCTCACTATTTTAGGTATCCAAGTTTTGGAATGAATAACTTTAAGAGTCAACTTGGAACCCTATATTAATTAAAATAAGCTGTTAACTAACAGTAGAATATTAATTTCAAATTTATTTTATTTGTAGAAATTGTTGTATTTACAAAATTATGTTATAATATTTTAAATATTTATTAAGAAACAGAGGGTAAGAATAAAATGAAAAATTTAGTTATATTAGAAATGAAAAAACATATGCTTGATCAATGTGTTGATTTATTTATAAACACATTTTCTAAAGAACCATGGAATGATGTTTACGACTCAAGAGATCCAGTAGTTAATTTCTTCAATAATCACTTTAACAATAACTACTTTCTAGGTTATGTAGCTATGTTAGATGACAAAATTGTAGCATTAAGTGTTGGTATGAAAAAGCCATGGATAGAAGGTATGGAATATTATATTGACCAATTTTGTGTTAGTTATGAAGTGCAGGGAAAAGGCATTGGAAGTTGGTTCATGAAAGAAATAGAAAAAAATATTAAAAATCAGGGAATGAACGGAATGATATTAAACACAGAAAAAGGTTATCCAGCACAAAAGTTTTATGAGAAAAATGGTTTTAAAATAATTAATGATTTAATAGTTTTTGGTAAATAATAATGATTTTTATATCTTTAAGTAGTTTGTTGAATTAGATAAAACTTAAGTTAGTAATAAACATCAAGTAAAGATTAATATCTAAGTATAACACCGTAACAAATGGGACAGGCACGACAAATGTAGCTCCATAAAATGAAAATAACCTCTTTGGATGTAACTGCCGTAAATAAGAAGGGTTAGCCAGTCCCTAAAACAATTCAGAGCTAATAAGTAATAGTAGAGGTGGAAACTGGATTAAATCCAGTTTCTTTTTAATTTAATAGAGTAAAATATAAATTTAGGATATAAAATTAGCTAAAATTGTATTCAAAATACTTAGCCATAACAAGAAGGACAGGTTCATTTAGTTGTACAACCATAAAAAATTTTAGTACTCAATAAAATGGGCTAGATAAAGTAAAATATCAAGTAAAGAACCAGTACTTGAGCTACAAAGTAGCATAGTTGTTAGGGACTGGCTTTGAACTATTATATTAGTAATGTAATATTATTAGAGCATCAAATGGTAACGAAGAAAATAAACTTATCGTGCCTGTCCCATTTGTGATGGCGGCAAATTTTGATTAATTGCTTATTTAGGAAATTTTAAGTAGTTAAAACCAGAGTTTTGAATATAAATTAAGCTAAGATTATTATTTAAATGTATCACCGTAACAAGAAGGACAGGCGTACCAAAGTATATTTTCCGTAAGTTATTTTGTAAGTGAAATCAATGGTTTAGTAATAACACTTGTAGAAATTGAAGCCGATCCTAAAAAAATAGCATAGCTACGTAGATGTTTTGGACCGACTTTGAGCAGTGTTGAAGAGAAACTAGAATCATCAAAAGCATCTATCCTAAAGTATGGTAAAATAGACCTTAACGCGTCTGTCCCTCTTGTAATGGAAGTAGACCTTTAAATAGTTGGTTGTTTATGATTTTTAGATAGTTGAAGGTTAAAACTTATTTATAAAATCGGATTAAATTTTCAACTTATCCCTCTGTTCTTATATTAAAAAATCAAAGCAGCTACTAATCCAAATATAAATAGTGGTATGTTATAGTGCAGGAATGTTGGCACGCAGGTATCCCAAATATGGTCATGTTGGGAATCTATATTAAGTCCAGATGTTGGTCCAAGAGTGCTATCTGATGCTGGCGACCCTGCATCTCCTAATGCTCCTGCAACTCCAATTAATATGATTACAGATAAAGGACTAAAACCTAATTTAAGTCCTAATGGACAGTATATAGTTGCTAATATAGGAATAGTTCCAAAAGAACTTCCTATTCCCATAGTTATAAGAAGCCCTACTAAAAGCATTAGTAATGCTCCAAGGAATTGACTTTGTCCTACTAATACAACTATAGAATTAACAAATGATTCTATAGCACCTGTTTCTCTTAATACATTTCCATATCCAGCAGCTACAAGCATTACAAAAGCTATAAAACCCATGATTTTAATTCCACCATTCATCAAATTATCAATTTCATTAAATTTAATAGTTCTTGTTACAATTAAAACTATAATTGCACATAACCCACCTAATGGTAGCGACCCTGTCAAAATTTGAACCACAAAAGCTACTATAGCAGACATTAATACAGTCCAGTGAATCTTTGTCATTTTTATATCTTCATTATCATTTGAAAACTCTTCTAAATTTACATTTTTATACTCTCTAGGTTCTCTATAGCTAAAAAATATAGCTACTAAAAGTCCAATAATCATAGCCACTCCTGGTATCCACATTACTTTACTTACCATGTTATTTGTAACTTCTATATTGTTAGCTATCATTTGATCTCTTATAATATTTTGAAATATAAGTCCAAATCCTACTGGTATAGCTATATATGGAGCCTTCAATCCAAATGTTAAGGCGCAGGCAACAGCTCTCCTATCAATTTTCAATTTATTCATAATAGGTATAAGTGCTGGAATTAAGATTGGTATAAAGGCTATATGTACTGGAATAAGATTTTGAGAGAAACAAGCTATAACTGCTATTATTAATATAAAAGTAAATTTGTTTTCTTTAACTACCTTAGATATTTTTTTAGCTAGTATAGTTGAAAGACCTGTTTTATTTACTGTTACAGCCAAAGCTCCTAACAATAAATAACTAAGGGCTGTTTCAGAATTTCCACCCATTCCGTCTATTAATAAGGACATAGTTTGTCCCACACTTAGATTTGCTGTAATTCCAGCAACTATAGCTGAAATTAACAATGATAGTATTACATTTAATTTTAAAAGACATAAAACTATCATTACTGTAATAGATATGATAACAGGATTAAATAAACTCATAATATGCTTCTCCTTTAATTTTAGGAAACTGGACTATTCCAGTTTCCTTATTAATTTTTAACTTCTACTTATCTATTTTTATAGTGAAACAATCTCTCATTTAAATTTATTTTATAAACTTAAATTTCACATTAGTTTTCTATAAATTGTTATAATCTGTTACAAATTCCTTTCCTAGAGTCATGTTTTTTACCTTTACTTCATTTTTTATTTTCTCTTCTTCACCAATTAAAATTACATTTTCTATACCTAATTTATTAGCATAATTCATTTTCTTTTTTAAAGAATCTTCTTCAAAATATATAGTAACTCCATAACCCTTTTTCTCTAGACTTTTCATAACAGTTCCACAGTATTCTAATGTATCACCTATTGGTATTATTAAATAATTTAACTTTCCTTTCACATTATAGTTTTCTATAAATCCTATTTCTTTTAAAACAAAAAATAATCTTGTCATACCTATAGAAATTCCTACACCTGGTAATATCTTATCTGTATAATTTTCTGCCAAATTATCATATCTTCCCCCTGAACATATTGAACCATAAGTTTCATTTCCTATTAGTAAAGTTTCAAAAACTGTTCCTGTATAATAATCTAACCCCCTAATAATTTTCAAATTAATTTCAAATTCATTCTCCTCAACACCTAAAACTTTTAGAATTTCATTTACTTTCTTAAGCTCACCTACGCCTTCTATAAAATAATCTTCTTTAATATTTAGTCTTTCAAGAGAGTCTAATATCTCTTTATTACTTCCCTTAATATCTAAAATATCGCTTAAATATAAAGTTTTTTCATTTCCTATTAAAAATGTAAGTTCTTCAATAAACTTTCCTTTGCCAATTTTGTCGTACTTATCTATCAACATCATAACTTCATTTGAGTTTTCTATTTTTAGACCCTTTAAGATTCCTTTTAATATTTTTCTATTACTAATTTGAAATTTGTAATCCTTAAGTTTTATTTCCTTAAATGCTTTTGACGCTAAACTTATAACCCAAGCATCATTTTCTATAGCTAATTTATCTTTGCCTATAACATCTATATCACATTGATAAAATTCTCTATATCTACCCTTTTGATTTCTCTCACCTCTATACACTTTTCCTAATTGATATCTTCTAAATGGAAAAGTTAATTCATTATAGTGTTGAGCTACATATCTAGCAAAAGGCACTGTTAAATCAAATCTTAGTGTTAAATCATTCTTTCCTTTTGTAAAACTATAAACTTGCTTTTCCGTTTCACCACCGGTTTTTGCAAGAAGCACATTAGCTTTTTCTATTATAGGAGTGTCTATAGCTAAACAACCGTTCTTTTCATATACATCTAAAATTTTATTTACTATGTCATTGAATTTTTCTTGCTCATTTGGTAATAGTTCCATAAATCCTGGTAATATACTTGGTTTGATTATTTCTTTTTTCATTTTTACTCTCTCCTTAAATTAAATTTATTTCTTTTCACATTCCTTATACGACAAAAAACCGTGTAGGCATATACCTACACGGTTTAAATAAATTATGTTTACACTTAATTTATCATCACCTAGAGATACAAGCCTACGGCAATAGACTTGTATCTACAATTAAGCAGATCAAGTCTCTAGTGATGATGATGCATAAAATATACTTTGTTTCTATTAAGTGTACTCATAATTTTCCTCCTAAAATTTTATATATAATATAAATTATTTTTCTAAATATTTTACTTTTTATGTTACTTTTCTTATTTATATTTCAATTTTATTTTAGCTATAAATAATTAAAACCTATTATACATCCATAAATTTCTTCTGTAAAGTCTAAATTTATTTCTTTACTATATTTTAACTCAACGTTCAAATTTGATACATTTTTTTAATAAGTTATAGATTCATATTATGGCAATGCAACCTATACTTAATATATATTAACTTATTTGAAAGAAGAAAATCTATATTCATTTTATTGTATATATTGGTATAAATGTTATAATTATCATAATTCTATTTTATTATTTTCTAAATAACTATAATTTTTTTAAAATAGATATAAAGATATATATGTAAAGAATTTTCAATTTAAATTTATTCAATAATTTTAAATTTTCTACAGTATATTTCACTATTTTAAATATGCAAGTTCTAAAACAAGTAATTTTTAAATTCAACCTGAAATTTTATAAAAATTATATTTTAACAGAATTAAGTGAGGTGCTTTAAATGAGTTATGAAAGTTTTAAACTTCAAAGAGATATTAAGTCAACACTGAGTTATCTTGTTTATTTGCCAAAAAGTTATAACACAAATGTAAAAATGCCATTAATTCTTTCTTTGCACGGTTCAGGTGAACGTGGAAAGAATATAGAGGATGTAAAAAAATGGGGTATACATAAGATATTAAGATCAAACGATGATTTCCCTTTTATTGTAGTCTCTCCTCAATGTCCTAATGGTGAGATATGGGAAATGCAGTTTAATGCTTTAAAAGATTTATTGGATAAGATTGAAAATGATTATAACATTGATGCTGAAAGAATATATTTGACTGGATATAGTCTTGGTGGATATGGTACATGGAACTTTGCCATACTTAATCCCGAAAGATTTACTGCAATAGTTCCAATAAGTGTCGGAGCGATATCACCTAAAAAAGCTCTTTGTTTAAAAAACCTCCCTATTTGGGTTGCACATGGAGATAATGATGCTGCTGTGAACTTCGAGGAGTCTAAACGAATTGTTGACTGCTTAAAAAAATACAACTCTAACATCATCTTTAAAGTTTATGAAGGTAGAGGGCATGAAGTCTGCACTACAGCATATGAAGAACCAGAACTTTTTCAATGGCTTCTAAAACAGAAAAAGCAGAAAAAATCATAGTCTTTTATGAAAATAAATAATTTATATCATATTAAAATTGATTTTATAATTAGATAACATATATAAAATATTACGTAAATTATTTGCACTTTGAGGAGGATTAAATATGAACAGAATTGAAGTTTTAAGAAAATATATTGATGAAATAATCTTAAATATGACAGATGTTGAAGAGCGAAGATGTGCTTATATGCATTTATATGGGGTTGCTCAATCTTGTACATTAATTGCATTAAAGCGTGGAGAAAATGCTGAACTTGCAACTATGGCAGGTATGCTTCATGATATTTACTCCTATGCTAAAATGGACACAAAAGAACATGCACATAAAGGTTCTATTTTAGCAAGAGAAATATTGCAAACATTAAGTATCACAAATGATGATGAAACTAAAATTATTTGTGATGCTATTTATAATCATAGTGAGAAAGAAATGCTACATTCTCAATTTGATGAAATCTTAAAAGATGCAGATGTTTTTCAACATTGTTTATACAATCCTATGTTTGAAATCAAACCACATGAAAAAAACAGGTATGAAAAACTTAAACTTGAATTTGGTATTGCATAGAATTAAAAGTTATAATTATTAATTTTATAATTTAAAATATATTATTTCTAAACTTTTTATATGATTTACCTCAAAGAACAGCTAAATGTTCTTTGAGGTTTTTATCTTTTCTTCAAGTTCTTTAATTTTTTATACTTAATTATAATAATGATATCTTTTGATTTTTATGTTTTATTATATTAAATTTATTTTCTACAGCATAACATTAATTACAATTTGACATTATATATTCTAAAAACCCTGAATCTTCATTTGTTTGTTCTTTTATAATTTTAAAATTTTTACTTATATAAAAATTCACTGCACCTTCGTTTTCTTTATAAACTGCTAAACTTAAAAGTTTATACCTTTCAACTGCAAAATCTATCAATTTACTTCCTATTCCTAAGTTCTGAAAATTACTATCCACAAACAGTGCACCTATAAAATTATTGTCTATTACACTAATAAATCCTCTTATACCTATACCATCATCATATACAAACGTTTCTGCCATAGGAATATATACATCTTTAACTTTATTATAATTATCTTTCCAATAACTCTCTTCTATAAAGTTATGGGCTTTAATAGTACTTTCCTGCCATATTTTCATAACTTTATCTATCTCATTATGATTTATCTCTCTTATCATAAATAAAACTCCCTTCTTTAATAACTATAAGTTTTCAAGCTGACTTTTAAAATTATCCATTTCAAAACTTAGATATCCAAAATAGTAAGACATGCTCCAAATTACTTAAAGTTCAACACTACATTTTACATAAAAACATTTTAAAGTTATTGAATAAATTCAAATGCCAGCCTATTTTTTATATTAACCATAATTGTTTAACTTATTTTACATGATTTTAATATGTTTGTAAAAATAAATAAAGCAACCTAATAATAGGTTACTTTATTTGTTTAACAGTTTTTTTCAAGTATTGAGTTCTTATATTTTGTATTTACTATGATGTAACCTATAATTTCAATTACTAAGAAAATTATAGAACATCCAACTCCAGCTTTAATATATGATCCACTAAAATTAGCAGATAAAATTAACATTACAATAAAAGTTATAATTGTTGAAATTATAAACGGTACAAACATTAGTATGAAATTTTGTGTAGATATTATTTTAGAAAGTTCCTTTTTAGAAAGACCAAGCTTAATTATACCTTTAAACTTAATTCGCTCTCTTTCAATATCTGTAATAAGTCTAAAATAAATTATACTTAATGCTGCAATAACAAAAATTATGCTTATAAAAAATCCTATATAAAGTGTAAGATTTTTAACCATCCTTTCTACATTTAAAATATCATTAGCACTAAAGAATCCAAATTTATAAACATCACCCATTACTAGTTTGCTTTTAAGTTCTTTTGAAAGTACTGATTCATTCTGCCAATCATTAATATTATAAGAATAATCTTTTATAATATTAAAATTTTCTCTTTCATTAAGAGTATTTAATGTTTTATCATTTACAACTACAATTGTGTTAAAATAACCACTTGGAAATATATTTTTTTCTCCCAAACCTACTATAGTATAATTATTTCCTCCTAAAAGAGACATATTTTGTTTAGATGAGTCATCTTCTATACTTAAATCTGAATCTACTTTTACCAAATAAACTTCATTATCTTTAAGTGAAACTTTTTCTCCACCAACACCTTCTATAAGATTATTATAATCACTTTCACTTATTAATCCATTTCTGAAATCTTTATCTTTATATAGTATCTCAGCCTTAAATTTTTTATATCCAACTTTATCTTTTAAAGAATTCCCTATTAATTCTATATGTTCTTGCTCATTGTCATTATTTCCAAGAGACAAATATGTATAACTATAAGGTTGTACATATTTTGTATTCTTTTCTACATCTGCACTTGAAGCATATAAAATATCAATAGCTAAAAATGCTCCTATAAATAAAACTGTAACAAGATACATCATCTTTATATTAGAATTAAGTTTTGATTTTATATCTGATATTGTTAGCATATTTGTCTTTTTTAAATAAAGTTTTTTACTCTTTAATTTTGAAACTAGTAAAATAGAACCTTGAGAATATATAACATATAATACAACTAAAGCCCCTACAAACATTCCTGTAGTTCCTAGTTGACTATCTACAAATCCTCTTATTCCTTCATATTTTTTATAAAATGCAACTAAAAGGATTAAAATAGAAGCTATAAATACACCTATAGTCATTAATAATGGTGATGTTTTACTTTCTTTTTCAGAAATTTTATCTGATTTTAATAACTTTATAACTTTATCTTTACGAATAAATTTTGGTGTTATAAATGCTATTATTAAAAATAGAATAAAAAACATAACAAATGTTAACCCTATTGCTTTAATAGGAAAATATACTTTAAATCCATTAACACCCATTATATTTCGAGAAAGCATTAAGAAAAATGGTGAACATATTAATCCAAGTATAATAGCTGTTATTATTGAAGCAATTCCTATAAACATATTTTCTTTAAATATGATGTTATTAAGTTGCTTTTTTGATGCCCCCATAATTATAAAAGTTCCTAAAGTTTTCTTTCTAGAATGCATAAATGACTTAATAGAATATGCAATAAAAATAAATGAGAAAATATATACTATAATATTTCCTGCTTCCATTACAAGTGAAAGTGTAGCTCCGTCTCCAATAACAGCTAAATCAGGGTGAAACATAGAAATTGAAAAAGAAAAGAATATAAAAACTGAAAATACACTGCTTAAAAAATAAGCCAAATATGTTAGCTTATCTCTTAATACATTGTTAATTGCTAATTTATTTAAATTCATTTCTTCCACCTCCTAAGAAACTTAAAGTATCCATAATTTTTCCATAAAACTCATTTTGATTATTTTTTGAATGGATTTCATTGTATAAATTACCGTCTTTAATGAAAATTACTCTACTACAAAAACTAGCTACATATGGATCATGAGTTACCATTAAAATAGTTGTATCTAGCTTTTTATTTATTGAAACAAAAAGCTCCATTACATCTTTTACAGCTTTTGAATCTAAGTTACCAGTAGGCTCATCTGCTAAAAGTAATGCTGGTTCATTAATTATTGCTCTAGCAATAGCTACCCTTTGAGCTTGTCCTCCTGAAATTTCAAAAGTACGTTTCTTTAATAATGCTTCTATACCTAATAATTTTGTTGCACGACTTAATCTTTCTGCCATAATTGATTCTTTAACATTATCCAATGTAAGAGGAAGAATTATATTTTCTTCTACAGTTAAAGTATTTACTAAGTTAAAATCCTGAAAAACAAAACCTAGCTCTTGTCTTCTAAATTTTGAAAGATTATCATCATCTAATTCATGAGGTTTTTTATCATTTATTATAATCTCTCCACCAGTAAAATTATCAATTGTAGAGATACAATTAAGCAAAGTAGTTTTACCACTACCTGAAGGTCCCATTATAGCAACGAACTCTCCCTTATCTATATCAAAACTTACACCATCTAAAGCTCTGTATTTTATTTTGCCATCATAAATTTTTTCAATTTCTTTTACTTTTAATATACTCATATAAATCATTTCTCCTTACGTATAAAATATTTTTGATACTCTAATTTTACTTAAAGAGATGAATATAAACCATTTGTTAAGCTTTCAACTTTATTACACTTTTGTAATAAAAAAAAGCCTTGAATTCTCAAGACTTAAAAGATATCAGAAACTTTTAAAATTTATTATTTATTTTAAGAACTCTACAAATATTTTCTGTTGTTCTTTCTACATTTTCTTTTCCATTTTTTAAAGCTTGGTCTAATGTTTCAACTCCTGGTAAGATTCCAAATACCGAGTTTATCCCTAAATCATATAGTTTTTCTATATTAGAATCAACTTTGCCACCTAATGCTATTACAGGTATATTGTGTCTCTTCGCTAATCTAGAAACCCCAATAGGTGTTTTACCAAAAGTTGTCTGAATATCTATACTCCCTTCACCTGTAAATACAAAATCAGCATCTTTCAATTTATCCTCTAATCTTGAATAATTTATTACAAGATCTATCCCACTTACTAATTTTCCATTGCAAAATCCAATTAGTGCTGCACCTAATCCTCCTGCTGCACCTGCACCTTCTAATTTATCAATTTCTTTATTTAACTGATGCTTTACAATATTAGAAAAATGCTTTAAACTTTCATCTAATACTATAACCATGTTTTTAGTTGCACCTTTTTGTGGTCCAAAAACAAAACTTGCTCCATTATTACCAGTTAAAGGATTCTTTACATCACAGGCAACTTCTATATTTACATTTGCTATTCTCTTATCAAATTCTGATAAATCTATTCTAGATAATTTTTTTAAATTTCCACCGCCAAAACCTATTTCATTGTTATTTATATCTAAAAACTTTGCACCTAAAGCTTGAAGCATTCCTACTCCACCATCATTAGTAGAACTTCCACCTAGCCCTATAAGAATTTTGTTGCATCCTTTATCTAACACTTCTTTTATAAGCTCTCCTATACCAAAGGTTGTTGTGATTAATGGATTTCTCTTTTCCCTTGGAACCAAAGTTAATCCACTAGCCTCTGCAATTTCTATAATTGCTGTTTTACCATCATTTAAAAACCCAAACTTTGCACTAACATTGTTTCCAAGAGGGCCTGTTACTTCTTTTACATATACTTGTCCTTTAGTTGAATCTACTAAAGATTGTAATGTACCTTCTCCACCATCTGCCATAGGAACATGAATACATTTTGCATCTTTAAATACTTTTTTTATTCCTTTTTCCATAGCTATGCATACTTCTTTTGCTGTCATACTTTCCTTAAAAGAATCTGGAGCTAATACAAACTTCATACTATCACCTCTATGTTTTATCTTATAAAAGTAAATTTTACATTTTAACAATCCTATAAGTCATTATTAATTTCATTTTCAGTTATTTTTTCAAGTACAAGAGTACCAATATTTTCACCATTAAGTATATCTTCTAATTCATATACCTCTTTAAATTTCAAATATATCTCATCTTCAATTTGAATAGTATGTCCAGCTATTATCTTTGCTCCACTTTCATATTGGTAATTAAATATGTTTTCAAACATTTCATATACTTCTTCTGTTTCTTCAAATGTTCCATAATATGCATATTCACAAATACCATATAAGTTATTTCCTTTTGTAACAAACCAAACCCCATCATTATGAGGAATCTTTACAAAATTTCTCCATACCATCATTGCTGGAGTGTTTGCTAACCCTCTTTCACCACTTTCTTCTCCCATAGCTTGTATTAAAGATGGAATCAATCCATTCCAACTATATCCGTTTATTAGTCCTAATAGATTATGTTCTAAAAAACCATAGGCTAACTTAAAATATGTATTTAAAATATGGTTCATATCAATACTTCTACCTTCATAAAAAGCAATGATATGATAATTATGTTTTTTCATATTATCTAATTCATCCTTATTTCCATATGAACAATTGATTGTATAATCACATATATCCTTTGGAAGCTTAGAATCTATCCCAACTACTCTAAACTTATCTTCATTAATTGTTATATTAAAATATAAACCATCTTTCCCATCTAAATCATACATCATATCAAAGTTAACTACAGAGTTATCTATGCTATTTATCCTTTTAGTTATTTTTTCCTTATCTATTACAAAAGAGCTAGGGAATATCATATATAAAGCAAAACTTTCCTTTTCCTTTTTATCACCTCCTAGAATTTCTTTTTCTTTACTTTTCTTCTTTAAAAATTAAACATATAAACCTCCATTATGTATATATTTCCAAGTTGAAATTTAAACGTATTTCTTAATTTAACAACATTTCTGTTTATTTTTTATTTTATTCTATTATTTATAGATAAATTTTACAATAGTATCTGTTATATATATTTTTCAAGTTTATGTATTCATACCACTATGTTGATATAAATATTGCTTTAAAATATATTAATTTTATGAAGTGATTTATATGGAAAAAATTAGTCAACTAAAATTGAATAAAAAGTTAATTCAAATAGGTTCGATTTTTGATAGCATGGGTATTAGTAATTTAAAATTAACAAATAAATTCAAATCTTATTTTTAAAATAATAAAAAATTTAAAGAAATAACTATTGCAAATATACTCTGTTTTTAAATATATTGTTAATATAGGTAATTTAAAGAGAGGTGAACTATATTGAAAAGATTCATAATAAAGTCTATTATTATGTTTGTATTCTCTTATCTTATAATATTAATAGGCTCAAATACTGGTGGAAATAGCATTTTAAACTTCAAAGTACCAGCTAAAAAAATACTGATATTACTTTAAAAGATATTTTTGAAGACTTATTTTCCATAATACTATTTCTTATATTAGGTATTATATCTACAATTTATTTTCAAGATGATAGACTTATTATCATTATTATTACAATTGTATTGGAATTAATATTTATAGTAATACTTATAAAAGATATAAAGAATTATAAAAAATTCAAGAAAAATCACTAGTAAATATAATCATTTTGATTACATCACTTAATAATTTGCTCCTTGTTATCATGATAACTCACTCTATCTATATCATTTGCATAAAGCTAAGACATACTTTTTATATTTTTCATAATTTTTATTTATAAAAATAAATAAAAAAGTCACTTCTAATAATGTACTAATTTAAAGAAGAAAGTGACTTTACATAAAATTTATTAATAGGATTATTAAACTTTTTTAATATAAGTATTTTATATTTATAAAGTTTTCAAAAATAGAGATATACGTATTGTTATTTTCAATTATTTTTTATTCTCTAAATATAATATTTGATTTTTAGTTTAAAACACTAATGATTTCTGAAATACAAATAATCATATATATGATAAATGCTATTATCTCTACTGAAATTGTACCTATATAATTGTTTTTACTTATTTCTCCATTATTAAAACGTTTTCTTGATGTGTATATTAAACTTAACATTAAAATACTTATTAAAAAAGGAATTAAACCTGGTATTATAACTTTCTTTAAAAAATAAGCTACAACTGTAAATATTGTAACAATATAAATAATCCATTGTATTACACTAATAACTTTACTTTTCATTTTAATTATCCCCTGTCTAAGTTTATGGTTTTTTAGGGACTGGCTACCTTTTTCTTACTTATGACGACCAAATTTTAAAAGCTTCTTTTTATTTTATGGAGCTACATTGGTCGTGCCTGTCCCATTTGTTACGGTGGCATACGTTTACTTAGCTTTATATCCTGATTTTAAACGTTGGCTCTATTTTAAACTAATGTTGATAATTAAGTCTAATATAAAGCTGGATAAACAACTTTACTTGTCCAGTTTACTCTTTTAACTTAAAGTAATAAAAATACAAAGATATTATTTCTTCTTATCCTTTTTCTTTTCATCAAAAACCCCCATAATGAACAATGTCATGAATAATGTTGTTAATATGTATAATGGTCGTTCCAATAATTTTACCTCCTAAGATAGTTTATTAATTTAATATTTTATATTAAAAACTTAGATTTTATCATATTAAATTTTAAAGAAACTGGACTTAATCCAATTTTATAAATAACCTTTAGTTGTTACCTCAGCTATCTAAAACTTCTAAACAAGCAACTATTTAAAGTTCTACCTCCATCACAAGAGGGACAGACGCGTAATTGGCTACTTTACTATACTTTTGTCTAGATGCTTTTGTTAATTTTAGTTTTTCTCCAATATTACTCAAAGTCGGTCCCAAACATCTACGCAGCAAAGCTGCTATTTTAGGACCGGCTTTGATTTCTTTAGATTTTATTGATAATCTTTCAATTTCACTAAAAAATAACTTGCGGAAAATATCCTTTGATACGCCTGTCCTTCTTGTTACGGGTGTAGACTTTGAACATAGCTTTTG
>NZ_HE611053.1:0-13373 GCF_000285575.1 Clostridium senegalense JC122 | reverse complement strand
CCTAATTGATTGTCCTTTGTCTATTGTTAATTTCTAAGGAGCTATCTAAAACTCCTAAACAATCAATATCCTATAGTTCTTCCTCCATTACAAATGGGACAGGCACGATAAATTTATTTTCTTCGCTAATACTTGATGCTCTCCTAGTTTTATATTTTTAACTAATAAATCAAAGCCAGTCCCAAACCACTACGCAGTAAAGCTGCTTTATTTCAAAGAAACTGATTTCCAGTTTCCGCCTTAACCCTTAATTGTTAACTATTAACTATCTCAGGGACTGGCTAATGTGCGTTACTTATAGCAACTAAATTTTAAGAGCTTTTTTTTATTTTATGGAGCTACATTGGTCGTGCCTGTCCCATTTGTTACGGTGCTACATTTAGATATAAATCTTATCTTTAATTTATATAAGTATATGTTTTTTATTTCATAAAAACAATAATCTCATCAATACATATACCAATATTACAAATAGCTAATAATGTAGCTACAGAGCATCTTAATATATAATACTTCTTACCTATTTTATTATTATTAAATTGCTCCTTTGATGTATATATTAAACTTAACATTGAAGATGATAGTAAAAAAGGAATTAAACCGGGTATTTTAAAATCAATTATATAATATGTTATAAATGTAAATATAAATAAGATAATTTGAATTCATAAAAGCATACTTATAATTTTATCCTTCATCTTTAAAATTCCCCCTATAAACTTAAATCATAATCATCCTTGATACATTAATAACACTTGCAAAGTAAATTTTTTAAATACTTATATGCCTTCTTATTTCATAAAAACAATAATTTGTTCAATGCATACTACAATATTAAATATAGCTGCTAATGAGCTTGTGCAAAGTATTAATATCCAGTATTTTTTATTTATTTTTCCACTATTAAATTGTTGTTTTGATGTATATATTAAACTTAACATCAAGACACTCATTAATCCTGGTATTAGACCTGGTACTTTAATATCTCTTGTAAAATACACAATGCCTACTAATATTGAAAAAATAGAAATAATACATTGTATTATAACTGCTGTTTTATATTTCATATTGTGCCTCCTAAGTAAAATATTTCCTGATTTGATAATATCATTTTTCACGTATGTTATCCATAATTATAGGGAAACAAGTTCAAATTTAAATTTATTCAATAACTTTAAAATATTTTTATATAAAATATAGTGTTGAGTTCCAAGTGATTCAGAGCATGTCTCACTATTTGGGGTATCCAAGTTCTGGAATGGATAATTTTAAAAGTCAACTTGGAACCCTATAGTTAATTTTTAATTACTTTATTATTTCCAAAACAAAAAGTCATAAATAAATTATGACTTTTAAAATTAATATAAATTTATATGTATTAAATATTCCCCTTTTGTTTTGATAATAAACTATGTACATGGAACCCAGCCATATCTGAAACATACCCTAGTACTGCTCCACATAATAAAGCTGGTATTACAGCCTTCCAATTTCCCGATGTAGCAAAAGTGCAACAACATCCACAAAAGGCTCCTGGTATAAACTCTAATTTTTTAGATTTTGCTTGTATACACATTACAAAAGAAAAGAATCCAGTAAAGAAATATCCCCAATATGAACTAACAAAATAAGATGAACATATCATAATTGCCATTGCCCAAAGTACTCCACTAAGATTTGCAAAAATAGATTTTTTAAATCCATTAAAATTTCCACCAGATGCAAAATAGCTTGTACATCCTATAAACCCAATCCAACCTATTAGCCCCATAGAATCACTTATCCATGCCCATAAACCTGAAAATATTCCTACACTAATAGCTGTAATAGTTGATTTGCTCATTAACTATCTTTCTCCTCTCAGATAATAGAAATTAATTTCTAAATTATCTTTTTATCTTATGTATAATATAATTATAAAAAAACAAAGCTCCTTTTACATAAAAAGGAGTAATGAAAGTAAAATTATATCATTAAACATATAGAGAAACAAGCTCGTATTTAAAGCTATACATCAATCTAAAAAATATTTTTATACACTTTAAAGCCATAAAATACCGTTAAATAATTAAAAGTTATAACGGTATTTTTACTAACTTAACTTTATTTTTAATTAATTTTTCCACTCTCTTTTTAAAATTGAATAAACCGCTAAACTAGAATATCTATTATTTCTAATTTGAACTTCTCTTAATGTTCCCTCATAAGTCATTCCACATTTTTGCATTACTTTTCCTGATGCTACATTATCTATATCATGTTTAGCACAAATTCTATTCATTCCAACTTCTTCAAATAGATATTTTATTATTGCTTTAAAGGCTTCTGTTGTAATACCCTTATTCCAATATTGACTTGAAATGCAATAACCAATTTCACACGCCTCATTGGCATCTTCTAATTTAACAATTGATATATTTCCAATTGCCTCATTAATATCCTTTAGTTCTATTACCCAATTATAATCATTAATATCTTCATATTTAGATATCCATAAATTAATAATTTCTTCTGAATTTTTAATATCTCTATGGGTTTCCCAAGATAAATACTTTGTTACCTTATCATCACTTCCCCAATTTTTGAACATATCAATTGAATCCATATATTCAAATTTTCTTAAAATAAGTCTATCAGTTTCTAGTAAAACGGTACCTTTATGTTTCATAGCCATTCCCCCTTTATTATTTTCATATCCACCATGTTTTTTAAATATTTCTATTTATTATACATAAATATTATCAAATAGCAATAATTTTTTTTAATAATAATTATATAAATAGATTTAAAATTAAATAATTATAACCAAAAATAAGGTTGCAGTTTTATTCTGCAACCCTATCTTAGTATTTTAAAGTTAAGGTAAATATATCTGTAGCAATTTTTTACTATAACTTTATATTTTTTTAGCTACAAGAAGAAATCTATGTTCTGTTCCTTCTATATATCCAACTTCCTTTATTTCTTTATCTATCTTACATAAGTTTTCAAAGCAATTATCAACAGAAAAATTTGGGAACTCCCATTCTATTATCTTTGCAAAATATACTAATGCACCTGTATCGTAAAAACGTATTGGTGTAAATGATTCTTCTGATTTAATAATCTCAAATCCTTTATTTTTAAAAGCTTTAATATTATTCTTTAAATCATTATTCGGATATAATGGTTTAAAATTATTAATCACTTTTTCTGATAAATCAACATCATTTTTTGCCCCCACTTGTTGAGTAATAAAATATCCACCTGTCTTTAATATTCGTTTAATTTCACCAACATCAAAGGATTCATGTCTATTAATTATTATATCAAAAGAAGAATCCTCAAATGGCAATTTACAATCATCAACCACCTGTTTAACTGTTATTCCAAGTGGTTGTAATTTTTCCTTGCAAATTGCAACATTAGGTGGGTATGACTCCGTTATAGCTGTATTGTGAAATGGATGATTTAAAGTAAGTAGGAATTCTCCGCCTCCTGTTCCCATATCTAAAAGTTTATATTCTTCTTTTAAATAGGATAATAAAATTTTTTCATAATCCCATGGTATACACTCTCCATCCCATCTACCATTGATATATGAAAAATCCCATCCTTGAAATACTTGATTTTCCTCATTTTTTAAATAGTTTTTTAATTGTTCTCTATTCATTTAACTACTCCTTTTCATAATATAATAATTTAATTAGAAAAGCAGTGCAGTTAACTGATAACAAATATATTATTCTCTCGGCACAATCTGCTATCAGATTATATCAACTGCACCGAGTATTTACTTAATTTGTGTATCATAATAAAATTCACCTCTTTCAAAGATTTAAAAAAATCTCTTCCTTACTATGATTTAAACCCTATAAATTAATTTTAATATTTCATCAGTTACATCATCTAATTTATATTCTTTTGGTATAAGATTTAATGTATCTTTAATTAGATTAAAACAATTTTCCAAACTAGTTTTACTTTCATTTATACATATAATTGAATCTATTCTTTTCTCTAAATTTTCCGGTTTAATTTTTAAGTCTTCCACTATGTGTTTTGTCCACTTCCAGTCTGGTTCCCACTGCTTGTTTACTGCATACAATACCCTTAGAATTCTTTGAATGTCTGGTATCATCCTTTGCAAAAATGGTATTTTATCATCTCGCTTTGCTAGCATTTTTCTAGATTCTATAGCTAATCCTACTGTCCATGGTTTTATAGTTTCTAATATAATGTCTTTTGCAAGTTTAATTGGATAATTTTCTAATTTTTCTTGTAAAAATTTCAGATTATTATTATCTCTTATAAAAATTGCATTTTTAAATGTTGATGCTAGTAATAATTTTTCATTACTATTTACTTTTCCATCAAGTATCAGTTCTAAATTTGTTTTCATATTTTCTATCTTCTGCCACCCAGCTTCAATCCAATATCCGTTATATTTAAATATTATCCATGTAGAACCATCCCAAAGTGGTATTCCATAGGGATATAAATCTGTTCCTCCAAGTTCTTTAATCCAATTTATTATAGTTTCTTCTTCTACCTTTTCATCAGTTAAAAATTCTATCTCAACATCAGAATCATCATCAGCAAGGTTTCTAGACACAGACCCTACAATAACTATTTCTTTTCCATATTTTATTGGACACTTGCTTGCTACTTCTTTTGCCAACTTAATTCTTTTCTCACAATTATCATTAAACATTTTTTTACTCATAACTCCCCCTATATTCCTATAAAACTTTATACATTAAATACTTTTAAATTATGAAAATATATTTCTCAACACTATATTTTCACATATTCATACCTTTATATTAATCCTAAATTTTATAAATTCAAAGTAACTTTTTTAAAAATTCAATATTTTCTGTATAATATTCATTTGCTTTAACAAATGACCAACTGCAATGATCGATAACCATAGCTATTAAGAAATATTTTATATTCTTATAAAAATCTTCTTTTATATTCATATATGATTTATACCCATCAATAAAACATTTTTCATATTCCTTATTTTTAATAAAATACTTAAAATAAAGATTAGCTAAATCATTTTCGTAGTTATCAGGATAGCTATGTTCAAAATCTATTAAAGCATTAATTTTATACTCACCATCTATATTTTCAACTAATATATTTCTTCCTTCAAAATCATTATGAGTAAACCTAAATTCATTTTTATTAATTATTTTATTATAATTGCCTTTAAGGATTTTTATAGCTTTATATAAAACATCTTTATCAGGTAAATTCTGACTTTCTATTTCTATTATATTTTTGTTTAACTTTTTAAATTTATAATCTTCAAATTCTTGGGATGTT
Organism: Clostridium senegalense JC122; assembly: GCF_000285575.1. Lineage (GTDB taxonomy): Bacteria > Bacillota > Clostridia > Clostridiales > Clostridiaceae > Clostridium_J > Clostridium_J senegalense. Next base: position 8,057 of record NZ_HE611053.1, on the reverse strand, counting down.
ATTGTTTTATCCCATGTGACAGCATAATTAAAAATTTTAAATGAATGTATTTCCCCTAATGTTTCACCCATTTCTTTAAATATAAGCTTTTTATTTTCATCACTAATTTTCATAATGACATTATCTAAAGTTTCTCCACTTATATACTCCATGATAACCCAATCATAACCATGATAAATTCCTGTTTTTATTAATTTAGGTACTTTAACATTACTATCTTTTAGTATTTGTAATGAGTTTATTTCTCTTATACTTCTTCCATGATTAAAATACATTTTAAATACATATTTCTTATCATTTTCATGAATTATATAAACTAAGTTTCTTTTTATTTCATGATTTCCAATGGGAGTAATTTTAATATTTTTATTTTCAACAATATTACTTATTAAATTTTTCATTTCATTCTCATCATAAATCATAGCACCCTCACATAACCACTTTATAATATTTTTATTATTTCATTAACTTTTGTTTTTCCTTATCTATTATCTTTTTATCAAGTCTTTCAAATAATATGTGAAAATCTTTAATTTCTTTACCTGATATAAGTTCAATACTTTGCCACTTATCTCCTTCAACATCTAACCATTTTTTAATCTTTTGCGATGATTCAGGTAAAAATGGATTTAGTAAGCTAGCTATGTTTATTATTGAATATAAGCAATTATATATTGTTGTTTTACATTCTTCTAAATTAGAATTAATAGTAATCCATGGTGTTTTTTCATCAAAATATTTGTTGATACTTCTTATAAAACTAAAAATTTCTTCAACTGCTATTTTAAAATTTCCATTCTCTATATGGTTTCCAACTGAATAATATAAATATTTAATTTTTTATTTATATTATAATCAATATTCCCTGAAGGAATAGTATTATTAAAGTACTTCTTTACGAAAACTAAAGTTCTATTTACTAAATTACCATATGCACCTAATAACTCACCATTGTTACTATTTACAAATTCTTGCCACGAAAAATCAGTGTCTCTTTTTTCTGGTGAATTTATTAAGAAAAAGTACCTTAATGCATCTGAATTATAATTTTCTACTAAATCAGGTACATATGCGTGACAGAGATATTTATATATTTTTTTACTTATACATTATTAAAGTTCGGTAATAATCATTTTCAGAAAGACCATATGAATCTTTTATTACTTGATATTTCACATCAATTATTTCGTATCCATCATCTTGCATAGAACTTACTATGCTATCTATTTCATTTGTATACTTATTTGCGCACTCTAATTCTTCATTTGAAAATTGATTTTTATTATTTATCATAACAATATGAACCTTACCATCTTTTTCTTTTAAAAACTTCTTAATTTTATAGTAGCTATTTGCCATTCGCTCATTAATAAATTGTACCCATTCATCAACACTATCTTTTACCACTAAAACTTCATATTCATCCTCTATAGTTTCTAAATCAATATTTCCAAGGCTTTTTTTACTTTTCTTAAATTAGAGTAGTACATTTTTTTATTACCTTTTTGCTTACAAACTCTATTCAGTCACTATAAGCGTATAGCTCTCCTCTAGTAAACCCTCTATTAGCATCACAAGACTTAAGTATTTCATAATTTTTTTTAATAATATTTTGCTCTATTTTAACTCCACAATTACAACAAAACTTAGAACCTTCACTAATAGATGCTTTACAATTTTTACAATTAATACTCATATCATACTCTCCTTATTTTATCTTTAGTCTTTTCATATATAAACTCCCAATCTCCCACTAACTTTTAATATAACATTTAATAACAGGTTTAGATGCTCCAATGGAGTAGACCACCATTACCTAAAATTCTATGATTGCGAACTAAATTCCCTCATATCTTATGAACCATTTTTTGTTCTTTAACTTTTTACACATTTTATTTATACACTCTAATAATCTTAATATTAAAAGGTTTAATTAGCTGTTCTAAAGGTTCAATACCTCCATAAGGATATGACCATGGCTCAAAACACAATCTCCCAATTCCGTTTTCACCAATTTCACAGCCTATAATCTCATATTCTCCTGTTGTTATTGCATCAATTACTGATTCAAAATCCCATGGTTTATCAATAAGATGTAAATATCTACTTTCTTCTGGAGTTGAGTAATAAAATTCCCAAAAATCTTTTATTTCCTGTTCCGTTGGCCACCAAAAATAATTTAATTCATCCTTATTATAAAAGTCTAATATTGTTGGATCATCACAATCTAATTTATTTAAATCCTTTTTCTTCTTTACATAATTGATTAACTTTGAAATTCTTTCAAATATCAAATTATCTTCATATATGAATTCAATAAAAAAACTCATATTAACACCTCAATAAATATTATTTTTTAAATAAAATTATCAATTTTATAACATTCCCATTATATCAACATTTACCATGAAAAATATTTACAAATATTATAATATCATAGATTTTGTTATTAAATCTTTCAAAATTAAAGAAACCCCTAAAAGGAGTTTCTTTAATTCATACTTTAAAATATTCTATAGTTTTTGTATAAATATTTTATAAAACAAAACTAATTTTTAACAAATTCCCTTAATCTAAAACTACCTGCTGTAAAAAATACTATTGCCATTAAAATTATAATAAAGCTTGGTATTATAATTTCACCTGTATCTAATATTTTAATTAACCATGTAAATGGAGAAAATGCACTTATTCTTGTTAACATTATAGGAACATTTTCTAAAGATTCCATCTGTGAACTAACGATTCCTATTCCAAATGATATTAATCCAAAAACCACTAAAAATAAGCTTGCTAAAGTTTTATTTTTAATCCACCTTGTTACAGCTAATATTATAGATGTTGTAATTAAACTGCCTAAGAATATAACAAAAATTCCTTGCATTACATTATAGTTTGAAATTCTTAATAAAAATATTAATATTGAAAATGCTATACTACTTAATAGACCTTGAATTATAAATGTTGATAAAAATAAACTTCCAAGTATTATTCTATCTGAATTACCTGTTGATACTGCTCTTTTTAATACATTTTGATCTTTAAGGTTAATAATTTCTTCTGTAATAATAGAACCACCAATCATCATAAAATAACATAGCATTGATATAATCATCCTATATTCTGATTTATCCGTTATATCATTTTCTTTAATAATGGTTTCAATCGCATTCGTACTTAATCCTTTACTAATATCTTCTTGTAAAATACTATTTATATAATCAGTTATAATATTTTCTGACATTATTGTTCCGTTAGTTTTTTCTTTAACATAAAACTTAATTTTAGGAACGCTACCACTTTCTAATATCTCTTTAAAATCTTTTTCTATAACATAAATTCCACCTAATTTATTATCACGAATTAAATTAATATTATCTGACATTTCTCCATTTAATATATCAACACTATATTTTTCATTTAATTTTGCAATAATATTACTAGAATACTCTGAATTACTTTTATCTATAACTCCTATGTTTCCCCTAACTTCATTATCATCTGTATTTGTGAAAACCATTCCATATATAGACATAATTATAAAAATAGGAGCTATTGCCGTCATTACTACCATAAAAGGATTTTTAAGTTGTCTTTTAATATTAATTAATACTAATCTTATTAACTGCATCTCTTTTTCCTCCCATGAAAAATTATCTTTACTATAGCAATTAAAATCATAATAATTGAACCTATCAATGTAACTGCTAACCATTTACCACATCCTTGCAGATTTCCATTTAAATTATATAAAGAAAATGCATTGTTTAAATAGTGTGTTGGTGCAACAATCCCAGCTTTATTTGCTTTTATTCCAAATACTTCTCCTCCAATTATAGGTAACATAAATATTACTGTTCCTACTATTTTTCCATATTTGGCACCAAATAAAGTTGATATACATTTAGATATTGATGCTGATAATATAGTTCCAACTAGTATTAATATAATAAGATGTGCAAAATTCCCTAAAAAACTTATACGTAACATTCTAAAGAACATAACATATATGCTAAGTATAATAAATACATATACTAATGATGCTACATATTCAATAAAAAATATTCTATTTCACTTATTGGTGTTGCACCTATTCTTTTTCCTAAATTAATACTTACATCTGCATACCCACTTTGGATTAATGTATATGCCTGCATAATTATTACAAATCCAATCATAGATGCTGCCATTTTTTCGTAGGAATTGCTTTCTTTAGGTGTATCTATTATTATGCTTTCTATTATTGATTCATCTATTATCTTATTTAAACTTTCCTTGTCTTTACCTGATAATTCTACATATAAATTTTGGTGATATTTATCTAGGATAGACTTTAACGTATTTGTAACTAAACCTTTTTCTTCTACTTTTTTATTTATAGTTATACTTCCTTTATTTAAAGATAAAATATTATTTTCATAGCCTTTATCTATTATTATTTCAACCTCTGGTTTTGTTTCTACAATATTTACAATATCTTTCATTTCCTTGCTATTTAATAATTCTATAAGCCCTTTTGACACATCACTATTATCTTTATCAATTATTTGGGCATCTACAGGTTTTAACTTTAACGGATTATCATTGTTAGTATTTTGTACAAACCCCATAAAAGTTGCAAGAACAATAGGAAACAATATAAAATATAATATTGTTACACTGCCATTTGCAATCATACTTTTTAGCGTAGTTTTTATATAATAAAACAGCTTCATCTAATTAACACCTCTAATCTCTTAATGTTTTACCTGTTAATGATAAAAATACATCTTCAAGCTTTACTTCTTCATAACTAATTTTCTTTATATTTATATTTTGTTTCTCTAATAATGCAAGTACATTTGCAAGTTTAAAATCTAAATTAATAACTAAAGTAATAATTCCATCTTTATCAGATACCTTTATAACCCCATCTACTTTGTTTAATTTCATAATTATTTCGCCACTTACATTTTCTGCATCAATCATAACTTTGTTATTAGAAAATACAGCTGCTTTAATCTCATTCTTACATCCATACGCTATTTCTTTTCCTAAATCAATTATGAATACATTCTTACAAAGCTCCTCAATCTCTTCCATATAGTGCGAAGTATATATTACAGTTGTTCCCCATTCCTTACATATATTTTTTATAAAAGAAAATATATGATTTCTTGATTGTGGATCTACTCCAACTGTAGGTTCATCTAAAATTAAAACCTTAGGATGGTGTAAAATAGACACTGCTAGATTTAATCTCCTTTTCATACCACCTGAATATTTTTTTACTTTTTGTTTTTCTTTTCTTCTAAACCTGTTATTTTAAGAACTTCTTCTATTCTTTCTTTTAAAAGTTTGCCTTTAAGACCATATAATGCTCCAAAAAACTCTAAATTGGTTAAAGCATTAAGCTCCTCCATTAAAGCTAATTCTTGCGGAACATACCCTATACACTTTTTAGCCTTAATTGGCTCCTTTAAAATATCATATCCACACACTTCAATAGTTCCACTATCTGGAGTTAACAATCCAGTCATTATATTTATTAATGTTGACTTTCCTGCACCATTTGGACCGATAAAACCAAATATTTCTCCTTCTTTTACTTCATAATTGATATTATCTAGAACTAATTTATCATTAAATCTTTTTGTTACATTTTTTACTTTTATAATGCTCATAAAAAAACCCCCTTAAGTAATTCCTTACTCCTATAATAAGGTATTACTAAGGGGACAACTATAACTTAAAGTCACTAAAACACATGACTTAAGTCACTATTCCATTTTTAAAAGCGAAAATAGCAATTTGAGTTCTATCTCTAAGATCCAATTTAGAAAGTATGTTTGTAATATTATTTTTTATTGTTCCTTCTGATAAAAATAATTCTTCTGCAATTTCTTTATTACTTAATCCACCAGCAATTGCTTTAATTATTTTTATCTCTTTTTCTATAAGATTATATTTATGTATATCTTTTTTAATTACTGTATTAATTCCTATCATTTCTATTGCTACATCAGGATGAACTACCATATTACCCTTATATGCTGTCTTTATTCCATCATAAATAACATCATGTGAACTATCTTTAAGCATATATCCAAAAGCACCATATTTTAATGCTTCTTGAATATACTCTTTATCTTTAAATGTAGTCAGAATTATTACCTTTATTTTTGCAAACTGCTCTTTAATAAGCCTTGTTCCCATAACGCCATCACACTCTTTCATCCTTATATCCATAAGGACAACGTCTACATCTGTATTTTTACAAATTTCTAAAGCTTTATAACCGTTTTCAGCCATACCAACAACTTCAATATCATCAAATGTAGAAAGCATTACTTTTAAACCTTCTCTTATTAATTTTTCATCATCTACAATTAAAAGTTTAATTTTGTCCATTTTTACCTCTCCTCTTCTCTTGGAACTGTAATTTTAACAAAAAAACCATTTCCATAACTTGATTTTATATCTACAACTCCTTCTATTTCTTCAGCTCTTTCTCTAATACTTTTAAGACCAACTCCACTTTCTTCAATCTTTGATGTTCCTATTCCATTGTCCTTAAATGATATTATAAATTCATCCTTAGTAAAATTCATGATGACTTTCACCATTTTTGCCTTACCATGCCTTAATGAATTTGATAACACCTCTTGAGTTACCCTATATAAATGATTAGCTTGTTTTGTAGACAGATTCCAGTCCCCTTTTGATATAAATGTTTTAACTTGAATACCTGACATTTTCTCAAAGTTATTGCATACCTCTTTAATTCTTAAAATACCTTGATAATCATCATATTCATCTGGCTTAAGCTCATTTACTGCTCTTTTAACATCTTTAAAACTTTCATTAATAAACAACCTTAAATTTTTTGCCATATCTTTAACTTTACTATTTTCTTTTTGAGATACAGCTTCCATTGCAGATAATTGAATCATAGCTGTAGATAATGCATGTCCAACACTATCATGAATTTCTCTTGATATTCTGTTTCTTTCTTTTAATAAAGTAAGTTCTTCAATAGAATATACACACGCTTCTAGTTCATTATTAGCTTTTATAAGCTTTTCTTCTGAAACTCTAAGTTTATCATAAAGATGTTGAGCTTCTATTTTTGTGCTATAAATTTTTGATATATAATTTAAAAGTATCAAAAATGTACTAAACAAAATAAAATATATGATAATCTGTTCAATATTTCTATTATCATTTATCAAAATTTCCATTGATAAAACTATTGTACCTAAAATGTATTTAAACACTTTATTTTTTAAAGTAAATAAATCTATAGATACTCCAACCAAATAAAAAGCAATAATTCCTCCAAATTTCATTTGAGCAATAGGTATAACTAATAATTCTACTATTATTGAAATAATAACACTATACTCTTTTTCTAAATAAAACATCCTTAAATGATTATTTATAATGAACATTAAAATAAAAACTAGGCATATAATACTTCTATTTTCTCCCTTTATAAATAACTGAAACATTAATATAAAAATGGTTATATACCTTATTAACAATAAATCTCTACTTCTTTTCATACTATTCTCCAACTTTAATTTTTACTAAATTTGTAATTTTTCTTGTATCATTTACCATATTTATATTAACATAAGTACCATAATAAACTAAATTATTTTAAAATTAATTTATAAATTTTAACTATTAACTATCTAAAACTCCTAAACAAGCAATTTATCACAATTTTTCTTCCATCACAAGAGGGACAGACACGTAACTGGCTAATTTACTATACTTTTGGCTAGATGCTTTTGTTTATTTTAGTTTTTCTCCAATATTACTCAAAGTCGGTCCCGAACATCTACGCAGCAAAGCTACTATTTTAGGACCGGCTTTGATTTCTTTAGATTTTATTGATAATCTTTCGATTTCACTGAAAAAATAACTTACGGAAAGTATCCTTCAGTACGCCTGTCCTTCTTGTTACGGCTGTAGACTTTGAACATGGCTTTTGTTTGGTTTTATATCTTAAACTGAAATTTTACTATCTTAAATTTAAAGAAACTGGTAGCCCAGTTTCCTCCATAATTGTC
>NZ_HE611052.1:441624-464558 GCF_000285575.1 Clostridium senegalense JC122 | reverse complement strand
AAGCTTGATTAAATTATACTACTGCAATCCGCAGTTTAAAATAGATAGATTTATATTAAAAATAAGCTAAAAATTTAGTGAAAGTTAGATATTTATTAAAGAATAAAATTAATAAATTATAAAACAATTCATATTTAACATTAAGTTAGATTATTATAATTAAAATCTTAAGGTTTATGATGATGTAGAAGACAAATTTTAATATTTTTAATTTTAAGCGAATTGGTTAATATGGATTTATTAATTTATAGTAGTTAACTATTAAGCCTATGTAAAGGGGATAAATCTATTTGAAAGAAATGGGCAATAAGGGGGTTTCAGAAATACATAGTGCTCCCTTATTTCAATTTTTTTCAGATACTAAAAATTAATATGTAATAAGTTAATATTTTACACATAAATTATAATACATGTAACTTATATAAATGAAAAAAGTTAAAAAGCATCAAAAGATGCTTTTTTCTTTTTTAAAATTAAAATTAATTTAAAACAAAAAAAGAATTATTTAGTATAAAAATATTATATTTTTATGTACAATGTGTAAAGTATATATCAAATTTACACGAAATGTAGTATATGCAAGTTGTTTCTGTAAAAATTAAATTGTATATATTAAGGAGAAGAAGTTTATATGAGATTAAAGAAAATTAGTTTAAAAAGTATAAGAACTAAATTATTAATTATAACTTTAGTTATGGTAGTAGCTATAGGAATATCTTTAGGGTGTTTTTCTTTTTTATCATCAAAAAATACGCTAATATCTAGTACAACTAATCTTATGAAAGAAATGAGCAGAATAGCATCAAGTGATGTAGGTAATCAAGCTTTATCTTTAAGTTCATCACTAGATAGTACTGCTAATAGTAATGCATTAAGCAGTAGTTTAAAAATAGATGAAAGATTAAAATTTTTAGATTATATAGCTAAAAAAGAAAATTATTTGAGAATAGGAATTGCGGATAAATCCGGTAATATTATTTATAATGATGGTAAAAAAGAAAATATTAGTAATGAAGAGTTTTTTAAAAGGAGTATGGCAGGAAAAAAAGCTTTATCTAAGCCTTATAAAAGTGAAGTAAATGGTGGATTAATAGCTTCTATAGCAGCACCAAGAAAAGAAAATAATAAAATAGAGGAAATTGTAGTTGGTATAAAATCAGCTAATTATTTAAGTGATATAATAAATGAAATAACATTTTTAAATACCGGTGAGAGTTTTATAATTCATAAAGATGGTACAATAATAGCATCAAAATTTCAAGAAATAGTTGATAGGCAAGAAAATTTAATTGTAGATGGAAGTGATGATCCAAATACAAAAGAATTAATAGAATTGGAAAAAAAAATGATTCAAAATGAAAGCGGTATAGGAGAATATACATATGAAGGTAATAGAAAATATATGGCTTATTGTCCTATAGAAGGAACAGAATGGTCCTTAGGTGTAGCTATACATAAAGATGATTTATTAGATGGCTTAAACAGCCTTAAAAATAATATAATAGGAATAGTTTTAATAATAATAATTTTATTCTCAATATTTGTAGTAATATTTAGTAATAGAATAACAGAAGGACTCATAAAAATAAAAAATCACATGTTAGGGCTTTCAAAGGGCGATTTTACTAGAGAGATTGAAAAGAAATATCTAAATAATAATGATGAAGTCGGAGATATATGTAAAACTATGATATATACTCAAAATTCAATATCATCAATGGTAAAGGAAATAAAAAATTCAGGGGAAGAAATAGACTGTAGTGCATCAAATTTAGCATCTATATCTGAAGAGGTTGCGGCACTAACTACTAACATATCGGAAGCTATAATAGAAGTTACAAGAGGAACAACTAAACAATCTAATGATTTAACAGGTATAGTTAATAAGTTAGAGGATTTTAGTTTAGATATAAATGAAATAACTAAGCATATTAAGAGCATAAATGATATGGCATTAAACATAAAAGAAAGTTCTGGAAAAAGTACAAAGGATATGAATTTTGTTGTTTCATCTATGAAAAATTTTAATGAAGAATTTAAAAATTTTAGTATAAATATATCATCAATGGATAGCGATATAAAAACAGTTAATGAAATTATTGATTTAATAAATAGTATAGCAGAACAAACAAATTTATTAGCATTAAATGCAGCAATTGAAGCAGCTAGAGCTGGTGAATCAGGAAAAGGATTTGCAGTTGTAGCAGATGAAATAAGAAAACTTGCTGAAAAAAGCAAAGAATCTTCTACAAATATATATAGAATAATAAATAAATTGCTATTGAATACTAAAGAAATAGTTAATAAGACTGTATTAATAAATAATGATTTGGAAAAACAACAAGATAATGTTGAAGTATCAATGGAATCATTTAAGGAAATTTCAACATTGGTTGAATACATAGTTCCAAAGATAAATGATATAAATACTTCTTTTGATGGGATAAGTGAAAACAAAAACAATATAATTAATACAATTGAACAAATATCCGCTATATCACAAGAGGTATCAGCTTCTTCAGAGGAGATTTCTGCTTCTGTAGAAGAACTAAATAATTCAAGTACAGAAGTGGCAGGAAGTGCCCAAATGTTAACGACTAAATCATTAGATATGATGGGAGAAGTAAATAAGTTTAAATTCTAATTATATAGAGTTCTAAGTTGACTTTTAATATTAGTCTCAAAATAAAAGTATGATTTTATTTTGAGACTGTTTTTTAATTTATAAAGAAAAGTATAAATAAATATATTAAAAATATAACTGAAGCAGATATTATAGTAGTTTTTATTGGTAAAGAATTAAGTTTTTTATCTAATTTATTTGCATTATGCTTATTTTTTTCCTCCTGATATCTTGTATAATTATTTGGGTCAAGATTTGGCATGAAATCACCTCTATATAGTATTATATATACATAATATGAATTTATATATATAAAATAAACTAATTAATGTAAAATTTAAATAATTGGTTGAATTTAAAATAATTATTTAATATATCATATTTAATCAGTAATAGAAAAAATATGTAAAATAATTTGGATTTTTTACGATATATGTTATATAATTAATTTAATTTGAAAATACTTATGAAAATTATTTTGTTTTTAAAATGATAATGAGTTTAATTTTCAATTTTTTTATTTAACTATTAAAATTAAAAGGAGGAGATATTTGTGGAGAATAAAAAACTTTTAAAATATTTAAAAGTAAAAAGATTTTCATCATTAATACTTGTATTAACATTTATTGTTGCAGCTATTATTCCATCTATGGCTTTAGCAATAGATGATAATTCTTATGATTTTGAAAAAGAAATTAGCAAGTATAGTGAAAATTATAAGGTTAGTACAGAACCATTAGGCTTAGAGGTTGGAGAAAGTACAAGCCTTATGAAATATGTTGTGTCATTAGGTGGAGATGAAAATGATGAATTTATTTGGTTAAGTTCAGATAGTGATATGGCAGTTGTAGATGACGTTGGAAATGTTACAGCAAAACAAAACGGTACAGTAAAAATTTATGGAATATCAAATGGGGTTAATTTTGTTTTTACTATAATAATAAAAGATTATAGCAAAGACAATATAATTACTAATTTTCCTAAATTAAATGATAATCCAAAGTTGAGAGCTGCAAGTGGTAAGTTAAAAGTTTTTGTAGATCCAGGACATGGGGGAGTAGACCCTGGTGCAACAGGTCCAACTGGATATCAAGAAAAACAAATGGCTTTAGATGTTGGATTAAGATTAAAGTCAAAATTAGAAGCTGAAGGTATAATTGTACAAATGAGTAGAACTACTGATGTTGCTTTAGGTGCAAACGAAACAGAAGATTTAATGGCAAGAGCTAATATGGGAAATTCATTTGGCGCAGACATATTTGTTTCAATACATAATAACTCAGCAACTCCTGCAGCATTAGGAACAGAGACTTTTATACATGATAGTTTTGGACCTGGAATTGATGAAGCAAGAGATTTAGCAACAAAAGTTCAAAAGAATTTAATAAGTAAACTTAATTCTGTAGATAGAGGAGTTAAAACTGCAGATTTTGCTGTTTTAAGAGAAACATCTATGCCTGCTATTTTAGCAGAATTAGATTTTATAAGTAATCCTACAATTGAAGCTAAAATGAAAACTCCTGAATATAGAGAAATGTGTGCACAAGCTTTATATGATTGTATAATTAATTACTTTAACTTAACTCCTGGAAATCCAATACCAGTTCAAGGTATAACTTTAAGTGATAAGGATATATATTTAACTGAAGGTTATAATAAACTAGTAACTGCTAATGTTCAGCCTGCTAATGCAAGTAATAAGAATGTTACATGGACAAGCAGTAATAATAATATAGCAACTGTTGATAGTAATGGAAATATTAAGGCTATAGCAGAAGGCGAAGCAGTAATAACAGCTACAACAGAAAACGGTGGATTTAAAGCTTCTACAAATGTAAAAGTAGTTAAAGAAATAAATGGACAAAGATTATTTGGTAGTGATAGATATGAAACATCTTTTGAAATTTCTAAACAAGGATGGAAAGATGGACAAGGAGCTAATGTTGTTTTAGCAAGTGGAGAAGATTACCCAGATGCACTTTGTGCAGTACCTCTTGCAAAAAAATATTCAGCACCTATATTATTAACAAGAAAAAATAGTTTGGAACAAGGACTTAAAGAGGAACTTACAAGATTAGATACTAAAAAAGTATTTATAATTGGAGGAGAAACTGTAATATCTAAAAGTGTTGAGCAGAGCATAAAAGATATAGGTATAGATGTGGAAAGATTAGGTGGAGCTACTAGATATGAAACATCTGTTTTAGTAGGTAATAAAATAGATAGTAATGGAGAGGTAACAGTAGCTAATGGCCTAAATTACCCAGATGCATTGTCAATAGCATCAATAGCAGCAAATAAAAATATGCCTATATTATTAACAGATAAGTCTTCACTAAATGATAGTGTAAAATCTTTTATAGAGAGTAAAGGATTTACCAAATCATATGTAGTTGGAGGAACTACTGTTATTTCAGATGAAGTTGTAAAGCAATTACCAAATGCAACAAGAATTAGTGGAAATGATAGATATGAAACTAATAAAAATGTAATTTCAACATTTTCAAATAGTATAGATTTCTCAAAAGTGTATATTGCAGTTGGAAATAATTATCCAGATGCATTATCAGTAGCACCGTTAGCTGCTAAAGAAGGAAATATAGTTATATTAAGTGATACAAGTAATACAACAAATAACACAATTATAAACGCTTTGGGAAGTAATTATAATAAAGTAAACAATGCTTATATATTAGGTTCTTCATCTATGATTTCTGATAGTTATTTAAATAATAATGGAATAGCTGTTAAATAATTAAAAGTTATTTTCATATAAAAAGGTATATCCTATAATTTTAAAGGGTATGCCTTTTTATTTATTCTAATTAGGGTAAAATTTTATATTTTGTAATAAAATGGTTTAAAATAAAGGATTTTATATGAAGATGACGAATACAAATATTATTAGCTATTTCAAAATTTAAGGGTATTTAGTTAAAGGGGGAGATAAATTGAAGATTAGAGAAAAATTAAACTATAAAAGGTTTAAAAAAGCTTCAGTATTATCAGTAGTTTTAACTTTAATTATTGGTTCTATATTTTCAACAGTAGCAATTGCAAAAGAGAATCATTATTATGAATTTGAAACTGAAATCAGCAAATATAATGATAATTATGAGGTAACAACAGAGCCGTTAGGATTGGAAATTGGGGAAACTATAAGACTTAAAGATCATGTTATATCATTAGGTGGAGATGAAAAAGATGAATTTATTTGGTTAAGTTCAGATAGTGATATGGTAGTTGTAGATGCTGTTGGAAATGTTACAGCAAAACAAAATGGTACGGCAAAGGTTTATTGCATAGTAGGAGATGCTAAGGTTGTTTTTACCATAATAATAAAGGATTATAATAAAAATAATTTAATTACTAATTTTCCTAGGTTAAATGATAATCCAAAACTGAGAGCTGCAAGTGGTAAGTTAAAAGTTTTTGTAGATCCAGGACATGGTGGAACAGATTCAGGAGCAATAGGATCAACTGGATATAAGGAAAAAGAAATGACTTTAGATGTCGGATTAAGGCTAAAATCAAAATTAGAAGCTAAAGGCATAATTGTAGAAATGAGTAGAACAACTGATGTTGAGTTAGGACCAACTGAAAGAGAAGATTTAATGGCAAGAGCTAATATGGGAAATAAGTTTGGTGGGGATATATTTGTTTCAATACACAATAATTCTGCAATAACTTCAAATGTAAAGGGAAGTGAGACTTATATACATGATAGTTTTGGACCGGGAATTGATGAGGCAAGAGATTTAGCAATAAAAGTTCAAAATAGTTTAGTAAATAATCTTGGTTCTGTAGATAGAGGAGTTAAAACTTTTGATTACTGTGTACTAAGAGAAACTTATATGCCTGCAATTTTAGCAGAGATAGATTTTATAAATAATCCTATAATTGAAGCTAAAATGAAAACTCCTGAATATAGAGAAATGTGTGCACAAGCTTTATATGATGGTATAATTAATTACTTTAACTTAACTCCTGAAAATCCAATACCAGTTGAAGGTATAACTTTAAGTGATAAAGATATATATTTAACTGAAGGTTATAATAAAATAATAACTGCTAATGTTCAGCCTGCTAATGCAAATGATAAGAATGTTATATGGACAAGTAGTAATAATAGTATAGCAACTGTTGATAGTAATGGAAATATTAAGGGTATAGCAGAAGGCGAAGCAGTAATAACAGCTACAACAGAAAGCGGTGGATTTAAAGCTTATTCAAATGTAAAAGTAGTTAAAGGAATAAATGGTTATAGGTTATTTGGAAACGATAGATATGAAACATCTTTTGAAATTTCTAAACAAGGATGGAAAGATGGACAAGGAGATAATGTTGTTTTAGCAAGTGGAGAAGATTATCCAGATGCACTTTGTGCAGTACCTCTTGCAAGAAAATATTCAGCACCTATATTATTAACAAGAAAAAATAGTTTGGAACAAGGACTTAAAAATGAAATTACAAGATTAGATACTAAAAAAGTATTTATAATTGGAGGAGAAACTGTAATATCTAAAAGTGTTGAGGAGAGTATAAAAGATATAGGTATAGATGTAGAAAGATTAGGTGGAGCTACTAGATATGAAACATCTGTTTTAGTAGGTAATAAAATAGATAGTAATGGAGAGGTAACAATAGCTAATGGTCTAAATTACCCAGATGCATTGTCAATAGCGGCAATAGCAGCAAATAAAAATATGCCTATATTATTAACAGATAAGTCTTTATTAAATGATAGTGTGAAATCTTTTATAAAAAATAAGGGATTTACTAAATCATATGTAGTTGGAGGAAGTACTGTTATTTCAGATGAACTTGTAAAACAATTGCCAAATGCAATAAGAATTAGTGGAAATAATAGATATGAAACTAATAAAAATATAATTTCAACATTTTCAAATAGTATAGATTTTTCAAAAGTATATGTTGCAGTTGGAAATAATTATCCAGATGCATTATCAGTAGCGCCGTTAGCTGCTAAAGAAGGAAATATAATTATATTAGGTGATACAAGTAATACATCAAATTATATAATTATAGATGCTATAGGAAATAATTATAAAAGAGTAAATGATACCTATATATTAGGATCTTCAAAAATAATTTCTGATGGCTATTTAAATAATAATGGAATAGTTGTAAAATAGTTAAATTATTTTATATAAAAAGCATATTTTATAATCCTTTGGGATTAGAGAATATGCTTTTTATATTCTAAAATATACGGTTCTAAATTGACTTTTAAAATTATCTATTTAAAAATAGTGAAACATGCTCTGAATCACCTACAATTCAATACTATACTTTCTATAAAAATAATTTAAAATTATTGAATAAGTTTAAATTAGATTTTGTTTGTTTAGAGTAATTTTAAAAATATAGTTTTAATTTAACTAATTATTTATAAAATACTATAAATTTCATCTAATTAATTGTGAAGCTTTAGAGTATTGAAAGTATTATTGGAAATAATAAAATTAAGGATTTATAAAAAATTAAAAATTAATTGCAAAAATTTAATTTTAAGATTGATTAAAAATTATAAAGGTATAAGTATAAACAAATTAAAGTTAATTTACACTAAAATATTAAGGGGTGATTCTATGAAAAGCATAACAATAGGAATTATAATATGTATTTTATTAAATTTTAATGCAACAGCTTTGGCTACAAATAAACCTTCAAATGTTGAAGTTAATCCTCCTAGATTAGTAAATGCCAATAAATATAATAGTATAGTAGAAAGTGAAAATATAAAATATAGTAATGAATTTATTGATGTAAATATAAAGTTGCCCAAAATAACAACTAATAATAAAATTACTGATAAGATTATGAATAATATGATTTCTAAGGATATACTTGAATTAAAAGATGAAATAGAAAAAGATGCTGCAAAAACTTACAAGGAATTCCCTAAAAAACGGAGATTTTAGGAAGTATTCTTTTGATTCAGAATTTGAAGTAACTTATGATAAAAATAATATATTAAGTATTGTAAATACAATATATTATTATACTGGTGGAGCACATGGAATGACAATAAAAAAACCATATGTCTTTGATACAAATACAGGTAAAATAGCTTATTTAAAAAATTTTTTTGATAAAAATGAAAATTATAGGAATATAATACTCGGTGAAATAAAAAAGAAATAAGCACTCATCCAGAAATGTATTATGATAATATAATATCATCTTTAAATGGTATACCAATTAATCAAAATTTTTATTTAACAAATGAAGGAGTAGTTGTATTTTATGATTTATATGATATAGCTCCATATGTAGCAGGGATAAGAGAATTTAAAGTACCATATAATATATTTAAATATGGATTTAAACCAAATCTTAGTGTAAAGGCAGATAATATAATGATAAAAAAGATAAAATTGTAAAAGAAAATGGAAACTATAGTGAATATATATATTATCCAGAAATAATAAATTTGCCTAATCCTATAGTAGAAAAAAAGATTAATACTATAATAGAAAGAGATATAGATGATTTTAAAAATGAAGCTATAAAATTAGGGGGGAAAGATAAAAAGATAGGTCTAGCTGTATCTAGTATAGATTATTTTTTAAATGACAATATTATAAGTTTAGATATAACTTATTCAGCAAATGATGGAACAACACTTAATAGTATACTTTATGATAAAGGATACAATTTTGATTTGAATTCTGGAGAAAATTATAATTTAGAAAGTGTTTTTAAAAAATTTTAATTATGTAGAACAAATAAATGCAATCATAGATTCGCAAATTAAAAATATGAAATCTACATCAGATTACAAATATGAATATAAATTTACAACTATAAATAAAAATCAACAATATTTTATTTATAGAGGAAATTTAGTTATAATGTTTAATGCTGGCGATATATTAGATAAAGATTTTGGAAATGTAAAATTTTATATTCCTTTGAATAAATTTGGAGATAATATTAATGGAATTTTTAAAGATTAAATAAAAAGTGAATTCTTTTGAATTCACTTTTTATATTTGCAAAAAATATAATTTTAATAAATAAATATATATTTTATTACCAAAAAAGTAATTTATGATATAATAATGAAAAAGTTTAATCTATTCAAAATAAATTAAAATTGAGGGGATGAACAAATGTACAAGTTTTATAATTCTATACTTATAAATAAAAGTGTTGATGAGGTTTTTAACATTTTTTCAAATTTAAAGTTTTTAAGTGTAATTTGGGATTATATTTTAGATGAAAGAAAAGATTATACAAATCTTAAAGAAGGATTAAGGGTTAAATTTGCATTATTAAATAATAAAAATAAAATAGATTTAGAATTAATGGTGATGGATATTGAGAAAAACCAATATTTCTCAATAATAAATAAAAAAAATGGAGCAAAAGTAAGTTATAGATATAATTTCATAGAAAAAGAAAATGCTACTGAAATAAAATACGTTGAAAATGTTCATTTAGAAAATTTTCATGAAGAATTAGCAGAGCAAATATTTGAAATTATAAAAGACGAAGATTATAATCATTTAGTAAAAGTAAAAGCATACTTAGAGGCATAAATTTATACAAAGATTTAGATTTAAATTTCATTTTGCAAATTAATTAGGCTTTTATTTTAACTCATATGTAACAAAATATACCATATAATAATAATATATAAGAGAATTACTATTTTATGGAGGAATTTATGCAAAATAAAAGTCCAGAAAATATAATAGGTCCAGATATAAATGAATATAGAGGAAATATTGATTATAAACTTTTAGCAACACAAACACCATATGTATATGCTAGGGCTTCTGGTTCTGGTACAGGTAGATTTAGAGTTGACAAAAAGTTTATAGAGTATGTTAATGGGCTCAAATCAGTTGGGATTTTAAGTGGAGGATACCATTATGCTGTACCATCATATGATTTAACTACTGCAGATTCTCAATGTGATGATTTCATTAAATTGCTACAACAAGCTTATGGTGAGGGAAAGTACGGAGATTTATTTCCTGTAATTGATATTGAAACACCAATAGATAAATCTATATCTACAGATGCTCTGTTAGATTGGGTAGATAGATTTAGAAAGCGTTTTGAAAAAAAGACTAGAAGGGTGCTTATGTTATATACAGGAGCTTTCTTTATAGATCTTTATAATAATTTTAACCATTCTAAGAAAGGTTATATATTAGCAGATATGCCTCTTTGGATAGCTATGTATCCGGAAATACCTGGGAATCCACCGTATCCTAAAGATCAAGGTGGATGGACTAGATGGACGATATGGCAGTTTACGGAAAATGGAAATATGAAAGGTATAAATCCACCAGTGGATTTAAATTATGGACCTAAACATTTAGACTATTTAACTCAACCGAGGGTTGTAAAAAACTTAAAAGCGTATGCAGGGAAAAATAATATATATGTTACATGGAATAGAAATACAGATAAAGATTTAAATGGTTATAATTTATTTTTAAATTCTGAATATGTGGCTACAGTTGGAAGAGATGCTATAGAATATAATATAAAATTAGATAAGCCATTTAATCCAAATGCTAAATATGAGGTTGCTATAGAGGCATTTGATTTAGCTGGAGACTTTTCGCCAAGTAGAGCTAAAGTTATAGTATCAAATACAAGAGAAGATTTAGATGATTTAAATAGCTTCAATCATAACATATTACAAAATAAAGATTATAGTATAGGAAAATATAGTAGTAGTCAAAAACCAGGATACTTTAGTCCTAGAATAAAGGAAAATACTATGGTGTATTATGATGAAGATGATGATTTGTATTATTATCCAGTAAAAATAAGTCATCCATATGAGTATGAAAGTACAATGAGTCGCGGTGACGAAGATGAAGTGCTTTTTAAGTATAATTTGGATGAAAATAACATGGTAGATGATTTAAATGTAGAAAAAGGTAATATGAATGATTTAAGTGAGTATGAGAGTTATGATAATTCAACATCAGATTATAGTCAAATTCAACGAAATTTAGATAATGAATATAGCTATAAAAATCATATTTATAATGAGGATATTGAAGATAAGCATAATCTTAGTGAATATTGTCCTGAAAGAGACCTTAACAATTTAACTACAGATTATAATAAATTACAATGGGAACTAGATGAAGAATATGCAAATAAATATGATCACAACGATGATAAAGAGTTTTATAGTAATTATAAAGAAAATTATAAATCAGATTATAATCATGTTCATCAGGAATTAGATGAGGAGTATGCAAAAGAATGCAGTTATAAAATTAAAAATGAATTTGATGATATGCCAAGAAGAAAAAATGTCTATGAAGAATATGATGATTTATATGATTATAAATGGTTAAGTAACAAAGAGAAAAATAGAACTATGAAGAGAAATATTAATGAAATTGAGGATTCACAATATAAATATTGGTATGAAGATACTAGTAGTGATAAGAATAGAGTAAAAACTAAAAATAAGAATAAGAGTAAAGGCAAACATAATAAAAAGAAGCATAAACACCACAGATAAATATAGAAAATTAATATATTAAATATTATAATAAAAAAGTAGCTCTAATAAATTATTATTAGGACTACTTTTTTAGCAGTTAAAAGCTTTTATTATAAAGGATTCTAAATATTTATATAGAATAAAGATTTATGGAAGACATATAAAATATTAAAAAAAATTACACAATATATGTGTAGCTGTATTAAAATATAAAAGCATAAAAATGGAGGAGAAGTATGGATAATATAAACAAAGTGAAAACAAGAGAAGAAATACCTGAAAAATATAAGTGGAATGTATCAAAAATGTATTCAAATGATGAATTGTGGGAAATGGATTTTAAAAAAGCAAAGGAAATTTGTCCTAAACTTTTAAAGTATAAAGGAAAATTAAAAAATAGTAAAGATTTACTAAATTATTTAAAAAGCTATATAGATGCATCAATGCTTATGGAAGATTTATATGTATATGCTCATTTAAGAAATGATGAAAATCAAGCAAATCCTAAATATCAAGTTATCTTAGATAAGATAAAAACGTATTATTCTGAGTTTGGTAGCATGAATTCTTTTTTATACCAGAAATATTAAGTTTTTCAGAAGATGAAATAGATGAAATTATATCAAATGAAAGTGGATTAAAATTATATGAAAAATATCTAAAAGATATATTAGAAGAAAAGCCACATATTTTAAGTGAAGAGGAAGAAAAAATATTAGCTTCTGTAAGCAATTGTTTAGATGCACCATATAATACATTTAGTATGTTAAGTAATGCAGATATGACTTTCCCTAAGATAATAGATGAAGATGGTAAAGAGGTAGAACTTACGGAAGGTAATTATTCAGTATTTATAAGAAGTAAGAACAGAAAAGTTAGAGAGAGTGCATTTAAAACATTATTTCAAACTTATGAAAATTTTAAAAATACATTTGCATCTACTTATACAGCATCACACAAAAATTTCATATTTAATTCAAAGATAAGAAAATATAATTCAGCATTAGAAAGTTCTTTAAAGCCAAACAAAATTCCATTAGAGGTATATCATAATGTAGTTAATACTGTAAATGAAAATTTATCAGCACTGCATAGATATGTCAATATAAAGAAAAGATTATTGAAATTAGAAGATATCCATATGTACGATTTATATGTTCCTAATATAGAAGCACCTAAATTTGATATACCATATGAAAGTGCAGTAGATTTATGCTTAAAAGCATTAAAACCATTAGGAAATGAATATTTGGAAATTTTTAAAAGTGGTGTAAATGATGGATGGGTAGATGTTTATGAGAATAAAGGAAAAAGAGGAGGAGCTTACTCAAGTGGAAGTTATACAAGTATGCCATATGTACTTTTAAATTACACCAATCAAGTAAACGATGCATCAACACTTGCACATGAAATGGGGCACTCAATTCATTCTTACTATTCAAGAAAAAATCAGCCATATATATATGCCGATTATGTTTTGTTTTGTGCAGAGGTAGCATCCATAACTAATGAATGCTTATTTATGGATTATTTAATAAAAAATGAAACTGATAAAAATAAACGTTTATATTTAATAAATGAACAATTAGAGAGTATAAGAACTACTGTGTTTAGACAAACAATGTTTGCAGAATTTGAACTTACAACTCATGAAAAAATGGAAAAAGGTGAAAGTTTATCTACAGAAGATTTATGTGGAATTTACCATAATTTAAATAAAAAGTATTTTGGAGAAGATATGATTATTGATAAAGAAATAGACATGGAATGGGCTAGAATTCCTCATTTCTATAGTGATTTCTATGTATATCAATATGTTACAGGCTTTGCAGCAGCTAACTCATTTTATAATATAATATTAAGTGGAGAAGATAGTGATATAGAAAAATATAAGAATTTCTTAAAATCAGGTTGCAGTGATTATCCTATAAATATATTGAAAAAAGCAGGTGTTGATATGACAACACCAAAACCATTACAAGATACTATAGATAGATTTAATGAATTGTTAGATATGTTAGAAAAAGAGATTTAGCAAAAGTTAATCCATTAGGAAAATACCTAATGGATTAACTTTTTTATAATACTAGTCTTCTGATAAACTACATTTATTAGTGCTACTTTTTTTAATAAAACTTAATTTGGTTTCAGTAGTTAATATTGACATAAATATAAATATGCATCCTAAAAACATAGTAATAGTGAAATTATCTTTAAATATTATTATAGATAATAATGAACCAAATACACTTTCCAAAGACAAAATTATTGCTGCATGGGTTGAGCTTGTATATTTTTGAGCAATATTTTGAATAATAAAACATAACATAGTACTAAAAAATACTAAATATAATATAGATGGTACTAAAGCTTTATTTAAAATATGAGGAGGTGTTTCTAAGAAAAATGCAGCTAGAAAAGATAATATTGCTGCAGTAGCAAATTGTATTATAGTAAGAATAATAGGATCACTCTTTTTAGTATAAACACCTGTAGTTATTATTTGGCCCGCAAAACCTATACCACAAAGTAAGGTTAGTAAATCGCCCATATTAATAGAAGTAGAACTTTGAAGAGTTAAAAGTGCAATTCCTATTAAGCATAAAATAGCTCCAATTATAGAATATTTATCAGGTTTATCTTTAAATATAAACCAATTAAAAAATGGGACTAATACAACATAGGTTGCAGTTAAAAATGCACTTTTACTAGCGGTTGTATAAACAATACCTACAGTTTGAAATGCAAAACCTACAAACAAAAAGAACCCAATTATAAATCCCATTTTGATGTCAGATTTTTTTATATTTTTAATATATTTAAAAAATATTATTGCCATCAATATTGTTGATAAAGAAAATCTTATAGCCATTTGATAAAAAGGTGGAATTAATGTTACTGAATCTTTAACGGCTATGAAGCCACCACCCCAAATTATTGCAACTAGAAAAAGTGATAAATCAGAAATTAAGCTTTTGTTTTTAATATTTTTCATTTGGTCACATCCTTTTAAAATAGTAATTAGTGTAATGTCTTAAATTATATAAAGTTTAATTAATAATTATATATAGGAATACAAGCGTATATTTAAGTTTATTCATTAAATTTTTATTATAGGTTAGTAGAATTAGTTTTTAAAAGTAAAAAATACGTTTATTATCATAGAATAAAATGACTAATAATTAGTACAATTTTTAACTAAAATAAGCTGTTAACTATAGGATTCCAAGTTGACTTTTAAAATTATCCATTCCAAAACTTGAATACCTAAAATAGTGAAATATGATAGGAATCACTTAAAATTCAACACTGCATATTGTATGAAAATATTTTAAAGTTACTGAACAAATTTAATTTGGAGCTTGTTTCCCTATAGCAATACAATATTAATCTTAAATGTTTTTACTAGGTAAATGAATAAACTTAAAATTTAACTTAGAATCCTATAGAATTAATATGTAAAACATATATAATATAACTATTATATGAAAGTTCAAATTATCCTTTAAAAATTCATTATCTTAAAAAAATATTTACAAATGTAATTGAAAAGTAATGAAATGTAAAAAAATAACTATTAAAAATTTATAAGGAATTTTGAAAAACATATTAAATATTTAAGAATACTCTTATATAATATATAGTATAATACAAAATTTTACCTTAGGGGGATTGTAATGGAGATTAATAGTGAAACATGTTATCTTTATCAAATAGCAGAAGTAAGTCCATATAAAAAAAGCTTAATAAACAAAAATATTAAAAAGTATAAACTTGTTAATCCAGATTGTGTGGATTGTAAAATGCAAAAGATAGTTAATAATGGAGAAGTTACTAGTGAAGACATTGATGATTTAATTATTGCTAATAAAGGCGATATAATAATTTCATTAAAACAAAATTTTAAAGAAAACGAACTTTGTGTTGCATTAGTAGAAGAAGAAAATATGTTAGTATCACAGGACTTTTTTATAATTACTCCAAAAGAAAAAGAAAATAGTGAAAAAATATTAACATTATTTAGAGATGAATATGTAGTATCTCAAATAAAGCCACTATATACAGGCGATGAATATTTTCATATAAATATTCAAGAAATCAAGAACATACAATTACCTAGATAAGTTATAATTTAATAAGTTATATATCAATATATAAGTTTTATGCTTTGTATATATTTGTTTTATTAAGCAAATATAATACAAAGCTTTTTTGTTTGATAATGAAGTATATTGGAAATAATATTAAATGAATTTTGAAATATAATCTTTATGGTATAATAGATAAAAGGTTAGTTTATATAATAAATTTATTTTAAAAGTTCATTTTGTGATTTAATAGAATAAATACTATAATAAATGAAGATGATTCATGAAAGAATATAGGATTAATATAAATTCATCAAGTATATTATGTGTCTAGAGTAAAGTATAGGCAAATAGGGAGTGACGATATGGAGAAAAATTTGGAGTTTTGTAAGTGTACGCAAGTACATGAAGATATAGTTAAAGATGTAAAAGAAAATATACCATCGGAAGAAATATTAAATAGTTTATCTGAACTTTTTAAAGCTTTTGGGGATATTACACGTATAAAAATAATTTATGTACTATTCCAAAAGGAAATGTGTGTATGTGATATTGCAGAAACACTGCAAATGTCACAATCGGCAATATCACACCAACTAAGGGTTCTTAAATCTGCTAGACTTGTAAAATTTAGAAAAGATGGAAAGGTAGTTTATTATTCCTTAGATGATGATCATGTCAAATATATATTTGATAAAGCATTACTACATGTTAATGAATAGAAATATTAATTAGATATAAATAAGGTATTTTCAAATAAATTTAATTCATTTGAAAATACCTTATTTTAATATATATGTAATAAAAAGTATTAAAGAAACCTTTGTTAATCTCGATAACTAATAGAAAGGGTTATTAAGGGGTTGATTTTATGAGAATATCTAAAAAACAAAAGAATAGTATAAATAAATCTAAAAAAACAAGGCGACTAAGTTTAAAAACAGGACTAATTACAATGGTTATATTAACATCTATAATTCCTATTATAATTTTAGGATGTAATAGTATAATAAACACTTATAAAGATACAAAAAGTATTTATATGGAGAGTGCAGATAATACAACTATGCAAATATCTAAGGAAATAGAAAATTTGAATTTAAAAAATATTGAACTTATAAATATTTTTTCTGGAGATAGAAACTTAATTGAAACTATAGAGAATAATGAGTTAAATAAAATAAATGATTGTTTTAAAAATATATTGGGAAATAATGAGGATATGTTAACAGTATTTTTTGGTGGTGAAGATGGAAAATATGTAGCCTATCCAAAACCACCAAGTGGAAATTTTAATCATAAAGAAAGACCATGGTATATGGAAGCTGCAAAAGCTACATCAGTTATAGTTTCTAAGCCATATGATGATGCGGCTACTAAGAGTAAGATAATAACTTTATCTAAAAAGGTTATAGATGAAAAAGGAAAATTTTTAGGGGTTTTAGCTTGCGATATAGAATTGAAAACTCTGTCTGAATTAGTATCTAAATCTAAGATTGGTAATGAGGGATTTACCTTAGTAGTTCATGATAGCAATGATGTTATAGCAAGTAGCAAAGAAGAATTTTTAGGAAAGTCTTTAAATGAAGAGCAATGGGCAAAAAAATTAAATGCTGGGGAAAAGGATTTACAACTTTTAGTTAATAACAAGAAATATATGTTAAAAACTCATATAATGCCTGAACTTGGTTATTCAACTTATGGATTTGTATCTATTGATGAAATAAATAATAATTTAATTAAGGCAAGTATAGCATCCATATTAATTATTATAATAAACTTTATAGTAGCAATAGTAATAATTACTTTATTTGCTAGGTCATTTGAAAAAACTATAAAAAAGGTAAAATCAGTAGTTTTAAAATGTAAAGAAGGTGACTTTAGTAAACGTATAGAGGTGGAAACTATAAAGACAGAAGAATTTTTCCAAATTGGAGATTCTGTGAATCTAATGATAGAGGATATTACAGCTATATTAAAAAAGACTTCAGACATAACAACATATTTATCTAGTACTGCTTTAAAACTTAATGAGGTTGTGGATACAGCGGATATATCTAACGATGATATTACTACGGCAATTAGACAGGTATCAGAAGGTGCTATTAATCAATCATCTATGCTAGAAGAAGGAGTTAATATATCTTTAGAATTAGGGGAATCTGTAGATTATATATCTAAATGCACAAATGACATATTTTTACAATGTGATGATGCTGAACGTTCTACTAGTGATGGTAAGAATGCAGTACAAGAACTTAAGGATATGTATGAAGAAAATAATAGATCAATAATGAATGTAGTTAAAACTTCAAAAACTTTAGAAGCGAATTCGAAGAAGATAACTATGATTTTAGATACTATAAAAGCAATAACTAGTCAAACTAACTTATTAGCATTAAATGCTAGCATAGAGGCAGCTAGAGCTGGTGAAGCGGGTAAAGGATTTGCAGTAGTTGCAGATGAAGTAAGAAAACTTGCAGAACAGTCAAGTTTATCCGCTGATGAAATAGAAGAAGTTATAAAATCTAATATAAATGATATAAATTTAGTAAGTGAAGAAATTAGTTTTTCAAAGGAAATTATATTAAAGACATCTGAAAAGGTTGAAAACACATTTGAAAACTTTGAAAAAATTAATAAATCTATAGATATGTTAAAGGATAAAATTGAAACAAGTAGTAATACAATGGTAAAAGTGAATGATGCAAAGGATTCATTTATTGATAAACTTCAAGATATATCCGCTGTTTCACAAGAATCAGCAGCGTCTACAGAAGAGGTAAATGCATCTAGTGAAGAACAAAAAAATAGATTAAAAGATGTATTAAAAGCATCTAATAAACTAAAAGAGATATCATGTGAATTGGAAGAAATATTAAATAGATTTAAAATATAATATTTTAAATCTATAAATAAAACAAAGAAATAGCCGCAATTGAGGCTATTTCTTTGTTTTGAATTTTATAGTTTAAAATATAAAAAGTACTATAATACATAGTACTTTAAGGAATAATTTCTATTTCTTTTTTCATTTGAGTGTTAACATATTGTAAATGATCTAACATGGCTTTTTCAGCAGCTACTGGATCATGACTTTTTAATGCTGATAAAATATCTCTATGTTGTTGAATAAGCAT
This sequence comes from Clostridium senegalense JC122, assembly GCF_000285575.1. Classification (GTDB taxonomy): domain Bacteria; phylum Bacillota; class Clostridia; order Clostridiales; family Clostridiaceae; genus Clostridium_J; species Clostridium_J senegalense. The sequence continues at coordinate 445,196 of NZ_HE611052.1, read as the reverse complement.
ATTAATATTTTCTTCTTTTGTTATTACATTTCTTCGTATGTCTTTGATAAAAGCTTCAATTAAAAATGATATAGCATTTAATATACTTAATATAAGAAAATTTTTAGAAGCTTGAGCTATCTTATAATGAAAGTCTATATCCACATCTACCAATGTATCTTTCAAATCAGATTTTAGAGATTCATCAAAAAGAAGTTCCATTTCTCCCAATTCTTCATCAGTTATTCTTTCAGCAGCTAATACAACAGAGCCTCTTTCAATAATGTTCCTAAGCTCTAATATTTCATCAGAATTACTTTCTTTTAATAAAAATATAGTAGATAAAGGTTTTAATAAAGTATTTTCAAAACTACTTTTTATAAAATTTCCTTCTCCTTGTCTTGACTCTATAAGTCCCATAATTTCTAACTCTCTAAGAGCTTCTCTTATAGAAGTTCTACTAACTTGTAGACTTTCTGCCATTTCTCTTTCAGAAGGAAGTTTATCTCCTTTTTTAAAAGTACCTGTAATAATCATTTCTTTAATTTGTTCTATAACTTTTTCATAAACTCTTGTGTTTTTTATAGGACTAAACATAATTATTCATCCCTTCAAATATAAAAGAAAAACTTATATAAGTTTTTCTTTTTTAATCAAAATTATTATTTTGACAAAAATACAAAATATTTATACTATTGTCAAAATAATAATTACTTTCACTAAAATTATACACTAACCTCTAAAATTATGTCAAGTATAGGGAATATACAAGAAATATGTAGTTAAATAAAAATTAGATGTTTTTAAAAACTGTTAATTAATTAACTATTATTGAGATTAATGAAATTATATGGTAATATGATTATAAACTTACTGGTAATACCAATAAACCAATAAACCATTAAATCGCATTTTGATTGTTTACTAGAATTAATTTATATTAATTTTAAATCTTTAGGAGGTAGTTTAAAAATGATGAAAAAAAGAAATTCTACTAAAATATCAATTATAGGGTCAGGTGCAGTGGGGGCAACTACTGCATATTCATTAATGTTATTAGGAGTTGCTACAGAATTAGTATTAGTAGATGTCAACAAAGCAAAAACAGAAGGCGAAGCTATGGATTTATCACATGGAGCAGATTTTGTAAAACCTGTAAATATAATAAGTGGAGAGTATAAAGATACAAAAGACTCCGATATTGTTGTAATTACAGCTGGAGCAGCACAAAAGCCAGGTGAAACAAGACTACAATTGGTAAATAAAAATATTAATATATTTAAATCAATAATTCCAGAGGTTGTAAAATATAATAAGGATGCTATCCTATTAGTAGTTTCAAATCCAGTAGATATATTAAGTTATTTAACTTATAAGTTATCTGGATTTCCTAAAGAAAGAGTTATAGGATCAGGTACAGTTTTAGATACATCAAGACTTAAGTATGAAATAGGCAAAAGGTATAATATAGATCCAAGAAATGTGAACACTTATATCATAGGAGAACATGGTGACTCAGAAATAGCTACTTGGAATATAACTAATATTCAAAATATTAAAATTGATGAATATGCTGATAAAGAGAATTTTGAATATAATGATAAATTTAAAGAAGAAGTCTATGAGAATGTTAAAAATGCAGCTTATGAAGTTATTAATAGAAAAGGTGCTACTTTCTATGCTGTGGCTTTAGCAGTAACACGTATTGTAAAAGCTATATTAGGAGATGAAAAGACTATACTACCAGTTTCAACCTTGGTAGAAAATTACTATGGAATTAGAGATGTTTATTTGGGATTACCATGTGTAGTAGGTGGGACAGGTGTTGAAAAAGTGTTAAATATGGATTTAAGTGAATTAGAAGCGGATAGTCTAGTTAAGTCTGCAGAAACTTTAAAAGAAACTTTAAATAATGCTTCAGGATTATAAAAATAGATATTAATTGAGAATTTTGTTAAAAAGTCTAGTTATAATTAATTAAAAATTTGATTAATTATAAAGTTTTCTATTATTATTTTTAATTTAGATTTTGTTAAATTAAATTATTAATTTATAACAATAATGAGAGGTAGTCAAATTTTAGATTACCTCTTAACTTATATGGTTCCAAGTTTAAAAATTACTGAAAAATAGAGAAAATAGCTAGGCTAAAGCCATAGCTATTTAATTATTTGCTACATTTTCTAAAATTTGATAATGTGGTGAAGTTTTATATTTATTTTCGTTAAAAATACGTTCATAACAATAAGATATTATATCACTTCTTTTTATTATACCTATAAAAATGTTTGAATCATCAACTACAGGCACAAAGTTCTGAGACTTTGCTGTTAAAATTAAATTTTCTATATTAGAGTTTATTGAAACAGCTTTATTTTGAACATGTCTAGGAATTTCTTTTATTAAAACCTTTTCGCTATTTTTCAAATTAATATCAGTATCATTTTTTAATTTCCAAAGAATATCCCCTTCAGTCAAGGTGCCAACATATCTGCCTTTTTCATCAACTAAAGGAATTGCAGTATATCTATGATATTCCATTCGCTCCATGGCTCTTCTCATCGAAGCAGTAACTTTTTCATGTACTACTTGACTTTTCGGAGTAAGGAAAAAAGCAATATTCATGTAATCATCCTCCAATTAAGGCATTAAAAATAAATTTATAGTTTTATTTATGCCTAATTTAAATAATTATTTATAAATAAAGATTTGTACTATATTTATAAATAATCATTTAAGTATTAAACTTGTCCTTAAAATAAGTTATGTATTAAAAAATACAATTTTAAAATCTTCCCTATATAATATATTATACCAATTTAAATGGCATTTTTGTTACAAAATAGTTAATTTAAATGGTTAACATGAAATATAGGAACATATGAATAACATATGAAGGAATATTGTATGATTTTTATACAATATTCCTTCATATGTTTTGATTGTATTTATGTAGATGTATAATTAAATTAATAGTTTCCAGTAGATAATGATTTTATAATGTCAAGATGGTTTTTATAGTCTATTAACATGGAATTAATTTTATTTATAGTATCTTTATCAAGAGAATTACATTCATTAAAATGTTTTTCAGTCATTGTATATCCAAGATTGCAAGCATTATATACTTCTTCTAAAAGATCTTGTGTTGAATGAATTGTAATTTCATTTTTAAATTCATTAAATAGTTCAGAAGCTTTACCGATAATACCAACAGAGTATGAGGGTGTCCCACTAATACTTTGTATTTTATTACTAAACCATTGGGCTTGGGTTTTATAATCATCTTGTATGTTTAAAAAAGCATGTTTTACATCTAAATTTTCAGCCTTTTTAATATAACTATCAAAGGAATCTATGCCCATATATAATCCTTTTAAAAAATCATTTAATTCATTGACAAAATCATTATTATTTTTAGTGTTCATGAAATCACTCCTTAGTATAACATATGTAATAAAATTTTTATTATATATGTATATCATTTGCAAAAAATAAAAATCTATGACAATGATACATAAAAAAATTATAATTAGATTCAAAGTGATAGCTAGAAAATTTAATGTTATTATTAAAGAACATAAGTAAAAAAG
>NZ_HE611052.1:408016-441320 GCF_000285575.1 Clostridium senegalense JC122 | reverse complement strand
TAAGTTTTGCTTTTTTATTTATATTAAATTAGATAAAACATAAAGCCAATAATATGATATTATACATAAACATCATAAGCATAAACTTATAAGATAATTTAGATGTACATTGAGCATAATAATGACGTCCTGTATAACAACGATTGTATAATCCATCTTGAATTTCTGGCCAGCGCTTAAGTGTATTTAAAAATAAAAGCCCTGCTAGTTTAGACATATTTTTAATTTTACTTTTAAAGCTATGAAATCCATGTCTACAACTCATTGCATTGTAGATACTTGAAGCTTCATCGTTAATTAATAATATGTAAAGCTCCATTGATTTAGCTATATCGCAAATATCTTGTAATGGAGTTATTTTGGATACTAAAGAAAGTATATGATCAAGTGGTGTTGTAAGTGTTAAATAAGATATGCACATACCACCTGAAACACCTTTTAAAATAATTACAATTATGTAATTAAAATTATAAACAAATAACAATGTTATTGAAGATAATAGTGAAAAGGATAATATACCTATATTGAATTTTAATACTATGTCTTTAGGATTATTAGCTTTTATGTGAAGAATTAAAAAAATAAATATGTTTAATATAAGTGGAAGAGGTTTATGTACAAATCCTAGAATAATCATAGGAAAAATGCATAGGCATAACTTTTCCAAGGGATGCCTATGACTTTCTTTGCTTATTTTTGAATAAGCTATGATTGTTTTGAGCATTGAGTCTTTCTACCTACATAATAGCCAATAAAACCTGCTCCTATAGCTGCTTGTAAACAGAATAATAGCGTTTCTATTTCTCCAGATGGTGGTTCCCAGATATGGCTAAACCAAGGTTCATAATCACCATCAATTTCAGCTATAACTTCTTCCATTTGATCATCTCCACCTACAAATTCACTTGTAGAACCATAATAAGCTAGTGGTGCAATTATAAGAAATGCACTTAAAATTATTAAGATAATAATATTTTTCTTTTTCATCTTATATCATTTCCTCCAATGTATGTAATTCCTCTTTTGAGTGTTTTTCAATAAACTCAAATATTATAACAGTAAATATTCCTTCAACAATAGCAAGTGGAACTTGAGTCACTGCAAATATTGCAAAGAATTTTCCAAATGCAGCTATTACACTTCCGCTGCCAGAATGAGCAAGAGCCATTTGTATAGATGTTATTAAATAAGTTGATAAATCACCTAAAAATGCGGCTAAAAATATAGCAACTTTTTTATTTGAATTCTTAAAAATTTTGTATATAAAGAATGAAACAAATGGTCCTACTATACCCATTGAAAAAACATTAGCTCCTAGAGTTGTTAGTCCACCATGAGCAAGTAAAAGTGCTTGAAATAAAAGAACTAGAGATCCAACAACACTCATAGCAAATGGCCCAAAAATAAGTGCACCTAAAGCAGTTCCTGTAGCATGTGAACTACTACCTGAAACAGATGGTAATTTTAATGCTGATATAACAAAGCAAAAAGCTGCAACTAAAGCTAAAAGCATTTTTAAATCTTTGTTAGTGCTTGTCTTAGTTTTAATTTGTTTTATACCTATAATAATAAAAGGTATACAAAGTACAAAATAAGTAATGCACCAACCAGGACTTAAAAATCCTTCAGCTATATGCATTGCAGAAGCTGTATATGGTATAAATAAGCATAAAAATAGTGCTAAAAGTAAAGTATGTTTTTTTCTCATAAAAAATCCCTCCATATTTTAATAATAAATTTTATAATATTTTTAATAATAAACCTTTATAGTTGATTTTGTTGATTTAAAAAATTAAAAAAATTAATTATAGTTTAAATTTTCATCAATAAAGAACAAATTTTATTTAAAGATATGATATTAAAAATCATTCTCAAGTTATTTTGAGTACAAATATATGTATATAAAAAAAGTAGGGGAACTACGAGGGAATGGACTTTAAGTTAAAAATAACCTAATAGTTCCCTACTAAAAATAAACATTAGTTAAATATTACTTTTAAAATTCAAAATTTTTAAATACATCTAAGAATTTATCAATATGCTCATCTGTATGTTTTACAGATAAGAATAAAGCTTCAAATTGAGATGGAGCAATGTATATTCCGTTTTTTAATAAGTAAAGATAAAATTTTGAAAATAATTTAGTATCACAAGTTTTGGCATCATCATAATTAGTTACCTGAGCTATATCAGTAAAGAATATAGTCATCATTGCACCACATCTATTTATTGTCATAGGTATACCTTTCTCTTTTGCAATTTTAAGCATACCATTTTCTAATTTTGAGCCTAATCTTTCAAGATGTGTATAGTATTCAGGGTGATTATAAAGTTTTGTTACTGCTGAAAGGCCTGCTGCCATAACTACTGGATTCCCAGACATAGTTCCAGCTTGATAAACAGGACCTACCGGTGATAGTTTTTCCATTATCTCTCTTTTTCCACCATAAGCACCACATGGAAGTCCACCACCCATTATTTTTGCATAGCAAACTATATCAGGAGTTACATCAAATAATGTTTGGGCACCTTTATATGCAACTCTGAATCCACACATAACTTCATCAAATATTAAAAGTGCACCATATTCTTTACAAAGACTCTCGAGTTTTTTCATAAACTCATTAGATGCTTTTATGACACCCATATTTCCAGCAACAGGTTCTATAATAACACCAGCTATATCGTGTCCATACTTTTTGAAAATTTCTGTTATACTTTCAATACTATTGTAATTAGCTATTAATGTATTTTTTATACTTTCTTGAGGAACTCCTGCACTTCCAGGTATACCTTCAGTCATAACGCCAGAACCTGCACTTACAAGGAATCCATCAAAATGACCATGGTAACATCCAGCAAATTTTATGATTTTATTTTTCCCAGTATAGCCACGTGCTAATTTAACAGCGCTCATAGTAGCTTCTGTTCCGGAATTAACCATTCTTATTAAATCTATATTGTCTAGTGTTTCACATAGATGTTTTGCAAGCTTTAATTCTAAGTTAGTTGGTGCACCAAAAGCTATAGATTCACTACAACATGTTTTTATAGAATTAACTATATCTTCATCGTTATGACCAAGAATCATAGGTCCCCAAGCACCAATAAAATCAATATATGTATTTCCATCTTCATCAGTTATTGTTGCGCCATTACCACTTTTAATTACTGGAGGGGTAATTCCCATATCTTTTAATGCTCTAACAGGACTATTTACACCGCCAGGTATGTACTTTTCTGATTCTTTAAAAATTTGATTACTTTTTTCTAAATTCATAAATAAAACCTCCTTAAGTTTTATATGCAATGTTTATTAAATATCGCAAAAAATCTTTTCAATAATTGATAATGCTTCTTTGCCTTTACCATTTAAAGTTTCTTCTTTTAAAACTTCAATAGCTCTATTAACGTATGCATTGCTAGTACTTTTGATAAGTGTTTCCACTAATTTATCATTATCCTTTGTAAATTTTTTTTGAGTGTATGTTTTAAATCTGGTGCTATATATTATGTTGCTTTTTTTATCATTTTCATAATATGAGGAGATAGGGATCTAAGCTTAACCCATTCTAAATACTCATACATGTATTTTTTACTATGTAATAATGTTCTTCCATTAAAGTTTTTCTTAATTTTTTATTTTCAGCATCTATAGTATGAATTTTATCTATGTCATAAACAGTTATATTAAGTAAATTATCTATAGAACTACAAACATCTCTAGGTACAGCTAAATCAAAAATTAAAAGATTTTCTATGTCCTCAACATCATTTTTTTCAATTATAAAATTCTTTGACGAAGTACAACTTATAAGTACGTCAATTTTATGTAAGTATTTATTTTTATCGTTTACATGAATTATCTCAACTTTATCATTAGAATTTTTAATTAAGTCATCATTTTTAACTTTTTCTATATCCCTACAAGCTATATATAACTTATCAAAATTATTATCATTGACAAGTAAGTTTTTAAAACATAATTTACCTACATCACCAAAACCTATAATCATAAAAATACGTTTTTGCTTATTTATAGCTTCTTTTATTGCAATGGAAGAAGAAGAAACAGGAATTTTGTAAAGCATAGTTTCTGTTTTAAATTCTTTTCCACATCCAATGGCATTAATAAATAGTCTTTCAAGTGGACCTTTTATAACATTAAGCTCTAAAGATTTAAAGTATCCATCTTTAACTTGACCTAATATTTGATCTTCCCCTAATATCTTAGAATGAAATCCACAACATAATTCCATGATATGTCTTACAGCATTTTCTCCTGTAGAAATAAAAGTATATTTCATATCATTAATATCCCAATTTAAAGTTAAAAAATTTTTTTAACTAATAAATCATTATTACTTTCTTGAGAAGAAAAATATACTTCTGTTCTATTACAAGTAGAGATTATAATAACTTCATCAAGAAAACTTTTAAGTTTTAATAAGTTACTCTCTAAATCTGAAGAATTAATACTAAATCTACTACGAACATCTAAAGTTACATCTTTATTTAACCCTATTAACCTAACCATGTATAAACCATCTCCTAATTACAAGAACAAAATATTTAAGTTTTAAAATAACAATACTTTAGTATTATATACTTATAAATAAAGTAAATGTGTAAATATATTAATTATTATTTAATATTAGTATATTAGATTTTATTGTATCGTACTAAAGTTTTATATATTTACCTAAATATAGGCAATAAAAAAACTCACAAAAGTGAGTTTATAATCAAAAAATACATAAATATCTTATATAAACAACACTTTCCTTCCGCCCGAAGGTTTGTGGTTAGATTTACGGCAGGTCTCCTGACTTACGGGTCAATCTCCTTTTACCTTCCCAAAGCACAAAGCTTCAGTGGTTAAAATTCGTCTCCGTTACAGTAGCGGGGGCTGTAGTGGGCTTACACCACTTTCCCTATTAAACTATAAAAGTACCATAAAAAGTATTAAATTTAAAATTGTACAAGCAAATTATAACACAATAAAAACAATTTTGAAAGATTATAATTAAAAAAAATACAAAATTACGACAAATCAAGAAAAAAACATGTATAATTAAAAAATAAAGACTATTAAGATGAATTGTAAAATTAGCTAATTTTACAATTGAATAATATATCATTATAATAATATAGGATTAATTTGATAGTAAAAGAATATAAAATGTTAATATATGTATTAATTTAGGAGGATATATATGGATTTTTTAAAGGAAAAGCTAAAGAAGCAATCAAAAACGTCTATTGCTTTAACAATATTATTAATTATTGCAATTATATTTATGGGACAAATCTACTATAATGAGAAGGAATTTATAAAGAATTTTAACGATTTTAAGAAATATTTTACAGAAAGAAATGAAGAAAGTGCACATGGTATTTATATTGATATAAAAAAACAATCTCATAAGGAGAAAGTTGATGTATACATATTAGACCAATTAGATGCATTCAAATATAATTTAGAAAATGATTCTATTGAAAATAGTCATATTGATGATGCTAGTAAAGAGTTAAGCTATTTTGAGTTTTATTCTGAAAAGTCAGAAAAAGTCAAAGAAGAGTATACTAAAATGCAATCTTATGTGGAGGATTATAATCATTATAAAAATGGATTAGAAGCTTATGATAAAAAAGACTTTGTAAAAGCAAAAGAAGAGTTTGAAAAAGTAACTTCAAATTATAAACAGTATAATGAAGCTCAAACTATGGCTGAAAAAATGAGTGCTAAATCTAAAGAATGGTCATTAAAGAAATGTAATGAATTATTAGCTTTAGGTGATATAGAAAATGCTTTAGTTGAACTAGAAAAAGGTTTTTTACTAAATAAAGATGATTCTGATTTATTAAAGGAAAAAGAAAATATTGAAAAAAATAAAATTGAGTATTTAAAAAATAGAAAAGAGATTAGTGGATCTTTAGAAAAAATAAATAAATTAAATTGGATTAAAGATGAAAAAAGTATAATCATAGAAGAAGTTAAGTATAAGGAAAAAGATTTTTATAAAGTTACAGAAAAAGATGAAAAAAATCCTAACATATGGGAATATGAATTATATATAGAAAAATTACCAATTGATAATGAAAACACAGAAGAAGAGAAAGACAAAGACAAAGTGATGAAGGAAACTATTGCTTTGCTTATAAAAGATAAAGAAGAAAAAAGTTTAGATGATTTTATAAAAGAAAATGAAATGAAACAGTAATTTTTTTAAAGGGCGAAAGCCCTTTAAATTTTTTTGTTTTATATTTAAAATTAAAAATATTTAAAATATTAGCGTTAAAATGAAAAGTTTGATAATATATAAATAAGTTATAATATATAAAAGAATGATATTAGTTAATATCATAGGTTTTTGGTGATATATAGAAAATACATTCATTTATAAGAAAAGTTATTTATATATAGTATTAATATATCATCTTAAAAAAATAATTAAGGGGGACATTCTTATGGATAAATTTATAAAAAGAGGTAATTTAGTTTATATAAGAAAGCCTGACTTTGAAGAAATTGATTATATAAAAAAACTTTGGAGTGATGAAGATACAATGAGAGATGTAGGAGGCGCAATTCATTATAGTGAATATAAATGGGAGAATTGGTATAAAAGAATGGTTGACCCTGGAAATGGCAAGAATTTTTATTGTTTAATATATAATATGGAAAACACACCAGTTGGGGAAGTGAGTTTTCACGGATATGACAGAAACACTAAAACCGCTGATTTAAATGTTAAAGTTGAAAATAAATATAGAGGTAATAATTATGGGAATGAAGCAGTTATGCTATTATTAGAATATTATTTTAATAGCTATGGTGGTGAGGTTATTTTTGACACTGTTGCTAATGAAAATGGAATAGAAGCTCTTAAAACTTGGAAATTTGAAGTTCTTGAAGAAAAAGGTAAAGAAGTATTATTTAGAATGACAAAAGAAAATTTTAATAAAATGGTAGAGCAATAAAGTAATAACTATTATAATAAAGAAGTAATAAACTAAAGAAAGTGAGGTGTTTTGTTTAGTTGATATAGTTTTATAATTATAACTAGGGTGCTAAACAAAATATTTATGAAGTTATTTTTTATATCTGATATTCATGGATCTCTTAAATATTGTAAATTAGCAATTGATGCTTTTATAAAAGAAAATGCTGATTATATAATAATATTAGGAGATGTTTTATACCACGGACCAAGAAATCCATTGCCAGAGGAATACAATCCTAAAGAAGTTGCAAAGCTACTTAATAATTATAACAACAGAATAATAGGTGTAAGAGGAAATTGTGATGCAGATGTGGATCAAATGTTGCTTGAATATCCATGCATGATGGATTATAGTACCATTTTATATGGTGATAAAAGGTTTTTTCTAACCCATGGACATATTTATGATGAAGAAAAACATCCTAATATATGTGATGGTGATGTGTTGGTATATGGACATACACATGTACCGGTAGCCAAAAAAGAAAATGGTATATATATATTGAATCCAGGTTCAATAACATATCCTAAAAAAAATAGTCCTAATAGTTATGGAATTTTAGATAAAGGTATTTTTTATATAAAAAAATTAGATGGAAATATAATAAAAGAACTAAAAATTATATAAATAATTATAATGATAAAGTTGTTTTTAAATGGATTACTTTCTTTTTAAAAACAACTTTTTAAATTCAATTATTTAATTAAATTATAACTTATTTGTAAACTGTATAAAGATTTACTCCATAATATATTCTTAAATTAAAGTCAAATTTTAATATTATATAACTTTTTTTATATTTAAATTTAAATGCATAAATTAAGAAGTTAATTTTATAGCTCATATTTAAAATCGTTAATAATTTGATTGTTGATATATTGAATGTTGATATATTTCTAAAATTAATGAAATATACCAAAGTTCATTAATTTTTGATAAAACTTGACATGGAGTTTGTTTAATTTTATAATCATAATTGAAATAAGTCGAAAATAACTGATGAAAAATTTACAGGTAATTTAATTTAAAAAGAATATAGAACAAGTTAGGTGCTTAGAATAAGTGAAAAGGGAATGTGGTTAAATTCCACAGCAGCCCCCGCTACTGTAATTGATGACAACTCTTTAAAATTGCCACTTTTTTAAAAATAAGAGGGGAAGGCAAAGAGAAGGATGATTCATGAGCCAGGAGACCTGCCTAATTTTAAAAAGCTTTCGGAGGGAAAGGACTATTTATTTTGTTTAAATTTCAAATAGTTTATTTATAACAAATAGATGCACCCTTTCAGGTGCATCTATTTTTATTTTGTGATTTTTAAGAAAATTCAATATGAAATTTAAATTATAAATTATAGTTTTTTCAATTAATTGGAACTATATATTATATTTTGATTTTAGAAATAATTGTAGTTGGAAAGGGTGTTTTAAGATGGCAAAAATAATGGTACAAGGAACTGCGTCTTCTGTTGGGAAAAGTATTTTAGTTACAGCACTTTGTAGGATATTTACTCAAGATGGGTATAAGGTATGTCCTTACAAGGCACAGAATATGTCTTTAAACTCGTACATAACATTAGATGGAAAAGAAATGGGGAGAGCACAAGTACTTCAAGCGTATGCATCAGGATTAGAACCAGAAGCATATATGAATCCTATTTTGTTAAAACCAACTAGTGATCAAAAATGTCAAATAATTGTTAATGGCGAAGTTTATGGAAATAGCTCTGCTATGGAATATCATAATCTTAAATTGAAATTTAGAGATATGTTAAAAGATCAATTTGATGAATTAGAAAAAAAGTTTGACATAATTGTTATGGAAGGTGCAGGAAGTCCAGCAGAGATTAACTTAAGAGACAGAGATATAGTTAATATGGGGATGGCAGAGCTTGTAGATGCTCCTGTAATATTAGTTGGAGATATTGATAAAGGTGGAGTGTTTGCATCTTTAGTAGGAACATTAATGCTTTTAGAAGATAATGAAGAAGAAAGAGTTAAAGGAACTGTAATTAATAAATTTAGAGGTGACGTAGATATATTGAAACCAGGAATAGATATGCTTGAAGATATATCTAAAAAACAATGTTTGGGAGTTGTTCCACATTTTACATTAGCTTTAGAAGATGAAGATGGTGCAGTAGAATTAAATAAAAATATTACAGATAAAATAGATATAGCAGTTATAAAACTTCCAAGAGTATCTAATTTTACTGATTTAGATGCACTTAAAATTGAAGAAGATGTTTCCGTTAGATATATAACATCTTTAGAAGAATTTAAAAATCCTGATTTGTTAATTATACCAGGTACAAAAAATACCATAGAGGATTTAAATGTGCTAAAAGCAAGCGGATTATTTGACAAAATAAAAGAATATAGTAAAGAAGGAAATGTTATAGGTATATGTGGTGGATACCAAATGCTAGGCAAAAAAATAAAAGATCCATATAGAGTTGAAAGTAATAATTTAGAAACAGAAGGATTAGGCCTTTTAGATATTGAAACAGTTTTTGAAAATAAGAAAGTAACTACTAGGGTAGAAGGAACTGTAATCAATAAAGATTTATTTAATACAACAAAAGAAGATATAAATGTTTATGGATATGAAATTCATATGGGAGTATCAGAATTAGGGGAAAATGCAGATCCATTATTTAGAATAACAAAAGAAAATGGTAACAAGTGTGATCATATTGATGGGGTTATTAATAAAGAAAGAACTGTAATAGGAACTTATCTTCATGGAGTATTTGATAATATAGATTTTAGAGAAGTTATAATTAATGAATTAAGAAGTAAAAAAGGTATAGAATACAAAAAAGCACAACCATATGAAAATCTTAGAGAAAAAGAGCTTGATAGACTAGCTGATTTAGTAAGAAGTTCTTTAGATATGGATAAAGTATACGAAATAGTTGGTTTGAAAAAGTAGCAACTGATTACTCATTTTAAACTGCTCTTAAAGAATATGCTATTTAAACGTATTCTTAAATTAAAATAATCAGTACTTAGGAATTAAGAATTAAGAAATTATTACTTGTATGTTATGAATTTTAAATATATTAATGGATATTAAACAAAACATTTAGAATCATCAAAAAATGAGTTGTAAGGGTTAATCTTAATTCTTAATTAACCTAAGAGAATTATATTAAATTATTTTTATAGGGAGGTGAAAATATGTTTAATTTTGATTTGAAACAAAATATTATATATATATTTATAGCTATGATTATAGATTTTATATTAGGAGATCCAAATTGGATTCCACACCCAATAATTTATATAGGAAAACTTATAAGCATTATTGAAAAGAAACTTAGAAGTAAATTTGAAAATAATTATAAATTAAAAAGAGCAGGAGCATTAATGGTAGTTATAGTTTGTATGTTGACTTACTGTATACCATACATATTATTAAGATTTGCACTTATAAATAAAGTTGTTTTTCACATATTAAATGTAATAATAATCTGGACAACTATTGCAGCTAAAAGCTTAGATAATGCAGCAATGGAAGTATATAATTCATTAAAAAAAGAGGACATAGAAGATGCAAGGTTAAAACTTTCTTACATAGTTGGTAGAGATACAAAGGAACTATTGTCCCATGAGATAATAAGAGCAGATGTAGAAACTGTTGCTGAAAATGCATCTGATGGAATAATAGCACCTATATTTTATGCACTTATTGGAGGGGCGCCGCTTGCAATGATGTATAAAGGCGTAAATACAATGGATTCTATGGTAGGATATTTAAATGAAAAATATAAAAATATAGGTTTTTTCCCTGCTAATGTAGATGATATATTTAATTATATTCCGGCTAGAATAACAGGCATACTTATGTGTTTATCTGCTTTTGTAGTAAATGGAAGTATAACAGAAAGTTTCAAAATAATGATAAGAGATAGAAAAAATCATAAAAGTCCCAATTGTGCATATCCAGAAGCTGCTACAGCAGGAGCTTTAAAAGTTCAATTAGGTGGAACAAATGTGTATTTTGGGCAAGTCACGTATAAACCGACTATCGGTGATGATATAACAAAGTTAGATTATAAACATATAAAAAAATCAGTTAAACTTATGTATACAAGTGAGATTTTATTTGTTTTAATAATGATTTTAGCTTTAGTAATTATAGAATTTTAATTTAACAAACTAATGATAAATTGGCAAAGGTGAGGTGTTACTTTTGAAACATGGAGGAGACATATATAGTGATGGAATATTAAAGGGAAAAAATTAATAGATTTTAGTTCTAATATAAATCCTTTAGGGGTTCCAAATTCAATTGTAAACAATATTAATGAAGCAGTAGATATGCTTAATGTATATCCAGATATAAAATATAGAATTTTAAAAGACAACCTAATAGATTATGTGAATGAATCATATGAGTATTTTGGTATGGAAAAAAGAGAAATTAAAGTTATACATGATAATGTATTATTAGGAAATGGAGCATCAGAAATTTTAGATTTAGCTATAGGAGCTTTAAAATCTATAACAATAGTAGTTCCATCATTTGTTGAATATGAAGATAATGCAACAAAACACGGTTTAGATATAAAATATTCATATTTAAAAGAAGATTTTACATATGATTATGATGATATATTAAATAAGGTAAAAGGTAGTGAGGGATTAATAATAGGTAATCCGAATAATCCTAATGGATGCGTAATTGATAAAGAAAAATTTAAGACTATTTTAAATTACTGTGAATTAAATAATAAAATAATTTTAATAGATGAGGCATTTATTGAATTTACATTAAATTTAAATTTAAGTTTTGTAGATTTAATTAATAAGTATAAATGTTTAGTAATTATACGTGCTATAACAAAATTTTATGGTCTACCAGGAGTGAGATTTGGTTTCGCATTGACTACAAATGAAAGAATCATAGATTACTTTAACCTTATGCAAAATCCATGGAATATAAACTGTTTTGCTGAAGTAGCAGTTAAATATGGTTTAAAAGATGAAAAATATATATTAGAATCTATAAATTGGATAAAAGTAGAAAGACAGTTAATGTTAGAAGAACTAGATAAAGCAAAATTTGTAAATACGGTGTATAATACTTATGGAAACTACATATTGCTTAAATTAAAAGATATAAATTGTCATAAATTTTATGAAAAATTAAAAGAAAAAGGAATAATAATTAGAAAATGTGATAATTATAAAGGCTTAAATGAAGAATTTGTGAGAGTTGCAATAAAAGATAGAGAATTAAATTTAAGGCTATTGGAAGCTATGAATAGTTTATAAATTACAAAAAAATAAGGTGATGTTGTTGAAAGGTAATGTAGCATATTTGTCACTTAAAACAAATAACTTAAAGGTATTAATAATAGGTGGAGGTAAGGCAGGTTTTATAAAACTGAAATCTTTTACAGAGAAAGGTGCTAGTGTAAAAGTAGTATCTAGAGAGTTTTGTCAAGATATTATAAATTACAATAGCAAAGAAAGATTTGAACTAAGCTATGAACAATATAATGATGAGTTAATAAATAAGGCTCATATAGTAGTTATAGCTACTGGTGATAAAAAGTTAAATGACAAAATAAGAAATGATTGTGAAAATAACTTTAAGTTTTATATAGATACTACAGAAGTTAGTAAAAGTCTTTGTACGATGCCAGTTATAGGTGAAACAGAAAACATGACTTTTGCCCTTCAAACTAAAGGAAAAAGTCCTAAAACAACTTTATTTATGAAAAATGTATTAAAAGAAAATTTGACGGAGTATGACAATTATATAGAATTTACTGTAAAAGTGAGAAATTCTATAAAAAATATAGACAAGAAAAAGGAAGTTATGAATTTTATAGCTTCAAAGGACTTTTTATATTTTTTCAATAAAGGATATGGAGAAGAAATTTTAAATTTATTTTATGGAGGTAATAACCTTGAAATTAGCAACAAGAAAAAGTAAATTGGCACAGGTGCAAACAGAGTATGTAATGGAGCTTTTAGAAAAAAAACATGGGATAAAAAGTGAAAAAGTGCTAACTGATACTTTAGGTGACAGAAGATTAGATGTAACTTTAGATAAAATAGGGGGAAAGGGTTTATTTATAAAAGAACTAGAAGTTTTAATGATTGAAAGACTTGCAGATGCAGCAGTACATAGCATGAAGGACATGCCTTATGAATTACCAGAAGGGTTTGAAATAGCAGCTACACCATGTCGTGAAGATGTTAGAGATGCTTTTGTGTCTTTAAAAGGTGTTAAATTTAAAGATTTAAAAACAGGAGCTAGAGTTGGAACTAGTAGCAAAAGAAGGGCAACTCAATTAAAGATATTAAGACCAGATATTGATATAGTTCCTATAAGGGGAAATGTTCAAACAAGAATAGAAAAAATAGAAAAAGAAAATTTGGACGGTATTATATTAGCAGCTGCAGGACTTAAAAGATTAGGAATGGAAAATATAATAACAGATTATTTTGATCCAAATGATATGGTCCCAGCTGTAGCACAAGGAGCTTTAGCTATAGAGATAGCTAAGAATTTAGATAATAAAGAAGTATTTACTTCTTTAAATGATGAGAACGTAAGAATTTGTGTTGATGCAGAAAGAAGCTTTATGAAAGCACTAAAAGGAGATTGTCATTCAACAATAGGTGCATATGCAAAAATTTATGATAGCAAATTAAAAGTCATAGGTGTATATGAGGTTAATGAAAAATTAGTAAAAAAAGAAGTAGAAGGCAATATAGAAGATAATATAAAACTTGGTGAAGAACTAGCAAAATTAATTTTAGAAGACAGATAGAAAGTCCTATCTTAATAATAGGAGGAGAAACAATGAGTAAAGTATATTTAATTGGTGCAGGGCCTGGACATGAAGAACTTATAACATTAAGAGCTGTAAATGTTTTGAAAAATTGTAGTGCAATAATGTATGATAGACTTTGTGGGGAAAGCTTTTTGAAGTATGTAAATAGTGATGCAGAAATTTATTATTGTGGAAAAGAGCCTGGATGTCACTATAAAACACAAGAAGAGATAAATGATATGATAGTATCACTGGCTAAACAAGGTCATACAGTAGGAAGAGTAAAAGGTGGAGATCCATATATATTTGGCCGTGGTGGAGAAGAAGCACTTAGACTTTTAGAAGAAGATATAGAATTTGAAGTAGTTCCTGGTGTAACATCACCAATATCTGTTTTAAACTATGGTGGGATTCCTGTTACTCATAGAGGGGTTGCTAGAGGATTTCATATATTTACTGCAAAAAGTAAAGATAATATGGATTTAGATTTTCCTGTTATATCTAGGTTAAAAGGTACATTGATATTTATGATGGGATTTGAAAAATTAAGTTTGATTACTAATAACTTAATTGAAAATGGAATGGATAAAAACACTCCATGTGCTGTAGTTATGAGGGGGACAACATCAAAACAAAAGAAAGCAGTAGGAACATTAGAAAATATAAAAGAGAGGGCTTTAAAAAATGGTCTTGCAAATCCAAGTATAATTGTTGTTGGGGATGTTGTTAAGTTTCATAATCAGCTTAATTGGTTTGAAAAAAAACCACTATTCGGAAAGAATATTTGTATAACAAGAACTAAAGAGCAAAGTAGAGAAATACGAGAAAGACTTGTTGATTTAGGTGGAGAAGTAACAGAAATAAATTCAATAAAAATTAAACCAACTAGTGAAAAATTAAATCCATACATAGAAAAATTAAGTCACTATGATTACATAGTAATAACAAGTGCAAATGCAGCGAATATTTTCTTTAATTATCTAATAGAAAAAGAATTAGATATAAGAAATATAAAAGCAAAATTTATAACTATTGGACCAGCTAGTGATAAAGCTATAAGAAAATTTGGAGTAGTTCCAATTTTGTGTGCTAAAGAATATGTTGCAGAAAATCTTTTTGAACATATGAAGGAGTTTATAAAAGAAAATGATAAAATACTTCTTCCAAGATCTAAAAAAGCAAGAACATTTTTAGTAGAAGCATTAGAAAGTAAAGGATGTATAGTAGATGAGTGTCATATATATGAACCAGAACTTGGAGATGCCGTTGGACTGAATAGATTTAAAGACTGTGATGTTGTAGTATTTACAAGTCCTAGTACCGTAATTAATATGATAGAACTTGTAAGTATTGAGGAAATAAAAAATAAGACTGTATTATCTATAGGACCTATAACTTCAATAGAACTTAATAAAAACAATATAGAACATATTGTTTGTGACAAAAGTAGTAATGATGGAATGATAGATAAACTTATAGAAATATATAAAAAATAAGATTTAAAAATATTATAAGTTTAACAAGAAGAAAGTATATTATATAAAAGCATAAGGAGTGGTTTAAATGTTAACAGGGTTAAGAAGATTAAGAGAAAATGATGCAATAAGATCAATGGTTAGAGAAACTATCTTAAATACAAATGATTTCATATTCCCTATATTTGCAGTTGAAGGTGAAAATATAAAAGAAGAAATTTCATCATTAAAAGGAAATTATCATTGGTCTTTAGATAGATTACCAGAAATAATTGAAGAAGTTAAAAAAGCAAAAGTAAGAGGTGTTATAGTTTTTGGAATTCCAGATCATAAAGATGAAGTTGGAACTTCTGCTTTTGAGGAAAATGGAATTGTTCAAAGAGCAGTTAGAAAAATAAAAGAATTAGATAAAAATTTATTTGTAATTACCGATGTATGCATGTGCCAATATACAAGCCATGGACATTGTGGAATTATAGAAGGTGAAAGAGTAGTTAATGATAAATCAGTAGAAATTATTTCTAAAATAGCTTTATCTCATGCAAAAGCAGGAGCTGATATGGTAGCACCTTCTGATATGATGGATGGAAGAATTGGTGCTATAAGAGATATTTTAGATGCTAATGGATTTGATTATGTTTCAATAATGGCATATAGTGCTAAATATTGTTCAGCAATGTATGGCCCATTTAGAGCAGCAGCTAATTCATCACCACAATTTGGTGATAGAAAAACTTATCAAATGGATCCAGCAAATGGTCGTGAAGCATTAAGAGAAATAGAAGCAGATATAATAGAAGGTGCTGATATTATAATGGTTAAACCAGCGATGATTTATTTAGATGTAGTAAAGGCAGCATACGATACTTTTAACATTCCAATAGCTGCATACAATGTAAGTGGTGAATATGCAATGATAAAATGTGCAAGTGAAAATGGATTATTAGATGAAAGAGCATCAGCCCTTGAAATGTTAACTTCTATAAAAAGAGCAGGTGCAAAACTGATAATAACATATTATGCAATTCAAGCTTCTCAATGGCTAAATGAAAATTAGTGAGCGTGATTTTATGAAAGGTATAGTATTAGCTTCTAATTGTAGTGGTGGTGGAAAAACCACTACTACACTTGGAATAATGAAAGCACTAATGAAAAAAGGTTATGATGTTCAAGGATACAAAGTGGGACCAGATTATATTGATTCAGCTTTTCACAAGCACATAACGAAAAAACCAAGTAGAAATTTAGATTTATTTTTAATGGGTGAAGAAGGTGTAAAAGCTTCTTTTTCTAGAGGTACTGGAGATGTTGCTATAGTTGAAGGAGTTATGGGTCTTTATGATGGTAAAGGAATAAACAGTGAGTTTTCAACAGCGCACGTAGCTAAAGTTTTAGACTTACCGATAATTTTAATTTTAAGTCCAAAAGCTCAAAGTGCTACTTTAGCAGCAGAAATACAAGGTATTTTAAATTATAAAGATGAGTTTATCAAAAATACTAATATAAAAGGTGTAATTTTAAATAATATATCACCAGGGTATTATAATCTTTTAAAAACCATAATAGAAACCCATTGTAAAATAAAAGTTTATGGATATATTCCGAAGGATAAAGAGTTAACATTAGAATCTAGACATTTAGGTTTAGTTCAATGTAGCGAAACTGATGATATAGATTATAAAATTGATAAGTGTAGTAACCATATATTAGAAAATATAAATATAAATAGTCTTATGGCTGATTTAAAGCAGTGTGATACATATGATGATAAATATCATGTGAAAAATAGGAACTTTAACATAGCAGTAGCAAAAGATGAAGCCTTTAGTTTTTATTATAGAGAGAATCTAGAGCTACTACAGGAGTGTGGAAACATAATATATTTTAGTCCATTGAAGGATAAGCGATTACCACAAAATATAGACTTTTTATATATAGGTGGAGGGTATCCTGAAGTTTTTGGAAAAGAACTTTGTGACAATATTACTATGAGAGATTCTATAAAAGATGCATTAGAAAAGGGTTTAAAATGTTATGCAGAATGTGGAGGACTTATGTATCTTACTGAAGGAATAGAAGATTTAAATGGGAATTACTATGAAATGGTTGGTTTCTTTAAAGGAAAAACTGAAATGACAACAAGACTTCAAAATTTTGGATATTGTACCAATGAAATAGATGGCTTGAAAAAATCTATAAACGGACATGAGTTTCATAAATCAAAAGTTAGTTTAAATGAAAAAACAGTTTATAATGTTACCAAAAGTGGATTTGATGGAAAAATAAAAAAATGGACTTGTGGATATTTAAAAAAGAATACTTTAGCAGGTTACTGTCATACACATTTCTTTTCTAATATGGATTTTTTGAATTTTTTAATGGAAAATGATAATTAACAAATAAATCATATTAAAAATATAAACTTTATTAAAAAATTAGGTGAAGTGAGGAATATAGATTATGAGAGATTACGTGAAAAGTCCTATGGGAATAGAAGAAAAAAGTTTTGAGATAATTGGAGAAGAAATGGCTCCACATAATTTTACAGAAGAACAATTAAAAGTAGTAAAAAGAGTTATACATACAACAGCAGATTTTGATTATCAAAATATAATACATTTTAGTGAGGATGCTATAAACAAAGCTAAATCAATATTAAAAGAAGGAAAGATGATTTATACAGATACTAATATGGCATTATCAGGAATAAGTAAGCCTGCATTAAAAAAATTGAATTGTAACGTAGAATGTTTTGTAGCTAGAGAAGATGTTAAATTAGAGGCAAAAGAAAAAGGAATAACACGTTCAATGGCAGGTGTAGAGAAAGCTGTAGAAGAAGGGGTAGAATTCTTTGTCTTTGGAAATGCACCAACAGCTATATTTAAACTTTTAGAACTTGTTGATGCAGGAAAAGTAAAACCAAAGTTTGTTGTAGGTGCACCAGTTGGATTTGTAGGAGCTAAAGAAAGTAAAGAACTTTTAGAAAAATATGATATACCTTATATAACTATTAGAGGAAGAAAAGGTGGAAGTGCAGTAGCCGCTTCAATTATGAATGCAATAATGTATATGATGGTTGAAAGATAGAAGGAATATTATGTTAGATTTATACGTAGAAGCAAATGGTAAAAAGTTGAGGTGTGGATATACTACCGGATCTTGTGCTACAGCGGCAGCTAAAGCAGCAACTAAGATGCTTTATGATATAGAAAGACAAATTATTGATAATATAGAAATAATAACTCCAAAGGGAATTAAGCTTTCATTAGACATCCATGATGTAAAATTTGGAAATGATTTTGTTGAGTGTTCTGTCATCAAAGACGGTGGAGATGATATAGATGTTACCAATGGAATTAAAATTTTTGCAAGAGCAACTAAAAAAGAACATGGATATAAACTAAAAGGCGGAAAAGGTGTAGGAAAGGTAATGGGAGAAGGGCTTTATATAAAAAAAGGAGAACCTGCAATAAACCCTGTACCAAGAACTATGATAGAAAAAGAAGTAAAAGCGGTACTTCCAGAAAATGTTGGAGTTGAGATAACTATATTTATACCTAAAGGAGAAGAAATAGCAAAGAAAACTTTTAATCCAAGATTGAATATAGTTGGGGGGATATCTGTTCTAGGAACTACAGGAATAGTAATGCCTATGTCGGAAGATGCCCTTATTGAATCAGTAAAGTTAGAGATAAATCAAAAGGTTGAAAGTGGAAGCAGTGAACTTATATTATTGTTTGGTAATATGGGGGAAGATTTTGCTAAAAAGTTTAATTTAAGTACTAAGGATATGGTTATTATGTCTAACTATGTTGGGAAGGCTTTAGAAACTGTTGTAGCTAAAAAAATTAAGAAAGTAACAATAGTAGGTCATATAGGTAAATTATGCAAAATTGCTAGTGGTGCATTTAATACACATAGTAGAGTATGTGATGTAAGGCTAGAGACTTTAGCTTTAGAGCTAGCTCTTATGGGATATGATAAAGAATTAGTAACTAATGTATATAATGAAAAAACCACAGAAGGTGCTGTTGAACTTTTAGGTGATGGTTTTGAAAGTTTATATGAAAATATAGGGAATAAAGTTATAAAACGAATGGAAATGTATACATATGGTGAGATTAAAGTAGATGCAATAATGTATTCTATGAAAAGAGGAGTATTATTTAGTTCCTTAAAAGAAAGTAGGGAGTAGAGTATGGTTTATATAGTTGGTCTTGGACCAGGAAATAAAGATTATATATTGCCAATAGCAACCCAAACTATGGAAAAATGTGATGTTATATTAGGGTTTAGTAGAGCTATTGAAAGTATTAATCATATAAAAAAAGAAAAAATGCCATTAAATAGTTTAAATTCCATACTAGAATATATTGATAAAAATAAAGAAAAAGAAATATCAATAATTGCATCAGGAGATCCTTGCTTTTATGGAATAACAAACTATATAAAGAAAAATTTTAATGGAGAAATACTAGTAATACCAGGAATAAGTTCATTTCAGTATTTTATGTCCAAACTTTGTAAATGTTGGAATGGGGTTCATTTAGGAAGCCTACATGGCAGAGAAGAAGAATTTTTAACAACTATAGAAGAAAAAGGATCAGGAATATTTCTTACAGATAAAAACAATTCACCTAAAAAGTTATGTAAATTACTATATGAAAATAATTTTAAAAGTAAAGTATATATAGGGGAAAATTTATCATATGAAGATGAACAAATTTTTCAAGGTGAACCAAAAGAATTCATAAATGTAGAATTTAATGGAATTTCCATTATATATATAGAGAAAATTTAAAATTATTATAGGGATATATGGTGGTGAATAATAATGAAATTTATAAAAGATGAAGAGTTTATTCGTGGCAATTGTCCGATGACAAAAGAGGAAGTAAGAGTTTTAAGTGTTAGTAAACTGGAACTTGAAGAAAATTATAGAATTTTAGATATAGGAGCAGGTACTGGTTCAGTTTCTGTACAAATGAGCAAAATTTGCAATAAGGGACAAGTTATTTCCGTGGAAATGAATAAAGATGCTATAGAAACAACTAAAGAGAATATTAAGAAATTTAATGTTGAAAATATGATATTAATAGAGAAAGAAGCATTAGAAGCTTTAGATTATATAGATGGAACTTTCGATGGTATTTTTATAGGTGGAAGTGGTGGAAATATAGATAAAATTATAGAACTTTATGGCAATATGCTTAAACCAAATAAAAAAATAGTATTAAATTTTATAACAGTAGCTAATTTATATAAGGCTGTAGAGACTTTGAAAAATTTAAATTATAAAGTTGATATATCTCAAATAACTGTAGCCAAAGCTAAGGGGAAATCTATGATGCTTATGGCAAATAACCCAATATTTATAGTTGTAGGGGAAAAGCAGTAAAAAACAAATGAAGCATATGAAATAAATAAGTGATTTGAGATAGTACTTGTTGGATAAAATTAAATCATTAAAAAATGTAATTAAAGGAGAATGGGAAATGAGTAAATTAGGAACTTTATATGGAATAGGTGTTGGACCAGGCGGAGAGGAACTTTTAACATTAAAAGCAATAAGAACTATAGAAAAATGTGATGTGATAATAGCTCCAAGTGCTATGAATGGTGGGGTAAGCATAGCATATGAGACTTGTAAAAATTTTATAAAAGAAAATCAAGAAGTTGTTATAAGTCATTTCCCAATGGGAAAACCAGATAAGGAAAAAAAGGTTTTTGATGCATTTAAAACTATAGAAAAATATTTAAAAGATGGAAAAGATGTTGCGTTTTTGACTATAGGAGATGCTTTCGTTTATAGTACTTACATATATTTATTAAAATACATAAAAGAGCAAAATTATAAAACAGAAACAATACCTGGAATAACATCATTTTGTGCTAGTGCAACAGTTGCAGATAAAATACTTGTAATAGGTGATGAGCCATTATTAATAGTTCCAGGATGCAGAATAGATTGCATAAAAGATGAAAAATATGTTGTTATAATGAAATTCTATAATCAAGAAGAAAATGTATTGAATTATTTGGATGAAAAAGGCTTTGATTATGTTTGTGTTCAAAGAGCATATAGAGAAGGGGAAAAGATTTTAAATACAAGAGAAGAAATCTTAAATAATAAAGATTATATGTCACTTATAATAGCACATAGAGATAGTGAATTTTAGAAATAGGAAAAAGGATTAATAGTAATTTTGGAGGTAAGAAAATGGAAAATAAACTTTACTTTATAGGAGCAGGTCCTGGGGATGCAGATTTAATAACGGTTAAAGGTAGAAAGATAATAGAAGAGGCAGATGTAATAATATTTGCTGGTTCGTTAGTTAGTAAAGATCACTTTGAATATTGTAAAGAAACTGTTGAAATACATAATTCTGCTTCTATGACATTAGAAGAGGTTATAGATGTAGTGAAAAAATCACATAGTGAAGGTAAAAAAGTTGTAAGACTTCACACTGGAGATCCTGCAATATATGGAGCGATAAAAGAGCAAATGGATGAACTTGATAAATTAAATATAAAATATGAAGTAGTTCCAGGGGTAAGTTCATTTACAGCAGCTGCTGCTGCAATAAAAAAAGAGTTTACACTTCCAAGTGTTTCACAAACTGTAATACTTACAAGAATGGAAGGAAGAACACCTGTTCCAGAAAAAGAAGATTTAGAAAGACTTGCTGGAATTGGAGCATCAATGGCATTATTTTTATCTGTAGGAATGATTGAAAAGGTTGTTGAAAAATTAAGAAGAGGTTATGGAAGAAATGTACCAGTAGCTGTCATTCAAAGGGCAACTTGGGGTGATGAAAAGTATGTTACAGGAACATTAGATGATATAGCGGAGAAGGTAAAAGAAGCTAAAATAACAAAAACAGCACAAATTTTAGTTGGAGATTTCATAGATTGTGACTATGATAAGAGTCTTCTTTATGATAAAACTTTTTCACATGAATATAGAGTTGCAAAAGATGAAAACACTAATAATTAGTGCAACTAAAAATGGAGATGCAACATCAACATTATTAAAAGAAAAGCTAGAAATTTCAAATTATAAAGTAGATATATGTTTAAAAGAAAAATTAAAGAAAAGTGGACTTCAAAGCACATGTAAAGAAGCTATGGGAAAATATAATAATATAATATTTATAAGTTCTACTGGAATTGCAGTAAGAGGAATAGCTCCATTTATAAAATCAAAGGATATAGATCCAGCGATAGTTGTAGTTGATAATTCTTGTAAATATGCAATAAGTCTTTTAAGTGGACATTTAGGTGGTGCTAATAATCTTACAGAAAAAGTTGCTAATATATTAAAATGTGAAGCAGTAATAACAACAGCAACAGATAATTTAAATATAATAGCACCAGATATATTTGCAATGGAAAATAATTTAGTAATAGATAGTTTGAAAAAGTGTAAGGATATAGCTGCATTTTTAGTTGAAGGAAAAAAAGTTGGATTTTATGATGATAAAAATTTTTTACATGCTCCAAAAGGGTATTATAATAATTTAAACGAAGTTTCAGCTATGGTATATGTAACGAATAAAATGAGAATAAATGAGAATATAAAAACTTTAAAACTTATAAGAAAGGATATAGTTTTAGGAATTGGTTGTAGAAAAGATTATGATGTAAAAAACATGGAAGCGAATGTTTTGAAAGAATTAGAAAAGCTTAATATTGATATAAGAAGTATAAAAGAAATAAGTACGGTAGAAATTAAAGCAAAGGAAAAGGCTATACTTTCTTTGAAAGAAAGGTTAAATTGTAAGTTAAATATATTCTCAATAGAAGATATAAAAAAAGTAGAAAATAAATATGAAACAAGTGAATTTGTGAGGAAAACTATAGGGGTAGGTGCGGTATCTGCACCTGCTGTAGAATTAAGTAATGCAAGAGTTTTAATAGAAAAATTAAAATTAGAAGGAATGACACTTTCTATAGGAGAAAAATTGGAGGAAAAATAATGGGAAAATTATATGTAGTAGGAATTGGGCCAGGTGGTCTTGAATATATGACTTTAAAAGCAAAACAAGTAATTGAAGATGTAGATATAGTTGTAGGGTATACTAAATACTTAGAAATGATAAAACCACTTTTGAAAGATAAAGAAGTTTTTTCAACTGGAATGCGTGGAGAAGAGGACAGATGCAAAAAAGCATTAGAGCTTGCAAAAAATAAAACTGTTGCAGTTATAAGTACTGGAGATTCAGGAATATATGGAATGGCAGGACTTATACTACAACTTCAAGAAAATCAAGAAGTTGAGGTAATTCCAGGAGTTACAGCATCAAGTTCAGCAGCATCTATAATTGGAGCTCCACTTATGCACGATAACTGTAATATAAGTTTAAGTGATTTACTAACACCATATGATTTAATTAAAAAAAGAATAAAACTTGCAGCAGAAGGAGATTTTATAATATCTCTTTATAATCCTAAAAGTAATGGAAGACCACATTATTTAAAAGAAGCTATAGAAATAATAAAAGAATTTAGAGGAGAAAATACTCCAATAGCTGTTGTAAAACATGCACTAAGAGAAGGACAAGAGGTTAATCTATATACATTAGGTAACTTTACCGATGAAAAGGTTGATATGATGTCAATTGTAATAATAGGAAACACAAAAAGTTTCTATAAAGGAGATAAATTTATAACTCCTAGAGGATATAACGTTTAATAGGATTCTAAAATGACATTTCAATTTATGCATTGAATCTTTGCTAAAAGATATATTTAATACTACTATTAGAAGAATCGGTAGTAAGTATGATAATTATGAATTTAATAATTTAGAAAGAGTGGTGTTGTAAATGATAGGTCTTATTTTAGGTACTAGTGAAGGGAAAGTTATAGTAGAAAAACTTAATAAATACACTGATGATTTATTTATATCAGTTGCAAGTAGCTATGGTGCAACTATACTTTCAAGTGGAAAATTTAAGATTTTAAATGATAAACCATTAAAAAAGGAAGAATTAAAAGAAATATTATTAAAAAACAATGTAACAAAGCTTGTAGATGCATCTCATCCTTATGCTTTAGAGATAACAAAAAACGCAATGGAAGTTTGTGATGAGTTGAAAATTAATTATATACGATTTGAAAGAAAGTCAATTATAAAAGGCTATGGAGATGTAGAAAATATAATTGAAGTTGAAAGTTACGAGGAATTATATAGTATTTTAAAGGATATAAAAGGTACAATATTAAATACAACAGGTAGTAGAAATATTGAGAAAATATTAAATTTACATTTAGAAAATAGAATAATTCATAGAGTACTTCCTACTTTAAAAGTTCTTCAAGAATGTGAAGGTTTAAAAGTTAAAGTAGAGGATATAATAGCTATGAAAGGACCTTTTTCTAAAGAATTAAATTTAAGCTTTATAGATGAACTTAATATAAAGGTTATGCTTTTAAAGGACAGTGGTATAAAAGGTGGAACAATGGAAAAACTAGAGGCTATTAAAGAAAGAGGTATACTTGGAGTAGTTATTGGTCGAAAAAATATAAAGTATGATGTAGTATTTGACAATGAGGAGGAACTTGTTCAATACTTAATAAAAGAAAGAGGAAATTATAATGAACAATAAAACAAGAAAATTAGTTACAATGGCATTATTTATAGCTTTAAGTTTTATAGGGGCTAATATAAAATTGCCAGGAACAACAATAGCTTTTGATTCTATGCCAGCTTTTTTAGCATCTATGATATTAGGACCTATATATGGTGCAGTGATAGGTTTTATAGGACATTTAATAACTGCAGCTACTAGTGGATTTCCACTAACAATTATAGTACATTTAATTGTTGCTATAAATATGGCAATAACAATGATAGGTGTTGGTTATACTTACAAATGGTTTTCAAAAGGCAATTTAAAGCTTAGAGATATTGTGGTTATTCTAGTTGGAGTTGTATTAAATGCACCAATATCAACAGTGATGTTAATTCCTGTAGCAGGAAAAGGAATTCTAGGAATGATACCACCTTTAGCAGTAGCGGCATTAGGAAACATATTATTAGCTTTAATATTAGAAAAAGTACTACCTAAAAAATATTTTATATAAATAAAAAAGAGAGGTTAAGCTTTATGAATAAAAAGGCAATTTTAGTAGTAAGTTTTGGTACAAGCTTTCAATGTCAATTAAAAAGTTGTATAGAAGAAACAGAGAATAAAATAAAAGATACTTTTAAAGAATTTGAAGTAAGACGAGCATTCACTTCAAATATGATAATAAAAAAATTAAAAGATAGAGATAATATTGAAATAGATACAGTAAAGGAAGCATTAGACAAATTAAAAGAAGATAATTTTAAAGAAGTCTATGTACAACCATTACATATAATATATGGCGAAGAGTATGATAAAATAAAAAGTGGTATGAATAATTATAAAAAGTGCTTTGAAAAGTTAGAACTGGGAACACCACTTTTATATAATAATGAAGATTACTTTGAAGCAGTAAAAGCACTAAAAGCTCAAATTCCAGAGAATCAATTAGTATTATTAATGGCTCATGGAACTGCACATAAAGCAAATTCTGCATACTTTCAATTTGAATATGTAGCAAAAAAAATGGGGTTTGATAGACTTTTATTTGCTACAGTAGAAGGATATCCATTAATAGAAGATGTGCTTGATGATTTAAAAGCAAAAGAATTGAAAGAAGTTACATTAATGCCATTAATGCTTGTAGCAGGAGATCATGCAAAAAATGACATGGCATCTGATGATGAAGACTCATGGAAATCCATATTAGAAAAGGAAGGATTTAAAGTAAATACTTATTTAAAGGGATTAGGGGAAAATAAAAATTTTCAAAATATATATATAAAAAAATAAAAAATTTAATAAAATAAAAAGAAGGCTATTTAAATATAAAGTGTAAAAATTTAAATAGCCTTTTCTTATGAATAAAAATAATTTTTAGTGTAGAGTTATTTTTATGGATTATATATTAATTTTATTTGATAAATCTTTTTTAAATAAAAACATACTTATAACAAAAGCAATTAGCGATGGAATTATCCAAGAAAAACCTACATTAGAAAGGGGGATTATTTTTATAAAGTTATTTATAAAAATAATGTTATGGTTTGTTAATTTATTTACAGTGTCTAATATGCTCATTATTAAGCAAGTATACACAGTAATTTTAACAGTTTTGTTATTTGAAACAAATTTTCCAGCTAAAGTTATTAATATAAGTATTATAACTATTGGATAGAGTATTTGAAGTACAGGTACGGCAAAATTAACTATTTTTTCCACACCGCCACTTCCAAGAAAAACACTGGTAATACTTATTAGAATTGAAAATGTATTATAGGAAATTTTATCCTTAGATAGTTTATTAAAATATTGTGCTGCAGTAGATGTAAGTCCAATTGATGTAGTAAGGCAAGCAAGGGCAACAGCTAATGCAAGAAATATAGATCCTAAAGAACCTAAATCTTTATTAACTATTTCAATAATTAATGCAGAACGACCTAAATCTTTAGAAATTATTGTAGAGGATTGACTTCCTAAAATCATAAGACCGCCATAGACTAAGCCTAAACCTATTATTGCAATTAAGGCGGATTTTATTGTAACTTTCATTATATCTTCTTTTTTAGTGTATCCTTTTAATCTTACTCCAGTTAGAACAATAGAGGCCATTATTACTGAACCCATTCCATCCATTGTTTGATAACCTTCAAGTAAAGAATAAGAAAATGTATTTTCAAAATTAGTATTAACAATTGGGCCTATTGGAAATATTAAACCTTTAATAATTATTATAGCTAAAATAACCAAAAGTAAAGGTGTTAAAAATTTACCTATATTATCTACTATTTTAGAAGGTTTCAATACAAAGGCTAGAGAAATAGCAAAATAAACTATAAGAACTACATATGGATTTATAGATGGAAATATAGGTTTAATTGCTAACTCATAAGTAGTAGCTCCCGTTCTTGGAATCGCAAGCATTGGGCCTATAGATAGAACTAATGCAGTAGTAGATATTATGGAAAATATTTTACCACATCTACTTGAAATATCACTAAAGGAACCATTAATTTTAGCACAAGCTATAATACCACTTAAAGGAAGTCCTACCCCTGTAATTAAAAATCCAATAATAGCTAAAGGAACTTTATTACCGACTAAGTTTCCAATATAAGGGGGGAATATTAAATTTCCTGCGCCAAAAAACATTGCGAAAAGAGCAAAGCCAATAACTATAAAGTCTTGTTTAAATATTTTTTTCATGAAAACTCACCTCTAAAGAATACTACATATAATAAGTTATTGTAGAAATTTAAAATTACTTTTTAACCTATAACTAGAATATCCTGATTCATAAAAGAGTAAGTATATGCTCAAGAGTAGAGTAAATTTTATAAAAAAATCTAGAATAAAATTTTTCTAAAATTTGAGCCTGTTTCACTATAATTATTTACAATTTTTTGCTATACAGGTATTTTATAAACTTAAAATATGCCTTTAACATAGTATATATAAACGAAATAATAAAGTGTGGCATTTAATAAAAAATTTACATCAATTGTAAAAATGTTTATAATGGAAATATTAATTCATAATTTCCTTTTATATTAAAGAAAAGAGATACAGTAAAAATTAAAATAAGTATGTTTCTATATGATAAATTTTTTATACAAAAAAAGAGATATCCACCATTAAATTTTATAAGTTAATGGTGGATATCTCTTTATATTTTAAAGTGTTAATTAATTTCTAAAGTTTCAGATTCATTGTTTAAAGATTTATTTTTAAATAGTATCATACCTATTATAAAAGCTATAAATGTTGGGATCACCCAAGCAAATCCTAAGCTAGCAAGTGGTATAGCTGATACTAATTTATCCAATAAGGCTATACTTCCATTTGTTAATCCGTTTACTGTATCTAATATACTTATTAGAAGTGTAGTATAAATAGTAATTTTTACAGTATTATTATTTGAAACAAATTTTCCAGCTAAAGTAATTATTATTAAGACTATTACTATTGGGTATAATATTTGTAATACGGGACCAGCAAATTGTACTATTTTTTCAACTCCACCAGTTCCAAGTAAAGCACTAACTGTACTTATTATAATAGCAAAAATATTATAAGATATTTTACCATTAGTTAAACCACTGAAGTATTCTGCCCCAGTAGATATAAGACCTATTGCAGTAGTCAGGCATGCTAGTCCAACTGAAAGACCTAATACAACAGTACCTAAAGAACCTAGATGTCTTCCTACTATTTCAACAACTAAAGCTGATCTTCCAATATCCTCAGTTATTATTGTAGATACTTGACTACCTAAAATCATAAGGCCACCATAAACAAAAGTTAAACCAACAACTGCTACAAGACCAGATTTAATGGTAGCGTTTATTATATCTTTTTTATCTGTATAGCCTTTTGCTTTTACAGAAGTTAAAACTATAGAAGCAAATATTACTGAAGCCATAGCATCCATTGTTTGATATCCTTCTAGTAATGAATTTGAAAAAGCACCTTGATAGTTAGTTTCAACTACTGGTCCTAGTGGTACAAGTACACCTTTTACTATTATTATTCCTAACATCACCAAAAGTATTGGAGTTAAAATTTTACCAATATTATCAATTATTCCTGATGGTCTTAGTACAAAAGCTAAACAAATGCCAAAGTAAACTATAACGCCTATAACAGGACTTACAGATGGGAAAATAGGATGTATTGCTAATTCGTAAGTAGTAGCTGCAGTTCTTGGTATAGCAAGCATTGGGCCTATAGCTAAAACTAATGCTGTTGTAGCTATAATAGAAAATATTTTTCCAACTCTTCTAGACATATCTGTAAAAGATCCATTTATTTTAGCACAAGCTATAATACCACTTAAAGGAAGTCCTACTCCTGTAATTAAAAAACCAATAATTGCAAGTGGGGTTTGGTCTCCTGCTAATTTACCTATGTATGGTGGAAATATTAAATTTCCTGCACCAAAGAACATTGCAAACAGTGCAAAACCTATAACTATGAAATCTTTTGGGGATATTTTTTTCATATTAACTCTCACCTCATAAAATTTATATTACAGTATAGCAAGGCTATCCGTATTTGTTTTTGCTTATTATATCATGAATTTTAACAATTAAAAATTGTCATACAACTGTAATATGAAGATGAAAAAAAAGAAAACGTTGTATTAATACAATATTCATAAGTCAAAAAAATAACTACAAATTTGTAAGATAGATTAAAATTTTAACATAAAGTAACAAAAATAAATTTTATATAAAAAATTCACAATACAATAATTATTTATATAATTCTACATAAAGCTGTAGAACTAAGAATAACATAAGAACTTGAATGAAAAATTTAATTTGTTTTCTAATATAGTTAAGAACAAAATTTCACAATTTAAAAAATGATAATATAAATAATCTTAAAAATAAATAGAATAAATAAACAATTTATTGGTATTAAAAGGCTATTTGTTAAAAAAATTGTTAACTTTTAAATCCTATACTTAAAAAACTATGATTATTTAAGTGGTATATATAAAGATTATGAAATTAAATTAAAAACAAATAGGGTATAATCCCTATTTGTTTTACAATTTAGATATATACTTTTTTAAAGAAATTATAAAAAAGAGTATAGATATACCAATTAATATTAATTCATAAATAAAAAAGTATGGATTTCTGTAAAAATAAAAAACAATCCAACTAATCCTAAAAATAAGGATAGATAGATTAGATGTTTTCCACAATATCTTTGAATTTCTTCATAAACATGATTTTTATTAGACTTTATATAGTTAGGTTCTTTTTTAGGGCTTTGTATAATAAAAGTTATGCCAAGAAAAAAACAGATAATAGAAAGAACTATGGAAAGCATAAAAACCTCCTAACATAGTATTTAAAATTAAATACTATTATTTTTGATTATTGTTATTTAAATTTTTTATAAGCATTTTTAAATATTTATCCCAAAATAAAATAGCTGATATTATTCCAAGTATGAAAATCACAAATTCTATATATATGACAAATTTATTATCTATAAAATAGAATAAAAAACCTCCCAAAATTATAAGAAGTAATCCTAAATATATTAAAAACTTACCATAGGTTTTTTCTTTTACATATGGAAGGCTATTTTCAGTAAATTTAGAAATATTTAATTTAGAAATCTCTTCTTTTGAAGGATACAGGCAAAATACAATTCCTATAAAAATAAAAAGTAAACCACCCAAAATACAAAGCATACCCTTAACCTCCATAATAAACTATTCTCATAATTAGTTTATTATTAAATACCATATTTGGTTAATAAAACTTTTATAACTAGTATTTTAAAATAAAAAATTAATTATAAAATAGATTAGATAATTAATTTCATGGTAAATATTTGAAAAAACTACTTAAAAATGTTAAACTAGAATTAGACTATATAGAATAATTAATTAAATAGTATTTTTATATTTGATATTAAAGTAGATAGGGGGAATTATTTTGGGGTAAAGGAGCTTGTACTAAACGAAGTAGTTAATAATTATAAGAAAAATAATGTAGGAGTATCGGCAATAGATATAAGTAATAGTTTAAAAATGAATAGGGCTAATGTTAGTAGATACTTGAATGAATTAGTAGAAGAAGATAAGCTTGAAAAAATTCATGGAAGACCTGTTTTGTTTAAGTTTAAAGATGAATTGAAGAAAACTTATAATTATAATGTGGAAAATAAAAATTCTTCTATTGATGAAATAATAGGAGCAACAGGCAGTTTGAAATTATCGTTGCAACAGGCTAAAGCAGCAATTATATACCCACCTAATGGACTGCATACTTTAATATTAGGAGAAACTGGTGTAGGAAAATCTTATTTTGCAGAACTTATGTATACTTATGGGATTGAAAGCAAGAGATTTAATAATAAGTCACCATTTATAACATTTAATTGTGCTGATTACGCAGATAATCCTCAGTTACTTATAAGTAACGTTTTTGGAGTGAAAAAAGGAGCATATACTGGAGCTAATAATGATAGAGAAGGATTACTTAAAAAAGCTGATGGAGGAATAATCTTCTTAGATGAAGTTCATAGATTACCACCACAAGGTCAAGAATTACTTTTTACATTTATGGATAAAGGTTATTTTAGACCTTTAGGAGAAACAGAAAAAGTTATTAAAGCATCAGTTCAAATTATAGCAGCTACCACAGAAGACCCAAGCTCTAATCTACTTAAAACTTTTGTGCGAAGAATACCTATGACTATTACTTTACCAACATTAAAAAATAGAGGTGTTAATGAGAGATATAGGCTTATAGAGTTATTTATAAAAGAGGAATCAAAACGGATTAGTAAAAATATTTATATAACTCATAAGGCTTTAGCTGCATTTTTAAGTTATCAGTGTTTAAGTAACATAGGCCAATTAAAAAGCGATATACAATTAGCATGTGCAAAAGGTTTTTTAAATTATAAACTAAATAAAAAAAAATATGTATTAATAACTCAAGAAGATATTTCAAGTGAAGTAAAAAAAGAATTATTAGACACTAATAATTATATAAAAAAAGTATATGATGTTTTGAAAATTAAAGGGGATGTAATTAGTTTTTATTATAAAGAAAATGATGAAGAAACTATTGAAAATTATATAAAAATAGAAGATGATATAGATTTCTATGACGGAATAGAAAGAAAGTTTATTGAATTGAAAAATAAAGGACTTGATGAAGATGAAATAAATGAAATAATAAATATAGGTATAGAAAGTCACTTTAAAAGTTATGTTGGACAAGTTCCTAAAGAGGCAGAGAAAAGCAGCGTAAAAAAAATAGTAGGTGAAGAAATATTAAATTTAGTAGATTACATCCTAAATTTTGCAGAAAAAAAGTTAAAAAGGAATTATGGTGAAAATATATATGTTGCCTTTGCATTGCATATTAATGAAACAATAAAAAGAATAAATAAAGGCAAAAAAATATATAATCCTAAATTAGATTTTATAAGGGCTAATTATAATAATGAATTTTTAGTTGCTATGGAAATTACTAAAGAAATAGAATGTAATTTTAAAATTCAATTACCATTAGATGAAATAGGATATATTACATTATTTTTAGTTAAAAATTATTTATATTTAGAGCAAGCTGCAGATGAAAAGGTAAATATAGTTTTAGTATTACATGGAGAAAGTACTGCTACAAGTATGGCAAATGTTGTGAATGAATTAATAGGAGTAAATCACATAATACCTATAGATATGCCATTAAATATGGAAGGTGAGAGAATATATAGTATTGTAAAGGGAATTGTGGAAAAAGTAGCAAATGACAAAGGGACATTATTGTTAGTTGATATGGGGCCTTTAGTAAATTTTGCAGATATGATATATGAGGAAACAGGCATAATTGTAAAATCTATAGACAATGTTACTACATCAACAGTTATAGAAGCATGCAGAAAAGCTATCTTTTGTGAATCTTTAGATAGCATTTATAAATCCATTGTAAATAAAACAATTTATGATAATACCATGGATACTAAAATAAATTTAAATAAAGAAAACATTATAATAACAGCATGTTTTACTGGGGATGGTGCAGCAGAAAGACTAAAAAGAATTATTAAAGATAAGATTCATATAGATAAGAATGTAGATATAATTTCAATGAATATAATAAATAGAATAGAGTTTTTAACTGCTATAGATTATTATAAAGAAAATTACAATATAATTGCTATTGTAGGAACAATACCTATTTATATTAAGGATGTAATGTTTATATCTGCTATTGAAATATTGCAAAAAGAGGGTATTAAAAAGCTAGAGAATCGCTTAAAAGAAGAAAATATTTATAACAATATTAGTGAAACATTAAAAGAACATTTAGGAGTTAAAGATTGTTATCAACTTTTAAATATTGTAAAAAATGTTATTGATAAAATAAAATATAATTTATCAATAGAAATCATGAAAGAAGTAGAGTTAGGTATAG
>NZ_HE611052.1:385545-407732 GCF_000285575.1 Clostridium senegalense JC122 | reverse complement strand
GATAAAATAAAATATAATTTATCAATAGAAATCATGAAAGAAGTAGAGTTAGGTATAGTTCTTCATATATGTTTTTTAGTTGATAAATTGATAAAAGGTTATGATGAAACTAAATTTGAATTAATTGATGAGTTTAAAAAACAATATAGTAGAGAATTAGTACTTATAGAAGAAACTATAAAACCATTAGAAGAAATTTATAAAATAAAAATTGGAACAAATGAATTAGCATATATTTGTAAAATGTTTTTGTGCAATAGCAAAGAAAGGACTTTTTCATTATTAACAACTTAATTAATATATTAAAATGGTAGAGTACAGAATAATTAATATGATGAATTTAGTGAAGAAAATTAACTTTAAGTGTAATGTTTTTTGAAAATATTACACAATAAAAACTGTGTAATATAGTGTGCAGGTAAAAGTACACACTAATTACACAGTTTTTATTTAGTTATTAGCACCATGAAAGGGGTATGGATAATATTTCTAATTTAAAAGTTGGCATGTATATTGCTTTATATATAAGTGTAAATAAAAGTTTGTTTTGATAAATGAAAGGAGAAAATAATGAAAAAATTAGATATTGTTGTAAAAGATAAAGTTGGGCTTCATGCTAGACCGGCAACTAATTTAGTAAAAGTGGCTCAAAACTTTAAATCTAATATAGATATAGAAAAAAATGGAGTGAGAGCTAATTGTAAAAGTATAATTGGAATATTAAGTATAGGTGCATCTATGGGAGAAACTATTTCATTTATTATAGAAGGTGAAGATGAATTAGAAGCATATGATTCTTTAAAAGAACTATTTTATAATTAAAAAGTTTTATTTTAAATTGGGTAAACTAGGCTTTGAATATTTTGAAAATTTAAAATATTTAAAAATAATTCAAAGTTTATTTGCTATAAAATATTAAAATTTAAAATAAAGGGAGGGTGGTATGAGTTATTATCTAGGAATCGATGGTGGAGGAACAAAAACTGTTGCAATACTTAGTAAAGATGATGGAACAATTATTGATACAGCGAGGATAGGACCTACTAATTATAAGGGAGTAGGAATTGAAAAAACAAAAGATGAGTTTTGGAGTATGTTTAAATACTTTTTTTCAAGGGATAAAGTGTCACTAAAAGATATTAAATCACTATGTCTAGGTGGTGCAGGAGTAGACTTTGAAGAAGATAAAGAAATTTTGAAAAACATGTTCTATTCCTTAGGATATAAAAATAAAATTTTAATTTTTAATGATTCAGTTACAACTTTGGTTGGTGCAAATGGTGAAAAAAAGGGTGCAATTTTAATTAGCGGAACAGGGTCAGTAGCTTATGGAATAGATTTAGATAACAATCCTATTAGAGTAGGTGGATGGGGGCATTTTATAGACGATTTAGGAAGTGGATTTGCAATTGGAAAAGATGCATTATCTAAAATAATGGAGAGTTATGATGGAAGGTGTAAACAAACTATACTTTGGGAAAAGGTCAGTACAAAATTACAGATAAAGTCCCATGATGAACTTATTTCTTTTATATATAATCCTAAAACTAATAAAAATAACATAGCAGAAATTGCAGTTATTGTAATTGATTCTTACCTAGAAGATGATGTGGCAAAAGAAATAATAGATAAAGCTGTAGAAGATTTATTTATTATGGTTAAAACTCTTTCTGAAAAAATGAATTGTAATGACTTTCCTTTAAGTTTTAGTGGTAGTGTGTTAGTAAAATCACCTTTAATAAGAAAATTATTAGAAAAAAGAATAAAAAAAGAGTTGCCTCAAATAGTAATTCATGATTCTTATAATGATGGGGCATATGGAGCTTTAATATTAGCACTTGAAAATAGTTAAAATTTGGGGGGAGAAATATGAAAAAAATCATGCTAGTATGTTGTGCTGGAATGTCTACTAGTTTATTAGTAGAAAAAATGGAAAAGGCTGCTGCGAAAGACAATATTAATGTTAAGATAATTGCTGTAGGGGAAATAGACCTTAAAAATCATATGGATGTAGATGTTGTTTTATTAGGACCACAGGTAAGATATCTTTTAAATAAAATTAGAAAAACTATGGAGCCAAAAGGAATACCAGTAGATGTAATCGATAGTATGATGTATGGCACCATGAATGGTGAAAAAGTATTAAAAAAAGCTATGGAATTAATAAATAATAGTAAATAGGTTGAAATAGGAGGTTCACTATGAACAATTTTTTAAATAAAATGGAAAAATATTTTGTACCTATTGCAGGTAAGTTAGGCTCGCAAAGACACTTAGTAGCAATAAGGGATGGATTTGTATCTATAATGCCGTTAGTAATTGCTGGAGCTTTTGCAGTTCTGATAAATGGATTACCTATACCAGTATATCAAAAATTTATGGCTAGTATATTTGGTGAAACATGGACTGTATTTGGAGGCAATATATGGACTGCATCTTTTGCAATAATGTCTTTATTAGTAGTAATAACAATAAGCTATCATTTAGCTAAATCTTATGATGCAGATGGAGTAATTGCTGCAGTAATGGCATTAGGTTCTTTAATAATGTTAACTAATCCAACAGAAGATGGTTCCGGTATACCATTTAAATGGGCTGGTGGAACTGGTTTATTTGTAGCAATTATAGTAGCTTTAGTAGTTACAGAAATATTTGTTAAATTTTCTAAATCTGAAAAATTAATAATAAAAATGCCGGAGGGTGTACCACCAGCAGTTTCTAAATCATTTGCAGCTTTATTTCCAGTTATGATTACAGTTGCAGTTATATCAATGATAAAAGTATTACTAGGTTTAGTTGGTGTTACTGATATTCAAGCATTAATTTATGATGTGCTTCAAAAACCTCTTGCAGGAGTAGCAAATACTTTAGGGTCAGCAATAGCTATTGTATTATTTAATCATATTGCATGGTTCTTTGGACTTCATGGTTCCAATATATTAGAGCCAGTTATGCAAGCGGTATATCTTCCAGCACTTGATGCCAATATAAAAGCTTTCCAAGCAGGTGCAGCTATACCTAATATAGTTACAAAACCTTTCTTTGATTGTTTTGTATACATGGGTGGATCAGGTGTAACTATTTGCTTAATAGGTGCAATTTTCATAGCTTCTTATAGAAGGAAAAGTAAAAATAAAGCTTACCAAAGTATGGCTAATATATCAGCAGCGCCTGGTATATTTAATATAAATGAACCTATAATTTATGGATTGCCAATAGTTTTAAATCCTATATTTTTAGTACCATTTATATTAGCACCGTTAGTTTTAACTATTATTAGTTATTTAGCTATAGCAAGTGGAATAGTACCACCAACAGTAGCCATGGTTCCTTGGATAACACCACCAATTATCAGTGGATGGCTTGTTACTGGTGGATCTTTAATGGGTGTATTACTTCAAATAATTAATTTAACAATAGGTTTGTTAATATATTATCCGTTTATAATAATGGCAGAAAGAATAGATGCAAAAAAATCTTTAACAAATACTACAAAAATTGAAAATTCTAAAGATAAGAAATTAGAAATTTAAATATTATTAATTTGGAGTATAAGGTTATTATTTCTTTATACTCCAAATTTAAAAAAATTTTAATATTATATTGAGATAATATAGTTTTTTGTTTTCATGAAGATTTTCTCTTGATAAGGATAAAAAATAAGTAAAACTATAGTTAATTAAAAGTTAAGGATTATGAGTTGAGAATAATTTTTAAAACTGAAAATCAGTTTACTAAAATAAAAAACACCATTAGTATTAGGAACATAGTAATTAATAGTAACAACAACCTTTGATTAGTCATTTTAGAAATGAATGACCTTAGAACTCTATATAGTAAGATGTAGAAATATTGAAAAAGGGATTAAATATTTTTTAATACAATAAGAATTAGATGGAAGTGAGAAAATGAAGGGCATAAAAATGTCAATAATAGGGGCTGGTAGTAGTTATACACCAGAACTTATAGAAGGGGTTATTAATAATATAGATGAATTACCAATAACAGAAATAGTTTTAATTGACATAGAAACAGGTAGAAAAAAATTAGATATAATATTTAACCTTACAAAAAGAATGTTAAAAAAGAGCAATATAAATATAAAAGTTTGGACAACCTGTAATAGGAAGGAAGGAATAAAAAATTCAGATTTTATAATTAGTCAAATAAGAGTTGGAGGACTAAAGGCTAGAGAAAAAGATGAATTGATATCATTAAAAAATAATTTAATAGGTCAAGAAACAACAGGTGCAGGTGGATTTGCCAATGCACTGAGAACGATACCAGTTATGCTAGATATATGTAAGGATATTGAACAGGTAGCTCCAAATAGTTGGTTGATTAACTTTACAAATCCTGCTGGAATTATAACTGAAGCAATTATGCAATATACAAAGGTCAAAGTTATTGGACTTTGTAATGTTCCATATAATATGAAAATAAACATTAGCAAAATACTTGAAGTTAAAAATGAAAGATTAAGTATAGATTTTGTAGGACTTAATCACTTAATTTTTGGCAAGAAAGTATATTTAGACAATAAGGATATAACAAAAAAAGTAGTTGAAATTTTATGTAGCGGTAAAAGTATAAATATAAGCAATATACCAGATTTAAAATGGGATAAAAGTTTTTTAAGAGCAATGGGGATGGTGCCGTGTCCTTATCATAGATATTTTTATATGAAAGATAGAATGTTAGAAGAAGAATTAAGTAGTTTGAATAAAAATAAAAGTACTAGGGCTGTACAGGTTATGGAGATTGAAAATAAGTTATTTGATATATATATGATGGAAAATACAGAGGAAAAACCTAAAGAATTAGAAGATAGAGGAGGTGCATATTATTCTACTGTAGCTATTTCACTTATAAATGCTATATATAATGATAAGAATGAAGTTCATACAGTTAATGTTAAAAATAATGGAATTATTAAAGAACTACCAAAGGACTCTGTTATAGAAGTAAATTCAATAATAAATAAAGATGGTGCAATGCCTTTAGAAGTTGGAGAATTAGATGAAAAAATAAAGGGCTTGATAATATCTATAAAAAATTATGAAAGGTTTACTATAAAAGCTTCAGTGGAAAAAGATTATAATTGTGCACTACTTGCACTTATAAATAATCCGTTAGTAGGTTCTATAGAGAAGTCTAAAGCTGTATTAGAAGACATATTTTTAGAAAATAAAAAATATTTACAAGGATTTAATATATAATTATTCAAAATTAGGAGGACTGTTATGGAAGAGATTATAATAAATTTAATATCCTGTGGTGGAGAAGCAAAAAGTTTTTCCATGGAAGCTATAAGCTATGCTAAGGAAGGTGAATTTGAAAAAGCTAAAGAAGCATTGAAAAGTGCAGAAGAAAGTCTAACAAAAGCTCATGTTCAGCAAACAAAACTTATACAAAGTGAAGCTCAAAATAATAAAATAGAAGTATCCTTACTTATGGTTCATGCTCAAGATCATTTGATGAATGCAATAACTGTTAAAGATATGGCTGAAGAATTTATTGATTTATATGAAAAAATTTACTTGAAATAATGGAAGGGTGAATTAAATGAAATGTTTGGGAATATCTGTATATCCAGGAAATGCAACAACAGATAGATATGTAGAGTACTTAGAATTAGCATCTAGTTATGGATTTTCAAGGGTTTTTACATGCCTTATTTCTACAGATGATAGCCATATACTTCAATTTAAAGAAATAACTAAGGTAGCAACAAAACTTGGTATGGAAGTTATTGCAGATGTAAATAAGGATGCATTAAAAAAGATAGGTATAAACTATAAAAACCTGGAACAACTACATGAATTGAATTTAACTGGTATAAGACTAGATGAAGGGTTTGGTGGTGTTGAGGAATCCTTAATGAGTTTTAATAAAGAAAATTTTAAAATAGAAATTAATATGAGTAATGGAACAAAGCAGATAGAAAATATATTAGCTTTTCAACCTAATAAAGAAAATATAATAGGATGTCATAATTTTTATCCTC
Source organism: Clostridium senegalense JC122 (assembly GCF_000285575.1). GTDB lineage: Bacteria > Bacillota > Clostridia > Clostridiales > Clostridiaceae > Clostridium_J > Clostridium_J senegalense. The sequence goes on along the minus strand of NZ_HE611052.1, from coordinate 401,725 downwards.
ACAGATATACAGGGCTTTCAAGAAAACATTTTATCAATTGTTCAAAGGTTTTTAAAGAAAATGGAGTAAGGACAGCAGCTTTTGTAACTTCCCAAAATGGAGAATTTGGACCATGGCCCGTAAATGAGGGACTTTGTACGTTAGAAGAACATAGATTTTTACCAATAGAAGTTCAAGCAAAAGATTTATTTAACACTGAATTTATAGATGATGTAATAATAGGAAATTGTTTTGCAACAGATGAAGAACTTAAAAAGTTATCTAATCTAAATAGAAATTTGCTAAGTTTAAAAGTAAATTTATATGAAAATATATCTTATATTCAAAGGAAAATCTTATTAGATGAAGAACATTTTAATAGAGGAGATGTTTCAGAATATATGATAAGATCTACTCAAAGTAGAGTTAAATATAGAAATGAATACTTTGAGCCCCTAAATATTAGAGAAATAAAAAAAGGAGATGTATTAATAGAAAGTTCTCTTTATAAAAGATATAGTGGTGAACTTCAAATTGCACTGAAGGATATGAAAAACAGTGGTAAAACTAGTGTAGTTGGCAGAATATCAGAAGAGGAAATATACCTTTTAGATTATATAAGGCCATGGCAAAAATTTAAGTTTGAAGAAAGCTAATTATATTCTATATAGGCGAATTTTCAGTGGGCATTAATTTAGAAAAGGTAAAACAAAATGACAGAAAGGTTGGAAAATATGAAAATTATTACAACAGAAGATTATAATGAGTTAAGTGAAAAGGCAGCTAAGATAATAGCTAACAAATTGATTTTAAACCCTAAAACAATTCTTGGGTTGGCTACAGGGTCAACTCCTATAGGAACATATAAAGAGCTTATTAGATTATATAGTGAAAAATTTATTAGTTTTGATAAAGTTATAACTTTTAACTTAGATGAGTATTATGGTTTAGACTATGAAAATGTTAATAGCTATCATTATTTTATGAACAAAAATCTTTTTAATAGTGTTGATATAAAAAAAGAAAATATCAATATTCCAGATGGATTAGCAGAAAGTTTAGAAAAAGAATGTGAGAGTTATGAAAGTAAAATTAAAAGTTGTGGAGGAGTAGATATTCAAATTTTAGGTATAGGAAGAAATGGACATATTGGATTTAATGAACCTCATTGTAAATTTGGATCTACAACTCATGTTGTATCACTAGATGAAGATACAAGAAAAGCTAATGCTAGATTTTTTAGAAATATAGAAGAAGTACCTAAAAAAGCTATTACTATGGGAATAAAAACTATAATGAATGCTAAAGAGATATTATTATTAGTTTCAGGTGAAGATAAAAGTAAAGCTATATATGAGACTGTATATGGAAATGTAACAGAGAGTGTTCCTTCATCTGTACTTCAATTACACCCAAATGTTACTATTATAGTGGATAGAAAAGGTGCAAAACTTTTATAAAATGCTCATAATTATTAGGTGGTGATATTATGGAGGGTATAGGAGTATCTAACGGTATTGAAATTAGCAAAGTTTTAATAAAAGATGTAAAAGAATCAATACCTAAATATAGTATAGAAGATATAAGTGCTGAATTATTAAGATTTAAGTCTGCTGTGGAAGACAGCATAAAAGATATAGAAAATCTAATATTAAATAAAAAATTAGCTAAAGAAGAAATAGAAATTTTTGATGCACATATATGCATGCTTAAGGATGAAGAATTTTTAAAATTTGTTGAAGAAAAAATAAAGACAGATAAAATAAATAGCGAATGGGCATTAGAAAAAGGAAAACAGTTTTTTGTTGAGCTTTTTAATTCATTTGATAATGAATACTTTAAAGAACGAAGCATTGACCTTATAGATATAATTAATAGAGCTACAAATAAGTTGTTAAAAAAAGAAGAATTAAACTATGAAAAAGTTGAAGGAAAATTTGTTCTTGTAGCTCATGATTTAACACCATCTGAAACAGTAAAAATTGATAAAAATAAAATAATAGGATTTATAACAGAGACTGGAGGGAAAACTTCTCACGTTGCGATAGTAGCAAGAATGTTAGGTATACCTGCTATTGTAGGTGCAAAAAATATTTTAAGTATGGTAGATAATAAGTCTATTATAGCTATGGATGGAAGTAATGGCCAATTTATAATAAATCCAACTCAATATGATATAGAAGCTTTTAATAAAAAGAAAAAAACAATGCAGGTTGAGGAAAGTTTAGATAAGGAGTTTTTAGAAAAAATACCTCTATCTAAAGATATGAAAAGATTTCAAGTGGCCTGTAATCTTCAAGTCCCTACTCAGTTAGATGAAATAATAAAGAATAATGGCGAAGGAATAGGACTTTTACGAAGTGAGTTTATATATATGGATAGAAAAAATGCTCCTACAGAAGATATTCAATTTGAAATATATAAAGATATAGCGGCACAAATGAAAGAAAAGCCTGTTATTATAAGAACATTAGATGTAGGAGGAGATAAAGAAATTTCATATCTTAATATACCTAAAGAGGAGAATCCTTTTTTAGGACTTAGAGCTACGAGGTATTGTTTAAAAGAAAAAAATTATTTAAAATCCAATTAAGAGCAATTTTAAGGGCTAGTAATTTTGGTAAAGTAAAGATAATGTTTCCTATGATTTCATCTTTAAAAGAAATAAGGGAGGCTAAAAATTTACTTGAGGAATGCAAAAAAGAGTTAGATTACGAAAAAATAAAATATGATGAAAATATAGAAATAGGAATTATGATAGAAGTACCATCAGCAGCAATAATTTCTGATGTTTTGGCAAAAGAGGTTGATTTCTTTAGTATAGGTACTAATGATTTAATTCAATATACTGTTGCGGTAGATAGGTTAAATAACAATGTTTCAGACTTGTATAGTAACTACAATTTAGCAGTTTTAAGACTAATAAAAATTGTTATAGAAAATGGACATAAGAATGGAATATATGTTGGTATGTGTGGTGAAGCAGCTAGAGATATTAATTTAATACCAATATTTATGGCAATGGGATTAGATGAATTTAGTGTAAATCCATCATATGTATGTAGAGTTAAAAGATATATGTCTCAATATGATATATATCAATGTGAAAAGCTTTGTAAAAGGGTATTATCACTAGAAACAGATGAGGAAATAGAAAAAACTTTAGAAGAATTTAGAAATGAAAATTAAAATAGGAAATAACTATAGTGAAGCAAAAATAGCATGCTATTTTTGCTTCACTATTATTTTATTAAAAATAAATTTTTTATAGTTCAATTAAATTTTGTTTGTATTTATTATATAGATTTTTTAAAAGTGAAATTTTTTCATCTAATTCTATTTGTAAATTAGAAACCTCATTTAAATCATATTCATTGATTGCAGTTTTAATTTTAGTAAATAATGAGAAATTTTCATCATTATCTTTCATAATGTAATTTCTTAAACTTTGAATGTTTTCCCAATTAGCAACATCAATTTTAGAATTTTCATCGTGATTTAGTTTTTGACAGTTACGTACTACCTTTACATATTGAGGAATTAGTCGTCCAGTAAGCTCATTTAAGTATCTTTCTGTAACACCCATTCTATAACTATTAATAATTTTATCATTTAGTATAGTACCACAATTAATTTTTGAAACTTTACTTTTATTATCAAAAGATTTTAAGTTTTCCAATACTGTTTTTGGTGCTTTACCAAAGTATTTTTCAAGTTCTTCTTTTGAGTAATCTGTAAAGATATTATTTTCACTTCTATATTTACGGTTATTTTCTAAGTAAGATGCCTCTTCACCATATTCTTTTGAAATTTCCATTAATAAATCTTCAGTAGTTTTGTTATTTTTAATAACATATGTTAATCCATCTAACATAGATAAAATTGATGCACTTGTAGCTAAATAACTATTAGTGTGAGGGCATGGAGATCTTAATTCAAATCTTGTGCTATAAGGATTGTCTTCTTCTCGAATAAGAGCTAAAAGAACCGTTCTATTTCTAGATGGCATATCTTTGTTTAAACCTAATGAAGTACATGTACAAACAGGGGCTTCAAATCCAGGTTGTAATCTTTTTATAGAATCAATAGAGTTAGATACAAATGGATTTATTATATCATAATTCTTTAAAATTCCCATTAAAGCTCCATAACCAAGAACACTCATAAAATCCTTATTACTATGGAATAAGTTTATTTTCTCTCCATTTTTTAAATGTAATAGTACACCAATGTGAAGATGCTTACCACTACCAGCAATATTGTCAATTGGTTTTGCCATAAATGTAACATCTAATCCATTTTTTCTGAAAGTTTCTTTTACTAAGTTTCTAACTAAAAGATCATTATCACAACAACTTATAGCATCACTATAGGTCCAATCAATCTCTAATTGTTCCATTATGTGAGTTAAAGATCCTGTGGTTGTAAGTTGAGCTTTTACACCGCCAACTTCTTTATGGCCCATTTCAGGGTTAAGTCCATATTTCTCAAGAAGTAAAAGAGATTTTTCAAGTGATGTTCTTACAGAACCTTTAGTTCTTTTCCAATATTGTTCTTTTAGAACTTCAGAAGTACAAAGTTCTTCAACATCTGCAAGTTCATTTGGTGTTTTAACCCAAAACTCTAATTCTGTAGCTAATGTAATGTTTACATCTGCTATATCATAAAATTTTATTCCAAAACAATCAAGAACATTAGAAGTTTCAAATAAACTTATTAAAGAGTTTTTAAAATGTTTTAAAGTACTTTTCAAGACGCTTCTTGAGTCAACTGCAACACCTTCGTGGAATAGAAAAGATGGTATTGTTAGTGTTCCCACAGGAAGATTTGTAATTTCATCGATATGTTCATAATTATAGTCTATGTACCAGCTACAATTTAAATCAACTTTTATATCTACTTGTGCATTGTTAAGGGTAGCTATACCCGGTAGATTAACTGAAGAGCCATCAGTTTTTACAGCGATTCCATCTAGAAATTTGTCTAAATCATTTAAAAATAAATTTACAGGTATTTTTTCATCTATATCATTAAAAAGTAAATCAATTCCACATAAAGAAACAAATTTTATTTCTGGGTGAGCCAAAAGAATATTTTTGATGTTTTGTTTGCTATGCATTTCCTTTGGTATTGTATAAATTAAATTATTTTTCATAAAAAAACCTCCATATTAAAATTAATAAAATTGTTAATTGCTAATAAAAAATAAATTAAATTATTTACTCAAAATTTAATTTTAAAAAAGAGAACATGAAAAATGTTCTGATAATTAAATATTATTTTAATATATATAATATTTAAAATTTAAATTGTGTAATTAATATTTAGTTTAAGTGCTTGGACTATATTCTTAAAAATAAAATTTGAAATAAATAGAAATTTAGCCTTTACAATATTTTTAATAATTATAAAACACGAAATATAAAAAGTAAATACAAAAAGGGAAAAATATTTATTTTAATTAAAAAAATATATAAAATGAATGAAAAAAAAGCAAAATTTCTCCTTTGTCTATTTATTTTAATTTAAAACTTTTTCATCTTGTATAAATGAGTGAAAAATGAAATATTTTAAATTAAAACAATCATATAAAATTCCATTGAAATCAAAGAAAAAATCGAAGAAAAACAATTAAATCTATAAAAATATTCGCCATTTAAAATTATTAATATATTTTAATAAAGTTTTATAAAATGTAAAAAATGTTTTAAATAAAATCACAATTTTCCGAATATAGATTTATTAAGCTGTAAAATTAATATAACGTAATAATAATAATTTAGTTACTAGGATTATTATTATAAAATTTGAAGATGCTAATTAATTTAATGACTAATAATTTTATGGTTGAGTAGTGCAAAGGTGGGGATTAAATGGAGGAATTTATTCAAAAGGCTGTAAGCTTATTGTGGGGAACTCCTTTAATAGTAACAATTCTAGGTACAGGACTATTTTTTACTGTAGCTTCAGGTTTTTTTCAATTTAAGTTTTTTAAACATATAATGAAAGAAACTTTTGGAAAATTAATCAAGAAAGACAAAACAAGTAAAGGGGAGAAAGGAATTCTATCACCATTTGAAGCAATAAGTATAGCTATAGGAGGAAGTGTAGGAGTAGGTAATATTGGTGGTGTAGCTACAGCAATAGCTGTAGGTGGACCAGGCGCTGTGTTTTGGCTATGGGTAGCTGCACTTTTAGGTGCCATAATAAAAATGGTAGAGGTTACATTAGCTGTTCATTATAGAACGATTGATGAAGAAGGAAACCCTTATGGAGGTCCATCCTTTTATATGGAAAAAGGGTTAGGAGAAGAAAAGAAATTTAAGTTGTGGATTATTCCAGCAATATTATTTGGTGGAGGGATATTATCAACATTTTTCATAACTCTTCAAAATTATACAGTATCTGAAGCTATATCAAGTACCTTTAATGTTAGTATGATACTGGTGGCATTTGTTTATGCAATTTTAGTTTATATAATGATTAATGGTGGTATACCTGGTCTTGGAAAAATAGCTAGCAAAACAATTCCTTTTATGTGTTTATTTTATATAGTTTCAGGATTGTTTATAATTTTAAAAAATATAACGTTTTTACCAGAAACAATATCATTGATTTTTAAAGGTGCATTTACCGGTACTGCAGCTGTAGGTGGATTTACAGGTGCTACCTTTATGCAGGTGTTAAAAATAGGTATGTCAAGATCAGTTTACAGCAATGAAGCTGGATGGGGAACATCTCCTATGATACATTCAACAGCAAAGACAGATCATCCTATAAGACAAGGGTTTTGGGGTGCTTTTGAAGTTTTTATTGATACTGGTGTAGTATGTACAATAACAGCTTTGATAATAATAATAACTGGAAATTGGTGTTCTGGTGCAACAAGTGCTACATTAACACTTTCAGCTTTTGAATCTGGAATGGGATACTTAGGTAGAGTGATCTTAAGTATAGGAGTTTTTTTATTTGGAATAACAACTACAACGGGATGGTACACATATTATGAGATTCTTTTAAGACATGCAAGTAAGGATAATATAAAAGCAAAAAAGGTTATATTAAAGTTTTATAAATACTGTTATCCAATACCAGGATTTTTAATGGTTGTAATGGCGGTAATGAAAGGTTTACCGGGACAAATAGTATGGCTATTTGGTGATTTTACATCGGCTATACCTACATTTATAAATGTTATAGTAATACTGATTTTAAGTAAAAGGTTTTTTGAATTATTAAAGGATTATAAGGCTAGATATTTAGGTATAGGAAAAGTAAATCCAGAGTTTAAGCCATTTTATGAAGATAGAAAAAAAGAAAAATAAAATTGAAAGAGTAAAAGGCAATTTAAAAATTGCCTTTTTTATAAAAACTAAATTAAAAGTAGTATAAAAATTAGAATTCGTTAAGTGTGAAAAATTTTATATATTAAGAAGGGTAAAGGTTAAATTTAAAGAATATAGTATATATATTATTATTTTATTTATGAGGGGATATTATGAATTTATTTGAAACTTACAGCAATTTGGTTTGCAATAATATAGAAAATAACCCGCAAAAAAGCTTTGATATTCTTAAATTAGGATATTGGATAGAAGGAAATATTTTAAGCAAATTTAAAGAAAAAAATTTTTTGCCATCTCAAAAATATCTAACGAAAATTTCAATGGATTTTATCTTACAAGCTATGAATGATAGTGATAATTCTGCCATAGTCAATATCTTTACTCCATGTGAATTTCTTCATGCTATGAATATAACACCTATGTTTATAGAAGGGGTTTCATCATATATTTCAGGTGCAGATTGTGAAAAGGGATTTATTGAATTTATAGAAAATACAGGATTGAGCGAAAGTTATTGTTCATATCACAAGACTTTTTTAGGGGCTAGTGAATCAAAGGTTTTAAAAGCACCAAAGTGTGCTATAACTACAACTATTGCTTGTGATGCTAATATAAACACTTTTAGGAGAATATCTAAAAGTTATGACATTCCTAAATATATTATAGATGTACCTTATAATTATTCAAATGAAAGTATAGAATATGTAATACTTCAATTGAAAGAGTTAGTTACTTTTTTGGAAGATAATTTTAAATGTAAATTAAGTGAGGAAAAACTTAAAGAAGTTATTGCAAGAGAAAATAAATGTTTAGAATATTATGATGAGTTTTTAAAAGAACTTAAAGTTAAGTATTATCCCAATACATTAACATTAGAAATGTATAGAATATTTGTAACATATGTTTTTTTAGGACATTCAAAATCACTAAAATATTATAAAATGCTTGTAGACGATATAAAATTTAGATGTGATAAATGTAATGGGAATAGAATTCTTTGGACACATTTAATTCCTATTTACTCAAAACCATTAAAAGATATATTTAATTTTAATTTAAATAACCAACTTGTAATATGTGATTTTAACTTTAATAATATTACAAAATTGGATATTAATAAACCTTACGAGTCAATAGCAAAAAAATTAATTTTAAATAAGTTCAATGGTGCCTATGAAAGAAGGGCTGATAATATATTGGATTTTTGTAACAAATTAAATATAGATGGAGTTGTGAATTTTTGTCATATGGGATGTAAGCAATCTTTAGGTGGAGCTAATTTATTAAAGTCTAAACTTGAAGAAAATAATATTAAAACTCTAATTTTAGATGGAGATGGCATAGACAAACGTAATTCTCAAGAAGAACAGATAAGAACTAGAGTAGAGGCTTTTTTAGATATAGTAAAGGCGGTGAAAAAATAAAATGATAGGATATGTTTGTAAATATACACCTAAAGAAATATTTGAAGGTTTTGATATAAAGTGTGTGGAATTGAATTCTTCTGTAAATGATTTTGAAACAGCACATACAGTAGGACATAATAATTTGTGTAGTTATTCTAAAGCGATAATAGAAAACATAAAATTGTTGAATATAAAAGAAGTAGTTTTTATGAATTGCTGTGATTCATTAAGAAGAACAAAAGATATATTAGATAAGGATAAGAAAGTAGAGTTTTGTTATATTATAGATTTACCTAAAAAAATAAATAAATATTCTATAAATTTATTTAAAAATGAAATTTTAAAATTTATAGAAGCATATGAAAATTTTTCTAAAAGGGATTTTAATATAGAAAAATTTAAAAATCAGTTTAAAAAAAATGAACAGAAAAATGAGAATGATTCTTATATAGCTATATTAGGAAATAGATTGAGCAAAGAAGATGAAGATTATATAAAAAAATTTCTCATTTAAATATAAAAAATTGGACATGCTCACAGATAGAAAGTTTTTATTTAAAAATTGAAAATATAAGTAATTTAGATGAAATAATTTATTTATATAGTAAAGAAATTTTGAATAAAAATCCCTGTATGAGAATGGAGAATGTGGAAAAAAGAAAAAAAATTTTGAAATCACCTAATATTAAAGGAGTTATATATAATACAGTTAAATTTTGTGACTATTACAATTTTGAATATGTTGATATTAAAGAAAAAGCTAATTTCCCTATAGTTAAAATAGAAACAGATTATACTAAAAGTTGTCATGGACAAATATCAACAAGGATTGAGGGATTGATGGAAGGTATAAATATTAAAAAAGAAAAAATTAGTAAGAAAAAAGTGAAAAATGATATTTATGTATGTGGAATAGATAGTGGATCAACATCTACAAATGCAGTTATATTAAATGAAAAGAAAGAAATTTTAGGACAAACTATCTTAAAAACAGGAGCAAAGTCTTTAAGTAGTATCAATATGGCACTAGAAGATGTTTTGAAAAATGCAAATTTAAAAAAAGAGCAATTAAATTTTATTGTAGCTACTGGATATGGGCGAATTTCTGTTCCGTTTGCAGACGAAAAAGTAACTGAGATAACTTGTCATGGAAAGGGTGCAAATTTTTTAAATAAAAATGTAAGGACTGTAATTGATATAGGTGGACAAGATAGCAAGGCTATAAGAATAAATGGTAATGGAGATGTTGAAGAATTTGTAATGAATGATAAATGTGCTGCAGGAACAGGACGATTTTTGGAACTAATGGCAAGGACCTTAGATTTGGATTTAAGTTATATGAGTAAAGTAGGAGTTAAATGGAATAAAGAACTTACAATTTCTAGTATGTGTAGTGTGTTTGCTGAATCAGAGGTTATAGCGCTAATAGCTCAAAATGAAAATATAGAGGATATAGTGCATAGTATAAATAAATCAGTGGCTTGTAAAATATTATCACTTGTAAAAAGGATTGGATTAAATGATTTATTTATGATAACTGGAGGAGTTTCTAAAAATTATGGTGTAGTTCTAGCTATAGAAGAAAAATTGAACAGTAAATTAATAGTACCAAAAGAAGCACAAGTATGTGGAGCTATAGGTGCTGCTTTAATTGGATTAGAAAGAGTATTAAGTTAAAATGCAATAAAAGAGGGTGGATTTACCCTCTTTTATTCTTTATGGTCTCCAAATCTTTTTTAGCCAGTTCTATTTTTTTAGATATTTTATTTTTATCTTCTTCGGTTTTAGCACACATTTTTTCGTATAATAAATCTGTAATTTCACTTGCTTTTCTGCTTATTAATAATATATTTTTTGGTATTGACATTTACAGTTCACCCCTTTTTTTTCTTGAAGTATAGACATAGAAATAAGGCAATTTATAAATAAATTTCAAGGTTTTTATTCAATTTCGTTGATTTTATGAATGAAAAAAATTATTTTCTTTCACTTTCTATACTTTAATTTATGTATTTACTATAGAATTGTTACTTTAGAAATAATAGTTAAAAGAAAGTTTGCTTTAAATAAATATATATATATTGTAAAATTATAATATAAGATATTAAGAAAGATGGATAGGGGGGAGTTCTTTGAAGAATTTTTTCTTTCTTTATGCATTATTTTAAGTGTTTTTTTAGTAGGATGTTTTTCAGATGAAGGGATGGAAACTTTAAATAAGGGTAAAAAATATTTAAAAGAGGATAACTATGTTGAGGCATTGGAATCTTTTGCTATAGCATCAAATAGATTAAAAAAACAAGATGACAAAGATGTAGCAAAAGGATTATGGCATGTAACTAATGGATATATTAGAGCAAAAAAATTTTGTGTTAGCGGAGAATATGATAAAGCTGAAAAAATCATATTGGAAACAGAAAAATCTGAATTTTACAAATACGCAAAAGATGATTTGGAAATTTTAAAAGAAGAAATAGTGAAAAATAATAAAAAAGATTAAAAGTTATAAATATCTTTTAATCTAGAGTAGACATATGGAAAAATAATGATCAAGCAATTTGATCATTATTTTCTTTCATATATATTGCAATTTTATATTTTATTATTTTAGATAGAATTAGGCTTGCAAATTATTTCTTCTATTTTAGTATCTAATATATTATTAGCATGATTTGGTTTGAGAATGATTGCAGTATCTGCACCATAATGAGTACCACCTATAGAAATAATTGGCTCCATATAAGGAATTAAACCACTATCTGCAGCCATGATAGCAACTTCTACAGCAACTTTTGTTCCTTGGCCAAACATTCTTAAAGTGGCTGCTATTAGCTCAACTGGAGATACGCCACCAAATTTTTTAGAAATTCCTCTTTCAGCTCCACTTAAAATATGGGTAGTAGAAAGAACTTTTATACCTTTTTGTATTAAGTTTTTTCTAACATCATCAGACATATCATTTTCTCCACCATTTTTAAAACCATAAGCATGGGTTACACAAATTATGTTTATGTCTTTTACATCTGAAAGAAGAGAAGCAGTCTCACCACTACTTGATGCTAAAACTATATGTTTTATATTCCTGTTTCTAGCAGTTTCAAGAGCTAATTCCAGTGTTTTTATTGTGTTTTCTTTTCCTGCTTTTTCAAAATACATTAATACCCCTCCTTAAAACACTATAAATAATAAGTTAATATTATTTTAACATGAATCTTAAAAATATGTTATGTGGTATATGTTTTAGAATAAAATATATTTAATAGGTTTGAAATTAATTAAAAATTTTAAATATTTAAAATATAATTTCAATTATATAAAATTTAGAGTATTATATAATAAAAGAAGTTTATTTAGTAGGTTATATCAAAAGTAAAGTTTGGAGGAAATTTTATGAAATTTGAACAATACAAATATGAACGACCTAATTATGAGATATACAAAAATGATATTTTAAATTTAACAGAAAAATTTAAAGTTGAAAAAAGCAGTGCTAATCAGTTAAGTATAATAAGAAAAATAAATAAAATGAGAAATAGTTTGGAAAGTATGAGTACTATCGCATCTATAAGACATGATGTTAATACTGATGACAAGTTTTATAATGAAGAGAGGGATTATTGGGATACCTATGGTCCATTGTATGAAGAAATAAACTCAAACTTTTATGAAGCTATAATTAACTCCAAGTTTAGAGTAGAGTTAGAAGAGGAATTTGGAACTCAATTCTTAAATTTAGCAGAGCTTTCATTAAAAGCTTTTTCAAATGAAATTATAGAAGATTTACAGCTTGAAAATAAATTAAGCTCAAAATATGCTAAACTTATTGCATCTTGTAAAATAAATTTTGAGGGTGAAGAAAGAAACTTGTCATCTATGGGGCCATTCTTAATTTCAAAAGATAGAAATGTTAGAGAAAGAGCTGGAAAAGCAAAATATAATTTTTTTGTAGAACATGAGGAAGAATTTGATGCAATATATGATAAGTTAGTTAAAGTTAGAGATAAGATTGCAAAGAAATTGGGATTTGAAAATTTTGTAGAACTTGCATATGTTAGAATGATGAGAAGTGATTATAATCCAGAGATGGTTAAAGTTTTTAGAAAACAAGTATTAGATTATATAGTTCCTGTTGCAAATAAGCTTTATGAAAGACAAAGAAAGAGATTGAACATTAATAAACTTGAGTATTTTGATGAAAAATTTGAATTTTTAAGTGGAAATGCTACACCAAAAGGAGACCCACAATGGATAATCCATAATGGCATAAAAATGTACTCAGAACTTTCAGTTGAAACAAAAGAATTCTTTAATTTTATGGTAGATGGCAATCTTTTAGATCTTGTTACCAAAAAACATAAAAAAAGTGGTGGCTACTGTACTTATATACCAGATTATAAAGCACCGTTTATTTTTTCAAATTTTAATGGTACTTCTGGTGATGTTGATGTTTTAACACATGAAGCAGGTCATGCTTTCCAAGTATATCAATCAAGATGGATTGATATGCCAGAGTGTACTTTTCCCACTTATGAAAGTTGTGAAATACATTCTATGAGCATGGAGTTTTTTACTTGGCCTTGGATGGATTTGTTTTTTAAAGAGGATACAAAAAAATATAAATTTATTCATCTAGGTGGAGCTATTAAATTTATACCATATGGAATAACAGTAGATGAATTTCAACATTATGTATATGAAAATCCAAATGCCACACCAAAGGAAAGAAAAGAAGCTTGGAGAAATATAGAGAAAAAATACTTGCCACACAAAAACTATGAAAAATGTGATTTTTTAGAGAGAGGTGGTTGGTGGATGCAACAAGGTCATATATTCCAAACACCATTTTACTATATAGATTATACTTTAGCACAGATATGTGCTCTTCAGTTTTGGAAAAAAATGATAGAAGATAGAGAAAGCGCATGGAAAGATTATGTGAAACTATGCAGTATAGGTGGAACTAAATCATTTTTAAATCTTGTAAAGTATGCTAACTTGAAATCCCCATTTGAAGAAGGGTGTGTAAGTTCCATAATAAAGGAAATAGAACGTTGGTTAGAAAAAGTAGATGATATTAATTTATAGAAAGTGAAAATAACTTTTTAACTTATAAAGATAAAAAAACATAAGAATTTATTAAAAAGAAAAGATAGAACTAATTATATGATTAGTTCTATCACAAATATAATTTAGTTAAAAGGCGAGGTATAGAAGTGGATATTAAAATTATAGAACCACATAAACAAAATATATCTAATTGGACTGGTGGTAAAACTAAAGAAATATATATTTACCCTGAAAATGGAAATTATAAAGAAAGAAATTTTAAATTTAGGGTAAGCTCAGCTACTATTGACCTAGAAACATCTACATTTACAAAATTAAAAAATGTGAAAAGATTAATAACAACATTAGATAATGATTTAAAATTACTTCATGAGGATGGAGTTACTGTAAATTTAATGCCATATGAAATTTATAGATTTTCAGGAGAATTGGAAATTAAAAGTTTTGGTAAAGTTACAGATTTTAATTTAATGTTAATGGGGGATACAAGTGGAGATATAAGTGTTTTAAAAGGGAATGAGCAGAATATTCTAACAAGTAAATCTAATATGACACAAGTATTCGTACTTTATACCATAGATGATAACGTTGTTATAAAAATTAATGAAAAATCTATAGTACTAAAAAAGTACAATGCCATAGTAATAAGAAATGATAAATTTGAAAAATTGACAATTGCACTAGAGAATAAGAACAATGTTAAAGTTTTAGCTTGTAGTATAGAAGTCTAGATATGATGTATATATAAGAATTTGTTAGAAAAGTTTAGAAAATATATGATTAATATGTATAATCGGTAGGATATATTAAAATACAATCTTAAAAAGTATGTAATTAAGTTGGAGTTATAGTAAAGTAACATGATATTATATAAATTGTGTGTATTATAAATTAGATTATGTATACGATTTTAGTTAGGGGGAAATTTATGAAAATTGCTATGCCTAAAAACGGAGAATATATAAATCAGCATTTTGGTAAAAGCGAATGTTTTTTTATAGCAGATTTAGATGGTTCTAATATTAAAGAGTGCAAAGAAATATCTTCAAAAGACTTGCAACATAATCATGGTGGTTTATCTCAATTACTTGTAAATGAAGGGGTTTCAGTCGTTATAACAGGTGGAATTGGACAAGGTGCATATAATGCTTTAAAAGAAAAGGGATTAGATGTTATAAGAGGAGTTAATGGAAATGTTAATGATGTAATATCATCTTTTATATCAGGAAAACTTAAAGATAAAAAAGTTTTATGCAATCATCATGGGGAACATCATAGTAATTAAAATAACTATTTTAAAATAAAAAAACAGAGGTACACCTCTGTTTTTTTATTTAATATTTAATTTATCTAACTTTTTATTATATATAAACATATAAAATGAAGATATAAATATTATTATGTAACCAAAGAAACTGAACTTATCCGGAGTTTGATTAAATACAATCATGCTAATTATAGCTGAAAAAATTATATTTGAATAATCAAATATAGAAATTTCTTTGGCAGGTGCATATTTATAAGCAAGAGTTATTCCGAATTGACCTATAGTTGCAAAAGTACCGGCCATTAATAAATAAAAAAGTTGCATTACTGTCATAGGTTTATAACTTAAGACTAAAAAGGGGAAAAGTACTATTAAAGAAAAGAAGGAAAAATAAAATACTACAGTATAGTATTTTTCTTTTCCACCAAGGAATCTTACACAAGTATAGGCAGCTGCAGCAGATATAGCTGAAAATATACCTATAATATATGGAATCAAATCTAGACTTAATGCAGGTCTTATGATAAATAATGCACCTAAAAATGCAATAATTACTGCTAGGATTTGATTAGTTTTAATAGTTTCTTTTAAAAATATGGCGGAAAAAATTATAACAAAAAATGGACTAAGTTTGTTAAGCATGTTTGCATCTGAAAGTATAAGGTGATCAATTGCATAAAAATTTAAAACTATTCCAAGGGTTCCAAATGCAGATCTTAATAAGAGAGTTTTTTGGTTTTCCTTTTTTCCAAAAAAACTTTCTTTATTTTTTATGATTATAAAAAATGATATTATACAAGAAATTAAATTTCTAAAAAAGGTTTTTTGAAAAGATGGCAAGTCTCCAGATAATTTAACAAAAGCTGACATCATTGCAAAACCAAATGCAGATAAAATTATAAAGAGTATTCCTTTAGTTCTATTACACATATTAAAGTATCCTTTCTTTGTAAATGAAAATAATAATCAATAATATTATGTACAATTTATAATTAAATTTCAAGTGTAAATTTATAAAACTATATAACAATCATAAAAACTTAATTTGATGTTTAGTTACTATTAAAATTTAAGCATATTATTTAAGTATAATATATTAATGTAGGAATTAGATA
>NZ_HE611052.1:312711-385321 GCF_000285575.1 Clostridium senegalense JC122 | reverse complement strand
TAATTTTATTGATTTGTTTTTTGCCTTTAGGATTTGAAACTTTATTACCATTTATTATACCAACATCAGCACCATCTTTAGGATACATTTTTCTAAGCTCAGCTTGAGTTTTCCAATTTTCTTTCATTCTATTTTTATTATTATCCATAATAAAATATATGTTAATACTTTAAGTTAAAATTAAATTTTTTATCTACAAGTATTAACAATCTCCTTTCTGTAATATATTTTAATAATTTTTATATAGCAATTTTAGTTAAGTTTTAAAATACATAGCTTAATTTCGTACTATTATTATTTACAAAAACAATAAAATTATTATATTAGAAAAATAAAAATTTAAAATTTAAAACTTGAAAAGAAATATTCAGAAAAATAATATGAAAAATCAGCATCATTGCAATTGTATGTTGTAGATATTTTAAAGTTATTTTAAAGTTATAAAAATACTATTTGAATAAACTTTTAATGGTACTTTCGTTAAAAGAATAATAGATAATAATGGTGTAATAATTTCAAAAAACGCCAAAAATATGTATGTTAAAAATTTATTTACTTTAATGGAGTAAATACCTTGTTATATTTTTTATATAAACAATATAAAATAGTAACAATTAATAAAAACAAAAAATAGAATGAAGTTCTAAGAAATTAAAGTTTAATTTTAGAAAAAATTATTTTAAAATTTTAAAATAATAAAAAAAACAACAAAAATATAATAAACATTTAAATTTAACTTAAAATTTTCATTATTAAGAAATTTGTTACTAAAGAAAGATGCTATTTAGAAAAAAGAATATTGAGTTGGTAACGTTGCATATAAAGAATAAATATTTTGATAATTTAATTAAAAAGTTAGATAAAAAAATAACAAAAACCACTGTTTTTTTAAAAAAATGTGTTGCATCATCGACAATTTTCGAGTACAATAACATTGCAATTCAAAATAACTAATTAATCAAATTAGTCAAAAAATTATTCGAAAATCTTTTACAGAAATGGAGAGAAATTAATGTCACAAGAAAACAAAAGAAGTATGGGCTTAAAAGAAGCTATCTCAGTTGTTGTAGGGGTAGTTATCGGTTCAGGTGTGTTCTTTAAAGCATCTGTAGTTTTTAAAGAGGCTGGATCACCATTATTAGGTATATTAGCATGGCTAATCGCTGGTCTTATAACTATTTGTGCAGGATTAACTGTTGCAGAAATAGCATCAGCAATACCAAAAGAAGGTGGACTTTACGCTTATTTAACAGAATTATATGGCGACGTTGTTGGATTCTTGTATGGGTGGGTTCAAGTTGTTATATATTTCCCAGCAGTAATTGCAGCTAGTGCAATTGTTTTATCAGAAACTGCATCACCATTATTAGGTGGATTAAGCGCAACACAACAAAAATTATTAGCGGTTGGTTTAATAATTTTTATGGCATTAGTACATATGGTGTCAACTAAGTTAGTAGGTAAAGTTCAAGTTATAGCAACAGTTGGAAAACTTTTACCATTAGCAGCTATTATAATATTTGGTATTATCAACGGTAAAAGTGGAGAACTTTCTACAATTTCATTTAACGGATTTACAGCTGGTGGATTTGGAGCTGCGTTAATAGGATGTTTATGGGCTTATGATGGTTGGATAAGTGTTGGTACTTTAGCTGGTGAAATAAAAGAACCAGAAAAGAACTTACCAAAGGCTATAATTGGTGGTTTAACAATTGTTATGTCTGTTTACGTGTTATTTAGCATTGGTATAATCAAAACATTACCAATGGACCAAGTTATAGGTTCAAGTGCAGTTGCAGCTGATACAGCATCAGTGTTATTTGGTTCAATTGGTGGAGTTATTATTTCACTTGGTATGTTGATTTCTGTTTTTGGAGCTTTAAATGGAAACATGATGGCTGGATCAAGAATGCCAGTAGCTATGGCTAAAGAAAAAAAATTACCAGCTAGTGCTGTTTTAGAGCAAATTAATCCTAAATTTGGTACTCCAATAAATTCAATAATACTACTAAGTGTAATAGCATTAGTATATGTTGCTAGTGGATCATTCCAAGCATTAACTGATATGATAGTATTCGTATTATGGGTATTCTTCGTAATGGGAGTATTTGGAGTATTCTTAGTAAGAAAGAAAAAAATGAATGCAAGCTATAAAGTGCCTTTATTCCCAATAATACCACTAATAGGTATAATTGGAGGTATATACATAGTAATAAGCTGTTTAACTTCAAGCTTTACTAACGCTATTGTAGGAACAGTATTAACATTAGTAGGTTTACCAGTGTTCTTATACTTAAAGAAAAAGAATACAAAAGAAACAGGTTCTGGAAAGAACGTTGCTTAATTATGAATTGTAAATAATAAGGTTGTTTTCAACTTGAAAAAGTTGAGACAACCTTTTTTTATTAAATATTTTAAGTGGAAAATATAAAATTTTTATTTATATTAAAAAGTTTTATAAAAATAAACTATATATTTACTTTAGTTGAATAAAATTTTGTGAAGTAAAAAATAAATACATAATAGAAAGGCTATATATAGGCATATACAAGACCAAACTGGTTAATGGTATAAAAGGTGCTTTGAAAGACAAATTCCTTTTTAGAAATGTATATAGAGACTTATTATATATAATAAAATATAATGTGCTTTAAAATAAAAAGTGCTTAAATTTTAATAAATTTAAGCACTTTTTATTTTATTATACTATATTGTACTATTAAGTAGGATTTTTAGGTGGATCCACCGGTGGATTTACTGGTGGATCAACTGGATCTACAGGTGGGTCCACTGGATCTACAGGTGGATCCACAGGTGGGTCCACTGGTGGTTTTGTTTCCCCACCACCATCACCAGGGTTAGTGTTTCCATCACCATTATTATTTCCATTATTGTTTCCGTTATTGTTTCCAGGATTATTTGTTTCAGGTTTATTATTTTTATCGCTGTCCTTATCCTTATCCTTATCCTTATCCTTATCTTTATCTTTGTCTTTATCCTTAGTTTTATCAGTTTCTTTTTCTGTATCAGGTTTAGGTGTATCATCTGGTATAATGTTTAAATCTGGACCAGAAAGTGTACTTCCATCAAAATCTTTTAAAGGTAAGCCAGAATGTATCTCATCCATATAATCTTTCCAAATGGATTTCGATACTTGTCCACCTTTATATATAGTTTGAGGAATATCAGCTCCAACATAAACAACAGTAGTGTAGTAAGGAGTATAACCACAAAACCAAGCATCTTTATCATCATCTGTAGTTCCTGTTTTACCAGCTGATGGCATACCACTTTTTAGAGCTGCTCCATATCCTGTACCGTGAGGTTTAGATATAACACCTTTCAATATACTAGTCATTTCTTTGGTAGCATCTTCTGAATATATCTCTATTTTTGCATGAGAATTTTTGTATAAGACTTCATTTTCATAGTTTTCTATTTTTTCAAGACATGTAGTTTCTATATATTGACCGTTTCTAGCTAGTGTTGAATATGCTCCAGCCATTTCTACAGCAGTTGTACCTTTAGTAAAACCTCCTATAGAAACTATAGGTGTTGTATCTGAAGGCATTATATACTTAAATTTCATATTATGAAGATAAGATAATGCTGTATCTACGCCTATTTCATTAACTAGATTAAAAGGTATAGTATTTATGGAAATTTCAGTTGCATATCTAAGACTTACATATCCTTTATATCCACTGTAAGCATTAGCAGGACCATTTGATATTGCTTTATCTTCTAAAGTACTATTAGCAGTATATCCACGTTCAAAAGCAGGAGTGTATGCTACAAGTGGCTTAATTGTTGAACCAGGCTGTCTAGGAGCTAAGTAAGCTCTATTAAATGTATTATCAACGCCATCCTGACTTCTACCACCTACAATTGCAACTACATTTCCAGTTGTATTATCTATTGTAACAGCAGATCCTTGCATTGAATAAAGTCCTGTATCTGGATCAATGCCATAATAACCAGATAAATTATTATCTAAACTATTTTGTAATAGTTCTTGTTTTCCAGGGTCTAATGAAGTGTAAATTTTATATCCACCTTTTCTTATTGAAGCATTAAGCTCCATATATAACTTATCATAATTATCAAAATAAGATGTTCTGTCATTATCATCTTTAAAACTTGTCCTAAATTTAAAACCTGATTTAGCCATAAGTTGTTCGATAGTACAATTTAGTGCATAAGTTATCATATAACCTTCTGGTTCATAATTTTCATGTTCTTTAACATTAAGATTAATCTCTTCAGATTTAGCACTATCATGTTCATCTTGAGTAATTGTTTTTGCCTTTAACATTTTATCAAGTATAAGATCTCTTCTCTCAAGAGTGTTTTCTATATTTGATAAAGGATCAAACATAGTAGGATTATTAGGTATAGCTGCTAAAAAGCAAAGTTCACTTAAGTCTAAATCCTTAGATGGTTTGTTAAAATAATAATTAGATGCGGATTCAATACCGTAATTTCCATTACCAAAATATATATTATTGATATAAAACTCAATAATTTGTTCTTTGCTATATTTTTCTTCAAGTTTACGAGAAATTATTATTTCTTGAAACTTTCTTTTAAAAGTTTGTTCATGAGAAAGAACTGTAGTTTTAACAAGTTGTTGAGTTATAGTAGATCCACCTTGTGTTATTTCTCCTTTGTTTTTTACAAGTTCTAATCCAGCACGAAATAATGCTTTAAAATCAACACCATTATGTTTCCAAAATCTAGGATCTTCTATGGAAACAAAGGCATTAACAATATTTGGCTGTATGTTTTTGTAATCTAAATATGAATAATCATATTGAGCTAGTTCTCGAATTACTTGTCCGTCTTTATCATAAATTACAGTAGGCATTTTGCTTAAAAATGTTTGATATGATACAGAGTTAGCTTTTTCTACAGAATCGTTATAAAAGTTTTTTAGGTTTTTATAATTAAAAGCTAAAACAAGCATTCCTATAAGGGTAATAACTAATAAAAATATAAAAAACCCCTTTAAAATCCCTTTGCTTTTGGATTTTTTACGACGAGTTTTCTTTTTTTGTTTATCTGTTGTTTTTTCTTTCATATTGGGCTCCTTTCATAAAGAAGTTTTAATATTATCTTAATATAACAATTAATTAAGATAATATAATAATAATAAATATTATTAAAAAATATTACTAAAATTTAACAAAAATTTTATTTATAAGTAATAAAATAAAGATAAGTTATATTTTAATAAATTTTTTAATTAATTTAAAAGTGTATAGTGGAAAACCCTTAAATGGATTATACTTCAATTTTTATTAATATGCAAAGTAGTTATTAACATATTATTTAATTGTATAATTTCAAGTTTATAAATTATAAGGTTAATCCATATAAAATTGTAAATTAGACACTTTTACTTAATTATTACTATAAAATTTCATATGTTAATAATTATATTGATTTAGCACTCAAAGCTACAAAAAACGTACAATAACTTCAAAATTTATTTATTGTAACAGAATTATTAACATATGTTCTAGGTTTAAATTTAACTTAAAAATATTATTTCTAAAACTTAGATAACCAAACAATGATGTAAGCTCGCAAACATCTAAACCTAAGACTGAATTTAAAGTGAAAATATTTTTAAGTTTTTAAATAAATTTAAATTCGAGCTTATTTCCCTATATTATTGTAAAGAAAGTAATTAAATAATAAACTTTTTTTATTATTTAAATTAAAATTTATACAAATAATAACATATACAACAAACCTTTAATATTATACAATGGATATTGAAAAAAATACAACAATATTTTGATTAATATAAAGTAGATAATTATATATAGGGTTAATAAAAAGTTATGAAATATAGAAATAATATTCTAAATTCATAACTTTAATATGAAAATTATAGTTATATTAATATTAAGAAATATATATTAAAGTTTGTTTTTAATAATTTCACCATTTATCATTACAAATTTAACTTTATTTCTTAAATCAAAAGGATGACCATTATAAATAATTATATCTGCATCTTTATTTTTTTCTATAGAACCAACTCTGTGACAAATATTTAAAGTTTTTGCTGGATTTATAGTTATAGAACGTAAAGCTTCTTCATCGTCCATACCTTCTCTAGCAGCTAAAGCGGCACAAATAGGCAAATATTGAAGTGGTATAACTGGGTGGTCTGTCATAAGTGATACCTTTATTCCAGCACGGTTTAGTAAATATGGAGTTTTAAATGTTAAATTTTGAAGTTCTACCTTAGATCTATCAGATAAAGTTGGTCCAACTATTATGCCTTTTAAATTTTGATTTTTTAAATAATCTACAATCAAATGACCCTCAGTGCAATGTTCTAAAGATAAGTCTAAATTAAATTCTTTTGCTATTCTAATTGCTGATAAAATATCATCTGCTCTATGAGCATGAGCTTTAACAGGGAGTTCGCCTGTTATTACCTTACCTAATGAGTCCATTTTCATATCAAATTCAGGCGCTTTTTCCATACCTTCCATAAATTTTTTTTGCTTTTCAACATAAATTTCAGCTTTTTTAAAATTTTCTCTAAGAATTGATGCAGTACCCATTCTCGTAGAAGGTGACTTTTTTTGATTTCCATAGACTCTTTTTGGATTTTCTCCAAAAGCAATTTTCATAGCAGAACACTCTTTAATAACCATATCATCTATTGTTTTTCCATAGGTTTTCATTATTGTAAATTGTCCCCCTATAACATTAGCACTACCGGGTCCAGTTGAAACGGTAGTAATACCTGAGCATAAAGCTTCCTCAAAACATTTATCTAAAGGATTTATACCATCTATTGCTCTAAGTTGAGGTGTTACTGGATCAGTAGCTTCATTACCGTCAGCACCTTCAAATCCAATGCCATTTTCCCACATACCTACATGACAATGTGCATCAATTAACCCCGGCATTAAAAAACCACCTTTAGCATCAATTACCAATGAATTTTCAGGAATTGGTAAATTATAGCCAAGGTCTTCTATTTTACTATCTTTAATAATAACCATTCCATTTTCTAAAATTAAGTCAGTCATAGTATGAATACTAGCATTTGTAATAACTATCATAATAACAATACCCCCAATAAAATTATATTAATTATTTTTAACCATTTTTGTGAAATAACCTTTAGGGATTAAACCTTTTCTTATTCCTTCAGTTACAACTAAATATGTTGCAGCTGTGTCAAATCTAGCATCATGGTAATTTCCGCTACCATCAAATAATTCATTAGCTTTATTTTTAATTATTGTAGAATTAAGGCCTAAAAAATTAACAACTTCCTCAAGTTTGGGATTCTTAATTCCACCTTTGCCATTAGAACATTTACATATGTTTTTATAATAGTTCATAGTACAAAATGTGTTTTTAGGTTTATAATTTATTTCACAAAACTCCAATTCGTGAGTTATAAACTTAATATCAAAATTTACATTGTGACCTATTAATATATCTGCATTTAAAAAATCATCTGAAATTTCTTCAAATTGATCTTCAAAATATAATCCATTACTTAATTTATATAAATCTTCTTCAGAAAATCCATGTATTTCTTTAGCTGATGGTTCCACGTATTCTACAGCAAAGAAAAAATTTTTACCATAAGTCTTTTGTGGTTTTACATCAGTATTTACAATTATATAAGAAAGTTCACATATGTTTCCAGGCGATATACCTGTAGTTTCTGTATCAAAAAAAATCATTTTCATTAGAAAAAATTCCTCCTAAAATAAGATTTGTTTAATTGTAATCATTAGTTAAATTTATATTTTATAAGTAAAGTTTAAACTAAAGATACTATACTATATAATAATGTATATTAGAAAAAATGACTAGTAATTATATTAAGATTTTTAAATATATATTTAATAAAGGCTTATATTAAATATTTTTAAATGAAAAGGTTATGTTAAAATTTATACAATAACATATAGTTATACAGTTATTTATATTGCAAATTGTAGAAAATAGTGTATTATATAGTATAAATAATACTATTGTTAAATTATGCAATTAATTTAATTGTATTATTTTAGGGGGGAGTGTAAAAAATATGAGTTTGAATTGGATTTGGATTGGATTAACAATCGTTGTAATAGTTGCTGATTATTTAAGTAGCGATTTTACTTATTCATGGTTAATTTTAGGTTTTATACCAGCATTTTTAATTGGATTTGTAGTAGATTTTGAAATTCAACTTTTAATTGCAATAATATTAGGTGGAATTTCAATAGTAATAGGACTTAAAATTTCTAGGAAATATATAAAAAGAACATTTAAAAAAGAGTCTTTAACGATGGGTAAATATATTGGAAAAGTTTTTGTAGCGGAAGAGGATATATTTAAAGAAAAGCAAATTAAGGTTAATGGAATATATTGGAACGTTAAAAATGTAGGAGATAATATATTAAAAGGGGAAAGTTTTAAGGTTGTATCCGTAGATGGAAATAAATTAATTATAAAAAAGGGAGATGAATAAATTATGGCTATTATAGGAGTAATAGTTGTACTTTTATTGATTGTAGGTATAATACTTTCAACAGTAAAAGTAGTAAACACAGGTTATGTTTATGTTTTAGAAAGGTTTGGACAGTTTTATAAAATTTTAGAACCAGGATGGCATATTACTATACCATTTGCTGATTTTGTAAGAAAGAAAATTTCGATGAAACAACAAATATTAGACATACCACCTCAAAATGTTATAACAAAGGATAATGTAAAAATTTCTGTTGATAATGTTATATTTTACCATGTTTTGAATGCTAAGGATGCTGTTTATAATATTGAAGATTTCACATCAGGAATTATGTATTCAACAATTACTAATATGAGAAACATTATAGGTGATATGAGTTTAGATGAAGTTTTAGCAGGAAGAGATACTATAAACTCAAAGCTTTTAACAATAGTTGATACTGTAACAGATGCATATGGTATAAAAGTACTTTCTGTAGAAATAAAAAACATAGTTCCACCTCAGGAAATACAAAATGCAATGGAAAAACAAATGAAAGCAGAAAGAGATAAAAGAGCAGCTATACTTACAGCAGAAGGACAAAGAGAAAGTTCTATAGCTAAGGCAGAAGGCGATAAGCGTTCAAAAATACTTCAAGCAGAGGCAGAGAAAGAAGCAAATATAAGACATGCAGAAGGACTTAGAGAATCTCAACTCTTAGAAGCAGAAGGTAAATCCAGTGCAATAGAGATTATAGCTAAAGCTGAAGCAGAGGCTATTCAAAGAGTAAATAAAGCTATAATTGAATCTGGTACAAATGAAGCGGTTATAGCTTTAAAACAAGTTGAGGCCCTTAAAGAATTGTCAAAGAATCCAGCAAATAAAATGATATTACCAGTTGATTCTTTAAATTCTTTAGGAAGTATTGCTGCAATAGCAGAAACACTAAATATGTCAAAAGATATGAAAAATCATTAAAGTCTAAAATATAAAGAGGTGTGTGATTGAGTTCACATACCTTTTTTATATAAATATAATATTATTTAGAATTTAGTAAAAGATTATGAAGTAAAATTATAAAAAAATTGATGATAAAATATATTTTAAATTATACTATAATTATAATATTTTATAAGAGGTGTTTTTATGAAGGAAATTAAATTTTTAGATATAGAAAAATTAAAGTAGGTCATTGCGAAAATCATGAAGGTGGAACTGGATGCACTGTAGTTTTATGTGAAGAAGGAGCTACTGGTGGTGTTGCTGTAAGAGGAGGAGCTCCAGGAACTAGGGAAACAGATCTTTTGAATCCTACAGAAATGATTGAAAAGATACATGCAGTAGTGCTATCTGGTGGAAGTGCTTTTGGGTTAGATGCATCCTGTGGAGTCATGGAATATTTAGAAAGAAAAAATATAGGATTTGATGTTGGTGTTACTAAAGTACCAATAGTGTGTAGTGCTGTGCTTTTTGATTTAACAATAGGTGATAGTAAAATTAGACCAGATAAAAAAATGGGGTATGAAGCATGTGTATTTAGTGAAACTAATAGAAAAGATTTAAATGGGAATGTAGGAGCTGGATGTGGAGCTACAATAGGGAAAGCTCTAGGTCCAAAATCTTCAATGAAAAGTGGTCTTGGTTCTTATGCTATACAAATTGGAGATTTAAAAATAGGTGCAATGGTTGCTGTAAATGCTTTTGGTGATGTTATAGATCCATTAACAGGAAAAATATTAGCAGGGGTATTAGATTATAACAAATTAAGCTTTTTAAATACAGAAAATATATTAGTAAAGGAATATGAAAATAAAAATAATAGATTTAATGGCAATACAACTATAGGTTTAATTGTAACCAATGCTAAATTAAGTAAAAATGAAACTAATAAAATTGCATCAATTGCACATAATGGTTTTGCAAAAACTATATATCCTGTTCATACAATGTATGATGGAGATACAATATTTACAATGGCTACTAATATAGTAGAAGCTGATGTAAGCACTGTTGGAATGCTAGCATCTAAGGTAATGGAAAAGGCAGTGATTAATGCCATAGAAAGTGCAGAAAGTAGTTATGGCTTACTAAGTAGAAATGAACTTTTAAAAAAAGAAATTTGTAAATATATTATATTAATAAAGAGCACTAAAGTTTTAGTGCTCTTTTATATTTATCTTGATTTTTTAATTTTCTTCATTGATATTATTATAGGTGTTACAATCACTGCTGCTACAATAGCTTCAGGTATACCATTAGTTGCACCTATTGTTAAGCAAGCAAGTCCTACAGCTTTATTGCTTGTAAGTCCCCAAATGCTAGATAGTTTATCTGCATAAATTAAGTATCCAAGACCTAAGACACCAATAGTATTAATCATAGAAGCTAAAAAAGCAGTTATTGTAAGTTTAAAAGTATCTTTTTTAGTTTTAAATACTTTATAGATGTAATAACTTCCAACTCCAATCAATACTCTTGGAATTAATGCTATTATAGGGTTTAAAAACATAAAAGAAGTTAATGTTGGTGCTGTTATTGCTTGGAACATACTAAAAAGTCCAAAGATTAACCCTATAAGTCCACCAACTAAAGGTCCCTCTAAAATTCCACCGATTATTACTGGTAAATGTAGTATTGTAGCATTCATAGCTGGAAGTGGTATAAATCCTAGTTTTGTTACTCCTAAGAATATAGAAACCCCAGACAGCATTCCTACAATAGCCATTTGTCTAACTGTAAGTTTAGACTTCTTTGACTTTGTGTTTTTAAAAGTTGACTCCATTACAAATCCTCCCATTCTTATTCCTTTTAGGATATAATTTGGTATTATGCACATATATGTGCCACAATGAAAGTAAATATTACTACATTGTTCAGTTTCTATTCGAATACTGACAATTGTATTTTATAACATTTAACAATAAGAAATCAATATAAAATGGAGAATTAAGAATTTTCTTTAGACATTTTGTTAAATTTAAACATATTTAAAATAATATTTTCTATAGAATATCTATAGTATATAGGTATAGAGTAATCTTATTTTTATTACTTAAATTCATATTAAGTTTTATAAATATAAAAAAGACATTAAAGTAGAATTACTTTAATGTCTTAAAAAATTTAGTATATATTATTTATTTATTTTATCTAAAGCTATTTCTTTTGCAAAGTCATATGAAGCTGTGTTTTCTATGTAAATTCTGTGCCATATTAAGAATACAAGAATAGTCCATATTTTTCTGCTTCTATCGAAAGGTCCTTTTCTATGTTCTTCGATTAAGTCAAGTACAGCTTTTTTGTTTATAAATTCAGCATTACTTTGTTTTACTATATTTACAGCCCAATCATAAAGCTCTTTTTTAAGCCATACACGAATTGGTACTGGATATCCAAGTTTTTTTCTATCTATAGCTCCAAGCATTGGAAGTTGTGACTTGTATGCTTCTCTTAGCATATATTTAGTTACATTTCCATTAATTTTTTCTTCAAGATTTAATTTAGAAGCAACTTTTAAAACTTCTGTATCTAAGAATGGAACTCTTAATTCTAAAGAGTGAGCCATACTCATTCTATCAGCTTTAACTAATATATCACCTGTAAGCCAAGTATTGAAATCAACATATTGCATTTGTGTAACTTCGTCATAATTCTTTATTTTATCATATATTGGTTTCATAGTTTTAGCATAAGTAAAATCACTATTGTAATTTTTTAAAATTGAAGCTTTTTCTTCATCTAAAAAGATTTTAGCATTTCCAACATAACGCTCAGAAAGTGGAGTACAACCTCTATCTAAGAAGCTTTTTCCTTTCATTCCTTCAGGCATTTTGTTTGAAATAGCTTTTAACATAGATTTTACTGGTTTTGGAACATTTTTAAAACCTTGAAGTGATAATGGTTCATGATATATAGTATATCCACCAAACACCTCGTCTGCTCCTTCTCCGGATAAAACAACAGTTACATGTTTACGAGCTTCTTGTGAAATAAAATAAAGAGGAATTGCTGCAGGGTCAGCTACAGGTTCATCCATATGCCAAATGATTTTAGGAATTTCATTTGCAAATTCTTCAGCAGAAATAATTCTACTTATATTTTCTACTCCTAATTTATCAGCAGTTTCTTTAGCTAAATCTATTTCTGTGTATCCTTCTCTATCAAATCCAATAGTGAAAGATTTAATGTTTGGATCTATTTTACTAGCAAGTGCAGTAACAACTGTAGAGTCTATACCACCAGATAAAAATGTAGCAACAGGAACATCTGCATTCATATGAAGTTCTACTGATTTTTCCACAACATTTCGTATTTCTTTCATTCTCTCATCTTTAGGCATAGAAATAGGATTAAATTGTAAGCTATAATATTGATTTATTTCACATTTTTTGCCTAACTCTTTTCTTATTGTATGACCTGGTTTTAATAGTTTTACATCTTTAAGCATAGTATTTGGTTCAGGTACAAATTGAAATGTTAAATAGTCATGAATTGCCTTAGTGTCTAAATCTTTATAAGTTGTTTCAGGGTTGGCAAAGAAACTTTTTAACTCAGATGCAACATATAGTCCATTTTCATTTTCGATATAGTAAAAAGGTTTTATACCAAATGGATCTCTAATTCCAAAAAATACCTGTTTTACTTTATCCCAAATTATTATAGAAAACATACCTCTAAGTTTTTTTACAAAGCTTTCACCTTCATGTTTATATAAAGTAGCTATTACTTCAATTTCTGAATCAGTTGTAAAGCTATAGCCTTCTTTTATTAAATCTTCTCTTAGTTCTCTATAGTTATAAACCTCACCATTAAAAATTAATTCATACTCATTATTTCCATAGCTATAAGGTTGTTTTCCGTTTTCTAAGTCTAGTATACTAAGTCTTCTAAATCCTAAGTATACATGTTCATCAAAATATTCTCCATCTTGAGTTGGTCCCCTATGAATAATTGCTTCAGACATTGGGCTAAGTTTAGCCTTACTGTCAAGAGTCATAGGATTATTACTAAAAAATGTTACAAATCCACACATGTTAAGTCCTCCTTAGTGGAAAATTTTATAAAAATTCTTAATTCCTATTTTTACATTTTATATTAAGAAAAAAAGTTGGTCAATATAAAGGCCATTAAAATATTAACAACATACTAAAAGTTACATTGTAAAATATAATCTTAATGTACAAAATGTAAATTAGTTAAAGATTAGCTTATGTAATCTTATAAAGCGTAAGTTAATAATTACCTTCATAAATAATGACAAGCTTTATAAGCTATAATTTTTAACTTTAATAAATAGAAAATGTTATATTAACAAATAGTTTTAAATTTAGCTTGCCCATTTCATTATTAAATTTATGTAAATAAAAATTAATTAGGTAAATAGGTCAATTGCTATAAAAACTTAGCAATTCTTATAATTATTAAATTCAAATTTTATTTTATATATTTTATCCTATTAAAGTATACCATAAAATCTCAAATAACAATAAGATTTATTTTATAAATCTAATAATTCATATAAACACAAGTTATAAATTAATATTAGTACATAAAATATATTATAAATTTAAATTTTAAATTATTACATTATGTATAAGTTGGTTGAAATGTGTTTAAAAATGTAAAAAAAAATTATGTTTTACACATAAATTTTATAAAATTGTTGTTATTATTATTATAATGTCTAAAAAATAAGAAAAATAAAGGAATAAAATATTGGAAAAACAAGGAAAAATATGAGAATATATATATTGTAGAGAATATAAAATACATTTAGGAGGAATATAATATGGATATATCAAAAGGTATAGGAAAAAGCATAACCTTCTATTATTGTGGAACTGATCACATGCTTATAAATATGTATAAATACATAAAAAGTAATATGGAGCAAAATGTATTTATATATTTAAATGTTGAAAATAAGGCATTTAAACTTTTAAATGAATTTCTAAATGACACAGAAAAAACTATGATTAAAAATGATAATATGAAAAATATAGTTTTTGAAGGAGAAAAAAATGTTTTAGAAGATTTTTTGAAAAGATATAAAGATGAAAAAATGAACTGTGGATTCTCTGACGTTATATTAATAATAGATGCAAAATATATAATAGAAAATAGTAGTAAAAATTTATTTATTAAATTTATAGAAAATTTGTATGATGTGATACAATATATGCCAATTACAGTTTTAGTATTATATGATTTTGAAGATTATATACAAGAAAGGAAAATCATAGATAAAGAGATTATAAAAGTATCCTATGAAAAACATTCCCATAGGATGTTTGTAAATGATATAATACCTATGAAAGAATTTATAACTAAAAAAAGTTTGGCTTAACTTAATATATAAAGAAATAATCTCAAAGCTTAATTTATGTAAAAATCATAAGAAGCTTTAAGATTTATTACTTAGATATAAGTGGACTTTTAGTATATATAATTTTTTAGGTATGGTAAAATTAAAATCTATAAAATGAAATATTAAAATTATAAATATTAAAAGTTTTCAGCTGAAGAGTTAAGAATTATTCTTCAGTTTTTTTATTTAAAAAAATATAGAAAAATATAGTTAGAGTAGTAATTATATTTTTGAATATAATAAAAATATATTGCAATGAAGTTAAATATGTATTATTATTGATTTGCGACTAAATAATAATTATTATCAATAACTTTGTCTTATTATTTAAAAAAAGGAAGAAAGAGGGATAAAAATGAGTATTATTAAAATAAGTGAAAATGCATTTAAAGAATTTAAACAATTCTTAAATGATAATGAAGTTACAGCTGATGTAATAAGAATACATTTTGCAGGTATGGGCTGAGGAGGTCCAGCATTTAGTCTTGTTCTGGATGAACAAAAAGAATCAGATAACACTGAAAAAATGCAAGATTTGACATTCTTAGTAGATAAAGATGTCACTGCACAATTTGGTGAATTAACAATATTATCCGGTGAAGAAAATGGAATGGGTGGATTTTCTATAGAGCCTGAAACTAAGCCAGAAGGTGGCGGATGCTCATCTTGTTCAAGTTGTAGTTAGTTTTTAATATATTAATTATAAATAAATCAAAAATGGTGCCAAATAGGCACCATTTTTAGTTTTGAAATAAAAAAGTTAAAATGAAAAATAATCACAAAACAATAGATAAGTGCATACTATATTAATATAAGTAAATATTCGCAGTATACTTTAATAAGGGCTTAATAAAATTTGAAAAGTTAAAAATTTAACAAACAAAGAATGTAGACATTTGTGCTAAAGGCTAATTGTATAGTACATAAATTTTGGGGGTGTAGCTATGGAGTGGACAGATATCGTCATTAGATTATTACTAGCTTTTGTTATTGGAGGGGTTATTGGACAGGATAGAGAGAACAATCGTAGACCAGCAGGGCTTAGAACTCACATGTTGGTTTGTGTAGGTGCTACAGTTACATCTATGGTACAACTTTGTACAATGGAATATGCAATTAACTTAATAAGTACTAACCCAGAACTTTCTCAAGTGTTAAAAGTGGATTTGTGTAGACTTGGAGCACAAGTGATAACAGGGGTTGGATTTTTAGGTGCAGGAACAATAATACATGAAAAAGGGTTAGTGAAAGGTCTTACAACAGCAGCATCTATATGGGCAGTTGCATGTATAGGTCTTGGTGTTGGAATGGGCTTTTACGTTTTGTCAATAGTTTCAACTATAGCAGTGTATTTTGTTTTGGTGTTTTTTAAAAAAGCAGAGAATAAGTATGCAGACGGTAAAAAAATGAAAATATATTTAGAATATGAAGATAAATATGAAGCTACAAAAGTTTTCTATGAAATTTTAAAAGAAGAAAATATAAAAATATGTGGAATGGAGTGCAATGTAAAAGAAGAAAGTAATAAAAAAATTGAAAGTTGCACATACTATATGATGATTCCAATAAGTGTTGATATCTTAGAACTTTTAGATAATATTATTTTAACTCAAAAATTTATACAAGTTAAGTTTATTTGAATATAAAATTAAATTTAAACAATTAATTAAGTAAATAGAAAATAACAACAAGGAGAGTAATATAATGGGTACAATTATAGAAAATGTTTCTCTTATAATACTTATAGTGTCTTTATATGTTATGGTAATAACTTTAAAGAGATTTGAAGATAAAGAGAGAAAAGTATTAACATTAGAAGAGTGTCGACATATTGTTGTTTGGCATAATGATCTTAATAGAAAAATAGATCCACCAGAAAAGCTAGATAAAATTGTTGAGCGGGTCACAAATGGCGAAATTGTCCAGGTAGATAGTAAAAAGGTTTATAATGATATTATAAAAATAACCACTAAAGCTATAAAATTCAATAATTTAATACTTGTAAAACCTAAAAGAAAGTGATATACTTAATAAAAAATAATCTTTAAAATAGTCCAGAGAGGCTGCAAGATTTAATAAGTTAAGTTGAAATATTACTATTATAACTAGGAATATTATAACTTCTTGCAGCCATGCAAGAAGTTTTTTTATTATAAAATATTTTATAATAAAAAACTTATAATAAAGATTATTAAATTAAAGACAATGTTGCCTTTAAATCAGTCCAGAGAGGCTGAAAAGGAGAAAGTTAATTTCTCCTTGAAAAAATTTTCAGGAGGTTTTTTTATGACAGAAAAAGCGATATCTATATCCAAGTCAAATGAAGGAGGTTGTTTACTAGCTAAATTAAAAAGGATAGTTTTAGCAAGTCAACACCTAATAGCAATGTTTGGAGCTACAGTGTTAGTTCCAATATTAACAGGTTTTAATCCATCAATAGCACTTATAGCAGCTGGAGGTGGAACTTTAATATTTCATTTTTGCACTAAAGGAAAAGTTCCAGTATTTTTAGGGTCATCTTTTGCATTCATATCTGTAATAATATCAGTTAGTGAAATGCATGGTGGTGACTTAAGTTATGCTCAAGGTGGAATTATGGTAGCAGGATTTTTGTATGTATTGTTATCCTTTGCCGTAAAAAAAGTAGGTGTAAAAAATATAAAAAGATATTTACCAGCACAGGTTGTAGGGCCTATGATTATAGTAATAGGTTTAAATTTAATACCTACAGCATTTAATATGGCATCAGAGAATTTATTAATAGCGGCAATAACACTTACAACAGCCATAGTAATTAAAAATTTTGGTAAAGGTTTTTTAAAACAATTATCAATATTAATAGCAGTTGTAATAGGGTATAGTATATCATTGGCATTACAAATTGTTGATACATCTATAATATCAAATGCACCATTAGTGGCAATGCCAGCTTTTAATTTGCCTAAGTTTGATTTAGCATCAGTAGTGGTGATAGCGCCAGTAATACTAGCTGTATTAATGGAACATGTAGGAGATATAACAACTAATGGGCAAGTTGTAGGAAAAAACTTCATAGAGGATCCAGGATTAAATAAAACATTACTTGGAGATGGTCTTGCAACAATGTTTTCTGCATTAATAGGCGGACCAGCTAATACTACTTATGGAGAAAATACAGGTGTTCTAGCTCTAACAAAGAATTATGATCCATCTATATTAAGGTTAACAGCTGTAATAGCCATATTACTCGGAGTTGTAGCTAAAGTAGGAGGGTTTTTACAATCAATACCATCTTGTGTTATGGGAGGAATAAGTTTAATATTATTCTCTATGATTTCTATGGTAGGAGTGAAAAGCATAAAAAATGATGGAGTGAAATTTAATTTCAATAACATAGCAGTTATGGCAACTATATTAATAGTAGGTTTAGGAACTGGTATAGTAGAAAGAAATTTTGGTATAGTTTTAGGAATTCCGGTTACAGAAACAGTAAAAATTTCAGGACTGAGCTTAGCAGCTATATTAGGAGTAATTTTAAATAGTATTATAAATAGAAAAACTATAAAAGAAAATAAAAATATATAGAATAACATTAGAATAAAGAATGCTTTAAGATGATACAACATCTTAAAGCATTTTTAAATTAACAAATGTTTTTAAGCGGTAAGTTTTTAATTTTAATAGTGGATTGTGCTAAAAAATATATAATATCAAAGAATTAACTACTAAAAATATTAACAAATAGTTAATAAAAAATGAATAAAAAAATGAAATATGTATATATAGCAATGAAATAAATAATAAGCAGTTACTAAAAATAATATACTATAGCTAAAAAAAGTATTTTATTATATATATGATTTGTTCAATTTAAAAGAAAATACAAAATTGACAGAAAAATTATAAAAGTATGTCGAAAATACTTGAAAAAAGACAAAGAGAAATATATAATTAAATTGTAACAATTTTAACAAAAATTTAACAACAAGGAGGAAAAATGATGAGTAACAAAAAAAGAAAAAATCATTCCCAACGGCCTTTACAGTATTATTTATAGTATTAATACTTGTAGCGTTATTAACTTACTTAGTTCCGGCAGGAAGCTATGCTAAACTTAAATACAATACAGAAGCAGATAAGTTTGTTATAACAATGCCAAAGGGTGACACTAAAGAGTTGCCAGCAACACAAGAAACTTTGGAAAGCTTAGGCGTTAAAGTTAATGTTGAGAAGTTTACAGAAGGAAGCATTAGCAAGCCAATAGCAATTCCAGATACATATGAGGAACTTCCAAGTAATCCACAAGGTTTAGTAAAAATTTTATCAGCACCGATACAAGGTGTTTATGATTCAATAGATATTATAATGTTTGTATTTATTTTAGGTGGGATTATAGGAGTAATAAATCATTCTGGAGCTTTTGATGCAGGTATTGCTAGTTTATCAAGAGCTACAAAAGGAAGAGAAATGCTACTTATAGTTATAGTTACTGTATTAGTAGCAGCAGGAGGAACAAGTTTTGGATTAGCAGAAGAAACTATAGCATTCTATCCTATACTTATGCCAATATATTTAGTGTCAGGCTATGATGCATTAGTATGTATAGCTGCAATATACTTAGGCTCAACAATAGGAACAATGTTTGCAACAACTAATCCATTTTCAGTTGTTACAGGTTCAAATGCTGCTGGAGTAAACTTTACAGATGGTATTATGTTCAGAGGAGTAGGTCTTGTATTAGCAATAGGATTAGCATTGATATACATAATTCGTTATGCAAAAAAAGTACAAAAGGATGCAAAAAATTCTTACATATTTGAAGATAAAGAACATATAGATAAAAAATTCTTAAGTGGATATGATGCTGATAATCTTCCAAATTTCAATATAAGAAGAAAACTTATGTTAATAATATTTGCACTTGCTTTCGTAGTTATGGTTTGGGGAGTTTCAACTCAAGGTTGGGGATTCCAAGATATGACAGCACTATTCTTAATAGTAGGAATAGTTATCGGAGTTATCTCTGGTATGGGAGAAAAAGTATTTGTTGAGAAATTTATAACAGGAGCAGGAGATTTGATAGGTGTTGCGCTTATTATAGGTGTTGCTAGAGGCGTTAACATAATAATGGAAAATGGCTTAATAAGTGATACTATACTTTACGGATCATCTAATTTAGTAACTGGTATGAATTCAATATTATTTATACTTGTTATGGTAGTAATATTCTGTGTATTAGGATTTTTCATACCATCATCATCAGGACTTGCAACACTTGCAATGCCAATTATGGCACCACTTGCAGATTCAGTTGGAATATCAAGAGATGGTATTGTTAGTGCATATATGTATGGTCAAGGTCTAATGTCATTTATAACTCCAACAGGGCTTATACTTGCGTCATTAGAAATGGTAGATGTAACTTATAACAAATGGCTAAAATTTGTATTACCATTAATGGGTATGATAGGTGGAATAGGAATAGTAATGTTAATACTTCAAGTATTAATCTAATATAATAAAAAAAGAAAGTAGGGGATTACGCTTATCTCCTACTTTCATTTTTTATAGTTAATGCAATATATATACATTAGTAACATGATTTTAATAATTTAGTGGTAAAATAAAAACAAAGCATTTAGAATACATATTATTTTGTAGAATAATAGTAAAAAAAGCAATAAAAAGGATTAAAATGGATATTTTATAATTATTTAAAAAATACCTTTAAATAACTATAAATAAGGAAAAAATCTAGGAGCAAACTTAGTTTTCTAAATATAAAAACTATTGAAAAAAATAACTCGATAGTACTATAATAGGATATGTAAAAGATTACAAGAATTGGGGGATTGAAATGTCAAAGGAAAAGAAGAAAAAGTCTTTCCCTACGGCTTTTACTGTTTTATTTATAGTGCTTATTTTAGCAGCAATACTTACATACATAGTTCCAGCTGGAAATTATGCAAAGCTTAAGTATGATAGTGAAAGTGAAGCATTAGTAGTAACTAAGCCAAAGGGAGACATAGAAAATTTAGAAGCAACTCAGGAATCTTTAGATAAACTTAATATTAAAGTAGATATACAAAAATTTAAGGATGGAAGTATAAGTAAACCTATAGCAATACCTGATACTT
Organism: Clostridium senegalense JC122; assembly: GCF_000285575.1. Classification (GTDB taxonomy): domain Bacteria; phylum Bacillota; class Clostridia; order Clostridiales; family Clostridiaceae; genus Clostridium_J; species Clostridium_J senegalense. The sequence goes on along the minus strand of NZ_HE611052.1, from coordinate 364,356 downwards.
ATGAAGTGGTTGAAAGCAATCCACAGGGATTATATGATATAATTTCTGCTCCGATAGTGGGAGTTTATGACACTATAGGTATAATAATGTTTGTATTTATTTTAGGTGGTATTATTGGAGTAATAAATCATTCTGGAGCCTTTGATGCAGGTATAGCTAGTCTTTCAAAGGCAACAAAGGGTAGAGAAGTATTACTTATAATAATAGTTTCTGCTGCGGTATCTTTAGGTGGAACAACTTTTGGTCTTGCAGAAGAAACCATAGCCTTTTATCCTATACTTATGCCAATTTTTCTGGTTGCAGGATATGATGCAATTGTATGTATAGCAGCAATATATTTAGGTTCGTCATTGGGAACGATGTTTTCAACAGTAAATCCATTTTGTGTTGTTATAGGATCAAATGCTGCAGGAATAAATTTCACAGAGGGACTTACTTGGAGAATTATAGGTCTTATACTATCTATGATAGTATGTATTATATATATAATTTACTATGCTAAAAAAGTTCAAAAGAATGTTAAAGCATCAGTTGTATATGAAGATAAAAAGCATATAGAAGAAAAATTCTTAAGTGGATATAATCCTGAAAATATACCTAATTTTAATTTTAGAAGGAAATTAATGTTAATTTTATTATTATTAGGATTCATTATTATGATTTGGGGAGTAGCAACCAAAGGTTGGTGGTTTGAAGAAATGACAGCACTATTCCTATTTATAGGAATACTAATAGGTGTAGTATCTGGAATGGGAGAGAAAACCTTTGTTGACAAATTTGTAGCTGGAGCTGCAGATTTAATAGGTGTTGCACTTATTATAGGTGTTGCTAGAGGCGTTAACATGATAATGGATAATGGCTTAATAAGTGATAGTATATTATTTTATTCATCTAACTTAGTAAATGGAATGAACTCAGTATTATTCATAATAGTTATGATGATTATATTCTGCGTATTAGGATTCTTTATACCATCAGCATCTGGACTTGCAACTTTAGCTATGCCAATAATGGCACCACTTGCAGATACTGTTGGACTATCAAGGGATGTTATAGTTAGTACTTATGCTTATGGTCAAGGTCTTATGGCATTTATAACTCCAACAGGACTTATATTGGCTACATTAGAAATGGTAGATGTAACTTATAATAAATGGTTGAAGTTTGTATTACCATTAATGGGATTAATAGCTGGATTGTCCATTGTATTATTAATTTTAGAAGCATATGTTCCGTTATAAAATATTAAAACGAATTCAAAAATTCTGTTTCATATTTAACAGAAATATTTATAGGTATAACTATAAAGGAGATATAAAAATAAAACAGGAATTGTTCCTGTTTTATTTTTATATACTTTTTCAATAACTAACAGATTATTTTAGTAAATAGTGAACAGTTATGTTTATTACTACTCACTTTGCTACTAGTAATTCTCAACGTATTTTTAACTTTAAGAAACTGATGCCCAGTTTCATCAATAAATTTTAATTCTTAACTAACTATATTTGTACTTATTTTTCTTAACTGATAACAAAAATTTGATGTATAAATTTAAGTTATAGATTACATCTGTATACTTAGTTAAAAATTATAAATAAAAAATATTTGCGATAGAAGATTCAATTGAGTGAAATAAAAAATATAAAGTAATTAAATATTTAAAATAGAAAAATACTAGTTTAGTATAATAGACTATTATATTGGGAGGAATTTATTTGAATGTTATAATAAAAGCCCTTATATTTTTCTTATTTTTATACTGGTGGTATATTAATAAAAAAATATGAAATTATTATTTATGGCAATCTTTTTCTTTATAGATTTTTGTAGAGTAGCATTTTTAGATAAACTATTAAACAATACTTTTATACTGGCTATAAGCATAATACAATTATTAATAATTATATGTGTTTTTATATTTTATATAAAATCAATTATAAAAACACATACAAATAGAACTTAAATACATTTGTTTTTCAGTGTTATACTTTTATAATTATTTTTTATGCATAACCAAAAACTTTTTATTATCGTAGATTTAATTTGAAGTAATTTTTATAAATAAATATTTTTTGTAAAAAATGTTTCAAAATTGAGAAAATTGATTTAATTGTATTGACCATTTAAAAAAACAATGTAATATTTAAATGTAATATAAAATAATGAAAAATTTGAAAAAAGGAGGTAAGATCATGAAAACTAATTTAAATATAATAAATGCTTTAATTAATTTAAAATTTAATAAATTATTGTTCTTACCTCTAGGTGAAAGTATAGCTGGGTTTTATGTCTTTAGTTAATAAAATATTTTTAAAGGTACTTTTAGAAAAAAGTATTATTGACATAGTTGCGTTAAATTAAAAATATTTTTAATAATTTTTAGCTAAAAAAGACTTTCTGTTAATCTTAGAGTGGTTAATAGAAAGTCTTTTTATTTTTATATTACAGAGTGAAATAACTTATAATGTTACAGTGAAAAAGGGGTGAATCTTAATGAAATTATTTAAAAATTATATCTTAAAACACATGAAAGTATTAATAATACCAATTGCAACTATGATTATAGCACTTACTATTGATAGTACTTTTCCATATCTCCAAAAAATATTTGTAGATGATATCATGTTAAATAGTAAATGGGAGTATATTGGAAAATTCTTTTTTATATTTATATGCCTTACATTAGCTCGTTCTATAATTGGGTATATTAAGGAATATCTTTTTGACAAGTTTGCTCTTAATGTAGCAAAGGAAATGAGAAATGATTTATTTAACAAAATACAATGTTTTGAGTTTTCATTTTTTGATAATACAAATACAGGGGAATTAATGTCTAGAATAGCAGAAGATGTAGATACTGTATGGGAAACTTTAGGTTTTGGAATGAGGCTTTTAATTGAAGGAATAATACTTTTTATTATATCTACAGTTATAATGTTTAGATTGAGTCCATTTTTAACAGGGATATCACTTTTTGTGTTACTACCAGTAGGATTTTTAGGTATAGTATTTGATAAGAAATTTTGTGATATATATTCTAAAATAAGTGATCAAACAGCACAAATTAATTCAATGGCTCAACAGGATATATCGGGTATAAGACTTGTTAAAGCATTTGCAAGAGAAAAACATGAAATCTCTAAATTCTTAAATGTAAATAAAGAATATTATAATTTAAATATTGCTCAAGCTACATTGTTAAGTAAGTTTATACCAGCTGTTGATTTCTTAACTAATTTAGCTCCTATAACTATAATAATATTTGGAGGCTTGTTAACTATAGATGGAAGTATATCCTTTGGCACAATACTTGCATTTAGTAGTTATATATTAAATATATCATTTTGTGTTAGAAACTTTGGGTGGCTTGTAAACTTGCTATCTCAAAACAAAGCTTCTCTTGATAAAATATTTAAAATATTAGAAAGACAACCGGAAATAAAATCGAAGGAAAATCCATATAAACCTGAAACTGTTTTAGGAAATATTGAGTTTAAAAATGTAAATTTTAAATATAAAGATGAAGAAATTCTAAAAAATATAAATCTTAATATTCCTAAAGGAAGTACTGTTGCAATAATGGGAGCAACCGGTTGTGGGAAAAGTTCATTAATATCTTTAATAGGAAGATATTATGATGTTTTTGAAGGTGAAGTTAAAGTAGATGATGTAAATGTAAAAGAATGGGATTTAGAAAAGTTGAGAGAAAGTATGTCAGTTGTTTTTCAAGATACATTTCTTTTTTCAGATACAATAAGAAATAATATTGATTTTGGTGGAAATTGTAGTGAAGAAAAAGTTACTAAAGCATCAAAAGATAGTTGTGCTTATGAATTTATATCAGAACTTTCAGAAGGATATAATACTGAAGTAGGAGAAAGAGGAGTAGGATTGTCCGGTGGACAAAAACAAAGGCTTGCAATTGCAAGAGGTATTATAAGAAAAAGTTCAATATTAATTTTAGATGATGCAACATCTGCATTAGACATGGAGACAGAGCTTAATGTTCTTAAAAATCTTTCTAAAATGGAGAATAGGCCAACAACATTTATAATAGCTCATAGAATTTCAGGAGTTAAAGATGCAGATATTATAATATTTATGAAAGATGGAGAAATCGCAGAAATAGGAAATCATGAAAGCTTGTTAAAGAAACAAGGGTATTATTACAATATTTATCGTCATCAATTTAAAGACTTTGAGTTAATACAGGAGGTGAGTTAATATGGAAAATAAGGTTCATAAGTGGAAGACTGTAAAAAGGTTAGGTGGTTATATAAAACCGTATAAGTGGAAGACTTTAGGCGTTATATTTCTATTACTTATTGTAATGAGTTGTAACACATTAAATCCATATCTAATGAAAGTTTCAATAGATAGATTTGTTAGTGTAAAAGATGTAAAAGGTTTATTTAGTATTGGATTAGTACTTGTAGCTATAAATATTTTAGCTATGTTACTTTCCAAAATAAGAATTTTATCTATGAGTAAAATAACAAATAAAGTTTTAATAGATATAAGACATGAATTATATACTCATATTCAAACTTTAAGCTTTTCATTTTTTGATAATAGACCAGTAGGAAAAATACTTTCAAGAGTTGTTGGGGATGTTAATGCCCTGCAGAATCTTTTAAATAATAGTATTGTAAATTTAATACCTAACATATTTACAGTATCATTGGTAGTTATAATGATGTTTATATTAAATCCAATCTTAGCTATGATATGTGTTATAGTATTACCTATACTTTTAGGGGCAATGTTTTTTATTGAAATAAAATCTAATAAACTTTGGAGTAATTATAGGGAAAAAAGATCCACATTGCTTGGATATACCCATGAGGCATTTTCAGGTATGAGAGTTATCCAGGGTTTCAGTAGAGAAAAGTATGCTAAAGAAAAATTTCAAGAAAATTTAAATGCCCATGGAAATGGATTTTTAACAGCTGTAAAGGTTCAGGATTATTTCTGGCCAATAGTTGATTTGTGTAGAGGTATTGGAGTATCTATAGTATTATTTTCAGGATATAGGCTAATTTTAAAGGATAGCTTATCTATGGGAACATTGATGGCATTTATTATGTATATAGAGATGTTATGGAGACCTATAATGAATTTAGCATCATTTTATAATGCATTTATAACAAATCTTTCAGCGGCAGAAAGAATATTTGATATATTAGATACTACTAATGATATGATAGTAAATGCAGCTACAAAAAAATTACCAAAAATAAAAGGTAATATAAAATTTGAAAATGTAACATTTTCTTATGAAAATGATGGTATTAATGCACTTAAAAATACTAATTTTATGCTAAAAGCAGGAGAAAAAGTAGCACTTGTTGGAGAAACAGGAGCAGGAAAAACAACTATAACAAATCTTTTAAGTAGGTTTTATGATCCTACATTAGGTAAGGTGTTCATAGATGGTATAGATATAAAAACTGTTGAATTAGAAAGTTTGCGTAGCCAAATGGGAATAATGCTTCAAGATTCGTTCTTATTTTCTACAACTATAAAGGAGAATATTAAATATGGAAAACTAGGAGCAACAGATGAAGAAGTTATAGCAGCTGCAAAGGCAGTAAATGCTCATTCTTTTATTGAAAAATTAGAGAATGGATATGATACAGAAGTAAATGAGAGAGGTTCTAGATTGTCTTTAGGACAGAGACAGCTTATAGCATTTGCAAGAGCATTAATTGCTGATCCTAGAATATTAATTTTAGATGAGGCAACTGCAAATATTGATACAGAAACAGAAAGATTGGTTCAAGAAGGAATAAAGAAGCTTATGGAAGGTAGAACATCTATTGTAATAGCTCATAGACTATCAACTATAAGAGATTGTGACAAAATATTTGTCCTATCACATGGTGAAATAGTTGAACAAGGTACTCATGAAGAGTTGTTAAGGTCAAAAGGATACTATTATAATTTATATTGTGCTCAATATAGTTTTTTAAGTGAAGGAGCATAATTTTAGTTAATAAATAGCTAACTATCTTGAAATAGAGGTCAAATTCTATTTTAAGATAGTTTTTTAGTTTTATATACTGAATTTTTAGATTATTTTTTATTAAATACTTATAAATTTGAAATGCAAATATTAAAATTGTATTATAAAAAAATATATATTTATGAATAAATATATATGATTAAGAAAAACTATTTTTAAAGACAGAATAGATTATAGTGTTTGATGTAAATAAATTTATAAATTTACTTTACTATACAAAAAAATATATATAATATTAAATGTACAATAAATTAATATTGTAATTAAATAAAGTATTTAGTTTTTAAGCTAGTGTAATAAATAATTTAATCTAAGCTTAATATAATACAATTTGAAGGGAGTAAAATATAGATAATATATGTTGAGTTTTATATTATGAAATGAATACATTAATATAAAATTTTATTATATATTTTACAAGGCATATTAAAATGCTAAAATAAATTACCATGGAAAGAGGTTTTATAAATGTCAACTTTAAATATATTTAGTAAAAAATTTCATGGCAAGGATTAAATCTAACTTGTACAATGGAAAGATATTTAGAAACAAATAATATAGCATTAGAGTTATATGATGAATTTGGAGAGTTTTATGATGGTATTACATTAGATTACAAAACATCTCTTCCAAAATCCAACAATGCTATTATTTCAAGAGAAAAGAGTGCAGAAGGAATATTAAGTGCTTTAACTAAAGTTGATATGGTTAAAGTTGTTGGTAAGATAGACGTTAAGTTGGTTATGCAAGAATTAGTTTTAGTAAATACTAGACAGTTTAAAGAAGTAGAAGAAGAAGTTTTCTTAGAATTTGCTAAAAGCGAAGAATATGATTTAAATGAATTTTTAAGTAAATAAATGAGGGGTATTATATGAGAAAGGTTTATAAAAATCCAAAAGAATTAGCAACATGTTTAAAAGATTTAGTAGATTTATATTTAGATGACCTTATGGAATATGAAACTTTAGAAGAAAAAGTGATGATACTTGTTGAACATAACGGTGAAAGAATTTATAAAGATGATAAAATGTCTTCAAAAATACATAATGTAATAGAAACATCAAGAGCAGATATTATAAATAAAATAGTAAAAGATAATAAAAAGTAAGTTTCATATTAGAAAATTATAAAAGGCGTGTATTATACACGTTTTTTTATATTTATTCAGAATAATGACTGTTATTATGTAAAATTAATTTATTATATGAGATTTGTTCAATTTAAACTAAATACTTGTAAAGTGAAAGGAAAGATATATGAGAATAAATAAGTTGTTAAGTAATTTTGGTATTTGTTCTAGAAAGGATGGGAATAGACTTATTGAAGAAAATAGGATAGTTGTCAATGGGGAATTTTGCAGTAAAGGACAATGGGTTGAATTAGAAGATGAAATATTTTTAGATGGAAAACCTTTAAAAGCAAAAGAAAAAATATATATAGCATTAAATAAACCTGTTGGAGTTGTATGTACTGCAGCAAAAGATGTTAAAAGTAATATAATTGAATTTATGGACTATAAAGAATACATATTTCCAGTAGGAAGATTAGATAAAGAATCACAAGGGCTAATTATAATGACCAATGATGGCGAACTTGCTAATAAAATTTTAGAATCTAAAAATTTTCATGAGAAAGAATATATAGTAACTGTTGATAGGCCTTTTGATGATAATTTTCTTCAAAATATGGCTAAAGGAGTTGAAATATTAGGGGTTAGAACAAGGCCATGTATTGTAAAAAAAATTAATGAAAATACTTTTAATATAGTTTTAACTCAAGGTATAAACAAACAAATAAGACGTATGACTAAAACTTGTGGGTATACAGTAAATAGGTTGGAGCGCATAAGAATTATTAATATAAAAATGAATGGACTAGATATAGGGCAGTGGAGGCATCTTACAAAAGCAGAACTTAGTGAGTTAGAAAAGTGTTAATATAATATATTAAAAAAAGATTTTTAGGAGGTAGTTAAAAACAATATGTTTTTTAACTACCTCTTTTTAAAAGCAACTAAAGTCCCATAATTTGTTTGATTTTAACATATACTCCTTGTGATTTAGGGGCAATATATCTACGTTTTACTTTTTTTGTTTCTACAGCTTTAATATATTCATCTACTATAGATGAAGTTGATTTTACTTCTATTGTACTAAAATAATTAAAATGTTTTCTTTTTAAATAATCAATTTTATTTTTGAAGTATGATTTGTCTTTCATCCAAGTAAATTGCTTATAAATATTTTTTTGATTAAATCCTGTATTATAAGCACCTGGTTCTATTATCGTTACTTGAATATTGTTGTTATTTAGTTCATTAAGTTCTTCACGTAATGATAAGGCTATACATTCTAGGGCAAATTTAGATGAGGCATATGGAGATAGAAATGGATATATAGTCTTACCCAAAAGGGATGAAATAAAAATTATTTTACCACTATTATTTTTTATCATTTGTTTAAGAACTAATTGGGTAAGTTCAATAGTGGAGAAAACATTAGTTTCAAAAACTTTTTTGAAATTTTTAATATTAATTTCCGCAATAGAACCAGAGTCTCCAATAGCCGCATTATTTATTAAAACATCTAAATTTAAGTTGGTTACTATATTTCTATCTATAGGATTTGTTATATCAAGTTTAAAACTTTTTATTGGCAAATTTAATTTCTTACCAATATTATTTAATATAATAGCCTCATTATCCGTATGGGTTGTGGCATAAACTAAATGGCCACGAAGAGATAATGCTATAGCAGCAGATTTACCTATCCCAGTTCCAGCTCCAGTTATTAAAATATTTTTCATAAAAATCACCTTAACTTTTTAAAAGTATTATTAACATTAATATAAAAAAATATTAAAAAAAATATAAAAAGCTATTTACTTATAATGTAAAATCATATACAATATAGTTAATAAATGCTATTAACTAATAATTATTATTTTTAAAGGTATTTTAGGAGGGAATTTTATGAAAGTTATTGTTATAGGATGTACTCATGCAGGAACTGCAGCTATAGTTAATTTAAAGGCAGATTATCCAAATAGTGAAGTGGTTGTTTATGAAAAAAATAATAATATATCATTTTTATCTTGTGGTATAGCATTGTCTATAGGAGGAGTAGTTACAGAAACAGAAAAGTTATTTTATAACTCACCAGAAAACTTAAAATCTATTGGTGTTAAAACTAATATGGAGCATGAGGTTTTAGATGTAGATTTGAAAAAGAAAATAGTTAAAGTTAAAAATTTGAATACAAAAGAAATATTTGAGGATAATTATGATAAGTTAATTCTTACATTAGGATCTTGGCCGATAGTACCTAATTTTGAAGGCAAGGACTTAGAAAATATATTATTATGTAAAAACTACAATCATGCAAAAGTAATTGAGAAAGAATGTAATTATGCTAAGAACGTAGTGATAATTGGAGCAGGGTACATTGGTGTAGAGCTTGCAGAAGCTTTTAAAATGAAAAATAAAAATGTAACATTAATAGATGCTGAGAATAGAATAATGTCTAAGTATTTAGATAAAGAGTTTACAGATATAGCAGAATCAGAGTTTGAAAAGAATGGAATAAATTTAGTGTTAGGTGAAAAAGTTAAGTGTTTTGAAGGTGAAGATAAAAAAGTATCAAAAGTAATAACAGATAAAGGATGTTATAAAGCAGATTTAGTAATTCTTTGCATAGGATTTGCACCAAATACAAATATTATAAAAGGTAAATTAGATACACTTAAAAATGGGGCAATAATAATTGATGAGTATATGAGAACAAGTGAAGAGGATGTTTTTGCAGCGGGAGATTGTTGCGTAGTAAGATATAATCCAGCTAAAGATACAAGATATATTCCATTGGCAACCAATGCTGTAAGAATGGGAACTTTAGTTGCAAAAAATATAAAAAATCCAACTTTGAAGTATATGGGGACTCAAGGTACTTCAGGAATTAAAATTTATAATAAATCTATAGCATCTACAGGTTTAACAGAGGAAGTTGGTAGAGCAAGTACATCATTAAATATAGAGTCTGTAATTATAAAAGATAATTATAGACCGGAATTTATGCCAACTTTTAAGGAAGCTACTTTAAAATTAGTTTTTGATAGGGACACAAAAAGGATTTTAGGTGGTCAAATTATATCTGATGTAGATTTAACACAATTTATGAATACATTATCTGTTGCAATACAAAATAATATGACAATAGAAGAGTTAGCAATGACAGATTTCTTTTTCCAACCGCATTTTAATAAGCCATGGAGTTTATTAAATATAGCAGCGTTAGAAGCATTAAAAAAATACCAACAATAATTATTTACAAATAATAATTATTAATATATAATATAAAGTATAATAATTAAAACATATATATTGCACAATTATAAAGTTAAATATTATTATACAAAAGGAGAAATATTATGGAAAAAAGTGTGTCTTTGTAGAGGCGTCACAAAAGAACAAATAATAGAATCTATAAAAAATGGAGCAAAAACATTTGAAGATGTAAAAGAAAAAACTGGTGCTGGAACTGGTGGATGTCGTGGCGGAAGATGTGAAGGAACAATAGAAACTTTAATAAAAGTATATGAAGAATAAAAAACTATGCTATATCTAAAATAAGATATAGCATAGTTTTTTACTTTAAATTTTGAATATATAAGTATAATCTTAAAACAATAAATGTTTGAAAGTGATATACAAATATAAAACTATGTTTATTCCATTATGACAACAGTTGTAAATTTGACAAAAATAGTTAAAATGTTACAATATAATAAATTTATAATTGAATTATTAAATATAGATTAGTAGAAATATTGGGGGATAATATGGAGCAATGTTTAAAAAATAAAATATTAAAAATGATAAGCAATTATGAAGAATTAGGAAAAACTAAGAGACACAATAACAACTTAATAAAAGCATGTAATTCACTATCACTTGCTATAGAAAATAGGGTTATAGATGCAAAAAGTACAAATGAGGCAATTAAAGTGATAAATAAAAATACATCTTTTTTTTCAGTTTTTAAAAATGATAACGTTTTACTTAGTTTGGCTACCACGATTTCTCTAACACATAATCCTAAGTTAGTTTTTTTAGAAATTAAAGGAGTATATGAAAAGTTACAGAAATATTTTAGTAGTAGCGAATATTTAGTTATGGCGGCTAACATCATATATAAACACGGTAAAAAATATGGTATATATGAAACAGTAGAAAGAACAAAAATATCCTATGAGTTAATGAGAAAAAATCATAAATTTTTAACATCAAAAGAAGATTATTGTGCAGCTGCAATGATAGCAATGACTTGTGAAAATTTAGATGAAACATTTAATGGCATTGAAAAAAATTATAAGTATTTAAGTGAAAATGGATTTAATAAGAGTAACGAACTTCAAACACTTACACACATGTTAAGTTTTGCTAATGGGACTGTAGAAGAAAAGGCATTAAAGGTTGTAAAACTATATAAATTTTTAAAGGAAAATGATTTCCCTTTGAAAGGGCAGTTATTACCGTTAGTTGGAATAGTTACATCTATTGTTAATGATAATGATAAATTTTTAGATGATGTAAAAAGTGTAGATGATGAGCTAGAAAAAAATGGATTTGGAAATTTTGTCTTTGGAAAAGATAATAGAGCAGTAGTATCAGTAGCACTTACATTGTCATCATATACTGATTCCATGAAAAATAAAGTTGTGAATGGATTGATAGAAAGCATAGCCACAAATACAATAACTAATGTATTAATAGAAACGCAAATAATAAATATAGCTGCAATATCATCACTTATATATGTATCAACAAAATCAAATTAAAAATAATAATTATAAAATTTAAATCTTATTTTTAAATAGTTATAAGTTTCATATAGAATTTATAAATAAATAGTGATTTTTTTATACAAAATGTAGAAAAAGTATATATTACTGCTATAATTTTATTAGAGAATAATAAAAGGAGCTAAGTTTAATGAAGAAGAAATTTTTATTTACAATATGCATAATTTTTGTTTTGGGATTAATTGGATGTTCTAATAAAACTAAGAATATTGAAAATGTAGATGTATCAAATATGAGTTATGAAGAAATAGAAAGTCATTCTAAAGAGAGTAATGTAAACTTTTATGGGTATGGGGGAAATGAAGTGATGAATAAGTGGTTTGATACTTATGTCATACCACAAATGAAGGAAAAACATAATATTACAGTAAAAAGAGTTGGAATGGATATAGAGAATATCATGAATAAATTAATTTCTGAAAAACAAGCAGGTAATGCAAGTGGAAATATTGATGTAGTTTGGTTAAATGGAGAAAACTTTAAATCTGCAAAGGACAATAGTCTATTATTTGGACCTTTTGTGGATAAATTACCTAACTATGAAAAATACATAGATAAAGATTCTGAAGATGTAAAAATAGATTTTGGAATAAGTGTAGAAGGATTAGAAGCACCTTTTGGAAAAGCTCAATTTGTAATAGCTGTTGATGATTCTAAAATAACTGATACTATAACGAATTCAACAGATTTAGAAAAAATTATAAAAGCAAATCCAGGAAAATTTACTTATCCAGCGTTGCCAGATTTTACAGGAAGTGCATTTGTAAGAAATATAATATATGATATTGTAGGTTACGATAATGTAAAAGATCTTCCAGAAGATAAGGAAATGGTAAGAACGGCTATAAAACCAGCAATGGAATATTTAAATTCTATAAAACCCTATTTGTGGAATAATGGTAGGACTTATCCTGCAACTTCTGCTCAACTTGAAAATATGTATTCTGATGGAGAAGTGTATTTTACTATGACGTATTCGCCAAATGCGTTATTAGGTATGATAGAGACGGGAGAATTTAGTAAGAATACAAGAATTATTGAATTTGATAAGGGAAATATAAGTAATACACATTTCTTAGCTATACCTGAAAATAGTAAAAATAAAGCTGGGGCTATAATGCTTATAAATTTTTTGACAAGTATAGATGCTCAAGCTTCTAAAAATGATATTAATAATTGGGGAGATGTATCAGTATTAGACAAAAATAAAATTAATGAAGAGGATATGAAAAAGTTTAGTGAAAGTATTAGTATAGAAAAATCATTACCTGAATTAAAGGCAGGATTGGTACCAATAATAGAAGAAATATGGACGGAAGAGGTTCTAGAAGGTGAAAAGTAGACTAAAACCATATATTCTTCTTATTCCAGTGTCATTAATATTATTAGGAATAATGGGAGTTGGAATAATAAATTGTATTTTTCAGAGTTTAGGATATTTTGAAGGCATAGGTCTTTACAATATAAGTTTTGCTTATTATAAGGAAGTGTTATCAAATCCTAAATTTATAAGTTCATTCTTTTTTACACTAAACATAGCGTTAATATCATCAATGTTAGCTACAATATTAGGAGTTGTTTTTGCTTATTTCTTATCAAAAGATAAATTTTCAACGTTTAGGTATGGATTAGTTAACCTTCCTATAATAATTCCTCATATAATAGTTGTATTGTTGATGATTATGTTGTTTTCAAAGACAGGATTTATTGCAAGGTTATTGTATAATATAGGAATAATAAATGATCCATCACAATTTTTTTCTTTAGTATCTGACAAAAATGGTATTGGGATAATTTTAGTTTATCTATGGAAGGGAATTCCATTTACTGCTGTTACAACCTATAATATCCTAAAAAATACAAGTGATAAATTGGAAAGTGTTGCTATGAATTTAGGTGCAAATAAATTGCAAAGTTTTATACATGTGATATTACCGTTATCCCTTCCAGCTATACTTTCGTCTTTTATTTTACTATTTGCTTTTTCATTTGGTGCTTTTGAGGTTCCATTTTTAATAGGACCATCCACACCTAAAACTCTTGCAGTTGAGGCTTATTTAAATTATATAAGTTCAGACTTGACTAAAAGACCTATAGCAATGTGTATAAATGTTATATTATCATTATTAAGTTTTCTATTATTAATGATTTATAATAAAATTTTCAAAAAAATTTACAATTATAAAATATAAGTGAGAATAAAAACATGAATAAGAAAAATATTATAGATTTTACAATTATAATTTTAATAGCACCACTTTTAATGTTATGCATATGGTCATTTACTAATTCCTGGCCATTTCCATATATGTTTCCTAAAAAAATTTCTTTCAGAGGATTTGAATATCTTTTGATAGGGGAAAATTTGCAAGTTCTTTTAATAAGTGTAACTGTATCCATAGTGACTACTTTTATAACAATTATTATAAGTATACCAGCAGCGAAGGCAATAACATTATATGAATTTAAAGGTAAAAAATTCTTTGAATTACTTATAATATCTCCTATAATAGTACCATTAATTTCTATAGTCATGGGAGTACATATAACTTTTATAAAATTAGGTTTAGCAAATACAATGGCAGGTGTTATTATAATAAATATATTGCCGTGTATTCCTTATGCTGTGAGAATAATAGGAGATGTCTACAAGATGGTAGGAGATAAATTTGAAATGCAGGCAAAAATGTTAGGTGCTGATAGATATAATACTTTTAAATATGTAACTTTTCCACTAATATTACCAGGAATTATAGGAGCAGCAAGTATGTCTTTTATAATTTCTTTTAGTCAATATTTTTTAGTACTTATTATAGGTGGTGGAAATATTGTAACTTATCCCATAGTGATGTTCCCATATATTCAAAGTGGTGATAGAACAATATCCGCTTTATATAGTATGGTATTTTTGATAGTAAGTATAATTGTACTAATTTTAATAGAGTGGGGTGTAAAGCATCGCTATAACAGAGAAAAGAGTTTTTTCGATTAGTATATATAAAAATATAAATAGGGAGTAGATAATTTAAATGTCCAGTGTTGAGCTAATTAATATATATAAAAAATTTCAAAATGTAGATGTCTTAAACAATATAAATTTACATATAAATCATGGAGAGATGATAACACTTTTAGGTCCTTCAGGTTGTGGTAAAAGTACTACTTTAAAGGTAATAGCAGGCCTTTTAAAACCAGATGATGGAGATGTAATTTTTAATAATGAATCAGTAATTGAAAAAAAAGCAGACAAAAGGGATGCTGTTATAGTATTTCAAGATTATTCACTTTTTCCACATATGACGGCTTATGAAAATGTAGAGTTTGGTCTTAAAATGAGAAAAGTAAAAAAATCAGAAAGAAAGGCAAAAGTGAATAGGCTTTTGGATTTGGTAAAATTAAAAGGATATGAAAATAAATATCCATCACAATTATCAGGAGGACAAAAGCAAAGAGTAGCTATAGCAAGAACTTTAGCAGTTAATCCTAAAGTTTTACTTTTAGATGAACCATTTTCAAGCTTAGATATAAATTTAAGAAATGAAATGAGAGAATTTGTATTAACTTTGCAAAAAGATTTAAATATAACGACTATACTAGTAACTCATGATAAAGAAGAGGCATTAATGATGAGTGATAAAATAGCTGTTATGTTAAATGGTACTATAATGCAATTTGATACTCCTATTAATTTATATAAAAATCCTAAAACTAAAGAAGTTGCTAATATATTTGGAGAAAGAAATTATATAGGTGGAAATATAAAAAAATGGTTTTTTAAAAG
Organism: Clostridium senegalense JC122; assembly: GCF_000285575.1. Taxonomy (GTDB): domain Bacteria; phylum Bacillota; class Clostridia; order Clostridiales; family Clostridiaceae; genus Clostridium_J; species Clostridium_J senegalense. The sequence goes on along the minus strand of NZ_HE611052.1, from coordinate 348,688 downwards.
CGAAATTTTAAATTTCAAAACCAATTACATAGAAAATTTAGATTATGTTGAAGTTATGATACCAAAAGAGAATATACAAATACATAAAAGTGATAAAACAGAAGGTATAGAGGGAATAATATATAGAAAGAAATACGTTGGTGAATTTACATATTATGATATAAAAGTAAAAGAAACTATAATTAAGACTTTTTCTAAAGAACACTCATATAATAAAATGGAAAAAGTAAAAGTGAAAATAAGTTTAGATAATATAGTTTATTTTAAATAAAAACATTATAGAATAAAGGATTATTCAAACATAGAATTTATATTTTATGTTTAAATAATCCTTTTATTTTAATCCTTAAAATTATGATTCTGAATTTAATGGTAAAAGTAATAAGATTATTGTTATCAGTTAAGAAAAAATAAGTAGAAGTATAGTTAGTTAAAATTCAAGAATTAAACTTTGAATTTGGGATATAAAGTTAACTGAAGTTATATCCAAAGTTTATAGGCGTAACAAGAAGGACAGAAGTTGCGAAATTTATTTTCTGCAAGTTATTTTTTCAGTAAAATCGAAAGGATGTCAATAAAACCTGAATAAATCAAAGCTGATCCTAAAAAAGTACGTTTAGAATTATTCTATACTGATTCAAAAGTAAACATAAATCTATATAGAAATAAATTTATAAGAAAAGGGAATATTATAGAAAGATAAGTTATAAATGAAAAATATAATTTTCATTCATAAAAAAATAAAAAATAAAGGTGATAGTATGAAAAATATAAAAAAGGCTATTTTTGCTGGCGGATGTTTTTGGTGTATGGTTAAACCGTTCTTTAAATATGATGGAGTATTAGATGTGATTGTAGGGTATACTGGTGGAGAGGTAAAAAATCCTAGTTATGAACAAGTTTGTAATGGTGGCACAGGACATTATGAAGCAGTGGAAATTACATATGATGAAGATATAATAACTTATGAAGAACTAGTTGATACATTTTTTAAATCTATAGACCCTACAGATAATGAAGGACAATTTTTTGATAAAGGAGAAAGCTATAAAACTGTAATATTTTACAGTGATGAAGTGCAAAAAGATATAGCTATTAAATATAAGGAAAATCTCGAAAAAAGCAATAGATTTGATAAACCTATAGCTACTGCAATAAAACCGGCAAAAGTTTTTTATAAAGCTGAGGATTATCATCAAGGGTATTACATAAAAAATCCATTAAGATATAAGGCATATTATAAAGGATCAGGAAGGGAACATTTTTTAGAAAGTGTGTGGAGAACATCAAAAAAATGAAAAAGAAAAATTAAAAAACTCTTTAAATAGACTTCAATATATAGTAACACAGGAAAATGGAACAGAACCTCCTTTTGATAATGAATATGATAATCATTTTGAAGATGGAATATATGTAGATATAATATCTAAAAAGCCATTATTTTCATCTAAAGATAAATTTAAATGTTCCTGTGGATGGCCAGCATTTTCAAAACCTATAAATGGAGGGTATGTAAAGGAAAAAGAAGACTTAAGTCATGGAATGATGAGAATTGAAGTAAGAAGTGCGTCAAGTAATGCTCATTTAGGACATGTGTTTGATGATGGACCTAAGGAACTTGGTGGGCTTAGATATTGTATAAATTCAGCTGCACTGGAGTTTATACCAAGAGATAAAATAGATGAGTTAGGTTATAGTAGATATAAAAAATATGTTTAATAAAAATCCACAAAATTTTTGTGGATTTTTATTTTTCATTATAAAGTTTTTTTAGGGAATAATCATCCATAAAATAATTAACTATATAACCCATTAGGATTACACCAGGTATGTCTATAATTAATCTAATTAATGTGAACTCATATCCTAAAGAGGATATTTCAAAGAGTAATGTTGAGATTTTTGTTACACACCAAGCATTCATAAAGATTATAATATTTGAAAATTTTACCCCTTTTTTTATTAAAACAGCTGTAAAGGGAAAGGCAGCATACATTGGTCCTGCTGCTAATGAACCAATAAGCATGGCAAAAAAAACTCCTAATGCACCGGAGTTATCACCCATATATTTCATAAGAGTTTTACGTGGAACCCAAACATCCATAAGGCCAAGCAAAATCATAATAGGTGGCAACACCATTAGCATTTGTAGAAAGTTTGATTTAGCACTTTCAAAAGTATTAAATGCTACATATGGATTAATAAAAAATATTATTATCAATAGAAGCAAAGCGGTTAAAAAGAAAGAATAACGTTTTAAAATTTTATACAAATTATTCATAAAATCATCATAACCTTTCCAAACAAAAAAGCTACTAAAAAAGAAAATAGGAAAGCTATAAAGTTTCTAAGAAAAGCGGCTTTTTTACCGATATACTTGGCTTCCAAAGAAAAAGTCATAATTCCAACTAAAGTTAAAGTAGAAACTAATGCAGCCACTTGACTATAACCAGCACCATTTTTAAGTAATGTGTTCCCCGTTGAAAAAGCAACAAAGGTTGGCATCATTGTAATAGAACCAATCATTGATGAAATTAAGACTCCTAAAAATCCGGAATTTTCACCTATTAACTTAGAAATACTTTCCGGATTTAAGATAGCAAGAATTAATCCTATGGTTATAATTATACCTAGAAATTGAGGCATAATAGCTTCAAAGGATTTGATAGAAGACTTAAGTGCTATTTTAGTCTTTTCTTTACTTTTAAAAAAAGAAAAACAAAGAAGAATAGTAGCTAAAAAATATAAAATAAATCCGGTCATAATAAAACCTCATAAATACTATCATTATATAATATGATAAATTATTTATAATGTTATGTTATTTCTTATATAAAATCTTGAAATTATTCACATAATGGATTAATAAGTTCATATTTTTCAGTAAGATTTTCTTCACCCCATTTACACATTTCTTCTAAAATGTTAGATAGGCTATTTCCCTTTTCTGTAATGCTATATTCAACTTTAGGTGGAACTGTTGGATAAACAGTTCTTGTGATAAGTCCATCCGCTTCTAATTCTCTTAATTGGTTTGTTAATGTTTTATGTGAAATATTTCCTATGAAGTTTTTAATTTCTCCAAATCTTTTTGTACCTTCATATATTAACAAATGTAATATTAATGGTTTCCATTTACCACCAATTACATTTAAGGTTATCTCCATTTCACAAACAACTTTAATTTTATTCATATAAGCCTCCGTTAAAAAATTTATTTATATAAGTTTTAAGATTAATATTATATTAATAGTTGACAGTTTATTTAAGTTTTCTCACTTGATAAATGAATAACTTAATTGTTATATAGTAACCTTTAGGTTACTATATAACAATTAAGTGCGTACTTTAAAGATTAAATTAACATAGGTATAATTAATTTGCAACTATATGATTTCAAGTGGATTTTTAAGATTATTCATTCCAAAAGGTGGATATCCAAAATAATGATTGATGCTTTAAGGCAATTAGAATTTAAAACTATAGTTTTATACAAACTATATAAACAATAAAAAATTATAATTTTAATCTATGGAGGTAAAATATGAAGAAATTAATTGTAGTAACAGGTGCAAGTTCAGGTATTGGAATGGAAACAGCAAAAATGTTTTCTAAAAACGGTCATCCAGTCTTATTAATATCAAGAAGACTAGAGATTATGGAGGGGTTAAATCTAAAAAACTCTATATGTAAATCTGTTGATGTTACAAATAGGGGAGAAATGGAAAAGGCAATAAAAGAAGCTGAAAGTAAATACGGCAAAGTTGATTGTTTAGTAAACTGTGCTGGAATTATGTTATTAGGTCATCCAGAAAAACAAGATTATACTGAATGGGATAATATGATAGATGTAAATATAAAAGGAATATTAACAGGCACAAGTATAGTATTAAAAGATATGGTTGAAAGAAATGAAGGTACTGTTATTAATATAAGTTCAATAGCAGGTCGAAAAACTTTTGATAATCATGCAGTGTATTGTGGAACAAAGTTTGCAGTTCATGCAATTTCAGAAAATATAAGAAAAGAGGTTGCAAGTAGCAATGTAAGGGTTATAACAATAGCGCCAGGAGTTGTTGAAACGTCACTTTTATCACATACAACTGATGAGAATATAAAACATGATTATAATCAGTGGAAAGAAACTATAGAAAGTGGTTTAGAAGCAAGGCAAGTAGTAAATTGCATAGATTTTGCATATAATCAACCACAAGATGTTTGTATAAGAGAAATTGTTATTGCTAAGACAAAACAAGAAGATTAAATAATTTTACAAGCTAAATTTCAAATATAGATAAATTTAGAGGGTGATTTTAAATGCCCTCTAAATTATTTTTTATAATACATATGATTCTATAATTCTTTACCCATCATAACAATTTTGTCAAATGTATGAAATCCTCTTTTTTTATAAAACTTTTCATTACTATCATCTTTTGAGGTAAATAATACAATCTCTGTTATCCCTTTATTTTTCAAACGTTTTTCAAATTCTTCCAAAATCATCTTCCCAAAACCCTTATTACGAATATCATTTCTAACACAAAATTCTTTAATATTGAACATAATTCCGTTATAAAATTGTTCTTCATTTCCTAAAATCATACCACAAATTAACTCATCTTCATATGCAATAAGACCATATGCACCGTCACAATTCATCATTTGACATAGTCGTTTTGAAGCAGTTTTAACTGTCCACTCATCATTCCAAGGTGGAGAATTGAAAGTAGTAACATACATATCTACAATGAGTTCTATGTTTGAAATATTCATCTCTTTAAAATACATTATTTTTCCCCTTTTATGTTTAAAAAAATTATTATTAATTTATATACTAATTATAACATGATTTCTATACAGTTACATGAATTCAAATTAAAAGGTATAGAATTTAAAGCTAATTTTTCAATTTAAGTTTGAAATTTTAGTTGTAAAATCTTTATAAGTTTAAAAGTTTTTTATTGAATAATTTTAAAATTATAATAAGTATTTTAGAACTTTAGGTTATTTTAAAATGTATATAAATGTATATAATAGTAAATTTATATATAGAATGATGGCAAGAATTTAGTGATGAAAAATAATAATCAATATGATATAATAATTATTATTAATTATTTGGAGCGTGTTATTATGGAAAAGAAAATAAGTTTAGTATATGAAAATGGTGAATATACAATTTTAGTAAATGGTACTATAGTAAATAAAGAAAAGGATTTTGAAAAGTCAGTTGATAAATTTAATAAAGTCATAAATGATAATAAATCATTAAATACAAGAAGTTGGGAAAGCATATTAGATGGACTAAAAGACTTATATGATGAAAAAGTGGAAATTAATAATGAATATAAGGCTTTAAGTTTTGAATCTATGAAATACTTTTATAACACAGGAAAAGCATTTTATATGAGAAATGGACAAATGACTGAATTAAGTGGTTCTTATAATTTATTTTATTATAGTTTGAAAATGATTTTAAAAGGAAAAGTTAAATCTTGTGAAGAGTTATTAGAATTTTTAACTAAAGTTTTAGAAAATAAAGCTGTATACACAATCAATGATACTAAAGTTAGAGTATCTAGTCCTAAATTTAATTATGGTTTTGCAGAATATGATTATGTAAATGATAAAATAGATAAAGGTACATCAGTAGAAAGTGGTAACTTTGAAAATTTAAGGAATATGTTTTAGAGAGGCTTATGTAAAATGTAAATAGATATCTATATAATAATAGAGATATTGCCATGAAAGTTTTGAAATTTGTGGTGATGTCTCTATTTTTATTTAAGATATAAATAAAATTTAATATAAAAAATAAAAGAAATAGATAAGTTAATTTCTTATGAACAATGTAAATAATGCGTATATATAAGTTACAATATATGCTACATATTTCTACAAAAATAGCAATGAAATAGAAATATAATATATAGATAAAGAGATTAAAGAAAAAATAAAATTGTAGAAATACTAGATGGAATAAAACATATGATAAATAAATGTGAAAAATAGATAATCAATACTTAATAAATTAGAAGGGGAATATAGTGAAATAAATGGTTATAAGAAAAATAGATGGAAATGTTGAAATTATATATGATAAGGAATATATAATGCCAGATCATGTAAGAGAAAAAGTGGAGGCACATTGGGAAGAATTATTAAAATCTGGAAAAAGTTTTACTAGGGGAACTGTATTTACTATAAGTAATATAGAAAGTATAGGAAAAGCCTTAAAGGTATACATACAATCTACGGATTATGCTCATTATTTGTACACAATTCATAACAATATAGAAGAGTACGGGTGTAGGGTCATTTATGTATCTATATTAGTTGAAACTATAGATTCAAGTTTTATTATAGGAGAAATGGCTTGTAATACAGCATTGCCTAATAGATTACAGTGCTGTGGAGGAGGATTTGATGATGAGGATTTAATTGAAGGCAAAATTGATATTTATAATAATATACAAAGGGAATTATATGAAGAATTAGGAATTAATCTATATGATACTGATATAGTATGTAAAGCTCAGCCTAAGTATATACAAAGCGGAGGAGAACATAATTTTATAGGATTAGTATTTAAAGTTGAATTAAAAATTAGTGAGAAGGAGTACATTAAATTATACAAAAAGTATATAAAAAAATTGAAAATGAACAATGTAGTTCCAGAATTTAAATCATTAGTCTTTATTAAATCAGATTCAAGTTCTGTAAAGGATTTCTTCAACAAAGATAAGAGACCAAGGGCAGATTATTTAGAAGAATTACTTATGACAGAAGTAGAATTATATTGATTGTTAATAAATTGAAAAAGTATTAAAACTATTGCAGAGGTGGTTTAAAATTAATATTTATTTAGTTAGACATGCTAAAGATGATGAGAGATATAGAGGTGGATGGAGTAAGTTAGATTTGATATCGGAAGGCAAAGAACAAGCTAAAAAACTTGCCGAATTTCTTTATTTCAAGCAAAAAGAGTTTAAAATAACAAAAGTTATTTCAAGTGATTTACCAAGAGCTTTATCTACAGCAAATGAAGTAGTAAAAAAATAGATGTAAGAGTTGAATTTGATAAAGAGTTAAGAGAGATGAATAATGGGAATTTAGCAGGAATGTTGAATAAAGAAGCATTAGTGAAATATCCTGGATTGTTTTTTAATACTTTAAGAATGGATGAGAAATATCCTAATGGTGAAAGTCCAGATGATTTTTATAAGAGAGTAAAAAGATGGTTTGATGATGTGATATGTAAATATAAACATTCTAACGAAAATATTTTAATTGTAACTCACGGTGGTGTAATAAATATAATATGCCACGTTGTAAAAGATATTGAATGGACTAATAAAAATAAACTATTTAAAACCTCAGATGTTGCAATCTACAAATTAAATTGTGAAGGAAAGTTGGAATTTGAGATAGAAAATTATAATGATTTTTTAAGAGTAGATTTTTGAATAAAAAATTAATGAAATTCATTTACATGTATACTTTTAAAATAAAAAAGCTCAAAGGTTTTATATAAAAAATGGATTTGAAATAAGAGGATATTATTGTGAAAATACTTACCAAGAATAAATTTTTATAAGGCATATGAAAAGAAATAATAAGTCAAAGATTCAAAGTATATTTGTCACGAGACAAGGAGGTTAAATCTAGTAATAGTGGGACTATGGCTGGATTTTACCCACGAAATATTCGTGGGAAATAGGTGAGAATACTGGCTTATTATTTATTTGACTATGCCTAAGCAGACAGAATGTTTAAATTAGAAGGTTTTGCTCAACTTTAATACCGAAATGTTTTGGTAATATATAAAATATTTAAGGTTAAGTATAATTAAATTAATAGAATAAATCTTTATAAATAAGTTTAGAATACATCATTTAGTCAATGAATTATATAGGGAGGAGCAAGAAATTATACATGATAGTAATTTAAACGCTGAATTTTATATGTAATTATATGGATATGGATTGGTTTTAAAGATAATTCATTAATCTATATAGCAGATGAAAATATTTATAAATTTTCAAGATGATTAAAGAAAATAAATATGATTAGTAATTGCAAAATTATATTTAAAAATGATGATTGATTTATATGGTAATGTAGGTAACTTTAAAGATAAAAAATTTTATTGCAATAAGTAATTTATAAAAAGTTAAATGGATATATTTTTATAACTATATGACATAAGGGGGAAAGATTATGGATTGCTTGAAAATTGTAGAATATACTCCAGCCTACGCAAAGGCTATTGCAAAGATGTGGACAATGAGTACTGAAGGATGGAATGGAAGTTATGCAAATGTAACTGAGGAAAGTATTTTAGAATCTCATAAAGCTAATTCAAACTTAAATACTTTTCTTGCTGTTAATAATGAAGAGGTTTTAGGATACTGTGCTTTATTATCTCAAAAAGAAGCACTTAGGATAAAGTTATTAAATACAAGATATGACTGTCATGGTAATGGAATTGGAAAAGAAATTATTAAAGCTGTAGTTAATAGAGCTTTAGAACTCGATTATCCAATGATAGATCTTCATACATGGTCTTCAAATAAGAAATCTATACCATTTTATAAGCGTTGCGGATTTTTCTTGGAAAAGAACAAATGTTCTCATTGCATAAGCTTTATACCATATATTTTAAAAATAGAAGCTCTTAAAGGATACTTCGAAAATGAGGATTGGTATAGTGGTTTAAAGCAAAATATGGACATGGAGCCTAGTGGAATTGAAGAGAATGGTCATGAATTTTATGAATATAATTGGGAAATAAATAATAAAAAACTAAGGCTACAATTTGAAAGTCGGAGTAGAGGATTACGACTTATTGAGACAGATGATTATTTAGTATCTGTAATAATTAATGATGAAACTTTTATGTTTGGAAAGAAATACAAAGTGTTCTATGAAATAATTAATAAGACAGGAAAAGCAATAAAAATAAAAATAAAAGGTGAAGATGATAAGAATATAAAATTTCAATTAAACAAGGAAGTAGATGTTCATGAAAAAGATATAGTGGAGGGTGAGTTTTATATTAAGTCTTCAGATAAGGAAATTGATGATGAAAAAATATATCCAGCAGTTGTATCACAAATTTTCATAAATAATAAAATAGCTTTGTTTAAGGTCGGAATATTGACAAGGCTACCAGCAAAAATAAATATTTTATCAGAAAGTAGCGAGAGAGTTTCTGGACAATATTCAAAATTTTATATAAACATTAAAAATAACTTATGTGAAGAAGCTACTTTTGAATTTAAGCTTAATAAAAATGATAATATAGAATTTAAGAATAGAGATTTTAAAGTTAAACTTAATGATAATGAAAAAAATTCAGTAGAAGTACCTTACTATCTCAAGAAACCAACAGTTTATTCAGAGTGGATTAATGTTACTGCTATTTTGAAAAGTGGAGAAAAAATTGAATTTAAAGCTAATGTAATAGAGTTTTTTAAAGGAAGAGGAGGAAAATTTGGAGGAGAGACGAATACTGATTATATTATTGTAAATGGTGCATATTCAGTTGTTTTAGCTAAAGATGACAACTGTATATGCTTTAGAAAATTTAAGAATCAATTTAGAGAAACAGTTTTATTTACTCCTGAATTTGAAATGTCTAATCATAATGAACTTCTAAGTAAGAAAATAGAAAATATTTGTTGGTATGAAGAAAATGAGCATATGATTCTCAAAGGAGATTATTTTTTAAACAATTATAGTGAAATGAAGGTAACTTTAATAGTAAAACTTCACATAACTGGCATTGCTCAGAGTTATTTTGAAGTATACAATTTAAGTGATAACAAAACAGATGAGGAAATATTAATAAAGCAACAAATATATCATGGTGAACTAAGTAGAGGAGTAATACCTTATAATAACAAGTTTATTAAGTTATCAGATATGGCTTTAGAGGATACAACTCCATTTAAAAGTGAATTGCTAAGTGAAAATTGGATCTTTTCAGGAGATGACAATAATACACGTAGCCTTTGGTGGGATAAAGACAAACTTCTCCATTTTGGAGAGTGGCCTTACATGTACCTTGAAGAGAATGTTGGCATAGTTAATGGAAAAAGTAAAAAAACTACTAAATCAATTTATGTAGCATTAACAACTTTCGAAACTTGGCAAGATTTGAGAAGTTTTGCTTTGAAGACATTTCAGAGGGGGTTAATATGCAACGCTGAAGGTGATAATTTAAAAGATAACAAAACTCTTAAATTATGCACAACTAATGATTGCGAAGTATCTATAAATAAAGGAAATCCGTTTATTAAAGATGGTGCTTCAATAGAACTAAGAAAATATAACGAAATTCCCATTAAAGGCAAAATAAAAGTTGACTCAAAAAAGGGATTAGTATGTTGTATAGAAAAAAACTTTGAAAATATGACATTGGCCATGAAAGTTTTTACATCAATAGCAGATGAGTATGATTCTGATATTATTTCTGTTAAAGCAGATTTAGGTTTATTACTTTTTGAAAAAAATTCTGCCTTATTTAAAATTAAAGATGTAGACTTTAAAATGCATATGAAAAAATATAAAGGATTTAACATTTATTCAATAAATAATGGGGTGATGACCATTAAGTCCTCTCCAGATTTTACAAGTGGAATATATTCATTAACCTATAAAAATGAGGAATATCTCCATAGTAAGTTTCCAAATTCAGAAATGCGAACATGGTATAATCCATGGTTTGGTGGAATGCAGACTGTACCTAGAAATTGGTACGTTCAATCTACAAGTTTATTAAATGAAAAAGTTATAACAAACTTTGTTAAAATGACAGATACATGTGGAAATCAATGGCATGGCATAAAAACATCCTTGAATATAACTGAAAATGAGCAATATAAAGGCTTGAAAATTAATGAATATTATTTGATGCTGCCAGGAGTTCCTGTATTATGTCATACTTCTGAAATTATTAATAGTACAGGAGAGTTTATGAAAAATATGCTTTTGGGTCATAGAAATTTCTTTAATATTGGAAATGATATGATGAAGAACTTTATCACATTCAAAGATTCTAGCAATGAAATAATAACTTATAGAGCTGGAGTTGAATTTTGTGATATTTTTCCAAGCTCATCATTGCTTTATGGAAATTATGATATAGAAGATAAAATTCAAATATATGCAAGTAAAGAGGATACTATGGAAAGGTCTACTATAAGTGTAGATGATAATGTGTATTTGGTTACAAAAAATTTAGATATTGCGAATCATGATAATATATTTATGAATCCAATGTTCTATATTTTTACAAATAAAAGTATAGATGATGAAATGCTTAATAATTTAAAAAATATTCAATTTAAATAGGAGAATTAAAAATGAAAATGTGTGAATTAAAATTATAAAAATAAAGTTTAATTACTGATCGAATAAATATTAACAAGAGGAAAATTGTATGAAGATATAAGAATTAATTATGCATATTTTAACATGAAATTAGCAAATGGATTTAAAAATATTTTAGGTATGAAGAATAATATTTAATGAAATAAAAGAATAAGAATAAAAGTCTCTTGAATATAAGTTTAAGGGGCTTTTCTACTCTAAATTTAGAAAGATTTTGGTGAAATTATAATATAAATGCAAAATATTTAAAGTTTAAGATTATAAGAAAATGAAAATTATATTTTATTTTTACAGTAGAATATAAAAAATAATAGAAAAGGAACTATTAAATTAATAGGATGTAAATAATATGAATAATGTATATATATAAGTTACAATACGTGCTACAAGTTTTTACAAAAATAACAACTATATAGAATTATAATATAAAAAGGAATCAAAATAAGAAATATGGTAGCAGTATATAAATAAAGGTAATGCTAAATAAGAGGGGATTAGATATGAACTATAAATTAAGAAGGGTAACTAATGAAGATGTAGAAGATTTTTTAACATGGAAATATGGTGGAATATATTCATTTTTGATAATGATTTTTCACAGGGGAAAATTGATTATGTCAAAAATTTTCCAAATGATAATAATGTTATTTCTGTTTATAGTGATAAAAATGAACTTGTAGGGAATTGTGCAATTTATTTAAGTGATAAGGTAACTTTTTCAGTACAGTTAAGACCTAGTTTAACAAGCAAAGGTCTAGGAAAAGAATTTTTAACTTCAATTTTAAATTGTATAAAAGAAAGATATAATTTAAAAACTATAGGGCTATCAGTGCTTAAGTTTAATGAAAGGGCAATTAGGCTTTATAAAAGTTTAGATTTTAAAGTAACTAATGAGTTCATTGGAAAAACTGTTAAGGGTGAAATGGAGTTTTTAGCTATGGAAAAAGAGCTTTAATTATTAAGGGAAGTGGAGAAAAATATGGGACAAGCAAAATTTTACTATAAAAATAATAAGGCCCCAAAATCTAATATATATTAAATTAAAAATAAATTTATTAAGTAATTTATGGGGGTAAGAATGAAATCTATAAATGATATTACAAATTTTATATTTTTTGAAAATAACCTTAAAAAGCAGATATTATTTTTATACCTGGAGGGTCCTATGCTGAATTAGGGGAAAAAGCAGCAGAACTTTGGAAAAATAATTATGCCCCACGCATTTTACCTTCTGGAAAGTATAGCCCTAAGTATGGATATTTTCCAAATCCATCATCAAAAACAGATGAATATAATAATGCATATAACACAGAATGGGATTTCTTTTATGATGTTTTAATTAAAAATGGTGTTGATAAAAACGCAATCTTAAAAGAAAATAATGCTGAAAATACATATGAAAACGCGTTTAAATCTCGTATGGTTACAGATAAGTTAGGGTTGAATATAAGAAGAGCAATAATCTGTTGTAAAAATTTTCATGCAAGGCGTTGTCTTATGTATTATAAGTGGGCATATCCAAATTCAGAATTGATAATTTGTCCATGTGAGGTACAGGGAATAAATAAGAGTAATTGGTTTAAAACAGATAAAGGAATAGAGAGAGTTATGGGTGAGTTAACAAGATGTGGCTCACAATTTAAGGAGTATATCAAGGAATTTGCTGAATAAATTTGATGAAATTCTATTAATAATTGAATTAAAATTAATAGATAAGCTATGAAAAGATATTGTAAAAAGGAGAATAAGAACTATGGTGAATATATTATTAAGTCAATATAATTTTCATGAAAAATGGGCTAGAGAGACCATAGAAGAATATATACATTCTTATAATAAAGTTGTAGTTATTCCTTTTGCTTTTAGTAATGAGGCTATATGTAATTCTGTAGATTGGGAAAAAGCGTATAATAAGGAAAAAGGTAAGTATTATAAGCAAATAGTTGAGCCTTTTATAGATTTAGGTATTAGTGAAGAAAATATTACTTTTATCAATTATTTTGAAGATACTAAAGATAATATGAAAAGAGTAATAAAGAGTAGTGATGTGGTGTTTTTAACAGGTGGACTTCCAGATATGGCAGTTGAGCACGTTTTAGAGAAAGATATACTCAGTAGTATAAATGAAAGCAAAATAGTTATAGGTGTAAGTGCAGGTGCTTTGATGCAATTAAATAATTATTATATATCCCCAGATAAAGACTATCCTGAATTTATATATTTAAAAGGGTTAGGTTTAATAAAGGAAAATTTCTATATTGAGGTTCATTATGCAGAAACTGATATGGAAAATAACTGTATAAAAAAAGCATTAGAAGAAAAGACAACTACAGTTTATGCTATTAAAGATACTGGAGGTATAATTTTAGATAGTGATAAAATTAGATTAATTGGGGATGTAACTAAATTTAATAGAGATTAACCTGACACAAATAGATGGAAATTAAATAGACTTATGATTGATAAAAAGTATAAAAAAGGATATAGAAGAATTGTTATCATGAAGTTGTTGGAGAATTTAAGGTGTAAGTTAGGAAAAATTAAGTTTTTACAAGTGATGTACCTAAAAATATTGTTACAAAAAATTTTATAAAAATATAGGTTTTAAAGAAACAAGAGAGGTAATCGGGGATGAAGAGGTTATGGTAATATAATTATAATAGTAGTTTTAAAAAGCAATATAGAGGGGGAAATCATTATGACTAAAATATATTTTGTAAGACACGCAAAACCAGATTTTAAAATTTTGGATGATCTGACTAGACCATTGACCGATGAAGGTCTTAAAGATAGTGAAAGTTTATGTGAGCTTTTTAAGAATAAAGATATAAATAAAGTATATTCAAGTCCGTATAAAAGAGCTATAGATACAGTTTTACCTGTGGCACAAATGTTAAATTTAGAGATTAATATTGTAGAAGATTTTAGAGAAAGAAGAATTTGTAATAAATGGCTAGATGATTTTGATAGCTTTGCAAAAAATCAGTGGAAGGATTTTAATTATAAAATTGAAGATGGTGAGTGTTTATTAGAAGTACAACAAAGAAATATAAATGCTTTAAAGAATATATTAAGAGAAAATAATAGTAATAACATAATTATAGGAACTCATGGTACAGCATTAAGCACTATTATAAACTATTATGATGTAACTTTTAAATATGAACATTTTGAAAGAATAAAAAATATAATGCCGTGGGTTGTTATGTTAGAGTTTGAAGGTGAAAATTTTGTTAAGTTTGAATATGTAAATAATTAACGTAGTAAAGAAGCTATAAACTATTTATTTTTAATAGTTTATAGCTTTTATTATTTTTCATTTTTATATATGTCTCTTGCTAACTTTTTTAGTTCATCCATATTTAAAATTGTTATTAAATTAGAATCTTTTATTATTAAGTTTTTTTCACAAAGATTTTTAATAACTCTATTTAAATGCCTATAGCTAGAACCTAGAAGCTCGGATATATGGGTTAATTCATCTATTTCAACAGTATTGTTACTGTTAATAGGTAAAGATAAAAGATAACTTACAAATCTATTTTCTAATGGATATAACATATTTATTGAGCTAAAAATAGAATTGTTTCTCAGCTTTTTTTCTAAAGAGGATATTATAAATCTTAAAAAAACAGAATCATCATATGCAAGTTTTTTAACTTTATCAATAGGAATTGCTATAAGGTGACATGATTCAATTGTTTTTACAGAACAATCAGCAGCTGAATTATCCAAAAATTCAATATCCCCCATTACCGAAAGAGGGGTTATAAAGCATATAAGTAATGACTTGCCTGTGGAGAGAAGAGTATAAACTTTTGCTTTACCTTTAACTAAAAAATATATATATTTCATATCTTCATTTAGAGTGCAAATCATTTCATTTTTATCAAATGTATGAAGTTCGCAACATAAAGATAAACTTTCACTTAGGTATTTATTTAATGAGTATTTTTCTAAATAAGCATTTATTAATTTTCTGTTTTTAGATTTTTTCAACTAAAACACCCCTTTATATAATTCAAAAATTAAAAAAATTCTATTTAAATCTATTATATAGGACATTTGTCCTATATAATAGATTATTATTTTGATATTATATATCTAATTTGATTAAGTTATAGGGTTTCAAACTGACTTTTAAATTTATGAACTTATCAAATGAGAAAATTTAAGATTAATATTATACTAATAGTTTACAGATTATTTTAGTTAAAAGTTAAGAGTGAATAGTTAACAGTTGTGGCTATTACTATTCACTTTGATCCTAGTAATTCTCAACGTATATTTTTATAAATTTGCAAAGCAAATTATATTATTAGATTAAAAGAAAGTGGTATTACTTTCCTCCTGAACTCTTAATTATTAATTATCTCTTTTAAATTGAAATACTTAATTATGCTTCTATTATCTTTAAACTTTATATGAGTTTAATGTGAGAAGATTTAAACTTCTAGGTTCTTAACTAACTATATTTGTACTTATTTTTCTCAACTGATAACAAAAATTTGATGAATAAATTTAAATTGGAGCTTGTCTCTATATAGTATTGGGGTGATTAACAATGTATAATATTTTAGCACTTTTTATAGGAAGTTTAATTTCTGTTATGATTACGTTTAATAGTCAATTAGAAGGTAAAGTTGGATCAATGTATTCTCTTATAATAATTCATTTAGTTGGACTAATAGCAATAATTCTAATTATGATAATAAAAAGAGAAAGTGTAAGCATTAAAAGAGATGTTCCCAAATATTTATTTTTAGGTGGTGCTGTAGGAGTAGGTTTAACTTTAAGTAATATTATAACAATAGGGGGAATAGGTGTTACATTAACTACATCGCTGGCTGTATTTGGACAGTTAATATTTTCTTCATTTATAGACCATTATGGCTTGTTTGGAATGAAAAAGTATAAGTTTAATATTAAAAAATTAATGGGATTTACTATTATAATAGTAGGGTTAATAGTAATGACAATAGGATAGGAGGAGAAAATTTGTATATACTTGCAATAATAGGTGGAGTTTTAACAACCTTATCTATGGTAATTAATTCATCGCTAGGAAAAAGAATAGGAGTATTACAAAGTACTTTAATAAATTATATTGTAGGACTATTATGTTCTATGGTAGTACTTCTAATTTTAGGAAGTAATGTTGAATTATCTATGGTGGAATTTAAAAATATACCTATATTTGTATTTTGTGGTGGTATTATAGGCGTTATTATAGTATATACTTCTAACATAATAATACCCAAAATACCTGTGGTTTATAGCATGCTATTACTATTTATAGGTCAGATAGTAGCTGGTATTATAATTGATTTTTTAATAAATAAAGAAATAGAAATTAATAAAATATTAGGTGCCATGGTAGTTACAATAGGAATTTTATACAACTCCAAGGTAGATAATAAGATATGCAGTGATAATTAAAAAACGTATATAAAAGACGATAAGTATTTACAAATACTTATCGTCTTTTAAGTCATTATATAGATCTATAAGAACAAGATCGCCACCTTTTTTATAATCATAATCAGATGTTGAAGAGAACGATTTTACATAACTCCAACATATATTCCATAGTTTAACTACAAAAAGATATCTTTTAAATTTAAGATGTAATTCCTGTGAAAAATTATTAAAATAAGACATTAAAAATATTTTTCTAGAATTATCGTCTAGTAGCCAACAAAATGTTGCAATGTCATAAAAAATATCCCACATACCACTAAATTCAAAATCTATTAAAAATACTTCATCATTTTTATAAAGGATATTTGACGGGTTTAAGTCATTATGACATAAACCATAATTTATATCATTACACAAAATGGTTTCAATAGCGTCAAGTTTCCTAATTATAAATATAAATTCATTAGAAAATTTAAAATTGAGTTTTTTTAGTATAGATAGCTTTTTTCTTATTTCATTAAAGGGATTATATATATAATCACATTTTAGGTTGTGCATATTTTTTAATTTGTTAGATAAACTTAAAAGAAATTTTGGGTCTGTACAAGTAGATTCATCTATACGTGAATTTGAAATGAACTCGCTTATTATAGTGTAGCTACAAGTATCTTTATAGATTACTTTAGGACATATGTGGTTAAGGTCTAATAAAGTTAAAAGTTTATATTCATAAGAAAAGTTCTTATTTTTATCTTTAAAATTACATTTCAAAAAATAGCTTTTATCATCATAGCTTAACAGATAATTTAAATTGTTTAGCCCATCAAGTCGAGTTAGTTTAACCGTATTTTTAGAGTTTTTTATCATTAAATCACCTACACAAAATTTAATAAACATATTATAACATATATAACTATTGTAAAAATAAGAAGAATATCAAATTTATATGTAAAATTATTGAATATTTATTATATAATTGTAACTAATACTTAAAAATACTTAACAAATAGACATTGACATAGATATATGTTCATAATATAATAATAATTGTTACAATTATAAAAATTATCATTATATTATAGGTGTTTTTCTTAATAGGGAATGAAGTGAGAATCTTCAACTGACCCAGTAACCGTGAAGCTGACGAAGTTTTATAAGCCACTGCAGTATAAACTGTGGGAAGGTAAAATGGAGGACGAAGCAAAGTCGGGAGACCTGCCTATTAATTGTACTATAGTTCTCTGTGGGTGGAATATTAGGGTACATGTTATGTTATTTTATTTAAAGAGTAAAATAATTTAGTGTATTACGGCATACCTACGGGTGTGTCTTTTTTATTTTGAATAATAAATATAAAATTATTAATAAATATATAATTTGGAGGAAAAATTATGAATAAATCAAAGAAAATTCTATTGGTATTATTATCAACAATAATGAGTTTAATCTTATTAGTTGGATGTTCAAGCAAAACTACAACTATGAAAGACAGAGAAGGAAACGAATTCACAGCGCCAGAAAAATTAGAAAAAATAATTTCTACAGCGCCATCAAATACTGAAATTTTAATGGGACTAGGTTTAGGTGATAAACTTGTAGCTGTTGATACATATTCAGCAGATGTAGAAGGAATTAAAAAAGATATAACTAAAATAGATTTTAGAAACCCTGATGCAGAGGCAATTATAGCACTGCAACCAGATATTGTAATAGCTTCAGGTCATAATAAAGAAGGAAATGAAGATCCATTTAAAGTTATAAAAGAATCAGGAATTCCTGTTGTATATCTACCAAGTAGTGATAGCGTAGATGGAGTATATGAAGATATCAATTTCTTAGCAGAACTTACTGGAACTAAAGAAGAAGGAAAAAAAATTGTTGACGACATGAAAAGTGAAATAGATAAAATAAAAAAAGTAGGAGAATCAATTACAGATAAGAAAAAGGTTTATTTTGAAATAGGATCAGCATCAGGATTATATAGTTTTGGAAATAATACATTCTTAAATGAAATGATTCAAATAGTAGGTGGAGAAAATATTTTTGTTAAAGAAAATAGCTGGATTGCACCTAGTGAAGAAAATGTAATTTCAGCTAATCCAGATGTTATATTAACAAATGAAGAATATATTCCAAATGCAGTAGAGGGAATTTTAAAACGTCCAGGTTGGGAAAATGTTAATGCAGTTAAGAATAAACAAGTTTATTTAATAAATCAAAACGCATCATCACGTGGAAGCCAAAATATAGTAAAAGCTTTAAAAGAAATGGCTAAAGCTATATATCCAGACAAATATGAAAAATAAAAAATTATTACTAATATTGGCTGTTCCAATAGTATTTTTGGTAATCTGTATGGGAACTTCTATAGGAAGTTCCCATATTGGTATAGGTGATATTGTTTCAATAATTGGAAATAAATTATTTAATATACCACTACAACCAGGGATACAGCCTAAAGATGTATCAATAATTTGGGTTATTAGGCTTCCAAGAGTGATTTTAGCATTTTTAGTAGGTTCAGCATTGGCAGTAAGTGGTGCAGTAGTTCAATCAGTTTTAAAAAATCCATTAGCATCTCCTTATACTTTGGGGGTTTCATCAGGAGCTTCTTTAGGTGTAGGAATATACATAGTTTTACATATTTCAATACCGTTTATAGGCAATTTAGCATTACCGTTTATAGGATTTTTATCTGGTATAATAACAGTATTTTTAGTAATTGCCTTTGCAAGCAAGGTAGATAAAGGTTTATCAAATAGCACTATAATTTTAGCAGGTATAGTATTTTCATTATTTACAAATGCTCTTTTAACAACAATTTCATCATTTTTTAGTGAAGATATAAAAACAATAACGCTTTGGCAAATGGGTTCTTTTGCAATGAAAGGATGGTCATATGTTACAGCAGGCATTCCGTTTTTTATAATAGGAATGGCAATTGTTTTAAGATATTGTAGAGAAATGGATATTT
Source organism: Clostridium senegalense JC122 (assembly GCF_000285575.1). Classification (GTDB taxonomy): domain Bacteria; phylum Bacillota; class Clostridia; order Clostridiales; family Clostridiaceae; genus Clostridium_J; species Clostridium_J senegalense. The sequence continues at coordinate 328,893 of NZ_HE611052.1, read as the reverse complement.
TAAGTTTTGGAGAAGAACAGGCAAAATCAGTAGGCGTTGAAACTGAAAAAGTAAAAAAATTATTATTTGTAGCTACTGCAATATTAACAGGAACTGCAGTGGCGTTAAGTGGTGTAATTGGTTTTATTGATTTAATAACACCACATATGGTAAGAAAAATATTTGGATCTAATCACAAAATAGTAATTCCAATGTGTATAGTGGTTGGTGGTTCATTAATGGTAATTACAGATTTAATTGCAAGAACAGTAGTATCACCATCAGAATTGCCAGTAGGTGCAATTACAGCACTTATAGGAGCGCCGTTTTTTGGATATTTATACTTTAATAAAAGAAATAGGTGATAATATGCTGAAAATAAAAAATTTATATTGTGGTTACAATGGTTTTGATATAGTTAAAGATATATCTATAGAAGTAAAAAGAGGGCAAAATTTATCGATAGTAGGGCCTAATGGATGCGGAAAAACTACTATGTTAAAGGCAATAGCAAATCTTATAGAGTATAAAGGTGAAATAAATATAGATGGAGAAGAATTAAAGACAATAAAACGAAAAGAACTTGCAAAAAAAATTGCTTTTATGACACAAACATCTGAAATTTATTTTCCTTATACAGTTTTTGAAACAGTAGCTTTAGGAAGATATGCACATTTTGATGGAATATTTTCTAAGCTTTCAAAAGATGATGAAGAATTAGTTTTAAGTTGTATAGAAAATGTAGGGTTATTAAATTTAAAGGATAAAATGATAACAGAGTTATCTGGTGGCCAACTTCAAAGAGTATATTTAGCAAGAGCTTTTGCTCAGGATCCAGATATAATTTTACTTGATGAACCAACAAATCACTTAGATTTAAAATCTCAAATAGAAATATTAGGACATATAAATAAATGGACTAAAGAAAAGAATAAAACGGTAATAGGTGTATTGCATGATTTAAATTTAGTTCAGATGTTTAGCGAAGAAGTAATAATGATTAAAGAAGGACATATTATAGCTAAAGGTAGTTGTAGTGATGTATTAGAAGAGGAAAGACTTAAAGAGGTTTATGGACTGAATATAAAAGAATTTATGGTTAAAGCTTTAGAGAAATGGAAGTAGGAGAAGCATTATGAAAAAGAAATTTATTATGTCATATAGTTGTGGAAAAGATAGTACATTAGCCCTTTATAAAATGGTTAATCAAGGCCATATTCCAAGTGGGTTATTAGTTACAGTTGATGAGAGTCTAAATAGAAGTTGGTTTCATGGAATTCCAGAACCAATGCTAGAAAAAGTTTCGGAATCAATGAATATTCCATTAATGTTAGTAAAGTGTAAAGGAAATCAGTACGAAGCAACTTTTGAGAATACATTAAAAAAAGCAAAAGAACAAGGCGTAACTACTTGTGTTTTTGGTGATATAGATATAGAGCAACATAGACAGTGGTGTAGTGAAAGATGTGAAAAGGTTGGTATGGAAGCTGTTTTCCCATTATGGCAAGGTAATAGGGAAGAAATAACCTATGAATTTATAGAAACTGGGTTTAAAGCAGTTTTGAAGAATGTTAAATTAGAATATTTGGATGAGAATTATTTAGGAAAGATTTTAACTAAAGATTTAGTTGGGAAAATAAAAGGCACAGGTGCAGATCCTTGTGGAGAAAATGGAGAATATCACACTTTTGTTTTTGATGGACCACTTTTTAAATTTCCTATAGAATTTACTACAAACGGAAATATAACAAATAATGGATATGGTTACTTAGATATAAGATAACATGTTATTAAAAAGTTCGGAATTATATTGAATTAAAAAAATTGCAGAATTCATTTTATAAGATAAAAGATTATAAAATGAACTCTGCAATTTTTTATTATAATTTATTTAAGAAGTATAAGCTTAAATTAATCCTCAGAGCTTATTGCTGTAAGAACTTCCTTTAAATTATGTATAGATAATGCTAACTTGTCTATTTGCTCTTCTGATAATGTAGAAAATTTACTTGTTAAAGTATCTAATACTTCATTATATTTTTCATCAAGATATTTTTCACCTTGTGGTGTTAATTCTATATTGATTATTCGTCTATCTTTATCATCAGGAAGTCTAACAACCATTTCTTTTTCAATAAGCTTATTTAGAAGTTTAGTCATATTAGGCATAGATATAAAAAGTCTTTTACTAACGTCAGAAATAGGCTGCTTACCATAGAATTTTAAAGTAGCCATTACTTGAAAATGAGAATGATTTAAATTATCTTGAGAAAAATTACAATTTCTTTTTACAAGCTTTTTTTGAAATAATGGTACTATAGTTAAAAAATCCTTAGCAATTAATTTTAGATTTTTATTATTATTCATTAAAAATTCCTCCCTTTAACATTATACCCTATTTTAATTAATCTTACATATTTATACAATCGAAAAAATATAAAAATTTTATTGACTTTCTTTTTTATGAGATATATACTTAGAAAATAATAGTTAAAAAATATAACTATTAAAAAACATAACTATTTAAAACTATAATTATTATATACCAAAATTAAAAAAATCATAGATATAAATAATAATTATAAAATAATCAATACTATAAAGGTGGTGACAAATAATAAAATTTTGTTAGTTATAGTTAAGCTGTTATTTGAAAATGAACTTATATTTATAATTAGTAAGTTTTAAATTACATATAAGAACGATTTAAAAGAAAGGGGAAGATTTATGTTTAAAATTGTAAAGTACTTAAAGCCATTTTTCATGTCAATAGTCGCAGTTATTTTATTATTGACACTTCAAGCAGTTTGTGATCTTTCGTTACCAGATTACACATCAAAGATCGTAAATGTAGGAATTCAACAAGGAGGAATTGAAAATGCTATTCCAAAATCCATTCGTGAAAGTCAATTAAATAATTTAACATTATTTATGGATGATGCAGATAAAAAAATAGTATTGGACAATTATGAATTGTTAAGTAAAGATAATCTTGATAAAAATGAATATGATAAATATGTAAATAAATATCCAATTTTAAAAGATGAATCAGTATATGAATTAAAAGATATAAAAGATGAGGATACAATAGATTCATTAAATACAATAATGTCAAAATCTATTATGAGCATTTCTGCCTTAGAAATGGCTATTAAAAATGAAAGCATTCCTAATGTACCAAAAGATATGGATGTAGATACATTAATTAATAGTATACCTAAAGAACAATTTTCTAATTTAAAAACTCAAATGGATGAGAAAATTGCAGAAATAGACGAAAATATGTATACTCAGGCATCTATTTATTTTATAAAGGATGAATATAATAAAATAGGAATAGATACAGATAAAATGCAAACTAATTATGTATTTTCTTCTGGAGCTAAAATGCTTTCAATAGCATTATTAAGTATGGTAGCTACAGTTGCAGTAGGATTTATAGCAGCCAAAATAGCTGCAGGTATGGGTCGTAATCTGCGTGGACAAGTATTTGAAAAAGTGGTAGGTTTTTCAAATGCAGAATTTGATAAATTCTCCACAGCATCACTTATAACTCGTAGTACTAATGATATACAACAGATACAAACAGTTACAGTAATGCTTATAAGAATGGTATTTTATGCACCTATACTTGCAATTGGTGGAGTTATAAAAGTTTTAAATACTGATACATCCATGGCTTGGATTATTGGTGTTGCAGTATTAGCTATTATATCAGTAGTGCTTGTATTATTTGGTTTAGCAGTACCTAGATTTAAGAAGGTTCAAAAACTTGTTGATAAATTAAATCTTGTAACTCGTGAAATGCTTACAGGAATGTTGGTTATTCGTGCGTTCAGTAATCAAAAGACAGAAGAAAAAAGATTTGATGAAACCAATACAGAGTTAAGAAAAACTAATACTTTTGTAAATCGTATAATGACTATGATGATGCCGCTTATGATGCTTATAATGAATCTTATAACTATACTTATAGTTTGGGTTGCAGCAAATAAAATTAATGCAGCTGAAATACAAGTTGGAGATATGATGGCATTTATACAATACACAATGCAAATAATAATGGCATTCTTAATGATTTCAATGTTATCAGTAATACTTCCTCGTGCATCTGTATCAGCACAACGTATAGATGAAGTGTTAACTACAGAGTTTTCAATAAAAGATCCTGATGTAAGTAAGGAAACTAAAAATAAAGGAAACATAGAATTTAAAAATGTATCTTTCAAATATCCAAATGCTGAAGATAATGTTTTAAGCAACATAAATTTTGTTGCAGAACCAGGTAAAACTACTGCTATTATAGGAAGTACAGGAAGTGGTAAGTCAACACTTATAAATTTAATTCCTCGTTTTTATGATATCACAGGTGGAGAGATTTTACTTGATGGCGTAGATATAAGAGACATCAAACAAGAAGAGCTTAGAAAAAAAATAGGATATGTTCCTCAAAAAGGAATATTATTTTCTGGAACTATTGAAAGTAATATAAAGTATGGAGCTGAAAATGCAACAAAAGAAGAAGTAGAAAAGGCGTGTAAGATTGCACAGGCTACGGAATTTATAAGTAAAAAAGAAGAAGGTTTTGAATCTCATATAGCACAAGGTGGAAGTAACGTTTCTGGTGGACAAAAACAAAGATTATCAATAGCCCGTGCCATTGCTAAAAAACCTCAAGTATACATATTTGATGATAGTTTTTCAGCATTAGATTTAAAAACAGATGCTATACTTCGTAAAGAATTAAAATCTGAAACAAAAGAAAGTACAGTTATTATAGTTGCTCAAAGAATAAGTACAATTATTAATGCTGAACAAATAATAGTTTTAGATGAAGGAAAAATGGTAGGAATAGGTACACATGATGAATTGTTAGAAAACTGTGAGGTGTACAAACAAATAGCTGCATCCCAACTTACAAAGGAGGAATTAACTCATGAGTAATGGAAAGCAAAATAAAGGCAAAGCATCCATGGGCGGTGGTCCTATGGGAGGCATGGCTGCTGGTGGAGAAAAAGCCAAAGATTTTAAAGGAACAATGAAAAAGCTGCTTAGTTATTTAAAGCCTTTTAGATTAGCTATGGTAGTTGTAATAATTTTTGCAATAGGAAGTTCTGCATTTTCAATAATTGGACCTAAAGTTTTAGGTACAGCAACTACAGAAATATTTGAAGGTTTAGTAAGAAAAATTAGTAGCAACGGTGTAAATGGTATAGATTTTGATAAAATTCAAAGAATACTATTAATCTTAGTAGGTTTATATATTATAAGTGCATTGTTTTCATTTATACAAACATTTATTACATCAGATATATCTCAAAAGGTTTCTTATAATTTAAGAAAAAAAATATCAGAGAAAATAAATAAAATGCCACTTAAATATTATGATAAAAATACTAATGGTGAAGTATTATCTAGGGTTACAAATGATGTTGATGCAATAAGTCAAAACTTAAATCAAATTCTATCACAAATGATAACAGCAGTTACCACAATGATAGGTGTATTGATAATGATGCTTTCTATAAGCGTTAAAATGACTATTGCAAGTTTAATAATAATACCATTATCTATGGGGTTTATAGGGTTAATAGTTAAAAAATCACAAAAATACTTTAAATCTCAACAAAGATATTTAGGAAACACTAATGGACAGGTAGAAGAAATATATAGTGGACACAACATAGTTAAAGCTTTTAATGGCGAAAAAAAGGCAATAGATGAATTTAATGGTTTAAACGAAAAATTATATAATTCAGCTTGGAAGTCTCAATTTTTATCTGGTATTATGATGCCGGTAATGACTTTTATAGGTAATTTAGGTTATGTTATGGTTACTATACTTGGAGGTTATCTAACTATAAAGAAAACTATTCAAGTTGGAGATATTTTATCATTTACACAATATGTAAGATCATTTATGCAACCTATAGCTCAAACAGCACAAATTGCAAATGTAATGCAATCAACTGCAGCTGCAGCTGAGAGAGTTTTTGAGTTTTTAGAGGAAGAAGAAGAGACAGAAGATGTAAAGGTATCTTGTAATACTAAAGATATAGAAGGAGCTGTTTCATTTAGAAATGTTAACTTTGGATATAGTGAAGACAAAACTATAATTAATAACTTTTCTGTTGATATAAAACCAGGTCAAAAGGTTGCTATAGTAGGACCAACTGGTGCAGGAAAAACTACAATAGTTAAACTTCTTATGCGTTTTTATGATATTAATAGTGGTAATATCTTAATAGATGGTCATGATGTAAAAGAATTTAAGCGTAATGATTTACGTAAAATATTCGGTATGGTACTTCAAGACACTTGGTTATTTAGTGGATCATTAATGGAAAATATACGTTATGGTAATTTAGATGCTAGTGATGATAAAGTTATAGAAGCAGCTAAACTAGCACATGCAAATCACTTTATAAAAACATTACCTGACGGATATGATATGGTTATAAATGAGGAAGCTAATAATATTTCTCAAGGTCAAAAACAATTATTGACAATTGCAAGAGCAATAATTGCAGATCCTAAAATATTAATACTAGACGAGGCTACAAGTTCAGTAGATACTCGTACAGAGGTATTAATTCAAAAGGCTATGGAAAACCTTATGGAAGGAAGAACTAGCTTTATAATCGCACATAGATTATCAACAATACGTGATGCAGATTTAATTCTTGTAATGAAAGATGGAGATATAGTAGAACAAGGAAATCATGAGGAATTATTAAAAGCAAACGGATTCTATGCAGGATTATATAATAGTCAGTTTGAAGAAGTAGAAGCTTCATAATGATTTAAAAGTAAAATTAAAAGCTATGAGTTAAATTGTAAAATTTAATTCATAGCTTTATTTTTATGTTTATATAAAATAAAACAGTATGTTATAATTATTTGTTAGATAAAAAGAAGTTTAATATAGGATTTTGATATGAAGTTTGAATTTAAAGTGATTTAGACTATGTCTAACTTTTGGGATATCCAAGATTCAAAGGGATAAATTTAAAAATTCAACTTGGAACTCTATATTATAAAAAGTTTTTAAGGGGATGAAATATTCATGATTTATTTAATTTATTTTGTTGTAGCTACATTGGTAGTTTTATTATCTATTAAAGCAGCATATTATGTGGATTTAATAGATAAAACTACTAATCTTTCTGGCGCATTTATAGGTGGGGTATTATTATCTGCAGTTACTTCTTTGCCAGAATTATTAACAAGTATATCAGCTACAATGTTTTTTAATAACTCTGGACTTGCGTTAGGAAATATACTTGGAAGTAACATATTTAATCTTACAACTCTTTCAATACTAATACTGTTTTCATTCAGCACTTTTAAAAAGTCAAAGGTATCTATTAGTCATAAACATACTGCAGTATATACTGTAATTATTTACATAATAATTATTTTAAATATGTATAAGATATTAGATTTGAATATTTTAACTGTAAGTTGTACTTCAATATTTATACTAATTATATATATATTAGGTGTAAAATCTATGATTAATGATAATAGTGAAAAAGATATGGCTTTTGAAGAAATAGCTAATGATACTGTTACTGAAGAAGAATGTAGTTTAACATTAAAACAAATAATAATAAGATTTATATTTACAAGTATAGGGCTTGTTATAGCTAGTATATCAATAACATATGTAACAGATATAATATCAGGAAGACTTAATATGTCAGCTAGCTTAGTAGGTGCATTATTACTAGGAATTGCTACATCTCTACCAGAGGTAAGTTCAAGTATATCATTAGTTAGAATGGGTAATTTCAATGTAACCGTTGGTAATATAGTTGGAAGTAACTTGTTTAATTTCTTAATATTATTTGTAGTAGATGTTTTATATATAAAAGGTTCTATTTATAACTTTGGTGATAAGCAAAGTAAAAATTTACTGTTTTTTGGAATGATAAGTACCATATTAATGATTATTATACTTAAAAGCAAAAAAGAAAAAGCAAATAAATATATTATAATTGGAAGTGCTTTAGGTGTGGTTATAAGCTATATAATGTTTTTATCAATATAGAATTTTGTTTATAAATATAGGGAAACAAGCTCCCATTTAAATTTATTGAACACTCTTAAAATATTTTCATACAAGATTCAGCATTGAATTCTAAGTGATTCGGAGAATGTCTCACTATTTTAGGTATCCAAGTATTGGAATGAATAACTTAAAAAGTCAACTTGGAACCCTATATAGGGTTTCAAATTAAATTTTAAACTTATTCATTTATTAAATGAGAAAACTCAAATTAATATTTTATCAATAACTAACAGATTATTTTAGTTAAAAGTTAATAGTGAACAGTTAATAGTTGTGGTGATTATTACTCACTATGTTCCTAATAATACTAAACGTACTTTTTAGGACAAGCTTTGATTGCTTTAGGTTTTATTTATATTTTTTCTTAAATGATAACAAAAATTTATTTGATAACCTTAAAATATTTTTATACAAGATACAGTGTTCAATTCTAAGTGATTAGGAGGATGTCTCACTATTTTAGGCATTCAAGTTTTGGAACAAGTAATTTTAAAACTTAACTTGGAATCCCATAGACGTAAAGTTAAGGCTAAAAACTCCAAAATTATAGTGTTAAAAAGTAATAATGAAAAATATAAAATCCTAATCTGTAAAATTTTCAAAAAATATTTTATTGAAATAAATTGGAATAGCTCTATGCAGATATTTGTAACCATATAGAATAAGGGTCTCTAATAAATTTTTATTTATTAGAGATTTTTGTTTTTTATAAATTAAAAGAATTAAATGCATAAATTTGGAAGGGAATTAGTTTAGTATATTGAATTATGAAAGTAAGCTTAGCTGAATATATACGTATAGAAAAATTATAAGTTTTATATAGGGAAACAAGATCCAATTTAAATTTATTCAATAACTTTAAAATATTTTCACACAAGATACAGTGTTGAATTTTAAGTGATTCGGAGCATGTCTCACTATTTTAGGTATCCAAGTTTTGGAATGGATAATTTTAAAAGTCAACTTGGAACGCTATAGTGTATAAAAATATAAACATATCTTATTTTGTATTAATTAGAATTTTTTAAATTGTTTTTCATAAAATGTAATAATATTCTTTTAGAAAGGATTAGTGTTATGAAAAAAAAGTTAATTAAGACATTAACTCCAATTTTAATATTGTCAATTATATTTTCAGTATACTTAATTAAAAAGAATTCAGAAGTTAATAAAAAAGAGAATTTTAACAGATTTGTAGAAGGTATTAATTTATCTAGGGATGAATTATTTAAAAATGCATCATCTATAAAAGACGAGTATATAAATTGGCATTTAGGTGATGAATATAAATTTACCCCTGAAGAAACCAGAGAATTTGTAGAGTATCAAAAACTTTTTTTTGATAAAAATTTAATTCTAAATCCTAATATAATTTATAATGAAAAAAAGGTAATAACTTATGATGAAGCTAAAGAAGATGTAGATAGTTTATTTAAGTTTTTTAGATATGGTTATGGGGCTTATGGATATTTTGGTGGTGATACTGTATTTAATGAAGCTAAAGAAAATATAATGGATGTTTTAAATGGACAACAATCAATTAAAGCTGATGATTTTTCAAATTTATTATTAAATAATTTGAATTTTATAAAAGATTGCCATTTTGCATTAGCTAATAAAAATCCATTTTTCACTAGACATCAAATATATTATATATATAACAAAGATGAATTTTTTAAAGATGCTAATGGATATTATAAAATTGTAGATAAAAAACATTATTATATAAAAGCGATAAATAAAGATAATAATATAGATAAATATATGAAATATACAATTAACAATGATGGAAAATTGGTATATAGCATAGCTATTTTACAAGAAGAAGTTTCATCAACTATTAATACAGATGTTGTTTATTCAAATAATAAAGAAAGTTTTAATGAAAGTATAGTTTTAAATATGTTACCCTTTGATTTTCAAAAAGAGAATAGTCCTTTTGAATATTCAATAGAAGACAATGTTCCTATTGCTAAATTAGGAGCTATGTATGCATCTAGTGAAGAAGATGACAGCCAATTTGATTTCCCAGGTACAGGCTTTGAAATGAAAAAATATCCAGTGTCAATATTAGATCTTCGTGGAAATAAAGGTGGATTTGTAACTGCTGGTACTAGTTGGATTCAAAGTTATTCTGATGGGTTTGTAGAGATTAGAGGGGCTTGCACAGGTGTATCTAACAATATGATAAAAGAATTCGAAAAATACAATGGTAACTATATTTCAAATGCACATTCAATAACCCCTACATCATTATCTAGAATACCAAATGATAAATTAGTATTTGTATTAATTGATAAAGCAATTGCTTCTTCAGGAGAGTATTTCATTGAATGTCTTATGAATATGGATAATGTAATATTAGTTGGAACAAATACACTTGGTGCTAATATAACTCGTAATGCATATTATTATAAACTTAAAAACTCATCAATAACAGTTAGATTAGGAAGTGGCTTATACCTTCAACCATGTAGTAATGATTTTGAATTTAATGGATTTCATCCAGATATATTAGTAGATTCTAATGAGGCATTAGAAAAGGTTCAAAAGTTAATAAAATATTATAATCTTAAATAAGGAATAGAAACAGTTAATATACTTTATTTATTAATTTTGGTGATATTATATTGTAATAATTTTATTATAAAAGCTTAAATTAATAGTGTGTTCATCATGTTATCAATAGATAGTTTGAATTATTTTATCCCTAAGACATAATTAATATGCCACAACAAGTACCAAAGTTAGCAGTAGCTAACAATATATCAAAAAGCGGTAGTGTTAGTTTTAGTAATAAAATTTATAATGAAGCAGAAATATTAATTAGTAAAGGTATTAGTACTGAGGCTACTACAAGTGGCAAGTTTATTAATAATGCTAGTAGAGCTGATTTTGGAGTTTGCTTTATAGCTGAAACTAAAATAGCATTAGAAGATAGAAACAAGCCTATAGAAAAAATAAAGTGAACCAGCTGAAATTTAAGTAGGCTGGTTCATTATTTTTTATAGTAATAATAGTAATAAAATATACTGTAGCTAATAAATACTAATATCTTTAGGGGCAAGTGATACAAAGAGAAAAATATGTATAGCATAAATAAATAAGTAATTTGTTGTATTGTATGAAGTATAAATATAAAATAAAGGATTATGATATAATAAATTGGCAATAAAAAAGTTTATTAGGGGTAAAAATTATGTATAAAACAATTGGAATATTAGCGCATGTTGATGCAGGAAAGACAACTTTTTGTGAGCAATTATTATATAATACAAAAGTAATTAAAGAGAGAGGAAGAGTTGATCATAAAAATTCTTTTTTAGATAATAATAACATTGAGAAAAAAAGAGGAATAACAGTATTCTCAAATGAAGCTACATTTTATTATAATGATTCTACTTATTATTTAGTAGACACTCCAGGGCATGTAGATTTTTCTACAGAAATGGAAAGGGCAGTTCAAATTATGGATTATGCTGTGGTAATAGTAAGTGCAGTAGAAGGTGTTCAAGGTCATACAGAAACTGTATGTCAATTACTTAAACAGTATAAAATTCCCACCTTCTTTTTTATTAATAAAGAAGATAGAGATGGTGCAAATGTTTTAAAAGTAATAAATAAAATTAGGGAAGTTTGTGATGGAGAAGTTATTTATCTTAATAATTTATTAAAAGAACCGTTGGACTGTGAACTTATTGAAGAGATAGGAGCAAAGGATGAAAATTTATTAGAATTATACTTAGAAGATAATTATGAAAAAAATTTATGGGTTAATTTTATAAAAGATGAAACAAAAAAATGCAATATTCATCCCTGCATGTCTGGTTCAGCACTTTATAATAAAGGGATTAAAGAATTTATGGAAAACATAGATGTTCTAACATATAGTGAGTTTTTAGTGGACAAAGATTTTGCTGGTAGAGTATACAAGGTTAGGCATGATGATGATGGAACCAAAATAACCTATATAAAAGCATTACAAGGAAGTTTAAAAATAAAAGATGAACTTAAATATATAAATGCAGATAATGATAAAATTTATGAAAAGGTGAATCAAATAAGAATTTACAACGGTGAAAAATTTAAAACCGTAGATAAGGTTGTAGCTGGTGAAATCTTTGCAGTTGTAGGTCCAAAAGGGTTACTGCCTGGTGATGGAGTAGGGGAAGTTTTAAAGAAAACAAACTTTAAAATGATTCCTACTTTAACTTCTAAAGTAATATATGATAAAAGTTTGGATGAAAGAGAAGTTTTAAAATATTTTAGGATTTTAGAATGTGAAGATCCCAATTTAATGATAGTGTATAATGAAAAGTTAAAAGAAATACAAACCCATATTATGGGATATATACAACTAGAAATATTAAAAGACGTTTTAAAAGACCGATTTAATATAGAAGTTGAGTTTGGTGATTGTGAGATTTTATATAAGGAAACCATAGAATCAACAGCTATAGGATATGGTCACTTTGAACCTTTAGGTCATTATGCAGAAGTACATTTAAAGATAGAAAAAGGTGAAAGGGGTAGTGGAATAGAATTTAAAAATACTTGTCATGCAGATGATTTAACTATAGGAAATCAGAATTTAGTAAAGACACATATATATGAAAAAAAACATAAAGGAATATTAACAGGATCGGAAATAACAGATTTAAAAGTTACTTTATTAACAGGACGAGCACACAATAAACATACTTCTGGTGGAGATTTTAGAGAAGCTACACTTAGAGCGTTAAGGTATGCATTAGAAGATGTTCATTGTATATTGTTAGAACCATATTATAGATTTAAAATAGAAATAAGTTTAGAGCATACTGGAAGAGTTATATCAGATATTCAAAAGTTAAATGGTAATTTTCAATTAAAAAGTACTTCTATAGAAAGTAATATTATAACAGGAAGAATACCAGTAGCTACTTTTATGAACTATCCAAAAGAATTTATTTCCTATACAAAGGGAAGAGGTAGAATAAGTCTTGCATTTGATGGATATGATGTTTGCCATAATAGTGAAGAAGTAATTAAAAAAATTAATTATAATAAGAATAGTGATGGTGAATATACATCATCATCTATATTTTGTTCAAAAGGCCAAGGCTTTACAGTGAGAGGTGAAGAGATTAAACAATATATCCACTGCTCAATTAATTAATTGAGCAGTGGATATATTTTGTTTATAAATTGATGTTTTAAATTATTTAAGAAATTTAAAATGGTAATTTAAAACTATTATTTAGTTAATTGATTTGATAAATTCTAATACAAGTATATTATCTGTTTAAGTTTGAATACACAAACCATTTTTTATATAAATTAAAATATATTTTAAAGTAATTATAGAAATAATATACATATGAAAAAGATATGAATAAATATGGAGAAGTTCACTTTTTTGTTACAGATTATAGAACAAATTTCAACAAAAAATATGAAAACAAAGGAATAAGATAAAAGTAGAGAAGAATTTTACATAATATGTAAAGGATAAGGTGAACATCATGGAAATTAATTTAATTTTAGCAGACAATAATAATGGCAATATTATAAGAAATTTATATCCACTATATTTATATGATTTATCAGAAATTTATGGAAATGTTCCAAATGAGTATGGAATTTATGAAGAAGAACCTGTAAAAACTTTGGAAGAGCAATATCATATTCAAGATTTATGGTTTAAAGAACCAGAATTATTATTTCCATTTATAATTTATGCAGATGGTAAACCAGCAGGATTTGTTTTAGTAGGTAGAGGAAAATATATACCTAAAGAATTAAACTATTATGTTTATGAGTTTTTTGTGTTAAGACCATATCGTAATAAAAAAGTAGGAGAAAAAGCAGCAAAACAAGTTTTTGATAAGTTTCATGGTAAATGGGGACTTTTTACAAATCCTACAGAATCAAATAGAAAAGGACAAGCATTTTGGCGAAAAACACTTAATAACTATACATTAGGAAATTTTCAGGAGAGTTTTGAAAATACTCTAAAAAGTGATAAGTTAGTATTTAGATTTGAAAATTATTAAAAAATAATAATTTAGAATTCAAAATTTTATAATATATACTTAAAGTTTTAAAAAAAATTCCATGTTTATTTCATATTACAAATGAAATAAATTTAACAAATTATTACAAAATTTATATAATAATAATATAATTAAAAATTTAATTAATATAGGGAAACAAGCTCCAATTTAAATTTATTCATCAAATTTTTGTTATCAGTTGAGAAAAATAAGTGCAAATATATTTAGTTAAGAATTATTCACTCTTAACTTTTAACTAAAATAATTTGTTAGTTATTGATAAAATATTAATTTGAGTTTTCTCATTTGATAAGTGAATAATTTTAGAACTTAATTTGGAACCCTATAGTAAGAAAAGCTTGAATTTAATTTTAGATATTTTAATGTAATTTGAATTATATTCAAGCTTGTATACGCTTTTGTATTTGAAAAATTTATAGCAATGAGTTAAAGCAGATTTATAAGTTAACGTTTTATTACATTAGTGGGAGTGAATTTTATGCTAGTAGATTTAGCTAAACATGGAAGAGAGCTATATAAGCATAATAGTTTATCTAGAGAAGAAATTTTAAGATATAGTGAAGAAAATTTTAGAAAGACATTAAAATATGCTTATAAAAATAGTGATTTTTATAAAAAATTATATTTATCAAAAGGAATAATGTATAAGGATCTTGATGATATTTTAATAAAAGATATACCAATAATTACAAAACAACAAATTAGGGAAAATTTTTATGATATATCTGTAAAAAAGATTGATAAGAAAGAAATTGATAAAATTTTAGCTAGTGAAAAATTATTATTAAGAATTAAAGACAGATACATTGTGCATACTTCTGGTACCACAGGTATTCCTACAAATTTTATATATGATAAAAGAGCACTTAGAATGTTGTCGGCTAACTTTATAAGATTGACTATGAGAGGTGGAAATGTAAAGTTAGGGTTATCTGATATACCTTTAAAAAACTTGTATATAGCTCCTGTTGGAGGAGGGTATGCATGTACTGCTCTTGCTTTGTTTGGTATGGAGGAATATAAATGTAAAAGTCGTGTAATAAATGCTCAAAAACCTTTAAATCAATGGATAGATTTAATAAGAAACTATAATCCTAATTATTTATCAGGTTATCCTTCCTGTTTAAATCTTGTAGCAGAATTAAAAGAACAAGGAAAAATAAATATAACACCTAAAAAGATAATTACAGGAGGAGAGCCACTAACAAGAGAATGTATTGAAATATATAAAAAGGTTTTTGGAGCAGATATAATAGATTACTATGGATGTACTGAGTCTATTTTTATAGGTGCTAGAAGTAATAATGAAAAAAGAATGTATCTTTATGATGATTTAAATTATGTAGAGATAGATGATGAGAATCACCTTATTATAACTCCACTTTATAATAAAGCTTTTCCACTTATTAGATATAGATTAAGTGATGTAGTTTATGGATTTAATAAGGAGGGAGATGGCGATCTTCCTTATACTTATATAAGAAAGATAATGGGGAGAAATGAAGAAATTATGTGGTTTGTTAATGAAAGAGGAAAAAGGGATTTTCTTCATCCCTTATTTTTAGATGATTTAAATGTAAGAGGGATAAGTAAATATCAATTTGTACAAAAAAGTTTAAATTATTTTGAATTAAGGTGCATTTATGAAAGTATAGGTAATAGACAATTAAAGAAGGAAGAATTAGAATATCAACTACATGCTTTTTTAAAAGAAAAAAACTTAGAAAATGTCAAATATAATATACGATTTGTAGAACATTTGCAAGTGAGTCAAAATACAGGAAAATCAAAATTAGTAATTAAAGAGATATAAAATCTTATAAAAGAGTTATCTAAAATTTTATTTTAGATAACTCTTTTATTTCTTTTTCAATAATAAATTATTGAAAAACAATAATTTATTATTGAAAAAGAAATAAAATGTGGTAAAATAAAGTTAAGGGTCATTAAAAGGTTATTTATGGAGGGGTAAAATTATGAAAGAAATAAAAATTCAAGGATTCATTGTAGCATTATTATCTTTAGTTTGTTTTAGTATGGCAATAATGACAATAATGATGATAGTAGAGTTTA
>NZ_HE611052.1:233153-312108 GCF_000285575.1 Clostridium senegalense JC122 | reverse complement strand
ATATTTTTAAAGAAGGAAAGAGAATTAAGGAAGAAAATGATTTAACAATATAAAATTAAGGTTTGTGAGGGTTAATTTATGAAAGAAATAAAGAGTCAAAAATATGTTTTATTTATTTTATATATTATATGTTTCAGTATGAGTTTAATTACAATAGGTTGTATAGTACTTACCTTTTTAAACTTACATGATATTTTATCTATAGATGATGCAATTTGTGTTATTTTATCAATTTTACAAATTAGTGATTATACCTTTTTATCCTACACTTTAATTAAAATAGTAAAATGTGATATTTATACAATATTTTCAGTGAGAAATAGTAATAATTTTAAGAGATTAGGATATGGTATGATATTTTTATCAATAATAGAAGGTATAAGTAATCTATTTAGAGAGAGCAATTTTGAGATTTTTGCTTTTGAAGGAATGTCATTAAAACCACCATCAGTTATATTTCTTATAATAGGTTTAACAAATATATATTTATCACATGCATTTAAAGAAGGGAAGAGAATTAAGGAGGAAAATGATTTAACGATATAAGGAGAAGAATATGGCTATAATAGTTAATTTAGATGTTATGATGGCTAAAAGAAAAGTTTCATTAAAAGATTTAGCAGAAGAAATTAATATAACTAATGCTAATTTATCTATATTAAAAACTAACAAGGCAAAAGCTATCAGATTTTCAACATTAGAGGCAATATGCAAGGCTTTAGATTGCACTCCAGGAGATATACTAGAATATGTAGAAGATAAGGAAAGTGAAGAATAATTTAAAAAAGTTTTTGAAAATTATTGACAAATATTATATTTTAAACTAAAATCAATACAAATAGAATAATATTTTTAGGGTTTGAAATACACTTTAAATTGGTCCTGTGAGGCCAGTAAGGAGTATGTTAGTGCAATTTGCGGATATAGTATAGCTATGTCTAATTGTTGCATAGTTTAAGGCTAGATTAATATACTTTGGAATTACAGGATTAATAAAAGAAATTTCTTTTATTAATCCTTTTTTATTGGCAAAAATCCAAAGATAGCATAAAGTGCTTAATATTTTCCAAAGAGTAACAATAAAATTTAGGTAGTTAAAAATAGGTGCACATATTAATAGTTACTTTTTAAAAAGTTACAAATGGTAAATTTAATTAATCCTAACCTTAGGTGTATTTCGCTACTACTTATATTTAAACAGTATAAAAATAGTTAAAGAAATACTAGGAGGGTTAACATGAAAGCTAAACTAATACTTGAAAATGGAATTACTTTTGAAGGAAAAGCTTTAGGATATTTAGAGGATACAGTTGGAGAGGTAGTTTTTAATACAGGAATGACTGGATATCAAGAAGTTTTAACAGATCCGTCTTATCATGGGCAGGTAGTTACTATGACTTATCCTTTGATAGGAAATTATGGTGTGAATTTAGAAGATTTAGAATCTAAAACTCCAAAAGTTAAAGGGTTTATAGTTAGAGAACTTTGTAGTGAACCAAGTAATTTTAGATGTGAAATGAATTTAGAAAATTACTTAAAACAAAATAAAATAATAGCTTTAGAGGGAATAGATACAAGAGCATTAACAAAAATTTTAAGAGATAATGGAACAATGAAAGGCATAATAACACTTGAAAATTTAAAAGTTGAAGAAATAGAAGAAAGACTTAATAACTTTTCCAATAAAGATGCAGTAAGAAATGTAACAACAAAAGAGCAATATGTAATAGATGGAAATGGGAAACATATAGCTGTTTTAGATTTTGGAATCAAAAAAAACATTTTAAGAAGTTTTAAAAAAAGAGATTGTAAGTTAACGGTATTACCAGCTTTTACATCTTATAAAGAAATATTAAATATAAATCCAGATGGTATATTTTTATCCAATGGGCCTGGAGACCCAGAAGATTTAGTAGAGGTTATTGAAAATCTTAAGATGATAATAGGCAAGAAACCGATAGTAGGTATATGTCTTGGACATCAATTATTAGCTTTAACTTTAGGTGGAAAAACTGGAAGATTGAAATTTGGACATAGAGGTTGTAATCATCCAGTTAAAGATTTAGAGGAGAATAAGATACACATAACATCACAAAATCATGGATATATGGTTGAAAAGTTACCAAAAGATATGGTTATGACTCATGTAAGTGTAAATGATGGAACCTGTGAAGGGATGAGACACAAGATTTTCCCAATATTTAGTGTTCAATATCATCCAGAAGCATCACCAGGACCACATGATGCAAGTTATATATTTGATAAATTCTTAAAAATGTTATAAATGCAAAGTCGCATTGTAGTTAAAATGAAAGAAAGTTGGAGGTTGTTATTATGCCATTAAATAAAGATGTAAAAAAAGTGTTAGTTATAGGTTCAGGTCCAATAATTATAGGACAAGCAGCTGAATTTGATTATTCTGGAACACAAGCTTGTGAAGCTTTAAAGGAAGAGGGAGTAGAAGTTGTACTAATAAACTCTAATCCAGCTACAATAATGACAGATAAAGAAGTGGCAGATAAAGTATATATAGAGCCATTAACTTTAGAGTTTGTAGAAAAGGTCATAGCAAAGGAAAGACCAGATTCATTAATTGCAGGTATGGGTGGACAAACTGGATTAAATTTAGCTGTAGACTTATGTGAAGCTGGTATACTTGAAAAATATAATGTTAATATAATAGGAACTTCAATAGAATCAATTAAAAAAGGTGAAGATAGAGAGCTTTTTAGACAGGTTATGAATGATATAGATGAACCTGTTATAGAAAGTGAAATTATTACGGATATAGAAAGTGGTATGAAATTTGCAAATAAAATTGGATATCCAGTAATAGTAAGACCAGCATATACATTAGGTGGGTCTGGTGGGGGAATTGCTGATGATGAAGATATGTTAAAAGTAATTCTTACAAGCGGATTAGAGCAAAGTACTATAGGACAAGTACTCTTAGAAAAAAGTATTAAAGGGTGGAAAGAAATAGAGTATGAAGTTATAAGGGATAGTTATGGAAATTGTATAACAGTTTGTAACATGGAAAATATAGATCCAGTAGGAATACATACAGGAGATAGTATTGTTGTAGCACCGAGTCAAACATTAAGTGATAAAGAGTATCAGATGCTTAGAACATCGGCTATAAATATTATTAACAAAATAGAAATTGAAGGTGGCTGTAATGTTCAGTTTGCATTAAATCCAAAAAGTTTTGAGTATGCAGTAATAGAAATAAATCCAAGGGTTAGTAGAAGTTCAGCATTAGCATCAAAGGCTACTGGATATCCAATTGCTAAGGTAGCTGCTAAAATTTCTTTAGGATATGCATTAGATGAAATAAAAAATGCAGTTACAAAAAAGACATTTGCTTGCTTTGAACCATCCTTAGATTATGTGGTAGTAAAAATACCAAAATGGCCTTTTGATAAGTTCAAAAGTGCAAATAAAAAACTAGGTACAAAAATGATGGCAACAGGTGAAGTAATGGCCATTGGTAGTAATTTTGAATCAGCATTATTAAAAGGAATACGTTCATCTGAAATAAAAAAATTCTCACTAGAACATAAAGATCTCAAAGATTTGAATCTAGAAGATTTAAAGACAAAAGTAATAAGTGCTGATGATGAGAGAATATTTGTTTTAGCAGAAATGTTAAGAAGAAATTATATGGTAGATAAAGTTTGTGAGATAACAGGAATAGATAAGTTTTTTGTAGCCAAGATAAAAAATATAATAGATGAAGAAGAGAAACTTAAAAAATCAAAAATAGAAGATTTAAACAAAGAATGGCTTTTAAAGCTTAAGAAAAATGGTTTTTCAGATAAGGCAATAGCAAAAATGTTAGAATGCAGACCAAATGATATATATAGTTTAAGAAACCTTTGGAATATAAAGCCTGTTTATAAAATGGTAGATACTTGTAGTGGGGAGTTTGATGCAGTGTCACCATATTACTACTCAACCTATGATGAGTATGATGAGGTAGTAGTAAGTAATAGAAAAAAAATTATAGTTATAGGTTCAGGCCCGATAAGAATTGGACAAGGTATAGAGTTTGATTATTCTTCTTGTCATAGTGTTATAGCACTTAAAAAATTAGGTGTGGAAACTATAATAATAAACAATAATCCAGAAACTGTTAGTACAGATTTTAATATATCGGATAAATTATACTTTGAGCCACTAACAGAAGAAGATGTATTAAGCATAATTGATAAAGAAAATCCATATGGAGTAATACTTCAGTTTGGAGGACAAACAGCTATTAAACTTGCAGGATTCTTAAAGGAAAAGAATATTAAGATATTAGGTACAACTGCAGAACAAATAGATATGGCAGAAGATAGAGAAAAATTTGAAGAACTTTTAGAAGAACTTAACATACAAAGACCAAAAGGAAAAGCAGTATGGTCTGTAAAAGAAGGTTTAAAAGAAGCTGAATTGTTAGAATATCCAGTACTTGTAAGACCATCATATGTTCTTGGTGGACAGGGTATGGAAATAACATATAATGAAAGTGAATTAAAATATTATTTAGAAAATGCATTTATATCAGATAGCAAAAATCCTGTACTTATAGATAAATATATGTTAGGACGTGAAATTGAAGTAGATGCAATATGTGATGGTGAAGATGTGCTGATTCCAGGAGTTATGGAACATTTGGAAAGAGCTGGAGTTCACTCTGGCGATAGTATAACTATGTATCCAAGTCAAAATATAACAAAAGAAATAAAAGATAAGGTTTTAGAATATACTAAAAAATTTGCATTAGCAATTGGTGTACATGGTATGATAAATATCCAATTTATAGAGTTTAAAAATAATCTATATGTAATTGAAGTAAATCCTCGTGCAAGTAGAACTGTTCCATATATAAGCAAAGTAAGCAATGTTCCAATAGTGGAACTTGCCACTAAGGTTATGCTTGGGGAAAAATTGTCTAACTTAAAATATGGGGTAGACATATATAAAGAACCTAAAGTTGTAACAGTTAAAGTGCCTGTATTTTCAACGCAAAAACTTCCTAATGTTGAAATAAGCTTAGGACCAGAAATGAAATCTACAGGAGAAGTTTTAGGAATAGGTAATAACATAAAAGAGGCGTTATACAAAGGTTTTATAGCAGCTAATATGTATATGAAAAAAGATAAGGGTATGATTTTAGCAACAGTAAATGATAATGATAAAGCGGAGTTTTTACAAATAGCTAAGGATATGAATAATTTAGGATATAAGTTTTTATCCACTGATGGAACATATAATATATTAAAGGAAAATGGAATTAAAGCTTGTAAAGTCAATAAGATAAAAGAAGGGGAAAATAATATACTAGATACAATAAGAGAAGGAAAAGTAGATTTAGTAATTAATACACCTACAAAGGGAAATAAAGCTAGTAGAGATGGCTTTATAATAAGAAGAGAAGCTATAGAAAAGGGTATAGGAGTGATAACAGCACTTGATACACTAAGAGCAATGGTAGAAGTTGAAAAAGAAAATATTAAAAAAGAACTTTTACAGGTTTTTGATATAGTAAGCATAAATTAAAATAAAATTTAAAGCTAGAAGGGGCTGTTGCAAAATTAACTAAAGGTTAAAGGAGCGATAGCTTCCTTTTTACGTGTAATTTGCTTAATATATGATTAATGAATAGCTTATTTTAAATTTTTCTTGCCATTTTTCGAACGTAGAAATATCCATAATGCTTTTTAATCATTTTGCGACAACCCCTTATTTTAAGCTAAAATTATTATAGATATGATTATTTAATTTTAGATCTTTTGAAATCGCTAACAACTAAGCCAAAGAATGACATTATGAATAACAGTGTATATAATTCTATTTGATTTTTAGATAAAACAAATAAGTTACAGGCTTCAAAAGTAACTATTAAAAAGGTAATTATTATACCTAAAATTGAAAGAAAGCGAACTATTTTTGAAAAGTTTAAAATCATGGAAACATCCCCCCTACTATTTATGTAATTTTATAAATTAATATGTTAAGAATTATGTTGCAAAAAGAAATTTAAAATATTCCCTATACAATAATAACTTAATTTTTTATGTCTGTAAATGTTTTCTTTTAGGTAAAAATTAATAACTAAATTTAAAGGATATATTTAAATTTAAAGAAATAAAAAAACTGTATTAAGATAAAATTTTAGATTTATCCTAAGACAGTTTTTCTATATATAAAATTAAATTTATATACTAATTATCAGATAGAGTAGTGTTAATATTATTAAAAACTAATCCACCAAAAGAAGCTATAAATAATAATGTAAATATTACTACTTGATTATGAGATAATATAAAACAATTAAATGATTCTAAAATAATTAATAAAAAACTTAATATTATACCTAAAAGTGAAGTAGAATGTATAATTTTTAAAAATGTAAACTTCATAAAAGTTCCTCCCGTATATCAAAATAAAGTATAAATTTTTAATTAATCCTAACTGATTTGGTCAATTGCCTATATCATAATAACGTAAAAGTTAATGCATGTAAACAAATTTTTGTGTCTGAAAATTTAAACTTTATGAGTATATATAAACGTTGATTTTACTATATGAAATCGTATAAATAAAAAAATTATTATAAGGATTTTGAATTAAATGAAAAGTGAAAGTGCATGTGAAATATATTTAATAAAAAACAAGCTAAGTGTTAAAATTGTAACTCTACAGCTTGTTAATTTATTAAATAAAAAAATTTTTGATTATATTTTTTGCAGAAGAAGGATTATTTACTATTTTTTGAGGAAAGAAGTGCTTTGGAAAAAGGTTTTGATATAGTTCAGTCGAAAATCGTTCATCTATTAAAAATATAATTCCTTTGTCAGTATCATTTCGAATAACTCTTCCAGCCGCTTGGATTATTTTATTTATTCCAGGAAATGTATACGCATAATGAAATCCAATTCCTTTTGTATCATCAAAATGATTTTTTATTAAGTTTTGTCTTAAGGAAATTTTAGGGAGTCCTACACCGACTATAATAGAACCTATTAACTTATCACCTTTTAAATCAATACCTTCTGCAAATACTCCGCCAAGTACGCAAAAACCAACAACATTATTTTCATTAAATTTGCTTAAAAATTCTAATCTATCATTTTCAGTCATAGATGATTCTTGAAGTAGTATATTGGTGTAATTAAATTCTTCAGTCATTATTTTATATATATCTTTCATGTATTGATATGATGGAAAAAACACCATGTAGTTTCCTTTTTTAGAGTTTAAAACATTATCTATATAAATACAAACTCTATTATAGTTTGATTGTCTTTTTGCATATTTAGTAGAAACATCATTAGCTATAATAACTTCTCTATTGTCTATATTAAAGGGAGAAGGTAAGGTTATATTGTAATCACCATCTTCAAAAGATAATAATTCTTTATAGTAGTTCATAGGTGATAATGTTGCTGAAAATAATATTGTAGATATTGCATTTTTAAAAGGTGTTTTTAATGCTGAACTTGGATTTATACAAAATAGGTTTATGTTAAGTTCAGAGCCAGCTCGTTCGCTGTAACAAATATAATTATCATCAAAAATGTCATATATCTTTAAAAAATCATTAACTTTAAAGTATAAATCTAATACATTATCTTTAAATTTGATATTATCCTTTGCAAGATAATTAGCCATACTGTCAAAAGCAATTCCTAAATACTTTATAAGCTCAGGTGGTACTTTTTCAAATATATAAAAATTAGTTTCCTCATTATATTTTCTAATTTCAATCATAAGATTATTTACCTTATCTAATTTTTTGTAAAGAGAATAATCTTCATTTTTTATAAGTTTTTTTAAGTTTAAAAATTCACTTTTCAAAAGTGATGATGAATACATGTCCCTGGCTCGTTCAACTAAGTTATGTGCTTCATCCACAAGTATTATATTTTCATTTTTCTTTTCATTAAAATATGTTTTAAGAGAAACTTTCATATCAAAAACATAATTATAATCACATATTATAAGGTCACAATAACTTATTAAGTCAAGAGAAATTTCGAAAGGACATACATTATGTTTATTGGCATATTGACACACTATGTCTTTATTTATATTTTCTTCATTGGTTATAATGTCTAAAATAGCCTTGTTAGCTCTATCGTAGTGACCTTTAGCAAATTTACAAAGGTTAGGATCACAGTTTGCAGTTTCTTGAAAACATATTTTTTCTTTTGCAGTCAAAGTTAAAGTTTTAATTTTAAGATTTTGCTCTCTTAAAAGGGTTATAGTTTTTTCTGCTATATCTTTAGTACTGCCTTTAGCAGTTAAGTAAAAAATTCTATTGCCAAGCTTTTCACCTAGTGCTTTTATAGAAGGAAATAAAGTAGATATAGTTTTACCAATTCCAGTAGGTGCTTCTAAGAAAAGTTTTTTATTATGTTTTATAGTTTTATATACCGCTACAGATAATTCACGTTGGTGTGGTCTATATTCCTTAAAAGGAAATGTTAAATTTTTTATGGAAGAATCTCTTAGTTTTTTGAAATTATAGTCTAAAATTAAGAATTTATAATATTTTTCAATAGTAGAATAAAAAAAATCATGTAGATTATCTATAGAGATGTTTTCTACAAAATCTTTTGATTGAAGAGTATCTCTATTAACATAAATAATTTTAATTGATATATCTTTAAGATTATAGAGTTTACAATACATATAACCATATATTTTTGCCTGAGCTATATGTAGATCATTATAGGACTCAATTGAAAGTATATCTCTTGAAGTACTTTTTATTTCTAATATTTCTCCATAATTATCTTTAGATATAACACCATCTATTCTTCCTTCTAAATAAATATTTAAATTCTTATAATTAAAAGTATCCTTAATAGGGACTTCCTTAGAAAATACTTCATCTTTTTCTTTATGTTCTTGTTCATATTCTTTTTGAACTGTTTTATGAATTTTTGTGCCTTCAATAGCAGAATTGGAAGAAACAAATTCATTATTTAAATCACCATATCTATAAACAAATTCTACTAAATTTCTAACTGAAAGTTTAGCATCAATACAATATTTATTCAAAATCAAACCTCATTCCTTATTTATAAATTTTAAATAATCTATTATATATATTTTAACAAAGTATATAAGCTTTACAATATGGAAAATATTTATTATAGTTATATATGAGAAAGATTTCAAAAAATAAGAATATTTTAAAGGGAGCTAATGCATTGGCTGAGAGGAAGTTGTTGCCACTTCGACCTATAACCTGATCTGGATAATGCCAGCGTAGGATACCTAAAGTAGATATTTATATGCTCTTTACCAGTGTTAGGTAAAGAGCATTATTTTTTTAAAAGGAGTGTTTAAAATGAAAAAAGTACTTACAATAGCAGGATCAGATAGTGGTGGAGGTGCAGGGATACAAGCAGACTTAAAAGCTTTTTCTGCTAATAGAACTTTTGGTATGAGTGTTATAACAGCAGTTACAGCCCAAAATACATTAGGTGTGAAAGCTATACATGATATACCAGCAGACATTGTAGAATCTCAGATTGAAGCTATATTTGATGATATAGAAGTATCTGCTACTAAGATAGGAATGGTTTCTAATGAAAAAATTATAAGAAAAATAGGAGAAAAGTTAAGATTTTATAATGCAAAGAATATAGTAGTTGATCCGGTTATGGTTTCTACAACTGGTTATGATCTTTTAAAAATGGAATCTAAAAGAGCACTTATAGAAGAACTTTTTCCAATTGCAAAAATAGTAACGCCTAATTTAAGAGAAGCAGAAGTTATATGCGATATGAAAATAGATAATTTAAAGGAAATGGAACAGGCTGCTTTAAAAATATTAGATATGGGACCAGAATACGTACTTGTAAAAGGTGGTCATCTAAAAGGAAAAGCTACTGATTTACTTATGAGTAAAGACTCTACAATAGTTTTAGAAAAAGAAAGAATAGATAGTAAAAATACACATGGAACAGGATGTACTCTTTCTTCTGCAATAGCAAGTAATTTAGCTAATGGTTATGATGTTGAAGAGGCAGTAAAGTATGCAAAAGAGTACATAACAGAAGCGATAAAGAAAAGTTTTGATGTTGGACATGGAAGTGGTCCAGTAAATCATTTTTATAAATTTTATAAATAGAGGAGATATTATGAATTCAATATATAATTATTTAGAAGAATTAAGAGAAAAAAACCCACTAGTGTATCATATAACTAATATGGTTACAATAAATGATTGCGCTAATATAACATTAGCGATAGGTGGATCACCACTTATGAGTTTTAACGAGGAGGAACTAGAAGATATTTTGAAGTTTTCCTCAGCATTAGTTTTAAATATAGGGACTATGGATAATTCTATGATGAATATAGCTATTAAAGCTGGAAAAATAGCAAATAAATTAAAGGTACCAATAGTTTTAGATCCAGTAGGTGTAGGTGCTACAAAAGAAAGAGTGAAGTTTGTTAAAAAGCTTATAGAAATGGTTAAGTTTTCTGTTATAAAGGGAAATATGGGAGAAATTAAAACATTAATAGGTGATAGTGCAAAAGTAAAAGGTGTAGATTCTAATGAAGATATGAAGGATGGAAAATATATTGGATGTAAACTTTCAAAAAAATTAGGATGTACAATTGTAATTACAGGAAAAGAAGATTTAGTTTGTTATAAAGATAATATATATACTATAAAAAATGGACATAAACTTATGAGTAAAGTAACAGGTACTGGATGTATGACAGCATCTTTAATTGGAGCTTACTTAGGGGTTACAAAGGATAGTTTCACTGCTGGATTCCTAGGAACATTATCTATGGGGATATGTGGTGAAAAAGCAGTAAAAAGTTTAAAAAATAATGAGGGAACTGGTACTTTAAAAGTAAAAATTATAGATAATATATATTTATTAAATAAAAATGATTTAGAGTTAGGGGATGTTGTTTTTGAATAGAAATATAGATTATAAATTATATTTAGTTACAGATAGAGATGTTTTAAAAGGTAGAGATTTAAAACAAGCAGTTGAAGACGCTATTTTAGGTGGAGTGACTTTAGTTCAAATTAGAGAAAAAAATTGTAGTGGAAAAGATTTTTTAAAATATGCATTAGAGGTTAAATCTGTTACAGATAAATATTCAATACCACTTATAGTAAATGATAGAGTTGATATAGCTTTAGCAATAAATGCACAAGGTGTTCATATAGGTCAAAATGATATAGATGCTAAGTCTGTAAGAAAGATAATCGGGAATGATATGATACTTGGAGTATCTGCATCAAACAAGGAGGAAGCTATAAAGGCGGTTAAAGATGGTGCTGATTATTTAGGGATAGGTGCTATGTATCCTACAAATGTAAAGAAAGATGCTATTAGTGTAAATTTAAATAATTTAAAAGAAATAGTTGATAATGTATCAATTCCAATAGTAGCTATAGGGGGCATAAATTTTGAAAACTCTTCTGAAGTATTAAATATAGGAATTGATGGTATAGCAGTTGTATCATCTATATTGGCAAATGAAGATGTTAAAAAAGCAGCTAATATTCTTTTAAATGAATGTAATAAATATTTAAAGTAAAAAATTAAAGGGAAAGGATTTAAAAACCCTTTCCCAATACATTTTCTATTAACACCAGTCGCAATCCCAACAGTTATTGCAACCACAACAATCATCATCAAAGTCCCCGCATAAAAGAAGTAGTATGATTATGCCACAAGGACCTATAATTGGCCAGAATAATAATAATAATACTAATAAACAAAGTTCATCCATTTTATAACCCCCGATTGTTAATTTTAAATAATTAACATATTTTTGCTGTTAATACTTAAGCTAATATTTAAATTGTTAGCTATATTGTATATTATGAAAAAAATATATAAAGGGTTACTTTTCATAACAATAAAGAAAAAATATTCTAAAAGATAATTTAAATGTTAATTAGTATATATTAAATATTATATCTATTTTGAGCCAAGATCTTTAAGACAGTCTTCGCATATATTTTTTCCTTTATAATTTGTAACGTCTCTAGCGTTTCCACAGAAAATACATGCTGGTTCATATTTCTTTAGAATAATTTGATCACCATCTACATAAATTTCTAATGCGTCTTTAATCTCAATATCTAAAGTTCTTCTTAGTTCTATAGGTATTACTATTCTACCTAATTCATCTACTCTTCTAACTATACCTGTTGACTTCATTTTTATCCTCCTAATTGCTTTTATAAATTTATAAACACCTTATAAAAAATGTTTATATTATATATTATCAAAACTAACATGATTAAGTGTTAGTATTTATATGAAAAATATAGAAAAATTTTATAACTTAAAACATATTATTAAATTATCCAATTAATCTAAAAATATACATAATGTATAATTAAATTAAAAAATTTTTCAAATATCTATAGTTATTTTAATAATCTCTTAGAATAATAGTATATGTAAAAAATTATTAAATGGCACTTAAGTTCTTAGGAAAAATATATATAAACAAAGTTACAGTTTAATGACATTTTGTCAAAAAATAAAAAATAACATAAAATATTGATATGAAAAGATATAAAAACTTAACTTGTTTATAAGTTTTGCCATAGGTTTATATAGAGAGATTGTAAGGGCTAGGTTAACTTTTAGTAGATAATTATTTTAATAATATTTAAGATTATCAATATACAGGTAAAAAAGTGAGTTTTAAAATTTATATTAAAAAATAAAAAACTTAATTTTATGTAAAATTAAGTTTTTTAAAGTATTATTATCTATAATTTGTAAATTGAAGGTCTATATCAAAATCTTTTGATTTTAATAGTTGTATAGTTTGTTGAAGATCATCTTTGTCTTTTCCAGTTACCCTTAATTGATTATCTAGTATTTGAGTTTGAACTTTAATTTTACTAGATTTGATTTCGGATACTAATTCTTTTGCCTTTTCTTTTGAAATTCCATTAATTATTTTAGCACTAGCCTTAGCAGCACCTAAAGAACCATTTTCTATTTTACCAAGCTCTAAAGCTTTTGGTGAAACACCTCTTTTTATAAATTTGCCTTTTAAGATATCTATTACAGCATTTAACTTATATTCATCATCAGAAACTATTTTAATTTCATCTTTACCAAGTTCTATAGCTGTTTTACTCCCTTTAAAATCATATCTTTGAGATATTTCTTTTAATGCTTGATTTATAGCATTATCTACCTCTTGCATATTAACTTCTGACACAACGTCAAATGAATAATTACTTGCCATTTTAAAAACCTCCTAAATTTAAAGTCTAAATTTAACACATTCTATATAATTATACACTAAGGGAAATATAAAACAATAATTTAATAGTTTTTTAAACAATAGTAAATGAAATTATTTAAAAAATTTTATAAAAATTTAAAAAAACAATAATTATTTTAAATAAAAATTAAAAAAATATACACAATTTTGATTTTTGATACTTTAATATGATAAAATTAATGAAAAATATAACAATAAGGAGAAAAACAATGCATATTTTATTCAAATTTATGATGAAAAATATATTTGAAAAGAAATTAAGGTTTGTTTTAATTGTATTTTCTATTGCAGTGGCTACTGCTATGACTTTTGCATCTATAGGGGTATCTAATTCGTACAATGAAATGATACTTGAAAAAATGAAAGCAAAAGTTGGGGATGCAGATTTAATTATTTATAGTAATGATAAAAATAAAATTACATTCTTAGATAGGACAGAAATTGAAAATGAACTAAAAGATAATAAAGCAGCCTATATTTTTGATGGTGAAGGGATTTATAAAAGTGATAATAACATTTTCAAATTAAATATTAAAGGGTGTGAAATTGAAGATTTAAATAGAATAAATTCTATAAAATTAATTGGTAATAGTGATGAAGGTCTAAGTTTAAAAGATAATGAGGTTATAATCTCTAATAATATTAGTGAAAAGTTAAATTTAAGTATTGGAGATAATATAAATTTAAAAGTTGAAGGAAAAGACATAAATGTAAAGGTGAAAAACATTGCTCTAAATAAAGGTCTTTTTTTAGAGAGTGCAGGTGAAATGAATGTAATTATAGATAATAAGGGACTCTCGGAGTTATTATCTAGAGAAAAATTAATAACATCTGTACTTGTTAATGTTGATGATAAGGAAAATATTGAAGAATATAAAAGTCAATATAAAAATAATTTATCTAATTATGATATTAAAGAAACAATTAATAAACAAGATTTACAAAATCGTGTGAAACAATTTACATTGCCATTTTACCTTATGTTAATAATTGTATTAATAATGGCAGGGTTTATAATATATTCTGCCTATAAAGTGATAATAATTGAAAGAATGGCAGTGATAGGAACATTTAGAAGTATAGGAGCTACTAAGGTTTCAACTAATACAATTTTAATAATTGAAAGTCTTATTTATGGAGTATTAGGAGGTGGTATAGGTCTAATACTAGGAATACCAATTTTGAATTATTTATGTGATTCCACTAATGTTTTAAAAAGCTATGGGGTAGAAACTATAGTTAAAATAAATAATATAAATTATATATATAGTTTTTTATTAGCTATAAGTATTTCTTTTATAAGTTCAATTATACCTATAATAAATGCATCTAAAATATCAGTTAAAGAAATTATACTTGGTACTTTTAGTGAGAATAAAACATTTAAATTAGGAAATTTACTATTGGCACTAATATTTTTAATTATACCTACAATATATTTATGCAAATATAAATTTACAGGGATATTTTTAATATCAATTTTATGTCCATTTCTAATTTTTATAGGTGCAGCATTAATATGCCCATATTTTATGAAGATATTTTCTTATTTATTTAAAGAAGTATTTAGAATGTTTTTAGGTAATTTAGGCGCTATAGCTTTAGACAATATAACAAGTTCTAAAGCGCTTATAAATAATGTTATATTACTTATGAGTACGTTATCTGCTGTTATTGCAATATATGTTGCATCTAACAGTGTAAGTGGTTTAATTATAAATCAGTATGAAGACATGAATTATGATTTTAAAATACAAGGAAATAAATTAAAATATGCAAAGGATGATATTTATAATTTAGATTATGTAGATAATTATATGGAAGAGATTATCTTAAGTGGTGTAGATGTTAAAGATAGAGATTTAGAAATAAAAAGGCTAGAAGGAATTGAGGAAGAAAAATTTTTAGATTTTTATTCCAATGTGGAAATCTATGATAATAAAGGCGGCTTACAAGATGAAATTTTAAAAAAATTACAGTCAGGAAACAACATAATAATAAATAATATTCTAGCTAAGAAGAAGAATATAAAAATTGATGATAAAATTCAATTAAAAATAGAGGATAAAGAAATAACTTATAATGTAATAGGTTTTATAAAAGGAGACTATATAAATAATTTAGGAATAGCTTTAACAGATAAAGAATTATTAAAAGAAAATATTAGCGAAGGTTATGAAAATAATGCACTAATAAAAAATAATAATACTTATGATGTTACAAGTAATATGTTTAAGGAAGATTTGGAAAGTTATAATTTAACTATAAGTAGTAAAGAAGAAGAACTAAAAGTAGATTTACAAGAAAATGAAGGGCTTATGAATTCATTAGAAAGTTTTTCACTTATGTCACTATTAATAGGTAGTCTTGGTATTATGAATAATCTTATGGTTAGTTTTATGTATAGGAAAAAAGAACTTGCTGTATTATCATCAGTAGGTATGAGTAGATTTCAAAGAGGGTATCTTTTACTTATTGAAGGTGTGACCATTGGAATAATCGGTGGAACCTTAGGAGCGTTGGAAGGAATTTTTATATCTAACTTTATA
This sequence comes from Clostridium senegalense JC122, assembly GCF_000285575.1. Classification (GTDB taxonomy): domain Bacteria; phylum Bacillota; class Clostridia; order Clostridiales; family Clostridiaceae; genus Clostridium_J; species Clostridium_J senegalense. Next base: position 296,266 of record NZ_HE611052.1, on the reverse strand, counting down.
GAAGATATAACTTATTCACTTGATGCCTATTTAAAAGTGGAAATTTCTATTAAGCTAGTAGTTTTACTTGGTGCATTAGGTGCAATATTAATAATGGTGGCATCAATAGTTCCTATAATAAAATCATCCAAATTATCAATAGTTGAGGAAATAAAATATGAATAGAAGGTGTACATAAAATGGAAACAATAATAGAAATTAAGAATTTACATAAAAATTTTAAAGTTGGTAGTGAAGATATAAAAATATTAAACAATATAAATTTGAAAGTTGAAAAAGGTGAATTTTTGTCTATTATGGGTCCATCAGGCTGTGGCAAAAGTACATTGTTATACTTGTTAGGAGGACTTGATGCTCCAACATCTGGTGAAATATACATAAATAATAGAGAAATTTCAAAACTTAAGGATAAGAGTATAAGTAAAGTAAGAAGAAGGGAATTGGGATTTGTTTTTCAATTTTATAATTTAGTTCAAAACTTATCAGTAGAAGATAATATATTACTTCCCATACTATTAGATGGTGGTAAGCCTAAAAAATATGAAAAAGAATTGAAAGATATATTAAATATAATTGAAATGCCAAGTAAAAGAAAAGCACTGCCAAGAGAACTTTCTGGTGGTCAACAGCAAAGGATAGCTATAGCAAGAGCTCTTATAAATAATCCTGAGTTAATACTTGCAGATGAACCAATAGGAAATTTAGACTCTAAAACTGGTAATGAAATTATGAAACTTTTTAAAAAAATAAATAAAGAGAAAAATGTAACAATTGTAAATGTAACACATTCTAGGGAATCAGCTAATTATGGTAATAATTTAGTTAATTTAAAGGATGGAAAAATTTTAAGTTGTGAAAAGATATTTAATCTTTAGCTATACAGTTTTTAGAAATAAGTGGTAAAATTATATAGATACAAGCTCAAATTTAGAGTATATAAGTTTAAAAAGGGTAAGTTGAAACCTTATAATTAAAATTAGTTTAAAAGAAGGGGATGGATTATATGGCATATATTGATTTACATTGTGATACAGCAAGTAGAATGTTATATGAAGGTTTAGATTTAAGAGAAAGTGAATGTAAAGTAAGTATAGAAAAATTAATAAAAGGTGGCGGGTTAGCTCAGTTTTTTGCTTTTTTTGTGGAATTAGATAATAAAAAAGATCCATTTTTAGAATTTAAAAATCAGTATGATAATTTTATATATGAAGTAAGCAAAAATAAAGATAAAATCCAGATAGTTACTAACCTTAAGGAATTAGAAAAGTGTAATTTAGAAAATAAGGTAGGGGCTTTCTTGACTATAGAAGAGGGGGAAGTTTTAAAAGACAATATTGATATGGTAGAAGAGGTTTATAAGTTAGGAATAAGACTTATAACTCTTACATGGAACTATAAAAACTCCTTAGGATATCCTAATTTTGAATTTGTATATAAGGATAATGGATTAACAGATAAAGGAAAAGAAGTTGTTGAGGCTATGGAACACTTTGGTATTATACCAGACTGCTCTCATTTGTCAGATAAAGGGTTTTATGATTTAGTAGATATATGTAAAAAACCATTTATAGCGTCACATTCTAATGCAAGAACTATTACTAATCATCCAAGAAATTTAACTGATGATATGATAAAAAAACTTGCTTTAAAAGGTGGAGTTATGGGAATAAATTTTTGCAGTGTTTTTTTAGGGGAAAGTGAAGAAGCTAAAATATCTCAAATGATAAATCATATAAAACATATAGTAAATGTAGGAGGAATAGGTATAGTAGCACTTGGTTCTGATTTTGATGGTATAGAAAATGAAGTTGAAATAAAAAATACAAGTGAAATGAATAATTTAGCATATGCCCTTAAAAAAGAAGGATTAAAAGAAAGTGATATTGAAAAAATATTTTTTAAAAATGTAAAAAATGTTTTAAAAGAAACTTTAAAATAATATTATAAATAACTGAGTATAGATAAAAATATATTTTTATCTATATTCAGTTATTTTTTATAATTTTTAAATAAATGAGCACATTAATAGATATATATATTTTTTTATTAAAGGTGTGATATTAATTGAAAAAAAGAAATTTAATTTTATTAGGATTAGGTATAGCATCAGTATCAACAATAATAAGTAGAAATATAGTAAAACCTAAAAACTTAGGTATAGTTAAGGGAAGATTACATGAGATACCTAATAGGCCAAGTGCAGTGTCAACAGAAACGATTTACCATAATAAAAGGGTTGAAACTTTGCCTTTTAAAGGGGATTTAGAAGAGTCAAAAGAAAAAATAGTAAAGGTATTAAACTGTATAGGAGGGATATTGGTATTAAGGGTTGAATATGACTACATTTATGCAGTATCAACAACACCATTATTAAGATATCATGATGATATAGAGTTTTATTTTGATGAAAAATTACAATGTATTCATTATAGATCTTGCTCTAGAGTTCCATATTATGATTTTAGAACAAATAAAAACAGATATTTAAAGATAAGGGATTATTATTTTCATTTAGTATAATATATAGAAAGTTATTTAAGAATACAAGTAAATTTATTCTTAGATAGCTTTTTATATTATTAAGCATATATGAAAAGAATAAATTAATATAAATTAGGTAAACTAAAAAAGAATATTTAATAGATAAAATAAAAATTGAGAAGAAGGGATTATATGAGAAGAAAATATTATAACATTTTAATTATTGCGATAGCATTTGTAGTAACCTTATTTGGAATAATAAATTATAAAAATTTAGATGAGAAAAGGTTAAAAACAACTAAAGTTTTTAATAATGATTTATATAAATATAATAAAGATATATATAAACCTAAAAATAGCAAAGAAATTATACAAGCTGTAAAAGCAAAAGATGAGGACAGAGCTGTTTCATATTACATATGCAATGAAAAAGATGAAAAAATTGTATATCTGACTTTTGATGATGGCCCAAGTGATAATACATCTAAAATATTAGATATATTAGATAAATATGATGCTAAAGCTACATTTTTTGTTGTTGGTCATGAAGACGAACTTTCTATAAACACATATAATGATATAATAAGAAGAGGTCATGCTATAGGTAATCATACTTATAGCCATGATTATAAATATATTTATAACTCTGTTGAAAATTTTTCTCAGGATTTTGATAAAATGCAATGTTTTATTAAAGAAAAATGTAATTATGATATGGAAATAGCTAGGTTCCCAGGCGGAAGCAATAATACGGTTAGTAATAGATATCATAATGATATAATGATAGATCTTAGTAAATGTTTAATAGATAAAAATATAACATATTTTGATTGGAATGTTGATTCTGGTGATGCTAATGGAACTACAATGGGTGTAGATTACATAATTAAAAGGACTTTAGAGGGAGCAAGAAAATTTGATTCTCCAATAATATTAATGCATGATGCACCTACAAAAAAAACAACAGTATACGCATTGTCCTATATAATAGAAACCCTTAAAAATGAAGGGTATGAGTTTAGAGCTTTAAATTGTGATGAATATGTAATACAATTTTTAAGAGCAAAATACTAGTAAATAATCAGTAATAAAATATATATTTATTGATTAGTAGGGGGGGATTTTTTTGTTTTTACCTAAAGATGTGGAATTTATAATAGACACTTTATACAAAAAAGGATATGAGGCTTTTGTTGTAGGTGGTTGTGTTAGAGATGATATTTTAGGGAAAAAGCCTAATGATTATGATATAACTACTAATGCTAAACCTAATAAAGTGAAAGAAATTTTTCAGAGCTTAAAATTAAAAGTTATAGAAACTGGTATTCAACATGGAACAATTACCTTAGTTTTAAATAATATTAATTATGAAATTACAACTTATAGAATTGAAGGAGATTATTTAGATAATAGAAGACCTAGTAAGGTTTTTTTTACAGAAAATTTGAAAGAAGACTTAAAAAGAAGAGATTTCACTATAAATGCAATGGCTTATAATAATTATGTCGGATTAATGGATTTTTTTCATGGTAGAGAAGATTTGAATAAAGGTATAATAAGAGCTATTGGTAATGCAAATGATCGTTTTAATGAAGATGGACTTAGAATGCTAAGAGCAATTAGATTTAGCACCCAGTTAAATTTTAAAATAGAAGATGAAACTAAGGATGCTATATTGAGTAGAAGCTCATTAATAAAAAATATAAGTGTAGAAAGAATTACAGAAGAATTAAAGAAAATTTTAATAAGTGATATACCGTCTAAAGGGATAAATGAATTAGTTAACTTAAAACTAATGGAATATATTATCCCAGAGATAATATATCTTGTAGGATTTAATCAACAAAGTAAATATCATGATAAAGACATTTATTATCACACTATGGAAGTGTTAGATAATGTGGAAAATAATATTTCTTTGAGATTAGCAGCATTACTTCATGATATAGGTAAGCCTAAGACATTTACTTTAGATGAAAAAGGTGGACATTTTTATTTTCATGAGGCTGAAGGAGCGAAAATTTGTAAAAGTATATTAGAAAGATTAAAATTTGATAATAAAATTAAGAAAACAGTAATAAATTTAGTGAAAAATCACATGAGAGTTATAAAAGGAAATAATAAATATAAAATTAAGAAATATATAAATGAAGTTGGACAAGAAAATCTGAATTTAATTTTTTCACTAATGATAGCAGATAGGTTAGCATCGCATAAAGATTATAGAGGATATGATGACATCTTAAATATGAAAAGTATGTGTAATAAAATTATAACAGCAAATGAACCTCTTAATGTTAAGGATTTACAGATAACAGGAGACGATATTATACAATGTGGTATAAAGCCAGGAAAAGAAATAGGAAATATTTTAAATAATCTTTTAGAAAAGGTTTTAAAGGACCCTTCATTAAATGAAAGAAAGATATTAATTAATGAAATATTAATTTATATAAAAAATAATAAGTAGATAAATGATTTAACATAATTGTAATAAATTCGTTGTTAAATAAATACTAATAGTATATAATTGTTACTATGATTTAAAAAGGAAGTTAGGCATGAAAAAGTAATAGAAAGTTATAGAATTTATAAGTGATTTAATCTATTATTTTATTGAAATTGTCTTATAGTCAAATTATGTATACATAAAGGAGAAATAAAAATGGAATTAAAAAAGAGAATGAAATTCATAGACCCAGAGACAAAAGAAGTTGTTGAATTAGAAGAGGTAGATAGAATAGAATTAAATGGCAATACATATTTATTATTAGCGCCACTAGACAACTCAGATGATGCTTACATATATAAAATTGTAAATATGGAAGGCGAGAAATACGAGCTTACTGAAGTTGAAGATGAAAAAGAATTTGAAGCTGTAGTAGCTGAATATGATAGATTATTCGATGAAGAAATGAATGAATAATAAAAAAGATGCCTAGGAAAATGAGTAAACATTTTTAGGCATCTTTTTTTTATTCTAAAAGTTCAAAAGTATAACCTTGTTGTTTTGCTTCTTTTATAACGTCTCCTAAAATTTCATTATTTGTTTTAGAGACAGCATGTATAAGCATTATAGAACCATTATGTAAACCATCTAAAATTTTTTTCTTTGCTTTTTCAGGTTCAGGTTGATTATTAATATCCCAATCATGATAAGCAAAACTCCAAAATACAGTTTTATAACCTAAATTTTTAGTCATAGCTAAACTACGTTGTGAATATTTGCCCATCGGTGGTCTAAAAAATTTAGGCATTTCAGTTCCTGTAATTTCAGTAAATAATTCTTCTACATCAGTAAACTCTTTATTGAATTTACTTTCATCAGTGGCTACTTCAGGCATAGAAGGGTGATGGTTAGAGTGGTTTCCAACAATATGACCTTCATCTACCATTCTTTTTATGATATCTTGATTATCTCTGATATAAGGTAAGGTAACAAAAAAGATTGCTTTTACATCATTTTCTTTTAAAGTATCAAGAATTTTATCAGTATAACCATTTTCATAACCTTCATCAAAGGTTAAATATAAAACTTTTTTAGAAGTATCTCCAAGACAGTGTGCATCATAATCTTCGAATTTAAAAGATAATTTATCATTCAGACGTGGAGCTTCATGATTTCCATTGGGAACAAACCACCAGTCAATACAGGTGTTATCTACATTAGTATCCATCTTTTTAGCTGTTTTTTCTTTTTTCTCAAGTGGTTTATTATTTTTATCCTTTTCTGCTTTTATTGTTTGCATTACCATTTCATATTTTTCATTATTCTCAGGTAAGTATTGTTTAAAGTATGAAAAATATGAAAAAGCACAAGAACCAATAACTGCAACTGAAAGGGTAAGTGGCAGTAATTTACTAATTTTTTTCATTTGAGTACTCTCCTTTCTACACAATATAATATTAGTTTATACAGATTTAAAGAATTTTATTACAATGAGAAAATATTAAGTTTTTACAAGTAGAAAGTATAGTATAGTATAGTATAGTTTGTTTTTTTATATAAAAAGGTACTTGAACTTTTAATTTCAAGTACCTTTTAAAAAATATTATATTAAAATTTTAATTTATTGAAATTGAATTATTATCATTCAATGATTTTTTTTTTAGTTTAACTTCAGGTTCACGTGGTAATTTAAATAATGGTATAAATCTATCAAGGCCAGTAAGAGTAAGTAAAAGTATAGAGATTACTGCAACAAAGGCCATAATGTTATATTTTATAAAATCAGTTGCTGCAAATTGACGAAGAGGATATACAGCAGATGCTATGCCGGCATAAAAAGTTAAATATACATGCCATGGCAGTAGTTGAGATCCAAAAACTCCTAATGCATCAGAAAAAGTTGCATTTCTTAAACGAAGCTTGTACATAGCTTCATCATCACCTTCAACATTTTCTTCAACTAATTCTTTAATAATAGGTCCAATAGTAACTATTTGTGCCATTTCATCTGCAAGAAGTGCATTACCAGCTATTGAAAGAACACCATTCCAGAACATAAGTTGGCGTACGTTTCTTGAAAATAAAACTACAAGCCTTGATAAAGGTTCAAAGGCTTTCATTTTAGCCATTATACCACCAAAAGCACCAACCCACATCATCATTACAATAACCCAACTACCAGCTTCAGAAAATCCACCTTGAACTAAAGCTAAGAAGTCTGTTAAATTTGTAGTTCCAGCAAATGTTCCTAATATTAAAGAGGATATAATACCTATAGATAAACAAGCAAGTGTTGGAATACCTTTAACAGCTGCTGCTATAACAAGAATTAATGGTATTATCATATAATATGGAACTCCAGATTTAACTTGGTTTAGTAAATCTACAGCTTCTGGTTTTTGTGCTTCTAAAACACCCCAAACTTCCTTAGGAATTGCATCTATAGCAGCACTTCCTGAAGATACAGTTGTAGGTAATTTTAATGAAATTATATAAAATAAGATTGCTGTTACAACTAAACAGCTTAAAGACCAAACCCCTTGATGCTTAATTCTATCAATAACTTCAACATTTTGTATACCTGAACTAACAACAGTAGTATCAGATATAAGACCAATATTATCACCAAAACAAGAACCACCAGCTATAGCTGCCACTGTTATAAGTATGTTGCCATCAACAATATGAGAAAGCCATAAAAATATAGGAGCACAGGCTGCAAAAGTTCCCCAAGAAGTACCTGTAGCAATTGAAAGTATTGAAGTAACTAAAAATCCTGTAACAGCAACAGTTCTAGCAGTAAGACCAAGTTCTAATGCTAAGTTAACTATTGATGCACCAACACCAGTAGACATAAATGCAGACGCCATAGCGTAGGCAAACATTAGAATAAAGAAAACAAGTTGCATTGATTTTACATTATCTACAGCACAGTCAACAAGTTCATTAAATTCAATTTTTTCTGTTATTGTGGCAATTATAGCTGCATAAAGAGTTGAAAGTGGTGCTGCCATTAAGGCATTCATTTTCATCATCATCAAACCAGCTAAAAGAAATACTGGAGATAATTTTAAAAAACCAATTATAATTTTTTTAAAAGTCAATATAAACTCCCCCTTTTTATAACGTCAAAGTTTGGTTAAAGCGTATGTTTGTTTTAGAATTAAAAGTAGAGTTAAAATATTTCATATATTTTATGTTAAATATATATGAATATTTATAAACTAGTCATTTAATGCTAAAACAAGGTTTGGTTATAAGTAGATTATAAGGCCATACAAAAAAAAATTCAATATCTTTAGAAAATTCTAACAATTTGTTAATAAAGTTATAAACCTATAATTAATAGGGCAGAATTATGTTGAAAGTGAATTTTTGTATGTAATTTTATAATGAAATAAGAGAGAAAAGTTATATATTAAAATAATAAAAAAGCTAGCATTTACATAATGCTAGCTCTACATACATATATTATGAAGTTGCTTCTAATTCATTGTTATAATTGTCATCTGTAGAAGCAGACTTCTTTTTAAGTCTAACCTGTGGCTCTCTTGGTATACCGAAATAAGGTATAAATCTATCGAGACCAGTACCGGTAAGAATCAATAATGAGAATACTGCAACAAATGCCATAACATTATATTTTATAAAATCAACTGGTGTGAAATTATATAATGGATATACGGCATTGGCAATTGATACATAAAAGCCTAAATAAACATGCCATGCAATTAATTGAGAACCAAAAACGCCTAATGCACTTGAAAAAGTAGCATTTCTTAAACGTAATTGATACATGGCTTCTTCATCACCTTCAATATTTTCCTCAACTAAATCTTTGATAATAGGTCCAATAGTAACTATTTGCGCCATTTCATCTGCAAGAAGCATATTACCAGCTATTGAAAGTATACCATTCCAAAACATAAGCTGACGTACATTTCTTGAAATAGAAACAACTAACTTAGAAATAGGTTCAAAGGCCTTCATTTTAGCCATTATACCACCAAAAGCACCAACCCACATCATCATTACAATTACAGTTTGTCCTGCCTCGGAAAATCCACCTTTTACTAACTCTAAAAACTCAGGCACAGAAGTAGTCCCTGCAAATAATCCTAAGATTAATGAAGAGATAATTCCTAAGAATAAACAAGATAATGTAGATAAACCTTTTATAGCAGCACCTATAACAAGGATTAAAGGAATTACCATGTATATAGGAACACCTAATTTAACTTGGTTTAATAAATCTACAGCAGCAGGACGTTGTTCTTGCAACACACCCCATACTTCTTTAGGAATTGCATCTATAGCTGAAGCTGCATTGGTAGAAGCAACATTTGAAAGTCCAAAATATGCACTTAAGAAATAGAATATTATAGCAGTTATAACTAGACATATAATAGACCAAACACCTTGGTTTTTAAGCCTGTCTATAACTTCTACCTTTTGAATACCTGAACTAACAACGGTACAATCAGATATAAGTCCAATATTGTCACCAAAGCAAGAACCACCTGCAGTAGCAGCAACTGTTAATAAAACATTTCCGTCAACTATATGAGAAAGCCATAAGAATATAGGTGCACAAGCGGCAAAAGTACCCCATGACGTTCCAGTAGCAACAGATAAAATACAAGTAACTATAAAACTTGTAACAGCAACTGTTCTAGCTGTTAATCCTAATTTTAATGCAACATTAACTATAGCAGCACCTACACCAGTAGCCATAAATGCAGCTGCCATAGCATATGCAAACATAAGTATAAAGAAAACAAGTTGCATAGATTTTACGTTATCTACAGCGCAATCAATAAGATCATTAAATTTAATTTTCTCTGTCAAGTATGCCATCAATGCTGCCCAACAAGTTGCAAGTGGTGCAGCGATTAAAACATCCATTCCAGACATCATTAAGCCTACAAGAACTCCAACTGGTGAAAGTTTTAAAAGTCCAATTAAAAAAGTCAATATAAATTCCCCCTCTACGTTAACCATCTTTATAATGATGGTAACTAAAAAATAAAATAATAAATAAAAATTAAAAAAAGTAGATTTATAAGTTTTTTGAAATAATTTTGTATGTTTAAGTAAATTATAGAATGAAAAAATAAACAATTCAATGTTTTGAGAAAATTCTAATACTTTATTAATAATTTATATACATATATTAAAAAATCTACGTATATATTCAAGAAAATTCTAATTAATTTTTAAATTTATTTAAATTTTAAATCTTATATGTCTATTATATCATATTTTTTTATATATATTTAAATTGAAAAGTTATAAAATATATACCGCATCTAACAATATAAGCCATTTAATTAAATATTTATAAGAAAAAATAGGGTTTAATTAAATGAAAATGTAAAAAAATTAACAAAATGAAGATAAGAAAAATATAAAATTAACATTTTATTAACACAATATTCATAAATAATGGTTATTTAGGAAAATCTTTTTTTATTATAAATAATAAAGAGCAAATTAACAAGTTATTTTTACGAAAAAATTAAATTACTTTTAACAATGTGTAAAATAAATGAATGACATACAATTATTTTACACATTGTTAAATGTATATATAATTACCTATATTTAATATAAAATCTATTTATTAAATATAAAAATGGTATGTTATCTTTCAATAAAATAACATACCATTTAAGAAATTAATAATCAGATTTTACAGATTTATCATCATTTACAATTGCAACGGAAGCACTAGCTCCAATTCTATTAGCACCAGCTTCTATAGCGTTTAATACATCAGCTTTAGTTCTAACTCCACCAGATGCTTTAACTCCAACATTTGGACCTACAACTTTTCTCATAAGTTGTAAATCTTTAGCATTAGCACCACCGGTACTAAAACCAGTTGAAGTTTTAACAAAATCAGCACCAGCTTCTACAGAAAGCTCACAAGCTTTTACTTTTTCATCATCAGTTAAAAGGCAAGTTTCTATTATAACTTTAACAAGTGCTTTTCCTTTAGCAGTTTCAACAACTTCTTTAATATCATTTAGAACTAAATCGTAGTTTTTATCTTTTAATGCTCCTACATTTATAACCATGTCAATTTCATTAGCTCCAAGTTCTATAGATCTTGCAGTTTCAAAGGCCTTTGCTTTAGAATCCATAGCACCTAGAGGAAAACCAACAACAGTACAAACTAGAACTCCAGAATCTTTTAATTGTTCTGAAACAAATTTTGTGTAACAAGAGTTAACACATACAGATTTAAATTTATATTCTTTTGCTTCATCACATATTTTTTTTACTTGATCTAATGTAGTATCAGCTTTTAATATAGTGTGATCGATCATTGATGCAATATTCATATTGGTAACCTCCAAAAATTATATATTTAATAATAATTAATATAACATATTAACTACATAAATATTTATATTATATTAAAAAACAAAAAATATACTTTATTTATACAGTATATTTGAAAATATATTATATACTGTAAAGAAAAATATGTCAATTAGGTATATTTTAAAAGATATTAATTTTTCTTAATCATCTTAAAATCATAACTGCCATCTTTAGATTTTTTATTTAATTTAGATGAAAGTAAAAATGAAACTACTAAAAATACTAACCCAATTATAGCACCAAAAAGTTCATAGTTCGATATATTTAATGCTTTGAAAGTAAAAACTCCTCCAAATAAACCAATAAGAGTCATTATTGTTGGAAATACATAAGCCCAAAAAGTCATACTAGAAAATGCTTTGTTGTTAACTGAAACAGTTATTGTATCTCCAATATTAGCATTTAATGTGTTTTCTACAGGAATTATAATAGTATCAGAAGGGCAAGGTGATTTACAACTGCCACAATTTCCTCCACATCCAGATTTTTTTATAAAAGCAATTTCAGCAATATCGCCGTTGATTCTTTTTACGACACCGTTTTGTTCCATAACTTTCGCCTCCTTAATTTAATATTAAATTAAATATATGTAAAATACAAATACAGTTGATTATAGGGTTCCAAGTTAATTTCTAAAAAAATGATTATTTACAAAAATAGAAAACTATAAATAGGCATAAAAATATTGTTTAAATTAAAACCATTAGAGAAGAATATATCTTCTCTAATGGTTTTATAAGTTTTACTATCTAAAATTTTAAGCTTTAATAGTTTCACTTTCTTTAGGTTCTACTTTGTTAGTGTTTGCTGGTTTACGTAAATTTTCTATACAATGTTTTGGACATTTAGTAGCACATATTCCACAGTTAACACACTTAGAATAATCAATTACAGGTAAGTTGTTTACCATAGTAATTGCTTCTTTAGGACAGTTTTTAGCACATAAGCCACAACCAATACATCCTACAGCACAAGCATCCATAACATCTTTTCCTTTGTTATTAGAATTACATTGTATACGTACTTTAGATTCTTTAGGTACAAGAGCAATTACACCTTTAGGACAAGCAGTAACACAAGCACCACAAGCCACGCAGTTTTCTTTATTAACCTTAGCAATTCCATCTACTATTTCTAAAGCATCAAATTTACAAGCTTTAACACAACTTCCTAAGCCTAAACATCCAAAATCACAAGATTTATTACCTGTACCAGGAGTGTTCATAGCCATATTACAATCTTTTACACCGTAGTAAATAGATTTTGTTTTAGCTTTATCACAAGTTCCGTTACATTTAACATAAGCAACTTGTGGATCAGAAGTTTCAACAGATACACCTAAAATCTCAGATATACCAGCAGAAGCTGTAGCACCGCCAGGATTACAAAGATTTGGTTTAGCACCATCATTAACAACTGCTTCTGCATAGGCATCACAACCAGCAAATCCACAAGCACCACAGTTAGCACCAGGTAGACAGTTACGAACTTTAGGTATTCTATCATCTACTTCAACTTTAAATTTATCATTAGCATATCCAAGTAATAAACCAAATAAAAGACCGAGACCTCCAAGGCTTAATACAGGAAATAATATTTCTTTAATTCCAATGTCCATTAAAATGCCCCCTTATATAAGACCACTGAATCCAAAGAATGCTATAGCCATAATTCCTGCTGTAATTAATGCAAGAGGCAATCCTTTGAACGCTTCTGGTATATCGGTATTTTCTTCCATTCTTTCTCTAAGACCTGCAAGTAAAACTATTGCAAGCATATAACCAAGTGCCGCACCGGCAGAATTAACAATAGATTCTATTAAGTTATAGTTATTGTCCATGTTTAAAACAGCAATACCTAAAACAGCACAGTTAGTTGTTATAAGTGGTAAGAATATACCTAATGCTTTATAAAGACTAGGGTTAGTTTTCTTTACAACTATTTCAACAAATTGAACTAATGCAGCTATAACTAATACGAATGCTAGTGTAGATAAATACCCAATATCAAGAGGTATTAATATACACTTATTAACTATATAAGTAATTATTGAAGCAAGTATCATAACGAATACAACAGCAAGCCCCATACCTTTAGCAGTTTCAGTTTTTTTAGAAACTCCTAGGAAAGAACATATTCCTAAGAACTTTGATAAGATTACGTTATTAACAAGTAACGCACTTATAAATATTGCAAAAAGTCCCAAATTTATTCACCTCTTTATATTATTTTGAAAGTTTAGATTTTTTAGCACTAGAAATCTTGTATTGATTTAATATGGCTAGTAGTACTCCTAAAGTTATGAAAGCACCAGGTGCAAGAAGCATAATTCCTGCTGGTTCATAAGCTTTTGGTAGAACTTGTAATCCATAAAAAGTTCCAGCTCCTAATATTTCTCTTACAGAAGCTAATACAGTTAATGCTAAAGTAAATCCAAGACCCATACCAATAGCATCAAATATAGAATCAATAACTGTATTTTTAGAAGCATAAGCTTCAGCTCTTCCAAGAATTATACAGTTAACAACTATAAGCGGTATGAATAATCCTAACTCTTTATATAAATCAGGTAAATATCCTTGTACTAAAAATTGAATCAAAGTAACAAAGCTAGCAATAATAACTATAAATGCTGGTATTCTGATTTTATCAGGAATACATTTTCTAAGTAGTGCTATAACTGCATTTGATCCTATAAGAACTGCAGTTGCTGCAAGGCCCATACCAATGGCATTTTTTACGTTACTTGTAGTAGCCAGGGTAGGACACATAGCTAAAACTTGTATAAAAACAGGGTTTTCAACAATTATACCCGCTTTTAATCTTTCTGTAAGTTTACTCATGATTACTGCGCTCCTTTCAGATTTTCATTAAATAGTTTAACAGCATTATTAACTCCAGCTGTAACAGCTTTAGATGTTATAGTAGCACCAGAGATTGCTAAAATTTTATCATCAGAACCACTTTCTTTATCTACAGATAGTTCAGTAGCTTCTTTATCTTTAAATTGATCTATAAACTCAGGTTCTTTAGCTTTACTACCAAGACCTGGAGTTTCGCTTAGTGATAAAATTTGTACACCTTCAATTTTTCCATCTTCAGATATACCAATCATCATGTTAATAGGTCCGCCATATCCTTTGCTAGATACGTTTATACAGTATCCAACATTTTTACCATCTTTAGTTCCAGCTTCAACGCCAAGAATTTCTTCTGTTATTTCAACATCTTTTACAGTGGTAAAATCTTCAGCTTCAGGTAATATAACCTTCATAGCTGCAACCTTTTCTTCTTTTTCTTTAGCTAAAATAGGTCCCATAGTAACTGAATGGGCAACAGATAATATAAGTCCAGCAATTGCTGTAATTATAAGAAGTATTCCACCTAATTTAAAATTTTCTTTCACTTATTTTACCTCCCCAAAAGCACGTGGCTTAACATATTTATCGATTATAGGTACAAACAAGTTCATGATTAATATTGAATAAGATACACCTTCAGCATATCCACCAAATATACGAATAACTGTAGTTAAAATACCACAACATATACCAAAGATTACTTGTCCTTTTTTAGTCATAGGAGATGTAGTGTAATCTGTAGCCATAAATATTGCACCAATCATTAATCCACCTGAGAACATTTCAATAATTGCTTGGTTAACAGTAAAACTATCTCTACCTATAAATCCTAATATTAATGTAAGAATTAATGTAGTTCCTATATAAGCTACAGGAATATGAAAAGTAATAACTTTTCTATATAATAAATAAGCAAAACCTATAAGTAGTGCTAATGCAGAAATTTCACCAATACAACCGCCTACATTACCTAAAAATGCATCTGCAATTGAAGGCATTGAGCCACCACCATACTTAGCAATAGCAAGAGGTGTTGCTGTGGAAACTCCATTTAGTGTCCATTGTGTCATATGACCAGGATAAGCAGATAATAAGAAAGCTCTACCTAATAGTGCAGGGTTTACTATATTTTGTCCAATTCCTCCAAAGAAGCATTTAACAACTATGATAGAAACAGCACTTCCTACAACACAAATCCAAATAGGGGCAGTTGGTGGAAGATTATAAGCTAAAAGTATTCCTGTAACAACTGCACTTAAATCCTTTATAGTAATAGGGCGTTTTGTTATTTTTTGAAATAAATATTCAAAAACTACGCAAGAAACTACACAAGCAATTGTAACTACAAGTGCTCCAATTCCTAAATATATAACTCCTGCAATTAGAGCAGGCATTAAAGCAATAACAACATCTCTCATTATAGTGTTTACAGAGTCTTTAGACTTTATATGAGGAGATGATGATACTGTAAATAACTTTTCAGACATATTTTTTCACCTCAATTATTTACTTTTCTTTCTATTGTTCATTATTACTCGTTTTCCTTCACGACAAGATTGAGTTAAGTGTCTTTTAGCAGGACAAATATAAGAACAAGCACCACATTCTATACAAGATAGTCCGCTATTCTTTTCAAACTCTTCAAACTCTCCTCTTAAAACTAAACTATTTAATTTAGATGGTACAAGCCACATAGGGCATGCTGTTACGCATCTACCACATCTTATACAATTAGATTCTTCAGAAAGATCTGCTTGATCTTTTAAAAGTGCTAATACTCCAGAGGTACCTTTAATTGAAGGAACTTCTAATGATATAAGTGACATTCCCATCATTGGTCCACCAGATAAAACTTTAACTGGATCTTCTTTGAATCCACCACAAGCATCTACAAGTTCAGTTAATGAAGTACCAAATTTAACTTGTAAATTTTTGGGTTCCTTAACTGCTTCACCAGTAATAGTAACAATTCTATCTGTTAAAGGTTTTCCTTTTATAACAACATCACGTATAGCGTAGATTGTTGCTAAATTTTGTACTATACATCCTACATCAGCTGGAAGTTTTCCAGTTGGAACAGCTCTTTTAGTAAGGGCGTAAATAAGTTGCTTTTCAGCACCTTGTGGATATTTAGTTTTTAAACTTTTTACTTCAATACCTTTATATTCTTCAAGTGCAGATTGAAGAATTGATATTGCATCACTTTTGTTATCTTCTATACCAATATAAATATTAGCTTTAGGGAACATATGTTTAATAATCTCTAAGCCTTCTATAATTTCTGCATGCTTTTCAAGCAATAATCTATAGTCACAAGTTAAATAAGGTTCACATTCAGCCCCATTTATAATAATTGTGTCTATTTCTTGCTTTGGTGAAAGCTTTACATGAGTTGGGAAACATGCTCCGCCAAGTCCCACAATCCCACCTTCGTTTATAATTTTTAGCAGTTCATCTTTTGAAAGTGATTTATAATCTTCATGTGGAGTAAATTCACATTCCTCATATAGACCATCATTTTCAATTACGATTGACATGATTTTTTTACCGCTAGGGTGAAGCATTGGTACAACATTTTTAACTGTACCTGATACACTTGAATGAATTGGAGCAGATACAAAACCTGTAGCCTGTCCAATTTTTTGACCAACTAGAACCCTATCACCTTTTTTTACTATTGGTTCACAAGGTGCACCGATATGTTGGCTCATTGGAAATACTAAGTCTTTTTTTGGTAGTAAAGGTTCAATTGCTTTGTCTTTACTTAGAGTTTTTCCATGTGGTGGATGAATACCACCTTTGAAACTAAAAAGTCCCATAAATAATCCTCCTTTTTGTATTCTGAAAGTTAAAAAAATTAACATTTATAAATTAAATGTATGTATACAATTAAAATTATAAGACAAATTATGCGATTTGTAAAATATTTAACCTAATATTAAAAATTTAACAAATTTATATAAATTATAAAAATTAATGTTTAATATTTTAAAAGAAATATTAAACATTAATTTTTAGAAAAAATAGCTTTAAATTTAATACAATTAAAATAAATCTATTAAATTTAAAAGGAAAATACATAGTAAAGTAGAAAAAAAGTAATATTAAAATCCTTTAAAAGTCTGTATATTTCAATAAAATTACTATGAAATATATGGTAAAAATATTAATATTATAAAAAGTAGATGAAAAATGTCGAAAAATACGAAAAGTCTTTAATTTGAATTATAACTATAATATTATATCAAAATTTTAAAAATTATTTTAATATAAAATTAAAAAATATTTTAATATTTAAAAAATATGTAGTAAATTTAACAATCATAGAGAAAAATATATATTATTTGGTAAAAAAGTAGGATGTTTTCTAAAAAAATATACTTTAATTTTAAAAAAATATTAATAAAATTATATTAATTTTAAATAACATTAAATAATAAATCTAATTATTAAATAAAAATTTGTCAAAATAATTATTTTTTAATGTAAAAAATAAATTTGTATGAATATTTATGTAGAATGAAAAGTAAAAATTCTAACATTATTTATGTTAATTGAGTTCAAATTTTATTTATCTATTAAGTTTAAAAAGTTTTTATTTAAATAATTTTATAAAATTTAAGTATTTTTTAGGTATTATAAATTTAAAATGAATAATTTAAAGGAAAATTAAAGAATATGTTTTACATAAGATAAAAATTTATGTTTAAGACAATAATAAATTTAACATATATGACTAATTAAAAAATAGAATATAAATATTAAAAAAAGCAAATTTTAAGTATATAAAGAAACTAAAAAATAGATATTTTTTAGTTGCATTTATAAAAAAACGTGATATTATTTAAACAAGCTAAACAAATGCTTATAAAGTAAGCAGATATGTAGGTGAAAAGATGACAAAAAGAGAAGAAGAAATATTAAACTTAATAAAAAAGAATCCTTTGATATCTCAAAATCAGTTAAGTGATGTATTAGGAATAACAAGATCTTCCGTAGCTGTACATATAACTAATCTAATAAAGAAAGGTTATATAAAAGGCAAGGGGTACATTGTAAATGATGAAGATTTTGTTGTTGTAATAGGAGGAGCTAATGTAGATATTTTAGGAATAGCCAAGA
Organism: Clostridium senegalense JC122; assembly: GCF_000285575.1. Classification (GTDB taxonomy): domain Bacteria; phylum Bacillota; class Clostridia; order Clostridiales; family Clostridiaceae; genus Clostridium_J; species Clostridium_J senegalense. Next base: position 277,963 of record NZ_HE611052.1, on the reverse strand, counting down.
AAAATTTAATATATAGGGATTCTAATATAGGAAAAATAAAAATGTCATTAGGTGGAGTTGGACGAAACATTGCTGAAAATTTAGTAAGACTTGGAGTTAACACAAAACTTATAACTACTATAGGGGATGACCTTTATGGAACAAAAATACTGAATGAATGTAGAGATTTAGGTATAGATTTAGAAAATAGTTTAATGCTTAAAGGATATAATTCATCTGTATATATGTCTATCTTAGATTCTAAAAATGACATGCATGTTGCTATATCTGAAATGGAGATATTAGATAATATGTCTATAGAATTTATTAAACAAAAGAGAAATATAATAGAGTCTTCTAAAGTAGCTATTATAGATACAAATATACCTAAAGAAGTTATAGAATATGTTGTAAATAATTTTAAAGATACTAAATTCTTTTTAGATACAGTATCTACAGAAAAAAGCAAGAAAGTTAAGGATATAATAGGAAAATTTCATACAATAAAACCTAATAGGTATGAAGCTGAAATTTTGTCAGGAATAGAAATAAAAAATAAAGAAGACCTAACAAAAGTGAGTGAGTTTTTCTTAAATAAAGGTGTTGAAAGAGTTTTTGTATCTTTAGGAGAAGAAGGAACTTATTATAATGACCAAGAGGGTAATGAAAAAATTATTAAACCAAATAAAGTTGAAGTTAAGAATGCTAATGGAGCAGGGGATGCTTTTGTATCTGGTTTAGTTTATTCATATCTTAGAGATTATTCAGTGGAAGATACTATAAATTTTTCAATGGCATGTTCTGCAATGGCGTTAAGTCATGAAAACACTATAAATCCAAATATAAATGCAGAGGATGTTAATTTATTAGTTGAACAAAATAAAAAAGATAAAAATTATAATTAATTTATAAATGAAAAGGTTTATTTAAAAGGAGTGTAATTTTATGTTAGAAAAATATTTAGAAATAAATGAAGATGTTAAAAAAGCCCTAGAAGAAGGAAAACCAGTAGTTGCACTAGAGTCTACTATAATTTCTCATGGTATGCCATATCCTAAAAACGTAGAGATGGCTTTAAAAGTAGAACAAATAATAAGAGAAAATGGAGCAGTTCCAGCAACTATAGCTATATTAGGTGGAAAATTAAAAGTTGGATTAACTAAAGATGAAGTTGAATATTTAGGAAAAGCACCTAATGTTATAAAAACAAGCAGAAGAGATATACCTTTTATAGTTGGGAAAAAGCTTGATGGTGCAACAACTGTTGCTTCTACTATGATAATAGCAAGTCTTGCAGGTATAAAAGTATTTGCAACAGGTGGGATTGGAGGAGTTCATAGAGGAGCTCAAGAAACTTTTGATATATCAGCAGATCTTGAAGAGTTAGGAAACACAAATGTTGCTGTAGTTTGTGCAGGAGCAAAATCTATACTAGATATAGGATTAACTTTAGAATATTTAGAAACTAAAGGAGTTCCAGTTATTGGTTATAAAACAGAAGAATTACCAGCATTTTATACTGTGAAATCAGGATTTAAAGTAGATTATAAAGTTGAAGATGCAAAAGAATTAGCTGTTGCATTAAAAGCAAAATGGGATTTAAACTTAAAAGGTGGAGTTGTTGTTGCAAATCCAATTCCAGAAGAATATGCAATGGATTATGACATGATAACGAATGCTATAAATAATGCGGTAAAAGAAGCAGCGGAAAAAGGTATAAAAGGTAAAGAATCAACACCTTTCTTACTTTCAAAAGTAAAAGAAATAACAAAAGGACAAAGTTTAGAAGCTAATATAGAACTTGTTTACAATAATGCTAAACTTGGTGCTGATTTAGCCGTAGAATTAAGTAAATTACAATAATATATAAATAAAAAATTTAGGTAAAATTTATTTTATATTAGCTGTCTTTAAATAGAATTTATTTAGAGACAGCTTTTTTAGGTGCATTTTATTACATAAATAATATTTTGAAAATATATAGTTGAATTTAAAGAAATATGATAATATTCATAATGTAGAAAAAATATAAAAATGGGTTAAGGTGGAATATGGAAAAGGGAGTTTTACGTGATAAAAGATTTTATAAGAAAATGTTTGCAATAGCTATTCCAGTAATGATTCAAAATTTAATTTCATCATCACTGAATATGGTAGATACTATAATGATAGGTAAATTAGGTGAAACACAAATTGCTGCAGTTGGTCTTGCAAATCAGTTTTATTTTTTATTCTCACTATTTATTTTTGGAGTTAATAGTGGATGTTCAATATTTACTGCTCAATTTTGGGGGAAAAATGATAAAAGTAATATAAGAAAAATATTAGGAATTTGCTTAATTTTAGGATGTGCTGGAGGATTAATATTTAATATATTAGCTTTTTTTTCGCCAGAGCTTGTAATGAGATTTTTCACCAAAGATCCATTAGTGATAAAATTAGGTGCAGATTATTTAAAAATAGTAGGATGGAGTTATGTAATAACGGCGATAAGTTATGCATTTGCTTTTTCTTGTAGAGGTATAGGTCAGGCTAAATTACCTATGATAACAAGTGCTATTGCTCTTTTGTGTAATACAGTATTTAATTATATTCTTATATTTGGAGCGCTAGGTTTTCCAACTTTGGGAGTTGAAGGGGCAGCTATTGCTACTCTTATTGCAAGAATAATGGAAATGGCACTTATAATAATTGTAATATATAAAAGAAAAAGTCCATTAGTTGGAAGGTTAAAAGAATTTTTTGATTTTAATAAAAAGTTCTTTTTAGGAGTTGTAAAGACAATGTATCCAGTTGTAATTAATGAAATCTGTTGGTCCTTGGGAATGACAATGTATTCAGTTATATATGCAAGAATAGGAACTGAGGCTGTTGCCACATATCAGATAGCAAGTACTATACAAAATATATTTATAGTAGCTGGATTTGGACTAGCTAATGCATGTGCAGTTATGATAGGAAATGAAATTGGTGCTGGTAGGGAAGAAAATGCTCAAATATATGGAAATCGGTTTGTAAAAATTACATTTATTATTGGGTGTATAACTGGTACACTATTATTTTTAGCAACTACTCCAATAGTAGAAATGTATAATGTTTCACCACAAGTTTTACATGATACTAAAATTATATTACGTGTATTTAGTTTTATAACACCTTTTAGAATGCTTACAAGTATATTTATAGTGGGAATTTTAAGAAGTGGAGGAGATGTAAAATATTCATTTGTATTAGAGATGAGTGGAGTTTGGATAGTTGGAATACCTATTGCTATAATATGTGCTCATGTTTTGAAATTACCAATATATTTAGTTGTATCAGTAGTATATATACAGGAACTTTTAAAGGTAATGTTAGCGTTCCCAAGATTTAAATCTAAAAAGTGGATAAGAAACTTAGTGAGTGATATGTAGTGAAAAAAATTTAAAACTCAGAAAGTTATATTTAAGTAAATAAAAAATTACAATTTATCTTTAAAAAAAATACAAATTAGTATAAAATAATGAAGTCTAAACATAATATGTTTAGACTTCATTATTTGTTATGTTAATTTTTACCTTTAATACAGGTTATGGTTAATCTTATTAAGTTGACAGCAGCTAGTCCAACTAAAATGTACACTAATCTAGATAAAACTACGCTTAAACTTTCAGGAAAAACTGAAAAAATTGTTGTAACAAGGTTGAAATTAAGTAGGCCTATTAATCCCCAATTAAGTCCACCAATTATAAGTAGGACTAAAGAGATTTTGTCTAATAAATTAAAGTGATACATATTATTCCCCCCAATGATATATTATATATTTCTAATTAAATATATGAATGTAAAATAGATATTAGAACTCTAAAGAAACGAATAAATATATTACTTTTTAAGAAAATATATGTTATAATATGAAGTATAACGTAAAAAATATTTTAAATATACGGAGGAAACTATGAGAAATTTATATAATTCACCATTTAATAAGAGATATTCTTCAAAGGAAATGTCTTTTATATTTTCAGATGAAATGAAATTTAAAACTTGGAGAAAGCTTTGGGTTGCTTTAGCAAAAGCTGAAAAGGAACTAGGTCTTAATATAACAGATGAGCAAATAAAAGAACTTGAAAATAATATAGATAACATAGATTTTGATGCTGCAGAAAAAAAAGAGAAAGAGATTAGACATGACGTAATGAGCCATGTATATGCTTATGGATTGGTAGCACCAAGTGCAAAAGGAATAATTCATTTAGGGGCTACTAGTTGTTACGTTGGGGATAACACAGATCTTATAGTTATGAGAGAAGCTTTATTTTTAGTAAAGAAAAAAGTTATAAATATAATAAATAATTTATCTAATTTTGCTATGAAATATAAAGATACTCCTGCTCTTGGATTTACACATCTTCAACCTGCACAGTTAACAACAGTAGGTAAAAGAGCTACACTATGGGCTAATGAGCTTGTTATGGATCTTGAAAATTTAGAATTTGTTATAGAAACAATGAAATTTAGGGGCGTGAAAGGAACAACTGGAACACAAGCAAGCTTTATGGCGTTATTTAACAATGATGAAATAAAAGTAAAAGAACTTGATAAAATGGTATGTGCAGATATGGGTTTTAAGAAATCTTATCCAGTAACAGGTCAAACATACTCAAGAAAACTTGATTCTATAATATTAAACACTTTATCTGAAATAGCACAAAGTGCTTATAAATTTAGCAATGATTTAAGAATACTTCAGAGTATGAAAGAAATGGAGGAACCTTTTGAAAAAAATCAAATAGGTTCATCAGCTATGGCATATAAAAGAAATCCTATGAGAAGTGAAAGAATTGGAGCTCTTTCAAGATACATAATAGTAAATTCTTTAAATCCGGCTATAACAGCAGGAACTCAATGGTTTGAGAGAACTTTAGATGATTCAGCCAATAAAAGAATTGCTGTATCTGAAGCATTTTTAGCATTAGATGGTGTTTTAAACTTGTATTTAAATGTAACTGAGAATATGGTTGTTTATCCAAAAGTTATAGAAGCACATGTAAACAATGAATTACCATTTATGGCTACAGAAAATATATTAATGGAAGCTGTAAAAAGAGGAAAGGATAGACAAGAGTTACATGAAAGAATAAGAATTCACTCTATGGATGCAGCAAGAAGAGTAAAAGAAGATGGATTAAATAATGATTTAATTGAAAGAATAATAAATGATGATAATTTTGGATTAACAAAAAAAGAAATAGAAGATATTATAAGCCCTAAAAACTTTGTTGGAAGAGCGCCAGGTCAGGTAATAGACTTTGTAGAGGAATATGTAAAACCAATATTAGAAGCAAACAAGGAACTTTTAGGTGAAAGCGCTCAAATAACTGTTTAATTATAAAAGTTTAATTATAAAAAATATCCTATAGAGTAGACAATATAAAAAAATCTACTCTATAGGATATTTCTGTTTATAAATGTTTTTTTAGTGAATTAATTATTAGACCTTGCTCTTTTTTGGTTAATTTTTTACTTTTATTAGAATTAGATATATAGTTAAGCATGTCATAACCACCGCTTGTCTTATGTAAAAATATTTTCAAAGAAGTATTTTTGAAAATTACATTAGCATTTGGATTAGTAAAATATATAATACCGTCTACATCACAATCAACATTAAGATTTTTTAAGATTTTATTTATTTTTTTTATATGAGTTTTAACTTGTCTGCAGGGATTGTACATTTTAAAGTTAGTTTTTCCATTACTATAATATTTATTAGAAATGGAAATAGTTTTATCATTTCCATTTCCACAAATGAATCCAAAAACATTTTTAGTTTCTATTATGAAAACACCATTTTTACCAATGACTATAGTGTCAATTTGTGCAGAATTATGGTCTGACTTTATTTTTAAATCCGATAAAACAGTATAGCTGTTTTTAAGTTTTTTTAATACCTGTAAAGTTATGTCTTCACCTTTAATACCAGAATTTAATTTTTTTATTTTATTATTCAAAATATAAACAATAGATATAGATGGAAAGATTAATAAATATAATAAAAAGTGTACATTAGTACCTAAATATAAAAACAGATATATAAAAATAATATTAACTATAATATTAAAATGATATATAAGTTTAAGCCTTTTTAAACGATTTTTCTTTTTTAGTATAGTAGCCAAAATTTTCTCCTTTGTAAATAAAAGATTAATATATATTTATTATAGAAAAAATAAGATAAAATTACAATATTCGACATATAAAAAGGGATACAAAATTAATATATAATTAACAAATAAAAACAAAAAATATGTTGACTTTATTTATTAAATATAATAATCTTAATAGGCGTTTGTAAATTTATATAAAATTTTAATGGAATTATAATATAACGCAAAATTACATTTAAATGGAGGGACTTATGAGTAATAATAAAGTACAAATCGTAACAGCAGATCCTTCAGCTTTAGGATTATTTGGACTTGCTGTAATAACATTAGTAGCATCTTCACAAAAACTTGGGTTAACACAAGATGTATCTTTTGTTTTACCATGGGCAATATTTTTAGGTGCATCTGCTCAATTGGTTGCATCAATAAATGATTTTAAACATAATAATACTTTTGGAGCAACAGCTTTTGGAGCGTATGCATTCTTTTGGTATTCTATGGGACTTACTTGGTTAATTCAAAATGGTGTGTTTGGAGAAGCTCTTGCATCAAAAGCAGATCCAAAACAATTAGGATTTGCTTTTTTGGCATATTTAATATTTACAATATATATGACAGTAGGAGCTATGGAAACACATAAGGTTTTGTTTACAATATTTTTCTTTATAGATTTCCTATTTTTAGGATTAACTTTAAGTTCATTTGGAATTATAGCAGAACCTGCACATATGATAGCAGCATATGCAGAACTTGGAATAGCTATAGTATCATTTTATGGTAGTGCAGCAGCAGTATTAAATACTCATTTTGGAAAAATTGTATTGCCAGTTGGAAAACCTTTTGGAATATTTAAATAGTTATTTTACATAATATTTATATAGAATTACATAAGTTTTAACTAATAAAAAGGCTAGTAAGTGATAAAATCAACTTACTGGCCTTTTGGTTTATTGTAGATATATAATTTATAAGTTTAATTTATATATATAATTTTAAATGGATAACTTATTTGATATTTTTATTATAATAAGATATATTAATTTAAAAAATGTAAAAATAATTTTGTTTAGATAAATATTTTAAAAGTCAACTTTAAGATTTACATAAAAGGAAGGAGACAAAATGAAAAAAAATAAATTTTTAATTTTAGTATATATTACAATATCTATGATGTTAGTTGGATGTGGGAAGATTAATTTAACAACTATAACAGAAATAAATAAAGACGGTAGTGGATATGTTATGGGAAAAATGAAATATGATAACATTTCTGGAAAGGTTTTAAATCCAATATTGGAAAAGAATATAAGAGGAGAAGAAGAGGGATTCAAAATTAAAAAATATGAAGAAGATAATATGGAAGTAATCGAATATAAATATAGCTTATATGACTTTAAAACAGTTAGTAAGGAAGATTTAACAAAATACATAAGTATTCATAAAAGTATAAAGCCAGGGATATTGAAAAACAAAGTATATTTAGATATAAAAGTTAATAAGGATATTCTAAAAGAAATAATATCTCATGCTACGGATAAACAATATAAGGTTATAACACCATCACTGATTAACTTTATTAAAGATATTAATTATGAGAATCAGATGAAGGTTCCTGGAAAAATAGTAGAGTCCAATGCAATGACTATAGACAATGATGTAGCAAAATGGAACTATAAACTTAATGAGATAAAAAGTGGAACTACTATGTCTATTGTTTACGTTCAGAATCAATTTTTATATGTAATTTTATTATATGTATTTGTATTAGGAGTTTTAATGGCTTTAGTATGTTATAAGTTTATAAGAAAACATAACCAACAAAGAATATATTAAGTATTCAAGTTTTAGATAAATTTAAACGATAATTATAATGCAATAAGTTTAAATTTTACTAGAAAGTAGGGGAATGGATGAAACGTGTATCCATTATAGTAGGGGCTATTATATTATTTATAATTATGGTTTTAGTGTTTGAAACATCTTATAAATTTGGAATAAAAAAAGCATTAAAATAGATGGGTTAGATACCTTAAGATACATAGAAATAACAAAGGAAGTATGTGACAATAAATTTAATTTGAATTGGAGAGAAATAGCCGCTATAGCTGTTGTGGAAAATAATAATTCATTTTTAAATATAAAAAATGAAGATATAGAACATACAGCAAAAACATTTATAAAAACATCAACTAATGAGGTTTTTTCATTAGAAGAAGTATTAAAAAAGTTAAACTTTACAACTAAAGAAAAAAGAAGAGTTTATAAATATATAGAAGAGATTAAGAATTGTAAAATAAATCTTCCTAAAGATATAAAGGGAGAGGATTATCAGATGAATTTTATAAATGAAATTTTGGAAGGTTCAATATATAATTACGAAAAATATAACATAATGCCATCAGTAACAATAGCACAAGCAATAATAGAGTCCAATTGGGGAAAATCAGAACTTGCTATTTCTGGAAATAATTTATTTGGGATAAAAGCAGATGGTAAGTACAAAGGTGAGACTATTAGTTTCAAGACTAAAGAATTTTATAATGTGGTAATAGATGGATATTTTAGAAAATATAAAAATAAAAATCAATCTATTAAAGATCATGGTATATTTTTAAATGAAAATAAAAGATATAAAGACCATGGATTTTTTAAAGAAAAAAATTATAAAAATCAATGTTTGTCATTAGAAAATGCTGGCTACAGTACTGCAGAAAATTATGATGGTGAAAAAAATTTATGGTGATATTTTAATAGAACTAATAGAAAGCTATAAATTATATCTTATAGATATTCAAGTTGAAAATAAATAATTAACGTAAAAAATCAGTTTTTTATTTAATGAAAAGCTAAGTGTTTTCTGTTACAATAAAAATATTAAAAAAATTAAATTAGGGAGTATTTTATGAATGAAAATAAATTTAATGAAAAACAAAAACTAGTTATTGAAACATTAGATAAAAATATATTACTTTTAGCTGGTGCAGGTACGGGAAAAACTAATACATTATCATATAGAATTTCAAATATAATAGAAAAAGAAAAAGCTACTGCAAAAGAAATTTTATGTATTACCTTTACAAATAAAGCGTGTAAGGAAATGAAGGATAGAATACTTGAAAATATGGGGAGCTGTGGACAAAATATTACTGTAAGAACTTTTCATAGCTTTTGTTTTGATATTGTAAAGAGTGAAGCTAAAAAAAGAACTGATATATTTACGGATTTTACAGTATATGATGAAAATGACTGTGAAGAAATTATAAAGAAAGTAAATTACTTTAATCATCCAACACAATCTCTTCAAAATTTTATAAATTTAGTAAAAGAGCATAGGGCCATATATAACGTTTATAGTGAAAACTCCGTAGACGACTATAAAAATGTTATATCCATATTGAAAACTGAAGAGCCTTATAAATTAAAAAGAGTTTCGGTGGAAAAATATAAATTTTCTCAAAGCATATATGATAAGTTCCTAGAGCATGGACAAGATATGGTAGAAGCATATAATAGGATTTTATATGGTAATCATGGATTAGATTTTACAGACCTTATAGTTAAGGCGAAAGAATTATTTAATCAGCCTAAAGTAGTTGAAAGGATATGTGAAAAATTTAAATATATAAATATAGATGAAGTTCAAGATACAAGTATTTTAGAATATAGCATAATAGAAAAAATATTTAGTAAAAATAATATATTGCTTTGTGGAGATAGTTTTCAAACAATTTATGAGTGGAGAGGATCTACACCAGAAAATATATTTGAAAGATATTTAAGAAAGTATAATCCTTTAAAAATTAATTTTGACAAGAATTATAGAGCAACAAAAGTATTAACAAACGCATCTTGTAATTATTTAAAAAATGCATTTCATAATAAAATTGACAATTCAAGCATTAGTGATATTAAAGCTTATTCAAAGGAAGTTGGAGAAAAAATAAAATATTTTAAAGCTGAAAATATAAATGAAGAAGCAAAATGGATATTGAATGAAATAAAAAAATAAATAAAGAACATCCTTCTAAAATTTGTGTTTTGACAAGAAACAATAAATATAATATAGAGTTAAGTCAACAATTAGCAATGGCTTCATTAAGAGAGAAAAATGAAGTGAATTTTATACTTATAGATCAATTTAAATTTTTTAGGAGACAGGAAGTAAAAGACATATTAGCATTTATAAAATTGATAGTAAATAGAAATGATAATAATAGCTTATCAAGAATACTAAGAAGACTAAAAACAGGTATAGGTGAGAGAACTTTAAATGAAATACAATCTAAAGAATATAAAGAAGTAGGAATAAGTTTATCGGATTTTATAGATTTAAATACTTTTAAATATGGTGATAAGTTTATTTTTTTACATAGTGAACTAGAAAAAAATAATGTAATAGTGTTTGACGTAGAAAGTACTGGAGTTGATACAACAGAAGATGAAATAATACAAATAGCTGCAATAAGAATAAATAATAAAGGGGAAGCTATAGAAGTATTTGAAAGGTTTTTAAAAAATAATAAATCTGTGAAAGATTCAGAGTATGTTCATGGATTTAGTGATGAATATTTAGAAAAACATGGGAATGATAAAATAGAAGTATTAAAAGAGTTTTTGAAGTTTTCTAGAGGGGCTGTAATAGTTGGACATAATGTTCAATTTGATATAAGCATATTAGCTAGTGAACTTTCAAGAAATAAATTAGATGAGGTAGAGTTTATAGGCGTTTATGATACGTTAGACATATATAGAAGGTTTTATCCTAATATGTGTAATCATAAGTTGGAAACATTGAGTAAAGCATTTAATACTAACCACAAACCAAGTCATAATGCTATGGATGATATATTAGCCACTGGGGAACTTTTAGTAAAGGGAATTTATGATAAGATTCTTCCTACAACTTTGAAAAGACAATCTTTAATACTAAAACATTTAAAAAGTTTTGAAGAAATAAGTATAAAGTTAATTGATTTCATAGAAAAATCAAAAGGCTTAAGACCGCAAGATATTGTAGCACTTGTGGTAAATGAGTTTAATATAAAAGAAATATATATAAAAGAACCTAATAGAATAAATAACTTAAGAGAATTTTATTTGATAGCAAAAGAATTAGATAACAAGGAAAAAAACCATAAGGATTCATTAATGGAGTTTATTCAAATCACATCGCTATCAAATGGAGAAATGGAAAGACTTATGACAAAGGGTAAAAGAATACCTATAATAACAGTGCATCAAGCAAAGGGGTTGGAATTTGAATATGTATTTTTAAGTGGATTATATGAGCCAAATTTTCCATCATATCAATCAATAAAAGAAAACTATTTTGAAGAAGAAAAAAGAATATTTTATGTGGCTATGACAAGAGCTAAAAAAATGTTGTATTTAACAAACACTTCAAGTAATAGATATGTTCCAAGTAGATTTATAAAATATATAAATAAAGAGTTTATAGAAGAAATTTAAATATAGTTCGGTAAAGTGATAAAAGCAGTATTAAAATCCATAGTAATACTATTTTTATCATTTTATAATATAAAATTTAATAATTGTATAAATTAGTTTACATAATTTAAATTAAGTTATTTACTTAAAAAGTAAACTATGTAAATATAAATTAAATAGTAATCTGTATATTAAATTAATTCTTTATCAACATGCTAAAATTATATTAATAAAGAATTTATAAGATTGTTATATTACTATTGAATAAAAGTATAAGATTTATTATAAAATAAAAGTAATCCATATTTTATACGGATTACTTTTATTTGTGCTAACTGAGCTATGTTATATTTCAAATTAATAAATTTGTTTATAATTTAATAAAATAGTTTAGTTTATATGATCACTTTGAAAACCTTGTCTCTTAATAGAATGTTTTTTTGCTGTTCTATTATTATTTTTACCTTCTTCGCTAGTTATAGGTGTTTGATAATTACATTTTCTCATTCTAGCTTCTTTATTATCAGGTTGACTATCTTTTGGCATAAAAACGCCTCCTTTTGAAATATACTTAAATTAATTATTATAGATTTTATAGTTATGATAATATCTTGTGTTATATTTATAAATTTATTAAGTTAATTTAATGGTTAAAATGGATAATTTTGATTAAGTAAGGTATATATTATATAATTTGATTATGTATAGAAGGGATGGTGCCACTTAATTATGTGCCTTTACAGTAGAGCAAAGGATTTAAAACTATTTTATAAAGAGCTATGGTGGAGAAGTAATTGCGATTTATGTTTAGATATAGATTATGTTGATTATTTTGATAAAAAGCGAAATGAAAAAGAATTCAATTTATTTTTAGATGATTTTTTAAATAATATGATGGAATTTCCAAAAGATGATGAAGAAAAGTCTAATTTGAAAAATAGGTGTATGGAGAATATAAAGGATTTTTTAAGTAAAGTAGATTTTTATAATGCTAAATATATTGAGAATCATATTGATGAAAAGTTTTTTGAAAGTACGAAATTATTTATTGAGAATTGTAAAATTTTTGATGATAAATTAACTTTTGAAGATATAGGTCAAGCTATGCGAAATTTATGGATAGTAAATATACTTCAAAAAGCTTTCGGTCAAAACGTTCAATTTACAAAAGCTATATTTGGTTATAGTATGTTATACCCTTATACAGATAATTATTTGGACAATCCTTTGATTTCAATTGAAGAAAAATCTAATTTTAATAAAAGGTTTTTAAAAAGATTAGAAGGAGCAAAACTTAATGGAATTTGTGAACATGAGAATAAAGTTTATGAATTAATAGAAGAAATTGAAAGAGTATTTGAAAGAGAAGAACATAAAAATGTTTATGAATCGCTTATTATAATTCTCAATGCACAACAACAAGGTTTGATAAATCAAAGTAAAAAAAGTATACCTTATGAAAATGATATTTTAGGAATATCTATAGAAAAGGGTGGGGCGTCTGTACTTGCAGATGGATATCTTATAAATGGAGTTTTAAATGAACTTCAAGAAGAATTCGTATATGGTTACGGATTTTTGCTTCAGCTCTGTGATGATATTCAAGATATAGAAGAGGACTTAGAAAATAATCACATGACAATAATAAGCCAAATAGCGGGTAAATATCCCTTAGATTTAATAGTAAATAAACTAATAAATTTTACAAGTGAGTTTTTAGATAAAAGTGAGTGCTTTAACTGTGAAAAAGAAGATGAATTAAAGTACATTATAAAGACTAATTGCTTAATGATGATATTTTTTGCTGTAATTAAAAATAGAAAATATTTTTCTAAAAAATATGTAAAGGAAATAAAAAAATATGTACCATTTACTAACAGATTTATAGATAAGTTAGAGGTAAATATAAAGAAAAAGGTAAAAAAATTAAAAGAAAATTTAAATATAGATAAATATTAAATTTTATATATTATTTTTGGATTGGAGGATTTTATTTATGAAAATTGGAGCATTTATGGGAAGTCCACATAAAAGCGGAAATACAGCTTTATTGCTAAATAAATTTTTGAAAGGAATTAGTGATAACCATAAGGTAACTATAGCAAATATATTCTTACAGGAATATAAAATATCACCTTGTAGGGCATGTAACTATTGTAAAAGAGAAGGTGAATGTATTCAAAAAGATGATATGGTGAATTTATATGATGTTTTTAAACAATCAGATATTTTAGTTTTTGCAACACCTATTTATTGGTGGAGTATGTCTGCACAGTTAAAGACTTTTATAGATAGAACTTATGCATTGAAGGAAAAAGATAGGCAGGGCAAAAAGGCATATCTTCTTATGACATATGGTGGAGCAATGCCAAATTCTGGACCAGAGCTTACAGAAAAAATGTTTAAAGATATATTTGATTATGTAGGAATAGAACTTTTAGGTGTTTATGGTGTATGTACTGATGAGAATGTACCAGTAAAAGATAACACTTTGGCATTAGAAGAAATATATAAGATAGGAAAAGAGTTAATATAAAAAGTAAAGTGCCTTAAAAATTTTAAGGCACTTTACTTTTTAAAAGGAAATATATTTTTTACATCTACAATAATACATTAAAAGAAAATTTACTCCATATATTATTAAAGGACATAAAGTTATAGAATACCAAGGTAGAAATTCTTTAATTAATATTACACCTAGAATAAAATTTAAAATAAAAATTGTTATAGATCCATAAAACTGTATCTTGAAAAATGATACTTCGTCATTGAAAGAAAGATTAATATATCTGTTGTAAATTAAAACCATATTTTGACCAAGATAACCATAAAGAATATATACAAATGCAATTATTATAAGTAATATACCTAAAAATTTCATAAAGTACCTCCATAAATATATTTTACAATGTAATATGATTTTTATCTTTAATATATTTTATAATTTATAAAATATAAAGTTACAAATATTTAAATAAGTTAAACATTTATAAAGCAATTTTATGAAAATAAAAAAAGACTATTATTTTAAAGTGATATTTTATTTATCAGCTATAAGTAATAGTCTTTAATATTTAAATTAGGTTAGTTTACTTAATTTAAAGCAATTAATCTGTAGAAGATGGTTTAAAATTTTTCCTTTCAGCTATACCTGTCAGCATTAAAGCTATAGCACCATCTCCAACAATATTACATGCAGTACCAAAACTATCTTGTAGTGCAAATATTGTAAGGATTAATGCTGTACCTACTTCATTAAAACCTAGTACACTGGTTATAAGTCCTAAAGATGCCATTACTGTTCCTCCAGGAACTCCAGGTGCACCTATTGCAAATACTCCAAGTAGTATTATAAATAATGATATACTGCCTAATGATGGAAGATTTCCATAAAGAATTTTTGAAACTGTCAGTACAAAGAATACTTCTGTTAAAACAGATCCACATAAGTGAATGTTAGCACATAGTGGAATAGCAAAATCAGTTATATCATCTCTTAATGTTTCTGTAGATTTAGCACATTTAAGAGCTACTGGTAATGTTGCAGCAGATGACATAGTACCTACAGCAGTTAAGTATGCTGGACCATATTTTTTTACAACCTTAAGTGGGTTAGTTTTAGAAATAGCCCCAGCTATAAGATAAAGAAATGCAAGCCAAATAAAATGTCCAATTAATACAATAATTATGACTTTAATAAAAACTGGTAAATGGTTTGTAATACTACCTTCATATGCAAGTTGTGCAAAAGTAGTTGCTATAAAAACAGGTATTATAGGTATAACAACTTTTGTAGCAATACTAAGAACTATATTTTGAAACTCTTCTAAAAGTTTTTCTACTGTTTCGGATTTTGTCCATGCTGTTGCAAGTCCAACAAGAATTGATAATGCTAGTGCACTCATAACACTCATAATTGGAGGTATATCTAAATTAAATATCACCTCAGGAATTTTTTGTAATCCGTCTGTAGTAGAAACAATATTGAGATGTGGAATTATTGTGTATCCTGCAATAGCAGAAAATGCTGCTGCTCCAACTGAGGATAAATATGCTATTAAAACAGCATATCCTAAAAGTTTTGTAGCATTAGACTTTAACCTTGCTATAGAAGGAGCAATAAAACCAATTATAATTAGTGGGATTGTAAATAGAATAATTTGAGATAATATTTTTTTAATAGTTACTATTATTGCGATTGTAGGTGAAGAACACATAAAGCCGAATAAAAGACCTATGGCTACAGCTACTATTAGCTTAAAAATTAAGCTGTTAAAAAATTTTTTCATTACAAATGAACCTCCATTGTATAAAATCTTTGTCTATCCACATTTATAATTAGACAAAGAAAACCAAAATACCTTTTAATTTGATAAATATTTTTAAATCAAATATATAAATAAAATCTATTATAAAAACAAATATAAGATAAAAATAATAATTGCTTTTATAATAGATTTTATTTATTAGCTGTAATTATTGATAAATTTAAAAAAATTTAATTTAGTTATATTAATTTATAAAAGTTTAAAGATAAAAAGTTAATTAAGATTTATGTGAAAAATATATAATTTGAAAAAATGAATATTTATATGTGAAGTTAAATATATAAATACCATATAGGTATTACATAATATAATTACTATATTTAAATATCTATAAATATAAATTAAATGGGGGTAAAAAATGAAATCTATTTTAAAAGTAAAAGGTAAAAAAGACTATTTTCTTTTAATAATAAGTCTAATTTTTACTTTAGGACTTCCTGCAATTATAAGTATTGTTACAAGAAATGCACCGACAATTTATAAAGTATTGGTAAAACCAAGCTTTTCTCCACCACCAACAGTTTTTGCTATTGTCTGGCCTATATTATATTTTATGATGGGACTAGCTTTTTATAGAATATTAATGCTAGGTAAATTAGGATATGATGTAAATAAAGAAATAATATTGTTTGTAATTCAATTTGCATTAAACCTGTTATGGTCAATTATTTTTTTCTATTTTAATTTAAGATTTTTAGCTTTTATAGAATTATTTATATTGATTATATTTATTATTTTTACAACTGTAGCATTTTATAAAAAGGACAAGATCGCTGGTTTGTTACTTTTACCATATCTTATTTGGAGTAGTTTTGCTTTAATTTTAAATTATCAAATATATAAGTTAAATAAATAGAACTTAAAAGATTAGTTTTTGCTTAGAGTTGAATTTTATAAAAAAGTTTGATAAAATATAGTGCTAGTCAATTAAATAATACAAAGCATAATTTTTAAGTTACATGTTATATAGGTTTCTAAGTTAACTTTAAAAATTATTTATTCCCAAATTTGGATACCTAAAATAATGAGACATGATTCGAATCAATTGGAATTTAACATTACATTTTATATGAAAATATTTTAAAGGTATTGAATAAATTTAAATTGGTCATTGTTTCTTGTAATATTAAAAAATGAAATGGTATTTAAACATATAAAAATGTTTAATATATACAATAAATTAGAGAGTTAAACGGAAAAATAAGAATAGTAAAGAAGGTTGTAAGTATGAGCAAAAACTGTATCTTTAATGAAAATAAATTGTGTAATGATTGTAAAGAATGTGAGTTATGTGAATTAGATAGAAAGAAAGTTTGTAATAACTGTGGAAAATGCTTAGAGTTAGAGGGTTATGATATTAGAGCTATAAAAATAGATGAAGTCTTTGAAAATAAAGAAGATGAAAAAGAAAAAATTAACATAGACATTGAAGAATTTAGTGATTTTGATTTGGAAGATGATAATTTAGAAAATGATTCATATGACTTAAAGGAAGAAGCTACTGAGTATGTAGATGTATTTGATAATGAAGAAAATTTAAGCTATATAGATGATGTTGAAGAGTTAAAAGAATTATTAGATGAAGGTAAAGAACTTGGTGATGAGGTATGCCCTGGATTAATTACTTATAAAAGAAATAAATAAAGTATAGATAAAGAACCTAGATTGCATTAATAGATAGTATCTAGGTTCTTTTTACACTAAAAATGTAGAATTATCTAGCCATTTCCAATCAGGCTTTAAAATTTTTATATCTTTTACTAATTTGAATAGTGCTAAATCTTTATTTTTTGCTTCGAGCATAACATCTAAGCTATCATATCCTAAGGAACTACATAGTTTTATAAAATTCACAAATTCTATTGGATTTATATAATCTGCATGTTTTCTATCCAATTTATGACTACGTGGACTGGAATAATGGATTTTTGCAGGAAAAGGTTGGTTTTCCCAGGTTTTAAAAAAATTATTTAAAATTTCAACTAAAGATTCGTTATTATTATTACATTTAAAATGATGTAGGTCTAATACCATAGGTATATTTAAACTATTGCAAATTTTAATTGTATCTTTTGCAGTAAAGCTTTTATCATCATTTTCAAGTATTATTTTTGATTTAATTGATTGGGGAATGGTGTTAAAATTTTCAATAAAACGTATACTAGCTTTGGCTATACCATCTTGCTTCCCGCCAACATGTAATATCATTTTACCATTTTCATATTTTAAATCTTCAAATAAATTAGCATGAAACATAAGATTTCTTATGGTGTTATTAACAGTAGTATCATTAATACTGTTAATAACATTAAATTCATTGGGGTGAGTGTCTACACGAAAATTATTTATTTTAATATATTCTCCAATGAAATTGAAATAATCATAAAATAATTCTCTAAAATTCCAATTAAAAACTTCAGGATGAGTTGCAAGTGGAATCAAAGAGGACGTGATTCTATAAAAAGAAATTTGTTTATTTTTATTATATTTTAATATAGTGTATAAGTCATCTAAGTTAGATCTAGTAACAGTTATAAGTTTTTGTAGTTTTTCTGGTTCAGTAGCAAGTTTATTATAATAACTATAAGTTACATTACTAGAACTAGAGATTTTAGGGAGATTAAGTGATATTGAAACATATCCTAAACGAACTTTCATAATAAAACATCCTTTTTAACATATTTAATCAATATATATTATTAAATATAATTAATAGATTTATGCACAAAAACAATATTATAAAAATTAAGGCTACTTATTTACGATGATGCATAGAATAGTATTAATAGCTATGTATTTTGGAGGAATTATGACAAGACCTTTTAGTAATCCAATTTATTTAAGTAGACGAGTAGAAGAAATGATAAAAACCTCAGAGTATTTGGGAAAGGGTAATAATGGTGTTGTTTATTTATTACCAAATAATAAAATAATAAAAATATTTAATTGTACAAAGGTTTGTAAAATGGAATATGAAACTTTAGTAAAGTCACGAAAAAGTAAATACTTTCCTAAAGCATATGAACATGGTAGTCACTACATAATAAGAGATTATGTAGGTGGGGTAAGATTAGATAAGTATTTAAGAAAAACCCTATAAATAGAGAAATTGCAGAACATATAGTAAATCTTTATAGAGATTTTAAAAAATTAGGCTACAAAAGATTAGATATAAGATGTAAGGATTTATATGTACAAGAAGATTTTTCATTAAAAGTAATAGATCCTAAGAATCAATATAAGAAACGAGTAAGTTATCCAAGACATTTAATGAAAGGAATGGATAGTAGAAATAGATTGGAAGAATTTTTATCTTTTTTAAAGGATATAGACAAAAAACTTTATGATGATTGGAGTTCAAAGATATATGTTTATCTTGAACAAAAGGAAAAAGAGCATCAAGATAGATTAATAAGAAAAGCTATGAGAGAATTAAATAATAAGAATAAATAATAGGAAGTTAGTAAAAAATAACTATAATCTAAATGTAGATTATAGTTATTTTTATTGAGGAGGGATTGTTTTGAGTAAAATTTTCGTAATTTTAATTGCTTTTTCAATGCTTTTTTCTTTAGTAGGATGTACTAATAAAAATGAAAAAGTTGTTAAAAGTGAAGTAAATCAAGAGATTGAGGAAAAAGTTAAAGATGAAATAGTTACTTACCCTAAAGATTTTAAAGAAGAGTTGGGAGAAGGAACTATTATAGTATCAACACCAGATGGAAATGGTGAAACAGGATTAATACCTATAGTACATACGCAAGCAGATGTTAAAATAATGCAAATAGATTTAACAACTTCTAATTTTGATGAGAAAAAAACAAGCTATATATTTATAGATGAAAAGTTGGTTGAAAAAGGAAATTTCGGAGAAAGTAAAGTTTCTTTAAATCTTACTGATGAGAATCTAGTTAAAGGAACTCATAAAATAGAGGTTATTCAATTTGAAGATAATGATGCTAGTAAAAAACCCATAGTTTATAAAAGTGCAAAATATGAGGTGAAAGAAGCTTAAATAATTTGAAATTAGATTAATAGTATAGAATTCCAAGCATATACGTAAAGTCAAGCCTGAAAATTTATAGTGTTAAAAAAATAAAGATAAAAAACTATAAAGTGTCTAAATGAACTTTCAATGGATAACTTATTTAAGTTCTTTATTATAAAATGTAGCAATAAATTAAAAAATTACTGGAATAAGGATGTTGGCTTTGCGTATATGTTTGTATACATATAGACTTGAGGAAATATTATTAATTCATATTTTAATAAATTTTAAATTATATATAGGATTGTAAGTTGACTTTAAGAATTATCCATTTAAAAACTTGCATACCTAAAATAGTGAGGCATCCTCCAAATTACTTAGAATTTAATGCTGAATCTTGTATGAAAATATTTTAAAGTTATTTAATAAATTTATATAGTATTGACAAAATAAAATAAAAGTATTATATTGAACTTATACCCCTCGGGGGTGGGGTGGAAAGGAGTAGTTTTATGAATCAAGAAAAGAAAAATGCTGTAAAGTATTTAAAAATTGCTAAAGGGCAAATAGAAGGAATTATAAGAATGATTGAAGATGAAAGATATTGTATTGATATATCTAATCAAATAATCGCATCTCAATCTTTATTAAAGAAAGCTAATTCGGAGATAATAAAGCAACATCTTACTCATTGTGTAAAAAATTCTTGTTGTGAAGGCGATTTAGACACAAAATTAGAAGAAGTTATGATGATTATTGAAAAGTTAGCTAAATAGTTGCAATACAAAAGATTAATATTTAGATTATAAAAAGATATAAATAGTTTACCAAAGTTAAAATTTAAATTTAAAACTCTATATAGCGAAAGGAGAGGGGTATGGATAATAAGAACATTAAGATAGAAGGAATGACCTGTGCAGCTTGTTCAAAAGCAGTTGAGAGAATAACAAGAAAGCTTGATGGCGTTGAAAGTTCAAATGTAAACTTAGCAACAGGAAAATTAAACATAACTTTTGATAAAGAGAAAGTTATGTTAGAAACTATAATAGATGCTATAGAAAAAGGCGGTTATAAGGCAACGTTAGATACTGTAATTAGAACAGTGAAAATTGGAGGCATGACCTGTGCAGCTTGTTCTAAAGCAGTTGAAAGAACAGTTAAAAGATTAGACGGGGTAGTTAATGCTAATGTTAATTTAGCAAATGAAAAATTAACAGTAGAATTTGAAAAAGATAAAATTCATATATCTAAAATAAAAGAAGCTATAAAAAAAGCTGGATATTTAGTAATAAATTTAGAAAATGATTCTATAGATAAAGACAAAGAAAGAAAAGAAAAAGACAGTAAAAATCTCTTTAATAGATTAGTAGCATCTTCAGTAATAACAATACCTTTACTCATAATATCAATGGGATCTATGTTTGGATTGAAGTTACCTACCATGATAAATCCTATGAAAAATCCCTTTAATTTTGCTTTAATACAATTTATATTAACAACATTAGTGATAATTATAGGGAATAAGTTTTTTAGAGTTGGATTTAAGTCATTAATTAAAGGAAATCCTAATATGGATTCACTTATATCAATTGGTTCTTTGGCATCTTATTTGTATAGTATATATGCAATGATTGAAATTTATAATGGAAACGGACATGCTGTTCATGAAAAGTTATATTTCGAATCAGCAGCAACAATATTAACTTTAATTACTCTTGGAAAATATTTAGAGTCAAAAACAAAAGGAAAAACATCAGAAGCTATAAAAAAACTTATGGGTCTTACACCTAAAACAGCAACAATTGAAAGAGATGGAAAAGAAATTGTAATTCCAATAGATGATGTTGAAGTTTCTGATATAGTAATTGTAAAACCAGGTGAAAAGCTTCCTGTAGACGGAATTGTTGTTTATGGAACAACTTCTATAGATGAAAGTATGTTAACTGGGGAAAGTATACCAGTTGAAAAAGCTAAAGGAAGTAATGTTATTGGTGCTAGCATAAATAAAAATGGGCATATTAAATATAAAGCAACTAAGGTTGGTGGTGATACAGCTCTTGCTCAAATAATTAAGTTAGTAGAAGAGGCACAAGGGTCGAAAGCACCGATAGCAAGGCTTGCAGATGTAGTTTCTGGATATTTTGTGCCTACTGTAATAATACTTGCATTAATATCTTCTATAGGTTGGTATGTATATGAAAAGGATTTTGTATTTGCACTTACTATATTTACTTCTGTTCTTGTAATTGCTTGTCCGTGTGCTTTAGGATTAGCTACTCCAACAGCTATTATGGTTGGTACAGGAAAGGGAGCTGAAATGGGAGTTCTTTTTAAAAGTGGAACTGCATTGGAAGAAACTCATAAAATAGAAACTGTAGTTTTTGATAAAACAGGAACAATAACTGAAGGTAAGCCTAAAGTTACAGACATAATCAGTAAAAATATTAGTGATGAAAACTTATTATTAATTGCAGCATCAGCGGAAAAGGGATCAGAACATCCATTAGGAGAAGCTATAGTTTTAAAAGCTAAAGAGAAAAATTTAGAGTTTAAGGCTGTTGATAAGTTTAAAGCTATACAAGGTAAAGGAATTAAGTGTGAAATAGAAAATGATAATATTTTACTTGGTAATGATAAACTTATGATTTCAAATAATATAGATATAGAGGATTTTAATGATGATTATAAAAGCTTAGCAGAGCAAGGTAAAACGCCTATGTTTATTGCAATAAATAGTGAATTAAAAGGAATTATAGCTGTTGCAGATACTGTTAAGAAAAGCAGTAAAGAAGCTATAGAAAAGTTACATTCTATGGGTATAGAAGTAGCGATGCTTACAGGCGATAATAAAATAACAGCTAGTGCAATAGCTAAAGAAGTTGGTCTAGATGTTGTAGTTTCAGATGTTCTTCCTAATGAGAAAGCTTCAGTTATTGAAGAATTTCAAAATAATGGGAAGAAAACTGCTATGGTTGGAGATGGAATAAATGATGCCCCAGCACTTGCTAAGGCTGATATAGGAATAGCAATTGGATCGGGAACAGATGTAGCAATTGAATCAGCAGATGTAGTTTTAATGAAAAGTGACCTTATAGATGTTCCTCTAGCTATTAAATTAAGTGATAAAACAATAAAAAATATTAAAGAAAATTTATTTTGGGCATTTGGGTACAATACATTAGGATTACCAATAGCTATGGGCGTACTTCATATTTTTAAAGGTCCACTTTTAAATCCTATGATTGCAGCTTTAGCTATGAGTTTTAGTTCAGTTTCTGTGCTTTTAAATGCATTAAGACTTAAAAATTTCAAGGAGTAAATTAAAGTTTAAAATTATAAAACTTTATATAAATTATAATTAAAGGAGATAAAATTATGAAAATGAAAATCGAAATAAATGGAATGAGTTGTATGCACTGTGTTAAACATGTAAATGAGTGTTTAAGTGAATTAGAAGGAGTAACTTCAGTAGAAGTCAATTTAGAAGGTAAAAATGCTATAATAGAATGTAATAAAGAAATTGGTGAAAACATAATAAAAAGTGCATTAGATGAATACGGATATGAAGCTGTAAATTTTGAAAAAATTTAATAAATAAAATGTAAAAGGGTATTTGAAATTTAAGAAAATACCCTTTTACTTATTTTAAAATTTTTATAAGTAATAAACTTATATATTATTTGGACTAAATTTAAAAATTGCAGTATAATACATAAAGTTTGATTTATATGTTGATAATATATATTAATATAATTATATATATTTAAAGAAAGGAATGAGAAAAATTTATACTAAAGAAAAAGAAGATATAGAAGTATTATATGATTATGACTATGATACTTTTAATAAGGTACCAACAAGTGAATATCCTAAATATGAAGAAATTTTACAGTGGTCTTTAGAAAAAAATAATAATTAAGAATAAACCATGGATTTAATCATAGAATATATTACTTTGATATAAAATCCATGGTTTTATATTTTAATTAAATAAATATGTTGAAAATAAAAAGATAGTAATTTAAAAATTATATTTTATGAGACTGATATATTGTGGCACTTAATATATCTAAGTAAATATATTTTTTAGTCGTCACAGCTTTGTAATAAACATTAGATATTATTAAGTTATTAAAATTTTAAGCAAATAAAATACTTTCTAAGTAACAAATTATCTTTATTTTAATTTAGATTAAATATAAATATTTTACTTCATTTATAAATATGGTAAAATTTAATCAAAACTCAAGAAAGGAGATTTTTATGAGCAAAAAATACATAGCACTAATATTATTAATTATAATTGGAGTGACAGTTGTAATTTCTGGATGTACTAAAAAACAAGAGGACAAAGAGGAAGTTCCAACTGTAGTTAAAAGTGAAAAAGGAGAAAACGGGAAAAATCCAATTGCCAAAATAGAATTGGAGGATGGTTCTGTTATAAAGGCAGAGTTATATCCTGATTTAGCACCAAACACTGTTAGAAATTTTATATCATTAGCTAATTCTAATTTTTATGATGGTTTAATATTTCATAGAGTTATAAAAGGATTTATGATTCAAGGTGGAGATCCACAGGGGGATGGAACTGGTGGTCCAGGATATACTATTAAAGGTGAATTTAAAGAAAATGGATTTGAGCAGAATGTGTTAAAACATGAGAAAGGTGTTTTATCAATGGCAAGAGCACAAGATCCTGATTCAGCTGGTTCTCAATTTTTTATAATGCATGATACTGCACCACATTTAGATGATCAATATGCTGCTTTTGGTAAAGTGGTAGAGGGACTTGAAGTTGTGGATAAAATAGCAAATGTAGAGACAGATAAAAATGATAAACCAGTAAAAGAAATTAAAATTAAAAAGATAACAGTAGATACTTTTGGAGTGCAATATAATAAACCAGAAAAAGTAGCTCAATAGAATAAAAACAGGATTTCTAATTTTACTTAGAGTCCTGTTTTTTATTTAATATTTATATAGGTATATAAAATATGTAGTAGGAAATAATAAATCTGAAATTTATTATTTGGAGGTGCTGTTCATGTTTGAACACAAAAAACAATTACTACATGAGGTGAAAGTTGAAAGACCTAATCCTCAATATGCAGTTTTAATGCAAGAACAATTAGGTGGAGGCAACGGTGAACTTAAAGCAGCAATGCAATATATGGCTCAAAGTTTTAGAATCAAAGATCCAGAAATAAAAGATTTATTTTTAGATATAGCGGCAGAAGAGCTTAGTCATATGGAAATGGTGGCTCAAACTATAAATTTATTAAATGGTCATGATGTAAACATTAACGAAGTTAATAGTGGAGAAATTCAAACACATGTCCAATGTGGCTTATCACCAGTATTAATCAATTCATCAGGCGCACCATGGACTGCTGATTATGTAACTGTAACAGGTGATTTAGTTGCAGACCTATTATCTAATATAGCATCTGAGCAAAGAGCAAAAGTTGTATATGAATATTTATATCGCCAAATTGATGATAAAGAAGTTAGAGCAACCATCGATTTCTTACTTAATAGAGAAGAAGCACATAATGCATTATTTAGAGAAGCGTTAAATAAAGTGCAAAATACTGGTTCCAATAAAGATTTTGGAGTTACTGAGGATTCTAAGCTATACTTTAATTTATCTAATCCAGGACCTTCTCATGAAGCTCCTAATCCAACTCCACCTTCATTTGAAAATCCAAGAAAATAAAAAAATATAAATATAAATATCTTCAAAAGAACACTTATTCAGTGATGAATAAGTGTTCTTTTAATTTATAAAAAACATTCAAATAAAATATTATAATTTTTTTGCAAAGTAATTATTTTTTTAGCAATTGCAAGATGAGTGAGAGTAAAAAACTTAATTTTGAATAGTTATATTAGATAAAAGGAGTGATTAGTAAATTTATATTTTGTATGTTGTATAATATAAAAATATAATTTGAATTATTAATATTAAAGGAATGCCTAAAGTGAACTTTGTATGTTTAGTTTTGTGTCTAAATGTATACATACTTATAAGTGAACCTAAGGAACCACCTAAAATTACAATGGTAAGTAAAGTGTTTTCTTTAACACGCCATTTGTGCTTTTTAGCTTTAATTTTATCTATATACATTAATACGAATCCAAGTACATTCATGGTAATTAGATAAAATATAAATATATTATTCATAAAAACCTCCTAATTTATATATAGGATCTAACCTAAAACTTTGATTTATATATTATCTATATAGTACATCATAAAATATCAGAATGAAAATCTTTTTAGTTTTTTATAAAGACATGGTTAAAAAAATCAATAATAGAAACTATAAAAACAATAAATATACTCATTTTCTATTAATTTAAATAATATGTTTATTATAGAAAGGAAAAGGAGATGTATTTTTATTGTATATGGAAGAAAGTTATATGCAACCTAATAACCCTAGTAATGAAGAGAGATATAAAATGTTAAAGAGAGCTTTAGAAGTTTTAAATAGGCCAGAAGATTTAAAAAACATTATAGAGATGATGTCTCCTCCAAGAGATATTACAACAATACTTCCAGAAGGAAGTTGCAAAGGAATTAAGATTGGTATAATAGGTGCTGGTCTTGCTGGACTATCATCTGCTTTTGAACTTAGAAAATTAGGATTTGATATTACTATATTTGAAATGCAGGAAAAGCGTATAGGTGGTAGAATATATACTCATTATTTTGATAAAGATGAGGGGTTATATGCTGAACTAGGTGCTATGAGAATACCTGTTAGCCATGAGACTACATGGCATTATATAAATACATTTGATTTAAAAACAAGTCCTTTTATTCAATCAGATGAAAATACTTATATATATATAAGGCATAAACGAGCAAAAAATGATTTGTTAGGAAAAGATGTGATGAAAAAAATTTATCCGGAATTTAATTTGACTCCAAAAGAAAGAGTTACTCCATGGCAAAAACTTATAAGTTATGTATTAACAACTCCATTATTAAACATGAGTCCAGAGATAAGAAAAGAAATTTTAAAAGTACAGCAAGAATATCCATTAGAAATTGACTACTTGGATAATTTCAGTATAAGGAAAATGATGGGAAAATTAGGGCTAAGTGAGGGTGCTATAGAATTAATCTCAGGATTAGAGCCATTTATAGGTACGGCATATTATAATAGTTATTTTGAACCATTACAAGAAGAATATAATGTGGAAAATCTATATAGGTATAAAATAGATGGAGGTTTTGTAAATCTTTCAAATTCATTTTATAAATCATTGATGTCTAAAAAGCCTAGAGAAGTTTTTAATATTAAAGAAAAAAATTTAGGAAAGGTTACTTTAAAGACTGGTAGGACTGTTGTAGCATTATCTAAACATAATAAAGATGATAAAGTAATAGTAGAATATAAGCAACATAATAAATCACAGGAAAGATTTAATCAAACTTTTGATTTTGTTATTTGCAGTATTCCATTTTCAAGTCTTAGAAATGTAGAATTATTACCTATGTTTAGTAATGAAAAAATGCAGGCTATTAAAGAAGTAAATTATATGTGTGCTCAGAAGGTATTTTTCCTTTGTAATAAAAGATTTTGGGAAGAAGATGATATATATGGAGGAGCATCAAGTACTGATTTACCTATAGGAAAGGTATGGTATGTAGATCAGAGATATAATAGTAAGATTAATAATAATGATTGTCATAATAAGAAAAAAAATAAATCTAGTGATAAAGGTGTTTTGTTAGCATCTTATATTGCAGGACAAGATGCGATAAGACTAGGAAATTTAGATGAAAAAACAAAAATTGAGTCAGTGAAAAGACAAGTTGAGCAAGTACATGGACTTAAAAGAGGATATCTTGATTCTGTAGTTGAAGATGTGAAAATAATACAATGGGAAAGAGAACAAGGATTTTATGGAGGATATTGCTATTTTATGCCATCGCAACATAGACTTTTTTCATACCCTATGATAACACCAGAGTATGATAATAGAGTATATTTTGCAGGGGAACACACTTCTGTATTACATGCTTGGTGTCAAGGAGCTTTAAGTAGTGGCATGAAAGCTGCAAATGAAATAGCACAGTACTGCAAATTTATAATGTAATATTTTAATTTTAACTTTTAAATGGGAC
The DNA here is from genome assembly GCF_000285575.1 of Clostridium senegalense JC122. Taxonomy (GTDB): domain Bacteria; phylum Bacillota; class Clostridia; order Clostridiales; family Clostridiaceae; genus Clostridium_J; species Clostridium_J senegalense. Next base: position 249,931 of record NZ_HE611052.1, on the reverse strand, counting down.
AGTATATAGAATTATATAATTCTATATACTGTCCTTAAAATTTATAATAAAAATAGTATTATTTTTATTATAAAAGTTACGATAATAGTTATTATTGAATAATAAGTAAAAAATGAAATAGCAAATCTTTTGATAATAATTTTCAATTGATGAATATTATGCTAATATATTATGGGGAGGGATTTTTATGAGATTAAAAGGAATGTTTAATTTAAATTCAGTTAAAAAGAAAATAATATTAGGATTTTTATCTGTAATAATTATAAATTTGATTGTTTTTTTAGGAGTTGAATTTGTCAATGGATATAAAGAATTTGAGGAGCAGTCATTAGACAAAAGTTATGCTTATGCAGAACATATAGAAAAAGTTATATCACCGATTGGTATAGAAAATCCAGAGGAAATTCAACTTAAAATAATTGATTTATTAGAATCACAGTATGAGTTAGCTTCTTATATTGGAGTTTTAGATAAAAATTTTAATTATGTTGCTAATACAGATAAAAGTAAGATAGGTATTAGTTTTAAAAATGAGAATATAGATAAGTTAATTGATGAAAATAAACCAGCAAGTTTTAAGGTGAAATTTAATGGTGAAAATGAATATTTTTCCGTGGTTCCATTATATAATACAAAAATTAATGGCTTACATAATAAAGAAAAATCAGATGCTGTAGCATCAGCTAGTGTTAAACCCAAAAATGAGGTTGTAAGTTCTGCTAGTATTAGTTTGGATATACCTGGTTTAGTGGTAGTGAAAATGGATAATAGTAAAATGTTTAGGGGAGTAAAAGAAAGAATTTATATTACAATTTTAATTAGTATAATAGTCTTTTTTGTATCAATAGTAATAGCATTGCTAATATCGTCTAGTATAACTAAGCCATTATTAAAGATAAGAGATTACTTAAGAAATATGTCAAAAGGAGATTTAACAAAGGTAATTGATATAAAATCTAAGGATGAAATATTAGCTTTGGCAAAAGACATTGATGGAACAAATATATCATTGAAAAATATTATATGTAAAATAAGAAATGTATCAGAAAATTTAGAAGGTTATTCAAAAGAAGTGAATATGTCTTCAAAAGAAATAGCAGCTGTAAGTGAAGAAATATCAAGTTCAGTAAATTCTATTGCAGAATCCAGTAATGTTCAAAGTGAAAATTTAATAGAGGCCACAGATAAAATTAAGGATTTTTCACTTAACTTAAATATAATAAATAAAAAAATAAATTCAATAGAAAATAATAGTAATGAAATTAAATTATTTGCAGACAAAGGATCTCAAGGAATAAGTGAAGTAATACTAAGTATAGATGATTTAACTTTTAACTTTAAAGGTTTTATAGATGAAATAACAAATCTTACTAATAATATTAATAATATAAGTTCAATTACCAAAACAATTAATAATGTAGCAAGACAAACTAATTTGCTGTCATTGAATGCATCCATAGAATCAGCTAGATATAGTGGAGAAGGTAGGGGATTTAAAATAGTTGCAGAAGAAATTAAAAAACTTGCAGGACAAACTTTAGAGTCCTCAGAGGATATAACTCAATTAATTGGAGAAATATCAAAGGCAACTAGTTCTGTTGGGGAAATGGCTAATAATATTTCTATGGAATTCTTAAATCAACATGAAAGAATTTTAAAAAATATAAATATATTTAAAGATATAGTTAATAAAATAAATACTATAATACCTGAAATTAAAGAAATAGCTACTCTTACTAATAATTCTGTAAAAATGAAAGATGGAATTTTAAATAATATTGAATATGTAACATCTACTTCAGAAGAACTTGCATCTTCTATGGAAGAAGTATCTCAATCAATTGAGCAACAATCATCTACTATAATTAATTTATCGGATTTATCGGAGGTATTAAATTCTATATCTAATGATATGGTTGGCATGATAGAAAGGTTTACTCTTGACTAAAGCTTAATATCAAAAAATATAGTTTAAAAGGTAATTTATATATTATGTAGTTAATTTTATGGTAAAAAAAGGAAATAACATCACCTATGTAGTATTTATATATAATTGGAGAAATAGGGGGTGTGTATGAATAGAAATAATAAAAAAATTGTAATTTCATTATTAATGATATTAATTGCAATATGTACAGTTGAATTAAACAATAATGGGTTATCACATTTTTTAAGAGAAAAGACAGATAGTAGTAAAAATGATGTATATAAAAATATAGCTATAGCTTCTATAAATAACAGAAAACATAAAATTCTTATTGTAAATAGAGAACATTCATTAGATAAAGATTTTATTCCCAAAGAGCTTATAAAGCCTAATATAAAATTTTTAAAAGGTTCAAATGAAAATGTAAAATTATTAGATAAGCCAGCGGCTTTAGCATTAGAGAAAATGTTTAGTTATGCTCAAGATGATGGAGTATATCTTTTAGGGGTTTCTGGTTACAGAGATTATTACTATCAAAAGCTTCTTTACGATAATGAAGTCAAGTCTGTTGGAAAGAAAGAGGCAGACAGGGCAGTAGCTAAACCTGGTGAAAGTGGACATCAAACAGGATTAGCAATAGATATACTTTCAGAAGAGTATACCACATTAGATGAAGGGTTTCAGTATACTAAATCATATAAATGGATTAAAGAAAATAGTTATAAGTATGGTTTTATAATTAGGTATCCTAAAGGTAAGGAGAATATTACCGGTTATGAATATGAGCCATGGCATATAAGATATGTAGGGGAAGATTTAGCGAAAGAAATATTTGATAAGAATATAACATTAGAGGAATATGTAGAAGAAAAAAAGAGCTGTTATGAAGCTAATTAAAAGTTCGATATTGTCCACTTATGATAGACAGATAAAATAATAAAAGTGTTTATCATAAGTGGATTATTTTTAAGTGTAATTTGCATAGTAGATTATTGAAGGTAATAAAAAAATAACTTAGTAAATAATAATATAAATTATAATTGTACTATCATTAAAATACTGATATAATTAAAAAAATACATATACCAATATATTTGAATATATTGGTATAATGGTAGTTATACGTAAGTTAAATGATGTTAAAAAATATATAGGAGGCTTCAAATGGAAAATGTAAACTTATTAATTGTTTTTATACAAGGGTTATTATCATTTTTTTCACCATGTATATTGCCCATATTACCTATTTATTTAAGTATATTATCCAATAGTAGTGTGCAAAGTTTGAAAAATGGAGAAGATAAGTTCATAAAAAGTTCTTTATTTAAAAATACAATATTTTTCACCTTAGGAATATCAACTACATTTTTTATATTAGGTTCATCAGTAAATGCATTAAGTAGTTTTTTTAATACAAATAAAAATATGATAATGTTTATAGGTGGAATTATTATAATTATAATGGGATTATTCTATATGGGAATATTAAATTTTTCTTTATTAAATAAAGAAAAGAGATATAATATGGAAGTAAAAGAAATGAAAGCTGTGTCTGCATATCTTTTAGGTTTTACTTTTAGTTTTGGATGGACACCCTGTGTTGGACCCATACTAGCTTCTGTATTAATAATAGCCTCAAGTTCTAGCACTATGCTAAAAGGAAATATTTTAATAGCTACTTATACTATAGGATTTATATTACCATTTCTAATTACAGCATTGTTTTATAATAAGTTATTTAAAACATTAGATAAAATAAAGCTTTATATGGATATTATAAAAAAAATAGGTGGTTTAATTCTTATAGGGGCAGGCATGTTTATGATTATTAATGGGTTTAGTGGAATAAATAATCAAATAAACAATATAGAAAACTCTGAGATAATAAAAGAGAATAATAATAGCCAAGTAGAAAAGGAGAATGTTGAAGAAGATAAAAATAATGCTATAGATTTTATTTTATATGATCAATATGGAAAAGAACATAAACTTAGCGATTATAAAGGAAAAACTGTTTTTCTGAATTTTTGGGCTACTTGGTGTCCTCCATGTAAAGGGGAAATGCCTCATATTGAAGAATTATACAATGAATACAACAAAAATGACAATGAAGTTATAATATTAGGTGTTGCTTCACCTAATATAGGTTCAGAAGGATCTAAAGAAGATATAATAGAATTTTTAAATAAGGAAGGATATACATTTCCAGTTGTTTTCGATAATAGTGGGAATTTATTATATCAATATGGAATAAATGCTTTTCCATCAACATTTATAATTGATAAAGATGGTAAAATAGTTCAATATATTCCAGGTGCAATGGATAAAGATACAATGAAGTATCTTATAGATAGCTCGAAAGAATAAATTAATTCTTAAAAAAACATAGAAAATATAATAAAATAAAAAATAAGCTATCTCATTTTAATTTTGAGATAGCTTATTTTTACAGTTTTATTTTAAAATTTCTATTGTTAATTTAGGCAAATTCCAGTTGAAATATAGAGACAACATTCTAAAAGAAAATGTTATAAAAGCAGAAATATATAAACAATGGATAATTGATATATGGTTATATAAGAACCAAAAAGCAAAAGCACCTAAAATAGAGGCTATAGCATAAATTTCTTTTTTGAATACTATTGGTATATCTTGTACAAATATATCTCTCAATATCCCACCACCTATTCCAGTTATAGACCCCATACAAATCACTAAAAATAAATTAGAAAATTTATTTGAAATAGCTATGTTTGAACCAACAGCAGTAAAAATACCAAGGCCTATAGCATCAAAAATAGCATTAAATTTCTTTAAAATAGCAGTTCTTTTTCTTAAAAAATTTATTCTATGTTTGATATTCTCACTATTATAATCTTTATCAAAAATATCAATTTCATATTCTTGTAAAGCCTTTTTATATGTAAACTTTGATATAAAAGAGTATAAAGAAATAGTTATTATTGATGTTAATATACTTATAAAACAAAAAAATGGATTCTTGAAAGCCATAGGTGGAGTAGTTCCAATGATTATGTCTCTAAAAATCCCGCCACCTACAGCAGTTACTATAGATAGAGTGAGAATGCCAAATAAATCTAGTTTCTTTTGTATTGCAATAAGAGTTCCTGATATAGCAAAAACAACAGTGCCTATAAACTCAAAAATATTTAATAAAAACATAGTAAAATCTCCTTAAAATAAATAGCATAAATTAAACTTTTGAATAAAAAAGGATTATAACATTTCTATAAATGCTTGAATTCTAGTGTTTAATTGACCAATGTCTGATGTAGAATAATCAGTCTCTATTTTTATATACGGCAATTTTTTTTCTTTTGTCATAAATTCTTGAATCCTATTTGATTCTACATTATATGTATGACAGGCTTGTAGGATTACATCAACAACTCCATCTACGGTATATTCGTCTGCTAAGTAAGATAAATACTCAATTCTATTATCATTGGGACTCATACAAGCACAAGCAGTTTTTAAATATCGTTCTGTCAATGCATCTATAGGATCTTTTTTTTCATCAACTAAAAGATTTTCATCTTTTGCACCATTACAATTTTCATAACATACTACAACTCCACCATTTGACTCAATGGCAGTTACAATCTTTTCTGTAGAATCACCTAATGGACATCCTGTAATTAATATTCGTTTAGCATCAGATGAAATTGGTCTTTTACCATTATTGTAATTTTCCATAGTCATTTTTATAATTGATTCAATGTCACTAATTTCCTTTTCTTTATCTGCTATATATAAAGTTCCCTGGATTACTCTTCTTAAATCATATCCACTCATAGGTGGAGGTGAAAGTTTAGATAAACCATAATAGTTTCTAAGAGTTATTCTTTCTTTATTTCTTAATTTAATAGCATACCTTAATTTCTCTTTTGTAATTTTCACATTAAAATTAGTTTCTAAAGTATTTTTAAGTTCTATTATTGAATTTTTATAATAAACATAAGATGCTTTACCATAAGGGGTTTGTGGTAATTGCATTACATGCATAGGTTTTCTTTTAGATAACAGTTCATACATTTTTTTCTTTCCATCACAGGTTGTTTCTCCAAGCAATAAGTCTGAAAAATAGTAAAAAGGGCATTTTTCTGTTATAGCATAGCCATAACTTGATTTAATGAGTGGACATAAATTACGAGGTAAATGTTTTTCACCATCTCTAATTGGGTCTTCATCCATACCACAAAGCCAAGCTGCTATTGCATCAGAGGCTTTTATGATTTCCCAAGGTGCAAAACCACAGTATACTCCAACGATTTTTTTCCCTTCATCTTTTAAATTTTTAATGTCCACAAAAGCATTTCTGCGAGCTTCACTAAACTCATAGATAAAATTAGGTAAATTATTCATTTTAAATCTCCTTATTTAAATAAACTACAAATGAATTATAGTATATAAAGCATAGTTATAGTAACATTATTCAAAAATAATATAATGTTACATAAATTTATAAAAAAGACAAATAAATATATAAATACTGAAGACTAAGTTATATGATTATAAATTTAAATTTCAAATTCTATAAAATATTTGCATTATAATAAGTTAGAATGTAAAATAACAAAGTAAATTAAATAATAAATTAGCAGGTGATTTAATGACAAATAAAGAATTTTTACCTATTTGTAAAAAAGATATGGAAGAACGAGGTTGGAAGCAGTTAGATTTTATTTTAGTTACAGGAGATGCATACATAGACCATCATAGCTTCGGAACTGCCATAATTTCAAGGGTTTTAGAAAATTCAGGATATAAGGTTGGAATTATAGCTCAACCGGATTGGAAAAACATAGATGAATTTAAAAAGTTAGGACGACCAAGATTAGGATTCTTAGTAAATTCAGGTAATATGGATTCTATGGTTAATCATTATACAGTAAATAAAAAGTTAAGAGAAAAGGATTTCTATTCATCAGGTGGCAAGATGGGCTTAAGACCAGATAGAGCTACTATTGTTTATTGTAATAAGATAAGAGAGGCTTATAAAGATGCCCAAATAATTATTGGTGGTGTAGAAGCTAGTTTAAGAAGATTTGCTCATTATGATTATTGGAGTGACAAGGTGAGAAAATCTATGCTTATAGATAGTGGAGCTGATTTATTAGCATATGGAATGAGTGAAAAACAAATTGTTGATATTGCAGATAGATTAAACCTTGGAATGGAGGCCAAATATATAAGGGACGTAAATGGAACTTGCTATGTAGTAGACGATTTAGATGAAGTCTATTCTGATTATATAGAGATTCCTTCTTATAAGGAGGTTTCACAAGATAAAATCCAATATGCTAAAGCATTTAAAGTTCAATACGACGAACAAGACCCAATTAGAGGAAATGTCATAATACAAAGACATGGAAGTAAATATTTAGTACAGAACAAACCAGAAATGCCATTATCAAGAGAAGAACTAGATAAAGTATATAATTTACCTTATAAAAGAACATACCATCCTATATATGAAAAAGATGGGGGAATAGATGCTATAGAAGAGGTTCAATTTAGTATTGTTAGTTCAAGAGGATGTTTTGGAAGTTGCTCATTTTGTGCTATAACTTTTCATCAAGGAAGAATTGTACAAAGTAGAAGTGAAGAATCTATAATAAAAGAGGCAGAAGAAATTACAAAACTTAAAAATTTTAAAGGATATATACATGATGTAGGGGGACCTACAGCAAACTTTAGAAAACCTGCCTGCGAAAATCAACTTAAAATAGGTGCATGTAAAAATAAGCAATGCTTATATCCTAAACCATGTAAAAATTTAGATGCAGACCATAGTGAATATTTACAAGTTATACAAAAGGTTAGAGAAATACCTAAAATAAAAAAAGTATTTATACGTTCAGGGTTAAGATATGATTATATAATGGCAGATAAAAATGATGTTTTTTTTAATGAACTTGTAGAGAATCATGTTAGCGGTCAATTGAAAGTTGCACCAGAACATATTTGTGGTGAAGTTTTGAAATATATGCAAAAACCAGCAGGAAAAACCTATAGTAAATTTATTGACAAATTTTACAAAATAACTAAGAAAGTTGGTAAAAAACAATATATAGTACCATATTTAATGTCTAGTCACCCAGGAAGTACACTTAAATCAGCTATAGAGCTTGCAGAATACTTAAGAGATATTAAATATCAACCAGAACAAGTTCAAGACTTTTACCCTACACCTGGAACTTTATCAACTACGATGTTTTATACAGGATTAGATCCAAGAACGATGAAAGAAGTTTATGTTCCTAAAAGTAAGGCAGAAAAAGCCATGCAAAGAGCATTACTTCAATTTAGAAATCCTAAAAAATATGATTTAGTATATGAAGCGTTAAATCTTGCAAATAGGACAGACCTTATAGGTTTTGAAGAAAAGTGTCTAATAAAACCTAAAAATAAGAAGCAATCACAACATTATAGTAAAGATAAAAAAAATTGTAATAAAAAAAGTGATAAAAATAAGAGCTTTAATAAAGATACTAAAAAAAGTAAGAAAGAGATAGTTATTATTAAAAATAAGAAAAAGGTTGGTAAAAAAAGAAGAAAATAAAAATGTGAAAAGCTACACTATACTATAGCGTAGCTTTTATAACAATTACATCCTTGAAAACTTTGAGTGTAAATAAGAATCTTTTCTTATAAATGTATGACTTGCATTTCCAGTATGAAGTTGCCACATATACCAAAATAGGTATGGAATTATAAGTATAAGATTTGCTATTCCCCAATACTTCCAAAGGCTTTCATTATACCAAGAAGATGCATCCATAAGTGTTATAAACATTGGACCAAAGCATGAACGAAGAATCATATGTGTTGCTAATGTGTAAACTCGTGCCATAATATATAATTCTGGTTTTCTTTTTAAAAATGGATACAATTCTGCTGCAAGAAGTATACAGATTGAGCTAGCAAAGTAATTAGGGCTCTCACCAAAAACAAAACAAAGATTCCATGTAGTATATAAAAAATTCCATCCGATTGTTGTATAACAAATTAAATCGCCAACACCTTGTTTATCATACTTCCAATATTTAGGTGCAAATGGGATTGTGACACATAGTAAAAAACCACAACCTGCATTGGCATAATTGCCTAGTGCAACATCTTTAAGAGTAGCTTCTAATATATTTAAAAATAATATTCCATAGGTAAACCAGAGAATCCACCTTTTTTGAAAGAATCCCCAAAATTTACCTTGGCGTTCTTCAAAATTTGAAATTCTACAGAAACCTACTATTATTGTCGGTAATATAACACTTAAAATTTTTGCCCAACGAAACCATCCTGAAACTCCCCCCATAATCCAAAGTGGAAAAGTTAAAAGAGAACAAATCCAAACTATGTTAGCTAGTTTGCAATGTTTTCTCATAAGTTCTACTATACATATTAAAATTGCAAAGTACATTGTCATAGACAGTGCATATTTTAAAATAGTAAAATCCATTTAAAAGTCCCCCTTATATCAATTAATATATAAAATACGATATAAGTATAGTATAAAGTTATTTACATATTATGTAAATGAAAATAAAAAATATTTCTATAATACTTTATATAATTTCTAATTTGTACATATAATTTCCACATTTTCATTTGTGAAAGAGTGCACTGCATTCCTCACTATATTAAGAGAATCATTATTTTTAAAATATAGGTAAACATATTCAAAGTCATATATAAAAAGCATAAATTTGCAGTTACTAATTAAAAAATCATCAAAACTTTTAATATCATAGATATCGGATTCGTTTATATAGGCTTTTAAATCTAAATACTTATTTTCATCGATAGAACTAGAAATAAAGTTAAAAAGTTCAAAAGACGTAGGATTAATTTTTTTAGGCTTGTCAATTTTGTTATTTATAATTTCAAAATAAGTGTCAACAACCCAAATAAGCCGTTTATAATCTAATGTTTTTAAGATATAAATAATCAATTCATCATAATCTAATGGAATTTTAAATCTTATACCAATTGGTGTATTTATATTTATCACTCTCCAATTTAAAATTTTATATACAATATAAAGATAATATGTAATTTATTTACATATAATTACGTGAAAAAAATTCACTTGATAAAAATTATATTTTAACAATATATACATTATCGAAATAAAATTACGAATATTTATATAAAAGAATATAATGATATATTTTAATATATGATATGAAAATAATTTTAATAAACTTCTTAATATTTAGTTAAGAATTAAAAAAAAGTATTTTTTATAGTTAATAATATGATTTAATTAATTTAATGGTTATTAAAAATTATAAGTGAAGAGGTGACGTAATATGTGGATGTATCTATTCATATTTGTGTGCAAAATAATTGAGGTATCTTTTACTACTGTAAGGACTGTACTTATAACTAGAGGAGAAAAATTATATGCAGCAACAATAGGTTTTTTTGAAGTTATAATTTGGTTATTGGTAGTTGGAAATGTATTAAATGGAATACAAGAAGATCCTATAAAAATAATTGTATATGCTTTAGGTTATGCCTGTGGTAATTACGTAGGATCTATTATTGAAGATAAATTAGCAATAGGAATGATAACTATGAATGTGATAGTATCAGAGGAGGATGGAGAAAAACTTATAAATACTTTAAGGGATGCAGAAGTTGGTGTAACCTCAATTGAAGGAGAAGGAAGAAGTAGTAAAAAACTAGTACTTTTAATTCATTTAAAAAGAAAAAGAAAACTAGAAATAATGAAGCTTATAGAAGAAACAGAAATTAAATCAGTTATTTCTGTAACTGACATAAAAACTGTATATGGCGGTTATGGTATGGTTAGAAAATAATTATATAAGATAGGAGTATAATTCGTTATACTCCTATTTTTTACTATATAGAAGAATATTTTACTTAAAGTATAAAGAATTTAGATTATACAGAGTATAAGTACTATACCAATTACAGCTTTATGATATAATTAAAAGATAGACTTTATTTTTAGGTTAGGAGAAATTATGTTAAGTAGGGATATTTTATTACAGAGATTTAATGAAAATACAAGTGGTAAAAATCATATAAGTGGTGAAAGAATATTTAACAATGATTTAGTATCAAAATTAGATATTGAATCAGATGAACATTTAGTAAGTATAAAAGGTAATGTCATCTCAGAAAAACTATTTAGTGATTATGATACAAGTATAGAGATAGATACAGAAAGTAAGTTGGTTATATCAACCTATTGCACTTGTGCAGATTATGAGAAAAAAGAGTTTTCAAATGATAATTATTGCTGTAAACATCTAATAGCTACATTTTATAAATCGTTAGATTCACTTGTAGCTAATCCATTGCTTTTTAAAAATGATGTAAAATCTAATTTAGTTTTCAAAAAAGAGAATAGTGTATTAGATTTACTTTTAGAAGATAACAATAAGGAAGAATTAAGGATAGATGTATATATAAATAAAAGGGAATGGGATAATCTTATTACTGCAGAATTTAAAATAGGCATAAAATCTAATGGTAATAAGGGCTTGTATACTCTAAAAGATATAGAACAATTTTTAACAGCTTATTATAATAAAATTGCTATAAGATATGGGAAAAATTTCACTTTAGATATAAAAAGTCAAAAATTTAGTACAAAGGATAAAAGACTTTTAGATTTTATAGAACTATTAAAAGTTATGGATAACTCAAATTCTTTTAATAGGAAATACAATAAAAATATAGATGGTAAATTTATAAAGATACCCAACCATTTAATAAGGGAGTTTTTTCAACGAGTGAAGAATCATAGAGTTTATTTAAATGAAGGGTTCTTTTATAGAGCAGTAGAAACAGAAATAGTTAATGATTTTCCATCTATGGAATTTGGACTAAAAGACATTAAAAAAAGTAATGAATATATTTTAAGTTGTATATCAGGGGTACCGACAGTATTAAATGAAAAATGTGATGTTTTTCTTTTTGGAACAACAATATATTTGCCTGATTATGAAAGTTGTTATAAAATAACACGTTACTTAAATGTTTTTAATGGAGCTAAGTCGGTGTCTATAAGTAAAGAAGAAGAAGAAAGAGTGCTTAGAAAATTAATACCAGATTTAAATTTAATTTCAGAAAAATTAAATTTAAGCAAATCTATAAAGAGTAAAATTGTAATGGAAGATGTAAAATTTAAGTTTTATTTTGATATGGAAGGTAAAGATATAGTTTTAATTTTAAAAGTTCAATATGGAGAATATGAATTTAATATTTTTCAAGATATTAGTGAAAAAGTTATATATAGAGATAAAAAAAGGAATTAAGAGTTATATCAAAACTAAAATCTTTAGGTTTTGATGAAATTAAAGAAAAATTTTATCTATTGTATGGTGATGATTATAAGTTTAAATTTTTTAAAGATGATATATGGCAACTTGAAGATTTCGGAGAAATTTATTATTCCCAAAATTTTAAAGGTATAAAGTCCATAGGCTCCAAAGGTATTAAAGGTCAAATACACTCAGGAAAATATAACTATTTTGAAATGGATTTTAAAGTTGGAGACATTCCAACAGAAGAAACAATAGCAATATTAAGAGCATTTAAAGAAAATCTTAAGTACTATAAACTTAAGAGTGGAGAATTTTTAGATTTGGAAGAATTAGAACTTAAAAAGTTTTTAAATTTATTAGATATTGTATCATATGAAGATAATATAGAAAATAATATTGTAAAGGTTAGTAATAGTAAAGCTATGTTCTTAGACAATTATTTAAAAGAAAATAGTATTAGATATATAAAAGGTAAAAATGAACTTAAGGAAATTAAAGATAAATTTAAAAATATAGAAAAATTAAATTTTAAAGAGCCAAATCAATTAAATGCAACTTTAAGACCATATCAAAAAATAGGGTATAACTATTTGAAGACACTGGAATACTTGGGTTTTGGAGGTATACTAGCTGATGAAATGGGACTTGGGAAAACTCTTCAGGTTATTACCTATATTCTCTCTAATAAAGGTAAAAAATCTTTAGTAATAGTGCCTACATCTCTAATTTATAATTGGAAAGAAGAATTTTCAAAATTTGCACCATCTATAAAAATAGCAGTGATAAATGGAGATAAGAAGTCAAGAGAAGAAATTATAAAAAAGAAAGAAAACTTTGATGTGATAATAACCACATACAATCTTTTGAAAATAGATTTAGAATTTTATAAAAAGCAGTCTTTTCATACTGTAATATTAGATGAGGCTCAGTATATAAAAAATCCTAATTCTCAAAATGCAAAAGCAGTAAAAGATATAAATGGTGATATAAAATTTGCATTATCAGGAACGCCTATTGAGAACTCACTTATGGAACTATGGTCAATATTTGATTTTATTATGCCCACTTATCTTTACGATGAAAATAAATTTTCAGTAAGATATCATAAAAGACTAAAAGAAGGACCAGAAGTTTTGGAAGAATTAAATAAGCTTATAGCACCATTTATACTAAGAAGAAAGAAGAAAGATGTTGTAAAAGAACTACCTAAGAAACTTGAAAAGAAATTATTGGTGTCCTTAAATGATAAACAAAAGAATGTATACAAAACTTATGCTAATCATGCATTAGAATTAATAGAGAATAAGGTTAAAAATGATGAGTTTAGAAGTAGTAAAATAGAAATTTTAGCTTATATAACAAAGCTTAGACAAATATGTCTGGATCCATCATTAGTATCTAAAGATTATACATATGGAAGCGGGAAAATAGAGGCTTTAATAGAATTGCTACAGCAAAGCATAGAGGGTGGACACAAGGTTTTAGTATTTTCTCAGTTTACATCGGCATTGAAAAACATACAAAAGCGACTAAGGATTGAAGATATGTCTTTTAGTTACTTAGATGGTAGTGTAAAAGCTGAAAAACGAATGGAGATGGTTGAAGATTTTAATAATGGAGATAACTCTATATTTTTGATAAGTTTAAAAGCTGGTGGTACAGGACTTAATCTTACATCTGCAGATATAGTAATTCATTTTGATCCTTGGTGGAATCCAGCAGTTGAAGATCAAGCAACAGATAGAGCACATAGAATAGGTCAAAAAAATGTTGTTCAAGTAATAAAATTAATAGCTGAAGGAACTATTGAAGAAAAAATTGTACAGCTTCAAGATGAAAAAAGAAAGTTGATTTCACAAATAATGGATAATGAAAATGAAAAAGGAAATGATTTATTGTCTTTAAGTGAAGAGGAATTATTGTCACTGTTTGAGTTGAATTAGTTTATGAAATATATATTAATGATGATATTTAAGTGTTTATATAAAATACTTAAATACCATCATTTTTTTATTAGATAAAAAATATTTTTGCTTTTGAAAAGTCAGTATGGTAGATTTATAGAGTAAAATAGATATTTCCAGTAGAATACCAATGCAAATGCTCCCAACCATGTTTTTAGACAGGTGGACAAGATTGAAAAAAAAACTATTCATGATATCATTTACATTGTTTGAGTAAGGCTTGTTACAAATAAGTAATAAGTTTTTATTATTATGCAAAAAAGTATTTGATAAGATTTAAACAAGGCTAATGAAAAGTTAGTCATTTTATAATAAGTTACTTTGGAGGGTTAAAAATGAAAAATAATGATTTAGAGCTCCGTCAAGAAGTTTTTAAATCGGATGCTATAAAAATTTTACAATGGATGGAAGATGAAGAGATTACTAGATACTTGAATGAAAGTCCTAATGTATGTAATAGTATAAGGAATACGCTAAATTCAATTAATTTACCTGTGTTAACGCATCTGTTTAATCAAAATGGAAGTTTTTATATGATTACAAAGAAGGAAGAATCAATAGGTTTTTTAAAACTTATACCAAAAGGAAAAGCAGTAGAAATAGTTATTGTAATAGGTGATAAGGAAAAATGGGGAATGGGATTAGGTAGTAATGCTATTTTTCAAGGATTAAAGGAAGCGTTTTTTTATTGGAGAGTAGATGAAGTAATTGCAAAAATTAATTTTGAGAATGAACGTTCAAAAAGAGTTTTTAAAAAAGTTGGGTTTGATGTTGATAGAGAACTTAAAAAAGAAATTCAATATAATATGACTATGAACAAGTTTTTAAAGTTAGCTGCATAAATGAATTTGGTTTAAAAATAATATACTGAATATTAAAAAAATAATTACCAATACAATAAAAACAAAATATAGAATACATAACTACTTAAGCTTATATTAAAGAATTTGAAAAATGATTTATGCAAGTTATGGAATAGTTAAAATTTATAGCAATCCATATAATCAGCTTTAAAAAAGTTGAATATATTTAATTATATAATGTAGAATATAGACAAAATACTATTATAAAAATATAGATATTTTGTCTATATTTTTTTATGTAACAAATATGTAACATTATCAATGTATAATTTATATGTATTTAAGTTATACGGTGAAAAACAAGTATTTGGTGAGGGGTGAATAGATGAAAAAATTTTTAATAATAAGCTTAATAGTGGTATTTATCATTTTAAGTATGATTTGGGGGATTAACTATAGAGCTCTTAAGGAAATAGATACATCTAAGTTAGATGCATTGGAATATACCAATTATGCAGATGATATTGGAGAAGGAAAAGTTCAATTAAATTGGAAGTACATAGCAGCAATAACTGCAGTCCAAAGTAAAAACAAGATTGAACAGGTAACAGAAGAACAAATTAAACAAATAGGACAAGCTTTTGTAATTAAAGAAGATAATGGTTATAAGTTAAAGTCTTTAGAAGATGTATTGACTCAGTTAAATTTTAATAATAGAGAAAAGAAAAGAGTACATACTTACTTAGAACAATTAGAGTATTTTGGTATAGTTCCAGAAAGTGTTGCAAAAGATTCAGAACAAATGAATTTTATAAATAACATAAAAGCAAGTGCAATAGAAAATTATAAAAAGTATGGTATTTTACCATCTATAACAATAGCTCAAGCAATTTTAGAATCGGACTTTGGAAGATCTGATTTAGCAATAAAGGGTAGTAATCTATTTGGTATAAAAGCAGATGCTAATTATAGTGGAGAAAAAATAAAATTTGAGACTAAAGAATTTCATGATTTAGTAATAGAAGATGATTTTAGAAAATATGATAATTTAAATCAGTCTATAGATGATCATGGCAAATTTTTATATTCTAATGAAAGATATAAAGAAAATGGATTATTTGAGGCTAAAACTTATATAGGCCAAGCTAAAGCTTTAGAAGTTGCAGGATATAGTACAGAAGAAGACGAAAATGGTGAAAAAATATATAGCAAAAAACTTATTCAACTTATAAAAGAATATAATCTTCAACTTATAGATAGTCAGTTGAAGGAAAATTCATAAGATAGCCTCCATGTTATATGGAGGCTTATTTTTTATTGTAATAAAATAAAAATTAAGAAGTATAATTTATAGATGGGCGTATTATATATTTAAAATTTTATGAATAATATATGGAAACAAGCTCAAATTTATTCAATAACTTTAAAATATTTTCATACAAGATTCAGCATTGAATTCTAAATGATACGGAGCATGTCTCACTATTTGGGTCATCCAAGTTTTGGAATGGATAATTTTAAGAGTCAACTTGGAACCCTATAGTATAATAATTTAAGCATATTGGAGGGTGTTATGAAGGATAAAAAAATAGAATGTCATAATTACATGACAACGAATCAAGGTTCACCAATTTATAATGATAGTGATTCATTAACAGTAGGTGATAGAGGCCCTACATTACTTCAAGATATACAATTAATAGAAAAGCTAAGTAATTTTAATAGAGAGAGAATACCAGAAAGAGTTGTCCATGCAAAG
>NZ_HE611052.1:176685-232940 GCF_000285575.1 Clostridium senegalense JC122 | reverse complement strand
ATTGTAAAACTTCTCCTTTTTAGAAGAAGTTTCCATACCTTCTAAATTAGTTTTTTTTTACTACCAATTAAGTTTATTTCAACAGTATAACCTTTACCATTCCAAATAA
This sequence comes from Clostridium senegalense JC122, assembly GCF_000285575.1. Lineage (GTDB taxonomy): Bacteria > Bacillota > Clostridia > Clostridiales > Clostridiaceae > Clostridium_J > Clostridium_J senegalense. The sequence goes on along the minus strand of NZ_HE611052.1, from coordinate 232,831 downwards.
CTTCTTCAACTACAGAGTGCAATAATTTTCTTTTTTCTGTATAATCTACTTTATCTATTGTGTTAAGCATATTAGTTAGTAAATCATTTAGAATTTCAATTTGATCAATATCTACAGAAATATCATAAGAATCCTTATCACAATTTTTTTGTTTCTCTTTTAGATTTTGTACCTCAGACTGCAATTTTGTAATTTCATTCATAATATAGCCAGAAACTTCAGGGTTAGGAGCTAATGATAAATTTTTTACTAGATTACCTATTTGACTTTCTTTTTCATTTATAAGTTCTATAAAGTTATTTTCAGTTAAATTTCTTTTGAAATTTTTAGCAGTGGATAATAAATGTGTTTTTAAATATTCTTTATCATAAGTTTCTAATTCATTTAGTACTAGCTTATCTATTTTTTGGGAGTTTATATTTTTATTATCACAAGTTACACCAAATTGAGAATCTTTTTTACTACATATGTAATAATAATTATGCTTACCGGTAACCGGGGATAATTTTCCTTTTTTAGCATACATTTTAGAACCACAAACTGAACATTTTAAAATACCATTAAGTAGGGTTTCACTTTTACTAGCTACAGCTTTAATTTGAGAACCTTTCATTTTGTGCCTATTCTTTTGTACTGCGATCCATTTGTCCGAATCTATAATCCCTTCATGTCTACTTACTGCAGCAATCCAGGTTTCAATATCTGTTTCTATACCATTTCTAGCTTTGTTATAAGAAAGATAACCATTTCCATTTGATTCACCAAATACATTAATACCAATACTCTTAAGATATTCATGTGTTTTTTTATCTGATTTTACATAGGCAGGATTTGAGATAATATCTAAAATACGACTAGAATTTAAGAATCCACCACGTTTACCTTTAATTCTTTTATCAGCTAATCTTTTAGATACTTGTGTAGCACTCTTAAGTTCATAATATAATTCGTAAATTTCTTTCACAAGCTCCATTTCAGAGTCATTTACAGTAAGTTTAGACATACTACGTTCTTTAAAGTTTTCATCATAGTAAATTATACGTTCACTATCAAATCCAAGAGGGGTTATACCTCCAAGCCATCTGCCTGTTTTAGCAAGTTGGACCATGTTATCTCTTACACGTTCTGCAATAGTTTCGCGCTCTAGTTGTGCAAAAACAGAACTTATATAAACCATTGCTCTACCCATAGGAGTACTTGTATCAAACTGTTCTTTAATAGATATAAAATCACAATTATTAGCTTGTAACAATTCCAATGTAGCAGAGAAGTCAGCAACATTTCTGCTTATACGGTCCAAACGATAGCATATTAATGCATCATATTCCTTAGCCTTAATATCTTTAATCATAGCTTTGAATTGAGGTCTATTGATATTTCCACCAGAAAAACCTTCATCTTCATACACTACAAATTCAATTTTTTCATCATAGTTTCTATTACAGTATTCTTTACATAATTCAATTTGGTTCTCAATAGATTCACCTTTTCCAGTAAAAACGCTTTTTCTTGAGTATATTGCAACTTTCATTTATTTCACCTCATACATTAGTATATAATTTAATATTATACATTTTAAGTAGAAAATTATTCTAATAGATAACCAACCCTACAAATTTAATTGTAGGGTTTAAATATATTTAAGCAATTTTAGTTGTATTTTTAATATTAATTGATTTTTCAATTACAAGAGTTTTTCTATAATCTTCAGCAGCGGCTATTTTAGTAAATTCAATTGTTGCATTATGTTTTTCTTTTACTAAAGATTCTATTTTAGTAAGTGGAACTTTAAAAAATTCTTTTCTATTATTAATTTTATTAACGCTATAATGCTCAAATTCTTTATGTAAAGTGTTTTCTAGTGTTGGAGCATCATCACTAAATATCATCGCATGTACATCAAAATTAAAAGGTACAGATGCATTGCTTAATTCACGAACTCTATCTAATGGCTCTAATCGTCTAGTCATACCAATTTTATATACATCTTCTCCAAAAGAGCCAATATTAGAAATCACATATACATATCCAGCACGTGTATTTTGTTCGCGATTAATAATATCTTCTTTATTTTTCTTAGTGTTCTGTAAGGCCATTTCTAATTCTTGTAGTTTTGCAAGTAGTTTTTCTTTTTCTTTATCAGAAGCTTTCTCTAGCTTACTATGTATATTATTAATAGCTTGCTCAAAGTGTTTTTCTTCTTTAACTATTCTTTCTTTGGCTTTTTCAATTTCTTTAGCAGCCTTAGCTTCTTCTTTCATTCTTTCTTTTATTTCTTGTTGTTCTTCCTTCTCTTCTTGAAGTTTACATTCAAATTCATACTTTAAATAAAGTTCTTCAAGTTTTAAATTTAAATATTCATACGTAATTGAAACATTTTGCATATCAGTTAATGAGTTTAATTCAATATAAATTTTATTTATACGTTTTTCAGCACGATCAATAGTATTATATTTTACTTTAGAAATTATATTATCACATTCGTTATTAAAAGCTCTAAGTGTAAGTTTTATAGTATCTAATATAAATTCTTTTCCACGCTTTCTATCATCTTCTATAACCCAATCTAGAGAATGACTAGTTGCATTTTTTTGTTTTACTAGTTTTTTTTGTTTAGCTCTTACATCATCAAGGTGAATTTTATAGGTTGATGAGTCACGAAAACCATATTTAGGTTCATAGAAACCGAATGATTGTTCAAGTTCTATTTCTTTTAAATCTACAATACTTTCATTAAGAAAAGTAATTTCTTTATTTAAATTCTTAATATTAGAATCTATTTCTTGAATTTCCATTTCCTTAATTGCTTTTTCTTCAGTTAATGATTGAATAACGTAATCCTTTTCATTTAAAAGGTCAGCTATTTCTGTTTTTAAATCTTTATATTTCAATTGATCTAAATCATATTTAATAGCCTTTAAATTTTCATTTTCATTTTTTAATTGTTCAATTTCAGATTTGAATTTTTTAATTTTAAATATATCCAAAAAACTCATAAAAATAACCTCCTATAGTTCAAAAGTTATTGAAGACATTTATATATTTAAGGGTTGGCTCTCTAATCGGCGCTCTGATGGTCGCAATTATTATTAAATAAAATAAATTTAAATTAAATTAAGTTTAAGTTTAAGTTTAACTAAATCAACAGGCACTTTTTCCATGCAAGCGATTTCATTTATGGTGTGACAAATGCATTCGTTGCAATATTTTGAAATATCTATAAGCAATTCAGCAGCAAATAGATTAGCTTGTCTCTCATATTTGTTCTTTAAATCAAAAGTATTAGTTTCTAAAAATAGTAAATTTATTTTTTCATGAAGTACAGCATGTCCTAATTCGTGTGCTAAAACAAACTTAGAAAAGTTTTCTTCTAAGTTTGTATTTAAGTGTATAATTTTACTTCTAAATGCACTTTGAAAATAGCCATTAACTGTACCTAATTCCTCATAGATTATTTCTATTCCAAGATAAGAGCAGAGCTCTTTAGGATCATTAGTATTATATTTTTTTATTAAATTTTGAACTTCTTTTTTTATACATGTCTTCAATTTTGAAAACCCCTCTCATAAATATTTTTATGAGACCATCACCCTTACTAACATTAGTCATTATTATTTTTTCTATATTTTTTTGGTGTAAATTTCTTTTTACTAGTTAGTTTAGCATACTCTAATCCATTTTTTATAGATTGTGCTAAAAGTTGTTTTGTTACATCATCAAGAACTTCACCGTTCAACATCAATCCTTCTTCGTTTTCTAATCCATTTATAATTTTATCAAAACGTTTTTCTATATCTTTTTCATCTTTTTTTGTTAATTTTGGATTCCAAGTATCAAATTTATTTTCTAAATTAGGATTTCTTATGTCACTTCTACCAAGCAAATAATCTGTTGATACATCAAAGAATTTTGCTAAATTTTCAAGTGTATCAATATCAGGTGTTCTTTTACCATTTTCCCAATTTGAAACTGTCTGTTTAGAAATATTCAGTATTTTAGCTAATTCAGGTTGATTAATATCTTTTCTTATTCTTTCTTCTCTTATTCTTTCATGTATTTTAGCCATTGAAATGACCTCCTTATCTAAAGATATTATAAACTATTCGTTGACTAATTTGAATATTTGTCAACTTAATGAATATTTTTTTAAAAAAAGTAGTAAAATACTATTGACAGACAACACAAAGTTGACTATAATTTAAATTGTAAACAGACAACATAAAGTTTACTGAATGGAGGTGAAAAAATGGAATTCAAAAAACTTAAGGCTTATAGGCAGTTAAAGGGAATTAATCAGTCTGCTATGGCGAAATTATTAAACATTAGCCTGAACACATATAACTTCAAAGAAAATGGGAAAAAATCTTTTACACTAGATGAAGCAAAATTTATAGCTGATTATTTTAATACGAATATTGAAGAAATTTTTTTTAGCCAACAAGTAAACGTAAAGTTTACTGATGCTGGTTAATAATAGTCTATACCCTTATAAAGAAAATACTCTAGGAAAGGGGATGTAAATTTGGAAAATACATTAGAAGTAAATGACCAACAACTAATGATAAAAGAGTATGACAATAAAAGAGTAGTTACCATGTGGGATATTGCTAAAGCACATGGAGTTGATACTAGAAATATAAGAAATAACTTTAAGAATAATTCAAAATATTTGGTTGAAGGAGAAGACTATTACCTTTTAGAGAAAAGGGAGGATTTCGTTGTGAATTTAATTCACAAGGAAGATCTAAAGAGAAATGCAGTGAGTAGAGCGAAGAATATTCCAATATTCACAGAAACAGGATACCTAATGATGGTTAAGCCAATGCAGGATGAACTTTCATGGGAGGTTCAAAGAAAGTTAGTTAATTCTTATTTTAAGGTTAGTGATTATTTAAATAAGCAAAACATCACCATAGAACCTTCAAAACTTAATAGTCCATTGCAGAAGCTAGAAGACGTAAATAAAACAATAGAGCAAATAGATTCTATGTTAACCCAAATGAGAGCTAGTAATACAGAGAGAATGAAAGTAATAAATTCATTATTATTATCAGCAGGTATTGTAATTCCACAGATTGATGTAAAAAACGTTCAAGGAAGAAAAGATAAAAGTGGATTTATAACACTTGAAGAATTAGCAAGTAGAATTGGATTATATACTGAAGATTGGAAACCTAATTTAGAAGCTATAATGGTTTGTTTGAATCATATTGAAATGGAATTAAGTGATGTAAATGTAGTATTAAGATTTAATTCTAATAACAATGGATACTGGTTTTCAGTGAGGTTTAATCCACTATTGCAAGATAAAATAGAAAATTACTTAAGAAATGAGAATTATCCATATCATTTAGAAGTTGAATATGAAAATGGGAATGTTACTAGAATTGCAACTTTATATAGAAAAGCAGTATAAAAAATTAATTGGAAAGTAGGTTTTGTAATGGAAGCTTTAAAAGTATCTGTTACTAAGGTTAAAAGAGAAGAAACAATAGATAAAATATTAAATCTTATAGCTAATGAATTTGATGGAGTAGAAATTACAGCAATATTTACAAAGATGCTTTTAGAAGATGCAATAAAAACTATTGAATATAAAAGTTTAAATGCAAATTTAAAAGATTTAATTTAATTTTATTAGGGATGAGGGCACTAAATTAATAGGAGGCATATATAATGCAAATAAAATTTAGAGAACTTAGGTGTCCTTGGTGTGGAGCTTTAATTTTTAGATATAAACTTTATGGAAGTTTATGTGTGGAGGTGAAGTGCTACAAGTGTAATGGTAAATTTTCATATAAAGAGCAAACAAAACATAAATATTAAAATAGAGCTTGAATAGGAGCGAAGCTATGAGTAAAGAAATTAAAGTTACAGTTAATGGGGAAATTACGCATAAAGTCTTAGATAATTACATTACTGTAGCAACTCCAATATTAATAAAAAAGTATGGGAGAGAAAATATAATAGCTGCTTTAAATTATGATGATAAAAAAAAAGAACTATAGAAGAAAAGGCTGAAAAGCCTTGTTTTAAAAAACATTTTTTAAAAATAAAAAAATACTTCCCAATATATTCTATGCAAAAGGAATGAGAAGTTGACTAAAAATAAAAAAATATTTTATAAGTTGAGCTTTGGTAAAAGAATCAAACTCCACCAAAGGCTAAGGAGTTGTGTGGGAAAGGACTAAGTAAAAAATAGGGGGGAATAGAAGTGTTAAATTGGGGAAAGCAAATCTTATTAATATATAGTCTTATAGCTCTAATGTATGTAATTGCTAGAGATATAAAAAAAGAAAAGCAAATACCAATAAGCTTAGTAATATTCTTACCAATAATAATTTTACTAACAAACATTTAGGAGGTATATGTAATGCAAATTAAAAAATTGAGTGTTGAAAATTTTTTAGGACTTAAAGAATTTGGAATTGACTGTAGCAAAATTAATCTTATTAAAGGACCTAAAGGAAGTGGAAAAAGTAGCATTATAGAAGCAGTAGAGAAAAGTTTTACTAATAAAAATAGAAGGACAGAAATTATAAGGCATGGAGAAGAAGAGGCGACATTATTTTTAGAGTTAGATAATGGAATGTCTATAGATAGAAGAATTAGAACAGAAAAGTCAGATTATCTAAAAGTACGAAAAGAAGATGAAGCAGTGCCATCTACAGAAAAGTTTTTAAGAAGTCTCATAAATGGAGATATATTCAGGCCACTTGATTGGGTAAATATGAGCATAAAAGAACAAACAAAATCAATTTTATCAATGTTAGAAATTGATTGGACAATGGATAATATTGCAGAGTGGTTTGGAGAGATACCAAGCAATATAGACTTTGAACAGCATATATTGCAAATTTTAAAAGCAATAGAAACTCAATATTTTAAGCAAAGAGAAGAAGTAAATAGAGAAATTAAGGAATTAAAAACTCAAATAAAAGTGATATTAGATGAATTACCTGCAGAGTATGATGGAGAAGTTTGGAGAAATCTTAAAGTCCAAGAGTACTATAACAAAGTTTCAGATGCGCAAAAGGTTAATCATTGGATAGAAGAAGCTAAAGTATTACAGCAAAATTTTGAAGAGAAAATTAATGCAATAAAAGCTAATGGAGAAAATGAAAAGTCAAAAATACAGCTTAAGTTTAAGGATCATAGTCAAGATATTAAAGATATTATAGAACTTTCTAAATCTAAAATAGATAAGTCTAAAGCAACAATTGAAGGATTAGATGTAACTTATAAAACTGGATTAAAAAGCATTGAATTAGACAATGAGAAAGCTAAATCAGATTTAGAATCAGAATTACAAGTTAAAATTCAAGAACTTAAAACTGAATATAGTGAGAGGATTTCTTTAGTAGATAAAAAGTCTAATGAATATAAGGAAAAACTTAAAAAGCAATTAGAGCTAACTAAAGAAGAGTCAAAAGATTTAATAGCAATAAATGAAAATAAAATAGCAGCTAAGGAACAAGAGATTTTATCACTAGATACTTTAGAACATCAAGAAATGATAGCAGTAGATGAAAAAATTAATTCTGAAATAGAAAAAGAAGAAATTAGAGTAGGAAAAGCCGTAGATTATTTAAAAAATAATGAGCCAGTAGATATAAAACCATTACAAGTTAAAGCAGATGAAGTAGCAGAAATGCAAAGTTATTTAAGACAGTGGGATATGATGATTTCAATTCGTGATGGAAAACTAAATGAAAAAAGAGAAATATCACAGTTATTAACTATAAAAATTGATAAGGCTAGAGTGCTTCCAGAGGAACTTTTAAAAACTGCGAAAATGCCTATAGATGGTATAAGTGTAGATTCAGATGGGCTTATAAGAATAAATAATACTTTAATTGATGGACTTTCAGATGGTGAAAAATTAGAACTTGCTATGAGAATTGCAAGAGCACAAGCAGGAGAGTTAAAAGTAATTTGTATTGACAGATTTGAGAGTTTAAACCCAACTGCAAGAGAAAAACTTATAGAAGAAATGTCAAAGGATGATTTTCAATACTTTGTAACTAGCACTGAAAGTGATGAATTTGAAATTGAAAAAATAGGCTAGTATCATGAAAAAAATAATAGCAAAAAGAAGGTTGAAAAGGTGTTGTTCTGACTGTATGACTTCATTTTCAAAAGGTAGTGTTTATTACAAAAAAAGAATAGTTACTGAAGATGAAGGCATAGTATTTGCTTATGAATATCTAATTTGTCCTAAATGTAAATACAAGGTAGAACAACATGAAAAGAGATATAAGGAATTTCAGAAACGATGTAATCACCCAAAAAAGTTTATAGATACTGAATGGCATTACATTTCAGGCGAAAGTGTAAAAGAACCATATTATGAGTACTGCAGACTTTGTGGAGAGATATCATATTAGGAGGATTAAAAATGATAAAACAAACATTAAAAGAATGGAGAGAAGAAGCAACAAAACGATTTGGAAAGGATGCTAATAATTGGGTTTTCAAGTGTCCTCATTGTGGAAGAATTAATACAGTTAAAGAATTTACAGAAGCAGGAGCAGATGGTAGTAGTTCACCTTATCAAGAATGCATTGGAAGATATAAAAAAGGTTATGGTTGTGATTGGGCGGCCTATGGTTTGTTTGGTAATTTAGGAAAAGGAAGAGTAGTAGTTACACCAGAAGGAAAAGAAATTGAAGTATTTGATTTTGCAGATAAGGAGGATGTATAAATGGTTGAATTTATAGAAGATAAGGAACTTTTTAAAAATACTGTTAGAGTGATTTTTGATGCTAGAGAAGATGATGAAGCTAGAACACAATGGTTAAGTCAGAGATGTAATAGTATAGGTGGTTCAGAAATAGCAAAAATATCAGGTTTTAGTAAATACGGAAGTGCATTAACAGTGTTCAATGAAAAATTAGGACTTTCAGAAAAATTTAAGGGCAATATACACACTAAATTTGGTAACAGAATGGAGCCGTTAATAAGAGAGTGGGTACAAGAAGATTTTGAGAAAGAAACAGATATTAAGTTAAAAACATATGAGTATCCATACATGATGATTCATAAAGAGCATGAATACTTTAGTGCAAATATTGATGGATTGGCCAAATTAGAAAGTAAGTATAGATACTGGGAAAACAGAGATACTGGAGAAATAAAAGAAATTCCATCAGGAGAATTAATAGGAATTGAAATCAAAACAGCAAGTGAGTTTTTAAAAAAGATGTGGATAGGAGAAGAAATTCCAGACGAGTATTACTGTCAAGTTCAATGGTATATGGGAATCACAGGACTAAACTATTTCTTAATAATTTATCTGTTAGGAAAAGAAGTTAAATGGAAAGTAGTACCTAGAAACGATGATGATATAAAAGCTTTATTTGAAATAGGAGGAAACTTTTGGAAAAATAATATCTTAACTAAGGTACCACCAATGCCAGTAGGTCTTGAGTGTGAAACTAAAGAGATATTACAGAAGCAAGCCTTAGATAATGATATAGAAATAACTGTAACTGAAAATAAGTTAGAGAAATATAGCAAGATTGGTGAACAAATAAAAGTTTTAGAAAAAGAAAAAGAGCAATTAAAACAACTTATATATTTGGAGTTAGGAGACAGTAAAAAAGGTTCAGATGGGTTTTATAAAGTTAGTAGATATGAAGTTAAAAGAGATAAATTAGATACCAAAACTCTTAAAGAAAAATATCCAGTAACTTATGCAGCAGTATTAAATGGTCAAACAGAATATGTAAACATGAAAATTACTAAGTGTAAATAAGGAGGAATTATAATAATGGCAAATATCAATGGAGGATTAGTTGCAAATAAACAAGCAACACCAAATGTTCAAATAACACCACAAAGAAAGATGCAAAGTGCATTAGAAAAAATGTTACCAGAGATTAAAAAGGCAGTAGGTAAAACAATGACACCAGAAAGATTTTCAAGAATAGCATTAAGTTTATTCAATGGAAATCCTCAATTTTGGGAGGCTGATACTACAAGCTTTTTAAGTGCACTAATGCAAAGTGCTCAATGTGGATTAGAACCTAACACAGTGCTTGGAGAAGCGTATGTAATACCTTACAAAAACAATAAACAGAATATAACAGAAGTTAATTTTCAGGTTGGATATAAAGGTATTTTAAAGATGGCTTTCAATACAGGAGATTATGAGGCTATATATGCACATGAAGTAAGAGAGGGTGATGAATTTAATTATGAATATGGACTTCATAAAAATTTAATTCATAAACCTGCAGATGTTCCATCAGAAAAAGTTACTCATTATTATGCAGTTTATAAACTTAAAAATGGTGGCGTGGACTTTGTAGTATGGAGCAAAGAAAGAGTAGAACAACATGCTAAAGATTTTTCTAAAAACTATATGTATAAAGGTCAAGTAAATAAGAGTTCAGTATGGTTTAAAAATTTTGATAGCATGGCTAAGAAAACAGTTTTAATAGATGTATTAAAATATGCACCTAAGAGCGTAGAAATGGCTAAAGCATTAGATTTAGATTACAAAGCAGAAGCTAAGGAAGAAAAAGTAAGTAATTTTAATTATGTAGACGTAGAACAAGAACCAGTAGTAGATGTTAATTATCAGGAATATGAAAAACAGGATAATAAAGAAAAGACTGAGGATATGTTTGAAGGTTCACCATTTGAACAAAAGTAATGGTCCTTATGTTTAAGGACCAACACAAAAAACTTTAAGTTAGGTGGCTCTGCAAAGCTACCTAACTAACAAAATTATAGCACAACTTGGGCAAAAATAGTATTGCCTAGTTGTAGAAGTTTTATACAAAGGAGGGCAATATGGCAGAAATTAAGTGGATTAAAATAACTACAAATATGTTTGATGATGAAAAAATAAAGCTTATAGATGCAATGCCTGAAAGGGACACGATACATTATATTTGGATAAGGCTTTTAGTTCAAGCAGGTAAAACTAATGCTCATGGCTATATATTTCTAAATGAGAATGTACCGTATACAGATGAGATGTTAGCTACAATTTTTAATCGTCCATTAAATAGTGTAAGGCTTGCACTACAAACCTTGTCCAACTTTGGAATGATACAAGTTCAAGAGGACAAGTTAATTCAAATAGTAAATTGGGAAAAACATCAAAATGTAGAAGGGATGGACAAAGTACGAGAGCAAAATAGGTTAAGAAAACAGAAGCAAAGAGCTAAAAAGAAACAGTTAACAGATAGTTGTCCAATAGATGAGGAAGAAGTGTCACGTGACAGTAACGTGACAGTCACTGAACAGAAGAAGATAGAGAAGAAGATAAAGAATAAGAAAGAAGATATAGATATAGATATAGATGAAGATAAAGATATAAATAAAAATCATCATCATAATTATAATAATTTTTCAGATATAGCTATAAAGCTAGAAAAATGTGGTTTTGGAATATCATCACCAAATATTGTAGCTAAACTTGCAGCAGATGTAGAAATTTATGGACTTGAATGGGTTTTAGAGGCTATAGAGGTTTCAGATACTAAAGGTGTTCATAATTATAGTTTTGTAAAAACAATCCTAGAAAATTGGAAAAACAAAGGTAAGTGGGATGAAAGTAAAAATAAAAAGGAGGAAGTTGAAAGTAATGGAGCTAGTAACGAGCTTGAAAAACAAGGAATTGGACTTAAGTTCTAATATTAATATAAGAATTTGTGATAATTGTGGCGAACCTCAAGGAAAAGAAATAGTTTTATTAGGTAAAGTTCATATAGTTCCCATTATGTGCAAGTGCAAAAGAGAACAATCAGAAAATGACAGAATTAGATCAGAGGTAATAGATAAACAAACTAGATTACAACAAGTTTTTAACAATAGCTTAATGACTAAAGAGTTTAAAGAACTTACTTTTAAAAATTGGAATCATAGTATTGGTAATGAACAAATGTTTAAAGTAGGAATGGTATATGTAAATAATTTCAAAAATATGAAAAAAGACAACTTAGGGTTACTAATACATGGAGAACCGGGAAATGGTAAAACATTTTTAAGTGGATGTATAGCTAATGAGTTATTAAATAGATTAATTCCGGTTGTGTGTGTAAGTTCTATAGGGCTAATTGATAGAATAAAGAGAAATTTTAGCAAGTGGGGAGACTCTGGAACAGAACAAATTTTAAATTGTTTAGATAATGCAGAATTAGTTATTATTGATGATTTAGGAACAGAAAATGATACTTCTTGGTCTAGAGCTATTATGTATCAAATGATTGATAGCAGGTATAGAAAAGGAAAACCACTAATAATAACAACTAATTTATCTATGGAAAATCTAAAGAGACGATACGATAAAGATTGTGAAGAAGGTAAAGAAAGAACTTATAATAGATTGCTAGAGATGTGTACACTTATACAAAATTCTATGGGTAGCATAAGAATTGACAAGGCTAAGGAAAAAACAGAAGTACTAAAAAAATTATTAAAGTAAAGGGGAATGGAAAAGATGGGAATATGGATTAGAAGTCAAAAGAAAACTTATTTGGGGAGATATATTGAAGTGGCAGCAACAGTTAAAGCATATAAAAAATATGATATATCTAAAAATATTGAGTTTAGCACTTATTTAGGTGTAGTTATAACAAATGATTTAAATTATTATCATAGACAAGCGAAAAAACATAATAAAAATATTAGCTTAAATCAACCAGTTAATATTGAAAGCAATAATGATCGTAACTTGGAGCTAATAGATTTAATTAAAGGGAATGAAAATGTAGAAGAGACTATAAAAGAAATAATTAAAAAAGAAGAACTAAATAGATTAGTTAATAAATTAGATTTAAAGGAAAAGAAAATTATATATGGATTGTTTTATAAAGAAAGAACTCAATATGAGGTTGGTAAACAATTAGGTATTACACAACCACAGGTAAGTAGAATAAAAAATAAGATATTAGTTAAATTAAATATGCAACTAATGTCTAATGGAAAGGTGGATTTATAATGATAACATTAACAATTTTAAATTGCATTATTCTAGGAGTAATAGTTGTGGAAGGTAGAATTATAAGTAAAAGGTTAGAGATAACTAGAGATGATATACAAAGAGTTAAAGAAAATACAGTGGATTTAAATGTTAGAACAATACAACTTCAAGATACAGTTGAAAGTTTTGGTTATAAAGACACTGAAATCGAAAAACTTATATCTAAAACAAATTGTCTAGATGATAACATCAGAGAGCAATTTGAAAATGTAAATAAAAACATAGGTAAAGCGAAAATGGAAATATTATTCACACCGAGATCTATTAAGGTAATTGAAGAGGAGGAAAAATAGTGAATAAGGTGGTCTTAATAGGACGATTAACTAAAGACCCAGAGTTAAAGTTTACTCCAGGTGCAGGAACAGCTGTAACTACTTTTACAGTAGCTGTTAATAAAAGGTTTAAAAGAGAAGGCCAGTTAGATGCAGACTTCATACCAGTTGTTGTATGGGGTAAACAAGCAGAAAGTACTGCAAATTATATGAAAAAGGGATTGCAGATAGGCATAGCAGGAAGAATAGAGACTCGTTCTTATGAAGCTAAAGATGGTACAAGAAGATATGTTACTGAAGTTGTAGCAGATGAAGTACAGTTTCTCGAGTGGGACAAGCAAGTAAATAGTCAAGGTAGAGGAATAGAGGAACCTATAGCAGATTTAACACCAGCGAATGACGATATACCGTTCTAAAGGTGGTGATTAGGTGAAAATAAGAAAACAAGTGATTGATTTAGCAATAAGTATAGCTTTAAGAGAATCGGAAAATACAGGTAAAGAATATATAGCATGCATATCAAAAGCTTTAGACGAGTCATGTAGGATATTAGGAGTTAATAGAAAACAATTTATAAAGATGTTTATATAACGTAAATCTACTAAACAATTAATTCTAATATTAATATATATAAATAAAATAATTCAAACAAAGGAGGCAGTGCAAAAATGAGTTTAGTACCTATGGAATATAAAAATCAAAGGATAATGACAACTAGAATTTTAGGAGAACAATATGGAGCAACAGAGAAAAATATCAATGATAACTTTTGTAATAATAGAGAAAGGTTCAAAGAAGGAAAACATTTTATAAAATTGGAGGGTAAGGAACTTAAAATTTTTAAAAATAGCTTACCCGATAATATCGGTCAACCTTTAAAGTTTGCACCAAAGTTGATTTTATGGACTGAAAGAGGTGCTGCAAGACATGCAAAAATTTTAGAAACAGATGAAGCTTGGGAAGTATATGAGGTTTTAGAAGATACTTATTTCAAAGTAAGAGAAGTTAAGCAATTATCAGCAATGGAACAATTAAGATTGCAATATAAAGCACTAGAAGAGCAGGGTGAGGAAATTTCAGTAGTAAAAAATGAAGTAAGAGAGTTAAAAGATAATATGCCATTATTCAATATAGATTGTGAGGAACTTCAGAAAGAAGTTAAAAAGAAGGCTGTTAAATGTCTGGGTGGATTTGATAATGAGGCATATCATGATAAATCATTAAGAGCTAAAGTATTTGGAGATATACAAAGAGAAATAAAAAGACAATTTGATGTAAATAGTTATAAGGCAATTAGAAGAAGTCAACTTGATATAGCAATAGAGATAGTTAAAAAATATGAAATACCATTTGTACTTAAGGAGCAAATAGAGATAGTAAATTCTCAGATATCAATAGGGGTGTAGAGTTATGAATGCGAAAGAATTAGCTGATATGACAATTAAAGATATAGCTAAGAGGAAAAAGAAAAAAGATGATGATTTTTATGCTTATAAAAAAGAGTATTCAATTAATAAAAAAAGAGGTTGGAATGTTAGATACGGAGGTACTAGATGGTAGTAGTAGAGGGAAAGATTAAAGGTAAGGCTAGACCAAGAGTTTTTAATGGTCATGCAATAACACCAAAAGATACAGTAACTTATGAAAACTGGGTAAAGGTATGTTATCAAGAACAGAAAGCAGAATATTTAGAAGGTCCTATAAAAGCAGAAATAAATATTTATTATAAAGTACCTAAGAGTTACACAAAAAAGAGAATACAGGCTATTAAGGAAGGTTTAGAATATCCATGTAAAAAGCCTGATGCAGATAATGTAGCAAAGATTATTTTAGATAGTCTAAATAAAATAGCCTTTGATGATGATAGTCAAGTTGTAAATCTTATAATAAATAAGCTTTGGACATTTGATACAGAAAGAGTTGAATTTGGACTCGAAGAAATAGGGGGTGAAATTAGTGATACCACTAAGTACTAAAGCAAAACAAAAAATTACAGATGAAGATATTAACAATTTCAAAGAGAGTGCATTAGAAGGACTTCCAAGAAACAAAAGAAGAAGCTTAGAACGAGAAATTAATGATATGCAGAAAGCATTAAAAACTATGACACCAACACAATTAAAAGTTTTAAATATAGTTACAAATGAAAAAGCTAATCAGAAAATGGATAGATTTGCGGATGTAATGGATAAATGTATTACAGCTCAGTATGTAATTTTAAATCCAAATATAACATTAGATGAGATTAAGGAGTATCAGAAGCAATTAGCTAAGCTTATAAATGAGGATAATAATAAATATTGCGAATTTATGAATGGAGGAAATGATTTTATGGCTAATGAAAAAATGAAAGGTTTAGAAAAACAAGTTAAAACAAGAATAATTCAATTATTAGAAGAAGGAAAAAATCAAAAGCAATCTCTTGAGAGTCTAGTAATAGAATTTGCAAGTTTAAGTAAAGCATCATTAGCAAATGCATTTAAACAGACTAAAGAAGAATGGAAGAAAGAAAATAAGGATGTAGATAGAGCAATTGAATATATATTCCCAAATGAAGAGGCAGCAACTAACGGAGAAAAGACAGAATGTTCGGAAAATAAAGAGGTACAAGAAGAATTTGTATCAGACAATAAACAAAACTTAGATAAAAAAGAAAGTGTACAAGACTTACAAAATGAGAATTTAGACAAGCTAAAAGTGGAAAAAGATAGTACGGAGGAAAAGTTGAAAATGAGCAAGCTAAAAGTAAAGAAAATGGTAGTTGAAGGCGAGTTTGGATTATATGAGGTTGAGGGAAATGTCATCACATCAGAAAAACAAGATTTAAGCTTTTGTAAGTTAGAAGAATTAGAAGAGTATAGATTAGATGAAGTGGCAAAAATAGATGCAAGAGTTAATGAGTTTAAAGAAGTATTTGCAATGCTTAAGTAATTAAACTTCATACATTAGAAACAATTAAAAAAATAACATGCTTGTAGACAAGTTATGTGAAATTGGTACAAGCGTGTTATTTCAAAAAAAGTTAGGTGAGGACTATGAAGATAATAAAAAATGAATTTATAGAGTTTGGGAATCAGATAAATTTATTTGATTTATTAGAGAAAAATTTTAAAGATGTACCAGAAGGCGATAAAGTAGAAATGAAAATTGTAAGTTATAAGGAATTTGAAAGCTTAAAGCTTACACATAGGCAAATAAAGATAATAATCAATTCTCTAAAAGTTTATGAAAAATGTGTATTTGATAGCAGACTTAAAGAAATTGATAAGGAATACAAAATAGAAGAGGCTGAGAAAATAAGTAGTTTCTTAGAAAAAATTATTAACTATAACTATGATAAAGCGTTGAATAAGTGCATAAATAGAAAATCAAAAGAAGATGATCCAGGAATAGAAACATTTGCTTGGTTGGAAAAAAAGGAAAATGGAAAAGGAGAAAAATATGACACCACAACAGATAATAAATAAGCTAGAAAATTCAATGTTAGCACTACAAAATGGAAACATTCAATTAAAAACATTAGGTATAAATAAAGCTAAAGCAGAAAGAGATTACAAGGTTGCTTTAAATAAAAAAATACTACAACTTAAGGCAGATAAATATCCTGCAACTCTTATTATGGAAGTTTCTAGAGGTGATGAAGAAGTTGCACAGTTAAGATTACAAAGAGATATTGCAGAAAGTAGTTATTTTGTATGCTTAGATGCATTAAATAACCTAAGGTTAGAAATAGAAACATTAAGGTCAATGCTTACATGGTTGAGAGCGGAATATAAAAATAGTTAAGGATTTAGCATAGAAAACAAATAAAAATAAAAGAGAGCTATGTTGATTGGGTTCTTAAATAGCTCTCTTAAGAAAATGGTATCTATAGTATAACAGCTATCATGTAAAAAGCAAATGATATAGGAGGGATTGGCATGTGTTCGAATTGTATAGAAGAAGCAGTAATAAAACTAGTTGGCAAATTGTCATTAGAACTTAAGGAACATAAAGACCAACTAAAAGTAAGGACCATTGTGGAAGAGGTACTGTATAACTATGATATAAAACCAAAAGAAACTGCATTAGTTATAAGTGATATAGAAGAAAAAATAGCAATTTATATAGCAAGTAAGAAGCTTGATGGATTGAGCAATAAAACATTAAAGGGATATAAATATAACTTAAATATATTTGCAAGTTATATGCATAAAACAGTTGCAACTATAACTACAATAGATTTGAGAATGTACCTAGCACAAAGATGTAAAAGTATGAAGCCAAGTAGTATTAATACAGAAATTTCTATACTAAAATCATTTTTCGGATGGTTACAAGATGAAGAATATATACCTAAAAATCCAGCTAAAAAACTAAAGCAAACTAAGCAGCCTAAGCGACTTAGAAATGCATTATCAGAGGAAGAATTAATAGTATTGAAAAATGCATGTGAAAATGAAAGGGAAACAGCACTTATAGAATTTTTTAGTAGTACTGGTTGCAGATTAACTGAAGTTATAAATATAAATATTTCTGATATTGATTGGGCAGAAAAAAGTTTGAAAGTTATAGGCAAGGGGGATAAACAAAGAGTTGTTTACTTTGATGCAAAAACCAAAATAGCATTAGAAAAATATTTGAGAATAAGAACAGATAATAATGAAGCTTTGTTTGTAGCTGCTAAAGGGAATCATAAAAGACTAGGACCGAGAAGTATTCAAAAAGAAGTTAAAAAAATAGCAAAGAGAGCAGGAATAGAAAAATCTATATATCCTCATTTGCTTAGACATACCTTTGCTACTAAAAAATTAAACAATGGAATGCCATTACCAACGTTACAGCATATCATGGGGCATGAAAGTCCTGCAACTACTCAGATATATGCAGAGCTTATGGAAGAAAACATCAAGTATGAATATAGAAGGGTATCTTAAATAGATTCCTTAAGAAGGTGATTTAAATTAGTAAGTATATAAAACAAATTAAACAATTATATTATAAATACAAATTTTTAAAGTTCCAGAAGAAGAAACTTTTGATTATACAAGAGACAAAGTTTTGAGTGATTTAAATATAAAAGATAAATAAGGAGTGGACTCAATGAGGAATGAAATAAAAGTATTAAAAATGAATGATTATGAATGGTATGCAACTAAATGGAGTATAGAAGAAACTAATAAATGGTATAAGGAAAATATTGCAGAAAATGATATAGAAGATATTGTTATATGTAATTTAGATAAACATGGTGTATGGTGTCCGACAGAAGATGAAAAAGATATTGAAAAACTTAAAGATACTGATAAAGTAATTAGAATTGATGATGAACATAAATTAATGTTTGGAAATTTAATAAAAATGGATGGAGCAGTATATAAGTATATAAGTCTTAGAGAAGCAATTTTAAAAAATGCAGATTTTAGAGAACCATATTGCATAGCAAGTACTGAATGGTAGTTTTAATGATTATGAAATAAAGGAGGATAGAAGTGAAAAGATATAGAGTTGAATCTAGAAGTGGTAAAAATAATTTTAGAGCAGATTGTGATGAAAAGGATTTTAAATATTGGAAAGCGATATGTAAATATATTTCTATTCAAAATAAAGGTAAATGCTACTATAGAGAATTTCCAATAACTAAAAATAAAGAAATTTATTATGCAAAAGAAAATTCTCAAATGACAAAAGATGAAATTTTAATAATATGTAAAAGGTTAGGAGTGAGAATGTGAAAGCTAAGGAATTAACTCTAAGAGTAGTTAATGAAATTGAAGAAGGTAAATTTGAACTTAAAGAATTTAAACCATATATGACATATGAAAGTTTTATAGGTTGTATATTGGGAGAAGCAGAAATATTAAGACCTACTGGCCGTAAAGATAGAAACAATAGGGAGATATATGAAAGTGACTATTTAGGAGTTGAGCTTGAATATGATGAATTTATTAATCCAATGTGTGTTACATGGAATGATAAAAAGTGTTGTTGGAGTTTATATATAAACGGATGCCATGAATATGATTTAGATGAATTTACGGATTATGATAAAAAGGTGAAAATTTAAGGAGGAAAGTAAATGAATAATAGAATAAAAAATTATCTTTTTAGCACGGAAATGAGAGATTTTATAGGCAATGTAGAAAGAATGTTTAATTACATTTGCCAAGTAGAAGGTACTAATATGACTATGGAAGATTGGATAAATGGAAATATAGAAGCATTAGAAAAAGAAGGTGTTTTAAAAGGATTAACGGATAGAGAAAAATTTTTATTTGTTCTTTCTATACTAAGTTGTTCTATAAGAGGGAGTTTTGGCGAATAAATAACTTCGCAATTCAAATATATTGTAAATTAAATAGGAGCAGTGAAATGGATATATATGAATTTGCATTTAAGCTTAGTGTTGAAACTGAAATTAGTTATCGAAATGTAAAAATGTTAGTAAAACAAATACCTTTAGGATATTTAAATGAATCAATAGAGTGGTATAAGAAATATGGACTACGTCAATTAAAAAATTTTATTAAAGGATTGAACCTATAAGAGAATATTTAGAAGAAGGTGAAGATAATTAATGACTAATAGATATCAAAGAGAACAGCAAAAACAAAGAAGAAAAAAAGAACAGATAAGAAAAGAACAACAAATCAATAATTTTCCACATGAAAATTTTAATGTATTTTTAATGGATATGTTTAATTTATGTATTAAAGACTTAATTAAAATTGCTAAAGAAACATCTAATCCAGAAGAAAGACAATTGATTTTAACATTAGTTACATCTGGAATAAAGCTAATTAAAATGAAAACTAATGAAATGAAAGAGGTTGATTAAAGTTTGAAAACAAACTCAGGAATATTTAGAATTTCAACAATAAAGTAAAGAAAGGGAATAATATGATAGAGCTTAAAAATATAAATTTAGACAATATATCTATATCAGAGCAAATAACAAAAATTGAAGAGGAAGATAATGAGTTTAATATGGCATTGTTAGAGTATGGATATCATAAGAACTATATAACTCAAAATCATCTTATAGAGGAATTTTGGGATACTGTACAAGCTAGGATTGGAGTATTGCAAAAGGTAGGAATAGATGTAAATACAATTATGGAGCAATATCCTAAACATTTAGAAAAGATAAGAAACAGACCAAGAGATAAAAGATAAAAGGGGATGAATACAAAAATGATATATTATAAAGATGTTGAGGAAAGAGCAGTTAAAGCATCTAAGTATATTATAGATAACAAATCAACTATAAGAGAAACTGCAACAATATTTGGTGTAAGTAAAAGTACTATTCATAAGGATGTTACAAATAGAATTAATATTATCAATCCTATGTTAAAAGAACAAGTACAAAAGGTATTAGACTACAATAAGGAACAATGCTCGTTACGAGGTGGAATGTCTACAAAATTAAAATATAAGAGCTTGGGAGCAAGTTAAATTATTTAACAATATGGTTGGCTATCAATATAAGTGTATCAATATATTATCAATTGATAGTCAACTGATAATAGGATATATAAAAATAATGTGTAAATAAGGAGGTAGAGTATGAATAATGATAAAATCTTTCAAAAGACAGAAGGTAGATTATATAGATTTTATGAGGACCAACAAAAGATAAAATGTTTAGAATTAGAATGTATAGATTTAGAACAACAGAAAGAAAGAATAAGAAAAGATATACAAGAAACTAATGTATTTATAGAAGAAGAATCTAAAAGTATAACATATGAGGAAAGAGTACAAACCTCAAGTAATTGTACAAGTTATGCAGAAAGAGCATTAATTAATGAAATAGATAAATTAGAAAAAGAGTGGATTTATGTTAGAAAGAAACTTTTAAAGAAAAGAATTAAAATAAGAGAACTTGAAAGAAAAAATAGTAATATAAAAAATAATATAGAAATGCTATCAGAAGAAAATAAAAGGTTTATAGAACTTAAGTATGGTGATAAAAAGTCTTTTGAAGAAATAGGACAAGTTTTAAATATGGCAAAGGCAACAGCTCATAGAAAAAGAGAAGAGTTAATAAAAAACATAGGGATATGGATTAATATAATAAAATAGCTGATTGTAGTAAAATGTAATATAATATATTAATGGACAAGTTTAAAGAGGTGATAATGTGAAGGAAAATGAAAAATTAATGAAAATTTTTAAAAAAGATTTAAAAGTTAAATATAAAGTATATCATAAGGTTATTTATCATATAAAAAATGAGTATAGATATAAATTAAAAAATAATTTAGAAAGTATAAATAAAGAAAAAGAGAGATTAGAGTTAGAACTAGATTGTATAAAAAGTTCAAAGTTACAATATGTACTTCCAATTGGAACATTTGCTATAGGAGCTACTTTGAATAATATGAAAATGCTAAATAATATCTTAATGTTTAGGATTACAGTATTTGTTTGCATCTTAACTATGGTTGGATTGTGTATAATTGTTATAAATGATGAAAGAAAAGAAAGAACGTATAAGTATGCATTAAAGGCATTAAAAGAATTAGAAGAAGAAATTACACAAGAGGAGATAGAAAAAATAAACTTAAAAGTACTTGAAAATATTAACTAAATGTATTGTATAAAATAATGAAACGAAATGTATTGTATAAAATAATGAAACGAAAACGGAACGAATATGGAACAAAAACATAAAAAATATATAGTACAATAGTATTATAAAGTTTTAAGGGTTACATCCCCTTAGAGCACTTAGCAGAAAAAGCTAGGTGCTTTCCTTTATATAAAGAGTTATCCGAGATGGGTTAAGAAGGATTTTTTATATTTATTATAGAAATATAAAATTTAGGGAGGGGATATTTTGCAGGAAACATTTCTTGAAGATTTAAATATAATAAAAAGCAATAGAGTTAAACATTTAGTTGAATTGGAAAAGGCGATAAAGAAAGTATCATCTTATACTTGTAGAGGAGAAATTAATTTATTAAACAAATCATCGAATATACCAATTCTTCAGACACATTACGAATATTTTATAATTAGCATATTAGATGGAATGATAAAAGTAAGTGGATGTGATTCATTAGGGAAAGAAACACTTAATAAAACTATGATTTATAATTTTGATATAACTAGGTATTATGTAAGTGATACTTGTTTGACATTAGAAGGTAATTTATCAGAAGAACTAATTATGAGAATAACGATTGTATTTAAAGAAAAAATTAAAAAATAATTTTCTACAGTATTTTAGAACTCTAGAAATAGGGTTCTTTTTATTTTGCAAAAAGAAGGTGAGAATATGCTAGAGATTTATAGTTCTTACAGGTGTAAAACCTGTAAATACGAATTCGTTTTATTATCGGAACAGGAACAAGAGCAAATAAAGAACAGTAGATATTTAGTGTGTCCTTACTGTTCTAGTCAAAAAGTTGTAAAACAAAATAAAGCGGATAGCCTAAAAGAATGTATGAGTGCTAGAAGGTATAAAAGAGAAAAAGGTGCAATTAGGCAAAGATAATGAAAATGAAATATAATCCATCAGTTTATAAGTATAAAAATGTAAATAAAAGAAGGAAAAACTCCTAAAATGTAGAAGTATTTATATTAACATGCTTTAGGAGGATCATTATGAGCAAAAAAACAGTACAATTTGATTATTTTGAAATTTGGTGTGAAGTTGAAGAAGGAAATTCAGGAAAGATTAAAGAAAAAAAGTTTAATTTGAATGCAATATTTGATAAAGCAAGCAGAATAAATTCAAAAGATACTACATACCCTTATAGAGGAGAGAAAGCTAGAATTCAGAGCGTTGTTTTTGATGAAAATAGTTCTATATGGGAAGTTCAGTTGTTAAGATTAAGAGAAATAGCACCACCTGGATTAGCAAAAGACGATGGATCGTATGAAATATTTAAATTGGATGATGGAGAATATATAGGCGAATCAGTCTCTATGTTATATGATAAAATTAATTATGTATTATGTATACAAAGAAATTTTAATGCTATCCCACCTTCAGGTGTGGAAGAATATTTAAACAATTGTATAAATAAAAATCCTAAAATAAAGTTAAAACCAATAATTGAAAATAAAAAAGGCATAGAAAAAATAAATAAGAATAAGATTTTTAGGAAAATGGAAATAGGATTAGCAATGAAGGATTTGGATGGAATTGATACAGAATCTGGACTAGGAAAGACATTAAATAATTTATTAAAATTTGGTGGTACCAATGTTAAAATAGAAATATCTGTAGGGAATGCTAAGAGAGATAGAAGTTTAGCACCAGGATTATCAGAAGAAACAATTAATCAATTATATAAAAATGTTGCGACCACAAAATTAAAAGCAAATGTAAGGGATGTAGATGATACTAAAGTTGAAAAGATAGATTTGTTTGATGATAGATTAAAGGATTTAGACATTTTTGATGTTGATAGAGGTATGCCTCTTACACATGAGAGAGTGTATCCAAGATTAAGGGCAAAGTACTTAACAAGATTAGAAAATGGTGAATTTAAATAAGTGAGGTGATTTGATGGGGAGGTTTTTAGAAAGAATTTATCCATATGGCATTTCTGTAGTCATAGGTATAATTATTTTGTTAACAAAAACTGAGGTTTATAAAGTGATAAGATTAGAATTTATTTTAAATTCATCAATAACTTTCTCATCAACTTATATAGGATTTGTTATAACAGCAATTACGGTTTTGGTGGGATTAACACAAAAACCTATAATGAAATTCCTAAATAAAAAAAAGTTTTTAGATTTAATTGTAGAGTACTTTATGGCATCAATAATGATTGGAACTTTAGTTATAATATATAGTTTATATTTAGGGTATTCAGTTGATAATAATTGTATTGTGTCAAAAGTAGAATTTGCTGGATTTGTTATGATTTTTTTAAGTTTTTTATTATGCTTAATTAGAGTAGCTTCATTTTTGATGAAAATATTTCTTGTAATACAATATGAAGAAGATATATTTAACAATAATGGAGTTGAAGAAATAGATCCAAATAAACCATTTAGTAATAATATAATTAGCAAAAAGAGTCCATAAGGGACGTGACTGAAAAGGTATCAATACAACCTTGTAAAAAGGATTTTTTCAGTATCTTCTTATAAGGACTCTTTTAAATATGTAAAAAAATAAAATAGCTAACAATGAGGTGGTGGTATGGCAAGAACAAGAAGTCCAGATAGGGATAAAGCATTTGAAATATATAAAGAAAATAATGGTCAAATTGATTTAGTTAAAATAGCAGAGATATTAAAGATTTCACCTGGAACAATTAGAGGGTGGAAAAATAAAGATAAATGGAACGATAAATTAAATGGAACGTTCCAAAATGAAAAGAAAGTAGTAAAGAATACGGAACGTTCCAAAAGAAAAGTTAATAAAACAAATAAGGTAAAAAAAGAGCCAATTGCAGAAGAAGTAAAAGAGGTATTAGAGAATACTGAACTTACTGATAAGCAAAGGCTCTTTTGTGTTTTATATGTTAAGTGTATGAATGCAACTAAAGCTTATTTAAAAGCTTATACATGTACTTATGAATCGGCAATGGTAAATGGTTCTAGACTGCTAGGAAATGATAAGATAAAGGAGCAAATAGATAAGTTAATAGGTGCTAAGTGCAATAAAGAATTTCTAAGTAGAAGTGTAATACAGAAGTATATTGATATAGCATTTGCAGATATAACTGATTATGTAACATTTGGACAAGAGGAATTTGCAATAAGAGATGAAAATGGAAATATACAGTATGATGAAGATGGTAATATAAGGACGAGAAAATATAGTTATGTAAAGCCAAATGAAAGTATCAGAGTAGATGGAACACTAATTACCGAAGTAAGTCAAGGAAAAGATGGAATAAAAATTAAACTTGCTGATAAAATGAAAGCTTTAGATTTTTTAACTAAGCATTGTAACTTACTATCAGATGAAGAAAAGATAAAGCTTAATATTGAGAATAAGAAGCTTCAAAATTCTAAGATTGAATTAGAAATAAAAAATATAAAAGGTGATAATAAAAATAATAATGCAGAGGATTGGGTTAAAGCTATTGAAGCTATAGCAACTAAAAGAGGTAGTAAAAATGAATAAGGCTTTAATAACATTGATTGATAATTATTGGGATAATCCAGTATGGTTTGCAGAAGATATGTTAGGTTTTAAAGCCGATAAATGGCAATCAGATGTACTTATGTCTATAGCAAATTACCCAAAAGTTAGTGTTCGTTCAGGACAAGGAGTAGGAAAAACAGGACTAGAAAGTATAGTTATAGTTTGGTATCTGCTTACAAGACCATTTCCTAAAGTAGTAGCTACGGCACCAACAAGGCAACAATTATATGATGTTTTATGGGCAGAAGTAGCAAAATGGTTAGTAGGTTCTAAAGTTGAACAAATGTTAGAGTGGACCAAAACGAAAATATATATGAAAGGGTATAGTGAACGTTGGTGGGCAACTGCTAAGACGGCAACTAGACCGGAAAATATGCAAGGGTTTCATGAAGATTATATGTTATTTGTTGTAGATGAGGCTTCAGGTGTAGCAGACCCTATAATGGAAGCTATATTAGGAACTTTATCAGGTGCAGAAAACAAACTTCTTTTATGTGGAAATCCAACAAGAACATCAGGAACTTTCTATGATAGCCATAATAGAGATAGAGACTTATATAAAACATTCAAAGTATCGTCTATGGAAAGTCCTAGAACATCAAAAGAAAATATAGAAATGCTTAAAAGAAAGTACCATGAAGGTTCTGATCCATGGCGAGTAAGAGTATTAGGTGAATTCCCTAAGGGTGAAAGTGATTCATTAATATCATTAGAAGCAGTTGAAATGGCAACTATGAAAGAAGTAAATATAAATAATGATTATATATTAAATATAGGTGCCGATATTGCTAGATATGGTGCTGATGAAACAATAATAGCGCCAAGAATAGGGGGAAAAGTATTTGATTTATTAACTTATTCAAAACAAAGTACAATGGAAACAGCAGGTTGCATATTAAGAGCAGTAGATAAATTTAAAAATATATATGGACAAATAAATAAAGTTAAAATAAAAACAGATGATGATGGATTAGGAGCGGGAGTTACTGATAGATTAAAAGAAGTAGTATACCAAGAAAATTTAAAATATGAAATAATACCTATTCAAAATGGTTCTGATGCTATAGAAAAAAGTAATTACTATAATAAAGCGTCAGAAATGTGGGATGTAGTAAGACAAGAATTAGATGAAAACTTAAGTAATTATCTACAAGGAAGAGAACCAACGATACAACTTCCTAATGATGATAAATTAATAAAACAATTATCAAATAGAAAATATAGCATAGATTCAAAAGGCAGAATACAAATTGAAAGCAAGAAAGAAATGAAAAAAAGAATAGGAGAATCACCAGATAGAGCAGATGCAGTTATATATTCATTTGCTGAAAATAGAAATACAGAATTATCTTTATTGAAAGGAGGAAGAATATGGGGATAAAGCAATTTTTAAATAAATTACTTAATAAACCTACTGGGGAAATGATGAGAGTAGAAGGAGGAACCTATGGAGGAATGTACTCTTTAAACTCAAGTAAAGTTAATTATGAAGTAGCAAGAAAACTTTATAATAATAAAAAAGATGAATATAAGCTAGGAGCAGCATTTGTAAAACCTATTATAAATTCTACTGTAGGGTTCATGGGAGTTCCTAATTTTACAACAGAGGATGAAAATGCACAACCTATATTAGATGATTTTATATTGGACAATACTTCAAAACTGTTAAGAACACATAATGATGCTTTAAAGTTAGGAGATTGTTATGTATGGATTACAAGAGAAGAAAGAGAAAATCCTTTATACCCAGATAAACCAATAAGATTAATCTATAATATAATTCCTCCAGAAGAGATAAATGATATTATATTAAATCCAACAACTAAAGAGCCTATAGCATATATTTTAAAAAGTGAACAAGGGTGGATGGATTTAGAAGGAAACAAAAAGAAAGCTAAGATTAAACAAAGTATAACTGCTGAAAGTAGGATTATAGAAATTGAAGGGGACATTCCAGAAGGCATAGAACCAGGAGAAATACCTAATACTTGGAGATTTATACCTATAATTCATTTTAAAAATGAGCCAGACGAAACTATGAAATATGGGCAAAGCGATATAGAACCAATAGAACCATTAATTAAGGCTTACCATGATGTTATGATGCATGCTTTAAAAGGAAGTAAAATGCATAGTACACCTAAGTTGAAGATGAAGTTAAAAGATGTCACGGGATTCTTAAGAAATAATTTTGGAGTAGAGGATCCTGTTAAATTTGCTAAAGATGGTGGAAAAATAAATCTTGATGGTCATGAAATATTATTTTTAGCTGATGGAGAAGATGCCTCTTTTATAGAAGTTAATAGTGCAACAGGAGATGCACAGATATTATTAAAACTTTTATTTTATTGTATAGTTGATGTATCAGAAACTCCTGAGTTTATATTTGGAGTTCATACACCTAGCGCATTAGCTAGTGTAAAAGAACAAATGCCTATTATGGTAAATAAAATAAGACGTAAGCGAGAGCAATTTACAGAACAATGGCAAACATTAGCAAGAATGATATTAGTAATGTCTTCGCAATCAACTGGTATAAATTTTACATCTTATAGTTCTACATTAGGTTGGGATGAAGTCAATCCTAAAGATAGTAAAGAACTATCAGAAACATTAGAAAAGATAAGCAATGCATTAGACAAAGCATTAACAGGTGGTTTTATAAGTGAAGAGTCAGCAGTAAACTTCTTTGCCCAATATGTAGATACAATGAATGAATATATTAGTGATGATCCTGAGATAGTTGGTGAAAGAGAAAAAATAATTAAAACAAAAATGTTAAGGTATAGGCTTGATGATGCATCAGGATTAGAAGAAGAGAAAGAAGAAATTGATGAGGAATTAAATAAGAATGTTAAGTGACGTATTTAGAGATTTAAAACAAATAGTATTTCTCTTTTTAAAAGTTATAAAAGGTATATTGAGATTAAGTACTTTGGAAAATTTTAAAAATTTGTGGAGCTATAAAAATAATGAGTAAAGAAATAGATGAATTAAAATCAATAGCAGGAGATTATAAAATATGGGCATTGAAATCTAGAAAGAGATTTATAGATTTAAGATTTCAACAAGACTTAGAAATTAGAGAAATATATATAAGGCTTACTAATAATATATCTAAGCAATTAAAAAAAGAAGGATTATCACCTTTTAATAAAAAGAGATTAGAACAAATGTATCTTGTATTAAGTCAGAGTGAATGGATACTTAAAAAGAAATTAATTAACAATTTTAAAAAATATAGTGAAGCTAATATAGAAGCTGCGACAGGGTATTCTAAAGCTATTTTAATCAATGGAATAGAAAAAACAGGAGTAAAAAAAATAGAAAAACCAATTATTGAAAAAATGTATTTTAGAACTAATGAAAAAGCAGTAGAAGCAATATGGAATAGAACAAAAGAAGGATTATATCTTTCAGATAATATATGGTCTAAAGCTGAAAAGTATAGAAATACTATGACTACTATAATTCAAGGAGCAGTAGCAGAAGGACAAGATTGTGTTAAGACTGCTAGAATGTTAGACCAATATGTTTTAAAGGGTAAAAAAACATTAGTTGATGATTATCCTAATATGATAAAAAGAATAGGAAATAGAGTACCTTCAGATATTAGTTATGAATCTTTAAGGCTTGCAAGAACAAAAATGACCGCAGCATATGGAGAAGGAACATTGATATCAGCTAGTGTCAATCCTGCAGCTAAAGGTATAAAGTACATACTGTCTAATACACATCCTAAGCCAGATATGTGTGATGCAATATGTGGTGTAGATGATTATGGCTTGGGGAGTGGTGTTTATCCAGTAGAGAATGCTCCAAGCTATCCATTTCATCCTAATTGCTTATGTACTGTAATTACTGTAACTGAAAAACCAAAAGATTTTGTACAAAGACTTAAAAGGTGGCAAGCAAATCCTATGAGTGAACCAAGTTTAGAAAGTTGGTATCAAAATGTTTATAAGAAATATATTACTTAGTTACTATATAAAAATTGAATATAGAGGTTAATTAAGCACTTAGAGAAGTCTGGGTGCTTTTATTATTTGTAAAATTAAAGTAGTACATGCAAATGTAATTAGTCTTTAGGAGTATGTCTTTTATGAGGATCTACTTTTGTTCCATCGCTTTTAGTATATCCTTTTACTTTTACTGTCATTGGGCCTTTTCTAGCAGGCTTTTCTGTACATTTACCTTTTGTCATAAAAATCACCTCCTTCCAAATTTAGTAGAGATTAAATTTAGAAAGCATGTACTACAATTTAAGTATAACAGAAAGAAGGTGTGTTATGGATGTTTTGGATAATGTGAGAATAGGTTCAAGTGACTATAAAATAATAATATCAAATCAAGTACTTGTAGTTGACAGATGCGAGTGTAAGGGAATGATAGATTTTGAATTTCATCAAATTAAAATTAATAATCAAGTACAAGATAAACAAGGTCAGGAACAAACATTTTTGCATGAATTAATACATGGAATAGTAAAAGAAAGAAGTTTAGATTTATTAAATAGTGATGAAGAAACTATAGTAAATGAAATAGCTTTAGGATTACATCAAGTAATTAGAGATAATAAATCAATATTTACTAATAAAAATGAAACAAATATTGATGAATTAACTGAAAAAGTAACTAGAAACATGAGTAATACTTTAAAAAGTCGAGTTGAAGGGAGGTGAAAGTAAGATGGATGTACAAATTCCTATAGGAGAAATGGCAGAAGAAATACTTACAGGTGAAATGGATTTACTTAATGCTACTATATCAAATGTAAAACCGAGTGATATACCTTTGGCTAATGGTGTAGATGTAGAGACAATGAAAGCTATGGATAAAGATCCTTTAGAAGTAGTTGTTGAAATACCAGCAACTAAAAGCAAAAGAGGATGGAATTATACAACTAAAAGTTTAAAGGATATAGTTGACTACACTAATTCAAATACTTTAAATGGATTTTTGGGACATCAAAAAGCTGAAAATATAAGCACAGAGTTTGTTCCACCTGCTACATCATGGATAGGTGCAGAAATGAAAGGTGATAAAGCTTATTTTAGAGGACTTATAGATGCTGATGCGACCAATCTTAAAAGATGGCTTAGAACAGGTAGAATAAAAGAAGTAAGTATATTTGGATATCCTAAGATTAAAAAGGGAGCTAAAGGAGAAATAGAAGTAGTGGGTTATAATCCATTATCAATTGATTGGACACCACTACACAGACCAGGAATGCCGACTAAAATAGTTGGTATGGAAATGGAAGATATAAATGAGCATGCAAAAGGAGAACAGTTAGATGGTTCTTTTGAAAAACTTAAAGAAGATTTAAGAGAAGCAGCTAAAGTTTATTTTAATGCTAATGGAAATGGTAGTTATGTTTGGGTGAGAAGTGTTAGATATGATGATAGTACAATTATAGTTGAATATGAACAACAAAACTTACCTACAAAGCTATATAGTATTCCATTTACAATAAACAATAATCAAGTTGTGTTAGGAGATAAAACAGAAGTTGCAGAGCGAAGAATTTTTGAACCTATAACAACAGGAGAAATGAATGAAGGAGGAAATAAAAATATGACATTTGAAGAATTAATGAAAAATTTAAAAGGATTACTTCAAACTGGCCAAGTAACATATGCACAAGTATTAGGAGAAATGGGACTTACAACAGATAAGATAGCTGGTGAAATGGAAGAAGTTAAAGCAGCAGTAGAAGCTAAAGATACTTTGATAAAAGTTAAGGAAGCCTTAGAAATTAGTGGCGAAATGGATATAGTAGACGTTGCAAAAAAAGCACATGAAGCTATAGAAAATAATAAGAAAGTTGAGTTTAATAAAACAGTTGATGAAGTAATTAAAGAAAAGGTTAATGGTGAAATGGCTCAAAACTTAGTTAGAAAAATGCTAAAAGTTGAAGAAGGATCTACTAAAGAAATTATAGCAGGTGAAATAGATGCAGTATTAAAAGATGAATTTGTTAAAAACTTTATTTCTAATAATTATATAGATACTCCAGCAGGAACTAAAACTCCTAGTAATGGAGATTCAACAACATCAACATTAAGAACAAAAAAAGTATCAATATAGGGAGGTAGCTAATAATGGCATTTAAAGGTCAACCAATACCAAGTAATTTATATAATATATCAAGTGGTAAAATAAGTGATGGTAAATCAGTAAGAGTTAAATCTATAGGAGCAGTAGCAGAAGGTAATTTCTATTTAATAGATGGATTCTTTGGAATGGCAACTCAATCGGCAACTACAGGACAAGAAGTAGTTCTTAATATTGAACAGGCAGAATTTGAAACAGATCAAATTGATAAAACTCAAACATTTGCAGTAGGTACTTCTATATATTGGAATGATACAAAAAAGCAGTTCACTGAAACAGACACAGGTAATAGAAAAGTAGGTAGAGTTAGTGCTACTAAAGATTCTAACAATGTTATTTGGTTCATATTAGGACCACAAGCATAATAAAGGGAGGATAAAAGTATGTTTAATATTTATAGTACAGAAACACTTAAAGCTGAAAGAAGAAAGCAAACAGTAGAAACAAAAATTCCATTTGTATTAAATGGACAAAACTTTGAAGTAGATAAAAAAATAGTTAATGGTGAAATGGAGGCCGTAGAGCTTACAAAACCTATGGGAGAAATGCTTAGAAGTGGCAGTTTAGAGCAATATAAAGATCTATTAAGAAAAGTGGTACTTGACGTTGAATTAGGACGTGAACAAGTACCACTTTTGTATAAACCAATATATGATTTACTATCAGATGCAAACATGCCAAGAGTTATTGATGCAAAATGGGCATTATATGGAACTGTAATATTTAGTGAACATATGGAAGGTCAAGAAGTTAAATTTGGTTCATTGCAAGCTGAACAAGGTCCAGTTGCCAGAATCTTAACTTACACTGCAGGATTTGAATATACAAAAGAAATGAAGGATTTCAATGATAGTTTCTCAGTGGAAATTTTAAATAAAGCTATGGGTGAGGCTTATAATGCATTACTTAACCATATATATTTTAATCCTATAATTGGATTTTCATATAAAGCTGATAATAAGACTACTTACCAAGGAACAGCAGAAGATGATTTATGGGTAGGATATTATAAAACATTTAATAAAGCATTAAGTGATACTAGAGGTAAGAAAAGAGCAGGTAATATATTATTAGCATCCAGTATGGATAAAGATAATATAGAAATGGCGCTTAAAGGTGGCTATCAAATAAATGGAACTACGTATCCAGCAGTAAGCGGAATAGATAGTGTAATTTATTACGATGGTTGGGAAACAACTGTAGGTAAAAAGAAAGTATCTTATGCAGGGGTAGATAAGGGTAAATGCTATTTGATAAGACCTAAAAGAGGATTTAAAGAGTTGTTAAGACAAGACCTAAAGATAGAAGCTCAAGCAGGAGACTTAAGTAGATTAGTAGAGGAACAGATAATTGGATATGCTTACAGAGGTGTTTATGCAGCAATAGAAGAAAATGTTCAAGAAATAACTTTAAAATAGCATTCAATTTGTGAGTGCTATTTTTCTATGAGGTGGTAAATTTATGACACCAACAGATAAATCAATAATAAAATTAAGACTCTTACTAAATGATAAAGATAGTAAGAGTTTTTCTAATGATGAAATAGAAATGTTTATTGAAGAATCAGATTGTATTTATTGTGCTGCTTATCAAGGATGGATATTAAAAGCTACACAGTATGAAAATTCAGTAGGAGAAATAACAGAATATAAAACAGGTGAGGAAAGCTATAAAAGTGCTAACATAAAAGATTTAGTTTCAGTAGCTTACCAAAATGCAGAAAAATATAAAGCCATGTGTAATAAAAAAAAAGAAATTGGAAGTTTTATGTTAGGAATTGATACGGAGATAAATTTATGATTACTGTAGAAAGAAGAAAGGCTGATATTTTAAAAAGCATTGAGCTTAACCCTACTGAAATAATAATTAAACAAGTAATTAAAGTTTTAAAAGATGGGTATTTTGAAGAAGAAGAAAAAGAAGTTAAATTAACAGTAAGAATATATCATCAAAAACACCCTGAAATGATTACTACAAGTAATACTATAGGTACTGCATATACAACTAGAAGATATGGAATGTTAGTTGATTATACAAATAAGTTAGAAGTAGATTCTAAGAATTTTATAGAATTTGATTGTTTATATGGACATATGAAAATAACAGCAGTATATCCACAAATAATTAAAAATGAAATATGTGGGTATCAATGTGATTTGGAGCGTGCAGACTAAATAAGTGATAAGGAAGTGAGTAATATGGGGTTTGAAGTGTTTGATTTTATTGATAGAAAAAAAGCTGGCATGTATGCATTGTGTGATAATTGGGCTAGCGTATTAGAGGGCGAAGCTAAAACAAATGCAGATTGGAAGGATAGTGAAGAAAATAAAACGTGGAAGGCACGCACAAACCATGCAAGGCAAGCAATGCATGGAGGAGTAAATGTAAGAGGCAATAATTACAGTATATTTATTAGTCATGGTGTTGAATATGGGGGAATTCTTGAAGAAGGAAGTAAACCACATACTATAACACCTAAAAATAAACCATATTTATGTTTTAGAGGAAGTGATGGTGATTGGAGAAAGACAAAAGTCGTACATCATCCAGGAACAAAAGGATTCAAAACATTAGAAAATACTTTAGAGAGAAATAAAGGAATGATTGTAGAAACAATTATTCAACATTGGAGTGATTAAAAATTGAGGGCAGGAATAAGAGAATATTTATTAAGTAATATTCCAGAATTTAAAGGTTGTTACGAGCCTACAGTTCCAGATAAAGATAGTGTTAAGCCATATGCAGTAATTTTGCAAGGTAGTGATGATGATAATGGTGAGGTAGTTGGTTTTAAAAGAACTATAGAAATATGGTTGTATGAGAAAAGAACTACTTTTAAAAAATTAGATTTATTATCTGAAAAAGTAATAAAAGCTTTAAATATGCAAGTAATTAAAGACTTAAAAGAAAATGAAACTTTCACTTGTGTGTTTGAAGGTACTATAGGACAAGACATTATAGATGAAGAATGGAATGCAATAGCTAGAGGATTAAAGTTTAGTATTATAGCACTACATGAAGAAGATGAAGAGAATACAGATACTTGGTTAGATGCTTTAGAAAGTTATACTAAACAAATAACTGATTATCCTGTGTATTTGAATAGTTGGAAACAAAACTTTCAAGTGCCTTCTATACTTTGGAGAGTAGCTAATACGAATAAAGAACGTATTAGTGGGGCTTTAATTAAAGAAAATAAGACTTTAGTTTGTCATGTAGCTAATAACAATAAAAATGAGATTAACAAGTTATTAGACACTATAGAAGATAAGCTTATTACAGATTTAAAGATACCTTTAAATTTAGCAGACAAACGATATCTTACTATAGAAAGTATACAGGAAGATAGAGAAGCAGATATGTTATCTAAGGGACAATTAACAGTTAAATTCTTTAGAAGAAAGATGATAGAGCAAAAGGAACAGCCTATAATAGAAAAAATTTATGGTAGAGGAAATTTAGAATAGGAGGGCTAATATGGCAAAAGAAACTACAGTAGAGGTAAAAACAACTAAGGTAGAAACAAAATATTCAATAGAAGATTTTTTAAATAATTGTGAAGCACTTGGCTACAAAAGAGAAGTAGTTGCAGGTGCTTTATTTAATTCAAAGGAAAAAGAATTTACTAAAAGTGAATTTCAAGAGAAAGTAAAAGAATTTTTAGGAAAGAAGGTGCAGTAACATATGGCTACAGGAAATTGGAATGAAAATAACAGGCCACGAATACCAGGATTTTATAATCGTTTTAAAACTAAGGCAGAAGAAAGAATTGGAACTGGCATACATGGTATTTTAGCAATGCCAGTAAAATCGGATTGGGGACCAACTAAAAAAGTAGTATCTATTAAATCCGAAAAAGAACTAAAAAAAGAATTTGGAGAGAATATGGATTTAACTGCTTTTAGATTAGGTAGATTAGCGTTGTTAGGAAATCCAAAAGAATTATTACTTTATAGAATGATAGATGATAGCGCAAAATGTTTAACGCTAACTTTAAAGAATAGTGAAAATACACCTACAGATATTATAACTTTAGAAAGTAAATATCCCACAACAAGAGATTTTAACATAACTGTAAGAACAAATTTAATAGAGCAGGATAAAATGGATTTAATTCTGTTTGAAGGTAGTAAACAATTATTTGCTATAACTGCTTTAGATAATAATTTAGATGAAGTAGTTGAGAGAATTAACAGTAATGTAGAAAACATATATATAAATGCTAAAAAAATTGATAATGCAACTGGATTGTTAGGTGAAATATCAAATAAAAAGTTTACAGGTGGAAATGATGGCATAAGTTCAATCACCAATGAATGTTATTTAGAAGCTATGAAAGCATTTGAAAGTTATGGAATAGATGGTTTTACATTAGATGGTGTAACAGATACATCACTTCAAAACTGTGTGAAAGAATGGGTTATAAGAAATAAAAATGAAGGTATAAATATAATAGCTTTCTTAGGTGGGTCTAAAGAAGAAACTTTGGAACAGGCAAATAGTAAATCAAAAGAATTTAATCATGAAGATATAGTTAATATCTTCTGTCATGGCTACTATGAAGGAAGGAAATACACACAAGCAGAGGTAGCAGTATATGTAGCAGCACTTGGAACAGGACAAGGATTAGGGGAAAGTTTATGTAATGCTGTAACTGTTTTTGATGAAGTTGAACCTAGATTATCTAAAGTTGAGATTGAAACTGCATTGAATAGCGGAACTTTAGTATTAGCAAAAGATGATAATGATGTAATCATTGTGGACGACGTTAATACGTTGAAGAACTATCCAGATGATAAATCAGATGTATTTGGTTCAATTCGTGCAGTTAAATTTTTAAATGCAGTTGACGGTGACACTTCACTTAAACGAAAAGATTTTGTAGGAAAAGTGAATAATGATGATACAGGTAGAACAGTAATAATTTGTGCATTAAAAAAATATTTTGAAACTTTAGCTAAGATAGGAATTATAGAAAATGACTTTATAGTAGAAGTAGATAAAGAACTTCAAGAAAATGCAGTATCAGATGAATTTTTTTGGAGATGGGATGCAACTTATGTTGATGTTGTTAAACGTATTTATGGAACTGGATATGTGAGGAAGTAGAAAGGATAGTGATATGAATGGCATTGGATTCGAGTAGAACTATACATGGTTCTAAAGGCAAAGTACTTATAGATGGAGTATGGCAAACAAATTTAACGGAAACAACCGCTGAAGTTGAATTGGATAAAAAAGAACTTAATTTAGTTGGAGATGAGTGGACAAGATATAAACAAGGAAATAAAAAAGGTACTGGTTCAATGAATGGTTATAAAGTAACTAGTGACATGATAAAAAGAGGTTTTAAAAGATTTGAAATAATATCATGTCTTGAAGATCCAGAGGCTTATGGTTATGAGAGAATACGTTTGAAAAATTGTATGGCAGATAAGTTGCAACTTATTAACTTAAAGGCGAATGAGCTTGTAGAGGAGGAAACTCCGTTCACTTTTGAAGGTTATGAATTTTTAGATGAAATAGTAGCAGAATAATAAATTTAAGGAGGAATTATTAATGGAAAATTTAACACAAAAACAGGTAGAAGAAATGGAATTAGCACAAATGGAAGAAGAGGAAATAATAAATAAACTTATGGGGGCTACAGAGATTCCAACTGGAACATATATAATAGAAAGGGTAGGTATTCCTGTTACTCTTAAAGGATTGAGTGAAAAAGAAATAAATAGAATTAGAAAGGAATGCACATATACAGTTAAAG
The DNA here is from genome assembly GCF_000285575.1 of Clostridium senegalense JC122. Lineage (GTDB taxonomy): Bacteria > Bacillota > Clostridia > Clostridiales > Clostridiaceae > Clostridium_J > Clostridium_J senegalense. The sequence goes on along the minus strand of NZ_HE611052.1, from coordinate 195,578 downwards.
AAAGAGGAGGAAAAAGACGTAAAGAATTAGATAGTGAAGAGTTTAATGCAGCACTTATAGAATCTGCTACAGTTAAGCCTAATTGGAATAATGAAAAACTTTTAGAAGGATTAAAAGCAAGTGATGGAAGACAGGTTATAAAGAAAAAGTTTTTAGCTGGTGAAACATCTAATCTTGCAGATAAGGTTTTAGAATTAAGTGGGTTTGATGATGAATTAGAGGATGTAGAAAAGATAAAAAACTAGTAGGTCGTGGCGGAAGAATAACAGCTTTGTACAATATGTATACAAAGCATAATATTTGTCCTCACGACTTTTATAATGTTCAAATTAATGATATGGCGAGAAGAATTCTTCTCGCTTTTACTGATTATGAAATTAAACAAGAAATGAAAGCTCATGAAAAGGCCAGGAGGTGATGTAACTGGCTAAAAAAGAAGTATATAGCATTGGGATTAATGTTAATGTTAATGGAGATTCTGAATCTAAAAATAAACTTTCAGCTATGGAAAAGTATACAGAAAAAACTGAAAAAAGGATGAGGAAACTAGATAAAATTACTGCTAGTCCTAGTGCCAAAATAAATGATAAAATATCAGCACCTTTAGATAAAGTTGAATCTAGAATGAATAGGTTTAAGGATAGGGTTTTTGTTAGTACAGTAAAATTGGAAGATAGGGTATCATCACCTGTTTCTAAAGTTCAAGCTAAAACAGATAAATTTGATAAAACTGAATCTACTGCAAAGTTAAAGGTTAAAGATGAAGCAAGTGGAACGGTAGAAAAAGTACAATCTAAATTTAGTAATTTTTCAAAGTTTGCATTAAAGAAAATAGCAGCTATAGTTACTGCAGGGGCAATTGCACTTGGAGGACTTGGCATAGGATCATCGGTTAAAACATTTGCAAATTTTGAACAAGGATTATCTAATGTTAAGGCAGTTACACAAGCTACTGATATAGAAATGAAGGTATTAAAAGATACAGCTAAAGAGTTAGGTGCTGCTACAGCATGGTCGGCAGTAGAAGTAACACAGGCAGAAGAGTTGCTAGGTCAAGCAGGGTTTAGTGTTAAGGAAACAACATCAGCATTGCCAGGATTACTTTCTTTAGCAAGTGCAGGAGGTTTAGATTTAGCTACTGCAACTGATATAGCAAGTGGTACTTTGAGAGCGTTTAATATAGATGCATCACAAACATCACATGTTGCAGATGTACTGGCATTAAGTGCAAGTGCTACAAACTCAGATGTTACAGATTTAGGGGAAACTATGAAATATGCAGCCCCAGTAGCGCAGGCTTTAGGAATTTCATTTGAAGATACAGCTTCTGCAGCTGGATTACTTTCAAATGCAAATATAAAAGGAAGTCAAGCAGGTACAATATTAAGACAGGCAATGGCAAGACTTGCAAGTCCAACTAAAGAAGCAGCAGGTGCTATGGATGAATATGGCATTAATGCATTTGACGCACAAGGAAATATGAAGCCATTAAGTGATGTTATAGATAATTTAAATAGTTCACTTGGAGAGTTAACAAGCCAAGAGAGAGCAGATGTTATAAGTACAATATTCGGTACAGAGTCTATGTCGGGTGTGTTGGCTTTAATGAATCAAGGTGGACAAAGCTTAGGAGATCTAAGTAGGAAACTCAAAGAAACAAAGGGTGCTGCAGATGAAATGGCAGAAACTAAACTTGATAATTTAGCAGGACAATGTATTATTCTTCAAAGCGCAGTGGAGGGTATGAAAATAGAACTAGGTGAAAGATTAGCACCATATGCTAAAGAATTTGTTACATGGTTTACTGCTAAAATACCGGATATAACTACTGGAATAATGAAAATTGTAGATAAAACTTTTGAACTTGCTCATAAGTTTAATGAGTTATCTCCTTCAGCTAAAAAATCAATAGGAGTATTAGCAGGAGGAACCCTAGTTATAGGACCACTAAGTAAAGGCATTAACACACTTGTTACTGGATTGAGTGGATTTGTAAAGGTAGGTAAGGGAATTGGAACTACTTTAGGAATATTTAAAACTACAGGAGCAGTAGCTGGTAACGTAACTAAAGTTGCAACTGCTACTAATGTTGCTAGTAAGGCTATGGGCGGATTAGGATTAAGTGCTAAAGCTTCATCATTTCTTTTAAGTCCTTGGACAATAGGTATAGCTGCGGCAGGAGTTGGAGCTTATAAATTATATAAACATTTATCTAAGGATGCATTACCTGCTATAGAAGAATTTGGCGAGGGATTATCTAAGTCTACCGCTGAAGGAATGAATGCATATAGAAAATTAGATGTAGAGTTAGGAGCAAGTCTAATGAATATTAAAATAAAGAGTGAAAAAATAACAGAAGAAACTGCCACAGCTATAACAGGAAAATTCGCAGAAATGGGAAATACTATACATCAAACAATTTCTCAAAAATATTCAGATACTTATAAAACAATGGAAGAATTTTTTGCAATGTCAGGGGCATTTACTGATGAAAAAAGCAATGAAATTCTTAATAGAGTAAATGAGAAACAAGCATTTGAAGAAGAAATATTACAACAAGGACTTCAAAGAATAAATGAGATTTATAGAAATGCAGCTGCAGAACATAGAGAAATAACTTCTCAAGAGCAAATTGAAGTAAATAATATAAGACAAAATATGATGAATCAAATGGTAGAAAATATTTCTCAAACATCTGCTGAACAACAAAAAATATTAGGACAATTAGCATATGAAACAACAGCACTAACTGCAGAGCAGGCCGCAAAGGTAGTTGAAGATAGTAAAAAAGCAATGGATGAGGCAATAAATGCAGCAACTGAACAAGCAGATAAAGTTATTGAAAGTGCAAGGTATCAAAGAGATGTGTTAGGCACATTAAAACCAGAAGAAGCTCAAACGATAATTTCAGCTGCAGAAAGTCAGAAAGAGTATGCTATAAATGCAGCACAAGGTATGCATGAGGAAGTAGTAATGCATGCACAAGAACAAGCACAAGATCATGTTCATGAGGTTGATTGGGAAACAGGTCAAGTTCGAGATAAATTTGATGCTATGATGGAAAAAATAAGAGAATTTATAGCTATGGATATACCTGAGAAAAAAATTGTTATAAAAGAGGTATTTGAAAGAGTAACTAATAATATAAATGAATCATATAAGGAAAATCATAATTTTCCAGGGCCTAGTCCAGCACAGGTTATAAGTGCAGGTCCTAAATTTAGAGGTGGAAAAGCAAATGGAATAGGCAATACTTCTCCTGGTAATTATGAAGTAGCAGAAAAGGGATTTGAAATCGTTGTAGGAAAACAAACAAGATTATTTAAAGGTGGAGAAAGAATTTTGAATAATAAAGAATCAAGAAAGTTTTTACAGCAGGATTTTTCTTCCACAGAAACTCAAGAAAACACTGAAAAACCTAAAATGAATTTTAGCGTAGCTAAGCCTCAACTTATTGCGGCAGGTGGAAATAATAGTGTTAATGTAGAGGTAGAAAATAATTTTCAAAATAATTATGACATTGATAGTATAGTTAAGGAAGCAACAACACAATTTGCATATAAATTAAAGCAAGCATTATCAAATATAAAGAAGTAATGAAAGTTACTTCTTTATATGTTAAAATATTCTTGTTAAACAGTTTTAAGGGGAGAGAATTATGAAAAAGAATAAAACAATTATTATGTTATCAGTAATTATATGTACACTATTTTTATTAGTGGGATGTAAACCTAGTGGCAATCCTAAGGATGTTCTAAATGATTACTATACAGATATAAAAGAAGGAAATGCAGAAAAAGCTTACGGAAAATTGTCACAAAAAAGTAAGGATAATTTTAAAAAGGAAGACTTTATAAAGTGGGTGGAAGTTGGAAATGAATCTTCAACGTTAAATAATGTTGAAATAGAAGAAAATAAAAATTTTAATAAAAAATCTGTAGATGATATAGAATTTAAAAATATATATGAGTTTAATGTAAAAGAAAACATAAACGACTTACTTGAAGATAAGGAAAAAGTTATAGAATCTATAAGGTATGTAGTAAATGAAAATAATGAATGGAAAATATATCGTGGTGAGGAAACTGGAAAACAAAATATTAGTAAAGAATTAGCTGTATTAGCTTCAATGTATTCAGATGGCAAAGGTGGAAAAGAAAAAGATTTAAATAAGGCAGTTTCTTTATTTAATGAGGCCTTGGAAAATGATCCAGGGTATAAAGAAGTATATTATTCATTATCATATTCCTATTTCATGTTAGGTAGATATGATGAAGCGACAAAAGCCATAGATACCTATTTGGGAAAAGAAGAAACAAAAGAGGGTAAATCACTTGGTTATAATATGTTAGGATTAATTTATGAAAATACAAATAGGATTGAAAAAGCCAAGGAATATTATAAACAGGCAGTTAAATTTGATGATAAGAATGAATATGCTAAGACAAATTTAGCAAAATTTGAATAGTAATTAAAAGAATCGCTTATGCGGTTCTTTTTTAGTTATAAAGGAGTGATGGGTATAGATATATATTTAAAAAAGGATAATGATACTTTTCATTTTCCTGTTAATCCGTTAGAAAAAATCTGTATTCAAAGTGAAAAAAAGTACTTAACAGTAGAAATTTTGGACTTTGGAGAAGTTGATATCCCTGATAAGGGTAAAAAAATAACAGAATTAAGCTTTGATACATTTTTCCCAGAAAAATACGATGAATCTTTTTGCAGATATATAGATATCCCTACACCTGATGAAGCTATAGAGCTTTTACAGAAATGGAAAAACTCTATAGCTTCATCAAGATTGATAATAACTGACTTAAATTTTAATGAATTAGTAAATATAAATTCATTAACAGTTGAAGATAGAGCGGGAGAAATAGGTGATAAATATATTAGTATTTCTTTTAGAACTCATAGAGATATAAAAATCGAAACACTAAATACTCAATCTAGTAGTTCTAGTTCTCTTAAAAACAATAGATCTACTCAATCAGGAAAGTTTAATCGCAATGATATAGTTAGAGTTACTGCAGATGTACTTAATGTTAGAAATGGTCCGGGTACAAATAACGGAATTATAGGTTCTGTTTCTAATGGAACTAAATTAAAAGTTTGGAGAGCACAAGGTAACTGGTTAGATGTATTCTATGGTAACCATGGCGGTTGGATTTGCTCCGACTATGTTACAAAATAAGAGGGTTTAGTTATGGAATTAATATTAAGGAATAAATATAAAATTACATTAACTGCAGAGAGTGGAACACTTAAAGAAAGTATAGATGGTATAGCTTATACATTAAATCTATCTTTAATAAATACAAAGGAATTTGAAAGCATGGGTGTTTCTAAAGGACAGAGTATAGAGCTATATGATTATGCTTTTAATACTAAGAATAAAGTTAAAATATTTAGTGGTATAGTTTGGGATGTAAATAAGTCAAGAAAAACTAAAAAAATGAGTATAACATGTAAAGAAAGGACTGTTTACATAGAAGAATCCGAAGATGAATTTCTATGTTTAAATGGTCAAACTGCTACTCAGAGGGCTACATTATTGTGTAAAGAGTGGAATATTCCTATAGGTACTTTTGCTAATACTAAAGTTGGTTTATCTAAGGATAGAAGAAAAGAATCTATTTACGGTATGATGTGGAAGGACCTTAAAGAAACAGCTCAAAAGGGCGGTGGGTTATTTAAATTTAGGATGGAGACTAAATTAAATCTAATTAAATTAGGAAGTAATAGTATAGTTTATAGGTTAGATAGTATTTTAGATGATGTGCAACCTAAGAGCAGTTTAAGCGGTGCAGTAACGCAAGTTAAAGCTTTAGGCAAAAATGATAAGGATGATACTAAGTCCCCCATTATAGGAATATTTAAAAAGAACACAGAGGCTTATGGGGCAATACAAAAAATTGTACAAGATGATAAGGTTCAAAACTATGCTAACGCGCAAAACAAAGCAAATTCTTTATTTTCAGGAGGAGAAAATAGTATAGATGTAAGTTGTGTACAAGATATAAATACTCTCAGAGCTGGAGATGTAGCTAGTTTATATGGTACCCGTTATTATGTTACAGATATTACACATACATTAGGTGGTAAAGGTAGTATGGATTTAACATTAATGGATTGGGAAGGAGTTAAAAAGAAATTCTATGGAAAATAATATATTTGAAGAGGTAGCAAGAGTTTTTGATTCTAAAACAAATAAATTTGTTAAGGATGCATTATATGGAATTGGACTTACTTTAGGAACATTAACAACAACAGGTTTGAAATTGGATAATTTTAAATATAAAATTAATGATTATTTAGTTTTAGACTATTTAGAATTAGAAAATGAATATACTACCCAATCAGCTGGAGAACACCCACATAGTCATACACTTAAAACCCCTTCTAATCTTAAGAAGCTGAAAGTAGGAGATAGAGTATTGGTTGCACAAGTAGGAAATGAATGTGTAATAGTTGGGAGAGTGAAAATGCATGCCTGATTTATTTCCAGATGGAAGTCTAGAAGAAGTTACTTTAAAAGAAGATACACCAATAGAACTAAAAAAAACATATGCTATTAATTTTGAAACTGGGGAGTTTATTAAAAATCCAGATGGTAGCATTAAGTTACTAAACGAGTTCGATAGCTATATACAATGGTGTCAGAAAGCTTTAATGACAGCAAGATATAAGTATGCAGCATATTCAAGTTTATATGGTAAAGATATTATAGGTTCTAGCTTGGATAAGAAAGCGGTTGAGCTTGAGATTAAGAGAGTTACACGAGAAGCTTTAATGGTTCATCCATTTACTCAAGATGTAAGCTCTTTTTCTTTTGATTGGAGAAATGGCGAAGTTTATTACACATATGAAGTTACAACTTTAGATGGACAAAGCAAAGAGCTTACAAATACTGAAAAAGTGGGGTGATTAAATGGAAATAAGTATTCCGGATATTTTAAAAGAAACTACAGAAGATATTCACGCTAGAATGCTTAGTAAAGCACCTAAAAATATAAATATACTAGAAGGGGATGTATTTTGGGACGCAACTAGACCGAGTGCTGAAGAGATATCTAGACTAAAAAATATAGATATGCAAAGCGTTTTTAAAATGGCATTTCCTCAAAGTGCAACAGGGAAACACCTTGAATATATAGGAGAATATAGAGGAATATTTAAAAATCCTCCTACTAAATCAATGGGTTATATAAAATTCAAAGGAAATCCTAATACTTTTATTCCTAATAAGTCTATAATTTCAACTATTTCGGATGATGTAAAAGAATCTATTGAGTTTGAAACAATAGAATCAGCCCAAGTAAATGAAACAGGAGAAGTAGTTGTTAAAATAAGGTGTTTAATACCTGGTATTATAGGTAATGTTAAAGCACATACAATAACCATTTTAGTAAGTCAAATAAACGGCATAAAAGAGGTAATAAATGAAGATGATCTTATAGGTGGAACAGACATTGAAGATGAAGAACATTTTAGACAGAGAATTATGGAAGCTGAGCAAAATGACTTTTTAAGTGGTTCAGATAGTGACTATGAACGTTGGGCAAAGGAAGTAGATGGAGTTGGCCAAGCGTATGTTATAGAAGAATGTAATGGTCCAGGTACCGTTAAGCTTTTAATTTTAGATAAAAATTATCAAATAGCTAATGAAGATTTATTAAAAAGAGTTAAGGAATATATTTATCCGGATAAAAGAGAAGGGGAGAATAGAAGGGGTAAAGCTCCTGTAGGTGCTAAAGTTACTATAAGTACACCAAGTATTTTAAAAATTAATGTCCAAGCAAGCTTTAAATTTAGCAACAATTATAGTACAGAAATAATATTAAACGATATAAAAAATAAAATTGCTAATTATTTAAAGAAAATAAAAATTAATGGGGTAGTTAATTATAATGCCATTTATTCAATTGTAGGCTCTTATATACTTACAAATGAAGGCATAGAGGATTTTACAGAATTAAAAATAAATGATGAAGTTAGTAATATAACATTAGTGGACCAAGTAGCTGTTATAGGGGATGTTATTAATGTTTAAATCAATTAAAGCACAAGAAATGTACTCAAGTGTATCACCAGTGTATGAGAATAATAAATTAATGAAAAAAATCTATGAATTAATAGGTGTGGAACTTGATACAAGTATAGATATGACAGATGAAATTTTAAAACAATTCTTTCCACAAACTGCTACGTGGGGACTTACTATATGGGAAAAAAGATTGAATATACCAAGTAATATAAATGAAAATATAGATATAAGAAGGGCTAAAGTAATTTCAAGGTTACAGAGTAAGAATAAAATAATAAATCCTCAACAGATGGCTACTGTAATTTCAAATTACACTAAAGCTAAAATAGATATTATAGAAGATGTAGCACCTTATGTATTTGAAATAGATCTAGTTAGTAATAATGGTTTTCCTATAGATTTAAAAGAACTATATAAAGAAATAATTAGAATAAAACCTTCTCATTTGGGAGTTAGATATAAACTTACATCAATAAATCAAAATAAAGTTTTTGTAGCTTCTTCAATTATTAATGGGGAAGAGGTTACAGTATATCCGTGGTCACCAAGAGAAATAGAATCAAGGGGAAAACTAAATATATCATTAGGACACAATTCAGGAGTAGAAGATATAGTTATATATCCTAGAAAGGAGAGATAATATGGCTCAACAATTTTACACGCTTTTAACAAACATAGGAAAAGCTAAACTAGCAAATGCAAATGTGTTTGGTAAGAAAATAAATCTTACAACATTAGTTGTAGGTGATGGAAATGGAAACTATTATAATCCTACAGAGGATCAAGAACATCTAACAAATGAGGTTTGGAGAGGAAATATTCAATTAATAACTGTAGATGAACAAAATCCTAATTGGATTAAAATAGAAACAGTTATTCCTAGTAATGTTGGTGGTTTTACTATTAGAGAAGTAGGAGGGCTAGATGATGAAGGTAATTTAATACTAATAGCTAAGTACCCTGAAACATATAAGCCAATAATAGATGATGGAGCAACAAAAGAATTAAGAATTAAAATAATATTAGAAGTTAGTAATACTGAAAATGTAACTTTAAAAGTAAATCCTAATGTTATTACTGCTACAAAAGAGGATATAGAAAATCTAAAAAATAAAATAAATAATTTAGATGGAAAGGCAGTTACATTACGTTCTTATTCTAAATTAGAAAAAGATACAAAAATAATACCCATAGGTATACAAGAATTTAATCCATTTAATGAAGATGATTTAGAAGTCCATATGAATGGTAGGTTGTTAACTAAAGATGTTAACTATAAAATAGCGTCATCTGATACGGAAATAGAAAATATAGATGAAGAAATTTTATGGCAAACAGGTGATGAGTTTGATATTGCTTTACACAAAAATATTAAAAATAAAGTAGAGCATATAGATGTTGGCCTTATACCTGAAGGTAGTATAACTGAGGATAAACTCAATCCACAAATTGTAGAAAAGGTAAAAGAAGTTAGCGACAAACTTCCTAAAAGTGATTTTGATAATTTTAGAAAGGATTATGTTTCTAATAATGGATTTGCTAAGACAACAGGCACAAGTACCATATACAACGTTACGTTAAATCCTGCACCTACAAGTTATGTAGATGGATTAAATGTAACCATAATACCGCACGTTGATTGTGGAGATAATCCAAAGTTAAATGTAAATGGATTAGGAGTTACAACTATTCTTAAACAAGATGGAAGCGATATAAAAGCTGGAGAAATAAAAGCCAATAAACCCTTATCATTAGTGAGGGTAGGTAGCAATTTTTTTATGAAGAGTAGTATTGGGAAAACATTTTATAATGAGATAAAGAATTTACAAAGTGGTACAAAAGTTGAATTGATAAATATTAATCGAGAGTATGATGTTGTAACTGCTATTCCTTTAAATGTATATAAGGATGAAGAAACATATCATAAAGTCTTGACTTCTGAGACAGAGCTAAACTATAAGTATGAAAGTGGTGATGTTTATTGGTATCTAATTATTAATGGAACAAGGCAAAGTTTGATGAGCACGCGTACCTCTTCATACGCTTCGATACGTCCTGTATTTTTGTATATCGAAAGAAGTGGGACAAAAGCTAAATTGCGATTTTCATTTGCTGTGTACGATAAACCCGGAGTAGTTGGAGCTAGTGAGTATCTTGGATACTTTGAATATGAATTTAACTATACACCAAACACAATTGTAGCTATAGAGACTTCATGGTCAAATGCTATAATACCAAAGAACTATTTGAGAATAGTGGCATGGAAAAACAGTTAACAATTATGAATAGGAGGTGCAACCTTAATGCAAGTAGTCAAGTATGGTATAGATGATAATGTGCTTACGGTGGGTTTTAAAGAAGATAATTTTGTTGTATATTCTGTAATAAAATATGATAAAGCTTTATCTAAGAATCAATTGTTGCAACGAGCATATATGCAATGTAAAGATGCTATTGAATATGAAAGGACTTTAGAAGAACATTTAATTACAACAGAGGGAACAGGAGAAGAATTTATTCCTGAAATACCTATATGTAATAAAATTAATTTAAGTTTAGATAAAAAGCATATTGAATTTAAAGAAAATCAAGAGAGTGAAACAATAGAAATTAATGTAGTAGCTACGGATCAGTATGGTGATAATTTTTATAAAGAAAATAAATTAACAACTACGTATGGTTCTATAGAGAATAATATATTAACTATACCTAAAGTAGATGAAGATATTGAAATAACTGTACAAGCTGAATGTGAAGGGCTTACAACTAAAGAAAAAATACAGGTTTATTCTTATAAAGAATCCGTAGTAAAAGATGAACCTATAGATGAAGAAAAGATAGCTATGGCAGAGGCTATAATTGATTTAAATAGTGAAATAACAATGTTAAAACAAGAAATAAATAAAATGAAAGAGGGTAAATAACATGGAATTAAAAAAATATTTAATCGTATCTTATGGAATATTAGTTAAAGCAGGTAAATGGAACTTAGAAGCAATTGAAGGTGAAAATAAACCTATAGTACCTGAAGATTATGCTTTAGCAGTAGCAGAATATTTAGCTACAGAAGGTCAATCAATAGTTACAGCTTAAATAACTAATTTATAGACTTCCAAAGTCTTTTTTTATTGCAAAAAATGAGGTGATAAATAAAATGAAAAGAAAAAGTGAACTCTTACAGAAAGAAAAAAGTTTTGATGATAAAATAAAACAAAGCATAATTATTAAAAAAAATATTTTAATAGAATCATCAAAATGGGTAACGTCTTCTTATTCAACTGCTTTCCCTTATGAGTTTAAATATACAATGAGTACTCCGAATCAAATTAATTCAAATTCAGTTGTTGATGTAAATGTGGATTTAGGATATTTAACACAAGCCTCACCTTTAGCACCTTCGACACTTAGTAGAGATGATAATTATTTTCTTATGTTTGCTAAGGAAATACCACAAAATTTTTATGTCACTATTAAAATAATAAATGAGGTGATATAAATGGCAATAGGTAGAGTTAATGTTGATACTTCTAATATTTATACTAGGAAAACAGAAGATAGAATATTTTGGGGCAAAAATAATGTTAATATATTAAAAATCGAAAAACCGTTTCAAAGTGTAACTATATATCCTTATGCCCAAAGTTCTATAAGAGATAGAATATTTGAATTTAGTTATCCTAATACTAGTAGAGATACAAACCAAATATTTATTGCGATAAATGGCATAGAGATATTTAGCTATTATGATAGAAATAATTCTACGGAGTTATATATAAATCCTTTAAATATAATAGCGAGTAAAATTAGTGATACATCTATGATTATAACTGTAGTGTATGAAAAAAGAGACCAAAACATAACAGAATCTATATTTAGAAAAAATTTCGTGACTTCATATTCTGATTTAGTTATTACAGGAGGAATAAAAGATGGAGGCACAGATGATTTAAGGACAAGATTAGAATATGAATGTTATACAATAAAATAAACAAGGTAAAATGGAAAAAAACATATATCTTAAAACAATTTTAGAAATTATATTTATATAGGTTTTTCTAAATTTTACAATACAAAAATAAAATGGTGCAGATATTTACAACGGACAATAATAAAAATAGGAAGTGATAACTTGCAAATATAAAACTAATAACATTTTTACAATAAATTAAATATTAATTAAGGCAAAATAGGGACTAAAGATTTAGTCTTTTTATTTTGTCTATTTTTATATAACAAAAGATAAGATGAAATAAATTATAAAGCAATAGAGTAGGAGAATGTAGTTTTTTTATTTGAATGATTATAGAAAACACAAAAATACATTTTTATAATTTGAAAAAATAAAATATTATAATTTTATAGAATTATTGAAAAATAAACAATATTAAATAAAATTATAATATAACAAGAATAAAATACAAAAAAATACATATTTTATTTAATTGAACTATAAAAAATGTAATATATATTAAAAAAGTATAAAATTTGACAAATGTTACAGATATAATTATAATTTAATCATAATAAAATGAAAAACAAATTTGAAATAGGGGGATACTTATGTTTAAAAAAGTAATTAGTGTGTTATTATCATTATGTATAATATCACCTGGAGCAACTGCATTTGCGGCTGAAACTCAAGAAAGTGTAAAGAAAGATAGTTCAACAATTTATTGGGAGGAAAGGTTTCCAACAATTAAGGAACAACTAGATAATGGAGAGTTAAAAGAACTAGTTGGAAATGATGAAATGTATATTAAATATACACCCAAAAATGATAATATTAATATGCGTTTAGCTACTGAATCAGATTTTACATCTGAAGCTTTTACTAAAGAAGAGTATATTAAAGAGAGACAAAAAGAAAGTATAACAACAAGAGATATTGGACCATTTGAGCCTAATGAAAGTTGTAGTTGGCTTAGATTAGATTTACAGGTCTATTCAACTGCTATATATGGAGAATATCAAGCTTGTAGCTTTTGGGAATGGCAAACAAATCCTATATTCAGAATTAATGATTTAAATGGAATATATGTATCATCAGAAATGTTAATAGCAAGGAGTCATGCAAATAATCCAATAATTTCTGAATTTAGATATAGAGAAACAAATTCAGGTGTTTGGTGTACTACTAAACTAGGAACATCTGTAAGTGAGTTTGGTAATGGAGTTGCAGCTACAGTTAAACTTCCGGGAGATTCTGAATTGTTTGCGCATGATTCATTTAGAGGAATGCTATGTGCACCAGTTGAATTTTCAAATACTGGTAGCATAAGAGGTAGAATATATACATCTTATGGACATTCCTATATAGCAATTGGTGATGAACCTTCATTTGATTCAGAGGGAAAACCAAGTTTTGGACTTACTAATGCTAGAGAAGAGCATAGTGGCTCAGTACATGTAAGTAGGTAATAAAATTTATGTTTAAAAAAATTATTATTTCATTAATACTATCAATAGTAGTTTTAATGACATTTATATATGGTTTAGGCACTATATTCGCAGGTAAGAATGGAGAAATAATTATATTAACATTGTCTATCCATTTTACAATAATATTATGTACATTAATCATATTGGAAAAGTTAAATAAAAAATAAGATAAGAAAAGATTAGAGTTTACACTTGTGGCTTTAATCTTTTCTTGTTTTATAGAACAATTTATTTTAAAGTTAATTATTTTGAATAATAATAAACAAATATTTTTTATAACTAATATTTATATAAAGGAAGGTGGAAAAGTGGAGTCTAATATACAACAAGAAATACTAGAAAGGATAGTAAGAATAGAGACGAAGATAGACGGATATAACAGTACAAGAGAAAAAGCAGATATAGCCTATAATAAGGCTTGTCAAAATGAAAAAGATATATCAGAAATGAAAGATAATCAAAAGTGGCTCTGGCGTACAATCGCTGGAGCTATTATTATTGTTTTAACATGTTGAGGGCGTGATAATGCCCGAAACTAAAAACCGCCCGCTATGCGGGTGAGATTAAGTTCTTAAGAAAGAGCATCATACTTTTGTTATAATAGTGATTGTTCAAGCCACTAAAATAACAGAAAGGATGATGCTCCATGGCACAAAGTTTAGCACATACAAAGTGGATGTGCAAGTATCATATAGTATTCACACCAAAATATAGAAGAAAAATAATATATTATAAGTTAAGAGAAGATATAAAGGAAATAATAAAAGATTTATGTAAATGGAAGGGCGTAGAAATATTAGAAGGACATATGATGCCAGATCATATACATATCTTAGTATCAATTCCACCAAAGATAAGTGTATCAAGTTTTATGGGATATCTTAAAGGGAAAAGTGCAATGATGATATTTGATAGACATTCAAGTTTAAAATATAAATTTGGAAATAGACACTTTTGGGCAGATGGCTATTATGTGAGTACTGTAGGTTTAAATGAAAAAACAATAGCAAAATATATAAGAGAACAAGAAAAGTATGATCAAATGATGGATAAGATTACAACAAAAGAATTAGAAAACCCTTTTAAGGGTATAGTTAAGTAATCAGTCCACAATGGCTTGAATGAAATGAAAGCTAACACCATTTAGGTGTTGGAAGTAATACGCCCTTATAGGGCTTGAGCAAGCCACCCGTTTTACGGGTGGTCATGACTTTAGGGATTTTAGGTGCAATAATAAAATTTAAATAGGGGGTTTTATTATGGATAGGATTTTAAGAAAAATAACTAGTGCTAGATGGATAATAGCTATAGTTATGACAATAGTGTTTAGCATTATGGCTGTCAGAAATACTTTAAATACAGAGTTTATAACTATATACACTATGGTTATAGCTTTTTATTTTTCTAAAGATAGAAAGGAAGTTGACAAGGAATGAAAATAGGAATTGATTGTGGACATACCCAATATAGAGGAAGTTATGATTATGGAGCAGTAGGGATAAGACCAGAAAGTGATTTAACTAGAGAAGTTGGTAATTTAGTAATATTAAAACTTAGACAGTTAGGTCATACAGTTATTAACTGTACAGTAGATACTTGTACATCTTTAAGTGATAGTTTAGGAAGAAGAGTATTAGTAGCAAATAATAATAATTTAGATTTTTATGTATCTATTCATTTTAACTGTTTTAATTCTCAAGCTCATGGAACAGAAGTGTTCACATATGGTAGAAAGAGTTATAAACAGGCAAATAACATATTAAATAATTTAGTTGCATTGGGGTTTACTAATCGTGGCATAAAAGATGGTTCAGGATTATATGTAATAGGAAATACAAACTGTGAAGCTATGTTAGTTGAGGTATGTTTTTGTGATAATCAATCAGATATGAATATCTATAATGCTGAAAAAGTAGCTAACGCAATAGTTTGTGGATTAACAGGTCAAACGGTTGAAAATAATCCAATAAAATCTCATAGAAATGTAGTTGTATATAATAATGATGTAGATAAAAGAGCAGCAGAATATTTAAATGATTGGTTGAATGTAAATAAACAAGATGCTATTTTAGTTCATAAGAAAGATTATAAAGTTGGGATAGGAAGAAGTGTTTATGCAGTTGGTGGTGGATTAGATGATATAAAGGCCAATGTATATTTAAAAGGTTCAGATAGATTTGATACATTAAAAAAGGTTATTAAAAGAATAGGTTTATGTTAAAATAAATATATATAAATAAATATATTGCACTCAAGGAAGGCAGTTCAGAAATAAATCTGAACTGCCTTATTTATTTTTAATAATTTCTTTAGAGTATTTAATAGTGTTTTTTATGTTATTTAATATAAGTTTTAATTCATTATTATTAAAATTATTATTTTGTAAATCAGTTAAAGTTTCTTTTAGAATTAGAATTTTTACATTGTAGATCTCTATCATACATTTACTAAATATATGATAACATATAATTATTTTAAATAAGTTTCTGAAAAGAAATAAAATAAATATTAGTATAATTTTTTATATTGGTTAATGTAGTTATGTTTTGAAATTAAACTATTTTCTTAAACTTTTATTGTATTGGAAACTAGTTCTTATTTTTTTCAATAAGAGCATAAGGGAAAATTTCATCCAATCTTATTATATGACTAGGCAAAGTATAGTGTTAACATGGATACAAAAAAATTCAAAGACACAAGTTTGACACACCTTTTTCACACATAAATCTACCCTTTGTTCAGGTTTGACATACTATTTTTTTACTCAGTTTTCTAGTACAATAATAGTATGTATGGTTTTAAAGGGGGATATGCTATGGGGAAAATGTTTAAAGCTAATTTAGAAACTAAAGTAAAGGAATTAGAAATGTTTTTAAAATAGCAAGAAATTAAAATAAACAGTTAAAAGCTCTTTATCTGTAATTATGAGAAAAGAAAGTTGAAAGAATATTATGGGTGAAAAAATATATTATGCAATATTAGACAAAATACAAAGTAGACAAACTAAGAAAAGAAAATAATTAAATTTATAGGGGGTATTAATATGAGAAGCTCTGCAGTAGAATTTTATTATAATGGTGATTCTTATTGGATGAATGTTGCGTTAAATGATAATTCAGGGTTCGCAATTCTAAGTCCATGTAAGTATGGTTCATTTATGCTGAATAAAGATTTTGAAAGTACTAGAGGTATTGCATGGAATTTTGAAAAAGATTTCAAAAAAATATTTATATTTATAGATAATGAATATGATAACATTATGCATTATAAAAAAATATATGAAACTAATAAAGAAGATAATGATCTTATTGAGTGGTTTAAAAAGACACCTATATATGGTATACAAAATTTAACTTTAAATTATTTTATGAAAAATATAATATAATAAAAATATTATATATAAACTTACTATAATGGTACTGATTATACAATATTCAATTTAGAATAAGTAGATTAATAAAAGCCTAAGTTTAAACGCATGGGCTTATTTTTTATTTTAATAAAAGAAAATAAAATTTAGAGTATTGAATAATATAGTACTGAGGTGATGTTACGGCGCTTAAAAATAAATTAAAAGAAATTTACATGAAAGAATATATGATGGAGCAAAAAGAGTTTGCTAAAATGCTTAAAATATCAAATACAACTTATTGTCAATGGGAAAGCGGTATATGTAACTCTAAACTAGAATTAGCTTTCACAATAGCTGAAAAATTAAATAAAAAAGCAGATGAAATATGGATTCTATATAATGTATTTTAAAAAATCTTTTAGAAGAGATAACATGTAAGTCATGTATTATCTCTTCTAATTGGTAAAAGCTTCAATATATATTTTAATTTATAAGATTTATTTAAGTAATATTTATATAATATCATCAATAGATATAATATATGCCCATTTTAAATTTTAATTATTACGGTAAAGATAGCATTATTAAATATATAGTATTTTAATGCTATCTTTTTTTGGAGTTTTTTATATTATGATGTGTTATATATGTTATTAAATTACATACTTTAAATTTTATATAGGTTAGCAACTTTAAAATGTAATATTTCATAATATTTAAAATATTATGAAATATTATTGATAATGCTTCTCAAATTAATATATAATATTATTATAAAAACTCTATCTACAATTATAGGAGGTTATCACTATGAAAAAACTTATTTGTACTGTATGTGGATATATTCATAAAGGGAAAGCATTATTGAAATTTTGTCCATTATGTAAATCAGCATCAGACAATTTTATAATGCAAGTTAGTGAAGGTATGGTATGGAGCGATGAACATGTAGTTGGGATTAGCAAAGACTCTAATATATTAATTTTAGAAAAGATACGGGCTAACTTTTTTTGTGAATGTATTAATATTGGTACATGTTTAGTAATGGGACATCAAGCTGATAAGGAAGGATATCCAGAAATTGCACATACTTATAAAAGGATAGCTTTTGAAAAGGCTGATTATGCTAGTAAATTTGCAGAACTTTTAGGAGAAGTGTTGATGGGTGACGTTAAAGAAAACTTGCAAACTAGTATTGATAAGGAGTATGGAACTTGTAACGGGAAGGACAATTTATTTATTTTATCTAAAAAAGTGGGCTTAGATGAAATATGTGAAGTTATTAGTAATATGTGTAGAGACGAAGCTAGACATGGGAAAGCTTTAGAAGGAATGTTTTATAGAAATTTTATGGAAGGTGCTATTATTTAAACAACATACAAAAGATTAAATAAGTTTATGATATTTACGAAAATAATAATATTTAAGTTGTATTAACTTAAATTTTGATAAATAATTCAGTATAAAAAGGCATACTAAGGATTTTAAATATAAAGATATTATTGATATATACTTAAACATCTAATTTTGTATATAATTATTAAAAGTAGTGCTAATTATATAATATATAAATTTAAAACCTTTGTGATAAATAAACTTTAGTAATATTATATATATATTAGGAATAAAGTTAATTATAATGAAATTTTACTAAATATATTTGTGTATTAAAAATAAGGGTATAAATAATTAAAATGAAAATATTTAGTAATATCTTTTTCCTAGCCACAAGATTATTATTAATATAATTTTATTTTGATGAAACATTAAAATTTATATCTATAAGCGATTAACTAAGAAAGTAGTATAAGATTATGATAATCTTATACTACTTTTTTACAATAATTAAAACATTCTAATTATACTTAATAGAGAACCTATAATAATTTTTAGAAATTTTAAATAAAGGTAGTTTTATAATATTATATGTAAAATTATTTTTGAGGTGATGGATAAATCTTATTTAAAAGTATAATAATATATATGTAAAGATTTAAAGCAACTATTGCTGAAAATTGACTTCTAGCGATACATGGAAAATAACTTCTTTAA
>NZ_HE611052.1:164316-176535 GCF_000285575.1 Clostridium senegalense JC122 | reverse complement strand
TAGCATAATGTTTAATACTATCTTTTCTTATATTTTATATGATTATATAAAAAATTCATATATTAAACTAAAATAAGTTTATATATGGGTACTATATATTATAGTGTGTTTGACGTCTGAATTATGTAAACTAATTAAAAAATACAACTTATGTTTTATACTTAAAGTCACTTATGAAGTGTAGTTTGCATATAATATATAGATCACATATAACTAAGCTGAGATAGTTTTAGAGAGTAGTTTAGAAAGAAATCTTTAGACTACTCTATTTATATTTTTAGTATATTTAGAATTACTTTGCTTAAAAATAATATTTGGATATAAAAAAGATAGCATTGATTTAATGCTATCTTTTTACATTAATAAAGGCAGTTATAAATGAAAAACGGGGTATAATAATAAAGGTTAAATATTATTAAAAATATTTGGTTAAATAGGCTTAAGAGAATATAACTATAAGTCAACATATAGCACGTGAGATAGCTATAATAATCTAAAAATATTTAAAAGTAGCATTAATTACTACTTTTAAATATACATTTTGTTAAGATGAGATTTACTAGGCTAATATAATATATGAAATTATATTAAGATTGACACATAAATACCATAATATGAAATTTATACTAGTATAGAAAACATTTAATATATTATCCAACATTAAAGGTCTAGTATTTAACATTACAAATTTAAGTAAATAAAAGATGTTAAAGAGAAATAGGTGAGATAGAAATAGCTTATCTGTTTTTTCTTTTTTGGAGATATTAAGAATAAAAGGATACATTTATGGAAATAGTTTTTTATATCTAGCAGTAGAAGCTAAAGTATGCTATTAGGTGAATTAAGCGCAGTAATGTGATACATAAAAATTAATGTAGTTAGTATAAGAGTATATTTTCAATGTGTTTTTCAAACTATATATTATAGATAAGAAATTATTGTTAGGAGGAGTAAAAATGGAAAACAATATGGCTATAGAATATCCAATGTTCTGTTATCAATGTGAGCAGACTGCAGGTGGAAAGGGATGTACAAAACTAGGTGTTTGTGGTAAGACACCTGAGGTTGCGGCGTTACAGGATTTGTTAATTTATCAGATTAAAGGAATTAGCTGTTATGCTAATAAAGTAGCTGAAAAGGGTGAAAATGTAGATAAAAATACAGTGGAATTTATTGAAAATTCACTATTTACAACCTTAACAAATGTAAATTTTGATGCAGATGTTCATATTCAAATGTTAAAGGAATCTCAAAAAATAAAAGAGAGATTAAGAAAAAAGGTCGGAAAGATTGAAAATGATACTGAACATATTAAATACGATTTAAGCGATTCCAAATCAGAAATGTTACAAGATGCAAAAAAAGCAGGAATAATGTATGATCAAAATCTTGATCCAGATATACGCTCATTGCGACAAACAATAATTTATGGATTGAAGGGGATAAGTGCTTATGGACATCAAGCAAGAGAGTTAGGGTATTACGATGATCAAGTTGATAAATTCTATGTAAGAGCCCTAGAAGCCACTACAGATGATACTTTATCAGTTGAAGAGTTAATAAGGTGGACGATGAGAACAGGGGATATGAGTGTTGCAGTAATGAAAAAATTAGATGAAGCTAATACTACAGTTTATAAAAACCCATCACCATATAAAGTAAATGTACATATTAAGAAAGGGCCATTTATAATTGTATCAGGGCATGACTTAAAGGACCTTGAAATGTTATTGCAACAAACTGAAGGAAAAGGGATAAATATATATACACATGGAGAGATGCTACCTAGTCATGGTTACCCTGAGTTAAAAAAGTATTCTCATCTTGTTGGAAATTTTGGGGGAGCTTGGCAGGATCAACAAAAAGAGTTTGATGATATTCCAGGATGTATACTTATGACAACCAATTGTCTTATGAGACCAAGGGATTCTTATAAAGATAGAATATTTACGACAAGTGTTGTTGGATGGGATGGAGTTAAATATATTGGAAAGAATGATGATGGGAAAAAGGATTTTAGTGAAATAATTAATAAGGCATTAGAGCTAGGAGGATATAAAGAAGATCAGGAGCCGTATGAAATATTAGTGGGATTCGGTCATCATGCAACTTTGAGCCATGCTGAGGATATAGTTAATGCAGTAAAAGATGGTAAAATAAGACATTTTTTCTTGATAGGTGGTTGTGACGGAGCGAGACCAGGAAGAAATTATTATACTGAATTTGCTAAAAAAGTTCCAGAAGATTGTATAATATTAACATTAGCATGCGGAAAATATAGATTTAATAAATTAAAATTCGGTGAGGTTGCAGGACTTCCAAGATTGTTAGACATTGGACAATGCAATGATGCATACTCTGCAGTGAAAATTGCAACATCACTTGGAGATGCATTTGGAACAGATGTTAATGGATTGCCTTTATCAATTATCCTATCATGGTACGAACAAAAAGCAGTTGCAGATTTACTTGCTTTATTATCATTAGGAATAAAGGGTATATACCTTGGACCATCACTTCCAGCATTTTTAAGTCCAAATGTGCTTCAATATTTAGTTGATACATTTGATTTAAGGACAATAAGCACAGTGGATGATGATTTGAAATCTTGCTTAAAACAAAACATTTAAAATAAATAAATTTATTTTAAAGTTTTAGTTTATATTGAACATGAGAAATTAGTAATTTAAAATTATTTTTTGTAATACATATTTAAGTCGCATTAGTTTAAATTAGTTTTAATCTAAATTAAGAACATCATTTTTATTTAGCTATACTAAAAATAGAAAAAACATTATAAAAGACATACTAAAGTCTTTAGTATGTCTTTTAAATATAAAGATACCATAATAATTTTTAGCGATTTTAAATAAAAATGGTTCCTATGATATTAAAACCTTATCTTAATTTTCCAATTTAAAATTACGGTTTTCATTATCAATCACATTAAAAGGTAATACATAATTGTTAATTATTTTTGATATTATAGTTCCTATAATTATAAGTAAGATTCTTTCTAAAGTTATAAAAAGGAGTTGTTTACCTATGACGACTGTTCCTAATGCTGTTATTGTAGCACAAATTGTCATTTTTTTATACTCAACTGTATAAGTATTTATATATCCTGCGATTATTAATATTAAAATTCTTAATATTGAAGATTCTATAAGTGTAAATAAAATCATAAATATTATAGCACCAATTACTGTTCCCTCTAGCCTTTTAGGTATTCTTTCATTACAATTAGCTTTATATGGTCTTGTAAGAGAAAATACAGTATACATTATCCATCTCCCTTCTGGTAAGTTGATTTTATTCATAACAAATGTGGCAATTGCCATAACTAAGGCCATTCTAATTCCATATGAAAACATTAAACTTTTCCTTGTAAAATTTTCTTTAAATTTGTTTGTAATACAATTTGTCTTCCTATTCTTTATATACTGCAATGTTACAACAAATAAAGCTCCAAATACTAATGATATTAATCTTGTAAAAAATTTTTCTTTAGTAACTGGGTTATGTAACATAAACATATACTGAAGCCCAAAAGGTATGTATAATGCTTCATCTAAATTATATGAGCAAACATATGCAACAACAAACATGGATATGGTATTTAAACTCATTCCTAATATTAATGACTGGGGTGCTAAAAATGAACATATTCCTAAAAATATATTCATAGATAATATTTTAAGAAAACTTATAATAAATTTTTCACTAGACTTTCTTTTTATTATCATTAATGCTAAGGATATAACTGCAATCCCTATAAGTGTGTTTTCTTTTCCAAATATACTTTTGAAAAAAATTACAAACACTAACATTATAATAAATAAAATACATTTTAATAAAATTAATTTTTTACTCATATGTAACCTTCTTTCTATTAAAAATTTTATCATAACTTAGATTTATTTTAAAATAATATGTCTTTCGTTACGCCTTGTAATAATATTTATGTATTTATATTAATAGTTCGATACCTAACGTAAAGTAGAGCTAATGAATTATATATTTTTTCTATACGATACATACATTATAAAAATTTTTAAAGAAATTTAATTAATACTATTTAAATTTAAAAATAATAGACAAACTTAATTTATTTACTGTATCTAAACTTAATACTATATAATCTTTAATTTATAAGATTTTTTAAAATCAAACACCATTATTAAATAAATGCTTTAACATAAAAAGACATCCTAATATTTTTAGGATATCTCTTAGTATAAAAAGAGCTTAAAATATATTTAATCTAATTTAATTTTCTATATTACTTATATGTAAAATTATTTTTTAGGTGATGAATAAATTTTATTTAAAAGTATAATACTATAAAAGAGCTATTTAAAAAGCATTTCTCATTAATGTCTGAGAATTGAACTCTCACTAAGGATAACATGTAAGCCATATGTTATCCTTTTTTATAATTAATGAAAGTATAATTTTGGTGATAAAGAAATTAAATATAATAGTAAGGAAACTATGAAAATGATTACAGAAATATATTTATTAGACATAATAAAATATGATATTATATCTATTGATAAGAGAATTGAATTAGTTAAAGATAGAGTAGTTTAGAGTGAAAACTTTAGGCTACTTTTGTTTTATAAAACGAACAAAAATAATTGTAAATGATGTAAATGAATTAATAAAGGGATTGAAGAACTATAAAAGTGTAATTATAATACAAATATATCTAATTGTCATAATTTCAAAATAAAAAAGGGGGGGTTAAAATGAAAAAGGCAATAATCATATTATTAGCGACATCTATTGCTTTGAGTCCAGTTATAGCTAAGGGGGCAGTGGCTAATACATTTGAAGTAAAACAAGAAAATATTCAACAAAATATTCAAGATGAAGAGGTTGGAGTACCATATAAAGTAGAAAAACTAGAATCGAATGAATATAACTTTGTTAAAAGTTTAGCTGAGTCTAAAGGCATATCTTATTCAGGAGCTAAAAAACTTAATGATGAAAATACAATGAAGTATATGAAAGCAAGAGTACCACAATTTCAAACAATGTACACTACTGAGAAACAATATTATAGAGTAAATAATAGTGTAAGCTTAGTAATGGCTGTAGAAGTAAAATATATTCATGATAATTTTAATGGTGGAAATCAAATAGCAAGTGTAGGGGAACCTTACATGGGAATAAGTGGGGCTAGATTATATAGATGGTCAGAATCAGGATTTAATAAAGATGTTAATATTAATACAGCAAGGATTAGTACTACTGGTCAAGCCTATATTGAAGTGAGCAATGATATATCAGCAGGAATTGATATACCAGGATTAAGTCTTAGCAGTAGCATAGGTTATAGTAAAATCTATACAACTAATGTTAAAACATATGAAATGACAATATACGCTTTAAGTCTATAAAGAATATAATTAATAAGGATGTGCTTATAAATTGCAAAATGAGTTTAAGGACTATAACTATATGGACTATAAAAAGTTAATTGATAAATTTTTCTATTATGGTGTTTGTCTTATAATAGCATGTGCATTTAATATTTTATTTATTAAAGATATTAATTTATTAGTTGGAAAGTCTTTGTTAGATAGTTTCCCGAGAATAATGAATATATATGGATTGATATATAATTTAACAAATTTACTAATACCAATATTACTTATTATAAACTTAAAATATATTTGCAATATAATATACATCTTTATATTAATATTAAGTAATAAAGATATTAAAAAATAGAAATAATTATTATTGAATAAGTACTTAAATATTAGATATAATATAGGTGTTCTTGTAATACCTAACAACAGTCATTCTGACAATAGAAAACACAAAAAACTAGGAGTTTAACTTTCTAGTTTTTTATGATAGATTTTCTATATAATAAATTATTATATTAAATAAAATACTAATTAATTTAAAGTGAATAGATTAATTTGAACTTAAGATTCATTATATATAAAGGAAATAAAACCACAATATCGAATACTATAGAATTAGAGGTGGTATTGTGGGAGTTAGAAATAAACTTAAAGAAATTCGTATGCGAGAGTATATGCTAGATCAAAAAGAATTTTCAGAAATGATAGGAATAAAAAGAAGTACTTATAATACAATAGAGCTTAATAAAGTTCAAGGTAATGCGGAAACTTTATTAACTATAGCAAAAGCACTTAATCGAAAGGTAGAAGATATATGGTACCTAGAAGATTAGGTGCTATTTTTTTATTTAATTACAAACTAAAAATAGGATTTAAGATAAATATTTAGATTTAATATAAAAAATAGGAAACTTTCCGAACAATGGTGCATAGATATATAACATAGAGAGCAACAAGGAGCTGAAATGCATGTTAATTGGAATAGATTTAGGAAATTATTCAGTAAAAACATCAGAAAGAGTATCATTTTTCAGTAAAATTTCAGAAATAGAAAGCTTTAAAGATATTAATGAGGTGATATATGAAGGAAATAGGATTTATGTAGGTGAAGGTGAGTTTTCTACTGATTGGAATAAGAGTTTGAAAGATACTACATTACCATTATTGTTTACTGCTTTAGCTAAAAGTTCTAAAGATAATATATTTCAAGTTGTCTTAGGACTTCCAATACAACAATATAAGAAGAATAAATATAATCTTAAAAACCTTATAGAAGGAAATAGAGGTAAGAGTATAACAATAGATGGAGTAACAAGAGACATTATTATTAGTGATATAGAAGTAGCTCCAGAAGGAGCAAGTGCTTACTATAACTTATCTTTAGAAAATAAAAAGATAATAGGGAATAAACAACTTATTATAGTTGATGTAGGTGGAAGAACTACAGATGTATGTATGTTTAAAGATGGAAAAATACAAGGTTTTAAAACAATTCCTACTGGTATGATGAATGTTTACACTGACATAGTTACAGAAGTTAATACTAAATTTACTGAGAGCTTTAAATTAGAAGAAGGCGAAAATATTTTAAAAGAAGGATTGTTTTTATATGGAGAGCAGCAGGATATGAGTTTCATTAAGTCTATACTTCAAAGACATTTTAATTCTATATATAAGGAGTTGCAACTTAAATTTGAGTTGTCTAAAGGCTATGTTTTATTAACTGGTGGTGGAAGTTTAACTTTTAAAAGAGCTTTCCAAAATAGATTAAAAAACTTAATTATAAGTAATGATCCTCTTTATGATAATGTTATGGGGTTTAAAAAGGTAGGTGAACAGCTTTGGCTAGAAAGATAAGTATTAGTTTTAAGGAAACTACAAAAGATTTGGAGTTGTATGAGCTATTAAATAACATGGAAGATAAATCGTGCGAAATAAAAAGATTATTGAGGAAAGTAATTAAGGAAGAGAATACTAAAGAATTAAAAGAAACTGCTAAAATTGCTAAAACAGAAACAACAAAAAATAAAAATATAGATATATTAGATTTTTAGAGGAAAAAATGTTAAATAAAAAGCTAAAAACAATAAAAAAAGCCTATCTAATTAAAAGATAGACTTGGGCTAAAAACAAATTCTAATAGAATTATATGCATCAAGAATAAAAGTTGTGATTGATTCGGTTATATATTAACAATTAATTTACAAACTAGAGACAATACACCAATTGCTATAAGTGCATAGCCGATTCCAATCCAAATTGTATTTAATCTATTTTCAAATTTTTTATTATTCATTTTAAAAATCACCTCATCAATAGTATATCCAATTAATTAATAAATATTTTAGGAGGCATTAAAGTATGTGGGAAAATTTTAAAAGCTGGTGTGCTGAAAAAACTCTAACAACTATAGGAGAGGGACTTATGGCAAGTGGAATGGTTGGAGAAGAATTAGCAAAGGTAGTTGTAATGATAGGGGTATTATTAATACTTTTCAAACACACAAAAGTTCTTAGATATGGGCTTAAAACCTACGGTTTAGCAATTATAACACAAGTATTAGGATATGTTCTTACTATAATAAAATAGATTTTTGGAGGGGTTTATATGTTAGATATATTAATAGTTAAAAATTATAAAGTTGTTTGTAATAAAGAAATAGATATAAAAAAAGATATCAAGAGATATGCTGACAGTATAAAAAACAAGATTCCTAATAAAAGAAAAATGAAGAGAATAGAAAGTAAGTTTATCAAATTAATGGAAAAAGACAGTGAAGTTAAGGCAATGTATAAAGTGGCTATGTCTACTACGGTTATAAGTGCAACTAATACCGTTTTAGTAAATGCAGAGCCTTTAGTAGAGGTTAGCCAAAAAATAAGAACGATAACTAACCCAGTAATAGAATTACTTGCAGGATTAGGTTATCCGATAACTTATGGAATGCTAATTTGTGGTGGACTTATGGTTATAACGGGTAAAAAAAGCAAAGGGTTAGACATAATTAAATGGGCTTGTATGGGTTATATAGGATTGCAATTCGTACCGTTTCTTTTAGGGCTTTTAGAAATGATAGGAACTGAATTAAGGATGTCATTATAAATTACAGGAGGATATTCTTATGCGTGGATTAAAAATAATACCTAATGCTACTCTTAATAATACTAATATGAAGGACCTTATTAAGAGTTTACACAATATAATTCCTTATGCTGAGCGATATAATTTTGCTTTTCTTGAGGAATTAATGAAAGAGGGGGAACCAATACATTTTAAAAAATTATTTAAGAAAAGTGGCATTAAAAATTTAGTAAAGGGTAAAGAAAAGTCAGATATATTAATTTTACAAAACAACTTTATATATGAAATAGAAATAACAAATAAGAATGTAGAATTTCGGTTATTAGATAGAAACCTAGATAGAGTACAAAAGAACTATAGTAAATATATAGATAAAATAAAATTTAGTAGTTATAAAAAGGACTATGAAATAGATATAAATAAAAATATGGAAGTTGTAGAAATGGTTAATAAAGAACACTTTATGTTTTCTTTAAAGACAACTAATAAGGCATTAGAGCCTTTAAAATATATTTTAGATTTAAAGAAACAGCTAAAAAATAATGAAAGATTTATATACCAAGTTATAATGCAACCACTTAGCACAGAATGGTGGGGAAGTTATAATCAAGCTTATAAAAAATTTAAGGCAGGTAAAATGCCTAAAAAATTTGATTTTAAGCTAAAAGATATATTTAAAACTTTTGGCAATGTAACATTAGATGTAGCTTTAGAGATTATGTACTGTATGGAAGAAATTATGTTTGGAAAACATGGAGTAGAAAAAATAGACACAACAGATGATGATGTAATGATTATAAAAAATGAAAAAGGACTTAAAAGAGCAACGATTGAAAAAGGTACTGAAAAAGGATTTGAAACAAGTATACGAGGTATTGTATATGCTAAAGAGGAAAGTCGTAGGGAGTTTATATTAAATCAATTTAAAAATTGTTTTGGATGTTTAGATTTTGATAATTCACTAATTGCTAGGAAAGTTAAACATACAGAAAACAACATGAATAGGGTAAAATATAGAGAATTATTTTGGAAACCTATCGACAATTCAAAAATGATATTAACACCTTCAGAATTACAGAATTTATTATTATTACCTCAAGTAACACTACAAAAAGAGATAGGTATGAGTAGATTAAATTTTGCAGATATACCTTTAACTAAAGAATTACGAGATGGATATATTCCACTTGGTCATGTTTATGGCGGTAAAGGTAATGCTTATTGGAGTAAGATAAAAGACTTATTATGTTTAAGTAAAGCAATAGTTGCAGTAAAAGGTGCAGGTAAAAGTAAGTACTTTGAGAACTATGTTTATAATGCATATAAGGGTGGGGATTGCATAATCTATTTTGACTATATAGAGAATAATGCTAATGCCTGGAAAGTTGCAAAACATATACCAAAAGAAGATTTAGTTGTATTAGATCTAAGTAAAGGATTCACTTTTGATTATCCAGAGTTAGATATAAGTAATATACCAAAAGACGAAGACTATGAAAGAAATTTAAAAAGATTTGCTAGTGATTATTGTATGTTAATTGAAAAATTTATAAATACAGTTAATACTAATGATGTTCAAGACTTAACTGCAAATATGAGAAATATATTAGTTGCCGCAGCTAGTTTTACATTTTTAGCAGGTTACACAGATATGTATTCAATATATAAATTATTAACTAATTATAGGTTTAGATATGTAGTAGTAAATAAAGTTAAAGAAATGAATATTTACAGAGAAGATGATTTTAGATTTGAAACCTTAGAAAAATTAGATGATAAAAAGACTGGGAAAAGTGGTAAATCAGCAACAATAGGTACTAATGATAAAGCAGATAGAGTTTTAGATAGATTTAATGCTCTTTTAAGAGATAGTAGGACGGAAGAAATGCTTCTAGGCATAGATAGAAATAATGTTAATTTTGTAGATATATTTGAGCAAAATAAAGTAGTTTTAGTGCTTATGCCTGAAGATTATTTCACTGATTATGAACTTAAAGATATAGTAATGACTTATTTTTTATCAAGAATGAAACTTGCAGGACAAAAAAGAGCTGCAATAATTAAAGATAGAGAAGATAGAAAAGTTGTACACATCATGTTAGATGAAATTCACCAGTTAGATAATAGTACTAGTCTTATGATTAAAAATATAGCAGAAGATAGAAAGTTTAGGACAACATATGTTTTTACTTGTCAATTCTTAAAGCAGTTTAAAAGCTTGTGGGAGCCATTGAAGGGTACTGGATGTAATTTTATGCTACTATCAGGTTGTGAAAAAGAAAACTTTAAAATGCTAAGTGAAGAAATAGGAAATAACTTTACAATAGAGGAATTATTACATTTGCCTGCATGGCATAGTCTTAACATTATTAGAGGAAGAGAAAAATCTATTTCAACATTTATTACAAAATTACCTTCACAGTTAAATTAAAATCTAGGGGTATAACTATCCCTAGATTTTAAAATTGTATAAAGTTTAAATAATTGGAGAATATTATAAGTATGAAAATTTATGTTACGGAGGAATATAAATGAAAATATCTAAGAGAATACTTATATATTTTTTTATATGTATAATATGTTTAAGCCTTTATGGATGTGGTAATATAAAACTTAATTCTAATACGCAAATAAATGAAGATGAATCAGGAAAAGTTCAATTCCAGGTAATATATGACGATTTTATAGCATCATTACTTGAAGAAAATAAAATAACTAGTGATATGGAGGGCATAGATAAACTCAAAGAAAAAGGAGTAGTATTTAATAATTATTCTAAAGACGGTATGAATATTGAAGAATTCACATATGAGTTTAAAAATTTAAATCAGTTAGAGCAGCAACTTAATGATACTAATTTTGTTACTATGACACATTCAAAAAAGAAAGGCATAACGAAAAATACATATACAGTTAATATAAAATGTAACACTTCTATAATTGATGAATTAAATAAGGATAAAACATTGGAAAATGAAAGTAATACTACAGATGATAAGGCATACTCATATCTTAAAAATATAGAGTTTTCAAATTTTATTAGCTTACCTGGAACGGTTACAAAATCAAATGCTACTAGTGAGCTGAACCCAAATACAAAAACGTGGACTTACAAATTAGGGCAAATAGATAAAAATACAAATGTAGAGTTAATTTATGAAATAGAAGATAATACTTACATAAAAGTAATCTTTGCATTAGCTATTATTGCAGCAATAGGAAGTACATATTATCTATATAGAAAAAAATCAACTAGGAATTAAATTATTCCTAGTTTTTTAAGTTTATAATATTTTTCTCTACTTATTATTGTTGATTGTTGCTCCCATTTAGTCCAAACGTTCATATGTACATTAACAAGTTTAGCTGCTTGTTTTATTGTTAATTTATTGTTTTTTCTATAATTATAGAGTATAAAATGTAAATTATTTAAATATATAAATTCTAAATATTCATCATAAAAAAATTTAGTATCAAGTTTAAAATATTTTGCTAGTTGCATAGAAATATCTTTATTAGGATATAATTCTTTTAGTTCTATTTTACGCAATGTTTTCCAAGTTATATTGTGTAAATTTTTTACAAGATCAGATCTAGTTATATTATTAGCTTGTCTATAATATTCAATCCAATCACCAGGATGATTAAATTTTCCTAGTGATTCACATGCTGTTAAAACCTCGAAATTATCCACATTTAAAGGTATTAGCAACTTATTCCAAAAGGTTGTCCTTTTATATGAGTTGTACATGCAAAG
>NZ_HE611052.1:132827-163478 GCF_000285575.1 Clostridium senegalense JC122 | reverse complement strand
ATAAATTGTAGTATTATAATTTAAAATAGAAATAAACTAAATATATATAAAATAAGATATCTAATTAGATATCTTATTTTTATATATATTTTATGAAGACATTAAAAGTTAAAATATAAATGATATAAAAATCTTAGAGTTGACAACTAAAGATAAGTAAATACTTTTGGAATGTTTTTAGATAACTTTAAAATAAATTTTAAAATAATAGAAAATAAAAATAAACAATTAACAAATTGTAAAAAAACATTTATTTAAACAGAAAGTAGTTGCAAAGAATCAAAAGATGTAATATTCTGAAAAAGATAGAAAAAATAAAATAGATATATCTAAAAAATAACTTTAAGGAAAAGTTATGTGATAAGTTAAAAGTAAATATTTATTTAAACTAATATAAACATTAAAAATTAATATTTATAGTGTACTATATGAAGTTTAAAAAAATGAAAAGGTTTTCTTAAATATATAAAAAATATTGTCAAGTAAAATTTGAAATTCAATTTGAACTAGTATAAATGATTAAATTTTCAGCAAATTGAAATTTTACTTTATTTATAGATTAAAATTTGGTATTATTATTTAAAATAGTTTTTTAATTAACTTATTAAACTGAATATACTTTTTATAATGCTTTAGCTTATTAGCATAGGATAACCAATGTTTACAATATGTTACTAACATAATTTAGATAAGCTATATTTTAAGGTTTAGCCGTTAGGTAAATGATTTCATATAAGACTAAGAATAACTGGATATGAAGGTGATAACTAATAATGAATAAGAAGAGCTTGTAACTAAGACTATAAAATTATTTTAATGAAAAATAAGGTGTAAAATTAAATGTTTTATTTTCAGAAAAGTCTGTATATAATTTCAAAGTTCATAATTATACGTAATAGTTTTTATATGAATACACTTTTATAATATAAACTTAGTATATGTACCAGAATAAACATCATATTATCTTAAACAAACATCTTAGAAAAAGTCGATATAGATGAATCTTTTATATATTATTATGAGATAGCTTAAAATTTGAAATTATTAATAACCTAAATTTATATAAAGGAGAATGATGTTATGAATTTACTTAATCCGGTTGTCATTTCTATTGCAGTAATGATAATTTTATGTTTATTAAAACTGAATGTTATATTGTCTTTATTAATTTCAGCTATAGTTGCTGGAATTGCAGCTAATTTAAGTATTGAACAAACTATGGGGTTGTTGGTAGGTGGAATGGGTGACAATTCTCAAACGGCACTTAGTTATTTATTATTAGGAGCTCTTGCTGTAGCTGTAAATAAAACAGGACTTGCAAGTATACTAGCTAAGAAAATATCTACGGTAGTTAGAGGTAATAAAATTGCTTTTATATTAATTATAGCGTTTATAACTTGTTTTTCTCAAAATCTTATTCCAGTACACATAGCATTTATACCAATTTTAATTCCAGCACTTATACCAATTATGAATAAATTAAAAATTGATAGAAGAGCTGTTGCATGTGCTTTAACTTTTGGATTAAAGGCTCCTTATATAGCTATTCCAGTAGGTTTTGGACTTATATTTCAAAATATTATAAGAGACCAAATGATAGCTAACAATATAGAAGTTACAACTAGTATGGTAAGTAAAGTAATGTGGATGCCAGGAGTTGGTATGATTATTGGGCTTTTAGTAGCTGTATTTTTTAGTTATAGAAAGCCTAGAGAATATAAAGATGTAATTTTAGAAGAGTTTTCAAATGATAATGAAGATTTAAAAATGACAAGGACACATTGGCTTGTATTAGTTGCAACTATAGTTGCTTTTATAGTTCAAATTTTAACGAAATCGTTACCATTAGGTGGGTTGTGTGCAATTATAGTATTAATTGTAACAAGAGCTATTAAATTTGATGAAGTTGATGACTTAATGAATGGTGGAATTAAAATAATGGGTTTTATAGCATTTGTAATGCTTGTAGCTGCTGGATATGGAAATGTATTAAGACAAACAGGAGCTGTAGAATCTTTTGTAAACTCTATAGTTTCTTTAGTGGGACAAAATCAGTTTATTGGTGCATTATTGATGCTTTTAGTAGGACTTCTTATAACTATGGGAATAGGAAGCTCCTTTGGTACTATTCCAATACTAGCGACTATATACTGTCCACTAGGACTTAAGTTAGGTTTTAGTCCTCTAGCTATAATTATATTAATTGGAGTAGCAGGAGCACTAGGTGATGCAGGTTCTCCAGCATCTGATAGTACTCTTGGACCAACATCTGGACTTAATATAGATTCTCAACATGATCATATATGGGATACTTGTGTACCAACATTTCTACATTATAATATACCGTTGTTAATTATTGGTATGGTAGCAGCATTAATGCTTTAAGAAACTCTTGGACAAGTTCTATATATTTAGAAGGTTTAAAGGAACTATCTTAAAATAGAATTAAAATTCTATTTTAAGATAGTTTTTTATATATGTAATTTATATTTTAAAATTTATTGTATGTATAAAAATAAGCATTAAAAAATATTTTTCTTGACATTTTAATACATACCTAATATTATTATTTATAAAATAAATAATGTTTTAATCCTTTGATAAGGGGGAGTAATTAAATTTAGGTTCGTTAAAGAGAGCTGGGAATGGTGGAATCTTAGCATGAAAAAATTTAATGAATGGGCCTTTGAGGAATAAAGGGAAATCTTTTTAGAAAGTACTGGTTATCGTGGACTGCACGTTATAGCAGATAGAGTATGTTAGTACTTGAAATTGAGTGATATGATTTTATTAAAATTATATAATCTAGGTGGCAACGCGGATAATATCTCCGTCCTATTAATTTAGGACGGAGTTTTTTTATTTGAAATTAAAAAATTAGACGAAGGTGGTGATTTATATGAGGTGAAGGTATAGCTCTTTAATAAACAAAATTTATTTAAAAATACAATTAAGAAAAATAATTAGTATAAGGAGAGTTATAAATATGAAAAAAATTAATAAAACGGAAATATTAACAATGAACTCAATTTTATTAGCAATAGGTGCTATACTGCATCAAATTACTCCAACTATAGGATTGCCAATGCAACCAGATTTTGCTTTAACTATGATGATAATAATAATAGTAATTAATAAGGATGACTATAAAACTATATTGGTATCAGCTATAATAACGGGAATATTTACTGCTATGACTACGAAATTTCCAGGAGGTCAGTTGCCTAATTTAATAGATAAGTTAGTTACAGCACATATAGTATATATATTAACAAATTTTATATGTAAAATAAGAATTTTTAATAGGATGAATAATAACTCTTTTTTAACAACAATTGTTTTATCTATAGGAACTTTAATAAGTGGAGTAATGTTTTTATTATCAGCTAAAACAATAATAGGATTACCAGCATCATTTAAACTACTTTTATTAACAATTGTATTACCTACTATTGCTATAAACACAATAAGTGGACTAGCTTTATATAAAATAATAAATCTAGCTTTTAAAAGAGCAAAAATTTTCAATTAATAATTATACAGTATTTAAAGAAAAGGTATAGAGCATTTAATTAATGGCAAACTATATTTACATGAAGTAAATTTTACATAGCTATTTTAAAAAAATAAATATAAATAGTGAGAGTATAGATGTAGATTAAGTATATAAATATGCACATTAAACTTTTATTACATATTATGTAATAGAGTGTAAAAAATAAACGATGACATTCTAGTTTTTAAATAATTAAGATATTTTATAGAGGTGATTTAATGTATAATATGAAACCAGAAACTTTTAATCTCAATTCAGTTGAAGGTATATCCATAAGGCAACTAGAAGAACATTATAAATTATATGTAGGGTATGTAAATAAATTAAATGAAATTTGGAGCGTACCTTATATGTCTAATGATTTTACTGGTAGTAATCCAACTTATTCAAAAATGCGTAGTTTAAAACTTGGAGAAACATATGCATTGAATGGTGTGAAACTACATGAACTTTATTTTGAAAATATGACTAATGGAAATAATAATCCCAGTGGTGTTTTGCTTAACGCTATAGAAAATCAATTTTCATCATATGAAAATTTTATATCATATTTTACTAATGTAGGATTGGCAGTGAGAGGATGGGTAATTCTTTGCATTGATCCAATAGATAATAGATTGCATATAATTGGAAGCGACCTTCATGATCAAGGTGCAGTATGGCTTTCTTACCCAATATTAGTTATGGATGTTTATGAACATGCATATTTTATGGATTTTGGAACGGATAAGGCAAAATATATGGATACATTTATTAAAAATGTAAATTGGGATGTATTAAATGAAAGATTACAAAGGTATGTTGCTTCAATGAAGATTATGGAAATGAAAGAAAATAAAAGGTATGAGTAAAAAATTAAAATAGAAAATATAAGTGAAATCCCACTACTTTCTTTAAATATAGTAGTGGGACTTTTAAATTAATATTGACTCTAACCTAAGAGGAGGAATTATAATGATATAAGAGAGGTGATGATAACTTGAAAATTAGTAAGTTTGCAAATTTAACAGGTGTAACAATAAAAACACTACATTATTATGATGAAATCGGATTATTAACACCATCAAGGAAAACAGATTCAGGTTATAGAATTTATTGTGATAAAGATCTTTTAAAGTTACAACAAATTAATACTTTAAAATTTATTGGATTAACACTTAATGAAATAAAAATATTTTTAGATAATAAAGAATATGATATTGAAAATTTGATTCATATACAAAAAAAGGAATTAGAAGAAAAAAGGAAACATATAGATTCAGTTATAGAAGCTCTTAATAATGCTGAAAATCAAATAATAGAAAATAAAGTTTTAGATGTTGAAAATCTTATAAAAATTATTAAGATGACCAACATAGAATCTAAAGTAAAAGAGCAGTATGAAACGTCGGAAAATTTTGATAAAAGAGAAGACTTGCATAGTTATAACATTAATAAAACTGATTGGAATACGTGGTGTTTTGATAATATGTCATTTACAAAGAAAGCACGAATATTGGAATTAGGATGTGGAACAGGAAGGTTATGGTTAAAGAATATAAATAAAGTAAATAAAAATTGGAATATAACTTTGTCAGATTTTTCTACTGGTATGCTTGAAAAAACTAGAGAACAGTTGAAGTGCGTAGGACATAATTTTACCTATAAAGTTATTGATGCACAAAATATTCCTTATAATGATGAAAGTTTTGATATAGTCATTGCAAGACATATGTTATATCTTGTTCCTGATATAGAAAAAGTTTTATCAGAAGTAAAAAGAATTCTTGTTAAAGGTGGAGTTTTTTATGTAACTACTAATGCACCAGAAGCTATGAGTGAACTAAATGAGATTATGGATGGCTTTGACTGTAAAAGTGGGTTAGGTAGTAACGGTATGTGTGAAAGATTTGATAGTATAAGTGGTAATATATTATTAAAAAAATATTTTGCTAATGTAAAGTTAAATACTCTTTCAGGAAAAATTATAGTTGATAAGGCCAAGCCTATAGTAGATTATAAGGCATCAACAATAAAAGGTAGGAATATACTTATGGGAGAGAAAAAACAAGAATTTATAAAGTATATAGAAGATTATATTGATGAAAATGGAGCAGTATCTATAACGACAAAAGGATGTATTTTAAAAGGCGTTAAATAATTACTATTAAGTAAATCTTTATTATTAATGTAAGTTATAATTCTTATAATAAGTTTCCTTTATTTTTTAAAAACTAGTATAAGTAGGGGGAATTGTTATGATATATATGTAGATATAGTGGTACTGTTATGTTTAGGGAAAGTAAATAGTGGTTTTATATTGTTAAAATATTTATATAAATTAAAGGAGGAATAACCTCCTTTATAATTTCCTATTTCCATCATTATTAAAAATTTTTTTAGGTGCATTTCATCAAGAATAATCATAATAACCAAACCTATTAAAATTATTATATTTTCATAACTTACGTTAATAGTTTTGGATAATTGATTTAAAATAAATTCTAAAGCAAGATAAATGAAACCTAATATAATAAAAGTATTGGCTGAATATTTTTGTGCTACATTCCATGTATCTTCATTTTTCATTGATAATTTGGTTCTATAACCATATATACGATTGATTTTTCGCGGTGGAAAAGCTTTAAATATAAAACCAATGACTATGCATATTATTCCTATAAGAGCTATCATAATTACCTCCTAAATTTATTCATAATCTAAAAATTCAATAATAAATTAATATTTCTTTCAATATTAAATTATAACATAAATTACAATATATTTATATAATGTATATAAATATAAAAGCATAACTTATATAAATATTAGATAAGTTATGCTTTATGTTATTTAGTTAATTCTTCAATGATATACTCAAAACCATATTGCTGATAATCATGCCAAAATTTTTCTCGTTTTTTTGGGAACTTTATAGATTTACTTAAACGTTGTTGTTCTGCAAGTGATTCTTCCATGGGACGAGTTTCATATTTCAATTCTTCACTGGATTCTTTAAGAAGATTAGCACCTTTTTCATTATTGATTAAAATTAAAGAAACACCTTTTTTATCATTCCATTCAGGGGCATACTTTTCAATTCCCCAATAATCTGCAATTGTAATATCAGATGGACGGTGTATATCTGTAAATGGGCATTGCTCACAAGAGGGGCGCATAATAGTTTTGTTACCAAAGAAAAGTTGATAGAACCTTTCGTCGGTATGTATTTTTTCGCTATGTGAAGTTGTAAATAGGAATGTTTTATTACTATTTTCTCTACTCCAATCAATTGTCTTGGAACGGAATTGAATACTGGTTAATTTTCCTTTATATTCTTTTTCTAATAGTCTTTTGTAATCTTCCCAAACTAAAGGGCTAGGAATACTATGACAGATCACGTCACATAAGTATAAATTTTTAACTAATGATGAATCTCCCATATACCCTTTTAATCCTGCATTTTGACAAGGAGTTCCGGTAAATAGTACTTTTCTTTTATTCATTAAGTCTTTTTTTACCTGCTCAAAGGTATTCCCCATGTTACTTTGAACATATTTAGATATCCTCATTCGGTCTCGCTGTTCGTAATTTTCTGCTCTCTTATGTAAAACATGGAATTCATCATCAAAATCAACACCATAGACTACACCACCTTTTTTAAGTATTGCATCAGAAATTGCTGTGAACACTCCTCCAGATGTGGAATTCATTAAAACTTCTTCACGTTTGTGTTTAGCCACTAAAAAATTAGGCACAGTCTTTTCTTTATAATTTCCATCATAGATCATAGGGCAGATGTTTACACAACTATGACAATCTATACATAGTTCTTTGTCTATGACAGGATATAAAAATCCTTCTTCATCTGGTCTCATAGAAATTGCCTGTGTAGGACAAGTATTGTAACAAGCACTACAATTACAACAGTATTCTTTCTTTAAATAAACTTTCTCCATGATAAATCCCTCCTTAGTTTTATTAAAAACATAAATTTATTACTAAAAATGCTTATTAATAGTCATAATTTTATGTTAATATAAATCATTATACTAGGCAAATAAATTATTTATGTAAGGTGGAGGAGAAAATGAATATTATATATGAAAAACCAACTGCTGAGGATTATGTGAATTTAAGAATTCGTTCTGGTATGGGAAAGAAAGATATAGAAAGAAGTCGTATTGCTATAGAAAATTCATTGTTTACAGCAAGTATTTATGATGACGATAAATTAATAGCTTTTGGTAGAGTTGTAGGAGATAATGGAATAACTTATGTTGTAAGTGATGTTATGGTTGATGAAAATTATAGAAGAAAAGGATATGCAAATAGAATAATGGATGTAATTGATGAATATTTAGATAGGAATACATTTGAAGATAGTTATATTTTTCTTATTGCAAATTTACCTGCTGATTGTATTTATAGTAAACATAAATTTGAATATTTATCTAAAGATAAATGTGGAATGTTACGTAATCAAAAGAAATTTTAACATTAAGATATTAGTATAAATGCTATTTTGTATATTTATGTAATTGTGATATAATGCAAGCTATATATTACAATTAAGGAGAATATTATGAAAAATAGTATTTTGTTGGATTTGAAAGTAGCAATCAAAAATGGATTTTTACATATTTTTGGATCCAGTTTTATAAATAAAATTATTGGATTTGGTATAGGTATAATTTTGCCTAGAATAATTGGAAAGGATTTATTTGGTGAATATACATATGCTCAAACTATTCTAAATATGTTTTTATTATTGCAAGGATTAGGTGTTGTACCAGCTATTCTTCAATATTGTAGTGGAAATTATGATGAAGATCAAAAATTATCATATTTAAAATATGGAATTAAAATAGGTATGATAAGTAATTTAGTTATATGTATTTTAATGGTATTATTTTCTATATTGGGTTCACTACCTATCAAAGGAAGTATGACTATTCTACTATATTTAAGTGCAATACCTGTATTTTCTATAATTTTTGATATTATTCAAATTTATTTAAGAGTACTTTATGAAAATAAAAAATTTGTTATATTAAGCAATTCCAATACTATATTATATTTAATTGGAATTGTTTCTTTAGGTATATTATTTAAAATAAAAGGTATTATACTTGCAAGATATATGTCATTAGTTTTAACAATTATATTAGGAATAATATTTTTAAGACAACACATATCAAATTTATCAAAGGTTGAATATCCAGATAAAGCTAATAAAAAAGAGTTTTTGAAGTTTTCTATAATTTTATCTTTAACAAATGCTATTTCACAATTACTTTTTCAATTAGATGTACTTTTAATTGGTAATATAATTAGAGATGCATCTATCGTTGCAATATACAAAGTAGCTACATTAATTCCAATGAATATGCTTTTTTACCATCATCTGTAATGATTTTTGTTTATCCTTACTTTGCAAAGAAATGTGATGATAAAAATTGGGTTAAAGCAAAATATATTAAATTACAAAGATACTTAGCTATTATAAATGGTTTAATTAGTATAATTTGTATTGTATTTGCTCCAATTATTATAAAAATTATATTCGGAAGTGAATATTTAAATTGTATAAGTGCTTTTAGAATTTTATGGGTTGGTTATTTTATAGCAGGTACATTTAGGGTACCTAGTGGAAATGTATTATTTACTATAAAAAAGAAAAAGTTAACTTATTTAATTCAATTTTTAGTGGGCTTTTAAATATAGTATTAGATATTTTGTTAATTTTAAAATTTGGATATAATGGAGCTGCAATAGCAACAGTTATTACATTTGTAATATCATCTATAATATCTAATACTTATTTATATAAATATCTGAATAGTTAATTTAGAAAAATTTAGTTTAGATAAAATTATATCTAAATATTAACTATAAAACATAAATTTTACAAGTTGTATATGTTTAATTTTAATATTTATTTAGTAAAAAGATGGAGGGAAATATGGAGGTTAAATACGTTATTATAATTCAATGTGAAATCGCACATAAGAGATGTAGTGGTTTTGCTTGTACTGATGCATTTTATAATAGAGATGAAATGTTTAAAGAATACGATAATAATATAAGATATATTTCATTTACTTGTGGTGGATGTTGTGGAAAGGGCATTGCTTCTAAATTAGAGCATTTTTCTAAAAAAGTATATAAAAAATATAATCTTAATAAAGATCAGGTTGTTATTCATTTATCATCTTGTATGGTAACTGATAATCATCATTATGATAGATGTCCTAATATAGATTATATAAAAAATATATTGATAAAAAAAGGTTATAAAAATATAGTTGAAGGATCTTATATTAGTATTAATGCTAAAAGAAAAAGAGAAGAAAACAAGTATAACTGCTATAAATAAAATTAATTATATGATGAATACATTTAAAAACTATTTAATGGTATACTGAAGGAATTTATAAGTAAAAGATAGAGACTTATAAGGTTTAGAAAATATGACTGAAATTTTATATTATATAAGATGTAACTTAAAAAATTACAATAAGGTTAAAGTTTATAAAGAGTTGCTTTGATAACAAAAGCAACTCTTTTATTGTACTTAAAAAATTATACAACATTTCAACAAAATATACATAAATACACATGTTTTATTATAATAAAAATTATATATTTATGTAATAATATATAATTTAATTTAAAAATATGGTACAATTGGTATGTATTACAAAAGAGACAAAAAATATATTCAGTAAAGAAACTTTTTATATTATAGTTAAAAAAAGTGTTTAATTAAATATTTACATCGCAAGTAATTGATATAATAAAAAATAATTTAAATTTATTTTTAAACATTCTACTTAAACTGCTAAAGTAAAAAATGCAAAAGATTAAAAAGTTTTGTAAAGAAGGGGAGTAAATAAATTGAAAAATAAAAGAATTTTAGCATTATTAATGGTAACTTGTTTAACAGTAGGAACTTTAGTGGGATGTGGAAAAAATCAAAACACAGAAACTCAAGAAAATAAAAATGTAGCAAGTGATGTAAAAAAAGATGAGGTTAAATTACAAAAATTAAATTGGTCAGAAAATAACTTTAATGCATTAAATAAGCTTATTGAAGAAAATGGAATTAAAGGCAAAAACTATGACAAAAATAAAAACCATATATTGTAGTAGATTGGGATAATACATCAATTTATAATGATGTGGAGGAAGCTCTATTAATATATCAACTTGAAAATTTAGAATTTAAGATGTCTCCAGAGGAATTGTCAAAAGTACTTAGAAAAGATATACCTAAAGATAATTTTAATGAAAAATGTAACAATAAAGATGGACAACCTGTAAATATAGATTTAATAGCTGAAGATATAGATTCAGATTATAAATTTATTTATGAAAATTATAAAGGAATGAAAGGTGATAAAACTCTTGAAGATATGAAAAAGACTTCAGAATATAAAGATTTTATTGCTAAAACAAGATATTTATATGATTCTATAGGAAAAACATTTTCAGCAGATATAAGTTATCCTTGGGTTACATATTTATTTGCAGGAATGAATGAAAATGAAGTTAAAGAATTAGCAGAAAAAGGTATTGATAATGCATTAAATGAAAAAATAGGTGTAAAAAGTTTAACAAGTCCTGAAGAATTACCAGGCAAAGCAGGGGTTGTATCAGTTTCTTATAATAGTGGATTAAGAACTTTAGAAGAACAACAAAATTTATACAATACATTAATGGAAAATGGAATAGATGTATACGTGTGCAGTGCAAGTTTTGTTGATATTGTTAAAACATTTGCTTCTAACCCTAAGTATAAATATAATGTACCAGAGCAAAATATAATGGCTATGGAGCTTCAAAGAAAGGATAATGTTATAGTTCCTGAATTTAAAGAGGGATATGATCAAACTCAAGGAGCAGGAAAGACTAAAACAATAAAAAGATTTTTAGCTTCTGAAAAAGGTTATGGACCTATTCTTGTAGCAGGAGATAGTGCTGGGGATGTAGCTATGCTAAAAGATTTTGAAGATACTAAGATTGGGTTAATAATTAATAGACTTAAAGATGGTGAAATAGGGGAATTAAGCAAACTTGCTTCTGAAAGTGTTGGTAAGGAAGATGCAAAATATTTACTACAAGGAAGAGATGAGAATACTGGAACTTTTAGACCTTCTGAAAAATCAATAATGTTTGAAGAAACTGAAGAAGGATTACTACACAAATAATTTTTAAATAAAAGGTAAAAGTAATACTAAAAATATTTAAAATATTATAAATGTTGTAAAATACATGTGAATTTTTATTTAATAATGTGGTTTAAGAGAATGTTTATATTGTATCAATTTCTAGGGAGATCATTTATGATCTCTCTTAATTTATTTAAGATGTTATTGATTAAAAGAGTAAAATATATGATTTTAATATAAATTCTATTTTGAATTCACCTATTTGATTTGGTGGAATAAAATGTTAATGAAAAATAGTTATTAAGAGAGGTATTTCAGTGGGATATTATGTTGAAGTAGAAGAAAATATAAATATTTATGTGGAAGATCTTAATCCAAAAGGTAAAAAGACAATTGTATTTTTACATGGTTGGCCTGGAAGTCATAAACTATTTGAATATCAATTTGATCAACTTCCTAAAATGGGGTATAGATGCATAGGTATAGATCAAAGAGGATTTGGTAAATCGGATAAACCTTTTACAGGGTATGACTACAATAGATTAGCAGATGATGTTAAGGCTGTAATTGAAGCTTTAGACTTAAAAAATGTTATATTGTCAGGACATTCTACAGGCGGAGCAATTGCTATAAGATATATGGCTAGACACAATGAAGCAAGGGTGTCTAAGCTTGCACTTTTCGCAGCAGCAGCACCAAGTCTAATAAAAAGATCATATTTTCCATATGGATTAGAAAAAAAAGATGTAGATGACATAATTAAGGGAACCTATGATGATAGACCTAAGATGTTAAGAGATTTTGGAAATATGTTTTTCTTTCAACACATAACTGAAGCTTTTTCAGAGTGGTTTTTCCAATTAGGGTTGGAAGCTGCAGGATGGTCTACGGCATCAGTAGCTAATTCATGGTTAAATGAAGAAGGGTTATTTTCTGATTTGGAAAAAATAAATGTTCCAACATTAATATTGCACGGTATTCATGATAAGGTTTGTCTTTTTCCATTAGCTCAAGCTCAAACTCAAGGTATTAGAAACTCAAAGCTTATAGCATTTGA
This sequence comes from Clostridium senegalense JC122, assembly GCF_000285575.1. GTDB lineage: Bacteria > Bacillota > Clostridia > Clostridiales > Clostridiaceae > Clostridium_J > Clostridium_J senegalense. The sequence goes on along the minus strand of NZ_HE611052.1, from coordinate 150,712 downwards.
AAGTAGTGGACATGGATTGTTTTATGATCAGAAGGAGAAGTTTAATAAAGAACTAATACAATTTATAGAGGAATAATAATCTTAATTATTAATAAAACACCGCATTATTAGATTTTAATTATACGGTGTTTTATATTTTATAAAATTAATAAAGATTAAATAATGGATATGATTATAAGTTAACTTTAAAAATTATAATTCCCAATTATTAATTTGCTTTGTATATATTGATTTTGAAAAGAAATAGTAACTGGTTTGAAGTAGTAAGTATATGGCTACTATAGTTAATAAATATATGCTTAAACTTTCACCAAGAAGATTACTTAAGGATTTTATAGCAAAGGCTGTGTGGCTAAAGGCTACTACAAAAGGTAAGAAAAACATTATAAAGCATTGAATACTTATAATAGTTTTTACTTCATCCTTTGACATTCCCATTTTTTTAAGAGAGATAAATTCTTGTTTATCTTTTTGAATTTCAGTAAACATTTTAAAATACAATATACTTCCTGTGGCTATAAAAAATAATATTGCAATGAACGTTCCTATAAAGAAAAATAGTGACATCCCGTTCATAAATGTGAGAAATCCGAGTACTCTTTCGTTAAACATAGTTTCTTTGTCTTTAGGAACCATAGATTTAATTTGTGATACGATATCTGATGAATTTATCCAATCATTTATATTGTAGCCATAGTAAACATATTTACTTTCGTCAGGAATTCTATTTAAGATTTTTTCATAATTACTATCGTTAATTATAGCTATATTTGCATTTTTTTCATCAGAATTTATAATTCCTCCAATAATTTCATCTTTAATCTTAAATTTTTCATTTAATCCTTCTATATCTAAGTTTAAAGATTTTATATTTGAAAATAATTTTTCATTTTTAGGATTCATGTTGCTATAGGAATGTATAACTATATCATCGTAATTAAGATTAAGTGGAGTTTTTCCAAATTCAGTAGCTAATATGTTATATTCACTATTAGACATAATGTAAAAGTCTTTTTTGTTACTAAAACCATTATTCATAGAATTATCTGTATTTAAGGCCTTAATTAAAATAACTTTACTTTTAAAAATTATATTATGGTCACTAGAATTTAATATAGACTCAATTTCTTCGGGTATTATTATATCATGAGAATTTAATCCACTTTCAATAAAACTTATATCTTGGGGAGAGTTTAATTGAATTTCCTTTTGCATACTTTTTTGCAAAGAATATATACAGGATGATGCTGTTAAAGTAACACTACTTAGTATTGATACAATAAATAATATTTTTGCATTATCTTTCAATTTATATATAATTTGAGATAAAGTTATCATATTAATACCTTTATAATAAATTAACTTGTTTTCTTGCAACTTATTTGTAAAATATACACTGAATTGAGAATACAATAAATAAGTTCCTGTAACTACAAGAATTAAAATAGGGAACATAGTTAAAATTATTAAAGTACTTGATGATGCAGCTATAATATATCCTAGAAAAATAAGTATTATAGATAAAATTGCTTTATATTTAGAAAACTCTGGGGAAGGCTTTGCTATCCTTGAGCCTTTTAGAAGTTCTATTATGTTATTATTTTTTACCTTATGACTTGCTACAAATCCAATCAATTGAAATAATATAAGAAAACATACTAAAGTTATAATAAGGGCCTTAGCAGATATAGAAAAAGGTATTTCTAAATTAAGCTTTAAAATAGCAGAAATTGCCATGAAAAATAACTTTGAGAATAATGCTCCAAATACAATCCCTGTTGCTATAGAAGCTAGAGAAACTATTAAGTTTTCAAACATAATATAGTTTCTTATTTCACTTTTAGTAAGTCCAAACATTGAAAGTAGTCCAAATTCTTTTGCTCTTGATTTTAAAAAGGTTGATATTGAATACAGAGTAAATACTACAGTAAATGTTAATATTATAAATTCGCAAAGATACATTATTTGTATTGATAGTAGTCCTAAGTTACCCATAGTTTTTATATTTTTAACTTCAGGATTAAATATAAAATTTGCAAATATAAAAAATACCATAACAACTAAAGTATTACTTAAATAGTACATTATATATTTATTTAAGTTACCTTTAATATTTTTATAAGCAATACTACGCAAGGTCATTATATTTTCCTCCTAACATAGACAATGAATCAATAATTTCTTTGAAAAATAATTCTCTGCTACCACCGCGTACAATTTCTAAAAACTGTTTTCCATCTTTAATCATTATAATTCTTTTGCAAAAACTTGCAGCAAAAGGATCATGAGTAACCATCATAATTGTAGCATTTTCTTTATTATTTAAATTGTTTAAAGACTCCATTACATCTAGAGAAGATTTTGAATCCAAATTTCCTGTAGGTTCATCTGCAAGAATTATAGAGGGGTTATGGATAAGAGCTCTTGCACAGGCTGCCCTTTGTTGTTGCCCACCAGATGTTTCATAAGGTTTTTTATGCAAAATATTTTTTATTCCTAAAAGTGAAGAAATTTCATCAACTCTTTGTTCTATATCTTTTAACTTAATTTTATCTAGTACTAATGGGAGTATAATATTTTCTTTGATAGATAAGGAATCTAAAAGATTAAAATCTTGAAATATAAATCCTAATTCTCTTCTTCTAAATAAGGCAATATTTTTTTCATCTAGCTCAGTGGGATTTGTACCATTTATAAGCAATTCTCCTGAAGATGCTGTATCTATAGTCGCAAGAATATTTAATAAAGTGCTTTTTCCACTACCAGAAGGTCCCATTACACCAACAAATTCTCCTTTTTCTATATTTATGTTGAATCTATCAAGGGCTTTTACAGTCAAACCACCTTTATTACTTCCATATATTTTAGTTATGTTAACACCTTTTAATACAGACATATTTTAAACTTCCTTTCTATTTTTCATATTGATAAGTTATCTATTAAAATAAGCTTATATATTTTAAAGTAATTAAATTTTGTGATAACCTCTATGTTTATTATAAAAAAAATAGGAAAATCAAGGTATCGATTTCCCTTTCATGCCATACTTTAGTCTTACAATATTGAAAGATTATAGTTTAAACATGCTTTTACCAGTATGAAAAACAATAGAAAAAGTTGTACCTTGGTTTTCTTGAGATTCAACAAGTAAATCATGTCCAAGCTCATCACATATTTTCTTGGATAAGTACATACCCATACCAGTTGATTCAGAAATTTTTCTCCCGTTTTTACCTGTAAAGAAAGCATTAAATATTCTACTTAGGTCTTGAGGAGGAATACCAATACCATTGTCTGCAACGGATAAAATAACTTTTGTTGATTCTTGGTTTATTTTAAAGGTTATATATTTTTTATCTTTTTGGCTATCTTTAGAATATTTTATGGCATTAACAAAAATTTGATTTATCACAAAGAAAAGCCATTTTTTATCTGTTTCTACAATAATATCTTCATCGCCAATAATTTTAGGAAATATAAAATTGCGTATCAATGATTTTTTATTATGATTAATTACATTTCTGACAATAGATGTAATATTAAAACTTTCTACATTAAAATCTAAATTAAACTCATTAAGTCGAGTGTTATAAAGCATCATTTCAATGCAATGAGATATTTTTTCATTTTCCTCTGCTAGACTATCAAATATTGCCCTGTATTCTTCGTTTTTTTGATCTTGAAGGATAAGATTTATTACAGATACAGGGGTTTTTATCTGATGTACCCATTGATTAATAAAATATATGTATTGCTTACGTTCTTCTTCATGTTTTCCAATCTTATCACCATATATCTTATATATTTTTAAAAGAAGATTTCTATATAATCGTTGTTCTATTGTTCCAGTACAATCTAAGTTTAACATGTAATCTAATTCATCCTTTGAATTAATCATAAGGCTCAATTGGATGTAAAAAGATTTATTTTTAAAATAATCATATAATAAAAAGATTATAAACAATACTGCTGAAACTAAAAAGGCATAGAATATATTAGTTTTAGGAAGGTTTATTTTGTTAATAATTAAAGTTAAATACATTATTAAAATAACTATTGATGTACTTACAAAGTAAATAAGAGCATATCCTATTCTATCTTTTAAAAAATCTTTTAATTTCATATTTGTCACCTACCCATAAAATTAAATTTTCCAATTATCTATTATTCTATATCCTTGTCCTCGTTTTGTTTCAATTACATCTATAATATCTAATTCTTCTAATCGTTTTCTTAATCTTGTAATATTAACAGATAAAGTGTTATCATCTACAAAATCTACATCATTCCATAATACTTCAAGTAAAGTTTCTCTTGAAACAATTTTATTTACATTTTTAAGTAAGCAATATAAAAGCTGAAATTCTTTTTTGCTTAATTCTATGTTTTTTTTATTAAACTCTACAACGTTTTGATTTATATAAATAAATAAGCCATTAACTTCAAACATTTCATTGTTAGTACTTTCAGAATAACTGCCATAAACTCTTCTTATAACGCTTTTTATTTTTGCCATCAAAAGATCATAGGAGAATGGTTTTGTTATATAGTCATCACCACCATTTTCTATTGCCATAACTTGGTCCATATCTGATTCTCGTGAAGATATGAAAATAATGGGTACATTAGAAAGTGTTCTTATATCTCGACACCAGTAAAAGCCATCATAGAAAGGAAGATTGATATCCATAAGAACAATCTGTGGATTATTTTTTATAAATTCTCCTTTTATATTTAAAAAGTCATTTACTACACATACTTCATAACCATATTTTTCAATGTGGTTTTTCATCAATGTACCAAGTTTTACATCATCCTCCACGAGCATTATATTGTACATACCCATATACCTCCTTTGGTCATTTTATATTAAATTATATAAAAAATTATAAATACTTTAAATAACATAAAACTTTCCAATAGTATTCTTCTATGTATAAATATACTTTTTATAATCAGTGTTTTCAACTATTTTTGTTATTTAAGTAGTTTTAAATTGCCTACAACAAATGTTAATAGGTTAGTATAGCTAGTATTTATAGGGGGAAAATGCTAAAATGTTTTAATTTATGGATGGTCATAAAAAATTACATATAAAATTTTAAGTTTTCATTAATATATAAATACTTTAGTTATTAGACCTTAAAATGAATAATTTAAAAAGCTAACTTCAAATCCATATAAGTATGATATAATTTTCTAAAACCATAATTTATAATTAAATTTAATATATGTAAATTAAAAGTCTAAATGAATTATGTATATAAAAAATTTGATAAATATTTAGTACATGAAATTTTTTGAGTTTTAAGATAAGGATTGAAATAGAAGAGGTGGAGAATATGAATATATTTACTGATAGATTATGTTTAAGAGAATTTGTAGCAGAGGATTATGATTTCTTTTTTGAACTAGAAACTAGCGAATTTATCCAAAAATTTGAATCAGATACCATACCTACAAAAGAAGAAATTAATGAAAGATTTTCTAAAATACTTAAATGCATAAATAAAATACCAAGAAATAGATACTATTTGGTTATTACAAAGTTACCTGACTTTCAGCCAGTAGGAAAGCTAGGGTTTTGGGAGATAGATCCTTCTATTAGAGAATGGGAGATTGGTTGGGATATTCATATAGATCACATTGGTAAGGGGTATGCTCCAGAAGCAGCAAAAGCATTGATGAAATTTGGATTCAATAAATTAAATGCTCATAGGATACAAGCGTTATGTAATGATAAAAATACTAATTCAGAAAAAGTTATGATGAAAATAGGAATGAAAAAAGAGGGAACATGTAGAGCAGTTAGATTATTAAATAATAATTGGTATGGAAGTCATATTTATTCCTTATTGGATACTGAAATAAAATATATAGACAAGTGAAAAGTAAAAGTATAATGTATTTTAAGATTTATTGGTACACTGAATTTAAACAAAAACATATAAAATATAATTTATAAAAAATTAAAATAGAAGAAGATATAAAATGGATGAAGATAAGTAAAAAAAAGATATTACAAAAAAAGAAGAAGATTGGATATGTATTTGCATATCATGTGGAATGTGTATAGGAGTAATATTTGGAGTGATTTTTAATAATATTGGTTTATTTATAAGTCTTGGTACGTTTATAGGATTATTGGTTGGATATATAATAAATTCAAAGAAAAATAGATAATTTAAATTTAATATATAGATGTTATTGTTGATGGAGGAATTTATGAAAAATATTAAGGTAATATTCTTTGATATGGGAAATACTTTATTACATTTTCATTATGGACAATCAGATTATGAGAAAGATATGCAAGGTTTAGTTTATTTAACTGAGTATTTAAATAGATTTGATGAAAATATTACATTTGAAGATGTGAAAAATAATTTTTATAGAATTTGGATGGATGGAATAAAAGATAGAAAAAGTAAAAGAATAGAATATCCAATTGAAAGGTTTTTAAATGGGTTTCTTAAAAAATATGATTTAACTTTTAGTTTAGAACAATGTATACAAGCTATTCATTGTTTTTACAAAGAATATAGAGAGCAAGTTAGGTTTGAAGATAATATATATGAAACTTTAAAGAGTATAAAAGAAAAAGGTTATAAAATAGGTGTTATATCCAATACTTGTTATTATGATGAGGTTATAAAAGAGTGTTTTTCAAAGGCAAAAATTTATGAATTAGTAGATAACTTTACTTTTAGCTATTCATTGAGAATAGGAAAACCTAATAAAAAAATTTTTGAATCAGCTATAAAACAAATGGAAATTTCGTGTAAAGAAGCAATAATGGTTGGGGATAATTTAGAAAGCGATATTAAACCTGCTTTAGAATTAGGTATGAAAACCATATGGTTAAAGAAGGATATAATTAATGATGCTAAATTAGAAATAGTACCACATGTGAAAATATCAAATATAAAGGAAATATTAAATTATATATGATGAAGTAAATATATAAAAATTAGTTAAAAATCAACACAATAATATATAAAACCCTTATTAGGAAATTTATTAGGTGCTTTTATTATATCTAAGATTTTATAGTGACAGTCATTAAACTTGTATAAGTATATATATTTATAGAAATTTAATACTCTAAATAAAATTGTATTAAAAATAAATTAATTGTATGGGAAACAAAAAATGAGTGATATAAAGGATGTATTGAAACTTTTATATAAAGATAAAATTAAAAATATAAATGTTATAAATTTTATTGAAAATTATCCAACAATCTATATAGAATAAATAGGAGAATCAGTTATAGTTAAAGGTAAAAGTGATAAAAAGTGGGTTTATATGAGTTCAAAATCAATGGATGAATTAAAAATAATAAAAAGCAAAATAGATTATGATGATAAAAATTTTGCAGCAGTGGAAGAATGGATGATGCCTATTTTAATTGAATGGTATGAAATTAAGTGGAGATTACCTACTATGAAATTAGTATTAAAAAATAAAGTAAATATAAATGAGACTAAAAATATTATGGATAAACTAAATATTGATGATGCTAAGTTTATATATGAAAACTCAGATTATAAGGATGTCATATCTATTGATTATATAATTGATAGAATAACTAAAGGTGTAAATTCTTGTATACGTCATATGGATAAACCAGTAGGATGGGCAATTACACAGGATGATGGCGCTATAGGATTTCTGAATGTTTTGCCCCAATATAGGAATAATGGGTATGCTCATGATATCACTATAGATTTAATAAATAAAGTTCGTAATAAAAATAAAATTCCCTTTGTCCATATTGAAGAAGATAATGAGGAATCTATGAAATTAGCAACTAGTTTAGGGTTTGAAAAATATAAAATAGTGAATTGGTTTGAAAGAGAATAATAAATATAAAAAATAATATTGATAGAATATTAAAAAAATTTAGAATTGTGATATAATTGTGGTATAATTGTAAAAAATAAACAGTTAAAAATATTAAGTGTAGAAATATAATATAATTGGAAAAGAATATTCGTAATAAATAATAATACTAATGAAGAATAATTTTTTAATAAATTTGTAATTATTTTGTAGGATATGAAAATATAAAGGAAATGTTATATATAAAATTCTTAAGTGAAAAAGCATGATTTTTATAGATAGAGTGTAAATCAGTGAAATAAGATTTATTTATCTTGAGCATGCTAAAAAGTTAATATAATTTTATTATAAAAAATATTGAAATTTATAGAATTTAAAAAAATGAAACTTCTTATAAAAAAAAGTATATAATTGAAAAATAAAAGAACAGAAATGAATTTTTGCACATTTTTATTATGTATTAATCAATTATTAATAAGAAGAAAGGTGATAATTATTATGAAATATACAATGACAGATAACCCAAAGGATCAAGATGTTGATATAGTATTAAATAATTTAATAGAATATAATCTTTCACATATAGAAGAAAAAAATGTTAAACCACTAGCCATTTTTGTTAATGATGAAAATGAAAATATAATAGGTGGCATTATAGGGAAAACTCATGGTAATTGGTTAGAAATATCTTCATTATGGGTAGATGAAAAGATTAGATATAAGAAAATTGGTTCAAAGTTATTAAAAAATGTTGAAGCAGAGGCCATAATAAGAGGTTGTAGGTATTCATTCCTTGATACTTTTAGTTTTCAAGCAAGAGACTTCTATTTAAAGTTAGGATATAAAGAAGTTTTCACTCTGGAAGATTATCCTATAAATAGCAAACGTCATTATTTTATGAAACAACTAATAAAAAACAGGTAAGATAAAAATGTATGTATAGTTGAATTATAAATGCTGGAATGAGGATTTAACAAATATTATATCTCATAATATATGAGAATAGAAGAGAAATTTCAGTTATATATAATTGGTTAAACAATATAATTAGATAGACATTTAGTATGTATATGTGTACATTTATAAAAAAAGTATAGTTATAACATATGACTCATATTTAGTAGTGGTATTTACAAGAGAGCTTTAAAAAAAAGCCTTTTTCATACCACAATTAGCTGTGGAAAAATATAATATCTAATTTTACTGGTTATATGTGAACCAAGCCTAAAATTTAACTTTTTAGAATATGTTTAATAAACTAAGTAAACGATTAAATATACTGTAAATTATGAATAATGTCAAAAAATAGATAGTAATTTAAGGTGAGAGGTTAGATTGTAATGATAAGACATGGAATTTTTGTTAGAAGGAAGCGGAATTATTATTAGATAAAGATTATAAGAACATGTGTTTTAAGGTGGAGGGTTTATGAGATTTGTAATAACTGATATTCCAAGGGAAAGTGATATTAATGGAATCGAAAGTAATTTAAAAAAGTATAATTGCTCTAATCTAGGAATAAAAGCAGCCAAGCCTTTAGCTATTTTTGTTAAAAATAAAAATAATAATAAAATAGGTGGTATTATAGCACAAATCAACGGTAATTGGTTAGAAATGTCATTGTTGTGGGTTGATGAAAAGTTTAGAGGTAGAAAAATTGGTTCTAAGTTGTTGAAAACTCTTGAGGCGGAAGCTATAGTGAGGGGATGTAAATATGCATTTCTTGATACTTTCAGTTTAAAAGCTAGGGATTTCTATCTGAAGCTAGGATATAAAGAAGTTTTAAAATTAGATGAATATCCTGCAACGAGTAAACGTTATTATCTTTTGAAACAACTAATAGAAAATAAATAGATTGTTAAGTTATAAAGATATCGTATTTATTCAGTAATGAATTTTACGATATTTTTATTTAAAGATAAGAAGTAATGATATTTTGAAAGTAATAGCAAATTTGAATTTATTTTAAATAATAAATTATGTATTAAGGCAATTAATAAATTTTTTTCTTTATATAATAGTATAAAGGTGGGATTATAATAAGGTGAGATTATAATAAAATTTTATTAATATAAAAAATATTGTATAATTATTGTATAAAATATTTAATGGAGGTATTGAAGATGGATAGAGATATAAATATTTTAGTTGTAGAAGATGATGAAGATATAAATAGAATTATAAGAAAAATTCTTGTAAAAGAAGGATATAATGTGAAATCAGCTTATTCCGGAACAGAAGGTAAGTTATATATAAATATGGAAGATTTTAAACTTATAATATTAGATTTAATGTTGCCAGGAATGACAGGAGAAGAACTTATTTCATATATTAGAGAAACTAAAAATATGCCAGTTATAGTCATATCAGCAAAAAAATCTCAAGATGATAAAATAAATTTACTTAAATTAGGAGCAGATGATTTTATATGTAAACCTTTTGATATAAATGAGGTTTTAGCAAGAGTACAAGCACAGCTAAGAAGATATACTAAATTTAATAGTGTAAAAGAAAGTAATGAACCTTTAATTTATAAAGAGTTAGTTTTAGATAAAGATTTAGTAGAAGTAAAAGTAAAAGGAGAAAAGATAGCATTAACAGCTAAGGAGTTTTCTATCTTAGAGTTACTTTTAAGTCATCCTAAGAAGGTATTTACTAGAGCAAACTTATTTGAAAAAATTTGGAATGACGATTTCTTAGGTGATGATAAAACTATAAATGTACATATAAGTAATATAAGATCTAAAATATCAGTAGTAGATAATAGAAATGAATATATAAAAACAGTTTGGGGAATAGGTTTTAAACTTGGAGAGTAACTTTATAAATTCTTAATATTTTCTTTAACTTATCTTGACCATTTTATTTTATTATAGACACATAGAGATTTAAGAAAGGGTGAGTTAAATGCAAGAAACTATTTTGGCTACAAGAAATTTAACTAAACGATATAAAAACAATATTGTAGTTAATAATGTTAATATGAATATTAAAAAAGGTGATATATATGGGCTTATTGGAAAAAATGGAGCAGGAAAAACCACTATAATAAGGCTTATATTATCTTTAATAGATGAAACTGATGGGGAAATAGAATTGTTTTCAAAAACCTCTACAAAAGAAAAATTAAAAGAGCTCTCTCGTGTAGGTTCAATTGTTGAAACTCCAAAATTTTATCCTTATTTTACTGCTGAGCAAAATTTAGAATATTATAGAATTCAAAGAGGTATTGTAGAAAAAGAAGTTGTAAAAGAATCATTAGAATTAGTAGGATTAAAGGATGTAGGAAATAAGAAATTTAAAAAATTCTCTTTAGGTATGAAGCAAAGATTGGGAATTGCTTTAGCCATCATGGGAGATCCAGATTTTCTTGTTTTAGATGAACCTACTAATGGGCTAGATCCTATGGGAATTGTAGAGATTAGAGAAATACTTTTAAAGCTTAATAAACTTAAAAATACAACTATACTTATATCAAGTCACATACTAGGAGAAGTTGCACAATTAGCTACATGCTTTGGATTTATTGATAATGGAATGTTAATTGAAGAAATTTCAGCTAAAGAAATGAATGAAAAATGTAGAACATGTTTAGCTATTAAAGTTAATGACACAGAAAAAACATCAGCTATATTGGAAGAAAAAGTTGGATGTAAAGAATATGAAGTATTACCTGAGAATAATATAAAGATTTACACTCATTTAGATGAACCAGAAATTATAAATAAGTTATTAGTTGAAAATGGAGTAATGGTCTATTCGTTAGAAAGGTTAGGAGCTAATTTGGAAAACTATTTCATTGATTTAGTAGGGGGAAAAGAACATGTTTAATTATATAAAAGCAGAGATGTACAAATGGTTAAGAAGACCGTTATTATATGTAAGTTCTTTAATTATTATGGCTTTAATAGTGCTAGTTTTTTTACTTATTTCAGATAATGCTCCTATGGAAGCTAGAGGCATACTTATAAGTATTGCTAATGAGTTTTTATCAGCAATATTGATATTTGTAGTAATACTTACATCAATATTTTTAGAAGAATTTAAAGAAGGAACTTTAAAGAACATAGCTTCTTATGGATTAAATAAAGAAAAAATATTTTTAGGCAAAATAATTATAGAGAGTATAATTTTTATAATTATTTGTATAGTGTGTTTAGTAACATTTATAATATGTATATATACATTTACAATTCCTTATGAAGGTTATTCAAATGCAAGTTTATTGTTATTATTAACTAAGTTTTTAGTTGGATTACCTTTATATTTAGGAGGCATAGCTCTTGTAAATATATTAATGTTATTTTGTAAAAAAGATTTTCTATTAGCAATTTTATATATTATTGTATTGAATTTTCGTCAAATTATATTATATTTGGAACATAAAGTTTCAAAGAGTTTCATTTATGTATACAAGCTATTACTTACATCGCAACTGTCTAAGCTTCAAATAATGGAAAGTATTAATAGTGAAATGATAAGTATAGCGTTAATAGGGGCTGTATATACAATAGTATTTAGTTTAATTGGTATGAAAATTTTCAGAAACAAGAAATTAAATAAAGAAAGGGTTAATTGATGCATTATATATTAATAGTAATTCTTATTGCATTATTGAGTATTATAAGTTTAAAACTTTTTCTAAACAGAAAAGAAATTAGAAATATAAAAAAAATCTTAATAAAATAAATTCAAGTGATACTAATGAAAAAATTAAAATCTCTGTTTCTGATAAGTATATTCAAGAATTAGCTATGGAAATAAATAATTGTTTAAGATCAAAACAACAATTAGAAAGAAATTATAAAGAACTAGAGGTAGAGTTAAGGCAAGCTATTGCAAATATGTCACATGATTTAAGAACTCCACTTACATCTATTAAAGGATATATTCAGTTAATTAAAGATGAAGATATATCAAAGGAAGAAAAAAATGATTATATAAATATAATTGAAAAAAGAGCTAATTCATTACAAATGTTGATAACTAGCTTTTATGATTTATCTAGATTACAAGCTAATGAATATAATTTTAATTATGAAGAAATTAATGTTAGCAATGTTTTATGTGAGATAATATCAGAGTTTTATGAGGATTTTATATCGAAGGGATTAGAACCTAATATAAATATAGATGAAAAAGTAGAGTGTGTTATATCAGACAAAAATGCAATAAATCGGATTTTTATTAACTTGATTCAGAACATCTTAAAACACTCTAAAGGAGAAGTTAGCATTTCTTTAAAAAGAAAGGATGAATATATAGATGTTGAGTTTAAAAATTATGCACCAGAATTGACACTGTATGATGCATCACATATGTTTGATAGATTTTTTACAAGGGATAGGATGAGAACAGGGCAGAATACTGGGTTAGGATTAGCCATAACTAAATCACTTGTGGAAAAATTAGGAGGTAATATTACATCTAAATTAGAAAATAAGTATTTGTATATAAATGTTTTAATAAAGATATGAAGTTTATAGTGGGGGATATTATTATGATAAAAAGTCATTGTTATGCAATTATATTTGGAGCTTTAGTTGTATATATTGCCGTAAGATATAAAGATTGGAAAATAAAAAAACTTAATAATAAATAATTATAAGAAGACACAAAATAATAAGTTATTAAGTGTCTTTTTTATTAGTGACAGTCATTAAATTTAATAACTTTTTTAATAAATATATTCTATAATTACGATTTTGATTAACTATTTTTATATTGTCAAAGCTTTAAATAAGGATAATTATTTATTAATAGGAGTGAATTTAGCTTTGGCTAGAATGGCAAGGAAAAAAACAGAAAATGCTATATACCATGTAAGAATAATAGGATGCAAATCAAAACCATTATTTAACAATGAATATGATAAAAAAATGTTTATGGAAAAATTAGCTGAAAGTATACAAAAATATAAATTTAAAGTATATGCTTATTGCTTAATGGATACTCATGTACATCTTATAGTGGATTCATATGGTACAGATATATCAGTTATTATGAAAAGTGTGAAGGAAAGATATTCAAAGTATTATAACAGAGAACATGATTCAAATGGATCATTATATAAAGAAAGATTTGAAAGTACAATAATAGAAAGTGATGGGTATTTAATTGCAGCATCACTATATATTCACAGAAATCCAAAGGACATTGTAGGATATAGAAATACCCCTGAAACTTACAAGTTTTCAAGTATAAAAGCATATTCAGGAGGTATAGATGAATTTGATATAGTAGATAGTGAATTTATATTGAGTATACTAAATAGATTTAAATACTTTGCGGTAAAAGATTATATAAAACTATTTAATGACACGATGAATATTCAAAATAATAAATTCAAAGAATTAGAAATAAAATTAGATATGGAATTTAAAAGTGTAGAGTATGTAAATAATAGAGAGATATTAAAAAAAAATTTTTCTGTCAGTAAGTTGGCTCAGTTTATAGTAGAAGAAATAGGGTTAGAAGTAGAAGATTTATTAATAAAAAATAGAAGCTATAATAAAGAATTAAGAGCATTATTTGCTTTAATGGCTACATCACTATGTGGTATAAGTTCTCTTAAGATAGGAAAGGTGTTGGGGGGAATAACAGCAAGTAGAGTGTGTACTTTAACCAATTATGGAATAGAACTTATAAGATATGATAGCAACTATAGTAATATATTTAAAAAGTTCATGGAAAAAGAAGAGTATGTAATATAAATAAAATTAAAAAATATAAAAAGAGCTTTATAAAAATTAAATAAGAATATGTACAAACCTTAAATATAAGTAAAGGTAGATGTTCATAAATTAAAAATATAATAGTTAATAAAGTTAAATAAGGATAATTTCTATTTAGTGACGGTCATTATTATTTATTAGTATTTAACAAAAGTGCCAGTTATAATATTTAACAAGGAACATTTCAAATAATCTGATGATGGTAAAACGGGCACTTTTTTTAATATCTATTTGAATAAATTAAATTTTAAAAGCTTAATAATTTTAAAATTTAATCAGTATTTAAAATGGACATGCTATTAAAGAAACAAATTATGATATCAATAGTTTTATAAATAATTATTGTAAATAGATAAAATGTTTAAATAAATAAAGATTTAGAGTGTTTTTGTGCATTAATATATTTAAGTTTAAACTTTAAATTTAAAATTATATGTTTAGTATATTTTTTAGTGACAGTCATTATATAAACTACAATATAGCATAGTAATTTAGTGACAGTCATTATAAAATGTATATTTCATTTTAACAAATTCTCCATTGCCAAGAGGGGTTTTAGTTTTATAAGTATTTATTATATTAAAACCTGTTTTAGTGTAACATTTTATTGCTCTTTTATTAAATGAACGAACTTGTAAAATAATAGGTTTGTTCGGATATTTATACTTGCATTTGTCTTTTACTAATTCCATTATTATAGCTCCAAAAACCTTTTCCACATAAAGAAGGTTTGAGTCCAATGCCTATAATAATATAGTCATTTTTATTTACTAATCTTATATGGCCACATAAATTATTAAGTTCATCAATGATAGAATTAAATTCAGATTTTCTTTTTTCTTCATTTGTAATACCCCAATTTTCATTACACATTTTACTCCAACTTGGATAGTTATATATAGAATATTCATCAGTATATTTCCAACTGCAAATTTCTTTTGCATAGTCTTCAGTTAAAATATCTAATTTAAAATTCATCATGTCCCTCCTAAAATTTTAATATATAAATATTATAACATTGTTTTCCATAAAGTGATGCTATATAAATGGTTTAAAAAATATTAATAAATATAGTTATTGAGTAAATATATGTTAAAATATATACTTATATGTGAGGTGATAATATTGAGCAAAAGCTATTTTATAAAAGAAAGATTGATTGCATTAGGTGCTAAGTTTGATGTTTTTGATGAGAATGGAAAAGAAATATACTTAGTGGAAGCTGATAAGTTTGATATTGGTAAAAATATAAATGTATATACTCCTAATAAGGATGAGAGAGTATTATATATGGAACAAAAAATAAGAATAGGTGCACATAAATACGTTATGTATAATGTAAGTGGTAAAGAAATTGCATTAATAGAAAAAGAATTTATGATTCCTAAATATAATATATCGGGCATATATGGTGATATAGAAATGGAAAGTGAAAATATACTTGGAAGGTCATATACCATACGTAAAAATGATTTAGATATAGGATATATAGAGAAAGAATTTAATCTTCTTGGTAGAGATAAATATAATTTAAAAGTTATAGATGAAGAATATACTCTGTTTTTAATAGGACTTTTAATAATGATAGATATGATAAAATTTCATGGCAATTAAAATATGCGGCAATTACTGTCGCATTTTTGTTTTTGCAAAAATTAAAATATAATTAAAAAATTGACAATAATGATAACTTATTATAAAATATAGGTAACTAGTTACTTAATTGGAGGTGATAATTTGGAAAATAAAAAAGCATATATATTTGGAGCTATATTTTTATTTTCAAATAAATTACAAAATGCAGGAGATAAGTTATTTGATGAAATTTCAATGAAACAATGGCTTTTATTAATTTCAATAGGGCAAAGTAAAATTAAAAATCCAACACTTACTCAAGTTTCCGAAATTATGGGATGTAGCAGACAAAACGTGAAAAAATTAGCATTGCATTTGGAAAATAATAATTTTATTAAACTAGAAAAAGATTCAGAAGATAATAGAGCTATTAGAGTATGTTTAACCCCAAAATGTTTTGATTATTTTAAAGGCAGAGAAAAAATAGAAGAAGAATTCATTGAAAAATTATATAGAAATATTACCGATAATGAAATAAATTCTATGTTTTTCATTATGAAAAAACTTGAAGATAATATACTAAATTTGGATATATAATAAGGAAGTGATGTGACGAAATATATATCTATATGAAAGAAGGAATCATATGAAAAGGAGAAAAAAGTTAAAGATGATTTTATTATTTGTGATTTTAATAATAATTGGAATAATAATTTATTTAAGTATACCATATTCTCCAGTTAAAACTGAATACTGGAAAAAGATAAATAATGTTGAAAAAAAACAAGCTAATGAACAAGGAATAATATCTAAGAATGATTTAAGGGTTTTACCAGAAGCAATACAAAAATATTTTATAAACAATGGTTATTTAGGTATAGAAAAAACTTCAAAAGTAATATTTAATTTTAAAAATGTTGATTTTTCAATGGGTTTAAATAAACCTAAATTAAAGATTGATTATACAATTTATGATTTTGTAAATAATTCAAGTAGATTTGCTTTAATTGATACAAAAATGTTTAAAATACCATTTCAAGGCATTGATATTTATGAAAATGGACAAGGTTCAATGAAAGGAGTTATTGCAAAAAATGTTACCCTGTTTAATGAAAAGGGGGATGATATGAATTCAGGGGCATTAGTTACATATCTTTCAGAATGTTTAATGCATCCAAGCCTAGCATTACAAAAAAACATAAAATATAAAGAAATTGATAAATATACGGTTGAAGCAACAATAGTAGATAATGATATAAAGGTTAGTGGTATATTTTATTTTAATGAAAATTATGAAATGACAAGTTTTCAATCAAAACGATTTGCTGAAGACACTAATTCTTATGAAAATTGGTCTGCAGTTACATCAAATTATAAAAAAATTAAAGGGATTAATACTCCAACAAGATTACAGGCTATATGGCATTATGATAAAGGAGATTTAATATATTTTGATAGTAAAAGTATGGAGATTTGTTATAAATAAATTTCAGTATGATAATTTAAAGTATTGATTTTTATTTTATATAAATTATCATATTTAAGTTAAGAGTTAAATATAGTTATATAACTTAAGTATTTAGATAAAATTTATAACTTTTTAAATAGGAAAAATATACATAATAAAACTTTTCCCAGGAAATTATAAAAATAATAATACATTAAAATTACTGTTAAAATATTTAATAATAGATAAAAAGGATGCTACTCTGCATCCTTTTTATTCTATTA
>NZ_HE611052.1:129046-132645 GCF_000285575.1 Clostridium senegalense JC122 | reverse complement strand
TTATCTATTATTTTGAAAATTTATTTGGAAATTGTTTTATAATTCCGTTAGTAATGACATCTGATAAGATTAGGATATGTTTTTCACCTTTATCAAAGCTTTCAATATCAGCTTTCCAATCTTTATTAATTCTTGCAACTACTTCATCAGTAGTTAATTTTAAATGCATATGTAAAATATCTTTTAATTCTTTATTTGACCAATTGGGATTAGCTGCACTTAAAAAATCAGCAATTTTATCTGCATTTTCATACCATAAAGTGTTATATTTATCCACGTTACTTTTATTACCTTCTTTAGCAGCATCAACAATTTGTCCAGCTATAGAAATATGTTCTCTTAAAAGTTTAGAAAGTTTATTTCCAGCTATATCCCCATAGTAAGGTTTGATAGAATTTCCAATGTCATCTTGATTTTTTAAAAGTCTATCTAGTACAGTGTCTTTATCTTCAAGGGAAGCTAAATCACTAATAATAAAATTTCTAGTCCAGAGTACATGCTCTATCCAAAGTCTTTGTTCTTCCATTTTTAAATTTGCCATGGACTGAGTAAAAGGTAGTTTATCAGAAGAACTATCTATAGTAGCTTTAACTTCAGATGGTATTAAAGAAAAAGATACTAAAAGCATACATGTTAAAAAAATTGATAATAGTTTTTTCATTTTACACTCTCCTTTATTTACAAAATATAACTTAGGTTTTCCTAAAAGATATAAATATATTCAGTGATATAATGAAGTTTAAATAATATTTCCTTATGAATATTGTTTTAGGTTTAAATTTAAGCATTGTTAAGAGTATAGTAGCATAGGTTAACTTTTATAGTTCAGTTTAAAATTTAAAGGTAAAAAAGTGTTGAAATATACTGAAGTCCATAAAAAACTAATCTTTTAAATGTTTAATTAATATTAGAAGAAGTAATATTATATTAATATAATTAAAATAGCACTTACTATTTTAATTAGTAAGTGCTTATTTTTATTATTGAAGAAGTGGAAAGGTTTTTGAATGTATCCAAATTAAAGGATGTATTTTTAGGGTTTGAAAAGTATAAAATGAAGTAGATTATCAATAAAATTATAATTAAAATTGTGGTCTTACTATATTTTTTCATAATAAACTAAATCAATCCTCCTTTGATATATTATAATGTGATTTATATGTAAATATGTGGTATATAAGTTAAATTATTTTGAATAAATAAAAAATATTTAATAAACACTAATAATTTTATTTAAAGTTAATGGTATTTTAATTTATATGTTTATATAAGCTTATAAATTCGTTATTATATATTTATATAAATTATGGGGGGGACTAAAAATGAAATTAATAAAACCAGTAGCATTAAAAAAAGGAGATAAAGTAGCAACTATTAGCTTATCTTGGGGTGGAGCAGGTGATAGTGATATTTTATGGAGATATGAACAAGGGAAAAAACGTTTAGAAGAAGAATTTGGTTTGAAAGTTATAGAAATGGAAAGCACTTTAAAAGGAAGTGAATATTTATATAATCATCCTGAAAAAAGAGCAGAAGACCTAATGAATGCATTTAAAGATAAATCTATAAAAGGGATTTTAAGTTGTATTGGAGGGGAAGAAAGTGTAAGGATTTTACCTTATATAGATTTTGATATTATTAAAAATAATCCTAAGGTTTTTATAGGATATTCTGATACTACTATCTCACATATGATATGCTTAAAAGCAGGGATAGCTAGTTTTTATGGTCCATCAATTTTAGCAGAGTTTGCTGAAAATGTTAAAATGTTTGATTATACAAAGAAATGGATTTATAAAGTGCTATTTGATAATTCACCTATAGGCAAAATTAATTCATCTCTAATTTGGACAAGTGATTATTTACCATGGGTTCATAGCAATAAATATAAACAGAGAAATACTTATAAAAATGAAGGATATGAGCTCTTACAAGGAGAAGGTATAGTTAAAGGAAATTTAATTGGTGGATGTATAGATGTTTTAGAAATGATTAAAGGTACAAAACTTTGGCCAGAAAAGGAATTATGGAATGATGCAATTATATTTTTTGAAACATCAGAAGATATGCCAAAGCCAAAGTATTTAGAATATTGGTTAAGAAATTATGGATCACAGGGAATTTTTCAAAATGCAAAAGGTATAATATTTGGAAAACCTTATGACAATAAATATTATGATGAATATAAAAAGGTTATTTTAAAAGTTATAAATGAAGAACTAAAATTAAAACATTTACCTATAATTTATAATATGAATTTTGGTCATACAGCTCCAATGATAACTATTCCTTATGGAGCTGTAGGTGAGATCGATTGTAATAAAGTTGAATTTTCAATATTAGATTCTGGTGTCATTTAAATTAGAATATTTATTTTAGAATGAAAAGTAGGCTTAAGCCTACTTTTTTATGTTGACTTTAGTCTAAGGTGAAAGTTTAAAATTATATATGAAAGGTGTTGATATTATGAATCATAGTTATAGTATAAGTGAAGTTGCAAATGTTTTTAATATAACTACTAACAAAATTAGATATTATGAGAAAAAAGGACTATTAAAACCATTAAGAGACAGTAATAATGAGTATAGAAAATTTAATAATGAGGATATAATGACGTTACAATTGATATTGTTATATAGATCTATAGGTTTATCAATTAGTAATATAAAAGATATAATAGAAAACAAAAATAATAAAAATTATTTAAATCATTTTAATAATCAATGGGAAATAGTGAATAATGAAATTCAAAGATTGACTATAATTAGAGATTCACTAGAAAATATATTAGATAAACTTTATATGAATGGAGAATCTGAATTAGATAGTGATATATTAGATGTTATAAAAAGAGCTAATAAAATAAGGGATATTAAAAATAATTGGAAAGATAAATGGAATTTTAACGATTGGGCTAAAAACTATGATAAGACTATAGTAGAGGATAGAGGAGAAGTTAAATTATATAAGAATTATAATTTAATATTAGACAAGGTATACAATTTGGCAAGTGAAAATAGTAAAAAGGGATTTAAATTTTTAGAAATAGGTGTAGGAACAGGAAATTTAAGTAGCAAGTTTTTAAGAAATAATTGCGATATTGTAGGAATGGATCAATCTAGAGAAATGTTAAGCATAGCAAAGAAAAAGTATCCTAAATTAAAAGTAAGATTAGGAGAGTTTTAAAAAATACCATATAGCGATAAGAGTTTTGATATTATAGTTTCAACTTATGCTTTTCATCATCTAAATGAAAATGAAAAGGTTATAGCTATAGAAGAAATGATTAGGGTATTAAAAAATAATGGGGAAATAATTATTGGAGATTTAATGTTTAAAGATGTAGATGATAAAAAATCTGTATTGAAAAGTTTGACAAAAGGGCAGATAGAAGAAGTAGAAGATGAGTATTACTCTAATATTGATTTTTTGAAGAGAGAATTTAGAAAGTTTGATAAAAACTTAAGCTATGAAAGAATAGATATGTTTAACTATATAATTAAGATTGTTTAAATTAAAGTATATGAAAGTTTACTAAAACTGTGTATGGATTATGAAATATATACTTTTGAAAAAAATAGTAATAATAACCAATAATG
>NZ_HE611052.1:123447-128613 GCF_000285575.1 Clostridium senegalense JC122 | reverse complement strand
TTATGAAATATATACTTTTGAAAAAAATAGTAATAATAACCAATAATGGATAAGTTTATTATATTTTATTTAACTATATGGTAAAATAAGTTTAATAGTAAAAGGGGGAAGCATTATGAAAGCTAAAATACTTATGTTAGGAACATATCATTTTGGTAGCTGTGGGGAGCATCTGATAGAAAATAATCCAAAGAATATTATGAGTGATAAAAAACAAAAGGAGCTTAAAGAGTTAATAGATAAATTACTAAAATTTAATCCTAATAAAATAGCAGTTGAAAAAGATAAAGATAAGGAAGATGAATTAAATAGAATATACTTTAGATATCTAAAAAATGGAATAATTACAGAAAATAACATTTTAGAGAATAAAAGTGAAGTAGCTCAAATTGGATTTAGACTAGGTAAGGCTTTAAATCATGAAAAAATTTATCCACTAGATAAAGGGGTAAATTTACCAATGGAATGGTTAGAATATTGTGAAGATAATGAACCAAAAGTGTATAAAAGCTTTATGAATATAATTAATAAATTAGATAATGAAGATAAAGAAGACTATGAAAACTTAACTGTATTAGAAATGTTTAAAAAAATGAATGATACTACAAATATAAATAATGTGCATAGTGATTTATATTTGTATCCTAATCAAGTTGGTGCAGGAAGCAATTATTATGGCGTAGATTCTCTTGTTGAATGGTATAGAAGAAATCTATATATTTTTAGTAACCTTCAAAAAATTGCTAAAGAAAATGATAGAATATTAGTTATATATGGAGCGGGACATTGTAAAATTTTAAGAGATTTTATAGAGGATTATAATGAGTTTGAGCTAGTAGATGCATCAGATTATTTAAAATAATATACTTTAAAATTTTAAATTTAAATGAAAATGAATATGCATGTAGATCTTTTATTAATTATAAAATTATATAGGATTAAATGTATACCTAAAATAGTATAATTAAGTTTATTATAAATTTTAAGATTAATACATTAGAATAAGACTAATTATCTATAGGAGGAAATAAGTTTTGAAAATAACTATAATACATGGAAGTCAAAGAAAAGGAAATACTGAAAAAACTATTGAAATAGTAGAAAAAAGTTTAAATTCCATTGAAAATAATGAGTTTTTTCATTTCTATTTGCCAAAGGATTTGCCAGTGTTTTGTTGCGGCTGTTTTAGATGTTTTGAAGAAGGAAGTTTTGGTGGGGAATTTTGCCCTCATAGTAAATATACACATCCTATTTTAGATGCCCTTAAAAAGTCAGATGGAATTATTATAGCATCTCCAGTTTATTCTCTTAGTGAAAGTGGACAAGTTAAAGGATTTTTAGATCATTTTGCTTGTATTTTTATGCCACATAGGCCTTTAAAAGAAATGTTTTCAAAGTCAGCTTTTATAATTTCAACAACAGCTGGATCAGGGACAAAACATTCTATAAGACCAATAGCAAGGAGTTTGAAATTTTGGGGAATCCCTAAAATATATGAATGTGGATTTAATCTTTGGGCAAAAGATTGGAGTGAAATGTCTATTAAAAAGAAGAACAAGTATGAAAAAGTTTTAGAAAAGAAATCATATGCTTTTTATAAATCAATGAAGTGTAAACAAAAGTATATTCCAGTACAAACAAAAATATTATTTAATGTATTTAAAAGATTTATTAATAGTTATCCAGATGGTAATCCAGATAAAGAATATTGGAGAGAAAATAGATGGTTACAAGGAAATAGACCTTGGAAAAGGAGTAGAAAATGATTGGATTAAAAAGGGGGGCTGTAGAGTTAAGTGATTATAAAAGTGAATGGAAACAATTATATCATATAGAAGAGAAAATAATATTATCAAAAATTAAAAAATATGTTGTAGATATACAGCATATTGGAAGTACAGCTATATCAAATATTATCTCAAAACCTATTATTGATATACTTATAGGAATAAAAGATTTTAAGGAGTTACCTAATATTATTAAAATTTTAGAGGAAAGTGGATATATTTATAGACCAGAGGCTTCTAATAATGAGAGATGTTTTTTTGTAAGAGGAACTGAAAATAGTAGAACTCATCATATACATATTGTTCAGTGGAATAGTGAGGAATGGAATAATAAGATACTGTTTAGAGACTACTTAATAAACCATGACGAAGTTGCAAAGGAGTATTGTAATTTAAAGAAAATGTTGGCTGAAAAATATAAGTATGATAGAAATAATTATACTGATGGGAAAAGTAATTTTATTAAAAATGTTATTATGAATAGCAAAGAAGAAATATAAATTTCTCAAAGTAAATATTAATATGGAGATTTAGCAATTTAATCTAAGTATATTTTATATTTATTGAAAAAATATAAATATAGTTAATATAATAATTTAAAAAGGTTTAGAATAAAAAAAAACATAAAACTTTTGTCAAAATTATATACAATTTCATAAAAAAAAGGTACTATTTTTATGGAATATTTATGACAAAGGGGAGAGTGTTTTTGAAAAATAAAAAAGGGATTATAGCTATAATAATAATTTTAATAATAAGTTGTTCTATTATTAATAGTAGCCATAAGGAAAAGCAATTTAATAATTATATGTCTCAAGTAGACAAACTTATAAGTGAGAAAAAATATGATGAAGCAAAAAAACAGTTGGATAGTGCTAAAAATATAAAAAATAATGATGAAGTAAAGGAAAAACAAAAAATAATTAACTTTAATCAAGATCAATTTAAAATTTACACTGAAAGTTTAGATTTAATAAAAAAAGAAGATTTTGATTCAGCATTAAAAAAATTAAGTGAAATAGATGAAAAAGCAGAAGACATTAAAAAGAATGCGGATGAACAAATTATAATTTGCAAACAAAAATTAATACCAATAAAAATAGATGAGGCTAAAAAATTTTTAGATAGTAAAGAATTTGATAAGGCATATAGTAAAATAAATGAGGCTGTATCTATAGATGATAATAATAAACAAGTACTTGATTTAAAAAATAGTATAAATACTAAAAAAATTGCATATGAAGAAGAACAAAAACAAATTGCTATTGCTAAAAAGGAAGAAGAGGAAAGAATAAAAAAAGAAAAGGCAAAAGAAGATAAAATAGCAAAACAAGAGCAAGTGAAAGAGGAACAAGAAACACAACAAGTGCTTAGTAATAATATTAGTGATGAAACTCATGTATATTGGACACCAAAAGGAAAATCATATCACTCATCACCAGGATGCCCAACATTATCACGAAGTAAGACTATATATGAAGGAAGTATCCAAGAAAGTGGAAAGTTTGATCCTTGCGATAGATGTATGTAATCTTTCATAGTATTTAAAGATGAAAGGAAAGTAGTTTGATAAGAATTCAAGCTACTTTTTTATTTTTATGTTCTTAATATTTTTAATTAAAAAATAAACAACATCTTTATATAAAATTGTTACTATAGATAAAGATATTAATGAAAGAATAGCTATAGTTATATTAAATTTATAAAAGCTAGAATATATAGCTAATATATAAATAGATACTATAGATATAAAGAATCTTTTTAAATGATAGTTTACTTTATAATATTTATTTGAAAAATATGTTCTTGCTATAAAAAATATTATATAGGATAAACCAGTTGAAATTGCAGCACCTTTTGCTCCATATATAGGAACTAATATAATATTACCTATAGTATTAGATATTGCTGCAACTAATGAAATATATATATGATTTTTAGTTTTCTTTTTAAAATTAATCCCTACAACTGTAGTCTCTGAAATACAGTTCATTATAGGCATAAAAACTAAGAATGGAAAAATAAAAACAGCATCTTTATAATCTTTTCCTAAAAATAATATTATGAAATCTTTAAATGCAATAATTAATATAGAAATAACTAGCATAGAAAATGATACTACTTTATTCATATTCGAAAAAAAGTCCTTATTATGTGGATTTTTATTATATTTTTCATATGAAACAGGAGTCCAAAAAGTATTAAATGTACCTTGAATTAAAGTTAAAGGAACAATAAGAAGTGTAGCGCCACTATACAAACCTACCTGTGTTGAATTAGTAAATGAGTCAATGCAAATTTTATCTATTGATTGAAAAAGTGATGTAACAGTTTGAGAAAATATAAATGGAGCTCCATATTTAATTAACTTATTTTTGTTAATAGAATTTGTAGCAATAGATTTCTTAAACCAAACATCTTTTTCAATGAATAAAGTAATTAAAGTAAGTATTACTTGTGAAAGTACTGTGGCAAGCACAACAGTTAAATAATTATTTTTATATATAAAGAAAAAATAATAACAAGTAATAAATAAGATACTTTTAAAATTACAGTTAAAAATGAATATACCTTAGATTTTTGCCTCATCCTTACTTCTAGTAGCGCAAAAGTAGATAATATTCCGAAAAATAAGTATATTATTAATAAAACTATTATAAATAGTGATTGTTTTTTTACCATCCATAAAGAAATTGGTTTATAAAATATTAAAAGAATTACACTAATTACCAAGTTGGTTTTTAGTGGGTTTTTTAAACAAATTTTAAGTAAGTCAGCTCTTTGTGATGGTTCTTCTTCTGAATAATATCTAACATAAGCATGATTTAAACCTAATAATACAAAACCTAAAATTAAATTAAAGGCGGTATTAAACATAGCCAAATGCCCCATATTAGTTGTATCAATAACTCTAGTTATAATTGGTGCTGAAATAAGACCTAGGATAGTAACAATAGCAGTTCCTACAGAAAAGCCTAATAATTTTCTTAGTAAACCCATATATATACCTCTCATACAAAAATAAAATTAACAATATTATTGCATAAAGAAGAAAAAGAATCAAATATAGCATTTAAATATAGTTTTAGTATGATTAAAATTATATATGAAAATAAAGGAACTTTTAAAAGGGAATTATTTTGAATTTTTTAGGTAGAATATTTAATGTAGCATTTTAAAGTAGATTTTATTTAATTCAAACTTTATAATTTATTATAAAAATAAGGAGTGAATAATATGTCTAAAAGTAATAAAACTAATAATTCTCCACAAAAAGGAGAAAGGAGACAAAGACTACATAAAAATCAAAATAATAGAGGCGATGAAAAGAATCCTACAGAATACACAAACTTTGAAGGAAAACCTGTAGATTAAAAAA
>NZ_HE611052.1:86995-122863 GCF_000285575.1 Clostridium senegalense JC122 | reverse complement strand
GTAATAATGATATATCTTCTTTAGAAGGAATTGAGAATATGAATGAAATCACAGGGCTTTGGGCTAGCAATAATAAATTAAATGACATCTCTATACTTTCAAGTAAAAGTAGAATAATTAGTTTAGGATTAGATAGTAACAAAATATGTGATATATCAGCTATAAGTGACTTAAAAAAACTAAAGTTTCTAAGATTGGATAAAAATAATATATCAAGCTATAGCTTACTAGAAAATATATATCAAAATTTAGTTGATCCAGATTTTTCGATATAAGAAAGATTTTAATATCATTAGTTTAAGTTATTATAACAAGTCAACTACAAATGATTAGTTATAATATTTTAATAAATAAGTATTCATATTTATACCACGTTAAAAAATGAGAGGTTTAGTATGGTTATAAATGTGATGAACTAAAAGAGGGGGATTAAAATGAAAAAAGGGTTTTTATCTAAGCTAGGATTAGCAACTTTAGTTGCAATGGCTAGCGTTTTAGGGACAAGCCATTCACCGGTTAATGCTGCACCAATGAAGGATGCAGAGGTGAATTTAACACAACCGGATGGACAAGTTATTCAGTGTTATGCATCAGGAGATGAGTTTTATAACTATTTGCATGATGCAAAGGGAAGAGCAATACTTAAAGATGAAAAGACAGGATATTATGTTTATGGAAAATATGTAAAGGATGAAATATTACCATCAAGAGAACGGGTAACTAAAGAAAAAACTGAAAGTTTACAAAATATTGAAAATGATAGCAGAATTAATATAAATGATGTAGAATATCCAAAAGATGAAATTGAAAAACAAAGAGAGATGCTTAATGCAAATGTTTCAACTAAAAGCACAAAAAATATTGGAAAGCTTAATAATATAGTTATTTTCATAAAATTTAGTGACCAATATGAAATAACAAGAAATTTTTCCACATATGATAGACAATTTAACTCTCAAGGTCAAGCATCTTTAAATAATTATTATAAGGAAGCGTCTTATAATAAATTAGATATTAATACAACTTTTTATCCAAAACCTCAGGGTGATCAAGTTTTAAGTTATACTGATAGTCATCCAAGAAGTTATTATGCAAATGTTCCAGACAATGAAAGAGGAATAAGGGAACAAACATTACTTAAAAATGCAGTTGATGCTGTTAAAAATCAAATTCCACAAGATTTAAATGTGGATTCAGATAATGATGGTAAGGTGGATAATGTTTGTTTTATTATAAAGGGTGCAACAACTGGATGGTCATCACTTTTATGGCCTCATAAATGGAATATGTTTTATCAAGATGCAAGAATAAATGGTAAAAGAATAGATACTTACAATTTTCAATTAGAAGATTTTATTGGAGATAATGGTATTGGTGTTTTAAGTCATGAAATGTTTCATACATTAGGAGCACCAGATCTTTATCATTATAATTATGATGGTAAAGTTGCTGTTGGACCATGGGATGTAATGGACCAAACTAAATCTATTCCTCAATCAATGGGAACATACATGAAAATGTATTATGGTAAGTGGATAGATAATATACAAGAAATAAATAAACCAGGAAAATATTCAGTATCTAAAATAGGCAACTCAAATAATAACAGCTATATTATCAAATCACCAAATTCAAATAAAGAATATTTTGTAGTAGAATATAGAAAAAAAGAAAGATTATATGAATCGAGTTTACCAGGAGAAGGTTTATTAGTATATAGAATAAACACAGCTTTCCAAGGAAGAGGTAACGCAAGTGGAAATGATGAAGTATATTTATATAGACCATATGGAACTTTAAATGCAGTTGGGGATTTATCTAAAGCAGCTTTAGGTTATACCAAGACAAATATTAATTCCAATGAATTATTCTTATCTAATGGAATGGATAGTGGAATAAGTTTACAAAATGTAAATGTATCAGGAGATACTGCTAGCTTTAATGTTGTTATAAATGGAGAAACTGGCGATGGAGATAACAAAGAAACTGCTTATTTAGGTGAAAAATTTAATTTTACTTTTAAAGGTTATGCAGATAACGTTTTTGGAGAATTAGGTTTAGACTTAGCTAATAAAAATGCAAAATTTGATATCAAAGGAATCATGCCACATTACTATTTTGAAGATAGTTATGCATCACTTTTAATTAGGGACAGTGAAGGAAATACCATTTATACAAAAGATTTTACTGGAAATAAAGTAAATGAAGCCTTAGTTGAAAATATTCCTATTCAAATAGGTAATTACATTACAGTTAAGCATAGAGAACCGGATAATAGACTACTAATAACAAATACAGAAAACAAATTACAATTAGAAAAAAGCAGCAGTATAACTTATAAAATCACTAATACTGGACTTGAAAAGACTTCAGAAGATGAAATAGAAAAGTTACCGCTTAAATATGTAGTTAATTTTGATGATACTAAAACAATAACTGGTGACATGGAGATAACAGGTGAATGCGTAAGCGGTAAAAAGATAACTAACATAGAATTATATGTGAATGGTGGAAAATATATAGATGCTGAGCGTAGTGTTTTAAATGATAATCAAAGCAAATATGTAGGATATGATTTATCACAAGGGGCATTTAAGCTTAAATTGTATTGTTCAGCTTGGGCTGATTATAATTACTCATACAAAATAATCGCGACAGAAGAAGATGGTCAAAAAACAACTCTTAAAGAAGGAACACTAATAGTTAAAAAACAAACTGGAGGTACAGATACTGAAAAAGTTAGTGAATGGAGGCCAGGAACAACATATAAAGTAGGTGATTTAGTTACTTACAGAGGAAATAAATATAAGTGTCGCCAAGCTCATAGAGCTATAGTTAGTTGGGAACCAGAAACAACTTTAGCACTTTGGTCAATAGTCTATTAGATAAAAACATTTATGAGCTGATAATTTAATTATAAAAATTGATAATTTAAAATAATATGACCCCTTTATGTATTTTTAGGGGTCATATTATTTATGTATGCTTAGAATAGAAAATAATTAGTATAATCTATACGCATAATGCTTGGACAACAGCATTTTCAACAGGTTTTATCATAAGTAAACATTCTAAAGCAACATCTTCAGGAATTTGATGGAATATTTGATGGTCACAATATTTTTTAGATATAGGTTTACCTTGTAAATCTTTAGCAGTATAAAAACCGTAAAGATTATTAAATTTTTGAGATTTAAAGTTTGTTGCTTCAACAAAAAATGCTTTAAATCCTTTTTCCGCGCATTGGTCCATTACAAGTGAAAGCATATTTTGTGCAACATATTTTTTATTAAATTCTGTTCTAACCCCTAGCATAGAACCACGAACATATTCATTTTTTCTTATTTTTCTTCCAAATCTCTTTTCTACAATTGTAAAAAATTGTTTATCTAATTCTTCAAGAAAACCAAATATATTGTTTATTGATTCATTTTTTACTTCAAAAGAAGCTTTTCTATTAGGAGTATAATTTTCGCAAGCCATAGCTCCAATAACCTTATTAGTATCAGTATCTACTGCTACCACACATAAACCATCATTTACAATGTCTTTTATATAATTTGTAGTAAATTCCATCATATCTTCTTTAGATAATTTACATATTTTAGCCATAGGCTCACAGATAGTAAATTTGCCTATCTTTACTCCAGCAAAAGTTTCAGCAAGACATTCAGCTGCACCAAAAACTAAATCTGGATTATTTTCGTCTAATACTTTACAGTCAAAATTTAAATTAATTGTGTTCATAATATAAAAACCCCCATGTTTAAAATTGTAAATAAAACAACATTTGTAAAAGATTATAACATATAAGTAAAAAACATGAAATAAAATAGGCGCAGTATATATGAAAAAAATAATAAAAAATAGAGTTTTTTATGTAATTTACTTTAAATTAAAAATAAACTATAAATTTAAAATATATTAATAATATTTTCTAGAAATACAAATATAATTAAATAGAATCAGAGTTGTATTTTGTAAAAGTAAATATGATATAATTATATTATTATTTAGAAATAATTTATTTAAAGTACAATAAGGGAGATTGAGATGAAGTATGAAAGTATATTTACTAAGTGGTCTTTAAGTATTTTAGTATTATCTTTCTTAGTTTTAGTAAATGAATTTATTCAACTTATACCAACTCATGCAACGGTGTTGGAAGGAATTTTAATTCTTATTGGTCCAAGTATTTTTGCATTTATTGGAGGAATATTTTCAATAATAGGATTCATAAGACATAAAACTAAGTTAGCAGTTTTTCTAATAATAATTAATGCAATATTATTGTTTTGGTGGGCAATATATTGGATTATAGGAACACTTGTTTTGGGAGTATAATTAATAAATGTAAGTATTTTAAAAGAATGTTTTGTTAAATTTACTTATAAAGCATACTAAAAATTAAAAAGTATGTATTAAAAATTTATGAGGTGGTATGATTTTGAACTTGCAAGGTATTATGATTGGATTAATGGCTTTTTTTATCATTGGAGTATTTCATCCAATAGTCATTAAGGGGGAATATTATTTTGGTAAGAATATATGGCCAATGTTTTTTATATTAGGATTAATTTTTATAGGAATATCTTTAATAGTTAAAAACAATATTATTGCATCTATATTAGGGGTAACAGGTTTTTCATGTCTTTGGAGTATTCATGAAATAATTGAACAAGAAGAGAGAGTAAAAAAAGGTTGGTTTCCTAAAAATCCTAAAAGGAAGTATTAATTGTATAAAAAGCCTGTGATTTTAATTATCACAGGCTTTTACTAAATAACTTTTAATTCTTCATTTTTGAAAGAATTAGGAATATAGGTTATATTTAATTTATTAGTAGCAGAACTTTTTTCAATACTACAATTAATTCCAAAAAGTTCTTTGACTATTTTTTCATTTAATACGTCTTCAGGAGTTCCAAAATCTAATATAACACCATTTTTCATAACAAAAATTTTATCACAATAGTAGCATGCTATATTTAAATCATGTATTGCTGAAAATACTGTTAGATTTTGAGCTTTTATAATATCCATTATTTGCAGCTGGTATCCAATATCTAAATGGTTGGTTGGTTCATCTAGAATCATGAAATCACTTTGTTGTGCAAGAGCTCTGGCAATTAAAACTCTTTGCTTTTCACCACCAGATAGATTTGAAAAACTTCTATCTTTAAATTTAAGCATTCCAACTTTTTCAAGACAGTTTTCTGCAAAAGAAATATCTGATTTTGTATTATCTTCA
Source organism: Clostridium senegalense JC122 (assembly GCF_000285575.1). Taxonomy (GTDB): domain Bacteria; phylum Bacillota; class Clostridia; order Clostridiales; family Clostridiaceae; genus Clostridium_J; species Clostridium_J senegalense. The sequence goes on along the minus strand of NZ_HE611052.1, from coordinate 117,615 downwards.
AATAAGCCTTTATGTGAAAATCTTCCGATAAGCACCATGTCAAGCACATTAAAGTCAAATTCTGGTCTATTTTCTTGTGCCACTACTGACATATCTTTTGCGATATCTTTATGAGATAATTTTTTTATGTTTTTATTATTAAGTAAAACCTCACCACTATCTGGAGTAAAAACTCTATATATATTTTTAAGTAAAGTTGATTTTCCACTACCATTTGGACCTATGATTCCTACAAAATCTCCCTTCGATATTTCAAGATTTATATCTTTTAATATGTGTTTATAATTTAAATTCTTAACATGTAGCTTAGTCATTTTAACCTCCAAAAGAATACTTACTTTTTCTTAATAACCATAGGAAGAATGGAGCACCGATGATTGCGGTAACAACGCCTATAGGAAGTTCTTCAGTTGAACCTATCATTCTACCCAATATGTCAGACCATATTAAAAATAGTGAACCTAAAAGAACTGTTAAAGGAATAAGCTTTTTATGTACAGAACCTGCAATTGTTCTGCAAATATGAGGAATAATAAGACCAACAAAGCCTATAATTCCACTTAAAGAAACCATGATTCCAGTAAGTAATGTACTTGTTACAATTATTATTTTTTTAAAAAGTTTAATATTAACACCTAAAGTTATAGCAGCATCTTCACCTAGAAGCATTGCATCAAGAGTTTTATGAATAACTAAAGATATAACAGATGAAATTATAAGCACTAAAAATGCTAAAGGAACATCATCCCATTTAGATCCAGCAAGAGACCCAGTCATCCAAAACATAACTGAATATAATTTTCTTACATCTTCTGCTTTAAATATAATAAAATTTGTTATTGCAGAGAATACTGATGCTACAGCAACCCCTGTTAGAACTAAACTTGAAGATGAAAATTTACCTTTTTTACTTGAAAGTACAAATACTAATATTGAAGAGAATAACGCACCTATAAATGCACCTATATGGATAGACATAAAAGGTATAGCTAAACTACTTCCAAGTAATATACTTATAACTGCACCGGTAGATGCACCGGATGAAATACCAAGTATATATGGATCAGCAAGAACATTTTTTGTTAAAGCCTGCATTAATACTCCAGAAAGAGCAAGACCGGCACCAACAATTCCAGCAAGAAGAGTTCGAGGTAATCTTAACTGCCAAATTATATTTTCTACAGAACTGGACCATGTTTTATCAAAGACATCATTTCCAGATGTTTTATTAATTATAATTTTGAAAAGTTCAGAACTACTCACATCTACTGTACCAACATTAATAGCAACTATTATAGAAAATACTAAAAATAATATTAATGCTATGTAGATAATATATATGTTTGTTTTTAATTTTTTCATTTTAAAACGCTCCAATTTATTTTTTGAATATTTCAGGATGGAAATTTTCCGCCATAGCTTTTATAGCACCAGGATTTCTAACACCAGCAACTACTTCTGAAAGCTCTAATACAAATATTTTATTGTTTTTTATAGCATCTACATCTTTTAATGCATCATGATTTTTTAAAAAGTTTATTTTTTCTTCAACATCATCAGCTGCATTATATTGCATTACTATTATTTGCTCAGGGTTTCGTTTAACAACTTCTTCCCAAGTTACTTTAGCCCAAGGTTTTTCTCCATCTTTAAATATATTTTCACCACCAGCAAGTCTTATTAAATCTGTAGGTAGACCATTACATGCAGTAAAAGGAGTATCTGTACCAGAATCATATACAAAGGCTTTAACTGGCTTTGTATCTTTTGATATTTTAGAAGAAATAGTTTCAATATCCTTTTTCATTTTAGATATAACATCTTCTGAGTTTTTTTCTACATTAAATATTTTCCCAAGGTTAGTAAAGTCTTCATAAACAGTTTCCATTGTTGCATTAGGACTTTCACATTTTGGAACATAAATTTTTACATTATTTTCTTTGCAAAATTTATTATTAAAATTATTTTCAGTAAAAGTAGACATCCATCCAGTTATGAAATCAGGTTCAACACCTAATAATGTTTCTTTAGATGGCATTAAATCAGATAATTTGTTAAGTTTGGAGTGTGCGTCTTTATATTCAGGTAGCACTTCGTTGTCTTGAAATGAATATCCTGCTATAGAATCTTCAAGCCCTAATGCAAGTAGCATTTCTGTTGTAAAGCCACTTAGTGTAACAGCTTTTTTAGGTGCAGTAGAAAAAGTTTCATCTTCTTTACCAGAAGGTAAATCATTGTTTACAGTAACTTCTTTATAATTTTTTTGCTCAGAAGCAGAATTTGAAGAAACTTCTTTTGAAGTTTTATTTGTATCACCACAGCCTGAAAGAATTGATGCAGTTAATGATACTGCTAGAATTAATGAATAAATTTTTTGTTTTCTCATAAAAAATCCCCCTAAATAATCTTTTTATTAATATATATAAATATTTTAATATTTATAAACATAATAATTAGAATAATAAAAATATTTTAAATTTATTTTATTATTTAATTTAATAATTATAATAAATCTATAACAAAAAACAGTATCCTAGAATAAGATACTGTAATAAATAACTTTAAAACATACAACTAATGATGTAATGTATTAAATTTAATTAAAATTAACCTATCCTAGTAAGCAACTTTAGAACTTATTGGCAGGTCTCCTGACTTAGATTCATCACAAATGTTCACCTTCCCACAAACTTAAATTTATAATTTGCAGTGGTATAATAAAAATTTGCTCTTCATTACAGTGGCTGGACCGTAAGAGATTTAAACTCTTTTCCCTTTTAATAAATTGAAATTAATCACATTTAAACCAAAAAGTTAAAAATATTCAATTTTAAAAATAATTTAGCAATTAGCTCCACACGATTATAACATAATAAATAGAAAAAGATAATATTCAGAAAATTTAAACTTAATCTTGAAAAATATGTTATAAAATGTCATTACATTTAGTGTAAAAGTTTACAAAAAGTTTATATAAATGTTAAAGGGGAAAACTTTAAAAAGAAGAATATATACTTATAGAAAATAGTAATAGTTACTATGAAATCTATTAGTAATAGTTTTACGGAAAAATGATACTTAAAGGGGGTATTTTATGTCTTTTTTATTTTTTGCAATAATAGTATCAGTGTTAACTTTACTTTTTGCAATGTTTATATCAAAAGAAATTTCAAAAAAAGAAGTGGGAAATAAAAAAATGGAGGAGATTGCAGGCCATATAAGTGAAGGTGCAATGGCATTTTTGAAGAAGGAATATAGATATTTGGGGATATTTATATTAGTGGTAGCCATTGCTATTGCAGTATTTCTTCATATAAAAACATCTATAAGTTTTGTATTAGGTGCAATATTTTCAATTGCTGCTGGATATGCAGGTATGAAGGTAGGAGTAAAAGCTAATGTACGAACTGCACAAGCTGCTACTAAAGGAAAAGAAGATGCTTTATCCATAGCTTTTTCTGGGGGAACAGTTATGGGACTTTCTGTTGTAGGACTTGGAGTTTTAGGTATTGCAATGTTATCTTTAATTTTCAACTTAGAAATAGAATATATTACAGGTTTTGGATTAGGTGCATCATCTATAGCTCTTTTTGCACGTGTAGGTGGAGGAATATATACTAAAGCTGCAGATGTAGGTGCTGACCTTGTTGGAAAGGTAGAAGTTGGAATCCCGGAAGATGACCCAAGAAATCCTGCTGTTATAGCTGATAATGTAGGGGATAATGTAGGGGATATAGCAGGAATGGGAGCAGATCTTTTTGAATCCTATGTTGGTTCTTTAATATCTGCATTAACTCTTGGAGTCGCAGCAAGTGTATCACTAGGAAAAAATGCTGTTATGTTTCCAATATATGTGTCTGTTGCTGGTATAATAGCGTCAATAATTGCTATATTTATAGTTAGATATTCTAAAGGAAAAGATCCACAGAAAACATTGAATTTAGGACTATATGTATCTGTAGTACTTATGATAATATTTTCGTTGATTTTAAGCAAAACTATTTTAAATACTATAAAACCATTTATATCTGTTTTAGTGGGAATATTAGTTGGGGTTTTCATAGGTAAAATTACAGAGTATTACACATCAGATAATTATAAACCAGTAAAAATTATTGCACAGGAGTCTCAAACAGGAGCAGCTACAAATATAATTTCAGGTCTTGCTATTGGAATGAAATCTACAGTTGTACCTATTTTGATAATTGCATTAGGAGTATTACTATCATATTTCTTAATAGGTGGTTCAAAAGATGCAAGTTTAGGTTTATATGGAATTGCGTTAGCTGCAGTAGGAATGCTTGCAACATCAGGTATGGTCATTTCTGTAGATGCATATGGTCCAATTGCAGATAATGCTGGTGGAATTGCACAAATGGCTGATATGCCAAAGGAAGTTAGAGAGATTACTGATAAATTAGATTCAGTTGGAAATACTACTGCAGCAATTGGTAAAGGTTTTGCTATTGGTTCGGCAGCACTAACAGCATTAGCTTTGTTTGCATCTTATGCTCAGGCTGTTAATTTAGAAAGTATAAATTTATTAAATCCATTGACACTTACAGGACTTTTAGTAGGATGTATGGTACCATTTTTATTTGCTGCATTAACCATGGAGGCAGTAGGAAAGTCTGCAACTAAAATGGTTGAAGAAGTTAGACGTCAATTTAAAGAGAAAAAAGGAATAATGGAAGGAACTGAAAAGCCAGATTATGCAAAATGTGTTGAAATTTCAACAGATGCAGCATTAAAGGAAATGTTACTACCAGGTATTTTAGCAATAGCTATACCACTAGCAGTTGGATTCTTGTTAGGAGCGGAAGCACTTGCTGGGACAATTGCAGGAGCTCTAGGAACTGGTGTTATGGTTGCAATGTTTATGTCTAATGCTGGTGGTGCATGGGATAATGCTAAAAAATATATTGAAGGTGGAGCTTATGGCGGAAAAGGAAGTGATTCGCATAAAGCAGCAGTTGTAGGGGATACAGTTGGAGATCCATTTAAAGATACTTCTGGACCATCTATGAATATTTTAATAAAACTTATGACAATAGTTTCAGTAGTATTTGCAGTAGTTATAAGTAATTATGGTGGAATACTTTTAAAATAATATTAATTTTGATTAAAATAAGAGACAGGTTTTGATAATAAATTAAACCTGTCTTTTGTGTTAATATAATTTTTTTATTTAAAGTACAAATTTAGAAATTTCTAATTGAAGTTCACATGCCATTTGAGATAGATTTTCTGAAGCATTAGAAACTTCATTCATAAGAGCAGTTTGTTCTTCACTAGAAGCAGCTACATTCTGAGTATTAGCAGAAGTTGTAGTAGAAATTTCTGAAGAATTAATAACAGATTGTACCATAATAGTACTACTTGATAAAACTTTATCCATAGCAAAAGATAAATCATTTACGCTCTCAGAAATAGATTTAACTTCCTGTAGAATGTTTTCAAATGAGTTTCCGGCTTCAAAAACCATAGTCATACCCTCATCTACAAATTTGCACCCGTCATTCATTGATAATGAAGCATTTTGTATTTCATTTTGAACTTCATTTATTATAACAGAAATATTTTTAGCTGCATCTGAAGATTGTTCAGCAAGTTTTCGTATTTCATCAGCAACTACAGCAAAGCCCTTTCCTTTTTCTCCAGCTCTCGCAGCTTCAATAGCGGCATTTAAAGCCAAAAGATTAGTTTGGGATGCTATGTTAGAAATTAAAGATAATATATTACCAATTTCAATTGACTTTTCATTAAGAGAATTAACAATTTGAGCTGAAGAAGATACTTTTGTATTAATGTCTTTCATATGAGTTATGGTTGAAGTAACTACATTATTACCACTTAATGCTTTATCATAGGCAAGGTTAGAAGCAGCACTTACAGAAGAAATAGATGAAGATATATCAGAAACTCTATGGTGAAGTTTTTCACCTTCTTTAGAAGCTTCAATAAAAGATGTAGATTGCATTTCAGCACCATTAGCAACATCTTGAATAGATATAGAAATTTGATTAGCTGCTTCTTTAGTTTCATTAGCACTAGCAGTTAGTTCTTCAGAAGTAGAAACAACTTGTTCAAGGCCAATAGATACTTTTTCGATTACAGTTTTTAAGTTATCACCCATTTTATTAAGATGATTTGACATATCTCCTAATTCATCATTATATGTTACATCTATTCTATAAGTTAAATCACCATTTGCAATAGCTTCGGCTAAAGAATTGACCTTAGATATTCTTACTTTTAGATTATTGGCTAATTTAGTTATACATATAGTTACTAAAATAATAACAAAAAGCATAGCTACAAAAATTTTAAAGGCTAAAACTCTTAGTGGATTTAAAAGTTCTGATTCTGGTATACACATAACAAGTTTCCAATTGGTTTCAGGAATAGTGGAGAAAAATGTTATATTTGTTCCATTATCATCTTTAAATGAAGATTTACCAGATTCAGAAGATAATATGTTATTACTAATTGTCTTAAGGCTGTCGTTAGAATCTTCTTTAATATTCATTTTTAAGACCTTTGATGAATCTTTATCTGCTATATAAGTACCATTTGATGTTAATAAGAATGCTCTTCCTAACTTTCCTACTTTAATTTCTGATATAGTCTTTTGAATAGTAGATAGGTCAATGTCAGCAGTTGCAACTCCTAAAAGTTTATTGTTTTGTAAAATAGGACATACTGATGTTAACATAGTAACATTAGTATATTCATCTAAATATGGCTCACACCACATTAAATCCCCTTTAGAACTAGCACCTAGTTTATACCAGTAGTCTTTTGTATAGTCATCTTTGGAATATACATTTGTGTAAAGAATTTGTCCATCTTTCTTATAACCATAATGTGATAAAAATTTAGTATTTTTATCTATTAAGTACGGTTCATAAAATAGACCTGAACCAAAAGTTTCATTATTAGTTTCTATAAATGATTTAACTAGATTTTGGGAATTGTTTTCATTTATATCTCCATTAAATGATTTAGCAGAACTTGCTAATGTTCTTGCAATTTGGCCATGTCTATCTAAAAGTTTGCTAATAAATTCTATTGTAGAATTAGTTTGATAAGACATTTTTTCATCAATTTCAGAAAATAAAATTTTTTGAGCTGTAGTATAAGATATACCTACCATAACAATCATAGCACCGATAGTTAATGGTAAAAGTAATAAAAGTATTTGATTTTTTATGCTTTTCTTTTTTAAATCACCGTTATTTTTATACCTAAAAACTTTAGGAAAAAAAGATTTCATAACGTTCTCCTCCAATATTAAAGTTTAATTATAATTAAGTTAAAATAAGAGTTTAAATTATGTAATATAAGTTTATAATACTATAAAAAGTCAAATAATTATATAATAATACAAAAAATGATATAAATGTATTTAAAAATGAAAATTTTGTTGATAATGATTTATATATTTAATAATCGAATAGTTTTATATATAACTATAGATACTTTCTATTGGAAAAATTGTTAGAATATTATTAATATTAAGATAAGAAAAGATATTCTTAATTTCTTTTAGGAGGTTTTCGCTTTGAACAATGATTTATTAAGGACATTAGACGACACTGAAAGAGAAAAAATTATGAGAGAGGAATTAGGGGAAGAAAAGTGTAAAGTAATAGATAAGTACGGGTTGAGTACCAATAAAAAATTATATTGGGAGAGAGTGCAAGAAAAATATCCTGTACAGGAATGCTTTAGTCATAAGTTTGCAAAAAAATCATCTACATTAGGAATGGTTTTTCATTTATATAGATTATGTTTTGCTAAGACGAAATATTTTGAAAACAATTGGGAAAAATTTGAATCTTGCATATATGATTGTAAAAGAGGCTTTATAGTTACGCCAATATATAATATGGAATTTATAAGACATAAGTCAACAGGAGTGGTTATAGATTTAAGAGAGCTTTCAAAAATTCATTGGCTTCAAGATTTTAAAGATTTATGCAAATATATTGAAGATAAGGAAAATGAATTATTTAAGATGTCCGTTGGGATGTAGTTTGTAAATTAAGTAATAGAAACTGTATCAAAAGCAAGTTGTATTTTTGCTTTGATACAGTTTTTTTATATTCTATAATAATAACTTTCATGAAAAATAAGTATTATAATTATGTTCATATTTTGTTGGAATTTGATATATATAAATAATTGTATAAATATCTTTAATATGCTATAAAGTTAATATAGATATGGGGGGATAATATGAGTAATATTGCGGATTTGCAAGATAACAAAAATAAAATTAAATTAGATGGTTTTACTAAAGAAGATATAATAGTTGATGATATGGTTTTAGTTAAAAAGGGAACTAAAATAACAGAGGAAATAGCTAGAAAATTAAGAGAAGTTTATATGGAAAACCCTATATTAATTAAAACAGAAAAGAGTTTTATTAAAGAGTTTTATAATTTAGATGAAAAAGATATCATAAAAGAAAATGAAAGTTTGAAAGAGGCAGAAAGAAATATAAAAATATATTCTAATAGATTGACCAATATATTTAATACTTTAAATTTTACTAATAAAAATAATATAAGCGATGTAACTATATTTTGTAAAAAATATTAGAAGAATTAAATTCACCACGGATTATGATTAAAAATATATTATTAAATGGAAGTGGAGAAGATAGTATATTTACACATTCTGTAAATGTAACATTATTATCGCTACTTTTAGGAAAGTGGATGAATCTTAATGATACTAAATTAATATTGCTTATGAGAGCTGCTATGCTTCATGATTATGGAAAATATGCCTTGAATCAGGAGCTTCTTTTAAAAAAAGGTAATCTTACAAGCAAAGAAATAAAAATTATTAAAAACCATCCAATAGTATCTTATAATTTAGTAAAAGATATGCCTTATTTAAAGGATGATATAAAATTTGGAATATTAATGCATCATGAAAGAATAGATGGTTCAGGGTATCCTCTAGGCATAAAAGGTAATAAAATTCATAGTTTTGCAAAAATAATAGCTATAGCAGATGTTTTTGATGCTATAAACTCTGATAGAGTATATAAGAAAAGAACAGACCCTTTTACAGCATTAAAAATAATACATGAAGAAAGTATAGCAAAGCTTGATTATAGTCTATGTGAGATATTTATAAATAATATAAGTAATTACTATATAGGAGAATATATAGAACTTAGTAGCGGTGAAATTGCTAAAGTAGTTCAAATGGATTTAAATAATATTACTAAGCCTTTAGTACTATGTAAAGATGGGTTTAAAGATTTAAAAAAGGATACTAGTTTAAATATAAATAGAATCATAATCAACGAGAGTAGTACTAAATAAAATTTATTAAAATCATATATTATGAAAGGATTTTCTGAAATCAATTAGAAAATCTTTTTTATAAATAAAATTAAATATTTAACGGTAATAGGGAAATTAATTTAAGTTTTTATAAGAAATATGTAAGAAAAAGTTAAGTTGACTAATATATACAATATATATATACTGTATATAGGCATTAATACACATTTAAAATCTGCAATAGATAAGCATATAATTTTTACTTTTATTGAAATATATTTAGAATTACCAATTTGAAAACATAAATTACAGAAGTGTAAGCTAATTTGATACAGATATTACACTTTTGTAACTTAAATGTATATGTGAATATGATAGTATATTTATTATCATAATATATTTATAATAATATATTTTAAATTTAAATTATTATTTGATATACATGAATGTGTATATTTTAGAATTAGGGGTGAAATTTTTTTGGACAAATATAGAGAAACTTGGGAAAAATCTAAGATTACTGTTTTAAAAGCAGTAATAGGTTTTTTAGTATTAGCTTTAGTATTGTTTGCATTAAAAGGAGAACTGAAAAATTTAAACCTTATTGAAGCGTTACATATTTTAAAGCAAGAAAAAAACTCAACAATTTTAGTAGTATTTATAATGGGACTGATAGCAGTAGCTGTTACTACATTATATGATTTAGTTTTATGTAAAGAATTAAATATAGATGTAAATAAAAAGAAAATATTTAAAATTTCTTGGATGTCAAATACCACTAATAATTTTATTGGAGCTGGTGGAATAGCCGGTGGTGGGTTAAGAACTGCGTTTTATAAAAAGGAAGGTGTATCAACAAAAGAAGCTGTTAATATGACCTTCACTATATGGATGACAACTCTTACAGGACTTTCAGGTCTTATATTATTGAATTTTAATTTTATAGTAAAATTAGATAATAAATTTTATGTTATTTTAGCCATATTAATATCATTATATATACCGCTATATTTAAGTATTGATAAAATTCCATATATAAGAGATAAGTTTAAGGATAGCATAGCTATAACTATGCCATTAAAAAGTAAAGTAAAAATGGTTTTAGTAGCAGTTTTAGAATGGATAGTTGCAGGAATATTTTTTGCAGGACTAATACATTACTTTGCACCTGAAGCATCTTATTTTGAAAGCTTAGCAGTATTTTCCTTAGCAATTACAATAGGTGTTTGTAGTTTTATACCTGGAGGTATAGGTTCATTCGATTTAGCTTGTATTTATGGTTTTAAATTATTTAATATAAGTAGTTCAGGAATAATAGTAGGTATGTTACTTTTTAGAATATTTTATTACTTGATTCCATGGCTTTTATCCATGTTCTTAATAGTAGGTGAGTTATTAAATGCTAAAAGGTCGAAAAAAAATAAAAATAATTTAGCACTTATAAATGAGTTTGGTATAAAAGCTTTATCAGGATTAATATTTTTTAGTGGAATAGTTTTAATACTTTCTTCTATATTACCAAACTTTCCTGCTAGGGTTAGGATAGTTAGAAAGTTTTTAAGTGTACCAATGCTTCAATTCTCTGAAGTTACGGTTATAGGTATAGGATTTATTTTAATAATACTATCAAAAGGTATATTAGATAAGGTAAAAGGTGCGTATAATGTAACAATAATTCTTTTAATACTAGGTTCATTGTTATCTTTTATAAAAGGATTAAATATAGAAGCATCAAGTCTTTTAGGAGTTATAGCATTTTTATTATATTTATCTAAAGATAGATTTTATAGAGAAAATTCACCGCTTGAAATTAAAAATGCTATTTTATACACTTCAATAGTTTTAATAATGAGCTTATTTTATGGGTTTATATATTTTGTAATAAATAATTCACTAGCATTTATACCATATAAGCCAGTGGTAAAGAACTTTATGTATACACCTAAGATGATGACTAGTTATTTTTTAATTTTATTAGTTATTGTACTTATAATACATTTTTTAGCTGTTAAGAAAATTGAATTTGAATATGCAAATGATGATGATTTAGAAAAACTTAAAGAGTTTTTAAAAAAATATGATGGCAATTGTAAAACACATTTATTATTTTTAAAAGATAAGAGTTTATTTTATGCTGCAGATAATAAGGTTATTATTGGATTTAGAATATACGATAATAAAATGATAGCATTAGGTGATCCGATAGGTGATAAATCTTTATTTAAAAAAGCTATTGGTGAATTTAGAGCTTTTGCAGATAAAAACAATATGACACCTGTATTTTATGAAATAAATGAAGAAAATTTACCGTTATATCATGAAAATGGGTACAATTTCTTTAAGTTAGGAGAAGAAGCTTTCGTAAAATTAGAAGGTTTTAATTTAAATGGTAAAAAGAAAGCTGATTTAAGGTATATAAAAAATAGGATAGAAAAAGGACTTTTTGAATTTGAAATGATAAACCCTCCTTTCGATGATGAGTTTTTTAGTAAACTAAAAGAAATATCTGATAAATGGCTTGGGGACAGAAAAGAAAAGGGATTTTCTCTAGGGTGGTTTAATAAGGAATATATGAGTTTAACACCAATAGGAGTAGTGAAACATGAAGGAGAGATTATAGGTTTTGCTACATTGTTGCCAGTTTATGATGATAAAACTGTAGGTATCGATCTTATGAGATTAATACCAAATCCTCCTAATGGAACTATGGATGCTGTATTCTACTCATTTATTAATTGGGCCATAAATGAAGGATATGAATATTTTAATTTAGGTATGGCACCACTTTCAAATGTAGGAGTTAATAAGTATTCAAAAGTAAAAGAAAGAATGGGTAGATATGTATTTACTTATGGAAATAAAGTTTATAGTTTTAAAGGATTAAGAAAATATAAAGAAAAGTTTGATCCAATATGGTGTGGAAGGTATTTGGCATATCCAGCTAATTCTAACTTGCCGTCGATAATAGTTGATTTAGCAAAGTTAGTAGCAGAAGCACCAAAAGAAGATTAATTTTTATAAAAAATATTAAAATTTTAATAAAAAGGGCATCTCATAATATAATAAATTAAGGGGTGTCCTTTAAAATTATTCAATATAATATTTGTTACGGAGAATGAATAAGAAAGTTATTAAAAAGTATTTTAACTTATTAATAATTAGTAAGCTAAGTTAAATTTAAAATATAACATTTGATTTTTTCTTATAAATAGTTTACATTTTTATAGTGAAGTATTTTTAAAAGGAGATATTTTTATGGCGGTTATACCGAAAGAAGCGGAACAGAGATATTATGAAATAGAAAAAATTATAGAAGAATTTGCTATAAAATATTTAGATGAAGAATATAGTAACTTTTCTTCTAAATTATTGGAAAGTTTGTGTAGAAAAAATTGGAAAAAAGTTTTAAGAGGGAAATCTAATGTATGGGCTTGTGCTATTGTATATGTTATAGGTAAAATTAATTTTTTATTTGATTCTAATGAAAAACCGTATATGAAAGTAAAGGATTTATTTTCTATATTTAATGTATCAAGTTCATCAATAGCAAAAAGGTATAATGAGATTTGTGAAATTTTAAATATTACATTGTTGGATATTAAATGGACTCTACCAAGTAATATTGAAAAAAATCCATTAACATGGTTAATAAACTTAGATGGTTTTATAACAGATATTAGATATTCTTCAAAAAACATACAAGAAAAAGCATTAGAAAAAAACTTTTTGATTACATTCCTAATTGTGATGATTTAAAAGATGAAAAATTTTTTCATCAGGAATTATCAGGAGAAAGTCTTGAAGAGATATTAGATTTAAATACTCTTATAGAGATTCTTCAAGATGAAGATGAATTAGACTTAATTGACAGTGAGAATATTACCAAAATAAACAACTTGTCAGATATGGAAGAAATCTTATTCTCGTTAAATGATGAAAATTATTTTTCACGACAAAAATGTAAAATAATTCAATTTCCTGTAAAAAGCAATTAATTAAATTTATTTTTAACATAAAAAAAGGTGTCTTATCTAATTTAAGACACCTTTTATTACTTATTTATCTATTCCATCTCTTGATAAAACACCATCATAATAATAATGTTTAACTTCTTTCATTTCTGTAATAAGATCAGCTATATCTAGTAATTCTTTTTGAGCATATCTACCGGTTAAAATTAATTCTGTTTCATAGGGTTTATTTTTAAGTACTTTTAAAACATCTTCTATGTTTAATAGTTGAAAATACAATGCTATTGTAATTTCATCCATAACGATTACATCATATTCTTTACTTAAGATAATGGCTTCAATTTCTTTTAGACCATTAATAGCTATATCTATATCCTCTTTTTCAGGACCTTCATTTATAAAACATCTGCGACCAAATTGTTTAAATTTTATATTAGGTAAATAGTCTTCACATTTTACTTCATTATATTTCATGCCTTTTACAAATTGACCGAAAAAAACTTTTTTTCCTGCACATACTGCCCTTACAGCAACACCTAATGCTGCTGTTGTTTTTCCTTTACCATTTCCAGTATAAATATGAATATATCCTTTTTCCATAAAATCATCTCCAACCATTATTATTTAGATTTAAAATACATTTAATAGTTAATTAAAAACTGTATATTATAGAATATATACTTTGAATATTTAAATAATTTCTATTTTTACATTTTCTATAGTTTTATTTTAAGATATTAGTCTAAAATGTACAAGTAATGTGATATATTGATATTTAAAGAAACATTAAGAAAAAGTGGATAATATATAATTAGGAGGTAAAAATGGGGTATATAGAAGAGTTAAGAAGTTTAATTGGCCATAAACCTGTTATATTAAATGGGGTTTCTGTTTTAATTATAGATAAAAATAATAGTATTTTATTACAAAAAAGAATTTGTCCCCAAAAATTATGGGGATTACCAGGGGGATTAATGGAACTTGGCGAATCTTTAGAAGAAACAGGTAAACGAGAAGTATTTGAAGAAACAGGATTAAAGATTGATAATTTAAAGTTTTTAAAAGTATTTTCAGGAAAAGAATTTCATTTAAAGCTTCCCAATAAAGATGAATTTTACTTAGTTAACGCAGTATATTATACATATGATTTTCAAGGAAAATTAATATTGAATGAAAATGAGGGAAGTGCATTAGAGTTTTTTAGTATAAATGATTTGCCAAAGGATATGGTTAAAAGTCATAGGTTGTTTATAGAAACATATATAGCTGATATTTTAAATTAAAATCATTATGATACAATAGGATTATTAAAATGTATTATTTGAATTATTTATTGATGAATTAAATTTTTTAATAGATAATTTCATATATTATTCAAAGAATATTATCTAAAATTTAAATATTTGTGAATATTTTCTTTAAAATATGTTTATTAAGGCATATTTGTAGTATACTAAATATATAAAAAGCCTTAAAAGGTTTATATAAATTCCCAAAATAACTTTAATTTTGATTGCTTTATTTTTGAATAAAGCAATCTTTTTTTATAAAATAAATTTTTAAAATTCTTAATATTGTGTTAAAATAATAAAAATAAGAAAATTTAAAATAAAGAGGTGGTTTTATAAATTAGTATAGCAAGCTTAAAAGTTTGTTATTATTTTGGACAAGCTTTAATATAGTCTTAAATTTAAGGCTATATATTGAGAAACTATTTAAACTAATGTAAAAGGAGTTTTGAATATGACAAAAGTTAAATTTTATAATGTACACCATATAGACAACAAAAAAATATCCTTTGCAGCAATAGTTGCAAAGTATAAAGACCACTGGGTTTTTATAAAAGATAAAAATGAAAGTACATGGAGGATTCCATGTGGATATCATGAAAGTAATGAACATATTGAAAAATATGCAGAAAAAGAGTTAATGAAAACAGTTGGAGCTAAAAAATTTCAAATATCTCCAGTGTGCATGTGCTCAGTAGTGGAAGATGAAAATGAATTTTTAGGTCAGTTATTTTATGCTAAAATAGATGAATTAGATGAAATGGAAAAGTTAGAAGTTGAAGATATAGAATTTTTTGACACTTTACCGAAGAATTTAACTTATCCAGCAGTACAGTCATTTTTATTTAAAAAAGCATTGAATTATGAAAAAAGTAAAAGACAATAAAATGTTAATGAAAAAGGGAATTTTATATGTTGATAAGAATAAATATAGTTGATATATATACATGTAAAATAATTAAATGGTAAAATTATGAGTTTTGTTATTAGAAAAGCAACTAAAAATGACTATGTAGAAGTTAATACTTTAATGAGTGAACTTAATAGTTTACATGTAGATGGTAGACCAGATATATATGTGAAAGTTGATAGTCCTTTAGTTAAAGATTATTATAATATATTATTAGAAAGTGGACTTTATGAAATTTTCGTATTAGAAAAAGATAAATCTATTTTAGTGGGTTACACTATTTTAGAAATTAAGGAAAGCCCATCGAGAAAAGAACTTGTTGAGAAAAAATTTGTTTATATGAATGATTTATGTATAAAAAAAGAATATAGAGGTAAAGGTTTAGGAAAAGTTCTATTTAATGTTGCTGTAGAATTTGCAAAAAAAATAAACGGTGAAACATTAGAACTTGGAGTATGGAATTTTAATGAAAGTGCTATAAAGTTTTATGAACATATGGGTATGACTGTAAGAAATATAAGAATGGAGTTAAAATTATAATTATGCTTTAAAAGAAGAATAAAGATTAGTGTTTAAGGTAACCTTAAAGATATAAATATTTTAAGGAGGACACTATGACAAGAAGATTTAAAGCAATATTAAGTTTTATAATTTTATTTAGTTTAGTTTTGACTTTTAACTTTAAGCAAGATACAAAAGTCTTAGCACAGGAGGAAAAGGATAAAAAATTTGTGGTATGTATTGATCCAGGACACCAAGAAAAAGGCGATAGTAAAGGTGAACCTATCGGGCCTGGAGCTTCTCAAAAAAAACCACGAGTTTCTTCCGGAACTGCAGGGGTTGGAACAAAAAAAGCAGAATATATGGTAAACCTTGAAGCGTCATTAATATTAAAAGATATTTTACAGCAAAATGGGTATGAAGTGGTTATGACAAGAGAGACTAATGATGTAAACATAAGTAATGCAGAAAGAGCAGAAGTTTCTAATAAGGCAGAAGCAGATATGACTATAAGAATTCATTGTGATAGCTTAAATGATTCAGGTAAAACAGGAGCATCCATACTAATACCATCTAAATCTAATAAATATACAAGTAATATATATATAAAAAGTAATGACTATGGAAACATTCTAAAAGCATCTCTAGAAGATGAAGGGATAAAAGTTAATGGAGTCTTTGAAAGAAATGATATAACAGGTTTCAATTGGTCACAAGTTCCAGTTGTTATACTGGAAATGGGTTTTATGAGCAATTGGAATGAAGATAGAATGCTTTGTGATATAAACTACCAAAGAAAATTAATGGAATGTGTTAAAGTATCATTAGATGAATATAAAGGAAATAAAAACTAGAAATAAATTTTCTAGTTTTTATTATTTTAAATATTTTTAATAAAGTATATAAATTAATAATGAACTTTTATTAAATGGAATTTTATATTAGTGTTACTAAAACCAAGGTCATAAGGTACAAGAAGTCTATCAGTATTATGGCAAGTTACAAGAGGATAGCCTTTAGAGTCAAGACCAGTTACTGTTGATACATGAACTATTTTCCCATTTTTTTCATATGCTACAAAATCTCCAGGTCTTAGATTATATGCATTTTTATAAATTTCTTCATAAGTACCTTTGGCAATATAAGAAGCTCTTCCACTGTTTATCATATAGTTTTTAAATGATTGAGCATTAACCCAAGCCTTTGAGCCATCTCGTCCTTCATAATTCCAAAGTTTATTTTTCTTAAATCCAGCACCTTCATAAAGTATTTGAGAAGCAAAATTCGCACAATCTCCACCTTGAGGATTGAAGTTTGTATATTCTTTATTATATTTAAAGTTATACTCATCATCATAAGCTATTCCACAGTATTTATGAGCATAATCAATAGCTTTTTCTAGTTTTTCTGTTAAATTAATTTCTGGGCAGTCTTTTGAAAGTATATATTCCTTCATTTCTTCAGATTTTTTTATGTTGTTTAAATTTAATGAATCTGCAAATGGATCTGTATACCACTCTTTTGTTATAACATATTTATCATTTTCTTTTTTTAGATTTATATAATGTGAAGTGCCTAAACGAAATTTATTATGAATGTCAGGAGAAGTTATGTAGCTATAATCAAACTCAGTTGTAGCAGAACAAACTATACCATATATTCCAGGCTCTTTTTCTTTAACTTTTCTAACTTTTAATAAAGACTGAATATTGTTAAATGTTACAGCTTGTTTTTCAGACCAATTTTTAAGATAATCAATTTTTTTATTCTCACTTTCATAAGCCCATAAACTAACTTTTTTATTTAAGTCATAAAAAACTTTTAAGCCTTCGCTATCACCAGAAAGTATTGATTTGTTTCTTTGATCAAATAGGTCGTTTAAAAGTACATGAAATTCATTTTTTAATTGCTCATTTGCATCTGGTGATTGTTCAAAGGTGTGCATATCTTCATCTACAAAATAATATGGATTTGCAAAGACTAAAAAAATATTTGAAAAAGACAAAAATAAAGTTAACATGAAGGCTATAAAGATTTTATTAAACTTTCTCATTATGTGTCTCCTTTATTAGATAATATTTGATTTGTTAATTTTAAAAAGTATATATACATATATTTTGTCATTATTTTTAAATAATATATATGGAAATTGTAGTAATTAATATAATGACAAAATAAATGCATTTTATTAACACAAATAGATTTTGTTTAATAAGATAATTATAAGGTATAAGATAAATTTCTTTTTAATATATTATATGTAAACTTAAATTTATATAATATATTAATACCTTATATTGTAATTTAGAATATGATAAAAGTGATTATGTATCATTAGTTTATTTAGATTATGGTGAAATGGTACTGTTATATAATTTAAGAAATAAAGAGAAGAGCGTTTAGATATAACTTTAGATATAACTATTGTTGAAAATTTTTATATTATATAGAAGATTTAGATGTTGAGGAATATGGAATAATTATTACAAAAGGCTATAAAAAATTGTGATAATTACAAGTATAAAAAATATTACAAATACAAAAGAATTGATAAATTTAGCTCTTAAAAGTACTAATATTTTAAAAGATGATAATTATAAAATACAGTGATTTAAAGTTAAAAGATTTGAAAAATAAGAGAATACTATAAAAAAGAATCTACAGGTATTAAAATTTAAAAAGTAGATTCTTTTTGTTTCAATTTAAATTTTTAAAATATATAAAGCTTTTCAGTGTGTAACACTTACATTTAAACATTAATATATAGATATTATACATTAATATTTAGGAGGAATTTTATGAGTTATGATAACACTATAATTATAACCGGTGATAAAAGTAAATTAAAAAACTTTTATAATGATTTTAAAAAGGATGGAAAATTTAGTTTGTCTAATATAATATCAGAGCCTTTTAAAAAAGATATTGAAGATAAAAAAGGAATTATTGTAGATAAAAAATTTTTAAATAATAGGGTTTTAAGACTTGTATATAATAAAAAGCAAAGAGATGTATATAAAAAAGTACGTAATGATTTAGTAAAAAAAGTGTGTAAAAATAATGGGTTAGTTCCAAAAGGTATAAAAAAGGATAATCCAATAAACTATTATTTATATATAAATAATAAAACAGGTAATATAGAGTTTGATATTAATGCATGGAGATATATTCATTGGGGTAACAATGTTGATGAAGGAAAAAATATATACTATGAAGATTTAAAAGAAGATAGAATTTTGTTAAAATCTACAAATAATGGAATGCTACCCCTAGAATTTATACTATACTGTGAAAAAAAATATAAAGGAATAAAATTTAGATGTTTTACAGATAAGGACTATGGAAAACCTGACATATATGAATTTATTATAAATAAAGAAAATCGTACTACAAAGATATTAAAATATAATAAAATGGATTTTATGATTAATATAATGGAGTTTGACAAAATGACTGCTTATAGAAAGCTTTATGACAATTTGTTAGAAGAATTATTACTAAGGCATAAATATAATAAAGAGGAACTAGTAGATTGTAGCATATTTAAAACAGCATTAAAGGCGGCTTATGAATATAATATAGATTTAAAAGGTACTTGTAGTGAAGAACTAATAAAAATAAACAAAGTATAAGTAGTTTTATAATAAAAATCTAGAGTTTAATCTCTAGATTTTTATTATGTGCATTTAAAAAAGAATGTAAATTTAAAAGAAGGATTTAAAAAATAGTTATTGAATTATAATCTATATAAGGTAAATTCAACGATTTAGAACTAAGGACTGAAAATTTATCTGTTAATAAGGAGCAATAAAATGAATTCAGGAAAAAATATTAAGCTAAAATTTTCTAACTCATTTCCAGCCTTAACCCATAAATATTTTAGATATTTTTGGTTTGGTCAATGTGTATCTTTGATAGGTACATGGATGCAAAGCACAACACAAGGATGGTTGGTACTGGAAATAACAAATAGAAATACCTCTTTTTTATTAGGTCTTATAAATGCACTTCAATTTACCCCAATGATGATTTTTTCACTTTTTGCAGGTGTTATAGTAGACAGATTTTCCAAAAGAAAATTACTTATATTTACCCAAATAGGTCTTATGTTAATGGCAGTGATACAGGGATTTTTAGTACTTACAGGATTAGTAAGATTTTGGCATTTGGCTATTATAGCATTGATTACTGGATGTATAAATACTATAGATATGCCAACTAGGCAATCTTTCGTAATAGAACTTGTTGGAAAGGAAGATCTTATGAATGGTATAGCATTAAATTCTTCAGTTTTTAATGCAGCTAGAATTTTAGGACCATCTATAGCTGGTATAATAATAGCTTATACAGGGATAGAGGTATGTTATATTATAAATGCAGTATCATTTATACCAGTTATTTATGGTATTTTTAAGATAAAATCAAAACCTGTAAAAATTAATGAGAATAAAAACATGTTAAGAGAAATAAAAGATGGGCTTATATATATAAAAGGTAATAGAAACCTTGTGAAAACTTTTTCATTAATAACCATAATGGGAATATTCGCTTTTAATTATAATGTTTTAATTCCATTATTTGCAGTTGATATATTAGGACTTTCAAGCAAGGGGTATGGATTTTTAATGTCGTCTTTAGGAATAGGTTCATTAATAGGGGCTCTTACAATGGCTACAAAAAGTAAAAATGGTCCTAAATTTAAGCTTATATTATTTGCAGCATATATAGTATCACTTTTACTTATCATTTTAGGAATTAATAGAGGACAATATGTTATGGCTTTACTACTTAGTTTGGTAGGAATATTTAATATAACTTTTTCAACCAGTGCAAATTCTACAGTACAGTTGAATTCAAAAGATGAATATAGAGGAAGGGTTATGAGTGTATATAGTTTGTTGTTTGCAGGTGTGGCGCCAATAGGGAGCCTTTTTACAGGTACTATATCAAATAATTTTGGGCCAGCTAAAGCATTTATATTTAGTGGTATAGTGGCAATGATTTTTATAACTGCTGTATATATTATAGATAAGATAGTTAAAAATAAGTATATAAATATAGATAATTAATATAAAAAACTACTATAAGGCATGCTTTATAGTAGTTTTGTGTTTACATAGGTAATGTAAAATATAGGTTAAAAAAATAAAGTTTTATTGATACATTTATTATTTATTGGTATCATGGTAGAGTGATTATGCAAAAATGGAATCAATAATATAACATAAAAATATGTAGTAAAACAAGTAATTTAAAATTAAAAAAAGATAAGGAAGTGAAAAAATGTACATAATTAATTTTATTAGGGGATTTTGCATGGCATTAGCAGATAGTGTACCTGGAGTATCTGGAGGAACTATAGCCTTTGTATTGGGCTTTTATGACAAGTTTATAAATTCACTAAATGATATAGCATGTAAGGATAAAGAAAAGAGAAAAGAAGCTGCATTTTTCTTGATGAAAATAGGAATTGGGTGGGTTATAGGACTTGTTTTATCAGTTTTATTACTAGCATCTATATTCGATGAACATATATATTCAATTAGCTCGTTATTTATAGGATTTATTATTATGGCTATACCAATAATAATAAAAGAAGAAAAAGAAAATTTTTTAGGAAAATATAAGAATGTGATATATGCAATATTAGGAGCAATTCTTGTATGGGCTATAACATATTTTAATCCAATGAATGGAGCTGGAAGCATAGATATATCAATAAATAGCTTATCGCTATCACTTGGTTTATATGTATTTTTTGCAGGCATGATAGCTATATCAGCTATGGTACTTCCAGGAATATCAGGTTCAACACTACTTTTAATATTTGGATTATATATTCCAATAATAAGTGCAATAAAAGAAGTTTTAACCTTTAACTTTACATATTTACCAATACTTATTATATTTGGATTTGGAGTTTTATTAGGAATTGCAGTTACAATTAAAGGAGTAAAGTTTTTACTTGAAAATTATAGATCCCAAACTATGTATTTTATATTAGGTCTTATGATAGGTTCAATATATGCAGTAATTATGGGACCACAATCTTTAGAAGTTCCAAAATTACCAATGAATTTTAAAACATTTAATATTATTTTCTTTATATTAGGTGGAGCTTTAATACTAGGACTTGAAAAACTTAAAACTTATTTTGAGAATAAAAGCAAATAGTAAAAAACTACTGAAAATTTCAGTAGTTTTTTGTTATATCTATATAAATAAGTTTAATCCAGAATCTTCTGTAGCGCCTAAATAAGAAGCTACACCACCAAGGTCTACACCAGGTATTAGTTCCTCATGTTTTATGCCCATAAGCTCCATAGACATTGTGCATGCAACAAGCTTAACACCCATTTTTTTTGCGTTTGTTATTAAGGTATCTAAAGAATCTACGTTGTTTTTATCCATAATGTGCTTTATCATTTTTGGACCCATTCCAGCCATATTCATTTTAGAAAGTGGTAATTTATCAGTATTGCTAGGTAGCATTACATCAAACATTTTTTCTATAGTGTTTTTGGAAACTGAAGGTTTACTTTTCTTTTTCAAAACATTAAGGCCCCAGAAAGTAAAGAACATAGTAACTTGTTTTCCCATTGAAGCAGCCCCAGTAGCTATTATAAATGAAGCAATAGCTTTATCTAAATCACCACTAAACACTACCATTGTAGCGCCATCTTTTTCGGTAGAATCACTGCATAAGTTAGGCTTGTTTTCTAAAGATTTATTTCTACCTTTCATAATTTTTGTTATATACATTTTCTTATTATTATCTCTAGTGTTTTCAATAAGTGTATTGCCGGTATTCTTACACCAAGAGGAGATATCATTTTTAAAACCTGCATCGGTAGAAGTTATTTTTAAAATATCTCCATCTTTTAATTTTGACATTTCTTCATATACTTTTCTTATTGGACCAGGGCATTGAAGACCACAAGTATCAAGAGTTATAATGGTTTCATTATTATTTTTCACTATAGATTCTCCTTTATTATCATTATTTTCATATGAAGAATGATGTTGAACAATTGGTTTTGAATTTTTATAGGTCCTATATCCACCATCTACATTTTTACATTTAAATCCGTTTAAAGTAAGGATTCTTGAAGCAATATAACCTCTTAAACCTGCAGCACAATAAACATATATTAATTTATCTTTTGGTAGAGAAGATAAATTATCACGCAAAGTGCCAAGTGGAATATTCATAGCATTATCTATATGACCTAAATCAAATTCTTCTTTTTCGCTTACATCTAAAAAGAAACTTTTTTCTTTTACTAAGGCATCTATTTCATGCCATTGAATTGTATCAACATAACCCTCAATTATATTTGAAGCAACATAGCCTGCCATATTCACAGGGTCTTTTGCTGAAGAATATGGTGGTGCATAACAAAGCTCTAAATCTTGAAGATCAAATACAGTTAGGTCACTTTTAATTGCAGTAGCAATTACGTCAATTCTTTTTTCAACACCGTCTGCACCAACAGCTTGAGCACCTAATATTTTACCGGTTTTAGAATTAAATATTAGTTTTAAATTTATTATAAAAGAACCAGGATAATAACTAGCGTGAGAGCTTGGATGTATATGGCAAGTTTTATACTCAATATTATGCTTTTTTAAGGTCTTTTCGTTGTTACCAGTAGATGCGACAGTTAAATCAAAAATTTTAGCTACTGAAGAACCAAGTGTTCCATTGTAAGGAGTTCTTTTACCACATAAAGTGTCTGCTAAAACTCTACCTTGTCTGTTTGCTGGCCATGCAAGTGGAATCATAGTAGGTTTTTTATTTATATAATCTATAACTTCAATAGCATCACCAAGAGCATATATATTTTCATCGTTAGTTTGCAAATATTTATTTACTACTATGGCGCCTCTTTCATTTAATTTTAATCCAGCATTTTTAGCTATTTCACTTTCTGGTTTTACACCTATAGAAAGTATAATTAAATCGGTATTAATCTCCTTACCGCTATTTAAAATTACAGTTTTGCCATTATTTTTAAAGGAATTAACACCATCTTCTAAAATTAAATTAATGCCAAATTCTCTTAAATGATTATGGACAATAGAAGCCATTTCAAAATCTAAAGGTGCCATTACTTGATTGCTCATTTCAACTAAAGTAACTTTTATTCCTTTATTGGAAAGATTCTCAGCCATTTCTAGACCTATAAATCCACCACCAATAATTATAGCAGTTTTAGGATTAGTGTCATTTGCAAAATTTTTTATTTTATCAGTATCTGGAATGTTTCTTAATGTAAATAGATTATTGCACTTATCAATTCCAGGAATGTTAGGTTTTATAGGAGAGGCACCAGGTGAAAGTATTAAAATATCATAACTTTCAGTATAAGTTTCATTAGTTTTCAAATTTTTAACAGTAACACATTTTTCAGGTCTATTAATATTGATAACTTCACTAAAATTTCTAATATCCATATTGAATTTTTTACTCATTCCTTCTACAGTTTGAAGTAAAAGAGCATCTCTAGATTTAATTTCACCGCCTATATAATAAGGTAAACCACAATTAGCAAAGGAAATATATTCACCTTTTTCAAACATTATTATTTCATTTTCTTCATTTAATCTTCTTAATCTTGCAGCAGTGGAAGCACCGCCAGCAACTCCACCTACAATTAGAATTTTTTTGCTCATAAAAAACCACCTCTTAATTAATATTTTTAAAACATAATATAAGGATAAAGTGATATAAATGCTATAACTCTATTAGAAATAAATTTTAATAGCGAAATAAAATTTGATATCAATGTATTTAAAAATTTTATAATTAATATAAATTTATATTTATATATTAAAAACATATTTAGTTTGAATATAATAACATTTTAAAATTTTAAGAAAAGTAAATTTATAAATTTAGTATATCCTAAATTTTATTTAAGATTCGTAAATATATTTCAAAATATAAGTTGATTATAATATTGTAATATAGATTATTGTAATAAAATTGTAAAATATATTATTATTATATTTAAATAATACGATATCGTTACAAAATAGTCAATAAAAATAGTGAAAATTTATATATGTTTGAAATTGTTGTGGTATATGATATAATTAATGGAATTTTATTATAAGGAGCGTTATAAAATGAAGAATAAAATAAATTTAAATGAGCTTTTGGAAATATATAATATGGAACTTGATGATGTTAAAAATCTTTATAATAAAGAAGAAGGAACTATTATTTTAATTTCACAGGAAGATATAAAAGCAGTAGAAGAAGGAAAAAAAGTTGAAGATTTTGATGAGTGGAAAGAAGAAATAATTCTTAATGCTCTTGATTATAAAACTAACAAAAATAATTATATAGAATTTCCAAGAAGAGAAGAATTTGATGAATATTTATCAATGGAAAAGTTTATACAAAATTGTAATGACGAAAATTTGAAAGTAGAGTTAAATTTAAATATTAGTGGTGAGGATGCATTTAGAGCATTTAAAAGCGCATTGTATAGATTAGATTTAATTGATCAATGGTATGCTTTTAAAGATAAGGAATTTTTAAAGTTTTTAGCTCAATGGTGTAACAAAAATGAAATTGAATATATTTTAGAAATTTAGGGTTAGTATGTAATAAAAAATAATGAATTTGAATAAATAATAAAAAATTTAGGAAATCTATTGAAAATAAGAGCTAATATGGTTATAATGAAGATGGTAAAAAGTTAATAATGATTTAGGTACCTTTAATTAGGTATAATAGGGAAAGTGGTGAAAATCCACTACAGCCCCCGCTACTGTATACGGATACGAAATCAATATCCACTGGAATTTATTTTTCTGGGAAGGATGGTTAAGGTTAAGCCGTTAGTCAGGAGACCTGCCTAAAACATACAATAACATTATAATTTCGGAGGGAAGTTAGGTGTATCACGAAACTTTTTGTCTTTTATTTTAAAAGGCTTAGTTAATACGCTATCAGTGATATATACCTCCAAAGTTATGGAGGTTTTTTTATTTGTAAAAATAATCTAAAGTTAAATTTAAAAACATGTTTAAAATAGATTTTGAAAACTTTACAAATAAAATAAATTTCTATATTAGATAGTAAGATATATAGCCTAAGAATTCCAACGCTGCAATAGCTTTTTACTATAAGGGTAAATTGCAAAAATCTAAAAACATATAATTAATATGTTTAAATGAAAATTTATTTGAAGTAAAACAATGAGGTTTTATTTTGAACAGTATATAAAATTTATAATTATTTCTTATAAAATTAAAATAAAGTAAACAAAATTAAAAAGTCAATATAAATGAAAGTTTGGTTGTGAAAGTTAACATCATATAAAAATAAAAAAGTAGAAGTTTATACCCACATATAATAACTACAAATAGAGCTGAAATATAGAAATAATATAAATTATAAATATATACTATGAAAATTAAACAATGGAGTTTAATTTAATGAGTTTTCAAAATGATTTTTGCAATTTATTTTTTTATATAAATACATTTAAAGTTCATGTAAACTTTACAAATATTATATTGAAATTATATTTTTTAATTTATAATTATAGGTGTTGTGTTATAATATAAAAATAAAACTTAGAAAGGAACAGGTAAATAGAAGAATGAACAATTAATCTACTTTCAATGAATAGTTATAAAAGCGAATATAAGCCTTATCAAAAGGTTTTTTAATATGCTTTTAATAATTCTGTGAGTAGATGTGAGCCTGTTTGCTAATTTTTATTATAATTATAATAGTATAGTACACATATTAATTTCCATGTTTTAAAGTTTATGTTGCTGATAAATAGAATGTTAAATTTTATTTAGGTGACTGTATTTGTATTATTTATATTATTGTAAATATTTAGTTGAATGTGTAAATCTTCTCCAGAATTTAAAGGAGGAGATTTTTTTTGTCAAAAATAAATTTTAAAGATATGAGTTTTAACTATAATGGAAGCTATGAAAATATTTTTGAAGATGTAAATGTTTCAATAGATACAAATTGGAAAACTGCTATTATAGGAAGAAATGGTAGAGGAAAAACAACACTTTTAAGACTTATAAATAAACAATATAAACCATCTAAGGGTACTGTTGAATACAGTGGAGAAAGTAGTCTTTTTCCAGTAGATATATGTAATAAAAGTGATACTACTATTAATATAATTAAAGACATTATAGGAAATTATAGAATTTTAGAAGAAAAGATAGATAAATATTTAAAAAAATATATAAGTGAAGAGGAATATTTAGTTACTTTACAAGAATTTTTAGATATAGATGGATATAATATTAACTTTTTAATAGAAAGAGAAATAGAATATATGGGATTGAAAAGGGAAATACTAGAAAGAAGTTACGATAGCTTAAGCGGTGGAGAGCAAACTAAAATACAAATAATTGCATTATTTCTTCAAAAAAATAATTTTATATTATTAGATGAACCTACTAATCATTTAGATGTTGAAGGAATTGAAGTTCTTTTAAATTATTTAAAAAATAAAAGTGGATTTATAATTGTGTCACATAATAGATATTTCCTTGATGCTTTAGTTGATCACGTTCTTTATATAAATAAAAACTCTATAGGAATAGAAAAAGGTAATTATAGTTCATGGGAGAAAAATGAAGAATTAAAAATTCAATTTGAAAAAAGAAAAAAGAAAAAATAGAAAAAGAAGTTAAAGAATTAGAAAAGGCAGCCAGACAAAAGAGAACTTGGTCTTTTAAAAGGGAAAAAGAAAAGATTGGTTCTGGAGATAAAGGTTTTGAAGGAGCAAGAGCTGCTAGAATTATGAAAAGAGCTATTTTAATAGAAGACAGAATAGAAGAAAATTTGAATGCAAAAAAAGAACTTTTAAAGGATTATGAAAGAGAAAGAAAACTTAAATTTGAATCAAGCATAAAAGGTGAAAATATATTATTAATATCTAACATAACTGTTTTAAGAGGGAGTAAAATAGTTATAAATAATCTATCTTTTAATATAAAAAAAGGTGAGAGGGTTGGAATTAAAGGTCCTAATGGTAGTGGAAAGACTACGCTATTATATGCCATATTAGGAATTTTAGAATTAGAAGAGGGTATAATAAAAATTGAAAATAGATCAAAAATAGTATATGCATCTCAATTCCCTAAATGGACAAATGGATTTTTGAGGGAACATTTAAAAAGTGAAAAAATAGATGAAACTAGATTTAGATCTATACTTGGTTGTATGGGTTCAGATTCAAAGGTATTTGAAAGAGACTTATCTACATTTAGTGTAGGAGAATTAAAAAAAGTAGACTTAGCTTACTGTTTTTATAAAGATGATTGTTTTCAAATTTGGGATGAACCACTAAATGGTTTAGATATAGAATCAAGAAAACTTATAGAAAAAGCAATATTAGAGTTTAAACCAACCATTTTATTTGTAGAACATGATAAAAGTTTTATTGAAAATATATCCACTAAAATAATAGATTTGAATATTAATTATTAAATTAATTAAAGAAGCTAAGTTTTTATTAAACATATATTTTAACCTTAGCTTCTTTAAAATAAAAATATTTAAAAAACAAATAGATGTAGTTTAATCATTTAAAAAACCAATAATTAGTATTATTTACTTATCAAAAAAATAATTGTATAGTTTAATAGTATATTTTAATTGTTGAGTATTTTTGTAAGATATTCAATATAATTTAAAAATGAGTTAAAGAGAGGAGTATATTGGCATTTAAAAGGTTGTGCTAATAAATAAAATAATGAATAAAAGAACAAAGTTAATATTAACTACAATGACATTAGCATTTTCGATATTTACTTTTACTGGTTGTTCTAATTCTGATAAAGGTAAATCATCAGCAACATCAGATATAAAAACTATTGAATCAGAAGAGGTTAAAGAAAATATTGAAAAAAGTGATTGGATTATTGTAGATACAAGAGAAAATGATGCTTTTAATGGATGGAAGCTTGATGGTATTTCAAGAGGAGGACACATAAAAGGCGCTACAGATTTTTCAGCAGCTTGGTTAAAAATTGATAATAAAGATAAAGATATTACATTAGATAAAGCATTAGAAACTAAGGGAATATCAAAGGATAAAAATGTAATTTTATATGATGCTAATGGTAAGGATGCTACGGAAGTTGCAAATTACTTATCAAATAAAGGATATAGTAATCTTTATACATATGATATTAAACAGTGGGCACAAGATTCTAGTAATCCTATGGAAACTTATGAAAATTATCAAATGTTAGTACCAGCATCTTGGGTTAAAGATTTAATAGATGGAAAACATCCTGAAACATATGATGGAAAAGATTATAAGGTATTTGAGGTTTCGTGGGGAAAAGAACAGGATTCACCAAGTTATTTGAAAGATGGACATATACCTGGATCTGTACATATTAATACTGATGATATAGAAAAAGGACCGCTTTGGAATAGAGTTTCTGATGAGGAACTTGAAAAATTTGCAGTTGCAAATGGAATAACAAAAGATACAACTACAGTTTTATATGGAGATGATTCAATGGCTGCATTTAGAGTTGTAACTATATTAAAATATATGGGTGTAGAAGATGTTAGAGTATTAAATGGTGGAACTAATAAATGGGTTAAATCAGGATATGAATTAGAAAAAACATCAAATAAACCAGTACCAGTAAAAAATTTTGGGGCTAAAGTTCCGGCAAATAAGAATTATATAGTTGATTTAGATATGGCAAAAGACATAATAAATGATAAGAAAAACAGCAAATTGGTAGATATTAGAAGTTGGGAAGAGTTTATAGGAGAAACATCAGGATATGACTATATAAAAACAAAAGGACGTCCAGTAGGCTGTGTTTGGGGGCATGCAGGAACAGATGCGAAGAGTCTTCAAGATTACAGAAATATAGATAATACAATGAGAAATAAAGATGAAATAATTAATATGTGGAATGAATGGGGAATAACTCCAAATCAAAGATTAGCATTTTATTGTGGAACCGGTTGGAGAGCAGCAGAAGTTTTATATTATGCAGATGTTATGGGTGTTAAAAATATTGCACTTTATGATGGTGGATGGAACGAATGGAGTGGAAATACAGGAAATGAGCCGAATCCTATAGAAACAGGGGACCCGGTTAAGGTAAAATAAATGAAGATGAAAAATATATTAAATTGGATGATTTCAGTAATAGAAATAGGTATAATAATATTTGGTATAGTTATACATCAATTATCAACTAAAAAAATGGGAGTTATGCGTTCATTAACATATAGAAATCATGTGTGGAATAGTAAAAATATAGATGAAATACTTATATATATTTTAATAATAACAGCGATAATGTTTTTAATAATAACTATATACAACTATAAGAAGAATAAAATATGGAATATAGTGAATTTGATTATTCTTATATTAAATATATTAGCAATAGTGTTTATGACAAAATTAAATTCGGATTTACTTTTGTCATACTATGTTTTATCTATGTCAATTACAATAGTTTTTGTAATTGAAGTTTTAAAAAACTATTATTAAAATAATAAAATTAATATGATTAAATATAAAACAGATATTACTTTAAAGTAATATCTGTTTTTGTAATAAGTGATTTATTATAAAAATCATATAAAATTTTAAATGCTTAATAT
>NZ_HE611052.1:85086-86662 GCF_000285575.1 Clostridium senegalense JC122 | reverse complement strand
AAATGCTTAATATAGATAATTTATTTCAAATAAATGATGAAATATTAATTACTAATTATAATTGAAAAAGAATTTGAAATAAAATTAACTAAAATAAAAAATACTATAAAGCATGGAAAACTAGCAAAGTTTTTAAAGAAATAATAAAAAATTTATATTAAGTGTATGTATTGATTTTAAAATAGATAAATTTAAGATCGTTTGTAATAATAAATTCAATAATGATATAATTTAGTAGTTGTAATTTATAATTATTGATAGGAGTAATGACATTATCATGATAAAAAGTTTTTTGAAAAATCAAATTGTATTAAGTATCGCTTTATTTTTAGCAGTAATAACTTCATTTATTTCATTCCCTAAAATAGAGTATATAGATTTTAAGGTTCTAATTTTATTATTTAATTTAATGTTAGTAATAGCAGCATTAAATAGTTTAAAAGCGTTAGAAAAAGGAGCAGTTATACTGCTTAAAAAATGCAAAACTTACAAAATGGTAAGTATTATGTTGATAGGAATGACATTTATAGCAGCTATGTTTATAACTAATGATGTTGCATTAATAACCTTTGTTCCATTTGCTATAATAGTAGGTAAAAAAGGTAATATAAAAATCATGAAAATTGTAATACTTCAAACTTTAGCTGCAAACCTAGGGAGTGCATTTACACCAATGGGTAATCCACAAAACCTATTTATATACTATTACTATAATATGGGGGCTATTGAATTTTTAAAAACAACATTACCTATAATGATTTTAGGAATAATATTTTTAGGTGTTTTAATAGGAAGTATGAAAAATGAAAAAATAGATTTTAAAGTTGAAGATGTTAAATTAGAAAAAGTGTATAAATTCTTAATAACTGTATTACTTTTTTTATAGTAATATTGTCTGTATTTAATATAATAAATTATAAATTTGTAGTCATATTAACAGTACTAGGAATTTGTACTATAGATATAAAGTTATTATTTAAGGTGGATTATTCTTTGTTAGTTACTTTTATAGGCTTTTTCATATTTATAGGAAACATATCTCAAATAAATACTATTAAGTTATTTATGAGAAATATTTTAAATAGTGGACAAAGAACATACATATGGTCAATAATATTGAGTCAAGTAATAAGTAATGTGCCAGCGACAATGTTAATATCAGGGTTTAGTAAATGTGGGAAAGAATTGTTGTTAGCGGTGAATGTAGGTGGTATGGGTACAATAATAGCATCACTAGCAAGTGTTATATCTTATAAAATATATACAAAAGAATACGAAGGTGAAGGAAATAATTATCTTAAAATATTTACATTATACAATTTATTAGGACTTATCATATTTATTCCAATAATTTTTCTTTTTATAAAGTAGTGTGTCAAGAGGTGGCATACTACTTTTTTTTGATTAAATATTCATATACTGTCAAAACTTTAGATAAGAACAAATATTTTTAGGAGTGAATTTATTTTGGCTAGACAGGCAAGAGTAAAAACAGAAAATGCAATATATCATGTAAGGATAAGAGGATGTAAGGCAAAACCCTTGTTTGAGAATAATTATGATAAAAAAGTGTTTA
>NZ_HE611052.1:57879-84118 GCF_000285575.1 Clostridium senegalense JC122 | reverse complement strand
TCTTATCAGACATAATAGTAAATATAAAAATATATTTAAAAAGTTTATAGAAAAAGAAGCAACAATAATTTAGTGTTTTTTGAAAAAATTAAAAAAATGTTATTAGACTAGTTTATAAGTTGTACAAGCTATAAAAAATTAGTTAAAAAGGGCTAAATTATATAAATTAATCAACTAAATACTAAAAACTAAAGTATTTAAACTATATAAATAGTGACAGTCATTAAATATTATTAAGGATTAAATTACTAGTTATTATAAAATAGTGACAGGCATCATGTAGTTATTAATTTAATTAATATATAGTGACAGACATTAAATAAAATTAATAATTGGTAAAATTTATATTTTATATATTTATCGTAACATATTAATAGTATAATATAAATTATACTATTAATATGTTTTTTAAAAATTAATAGAGATTAAAATTTTTGTTTAAAATAAATGCCATTTATATAAGTTATAATAATCTAGAATTTTTTAAAAATGAAGGAGGAATAATGAAAGAAGTAGTTTTTTATGATAGTATAAAGCTTGATATATTAAATTGCATTGAAGATATAAATGACAGAGAAATAATAATTTTAGCTATAGGAACAGATAAAATAATAGGGGATTGCTTGGGTCCGTTGACCGGTGAATTTTTAGTTGAGATGAACTGTCCGTGTGTAATTTACGGAACACTTAAAAATCCTGTTGATGCAAAAAACTTGAAAAATACTTTAAAAATAATAGAAAAAAATCATAAAAATCCATATGTAATAGCTATTGATGCTTCAGTTGGTAATTTAGATGAAATAAACAAAATAATGGTTAAGAAAGATTCTATATTTCCAGGGTTAGGGTTTAAAAAGAAACTTCCAGAAGTGGGAGATTTATCTATAACTGGTATAGTTGGCACAGAAGAAGAAATGGTTTATGACCTTTTAAATAATTTAAGATTGAACCAGGTTTATACTATGGCTAAAACAATATCAAAAGCTATTATAGCAGCGTTAGATGAAAGTAAACTATATTGATTTTTTATTTTATTTTAAATTTGGGTAATAAAAAATAAAAAAATATATTGACACATATATTTTTTGTAAGTATAATAAATTTCAACAAGATTAAATATAACACGTTGAGTAGGGAAAGTAAGTTAATGTATTTACTACAGAGAAAAACTCATTTGCTGAGAGAGTTTATAAAAAAGTTAGCCCAAGTGCCCCTAGGAGTGGAAATGCCGAAATTTGTAGTAGGCTTTTACGGGTTCTCCCGTTATAGAGATAGGGTATACATGTACCTAAAATGAGATGAGCATACTATGTGCTTAATTAGAGTGGAATCGCGGAATTGTATCTTCTGCCTCTGAGAATATCAGAGGTAGGAGATTTTTTTATTTTCAAGATTTTAAAAGTTAAACATATTAAAAATGCATAACATTTCATTATTTGTACTAATAGCACTAATATCAATATTACTTGGCCAAGGAAAACATTGATAAAAACAGATTTATAGATAAAAAATTCTGGAATAAGTTTACTGGAATTTGTATATCTACATAAAACTCTAATTTGGAATCTTGTTTCATTATAAGTTTTACAATTAATTAAAAATAGAAGATGGAGGAAGAAATATGAATTTGTTTATATCAACATTTATCTTAGCAGTAGTTATGATTTTTTTATATTGGTTAAAATTTAAGGAAGTAAACTTTTCTTTGAGAATTTTAGTAGGGTTAGGTTTAGGTGTAGTTGCAGGAATTATATTTAAAGAGAAAATATCTTATGTTCAGTATGTAGGTACTATATACATATCTTTTATTAAAATGCTTGTAATACCTCTAGTTATAGTTTCTTTAATTGGAAGTATAACTAATTTGAAAGATGGAGAAAAGTTAAAGTCTTTAGGCATAAAAACAATATTTTTCTTATTGTTAACAACAGCTATTGCTACTGTAGTAGGGATTTTTATAGGTAAAGTTTTTAATGTGGGCAGTGGCATGAATTATATAGCAGCAGAAGGGTTTAAAGCAAGAGAAATACCTAATTTTAGTAGTGTTTTAATGGACATGCTTCCAACTAATCCTATACAATCAATGGCAGAAGGTAAAATAATACCTGTTATCATATTTTCACTTTTTATAGCAATAGCCATGGTTATTGAGGGAAATATATATCCAGAAAAAATAAAACCATTTAAAGACTTTATTTCAGCTTTAAATGTAATCTTAGTAAGAGTAACTAGAATTATATTAAATTTCACACCATATGGAGTATTTGCATTAATGGCAAAATTGTCAGCGGAAAATGGTATTTCAACATTACTGCCATTAGGAACAATGATTATAGCCGTGTATGTAGCATGCATAATACAAATAGGGGTAGTTTATAGTGGCTTGATATTAGCTATAAAAAAGAAGAGTCCTATACACTTTTTCAAAGCAATTTCTCCAGCACAAATAGTAGCTTTTACTACACAAAGTAGTTATGGAGCATTACCTGTTACTATTAAAAGTCTAGTTGAAAGAGCAGGCATTCCAGAAGAAGTTGCAAGTTTTGTGGCACCTCTTGGTTCTACTATAGGTATGAATGGTTGTGGTGGAATATATCCAGCAATTGTTGCTATATTTGTAGCAAATGTATTTGGAATAGATTTAACGATAACTCATTATGGATTGTTAGTAGTAACAACAGTTATAAGTTCTATAGGTATTGCAGGAGTTCCGGGGGCGGCAACTATGTCAACAACAGTAGTTCTTGCTTCTTTAGGTTTACCAATAGAAGGGTTAGCTATGGTTATAGGTGTTGATGCTATCATAGATATGATAAGAACAATGACAAATGTAACTGGATCATCTGTAGTAGCGTTATTAGTTTCAGAAGAATAGCAAAGTTGTTTAAATTTAACATAGCCAAAGGTAGAGGTACTGAAAAAGTACCTCTATTTTTTAGCTATAAGAAAGCTTCTTTTATTAATGATATATTTTTACTTTATAGTTTCCTTGTGTATAATAGTACTAAAGATAAGATGAAAGGATTTCAAAAATGCTTAAAACGAAGGCTAAGAGTTTAAAAGAATACCCTGGAGTTTATCTTATGAAAGATAAATTTGATATAGTTATATATGTAGGGAAATCTAAAAATTTAAGGAATAGAGTATCGAGTTATTTTGGTAATATTAAAAATCGTACAAGTAAAGTGGAAAAGCTTATTAAAAATATAGCAGATTTTGAATATATATATTTAGATACTGAAGTTGAAGCATTACTTTTAGAAAAAGAGCTTATAGATAGGTATAAACCAACTTATAATAGACTATTAAAGAATACTAAGAGGTATCCATATATTGAGATTACCTTAGAGGAAGAATATCCAAGGATTTTGGTTAGTTATGAGCCTACAAGTGAATATAATCTTTATTTTGGCCCTTTTACAAGTTTAAGTGTGGTAGAAAAAGTATGTTTTAGTATAAGTAAAACATTAAAATTAAGAACTTGTAATAGAATACTAAAATCTAGCTGTCTAAATTATAATTTAAAAAACTGTTTAGGTGTTTGTACAAATCCTAACATAAAAGAAAAATATTATAATAACTTGAATATAGCGATAGAATATTTAAGTTTATTAAATACTAAACTTTTAGATGTATTTCAAAGTGAAATGAAAAAGGCCTCTTTGACTTTAGATTTTGAAAATGCAATTAAATTTAGAGAGGATATCAAAAGTTTAAATTTTATCAGAGAATTACTATTAAACTCTGTCAAAATAAAGAATAAAAACATACTTATGGTAGAAAATTTAGATAAAAATACATTTAAAGTGTTTTGTATATATAATAAGATATTTTACTGTGAAAAGTATAATAAAAAAGATGTGAATATAACAATGTTAGAGAGAACAATAAGAAGCATTTTTAATACTTTTGAGAAAAATTCTTATGATAATAAAAAAGTAGCATTGATATTACGCTTATAATCAATCGTTATTTAAATAATAATAAAGTTAATTTTTTAGAAATAACAGACCAATCAGATATAAGTTTATTTTTAAATGGATTTATAGAATTACAGAAAGGATTAGAATGAGTAAGATGAATTTTGAAAACATTAGTTTATTTGACCGTGATAATTCACAAAGTGAAAGTAATATAGAAATTAAATACAATTCACCGTTAGCTGAAAGATTAAAGCCAGAGACTTTAGAAGATTATATAGGGCAAGAACATATATTAGCTAAAGATAAACTTTTATATAGAGCTATAAATGCAGACAGACTTTCTTCACTAATACTATATGGCCCGCCAGGTATAGGAAAGACTAGTTTGGCAAGAATAATAGCTAAAACTACAAAAAGTAAATTTAAATCATTAAATGCAGTTACAAGCAATTTAAAAGAACTAAGAGAAACTGTAGATGAGGCTGAAAACAGCTTAAATATGGAAGGGAAAAAAACTATAGTATTTATAGATGAGATACATAGGTTTAATAAAAATCAACAGGATGCTCTTCTTCCTCATGTAGAAAAAGGAAGAATAATTTTAGTTGGTGCTACAACAGAAAACCCTTTTTTTGAAGTTAATAAGGCATTACTTTCAAGAGCTATGATATTTAAATTAGAGCCTTTAAATAAAAAGCATATAGAAAAGATGATAAAAAGAGCACTTAATAATAAAGAAAAAGGATTTGGAAATATAAATATAAATCTTCAAGATGATGCTCTTAATTTTTTAGTAGAATGTTCAAATGGAGATGGTAGAAGAGCATTAAATGCTCTTGAACTTGCAGTACTTACTACAAATAAAGACAGTAATGGAATAATTGATATAGATTTAAAAACTATAGAAGAATGTATACAAAAAAAACATATAAATTATGATAAAAATAGTGATAATCATTATGATGTAATTTCTGCTTTTATAAAAAGTATGCGCGGATCGGATCCAGATGCAGCTATACACTATTTGGCAAGAATGCTTTATGCAGGAGAAGACATAGAGTTTATAGCAAGGAGAATCTTAATAGCTGCTAGTGAAGACGTAGGAAATGCAGATCCATATGCTCTGCTTGTTGCAAAAGCTTGTTTAGATGGAGTAAAGGAAATTGGTATGCCTGAAGCTAGAATACTTTTAGCACAAGCAGTAACATATGTAGCATCTGCACCTAAAAGCAATGCTTCTTATAATGCTATAAATTTAGCACTTAAAGATATGGAAAAGGAAGATATAGGGGAAGTGCCTAATCATTTAAGAGAAAAGGGTTACAGCGGAGCTGAAAGGCTGTACAGTGATAAAGAAAAATATTTATATCCACATGATTATAAAAATCATTATGTAAAGCAACAGTATTTACCATATAAAATAAAAAGTAAAAAATATTATAATCCTAGTGATTTAGGATATGAAGGTAAAATTAAGTTAAGATTGGAAAAATTAAGATATTAGATTAATTTGTAAAAATAGTATATAATAGTTCGTAATGTAAAGAATTATTATGCAAAAAATATATATGTATTAAAAAGTTTATATTTAATTACACTAAATATATTATATAAATTAATATATTAATGAAAAATTAACATTTTTTTGGAGAAATATTTTTAAAAACTGTTGAAAATTTCATTGATAATTATTAAAATGTTTAAAACAATTAATATTGCAGAGAGGTTTATTTATGACTATAAAATTATATTATGATAATTTATATTTAAAAGAATTTGATTCTAAAGTAGAAAAAATAGAAGAAATTGATGGAAAATATCATGTTGTTTTACAGAGAACAGCTTTTTATCCAGAAGGCGGAGGACAGCCTTGTGATATAGGAACAATAGATGGATTAAATGTTATATACGTATATGAAAAAGATAATTTAATTTACCACGTTATGGAAGAAAAAATTAATAAAAAAAGGTTAAAGGAATTATAGATTTTAATAGAAGATTTGACTATATGCAACAGCATACTGGTGAGCATATATTATCAGGAGTGTTTAAATATCTTTATGGTGCTAATAACGATAGTTTTCATTTAGGTGAAGAATATGTAAGTATAGATATTGATATTAAAAATTTAACTAAAGATATGGTTTCTAAAGTAGAAGATATAGCAGATAGTATTATATCAATGGATTTACCAGTAAAAACATATGTGGTAGATGATTTAAAAACTCAAGAAATTACATTAAGGAAAAAGGTTAATGTTGAGAAAAATATTAGAGTTGTTCAAATTGGGAATTTTGATTTTAGTGGATGTTGTGGAACACATGTAGAAAATACTTGTCAAGTTGAAACTATAAAAATATTAAAATGGGAAAATTATAAAGGAAAAACTAGGGTGTATTTTAAATGTGGAGAAAGAGTTAACAAAGATTATAATAAAAAACATGAAATTCTTTCTACAGTTTATCAGATTTTAGGATGTAAATTAGACCAAGTAATTCCAACAACAAGAGAAAATCAAAATACTATAAAATCTTTAAATAAGGAAGTTAAAGACTTAAAAGAAAAAATAGTATTTTTAGAAACTAAGGAGATATTAAGAAATTTAGGTGAGAAAAAATTAATAAACAAAATTTTTAAAGATGAAACATTACAAGATATAGAATTATATATAAAAGAATTAAATAGAAATAAAGAGTGTATCATTTTAGCATTATCTGAAGTAGATAAACAAGTAGTTTTAACTTATAATGGAGATTTTGCTATAGAATGTGGCAAAATATTTAAAGAAGATATAAAATCCTTTGATGGAAAAGGTGGAGGAAATAAAAAAAGGGCACAAGGTGTATTTGAAAGCAATGAAAAAGCTTTAGAATTTTATAATTTCCTTTTAGAAAAAATACCAGCATTATAGCTGGTATTTTTTCTTTTAATAAAAGTTTATATTAGTTTCATCCCTATATTTCCTATAAGTGCAATTAAAACTTGTTATATATTTTATTGAATTTGCACATCTTAAATATGTAATGAAAAAATATTTTATAAAACTTAATTAAGGAGGTATTTAACATGGCAGAAATTTTTAAAATCAACGATTCTCATGGTAATGAAGTTGAAATGGAGCTTATAGATAAGCTGAAAGTAGATGATAAGGAGTATATAATTGCAGGACCTAAAAATGCTAATGAAGCATATGCATACAGAATTACACGATTAAATAATGAAATACAATATACTTCAATAAGTAAAGGTGATGAATTTAATAAAGTACTTAAAGCTTATAATAAAACTGCTTAGAAATAAAAATACTATTCCTGTTAAAAATAATTAGGAAGAAGGTGAATCCTATGAAAACTTCAAAAGAAATAAAAGATAAAAATGAAAAGTATTATAAAGAAAAATTTGAAAACTCTGGACACCTTCCAGATAAAAACACTTTTCCAAATCATCAAGAAAACCCTGGAACACAAAATTATCAAATAAATAATAGACGTTAACATTAATTTAAAAGACTATTTCAAAATAAAATTTATATTTTGAAATAGTCTTTTTGCATATCTGTTTTATTAAAAATATAATAAAAATTTAAATTATGAGGTATAATATGTTAATATATAAATAAATTTCTAGTTTTACTTTATTATATAAATATGGAATTTAAAAATTTAACTTATAATTGAATTTAAAATAGTAATATAAGTTAAATTTCTAGTTTTAATTATATTATTAAAAGGAAACTAAATTAAAAGTATACATAAAGGAGAAGTTAAATGGTTTTTGAAGAAAGATTAAGTCATTATAAAAAAGAATCTAAGAGTCTTACTAAAACTTATAATATTTTAGGTATATTAAGACTTATAGTGTTTATATTAGCTGCTTTTTTTACTTATGCTGTATGGAAACTAGGGTTTAACCTAATATATGGAATATGTTTAGCTATAAGTTATGTAGCTTTCATAATACTTGTGGTATATCATAAAAATATTAGTGATAAATTACAATATGCTAAAGGTATGATAGGTATAAACAAAAATTATATTGATAGGACTAATGGAAAATGGGTGAATTTCAAAGATTGCGGTGAAGAATTTATAGATAGAAATCATCCATATTCTTTTGATTTAGATATTGTTGGGAATAAATCATTGTTTCAACTTATAAATACCACCAATACTTTTATAGGTAGAGAAAAGTTATCTAAATCATTATTAAATCCAGATTTTAATATAGAAATTATAAAGAAAAGACAAGATGCAATAAAAGAGTTATCTTCCAAGTTAGCATTTTGCCAAAGCATAGAAAACTCTGCATATAGAGATAGAGAAAAACTGCAAAATCCAACATTTTTATTTGAATATGGTAATGAAAAAAGAAAATTATTAATAAAGGGTTTATAAAAAGAATATTATATATACTTCCAATTATAACAGTACCAATATCCTTGGCATTAATATTGTTTAAAGGCACTTTAGGTTTTAAACTAGCATTTCTTATAATAGCGATTCAACTTTTAATTTGGGTAATGGGATTAAACAAAATAAATGAAAGTTTTTATGAAATATCTAAATTTAAAAGTGGATTTGATGGATACTATAATTTGTTAAAACTTATAGAAAATGAGGAATTTAAAAGTGAATTACTTAAAGAATTAAAAGAAAAACTTTTTGAAACTGGAAATCAGTCTTTAAAGGGAATGAAAGATTTAAATAAAATAATGAATAAGATAAATCTTAGGTTTAATACTTTTTTTATGTTACCCCTAAATGGAATATTTCTTTGGGATTATCAATGTATATTTCATCTTGAAAGTTGGAATGAAAAATATGGGGATAATATAGAAATGTGGTTGAGTTTAATAGGTGAATTAGAAAGTTTAATAAGTTTTTCTGTGCTTATGCATATAAATGATAATATTACAATGTGTGAAATAAATGATAAATCTTTAAAGATAAAAGCTATAAACTTGGGACACCCACTTATAAATTCTTCTATCAGGGTATGTAATGACTTAAATATGGATGATGAGATATTTGTAATAACCGGATCTAATATGTCAGGAAAGACAACTTTTCTAAGAACAATAGGAATTAATCTTGTTCTTGCTTATAATGGAGCACCAGTGTGTGCGAAAAATATGGTAGCATCTAAAGTTCAAATATATACATCTATGAGAATTAGTGATGATTTGAAAAATGGAGTATCTACATTTTATGCAGAACTTGTAAGGATAAAACAAATAATTGATTATTCTAATAAAAATAGCAAAATGATATTTTTAATAGATGAAATTTTTAGAGGGACTAACTCTGTAGATAGAATTACAGGAGCTAAAAATGTATTAGCAAATTTAAATAAGTTAGGAGCAATTGGATTAATAACTACTCATGATTTAGAGCTTTGTGCTCTTGAAACTAAAAATAGGATAAAAAACTTTCATTTTGCAGAACATTATAATGAAAATAAAATTCTTTTTGATTACAAATTAAAAAGTGGAAGGTCCACTTCTACAAATGCGAAATATTTAATGAAGATGATAGGAATAAATATATTAGAAGAGTAAAGTTATATATTATAAAAAATAATCGCCAACAAAATGTAGACGATTATTTTTATTGTTTTAAAACCCTTTTTTCTTAGCTATAATCCCACTTTCATTAGTTCCAGGCTCTTCTATTGTAGTGTTAAAACTATTTTTGGCAAATTGATTTTGAGTTTTATTACCATTTTTTAAATAATTTTCTTTAGTATATTCTTTTCTATTTGTAGTCTTCATAACTGTCACCCTTTCATTATTAAATTCATAATTAGTATGTGAATAAAATAAAAGAATATTCTGTGTCTTGATAAGAAAAATTTTATTTTAAAAATATAGAATATAAAATAAAATTTTGATACAATAATCAATATAGTTATAGAAATATAACTGTATATTAACTATAATTTAAGGGGGCAATATGAAGGATTTAACAGAAGGACATGAAGGAAAACAGATTTTCACTTTCGCATTACCAATGCTCATAGGAAGTTTATTTCAACAATTATATAATACAGCAGATAGTATAATTGTTGGTCGTTTTATTGGTAAAGATGCAATGGCTGCTGTTTCAGGGGCAAATCCAATTATGTTTTTATTAACATCATTACTTATGGGAGTTACTCTTGGGTTTTCAATTTTAGTATCTCAATACTATGGTTCTAAAAATATGAGGAAAATAAAATGCACAATTGATACAACATATATTTTTATATTTATAACATCGATTATTATTACTGTAATAGGTATAATTTTTAGTGAACCTATATTGAAAATTATGAATACTCCAGATGTCATAATGAATCAGTCAAAAGAATATCTTATTATTATTTTTGCAGGGACTATTTTTTCAGCAGGATATAATTCTGTAAGTGCTATATTAAGAGGACTTGGTGATTCTACTAATCCACTAATATTTCTTATAATATCTACAATTTTAAATATAGTTTTAGATATAGTTTTTATATTAAATTTTAATATGGGTGTAAATGGTGTTGCATTGGCAACTATAATAGCCCAAGGAATTTCTTTTATATTTAGTATAGTTTATCTTAATAAAAAACATGAAGTGTTAAAAATAAGATTTAAAGGATTAAAGTATGATAATGATATATTTAAGAGAGGATTAAAACTTGGAATCCCTAGTGCTATTCAGCAGATGTTATTTTCTTTTGGAAATATAGCGCTTCAATCATTAGTAAATGGTTATGGAACATCTGCTATGGCGGCCTTTGGGGCAGGAACTAAGGTTGAAACTTTTATATCTATACCAATAATGAATTTAGGTGCAGCAGTATCTACTTTTGTTGCTCAAAATATGGGAGCAGGGAAGTTAGATAGAATAAAAAAGGGCGTAAAATCATCTTTATTTATGGCAGCCTTATTATCAA
Source organism: Clostridium senegalense JC122 (assembly GCF_000285575.1). Taxonomy (GTDB): domain Bacteria; phylum Bacillota; class Clostridia; order Clostridiales; family Clostridiaceae; genus Clostridium_J; species Clostridium_J senegalense. The sequence goes on along the minus strand of NZ_HE611052.1, from coordinate 73,274 downwards.
TAGTTGTTTTAATAATATTTTTAATGTTTAACAAAGAACTTATAGGGCTTTTTAATACAGATAAGGAAGTTGTAACAATTGGAGCGAGATACTTAATGACTGTTGGACCTTTTTTTATAGCAATATCTACATCTTTTATGCTTACAAGTGCTATAAGGGGCGCAGGGGATTCAATGTTTTCTTTGATAAGTTCCATGATTTCATTATGGGCTGTAAGAATTCCATCATCTTATGTGTTTTCTAAATATTTAGGTGTAAATGGTATATGGATAGGAATACCAGTAGGATGGATTGTAGGTTGGTTTGTAACTTTTTGGTATTATAAAAGAGGAAGGTGGCAAAAAAAATCCGTAATTAAAAACTCATAAAATATACATATTTTTTAATATATAAAATATTAATTTGCTTTATTGTATAGTTTTCCAAGTTAACTCTTAAAGTTATCCATTCCAAAACTTGGATACCTAAAATAGTGAGACAGGTATTAAATAAATTTAAATTGGAGCTTGTTTCCCTATAGTTTCACATAAATTAAAAAGTTATAATTTGCAATTAATTTCTTTTTCATATAAGATACTAAAAAATATTTTTAAAATATATTTTAATATTTGAATATATGAATGTTTTATGATAAAATATATTTAAAGGATAAGAAATCTTTGTTAATAAAAATTATTAAAGTCTTTAAATTTTATTAAAATTTAAAAAATATAAGTATATCAATTATGTATTTGCATAATCTAATATTAAGTTTATTTAAAGGAGTGGTAAAAATGATAAAACATATAACAGATAGTAGTTTTAATGAAGAGGTTTTAAATTCAAAAGGGTTAGTTTTAGTAGATTTCTGGGCACCATGGTGTGGACCATGTAAAATGCTTGGACCTGTTTTAGAAGAGTTAGCAGGAGAGATGAATGAAAGTTTAACTATAGGCAAAGTAGATGTAGATGCAAATGTTGAAAAGGCATCTGCGTATAAAATATCAGCAGTTCCAACTATGTTATTATTTAAAGATGGTGACTTAGTAGATAAATTTAGTGGTTTTGCACCTAAAGAAATGTTAGTTGAATTTTTAAACAAACATATGTAATAAAGAAAGGCATGATTTAAAATGGAACAGATGAAACAGTATGATGTAGCTATTATAGGAAGCGGTCCTGCAGGAATTAGTGCTGCATTAAATTTAAAAATAAGAAATAAAAGCTTTGTAATTTTTGGTCAAGAGAATCTTAGTAATAAGTTAGAACTAGCTCCAGAAATAGATAATTACCTTGGCTTCCCAGGTATAAGTGGAAAAGAACTTACTAATAATTTTAAGAAGCATATAGATAATATGGGAATAGAAATAACATATGAAAAAGTAACAAATGTGTATTCAATGGGAAGTTTCTTTGCTGTAGTTTGTAATGATAAATCTTACAAAGTAGATGCAGTTATATTAGCAACAGGAGTAAATTATGGAAAATTACTACAAGGGGAAGAAAAACTTATAGGAAAAGGTGTAAGTTATTGTGCAACCTGTGATGGTCCATTATATAAAGGAAAAGAAGTAGCTGTTGTTGGTTATAATCAAGCTTCTTTAGAAGAAGTTGATTATTTAAAAGGAGTGGCATCTAAAGTATACTTTGTTCCAATGTTTAAAGGCCAATTTAGTTTAGGTGATAATGTAGAAGTTATTCACAGTAAAATTAAATCTATTGAAGGTGAAAATTCTTTTGAAAAGATAATATTTGAAGATAAAGAATTAACAGTATCAGGATTGTTTATATTAAGAGATAGTGTAGCACCAGATGTGTTAATGCCAGGACTTAAATCTGTAGATGGTCATATAGAAGTAAATAGAAATCTGGAAACAAATATAAAAGGAGCTTTTGCAGCTGGTGATTGTATTGGAAAACCTTACGGTTATATAAAATCAGCTGGAGAAGGTCAAATTGCTTCATTAAATGCTGTAAGTTATTTATATGAAAAGGCGATTAGTAATAAAAATAAATAGTGAAAAACTACTTTAAAATAGATATTAATCTTATTTTAAAGTAGTTTTTTTTATTTGAATAGAGCAATTATAGATAACTTAGTATAATATATTATAAAGATAATTTAAAAGCTTGCTAAGGGGTGAGTTTATGAAAAATATAAGTAAATATGAAGCAATAAATTTTTTGAACAATAGAGATGCTATATTTTTAGATGTAAGATCTTATTCTGAATTTGAGTATGGTCATATACCTAATGCAATATCTATACCAATAGATGAGCTAAATGAAAAAATTGATTTATTAGAACCATATAAAAATGAAAACATTGTTATTTACTGTAGTTCTGGTTCAAGAAGTTTTACAGCAAGTTCATTTTTAAGTAGAAATGGATTTAGATATATATATAATTTAACTGGTGGAATTAGCCCGTTACAAAATTATTTAGTAAGATAAAAAAATCAATTTATCAATTTATAAGTTAAATATGAAAAGTACAATAAGATATTTTAAATAGATGTCTTATTGTGCTTTATTTTACGTAAAAATAAAGGAAAAATAGACTTTGACTTTCTTTGACTTTTATATTATTATAAATATAGTGAAAGATAAATATAATCAAAAATTTAGTTGTGTAAAAATTTATTATATGTATAACTTTTACATGTATTGAAAAACTAATATAGAATAGTATCAATATAAAATAACTTTAAAGTATTTTATTAAATAATTAGAAATGAAAAGATTTTTATTAAAGGAGGTGAAATGTTGTAATAAGTTTTATTAAAATTTATTACAACATAAGAATATATGAATGTGGATAAAATGACTGTAAGAGTACAACAAAGTTTAAATGATGCATATAGTGAGGCGGTAAAATATAATCATCAACAAGTAGATGTAATACATTTATTTTCAGCACTTGTAAATCAAGAAGATGGATTAATTCCTAATATTTTTGAAAAAATGTCAGTTAACATAAGTGTACTTAGAAATGATTTGCATACTGAACTAGATAGAATGCCTAAAGTACTAGGTGAAGGAGCTCAAAATTCAGGTGTAGTAGCTACAAGAAGAATAAATGAAGTTTTAGTTAAGGCAGATGAAATTGCAACAGAATTTAAAGATTCATACATTAGTGTGGAACATGTGATGATTGCTATTATGGAAGTTGACAAAAAAGGTGCAGTTGGAAAAATATTAGACAGATTTAATATAAATAAAAATGAATTTTTAAAAGTTTTATCAGATGTAAGAGGTAATCAAAGAGTTGATACGCAAGATCCAGAAGGAACATATGATGCACTTAAAAAGTACGGAACAAATCTTATTGAACTTGCTAAAAAACACAAACTAGATCCCGTAATTGGACGTGATGAAGAAATTAGAAGAACAATAAGAATACTTTCAAGAAGAACAAAAAATAATCCTGTATTGATAGGAGAACCTGGTGTTGGTAAAACTGCTATTGTTGAAGGTTTGGCAGAAAGAATAGTAAGAGGAGATGTTCCAGAAGGATTAAAAGATAGAATTATTTTCTCATTAGACATGGGTGCATTAATTGCAGGGGCTAAATATAGAGGCGAATTTGAAGAAAGATTAAAAGCAGTATTAAAAGAAGTTCAAAGTTCAGAAGGAAGAATAATACTATTTATAGATGAAATTCATACAATTGTAGGTGCTGGAAAAACAGATGGAGCAATGGATGCAGGTAATTTAATTAAACCATTGCTTGCAAGAGGAGAACTTCATTGTATTGGGGCTACAACTTTTGATGAATACAGACAATATATAGAAAAAGATAAAGCGTTAGAAAGAAGATTCCAAACAGTTATAATAGAAGAGCCAACAGTAGAAGATACAGTTTCTATTTTAAGAGGACTAAAAGAAAGGTTTGAAATACATCATGGAATAAGGATACATGATTCAGCTATAGTAGCTGCAGCAAAACTTTCAGATAGATATATTCAAGATAGATATCTTCCAGATAAAGCTATTGATTTAATAGATGAAGCTGGTGCTATGATAAGAAGTGAAATAGACTCTCTTCCAACAGAACTTGATATTATAAGAAGAAAAAAATTAATGCTTGAGACAGAAAGAGAAGCATTAACTAAAGAAAATGATGAGGCTTCACAAAAAAGACTTAAAAATTTAGAAAAAGAACTTGCTGAATTAAAAGAAAAAAATGATGAAATGACAGCAAAATATGAAAAGGAAAAAGGCCATATTTTAGAGATAAGAAATTTAAAATCTCAACTTGATAATGTTCGTGGAGATTTGGAAAAAGCTGAAAGAGAATATGATTTAAACACTGTTGCACAGCTTAAATATGGAACAATTCCAGAACTTGAAAGACAAGTAAAAGACAAAGAAGAAGAAATGAAAAAAAATTATGAAGGTGCTCTTTTAAAGGAAGAAGTAACAGAAAGTGAAATATCTGAGATTGTTTCGAAATGGACTGGTATTCCAGTTACAAGATTAGTTGAAGGTGAAAGACAAAAACTTTTAAGATTAGAAGAAGAACTGCAAAAAAGAGTAGTAGGCCAAGAAGAGGCAACAAATGCAGTATCTAACGCAGTACTTAGGGCTAGAGCAGGTCTTAAAGATCCTAATAGACCTATTGGTTCATTTATATTCTTGGGACCTACTGGTGTTGGTAAGACAGAACTTGCTAAAACTCTTGCAAGAAACTTGTTTGATAGTGAAGAAAATATTGTAAGAATAGATATGTCCGAATATATGGAGAAATACTCAGTTTCAAGACTTATAGGACCACCTCCAGGATATGTAGGTTATGAAGAAGGAGGACAATTAACAGAAGCTGTTAGAAGAAATCCATATTCAGTAATATTATTTGATGAAATTGAAAAAGCTCATGAAGACGTATTTAATATATTTTTACAAATACTAGATGATGGAAGACTTACAGATAATAAAGGTAAAACTGTAGATTTTAAAAATACCATTATCATTATGACGTCTAATTTAGGAAGTAGCTATTTGTTAGAAAATCAAGATGAAAGTGGAATAAGTGAAGATGCAAGAAATGCTGTAATGAATGAGATGAAGTTAAGGTTTAAGCCAGAATTCTTAAATAGATTAGATGATATTATAATGTTTAAACCTTTAAGTGGGGAAGGTATCAAAAAAATAATAGATATCTTCTTAAAGGATGTAAGAATAAGACTAAGTGATAGAAATATAACATTACAAGTAACTGATTATGCAAAGGATATATTAGCAAAAGAAGGTTACGATCCAGTTTATGGTGCGAGACCATTAAAAAGATATATTGGAAATGTGTTAGAGACTAAAATAGCTAGAATGATAATTTCAGGGGAAATTTATGATGGCTGTATAGTTCTTGTTGATGGTAAAGATGAAACTTTAGAAATAACAGTTAAAAATTAATTAAATAGAAAAAGCTATTTTATAGTGATATAAACTTGAAATTAAATTTATTCAATAACTAAGAATTATAGTGTTGAATTTAGGAAATTTAAAGTTTATATCACTTTTTGGCTATTTTAAAGAAATAAAAGCTTGTTTTTTATAGCAGTCATAGAACTTGTATATTAAAAATTAGAATAGAATAGTATATCAAATATAACTTTTTAAAATTTTTAATATATAATTTGAATTTAAAAAATGTATTGGAAAGAATCATATATATGATTTAAAATAAGCAACTATTGAAAAAAATAAAAAAATGCGTTAAAATAGTATTTAAAAACCTCATATATAAAAATAAATACTATTTTATTAAGTAAATTTTAAAGGTTAATATGTTTTTATGAAGAGGTTAAATTAAGTTTATAAAATTAGTGATAAAAGTTAATATATAATAATATAGTATTATATTAAAAGGAAACCTAAAAGTTCTGATTGAACAGTTTTAGGTTTTATTATGTATTATAATTTTATATGAGTATGGGAATAAAATGGCAATTGCATTGTTTATAAATTTAAAAAAGTGTTATTATTATGACTAATTTTTATCAATATTTAAATTTAAATAAGAATAAATTAAAAATAAACTTAAAAATCTATAATAACTTAGGATAAATAAAAAAGTGATTTATGAAAAATTGTAAGTGAATTTAAAAAGTTATATAAATTACGTTTAATGATTGGTGATGAAAATGATTGATGATTTTATTAATTTAGATATGAAATTAGAATTAAACCTTAATAAGGAAGTTAAAAATACCTTATTAAGGTTTAATGTTGTAAGAAAAAATGAAATAGGGGAAAGTTATAAGTTAAAAGAAATACTTAAAAATATAAAAGATGATAAAATAATAAACATTAATAATAGTTTTAAAATATCTTATAAAAATTTTTATGAGCAGTATAATAATTTCTATAAGGTTTTATTAAAAGAGAATTCTTTAGAAAATGACAGTATTATTTTAAATAATGATGAAGAAGTTGAGGTCTTAAAATTCTTTGAAAATTGTAAATTTGATTTAATTGTAAATGGTAAGAAGTATTTAAATAAAAAATACTAAATAGGAACTTAGATTTAAAGTTTAAATTATTTGTTGATGAGGATAAAGTAAAGTTAACCCAAATTAGTGACATTCCTGATTACAGTACAAATAATTTTGAATATTTTTTGTTAAGTGATGATATTTATAAACCAGAAACAATGCAATCTTTTAGATATAGCACTTTTTATAAAAATTTTAATACATTAAAATCTTCTACATTAACTTTTAAAAATAAAAATTTAGAAAAAACAATAGGATTGATATCTTTTAAATTAAAAGAGGTTAGTAATTATTTTTATATAGAAAAACCTAATTTAAATAAAGAAAGTCAGCCGTTAAAAGTAGATTTTTATATAGACAGTAATGCAAATGAAATTACAGTGAATCCTATATTTACTTATGGAGATATTGTAATTGATATTTGTAGTGAAGATAAATTTATTCAGTCTAAAAAAGTATCCTCAAGAGACTTGGATAAAGAGAAAAAAGTAAATGATGTATTGAAAAAGTGTAATTTTGATATGAGAAAAATAGGATTTGTTTTAGATAACACAAAAGATATAGTAGATTTTATATTGCATGGAGAAGAAAAGTTAAAAGAATTGGGAACAATTCATAAAAGTGATGATTTTAAATGTAAAAAGGTATATAAAGAAAATGACTATGAGCCCATTATGGATGTTTATAATGAATATATAGAATTTAGTTTAGGTATTGAAGAAGTAACTTTTGAAGATATTAATAACATTTTTAATGCTATAGAAAATGAAGAAAGAATAATAACAATGAAAAATGGTTCTTATATATATTTAAATAATAAAAAATTGTTTAAAATTTATGAGGGAGTAGGATCAAGAAATTTTTCAAGTAGTAAATCTAAAAATGGAACATTTTTGGTGTCAAGAATTGCTTCTGTCTTTGTAAAAGGTGGAAGTGGAAATTCTCATACTCAAAAATGGAGAAAAACAGCTAATGATATAGCAGAAAATGAGGCTAATAACAAACTTTATATAGAGAAAAAGGAAAAATTAAAGGAATTTATATATAAAATAGAAAGTGTAGAAGATGATTTTAAACTGCCTAAAAGTTTACAAGGGGTTATTCGTAATTATCAAATTGTAGGATTCAAATGGCTTAAAACTTTGGCTTTAAGAAATTTAGGTGGAATACTTGCTGATGAAATGGGACTTGGAAAAACTCTTCAAGCAATATGTCTAATACTTGATTATGTAGAAAATTCTATAGATATTAATAAAAAATGTCCATCTATAGTAGTAGCTCCTACATCGTTGATTTATAATTGGGAAAATGAAATATTAAAATTTGCGCCTAATTTAAAAATTTGTGTTATTTATGGATTAGCTAAGGAAAGAAGGGAATTGTTTAAGAAAATAAATGAATATGATGTAGTAGTGACATCTTATAGTACCTTAGCAAAAGATATTGATTATTATAATAATATAGAATTTCAATATTCTTTTATTGATGAAGGACAACAGATTAAAAATTCAAATACATTAAATGCAAAAGCTGTTAAATTAATAGATGCAAAGGCTAAATTTGCGTTAACAGGTACACCTATAGAAAATTCTCTTTTAGAACTTTGGTCTATTTTTGATTATATAATGCCAGGGTATTTGTTATCAAAGTCAAAATTTTATAGAGGATTTCAATATCCAATAGAGAAGTTTGGAGATAAGTCTGCATTAGATACCTTAAATGAAATTATAAGACCATTTATATTAAGAAGAATGAAAAAAGATGTACTTTTAGAGCTTCCTGAAAAAATTGAACAACAAATTATAATAGATATGCCTAGTAAACAGAAAAGAGCTTATGATGTGTGTCTAAAAAATGCTAGAAATTTAGTTCAAAATCAAATTGAAGATAAGGGAATAAATAAAAGTCAAATACACATATTTTCATTGCTTACAAGGCTAAGACAAGTATGTTGTGACCCAGCAGTAGTTTTAGATGAATACAATGGTCCCAATGGGAAGATGGAGATATTAAAAAATATTGTAAGGGAGTCAATAAGCAATGGAAGTAAAATTTTAATATTTTCTCAATTTGTAACCATGTTAGAAAATATTAAAAATGAACTTGACAGTGAGGGTGTAGATACATTGATTTTAACAGGAAAAACAAAAGTTAAAGATAGACTTTCTCTTGTTGAAAAGTTTAATAAAGAAGAACAAAATGTATTTTTAATATCTTTAAAAGCTGGGGGATATGGATTAAATCTAACTTCTGCAGACGTGGTAATACATTTTGATCCATGGTGGAATCCAGCTGTGGAGAGCCAGGCAACGGATAGGGCTCATAGAATAGGGCAAGATAAAACGGTTAAAGTATATAAATTAATAACTAAAGGAACAATTGAAGAACGAATAATAAAACTTCATAGTTTAAAACGAAACATTATAGATAACGTTTTAAAAGATAAAAATTCTGAAGGTAGTTTTATTTCAAGTTTGTCACAAAGGGAAATAGAACAATTATTTTCATAATACTTTATAAATACAAAAAACTACAGTTGAGAGTTTAAAAAATCACTGTAGTTTTTATTAATAAAGAAAAATGCAGAAATTTATTAAAAAAATTAAAAGAAAGAACGTATAAAAACAGATTATTTCGATAAAAAATAAAAAATATTCGCAAAAACTCTTTTAACTTAAAAAGAATTATGCTATTATAATAAGCGTGTTCAAAAAAAGGTAAAGTGAGTGATAGATATGGAAAAGTATTTTAAGCTTAAAGAGAACAATACTAATGTTAAGACAGAGATAATAGCGGGAATGACTACATTTATGACAATGGCGTATATTTTAATAGTTAACCCATCTATTCTGTCAGTAGCAGGTATGGATTCTGGAGCAGTATTTACAGCAACTGCATTGTCAGCAGTAATAGCAACACTTATAATGGGGCTTTATGCAAAATTGCCTTTTGCACAAGCACCAGGAATGGGATTAAATGCATTCTTTGCTTTTACTATAGTTAAAGGCATGGGATATTCTTATCAATTTGCATTAACGGCAGTATTTTTAGAAGGATTAATATTTATATTTTTGACGTTATTTAATGTCCGTGAAGCAATTGTGGATTCAATACCAGAAAATATTAAAAAAGGAATATCAGTAGGTATAGGTCTATTAATAGCATTAATAGGACTTGAAGGAGCTGGGATAGTAGTTCATCCAGATGGTGGTGGAACAATAGTTGCACTTGGAAATATTATTTCAGGTCAAGGGCTTTTAGCAATAATAGGTGTAATACTAACATCGATATTATTAACTAGAAATATAAAAGGGGCATTATTTATAGGAATGCTTCTTACAGCAGTAATTGGTATACCTATGGGAATTACTCATATGCCATCTAATATTGTAAGTATGCCACCATCAATTTCCTCTTCAATGTTTGCTTTTGAATGGCATAACATAGTTTCTTTAGACATGGTTATTGTATTATTTACATTGTTATTTATGGATATGTTTGATACAATAGGAACTTTAGTTGGAGTAGCTACAAAAGCTAAAATGTTAGATGAGAATGGAAAAGTTCCTAATATTAAAAAAGCACTTTTTGCAGATGCAGTAGGAACAACATTAGGTGCTTGTTTAGGAACTAGTACAGTTAGTACCTTTGTTGAAAGTGCATCAGGGGTTGCTGAAGGTGGAAGAACAGGATTAACAGCAGTTTCTACAGCAGTAATGTTTTTCCTAGCATTGTTTTTCTCCCCAATATTCGCTGTAATAACACCAGCTGTAACAGCTTCTGCACTAGTATTAGTAGGATTATTTATGATAGAACCTATAAAAGAGATAGATTTAGACGACTATACTGAAGCTATACCGGCATTTTTGACAATTATAATGATGCCATTTTCATACTCAATATCAGATGGTATAGTTTTTGGTGTAATATCATACATATTATTAAAATTGTGTTCGGGAAAACATAAAGACATAAGTATAACAACAGTTATAATAGGAATAATATTTCTGTTAAAGTTTTTGATATAATACATATAATATAAAAATAGCCAGTAAAAGATAAATTAAGCCCTTATCTTTTAACTGGTTATTTTTATTTTAATTAATATAATTAATTAAAAAGAAATATCCAAAGATTTTAAAAATAAACTCAATTCGTAGCATTTGTATTTTAAATGACATATTAAAACAAATATGATAAAATTAAATAAAATTATACCTTTACATACATTAAAATTTTGTTTAAAATATTAAACATATTGAATTTTAAATTGTCTCAAATTTTAAACAAGGTATAAAATATAAAACTATATAAAAATATAAAAAAATATATTAATTTGAAATCGTATAGGAATATAGGAGGAATAACAAATGAAAATATCAAAAAGAATAGGAAATGTTGAAGCATCCACAATAATGGAACTTTTAACTTATTCAGCAGAAGCTAAGAAAAATGGTAAAAAGGTATATCATTTAAATATAGGACAACCTGATATTAAAACTCCACAAGGATTTGTAGATGCTATAAAAAACCATAAAGAAGAAGTTTTAGAATATGCATTATCAGAGGGATTACCAGAGTTAATAGAAGTTATACAAAAGTATTATGAAGGATATAATATCAAATTTAATAAAGATGAAATATTAATAGTAAACGGTGGTAGTGAAGCATTGCTATTTGCTATGTTAACAATATGTGATGAAGGTGACAATATAATAGTTCCAGAGCCATTTTATTCAAATTATAGCAGTTTTGCAAATGCAGTTGGTGTTACTATAAGACCAGTTACAACTTATGCAGAAAATGGTTTTCACCTACCTAAAAAAGAAGAAATATTAGCTAAAATAGATGAAAATACTTCTGCTATACTTTTATCAAACCCTGGAAATCCAACAGGAGTTGTTTACACTAAAGAAGAAATTCAAATGATAGCTGAAATAGCAAAAGAAAAAGATTTATGGGTAATAGCAGATGAGGTTTATAGAGAGTTTGTATATGAAGGAGAGTATACTAGCTTTGGAAATATAGAAGCAGCAGAAGATAGAGTTATAATAGTTGATAGTGTTTCTAAAAGATATAGTGCATGTGGGGCAAGAATAGGTTCTATAGCATCTAAGAATAAAACTGTTATGACAGAACTTTTAAAATTATGTCAAGCAAGGTTATCAGTTCCAACATTAGAGCAAATAGGAGCGGTTGAGCTTTATAAAACTCCATCTTCTTACTTAAAAGAAGTTAATGAAGAATATAGAGAGAGAAGAGATGTTTTATATAACGAACTTATAAAAGTTCCTGGAGTAGTATGTAAAAAACCAACAGGAGCATTTTATATAATGGCTAAACTACCAGTTGAAAGCGCCGATGATTTTGTAAAGTGGTTATTAAAGGACTTTGAAATAGATGGGAAAACAGTAATGCCTTGTCCAGCAGAAGGTTTCTATGGAACAGAAGGGCTTGGAAAAGACGAAATAAGACTAGCTTATGTATTAGAAAAAGAAACATTAGAAGATGCAGCAAGAATATTAAAAGAAGGATTAAATGAATATTTAAAATTAAATAAGTAATATACGAAAAAAGCTTTCCTAATTTGAACTTATAGGAAGGCTTTTTTTATATGTTTAAAGTGAATATTTTTAATATAAAGTATTAAAATGGTAAATAGAAAATATAAATATTAATACACATTTCCATAAATATAGTTTAAAATTATTAGTGTAAAAAATTTTGTGAAGTAACAAATATTAAATAGAATTAATTTTGGGGGTAAAAATGATAAAATCAATGAGTATGTCCACTTATAAATACGATTTAGCAAGATATGATGGGGACTTTAAAAAAATAGAAAAATTCTTAGAAAATAATAAGCTAGAAGGAATTGAACTTTTGGGCGTTAATAAGTGGGATGATAACGTTATATCTAAAAAATTAATAAATGGAGTACATTTATCTTATTATCCTATATGGATTGATTTTTGGAAAGGGAATATGGATAGCTTAAAAGAGCAATTTAAAGATGAAGATACAATTAAGATGTACTATGGTGGACTAAATAAAGATATATTAGTTGAAAAATATAAAAAAGAAATAGAGATAGCAGATGAAATAGGAGCTAAATATGTTGTGTTTCATGTATCACATGTAGAGCTAAAATCAAGTTATAATTATAAATTTAAATATAATGATAAAGAGGTTTTAGATGCTACTGCTGAACTTGTAAATGAAATTTTTAAAGGGTTAAATACTAATATAGAAATTTTGTTTGAAAATTTATGGTGGCCAGGCCTTACACTTTTAGATGATGAATTAACTTATAATTTTATTGAAAGTATAAAATATAATAAAAAAGGAATATTGTTAGATACTGGTCACTTATTAAATACTAATAAAGATATAGAGAATATGGATCAGTCTATAAGTTACATAAAGGAAGTATTAAATAATCTTAAAAAATCAAGAGATTTTATAAAAGGAATGCACCTTAATTATTCAGAAAGTGGTAGTTATATAAAGGAAAAAATAAAAAAGGTTTCTAATAATGATGTGGAGTTTACTATAGATGAAATGTTTAAAGAAATACATAATCATATAATAAAAATAGATCAACATAAACCTTTTAATTGTAAGGATATAAAAGATGTAATAGATAAATTAAATTTAAAATATATAACATATGAGTTTATAACTAGATCTTTAGATGAATTAGATAATTATATAAAAATTCAAAATAAAGTTTTAGAATAATATAGGGAAACAATGTCCCATTTGAATTTATTCAATAACTTTAAACCGTTATTCAGTTAGTTATTTAGAAAAACTCTATACATAAATTAATAAGTTAAATTTATAAAACTATATACCTAGGATTATGACTAGTTATATAGTTTATTTATTATATAAAATTAAATTATGTAATAAAAGGAAAAAATGATTTATAATTGAATTATTTATTAATAAGAAAGAATCAAAGAAAAATTTTCTAACATATGATATGGAATTTCCTGGGTAATAATAAGCGCAATTTTAAATTTAAATTTAAAATTTATAAGAATTACGGTGAGTGTGAGGTGTATTATGATAAAAAAATTAATTTAATTCTTTGTAGTATTATTGTAGTATTTTTTTATAATTCAAAAGTTTTTGCTTCTGATGAAATATATAATTTAATGCATAATAATCAGCAAGGAATTATTATTGGACAAGTAACTAAAATGGAAGATGATACTATAACTGTTAAGGTAAAGAATCAAATAAGTAGTTCTAAAGATATGAGTTCAGCAAAAGTACAACAAATACCATTAAGAGGAGAAGTAAAAATCGAGAATGTAAAAGTTTATAATTTATTTTGCGAAAATAAATTAGAAGAGGGTAAAATAAGAAATGGAGATTATGTTTTAGCATCTGTTAATAAAAAACAAAATGAAAACTTTGAAATTGTAAATGGTTTATATCATGTTGATTCAGATAATTATAAAAATTTAAATGTACTTTCAATAAAAGGAGATTATAGCTTAAAACAAGATGCTATTGCTTTAAAGATCTTCGTAAATAGCAATGGAAATCAAACAGAATTTAAAACAGATAAAAATAAATTATATTGTAATGGAAGATTAGTATATGATTCTTCACGAGATGTAACATTTATAAATGCAAATAGTAGTGAAAATGGCATAGAGAAGGAAAACATAGAGTTACTTATAAAAGAGACTCCTAATGTGTATGTTTCATTGTTTATAGGGGTTGGAGTTATATTCATGATAATAATATATTTAGTTAAGAAGAAAAAATATAAATACATGATAAAAAGAGTCTATTGAATAAAGGCAATAGACTCTTTTGTTTTTATATATTATCTTATTTTTATATGATGAGCTATGTATGTACTTAACTCTTTATTATTTGCAGTACTATCTGTATTGAAAGAATATGTCATTATAGCCATTTTATCATCTTGTGGTATATGAATTTGAATTTGTTTAGTACTAAGTGCTTCATTTAATTGGTCTAAAGTGCCATTAGTTTTAAGTTCTTCTAATAAGCTTTTATCTACAATGTCGCTAGATTCTAAAGCTTCAAATGATTCTGCTGAAATATTACAATCTAATTCTAATAAAGCACCTTTTCCAGTCGGAAGGTCTATAACTTCTGAATTAGTTACAGTAAAACCAGATTTTGGTTGAGATTCAAATCCTTCTTTTATAGTTTTGATGTATTCATCCATATCAGTATTATCAAGAGAAGCTTTAGGAACATCTAAGATGTCAATGTTACAGTTAGGAGTAAATGCATCAGATGCCTCATCAACATTAAAAAACATAACAAGAGGAGCAACTATAGTTTCATCTACCTTCCAATTAGCTGGTATTGATGCAGTGAACTTACTTCCATCATATTCTTGTACATCAAAGTTAGCTTCCATAGGTGCTACAGTTTTAATAGCATCCTCATTTTTTGTAGTTTCTCCATTAGAAGAACAACCAGTAAAAGTAAGTAATGCAATTGCAACACTAGTTAAAATTAAACTTTTCAATTTTTTCATTAAATAAATCCCCCTTAAGAATAATGTTGTAAAATGTAACAACATGTAAATATTAACATATAAAACATAAAAAAGTAAAGAATTATTTTTGAAATTTTTAATACTACATTAAAAATGTTGAAAAATATAAAATTAAGAAACGATTGTTGGTAGGAATAAAGCAAATGAAACAATATTAAAATTTAATTGTAACACCTTAGTGCTATAAAAACAGTTGTTTTTATAGGTAGCAAAAGCATAAATCTTAATAGATTAAAAAATTAAATTTAAATTAATTCTGAAAATATTTTATTAATAGTTTAAAATAGAGTTATTTATAAACACATATAATGAAATGATTAAATATTCATATACTGTCAAAACTTTAGATAAGAACAAATATTTTT
>NZ_HE611052.1:42183-57037 GCF_000285575.1 Clostridium senegalense JC122 | reverse complement strand
GCCTCAATAATTTAGTGTTTTTTGAAAAATTAAAAAATGTTATTAGAGTAGTTTATAAATTGTACAAGCTATAAAAAATTAGTTAAAAAGGGCTATTTTCTATAAGTTAATGAACTAAATATTAAAAACTAAAGTATTTAAACTATATATTTAGTGACAGTCATTAGGTATTAAATATATAATTCTTATAAATAGTGACAGGTAATAAATATTATATAATTTAGCTAAAATATATAGTGACGGACAATAAGAAAAATATTGTATTATATAAAATAATTAATATTTTGGGGGAAGAATATGATTCAAGATAAAAGGGAATTAATAAATCTTTGGGATAAGGTTGGAGTGAATTTTAGTGAAATAGGGCCTAATTATTGGAAGAGGTTTGGAGAAAGACTTATAGAGTTATCAGATATAAATGCAGGGGATTTTGTTCTAGATATAGGTATAGGTCGTGGAGCATCATTGTTTCCAGCAGCTCAAAGAGTAGGAGAAAAGGGACAGGTTATAGGTATAGATATCTCAAAGGTTATGGTAAATGAAACTAAAAAACAAATTATAAAAGAAAACATAAATAATATAAAAGTATTTCAAATGGATGGGGAGGATTTAGAGTTCAAAAATGAATATTTTAATAATGTAGTATCAGGATTTAGTATAGGATATATATTGAATGAGGATAAAGAGCTAAATAAGATTCTAAAAGTGTTAAAATTTAAGGGACAATTAGCTTTGAGTTTATGGGGGGTACAAGAAAGTCAAAATTGGTTAACAGATATAATAAATGAGTATTTATTTATTCATAGCAATAAAGGTAATAAAGTTAAAGATAAAAAAGAAGATGATACAGTATTAAATACTGTGTATGGAGTGAAGAATTTTCTGAAATGTCTAAATTTAAAAGATATTAAAGTGTATGAAGAAGATAATGAGGTAATATATTTAGATGAAAATCAATGGTGGAGTGAAATGTGGAATAATGCATTAAGAGGTATTTTAGAAAGTATAGAAAAATTAGGTGATGAAAAGTTTGAAAGTTTTAAATTGGCTGTAAATAAGACACTGGAAAAATTTAAGACTGAAAAGGGTATATGCTTTAATATGAAAGTGATATATGCATATGGAAAAAAAGAATAGCCTTAATAATTTATTATTAAAAGTAAGTTCTATAAAATATACATAAGAAAGGAAGTGGGCTTTTAGTGGGGGTATATAAGTATTATGCATTTTCTCACTAAACATAATTTATGTTAAAGCATAAGGGCACAAAGAATATAAAAACAGAAAGATTATTATTAAGAAAATTTAAAACTTATGATGCAAAGGATATGTTTAAAAATTGGGCAAGTGATAGTGAAGTTACAAAGTTTTTAACCTGGGAACCACATAATAGTATAAATGATACTAAGGTAATTATAGATCAATGGGTTAAGGAATATAAACAGGGTAACAGTTATAATTGGGCTATAGAATTAAAAGAAACAAGAAAAGTTATTGGTGGTATTTCTATAGTTAAATTAGAAGAAGAACATTCATGTTGTGAAATAGGTTATTGTATAGCTAAAAGTTATTGGAAAAAGGGTATAGCCACTGAAGCATTAACAGCAGTAATTGATTATTTGCTTAAAGTGGTTAATTTTAATAGGATTGTAGCAAAACACGATACTAAAAATATAGGTTCTGGAAAAGTAATGATTAAAAGTGGAATGAAGTATGAAGGGACTTTAAGGCAAGCTAAAATACGAAAAAATAATAAATTTTATGATTTAGCTATATATGCAATATTAAAATGTGATTGGTTAGAGAAAAATAAGTAATATTAAAGAAAAACTTATTTTATAGCGATTATATAAATTGTATGTATTAAAATTTTAATTTATATTTAGATTAGATATTTAGGAGGGATATTATGCCATTTAAACATAAATCAATTTCATATGGGCTTCCTCAAGACCCATTTGATAATGAAAAATTAAAGGAATACTGTGAGGATTTACAATGTGCTTTAAATTTAAAAAGAAAACCTGTTGGGGTAAAATTTTATTTTACAGAAGAAGATTATAATAATTGTGAGAAAGATGAACCTTCAGGTCCATTGTCATATTGTTGTATAGTTGAAAAAGCTACCCGTGGAAAAAGTTTTAAAGCTAGATTGCAACATTTAAATTGTGATGGTGGAACTACTGCATTAGGACTTGAAGATTCAACACAACGTATAGAATCTGGTATGGAATATTTTTCATACAACTTATATAGTACTCCAGCAGTGGCCAGAAGAATACGAGAAGGTGTTATGGGATTATATAGAACAGGTGCAAGGACATATGGAATTGAAGTAGCGCCATTAGAAGACTTTGCCGTTGCACCTGATATAATAATATTTATTGTAAATCCTTATGAAGCGATGAGAGTTCAACAAGGATATGTATATCATACAGGAGAAAGAATAAAAGCCACTTTAGCAGCTATGCAAGGTATTTGTGCTGAAATTACCGTTGAACCATATCTTACTGGAAAGATGAATATTTCTACATTATGTCCAAGCACTAGGTTTTTAGCTAAATGGGAAGATGATGAAATGGCAATTGGTATACCTTATGAGCAATTTGAAAGTACTGTAAAAGGTATAATCGCTACTATAAATACTACAGATTTAAAATATAGAAAAGAAGAAATAGTAAAGAGATTTGGAAATAAAAATAAAGATGCAGATTTTATAATAATAGATAAATATTAAAATAAGGAATATTAAGGTTACAATCTATAAAGATTGTAAAAAAATTAGTTTTGTGTCTATTGGGAAATAGGAGATATAAGAGAATGAAAAAAGATAGAAAAACAATACTTGCAAAAATTATATACTTGTTATTTGTAAGTGGAACTATTGGAGCCATATTTATAGTTTATAATGACATAGATAGTAAAATAGCTATAACTTTTATAATTAGTTATGTAATAATAGCCTTTATATTTATTATGTACAATGCAATTATGACAATTCTAAATTCAAGAAAGTTACAAAGAAAAGATTTTAAAATAAGATTTTCAAGATTTTGTATATTATTTTGTATAGTATGGGCATTAGGTTATGTTTTTGATTATTTTATAAGTAAATCAGGAATAAATTTAATGAAAGAAATTTCAATTGCATTTGGAGCCTCATTTGGCATATGTTTCACAGAAGTTACATTATTAAAAGAAAAATAATTAGAATAAAATATAAAAATTAAAGGACTATTTTATTTAAAATAGTCCTTTATAAGTATATACTATTTAAAACTGAAAGGTATGATAATGGTGAGAATAAGAAAATATAAAAAAGATGATAATTTAAAATGGGTAAGGTGTAGGGTTTTATCATTTTTAGATACTGCTTATTATGATGATGTATTAAAAGAAAAACAACACTATAAAAATTCTTCAATTGAATTAGTTGCAGAAATAGACGGTAAAATAGTAGGGCTTATGGATACAGAGTATGAAATAGAAAAAGGGGAAGTTTGTTATAAATCAAATGAGTTAGGTGCAGTAATATGGCATTTAGCAGTATTACCTGAATATAGGAATAAAGGTATATCAACTTCTCTTTTAAACCAAACAATTAATATATTGAAGGGAAAAGATATTAAAGTCCTCCAGGCATGGACAAGAGACGATATATGGGTAAATGATTGGTATAAAAAAAGAGGATTTAATTGGAGGGAATCATATTTACATGTTTATAAGGATAGGAAAGATTGTGATAAATATTTTCAAACAAAAATTGAAAATATGGTTATTTGCAGTTGCTTTGCACATTATATAGGTGCAAATAAAGAAGAAATAAAAGATACATTTAAAAGAGTACATGAATGCAATTTGTATGAACTTACAATTTAATATACTATTTTAAATATAGAAAAAATATGATGATAAATAAATATTTATTGGAAAATATAATATATATTTATATAAATTGACACATAATGTAGAAAGTGGTATCGTTTACTTAAATGAAAGTTTCAATTTTTTATTATGTTTAATTAGGGGGAGAGTTTAATGAAAAAAAATCCAAGAGAAATGTTAAATGATTTTCAACAAGGGTTAAATGACTTTGGGAAAACTAATTTAAGTCATGTTAAAGGTTTTATGAATCTTTTAGGCACTACATATAAAGAAGGTGCATTGTCAACTAAAAATAAAGAGCTTATAAGCGTTGCAATTGCAGCTTATAATCGTTGTGAATATTGCATAGTTTTTCATGTTTATAAGGCTTTAGAAGCTGGAGCTAAAAGAGAAGAAATATTGGAAGCAGCTATGGTTGCAGTGGCTTTCGGTGGTGGTCCAGCTATGGCATATACTGTTACTTTATTAAAGGATTCATTAGACGAATTTGAGAAAGATTTTGCTAAATAAAAATTAAAAATCAATATAATATAAAAAGAACTAGCATACTGTTAGTTCTTTATTTTTGTTTATAAATTATAATGAATATACTATTTTGAAAAAGTGTTTTTAAAGTTTAATGGAGATAATCCAGTTACTTCTTTAAATACATAAGAAAAATAACTTTGTGTTTTAAAACCACAGATGGTAGCAATGTAGTGCATAGAGTAGTTTGTATTAGTTAGTAAATGTTTTGCCTTATACACTCTTAATTTTTTTATATATTCTGTAAATTTGATACCCATATCTTTAGTAAAGCAAAATGAAAGATAGTTTTTACTTACGTGAATTTGATTTGATACAAATTCTAAATTGAGATTTTTACTTAAGTTTTCATTTATTATTTCTACAGCACTTTTTAAGACAGTCTTATTGGAATTTATACAGCAATGAGAAATCTCAAAACTGAAGGTATCTATAACTACATTTCCATAATTTAAAAGTTCACTTTTATTATTTATCTTATCTAAATCCTTAATAAGTTCAAAAGCTGTTGTATGAAGAGTATATTCTATATCTGTATTTAATGACAAGTTAATATTTAAATAATTTATAAAGGAAACAAGGTGATTTTTTATGGAACAAATTTCAAAATTATAAGAGAGCTTTATCTCATGAAATAGATTAGAAAGTTTTTCATAGTATTTTTTTGCACCGTCAAAATCTAAAAATTTAATTTTATTACATATTTCCTTTTGTAATGTTAAATAATCAAAGTTCATAAAAACCTCCAAAATTTTAAATTTACTTATTAAAAATAAATAAAATTACAATATATAATAGCGATTGAAAATCATTTTCAATTATAACATAAATGTGGATATTTTAAAATAAAAGAATTTAATAATAACTAAAATATTAATAAAGTTATTGGATAAATTTAAAGTGCAGCTTGTTTCCCTGTAACATATATAGTCTAAAAATAATTGTTCAATCAAGTATTATTTAACATTTAATTATGGTTCATTATATAAATAAGATGCATTATTTACTTATATTGTTTTAAGATTTTTTAACTTTTTCACATTTCAAAGTATTTTTTAAACATTGTGATAAAATATAAAATAACTTTAATTATATATAATCTAAGGACTTAATATTAGAGGGGGAATAATATGGAAATCTGTAGAGCATATAAAGATGAAGTTAGTTATTTAAAGTATGAAGAAAGTTATTTCCATAATACAGCAATTATAGCAAAGAATAAGGAAAATATTGTAGGGGTATTAGAATATAATATTTTGAATTTTAAAACTGCACAAATAGTTAACATAAATATATTTGATGAAAAGGTTAAATATGAAACTTTGAAAGAGTTAATAGAAGAAATTAGTTATTGGAATCCTTATTTAAAAGAATATATTTATAAAGAACAAAGTGGGAATATTACTGTAAAAGATTTAAATACTTTAGGCTTTATTAAGAAAGAAAATTGGGTTAAATTAATAAATAATAATATAAAAGTTTTTAAGATATATATGAAAGATATAAAAGTTGAACAGCTTACAGTTGATCGTGATAAATTAAAAAATGTAGAAAGGTGGATAAATGCTCCTGAAAACATAATTATTACCTGTGTTTTAATGAATGATAAAATTGTTCCTATAGATGGATATTCAAGACTTATTGCGGCATATAAAAAGGGATTTCCTTATGTTTATGGTTATCTGAAAAATGAAAAAGATGTGAATATGGATTTTTTAAAAACCTGTATTAAATGGTGTGAAAATGAAGGAATCTTTAATATAGATGATTTAAATAACAGAATAGTTTCAAAAGAAGAACATAAAAAAATATGGGTAGACAGGTGTAGAAAATATTTTGAAAATAATTAGGTGAGAATATAAGGGGTGTTATCTATGAAAGTTGAAAGAAGTTGTGGTGGAATTCTATTTAGACGAAATAATAAAAAAATAGAATTTTTATTAGTAAAAAGTATAGGAAGAAGAGGATATTGGGGATTTCCTAAAGGTCATATGGAAAGTGGAGAGACAGAGCGTGACACAGCTTTAAGAGAGATTAAAGAAGAAACCGGATTAAGTAATATTAAGTTATATGAAAATTTAAAGATAACGGATAGTTATTCAATAAAAAAAGATAATATAAAAGAAGTTACATTTTTTATAGGAGAAGCATTAAGTTATAATGTAAAAATTCAAGAGGAAGAAATAGCAGATTATATGTGGGGAACTATAGAGAGTTGTCTTGATGTTTTAACTTTTGAAAGTATTAAAAATATATTAGATTATAGTAATAACTTAATTAGAAAAGAAATAATTACTTATTAATAAGTAATTCAGATAAAATATTAAATTATGAAAGGAACTAAAGTGAAATATGAATTTTATTGTGAAAAAATTTGATGAACTACAATTAGAAGAACTTTATGAAATATTAAAATTAAGAAATCAGGTATTTGTTGTTGAACAAAATTGTCCATATCAAGATTGTGATGATAAGGATAAAAAATCATATCATATATTTCTAAAAGATGGTAAAGAGGTATGCTCATATGTAAGAGTATTGCATAAAGGCGTTTCTTATGATGAAGTATCTATAGGAAGAGTAGTGGTTAGTCCTAAGCATAGAAAAGGTGGTTTAGGGAGAAAAAATATGTTAGAGGCTATAGATTTTATTAAAAATATCCTTAAAGAAGATAAAATTAGAATTTCTGCTCAAGAATATTTAATAGAGTTCTACAAAAGTTTAGGATTTGAACCTGTTTCAGAAGTTTATTTAGAGGATAATATTCCCCATATAGAAATGTTATGGAATTTAAATACAACTAACTTGTAATTCAAAAAATCAAAAAATAAGGGTGTGCAAAATTGTGCATACCCTTTAAATGGTATAAAAATAAACATATTGGTAATAAAATTTAATGATATGCATATAAGAATAAAATGATTTTTTATATGTATGTCTATAAATATGTCAAAATAAATTAGTTTTACAAATATGTTTTATTTTAAGGTTATTTTAAATGTTTAACTGATTATTGATTTTAAAAAAGAAGCTGCTTCTTTTTCACTTATGTTTTTACTTAAAACTATTTCTTCAATTATAAGTTTTTTAGCATTTGTAAGTAATTGTTTTTCACTTGAGTTAAGCGGTTTTTCACTGTTAGCTGTAACTAAAGTAGAAATTACTTCTATTCCTTTTTCGAAGGAACCAGATTTGATTTTCTTCATATTTGTATTGTATCTTTCTTTTGAGTTAAGGTTTTCCTCAAAGTCTAACTCGCCATTTTGAGCTTTTAATAATGTTTTTTCTAAATCCTCAGGCCCACATAATAAACGCAAATTAGAATCAACTATTTTTTTAGCAGGAATCATAAGTTTCATGTTATTATTTAATATTTTTATTATATAATATTGCTGTTTTTCACCATTAAACTCTTTTTCTTCTATATTTTCTATAATGCCTGGCCCCTGCATTGGGTAAACAACTTTATCACCAATTTTAAACAAATTAAAGGCACCTCCTACAAATTTAAATTAATTTCTTAATATAATTATAACACAATTAATAAAATAGTCAAATTTATAATAATATCACAGCTAAAATACCAATGTCAATAACTTTTTTTGAAAAAAATAGTAAAAAGATTTTATAGGTTTTTCAAAAATAAAATTTACATATATATTAAGGTGAAAAATGATTTGTTATATCTGAAATTTCTATAGGTTATTTATATAATATAGACAAATTATATAATATGGAAAGAGGAATAAATAATATATTTGGTGTAATATGTAATCATTATATGTTTAGGGGGGTTATGATGGAAAGACCTTTAGTAGATATGAAAATAAAAAATGGAAAAAATATAAAAATACAATTATATCCTGATAAGGCACCAGAAGCAGTAAAAAACTTTATTATGCTAGCAGAAAAGGGATTTTTTAATGGTTTATTTTTTTGGAGAGTAGAAAAAGGAGTACTTATTCAAAGTGGTTGTCCAGATAATGATGGTACTGGAACTTTAGGGTATAGTATTAAAAGTGAATGTAAAGAAAATGGAGTTAATAATGATTTAAAGTTTATAAAAGGAACTTTAGGTCTTGGAAGGTTTGAACTTAATACTGAATGTAGTGAGTTTTTCATAACTGTAATAAATAGTCCTCAATTAGATGAAAAATTTACTGCCTTTGGAAGAGTTATAGATGGAATGGATGAAGTTGAAAGAATAAGTAATGTTCAATGTGAGAAGATTATATTTTTTCATAAAGCTATAGAAAAAGTATATATTGAAAAAATAACAATAAATACATTTGGAAAAAAATATGGTATGCCAGAAAAACTGCCAGGATTTACAAAAGAAGAAATGATTAAGAAAAACTATGAAATAATTAATCAACGTAGTAAAAATGGAATTAAACTTGTTTAAAGTTATAAGGTTTCAAGTTGACTTTAAAAATAATCCATTCAAAAACTTGAATACCAAGGATAATGAGATATGCTCAAAAATGCTCAAAATTCAACACTACATTTTGGATAACAATATTTTAAAGTTATTGAATAAATTCAAATGGGAACTTGTTTCTCTATACAATATTTATTATATATAATAATTTTTTAGAAAAAACTTAAAATTTAAAATATTAGAACTTAATATTAATAGATAATTATTTGTAAAAAGTAATGGATATTATTTATAAAAGATAATATAATATACATATATTAGAAATATTATAAATTATAAATGTAAGTATTTAAGGAGGATTTTTTATGAAAGATTTACTAGAAAAGGGAGCAGTGCTTCAAAGAGATAAAGAAACCTATGCAATAGCTCCTCATTTAACAGGTGGACTTGTTACATCAGAACAACTTAGAAAGCTTGCAGATGTTGCAGATAAATATAATGCATCAGCAATAAAAGTTACAGGTGCTCAACGTATAGCAATAGTTGGTTTAAAAGAAGAGGATATAGACAATGCATGGAAAGATTTAAATATGAACCCAGGTGCAGCTATAGGATTATGTGTGAGAAGCGTTAAAATATGTCCTGGAACAACATTTTGTAAAAGAGGACTTCAAGATTCAGTAGGTGTAGGTGCTAAATTGGATGAAGCATATCATGGTAGAAATTTACCTAATAAATTAAAAATAGGAGTTAGTGGTTGTCCAAATAGTTGTGCAGATAGCCATACAAGAGATATAGGACTTATAGGTGGACCTAAAGGATGGTCTGTTTATATTGGAGGAAAAGGTGGAGTTAAACCAAGACTTGGTGATAAGCTTTGTATGAATGTAAGTGAAGAAAAATTGTTTGAATTAGTAGAAGAAATAATAAAAGTATATGATGAATATGCTACAGGAAAAGAGAGATTAGGTGACTATATAGATAGAGTTGGACTAGAGGTTATTAAAGCTAAACTATCTTTAGATAAATTTATATAATTTAAAAATAAAATGGTTGCAATGGAAATTCATTGATGTTAAAATAGTTGCTAACGCAACTATTTTTTATTGTTTATATTTAAAAAAGAGAGGTATTTATGAAAGGAAAAAATAATTGTGAATCTTTAGGAAAGTATATATCTGAACTTTATAGGGTTCAAAATAGTTATCTTAGTAAACGATTTACTAAATTAAATATAGGTGCAGGACAATACTTATTTTTATTGCATCTTTATAAGTATAGAGGAGTAACGCAGGAAGAACTTACTGAAATGCTAAAAGTGGACAAGGCCACAACTACCAGAGCTATAAAGAAGTTAGAAGATAAAGGTTATGTAATAAGAGATAAAAGAAAAGAAGATAAAAGAGCATATAATGTGATACTTACAGAAAAGGCTTTAGATATAGAACCAAAGTTTTTTGAAATTTTAGATGAGTGGAAAAATAAGCTTAAAGAGATTTTAACTGAAGAAGAAGAAAATACACTTTTAAAATTACTAAAAAAAATATCTGTTAGCAATTTAATTTAGTAGTTATGTTATTAGATACTAATAAAAATAAAGGAGGAATTTTATGAATCATCAAAATAAATTAGGTGAAGAAAAAGTATTTAAGTTACTTTTAGAGTTTTCGGTACCTGCCATAATAGGTATGATTGTTAACACTCTATATAACATAATAGATAGGATGTATATAGGGCATATACCAGAAGTGGGAAATTTAGCGATTACTGGTGTATCAATTACTATGCCAATAATGACTATAATGCTTGCCTTTGGTATGCTTGTTGGTATAGGAACTTCGGCAAAGATTTCTTTAAAGCTTGGACAAAATGATAAAGAAAGTGCTGAAAAACACTTAAGTAATGCATTTACATTGTTAATTATAATAAGTATTTTAATTACAATTTTTGGACTATTGTTTATGGATAAACTATTGGCAATATTTGGAGCCAGTGAACAAACTTTAGTTTTTGCTAGGGAGTACATAGAAGTTATATTTATAGGTACAATATTTAATATGTTAAGTTTTGGATTAAATCATTCCATAAGAAGTGATGGTAATCCTAAAATTGCTATGTGTTCTATGCTAATAGGGGCAATTACCAATATAGTTTTAGATCCTATATTTATATTCACTTTTAATATGGGAGTTAGAGGTGGTGCTATAGCAACCGTTATATCACAAATTGTAACAACTATATGGGTATTATATTATTTTATAAAAGGTAAAAGTGTATTAAAAATAAGAAAAAAATATTTAAAATTGGATAAAACAATAGTTTTAAGTATTTTTGCAATTGGAATTAGTCCTTTTAGTATGCAGATTGCTCAAAGTGTAGTACAAGTAATAGCAAATAATTCCCTAAGAAAATATGGTGGGGATAATGCAATTGGAGCAATGGGTATAATATCAAGTATATCTATGATTTTTTTAATGCCTGTGTTTGGTATAAATCAAGGCTCACAGCCTATTATAGGATTCAATTATGGAGCTAAGAAATATAAAAGAGTAAAAGAAACTGTAAAATATGCGGTTTCTGCAGCAACTGTTTTAACAGTTACAGGATTTTTAGCAGTTCAATTAATTCCAAATGTACTTATATCAATGTTTAATAGTGATCCAGATTTAATAAATATAGGTGTTAGAGGTTTAAGAGTTTATCTTATGATGTTCCCTATATTAGGATTCCAAATAGTGAGTTCAAACTTTTTTCAATCAATTGGTAAAGCAAAAATTTCTATGTTCTTAAGTTTGTTAAGACAAGTTATAATATTAATACCATGTATGATAATACTTCCAATGAGATTTGAATTATTAGGAGTTTGGATGTCTGGTGCAGTATCAGATTTGGTGGCTGCAATTATAACAGGAACTATATTTTTTAAGGCAATGAGAAATCTTAAAGAAAAAAAAGAATTGGATATTCAAAAAGCTTATAGATAGGTTTAGGTAAAATCAATAATAAATAGAGAAAAAGCTGTCTTAAAATAGGAATAAGGTTCTATTTTAAAGACAGCTTTTTAAAGTTTTTAGTTATGAATAGTTATTTTTTTATTAAGTCCCAAAATTTAAGTGTAGCTTCAAAATCTATAGTAATACTATTATCAGCTATAGATAAATCTTTTATATCTAAGTATTTAATAGCCGAGAAATTTAGAATTATATTATCATTAGCTTTATCTACTTGAATAAAATCAGTATTTTCTATAGCTGAAAAAATTTTTTCATTTGAAACAGGAATAAAACCTATAGAGCCTTTTTGGTATTTAAGTAGAATTGTATTATTTTCTGCATAAGGTTTAAATACAAACTTTGTTCTAAAAGGAATTTTATTATATTTAACATTTGCATTTAAAATTAATGAATCACCTTCTATTTCAATCTTTAAACCATCTAGATAGTTATTTAAATTAGAGTCTTTTTTTGCAGCTAAAATGCATAAATCTGTAAGTTCCTCATCATTTAATGTTGTATGAGATTTTAAAGAAAGCTCACTAAGATTTAATTTAAAGTCTTTTGGTAAAAATTTATCTACAAAGTCTTTCTCATTAAACTCTATAGTAGAATCCATAGGTTTAAGTTTAGTATTTGGATAAAAACCGAAATAATATAAGGCGGCTAAAGAAAAAATAATAATATAATAACTATTAAAATTTTAATTGATTTTTTCATAATAATATTAAGGCATTATAAAAATAACTGTTAAATTTTGTTATTAAAAAGGTAGCTAGGATTTACCTTTTGTATATTTTACGTTACAAATTTATTAAAATATACCATAGTTAAATTTGCTAAAGCCTCTTTCTCCTATAATAAATTATACCTTAATTTTATAATTTTTAAAGAGTGTACATAGAAATTAATTTTTAAACTTAATAAATATTAGTTTTAAGTATAAAAAAGACCTTTTTAAGTAAAAAATGAAAATTTATACTATAAAAGATGCTACAATATATTAAAATAATATAATAATTAGGGGGAGAAAAAGTTATGGAATATAATAAGCTTAATATTAACTCAAAAAAATCGTGGCTTATAGCAAGGTTAATAACAACTATTATATTTGGAGTTATTTTATATGGTGGACAGTGGTTTTTAAAAAAACAGTTTAATTGGAAGTGGTTAATTAATTATAATACTACTATAAACATAGTTATAGGAATAGTTATGGTATTTTTATTATTAAATACTTTTTTATATCCTATTATAGAATATAATCAATGGAAATACATAATAACTGAAGATAAGGTTGATTTTACAGAAGGGATTTTTATTTTAAAAAGAACTGTAATACCAATTTTAAGAATACAACACATAACAGTTACACAGGGACCTATAAATAAGTTATTTAATTTAGGTGATATATCTATAGTAACTGCTGGCGGTAGTCATAAAATTCCTAATATAGAAATGGCAAAAGCAGAAGAAATAAGTGAGTATTTAAAAAATAAGGTAAAGCAAAAGGTGGAAGAAAATGAGTAATTTAGAAAAACCTAATAGAAATCATTGGGTTGTAATTTTATCTCAACTATTAAAAATTATTTATGAATCAATAGTCTTTGTTGCAATAGTTTTTGTTAAATTAAAATGGTATTACGGAGTTATAATTACTGCTTTAATGATTATATATTCTATTATTAAATGGAGACGAACTGTGTTTTATATAAAAGATAATATATTAGTTTTAAAAACTGGTGTAATTACTCTTTCAAAACAAGAAATTCCACTTTCTAAAATAACTACTGTAGATACACAGCAAAATATTATAAATAGAATACTTAATGTTTCTACTTTAAAAGTTGATAGTGGAGCTGTTGGTGAGGGAAAGTCTGAGTTAAGAGTAACAATAAAAACAAATCTTGCAAATAAATATAAAGATGCACTTTTAGAAAATAAAGTTGAGAGCATTAAAATAAAAGATAATTATGATAATATTATAAAGGCTACAAAAAAAGACATTTTTATATATGGCTTAACTAAAAATAAATTAGGATGGGTTTTTGGTTTATATGTTTTTCTTTCACAATTTTTAGATTTTATAAGTGAAAAAATAATAAACTCTGTTGGTGATAGTGCTCATGAAATTTTTCTTGGAGTGCAAGGTACAATAAGTGGAAAATCCATAATAGTTACTATAATATTAATTTTATTTTCAACAATTCTTATATACATTATAGTTGCTTTAATAGCTACATTGTTAGAGATTATAAGATACAATGATTTTAAACTTTATAAAAATAATAAAAAAGTAAATATAGAATATGGATTTTTTACAAAGAAAAAGTACTCACTATCACATAATAAAATACAAGGATTAAAATTAAAGCAAAACTTTATTCAACAATTTACGGGACTTTATACTATTGAAGGAATAATAGTTGGGTATGGTGACATGGAAGATAAAATTGCTATGATATTTCCTATAGCTAATAAAAATCAAAAGGATAGAATAATAAAAAATATCTTTGATGATTTAGAATTTGAAGGAGATTTTAAAAAGCCAAAGAAAAGGGAGATTAGAAGGTTCATAGTAAAAAGGTTGTTAATAACGATTATAATCACTTCTACCATTTGTTATTTTATTCCTAAAATTGACTATAAAGTAAAAATAGGAGTTGTTGTTATATTAGCTTTATGGCAAATAATATTAGGATGTTTAAACTATAAAAATACATCAATAGGTCTAGATGAAAATGTTATAGTTATGTCTAGTGGCTCAAGAACTAAAATTACTCATTTAATAAAACAAAAAAGTGTACAATCTATAACAAAAAGTGAAACTTTATTTCAAAGATATTCAGGTGTCTGCGATTTAAACGTAGATATTTGTACAAATAATTTTGGAGAAGTGGTAACGGTTAGACATTTAGATGGAAAATTAATGATAACCTTAGAAGAAAATTTAATAATATAACATAAAAGGTGGATATATATCCACCTTTTATGTTATTTAAACAATATATTCATTAATAATATCTTTTAAAGTTTGTGTATTGTTATTTATAAGTTCGTCAAAAGTTAT
>NZ_HE611052.1:18068-41881 GCF_000285575.1 Clostridium senegalense JC122 | reverse complement strand
TCAAAAGTTATGTTTTTATTTTTTATTTCAAGTGCAAGTTTGTATAGCATTTTTGGAACACTATCTTCAGTGATATCACCATAAATTTCTCCAAGACATGCTTTACCATATCCGAAAGCACCACCAATATGAAGTTCAAAACATTTAGTAGAGATATTATTAACTTTTTTCATTTTGCCAGTTAATCCAATTTCTCCAACTTGGTGAACACCACAAGAATTAGGACAACCAGAAATATGGATGCTTGGAAGTATATCATCTTCAAGATTATTTTCCTTAAAATAGTCTATTATTGCATTAAGAGTACTTTGGCTTTCTGCAACTCCCATTTGGCATATTGGTACACCTATGCAAGATACAGATTGTTCAAGTTTATTTTCTCCACCTAGATTTTTAGTAACTTTTAAAATTCTTTCAGCCTCTTCTCCATTTAAGTTTATAAAATATAATCCTTCTGTCATAGAAAGTCTAACTATTGGTTTTTCTATTTTTTCAAGTTCATCTAATATTAGTTTGAAATTATCCATAGATAATTGACCACCAATAGGATGGAAGTAAACACTATATAACCCTTGTTGTTTTTGAGGTATAAGTCTTGAATTTTTCAAGCTTGTATTTATACCTTTTTTATTATAATTTATAGGTGTAATATTTAAATCTAAATCATATTTTTCTATTGCAAATGCAAGATGTTTTTTATATTCTTTTATAAAACCATCTACTCCAAGTTTTTCAACTATATATCTAATGCGGGCCTTGTTTTTATTTTCATAATTTCCTTCAGCTATAAAGAAATTAGTCATAGCCTCTACGTGATACAGTACATCTTTAGGTTCTACTAGATTATCGAACTCTATAGCTACTTTGCCATTTCTGCCAAGTCCACCACCTAAATATACTCTAAAATAGTTTTTAGAATCTTTAGTACAAGCTAAAAAGCCAAGATCTTGAATTGTGCAATGTCCTTCATCGTTATCGTTGCTAGAAAAAGATACTTTTAATTTTCTAGGTAGTTTATATGTTGTATTTTTTTTCATGAAGTGTTCATTAACAGCTAAAGCATATGGTGTAACATCAAAAGCTTCAGTTGTATCTACACCAGAAAGGGGAGACATGGCAACGTTTCTAGGAAAATTTCCACCACCACCTCTAGTATATATTCCTTTGTTTATGCATTCATCCATAACGGAACATATATCTTCAATTGAAAGACCATGAAGTTGAATTGCTTGACGAGTTGTTAGATGAACCTTGTCTAAATTATATTTTTTTGCAATTGTATAAATATCTTTAAGATTTTCTAATGAAGCTACTCCAGAAGGAATTCTAAGTCTTATCATGAAATGTTCACCATCTCTGTGAGAATACACTCCAAAGCCTCCAGAGATACCTTTGAAATCTCCTCTTGAAAGCTCTTTGTTAATAAATTTCAAACCGGTTTTTTTAAACTCAGGAATTTCACTTAAAAATAGTTTTTTTAACTCACTCATTAATATCACCTTATATCCTTTTATTTTAAAATTAAAACATTAATAAACTATAAAAATTAAGTTTATACGTTTTCTTATACAATAATCATTTTTAAACATATAATTAGGTTTTAAGTATTTTATAGGGATGAAAGCTATAGATTTCATCTGCGTCTGTATTAAAAGATTTAACTTTAAATATATATTTACATATTCTATAATGTAACCTACTTTTGAGTATGCGATTCTTATTAACTGATAAAATTGCAATAAATCCCTTAAACCTTATATTGCAAATATACAACATAAGGTTTAAATATACAATATATGAAAGTTTTAAATGAAAATCATTAAAAAAATTAATGATATAAGTACAATAAATAATTTTATATAATTATACATTTAAAAATTTGTATAAAAAAAGCAGCTTTAAAAGCTGCCTTTAAAAATTATTTTATTTTAAATTTATAATAAAATATTAAAACTACAATTATAAATATAACTAGTACAATTAAATATGATGATATTCTAAATACTGAGTTATTAAAATGTAGCCATCTAGAACTACTACGTACTTTTGAAGTGCTTTGCTTATATGTAGAACTTTTAGATTTTGTAGTGGTTTTATTTGTTTCATTACTAGTACCTTTAGGAGTAGTAAAACTACCAGACTTTACTTTTGATTCACTTGTAGTTGTTTCATTTTTAGATTTTGAACTATTGGATTTCTGATTAGAGAAATTTCCAGAATTGATTTTTGAATCATTTACAGTTTTATCTGTAGACACACTACTTTTAGATTTATCAGTAGTAGATTTTGATTTGGTATCTGTTTTAGGTTTAGAAAAACTACCGGAACTTGCTTTTGAATTAGTGGTAGATTTACTTTTAGTTACATCACTTTTAGGTTTAGTTGAAGATTTCGAACTATCAGACTTAGAAAAACTACCAGACTTTACTTTTGAATTAGTTGTAGGCTTATTTTTAGTAACATTACTTTTAGGTTTAGTTGAGGATTTGCTTGTGGAGGTACTAGACTTAGAAAAGCTACCAGAACTAACCTTGGAACTACTTTTAGATTTACTTACAGATGTAGTTTTTGATTTTGAATGACTACTAGATTTAGCAAAAACAACGGTATCATTACTAAAAAATCCTGTGAAAACAAAAATAGATAAGAAAATTACAGCTAAAAATCGAGCTAATTTATTATTCATAACAATTTAGCTTAACAAAAGAATCATATATTTTATCTAAATCTTCCTTAGTAATAGGTAGATACTCTACTTCACCATTTAGATATTTTACATATTCTAATATATGTTGATTATTTCTATTATTGTTTTCTACTAAGTATATATAATATTTATTTTCTTTTAAATCTTCTAACAGTCCTAGAGCTTCAAAGTTTACATCTCTTTCTTCATCGTTAGAATATAAAGTAATAGTATTTAGCCCCTTAGTTATACAGTTATCCATCTTATTGCAGTTATGAACATAATAAGATGGAAGGCAATTCAAACATTTTTTAAAAGAACAGCTGGATACGCATTTTAAACATTTACACTTTCTACAAAGTTCTAATTTTTTCAAATCGTTAATTATAGTAGATTTATAATTTAAAACTTCAGTTTTATATTTTTCATCACTTTTTAAAAAATCAAAAAAGTCTTTTTTATCAGCTTTATAATCTGCATCATCTAACTTATCCAAATAATCTTTTATTATATGAACTTTCTTTATAAAAAATCTACTATTATAATCCTCTTCATCTAGTAATTCGCTAATATTATCTATAGATAATATTAATTCAGTATATAAATCTTTATAGTAATTTCTTTCGCTATTTGTAAATTCTTTTATTTTATTCAAGTGCTTCACTTCCTTGTTTTATTAAAGTATAAGGTTAAAATCTAATTTTAAAGGTGGAATAGATAAAGAAGTAAAACAAGCTCGTAATCATATAAATTAATATTTAATTTTGTATAAAATTTTTTAAAATTATTAAATTTAAATGAGAGCTTGTTTACATATATAGGTTTCAAAGTTTAATTAAAAATTGCTAATTCAAAAACGTGTATAGATCCAATAGTGATATATGCTCTAAAGTACGTTAAATTCAACATTACATTATTACATTTTAGAGGAGCTTATTTCACTATAGTTATCTATATTTGTCTAATTCAGATTTTAAGTCCTGTGAATTTAAATTTTCATTTAAATAGGACTTTAACTCATCTTCCGGATTTTCTTCTTTGAATGACTCTAGACCATTAGCATAATTTTCTTTTTCTTGTATTTTTCTCTCAATTTCATCTATAGAAATGTTAGAATCTTTATTTACATTAGTTAAAATTTCATTAACTTTAGCTTGAGCTTCAGCAGTAGAATATCTTGCAGCAAGTTCTGATTTTTTTGATTTTAATTCTTCAACTTCATTTTCAAGCTTTTTTATATTTTCTTTAACTAAATTAGCACTAGTAGAGATTTTTTCTATAGTAATATTTAAACTTTCAAGCTTTTTATCTAAATCTTTTTTCTTAACTAAAAATTTAGTTGCTTTTTCTTCATCATTGTTAGATAAGGCTTTTTTAATACCTTCCTCATATTGAGAAATTGTACTTTTAAGTTCATTTACCTCTCTTCTTTTTTCATTGATAGAACCTATAAAAGATGCACTTTCTCTTTTAGCATTGTCTACAGCAGTTTGCCTATTTCTTATAGCTACATCTATTTGTTCAATAGGATTTTCTAATCCGTCTAGAACTTTATTTGCTTTACCACTAAGTATATTTGATAATCTTGTAAAAACTCCCATTTTTAATTACTCCTTTTAAAATAAACTAGTATTATAAAAAACTAATTTATTTTTTAAATTTAATATATTTTATTATATTATACATAAATTATTAAAAAAAACCAATAAATTCAATAAATTAACAGTGAAAATTAAAATATATTTGTCGAAGTTATAATAAGAATATCTTAATATGCGATTCAAATAAGGGTATATTGAAAAATTATAATTACAATTTCTTTGGATAAACTATTATTATTAAAGCTAAAAAGGTGGTGCAGTTTTGAAAAAATTAATTAAAGAATTTAAAGAATTTGCAGTAAAGGGTAATGTAATAGATTTAGCTGTAGGTGTAGTAATTGGAGGAGCATTTAGTAAAATAGTTACATCCATGGTAAATGATATAATAATGCCAATAGTAGGATTTTTTACAGGAGGAATTAATTTCTCACACTTTGCTATTGAAATTGTTAAGGAAACACAAAATAAGCCAGCAATAACACTGAATTTAGGAATGTTTTTGCAAAACGTGGTAGATTTTTTAATTATAGCATTATCTATATTTATAGTTATAAAATTTATAAATAAGTTTAAGAAAAAATATGAAAAAGAAGAATTGAAAGAAATGAAAATAAATGAAGAGTTAGAAATCTTAAAAGAAATAAGGGATGTTTTAAAAAATAAATAAAATAGATTAAAGTTTCACAAGTTGTTTCCATAAAAATATTATAGGTAGTGATAGTTATAATATTTAACTACCTAGGGTAAATTTAAGGTAATTTATTAACTAGCAGTAAATTATTAATCCTAAATTCTAAATATATGTTTAAAAATAATTAGATAAAAAAGATAAAGTCAGTATAGTTTGACTTTATCTTTTTTACATTTAAATTAATAATTAATTCCAGCAGCAAGTATATTTTCTTTATTCATAGAACTACAAGGTGTAACACCATAAGTCATATTACAGTGTGGACATTTATCCACATGTGTAGTCATTATAAATGTATTACCACAAGAACATTGTATTTCATGTTCAACTTTCATTTTTAAATCTTCTTTTTCTTTACTTCTTACTAAATCTACTATAGCCTTCCCATCTTTTTCTAATCCAGTACATCCACAACTCATATTTAAATCCTCCTAAAATGTAAACTTTAAATTAAAATATTATTTTATTTATATAATTTTTATAGTTTAATAACTTGAATATATTAAGTTAGAAAGTATATTTTAACTCATTTATTTTATTATATAAAATATTTTCACGAAAATCCGTAACTAATGTTACCAATTCTTGATTTTTATAAAATATTATGCTCTTTATATATTATTAGATTTGTAGTATAATTTTAAAAGATTAATAAAAGGTGAATCATGATTCATAAAAAATAAATTCAAGAAGGAAGGAACTATTTATGGAGTCAAATAATACAGATTTAAGCAAAGGTAATATAGGAAACTTATTATTTAAATTAGCTACTCCAGCTATCATAGCTCAAATAGTAAATGTACTATATAACATAGTGGATAGAATTTTTATAGGAAGAATAGAAAATGGAGATATAGCTATGGCAGGTGTTGGTATTGCTTTTCCTATAATTATGATAATATCTGCTTTTGCAGCCTTAATCGGAATGGGTGGGGCACCACTTGCTGCTATAAAAATGGGTGAGAAAGATAATGATAGTGCAGAAAAAATACTTAGCAATAGTTTTTCAATGCTTATAATAATATCATTAATTTTAACGGTTACATTTTTAATTTTTAATGAACCAATATTGTGGGCATTTGGTGCAAGTAACGCAACTATAGGGTTTGCAAAGGATTATTTAATTATATATTTAATAGGTACACTGTTTGTTCAAATATCATTAGGAATGAACCCTTTTATAAATACTCAAGGTTTTGCAAAAATAGGAATGATTACTGTACTTATTGGCGCTGCTGTAAACATATTATTAGATCCGATTTTTATATTTGTATTTGATATGGGTGTTAAAGGGGCAGCAATAGCTACAGTTACTGCTCAATTTGTTTCAGCATTATGGGTTATATTCTTTTTATTTGGGAAAAAAAGTATTTTAAAAATAAGAAAAAAATATATGGTTCCAAATTTAAAAATTATTTTTCCAATTATAACGTTAGGAGTTGCACCATTTATAATGCAATCCACTGAAAGCTTAGTTTTAATTACATTGAATAATAAACTTCAGGTATATGGTGGTGATTTAGCAGTAGGAGCCATGACTATAATGAGTAGTATTAGTCAAATAGTAACGTTACCACTTACAGGGCTTACTCAAGGTGCACAACCGATAATAAGTTATAATTTTGGAGCAAAGAATATTGATAGGGTTAAAGATACTTTTAAATTGTTATTGAAATCTTCGATAATTTATGCCGTAGTTGTATGGATATCTCTTATGGTATTCCCAGAAGTTTTTGTCAGTATATTTAATGATAAAGCAGAACTTTTAGCTATAACTTCTTGGAGTATAAAAATATTCTTTGGTGGAATTTTTGCTATAGGAGCTCAAATAGCATGTCAACAAACTTTCTTAGCATTAGGACAAGCTAAAACATCGCTATTTCTTGCATTGTTAAGAAAAATAGTACTTCTTATACCGTTAACATTTATAATTCCTATTTTTATGGAAAATAAACTTCAAGGAGTATTACTTGCAGAGCCAGTTGCAGATATAATTGCAGCAATTACTACAGTAACTTGTTTTACTATATTTTATAAAAAAACATTGACTAAAATGGAAAATCAACTTAATTAACTATTTAATTGCTTAAGATATAACTTAGAAAATTATAGATGTAAAGAGGCTGTACAAGAATGTAATTTTATAACTTACTTCTGTATAGCTTTTTTATATTTATTTAGGTTATTTTTTTGTTTTAGAATTAATTTATACCTATATAGGAATAATAATTTTAAACATTACAGATAAGGAGGGTTTTTAGTGTCAATTGAAGAAAAATTAAAAGTTATTCCACTAGGTGGTTTAGGGGAAATAGGAAAAAATATTACAGCTATAGAATATAAAGAAGAAATTATAGTTATAGATTGTGGGGCAGCATTTCCAGATGAAGAAATGTATGGTGTAGATTTAATAATACCAGATGTTACTTATTTACTTAACAATAAAGAAAAGGTAAAGGGAATTTTTATAACTCATGGTCATGAAGATCATATAGGTTCACTACCTTATATATTAAAACAAATAAATGTACCTGTATATGGTAGTAAATTAACTTTAGGAATAATTGAAAAAAAGCTAAAAGACAGTAATTTAAAGTTTGAATATAAATTAAATGTAGTTGCTCCTGGTAATATTATAAAACTTGAAAATTTAGCAATAGAATTTATAAGAACAACTCATAGTATTGCAGATTCTTGTGCCATAGCAATTCATACTCCACTTGGAACAATACTTCATACTGGTGATTTCAAAATAGATTACACACCAATTGATGGATTATTTATGGATTTACAAAGAATATCTGAGATAGGAAAAGAAGGTGTATTACTTTTAATGGCCGATAGTACTAATGCAGAGAGAGGTGGCCATACTATATCAGAAAAATCCATTGGAGAAACTTTAAATAAAATATTTTCTAAAGCTGATGGCCGTGTAATTGTAGCTACATTTGCGTCTAATATTCATAGAATGCAACAAATAATAAACTCATCTATCAAACATGGAAGAAAAGTTGCTTTTAGTGGAAGAAGTATGGAGAGTATATCAGAAGTTGCAAGGGAGTTAGGATATTTACACATACCAGATGATTTTGTTATAGAAGTTGATGAAATTGCTGGAATGGATAATGATAAAGTTACTATAGTAACTACAGGAAGTCAAGGAGAACCAATGGCAGGATTGGCACGAATAGCTTTTTCTACTCATAAAAAAATCAAAGTAGAACCAAAGGATTTATTTATTATATCTGCATCACCAATTCCAGGTAATGAAAAATTAATATCAAGAGTTATTAATCAGTTATTTAAAAAAGGGGCAGATGTAATATACGAGGCTTTAGAAGAAGTACACGTATCAGGTCATGCCTTTAGGGAAGAATTAAAATTGATGCATAGATTAGTACAGCCTAAATATTTCATACCAATACATGGAGAGTATAGACATTTAAAACACCATAAAGATTTAGCAGAAAGTTTAGGTATGGAAGAAAATAAAATATTTATATTGGAAAATGGAAGTGTTTTTGAAGCAACAAAGGATAATGCAAAATTATGTGGAAAAGTTAAAACAGGGAATATACTAGTAGATGGTCTTGGTGTAGGTGATGTAGGGAATATAGTGCTTAGAGACAGAAGACATTTAGCACAAGAAGGAATGGTAACTATTGTTGTTGCAATAGAAAGAGAAAGTTATACATTAATCTCAGGTCCAGATGTGATAACTCGTGGATTTGTTTATGTGAAAGAGTCAGAAGAATTAATAGGTAAAGTTAAAGAAGTTGCTAAAAAAGAGTTAGAGGATGCATTAGAAAATCAAATAATTGAGTGGTATCTTTTAAAATCTAATATGAAAAGAGCTGTTGAGACATTAATATATGAAAAGACTAAAAGAAGACCTACAATTTTACCTATTATAATGGAAATTTAAAAAAATAAAGAGACTGTATTTTATACAGTCTCAAGTTTTAGTTAACTATAGCTAGTAAAGTTTCCGGCTCAGTTATAAATTTGACACCTTCAGGAAGCGGTATATCTTTTACATAAATTTTATCGTTATATTCTTTATCTCCAACATATAACTCTATAAATTCAGGTATTTTTTCAACTTCACCTTGAAGCTCAACTTCATTTAAGAAGTTTTCTACAACTAATCTCTTTAAGGCAAGGTTTTCATGACCTTTAAGACTTACTGAAAGTTTTAATTTAATTATCTCTTTTTCAACAACTTGTTGGAACTCAACGTGCAATACTTTTCCTGATACTGCATCCTTATCAACTTTCTTAACGACACAAAGCTTTGAAGTTCCATTAAGATTAAGTCTTATTATTGAACCTTCAGAATTTGATCTAAGTAATTTGATTAATGTAGAGTTGTCAATTTTAACTGGTATATTTGTTTCTAAACATTTCCCAAATATTATTCCAGGAACTTCTCCATGTGCTCTTAATTTTTTACCTTTTTCATTTGCATTTCTTTCTTTTATATCAACTATATTCATATCTTAAACTCCTTAACTGTAAAATTATTTTTTTTGTCATTTTTACTTATAAAATCAAATTCTAAAGCAATTTAAGATAATACTTCACATATTAGGAGGTCTTAAATCTGCTTAAGAAATTGTAAGTACCCCTCCACATATGCATCACTCTCCTTTTTAGGTTATAGTATTAATTCTATTTTAACTGGAAAAAAAATAAAATAAAGGGAATAGAGTAATTGTTTACATTTTGTTAATAAATATTATAATAATTGTTAAAATAAACAATAATTTGTAAAATATATTTGCAAATAGTTAAAAAAATATGTTATTATAAGACATGAAATGCTATAGAATTATTTTATTAGGGAGAATTTATGATAGAAACTATTTTTTTAGCTTTTTTAATTGGAAAAATAAAAGGGTATAAAATAAAGCCTATATTTAAAACTTGGCAGATATATCCTCCAATATTTTTAGAAATAATTTGTTTTATATTACAAATTAATATTTTTCGTGGTAATTATCATACTATAATTTATTTAAAGAATATAAAGACAATTTATTTAATGTCATATATTTTTTTAATTTTAAAATATAAGGAGTATGTACAAGCTATTATAGGGTCTGTATTTATCTTTATAGGTAGTATTTTAAATAAAATAGCTATATTAAAAAATAATGGTAAGATGCCAGTATTTCCAACTTTATCATATAAAACTGGATATGCAACAAAGGAAGCTTTTAATATAGTTAAAGATATACATGTATTAGGTGATAAAAATAGTAGTGTGATTTTTTTAACAGATATTTTTGATTTAGGATACAGTGTTCTAAGCATCGGGGATATATTAATACGTGCTTATGTATTTATTATAATTTACACTTCTATTAAGTTGGCAAACAAAAAACAAGACGAAAATAATTCATTAAAAGTAATATAGAATAATTTATGATAGGATTAAATTTTATACTTCTAAACAAACAAATGAAAAATTCCTTGTATATATGGAGGTGTAAAAAAGATGCTTAGTTTATCTTTTTTAGAAATAGTATGTAGAGTATTGCCAGAAAGTCTTATAATTTTATTTGGCATGTATACATTTTCAAGAACAGAATTTAATATGAAAAATTATATAAATTCTAGTATAGTATTGGTTATTTGTATATACATTATAAGAAAATTGCCTATAAATTTTGGAGTCCATACTATTTTAAATATACTTATATTAGTGGTCATAAGCCATATCTTGAATAACATAGATGTAATTTCAAGTGTTAAGATAGCAATTAAACTATCTATACTTCAATTTTTTAGTGAAGGTCTTAATATATTATTTATTAAAAACATTTTAAATAAAAATATAGTTTACATTTTTAATGATAGTTATATGAAAGTTATGTATGGTTTACCATCATTGGTAATTTTCATTGCTTTAATAAGTTTAATAAGGTATGGATTTGGAAGGGAAAGTGGAGAGTTTTAAATTATGCTTAAAATAGTAAATGCAATTTCTAAATGGATGGCAATAAAATTAGATTTAGATGATGAAAAAAAGATGTTATAGCATATGGTATGTTTGCATTCTTTCAAAGTATATTTTGTATTTTATTAGTAATTATAGTAGGATTCATTTTTCATGCAATTGTAGAAGCATTAATAATATCATTTACTATAGCTATTTTAAGAAAATCTTCTGGTGGAATTCATGCAAGTACTCCAGGAATATGTGCAATAGTAGGAACTTTAGTACCTATAATTTGTTCTTTGATTATAAAAAATATTAATATAACATTATATGTAGTTATATTTTTTGGAGTAATAGCATTTTTAATATCTTATATATTAGTGTATAAGTTAGCGCCGGTAGATAGTATAAAAAAACCTATAAAAAACACCAAAAAACGCTTAAAACTTAAAAGAAAATCTATAATAACAATTAGTGTATATTTAGTTTTAGTCATATTGAATCTTATAGCATATTACATGTGGGAAAACTATGATTTAATGGTTTATTCTTTGTGCATTTGTAGTGGGATGTTATGGCAAGTTTTTACGCTTACTAAAATAGGACATCTTTTGTTAAGTAAAGTAGATTGTTTTTTAAGTAATATAATTAGTTATGAGGTATGTGAAAAAAGATAGTAGATTATAATTACAAAAAAGAAGTAATTTAATTTATTATTTAATTTGATGTGCCATATAAGGGAGGGGAACTTTATGAGAAAATCTAGAAACAAAATATTAATGTTAGTAGCAACAGCTATGACAGTTGTAGCTTCAACAGTAGCATCAGCAGCATGTTACTGGGCATTTTATCAACCAGAAGAACCTAAAAGTTTAAGAGATGAGTAGTAAATAAAGATCGGTTTATCCGGTCTTTATTTTAAAAATTAAGTAAAAAAGGGTAAATTCTATGAAAGATAGTGAAAAAGTAAAGATAAAACAAATCAATGATATTGTATCTATAGTAAAAATAGCATCATTATTTTTTGTTACTATAATATTTTTTGATGTGATGTTTCAAAAAAATGGATACTTAGATATGTTTATATACAATAATATAGATTTTATATGTTTTATGCTTCCTATTCTTTTATTAACAGGTATTTATACACTTTGGACATTTTCAATTAGCAAGAGATATTGTGAAAAAAGTCATAAGAAAATACATATAATTGAAAATATGATTTTTGTAGTATTATTATTCTTTTGTATAATTGTTTCAGGTGGTTATACTAGTGAGTATAAATTAATATTTCTATTTATAATTATAACCTCTACCATACAGTGTGGCATGAATCATGGATTGCTTATAGCAGCTAGTTCTTCCATCTTAATATTAGCATTAGATTTAATATGTGGACCCAATAAAAGTGTTAATCAATATTTTCAAAGGGACTTAATACTAAGTGGTATTTTTATGTTAACTGCTTGGCCTCTTGGTTATTATGTAAAAATAGAAAAAGAACATATTAAAGAGTTAGAAAAAGCAATTAATAAAGATGGATTAACAAATGTATATAACCATAGATATTTTCAAGATAAAATACGAGAACAAATAAGAATAGCAAAAGAAACTAAGGATTCTGTTGGTATTATATTTTTAGATATAGATTTCTTTAAAAATTATAATGATCTTTATGGCCACCAAAATGGAGACAAGGTTCTTTTTAAGGTAGCAAAACTATTAGAGCAAAATGTTAGAAAATGTGATATAGTTTCAAGATATGGTGGTGAAGAATTTTCAATTATTCTACCTTCAATAGATGAATGTGAACTTATAAATATTGCTGAAGATATAAGGAAAATTATTGAAAAATATAAATTTTATGGGGAAGAAAATCAACCTAAAGGTAAACTTACAGTGTCAATAGGGGTTTCTTTGTATCCGTCTAAAGCTGACGATGCAGAAGAACTTATTAAAACTGCAGATGATGCTTTATATAGGGCTAAATTCTTAAGTAGAAATAGAACAGAGTTTTATGAATGTATTTTTGAAGGAATTGATTTTAATGTATGTAAAGAGGATGCTGAGAAAATAACTTCTATAAAAACATTGATAAGTGTTATAAATTCTAAGGATAAATATACTTATGGTCATTGTGAAAGAATGGTTTTTTACACTAAATTAATAGGTGATAAAATCAAATTGAGTAATAATGATATAAAAACTTTAGTATATTCAGCTTATCTTCATGATGTAGGAAAAATTCATATTGATAAAGATATATTAACTAAAAAATCTACTTTAAATGAGAGGGAATGGAATATTATAAAGGAACATCCCATAAAAGGTGCTGAACTTATAAGCCAAATTAATCCATTAAAGGATATATCTGAAATAATATTACATCATCATGAAAGGTATGATGGAAACGGTTATCCAAGTAAATTAAAAGGAAAAGAAATACCCTATTTATCTAGAGTATTGACGGTAATTGATAGTTTTGATGCTATGACATCAAACAGACCATATGGAAAAAAGAAAGATTATAAGGAGGCAATTGAAGAATTAAAAAGATGTAGTGGTTCTCAATTTGATCCGGATATTGTTAGGATTTTTATAGATGCTATATATG
This sequence comes from Clostridium senegalense JC122, assembly GCF_000285575.1. Lineage (GTDB taxonomy): Bacteria > Bacillota > Clostridia > Clostridiales > Clostridiaceae > Clostridium_J > Clostridium_J senegalense. The sequence continues at coordinate 28,345 of NZ_HE611052.1, read as the reverse complement.
AAAAAAAAGACATGTTGGAATTTTAAACTTTATGAAAATATATGATTATTTAACTTTAATAATAATCATATATTTTTTATTTAAAAAGGATAACTTAAAATTTGAGATAAACTTTAAGTTATCCTTTCAAAATATTTAAATCATTGGTGTTAAGTAAGTTTTTTTAGTGGTTTTATTAATAAGTTTTAAAACTATATCATTTATAATTGAAACACCTGCTTTTATTTCATCTACATTAGTTCCAGCAAAACTAAGTCGTATAGTCTTATCCATATTATCACATTTGGAAGTATAAAATATTTTACCTGGTACTAAAAGCACATCTTTTTTTGCACATTCTAAATAGAGTTTTGTTGCATCTAATTCTTTAGGTAGCGTTAACCAAAAATTAAGTCCACCCTGTGGTTTGAAAAAAGTTATACCATACTTTTCAAGTTTGTTAAGTTCACATACCATTGCATCATATTTACTTTTATAAATATTTTTCATATAAGATAAATGATTTTCCCATTGTCCTTTTTCAAAATATATATGAAGTGCTCTTTGTATTAAACCAGATGAAGAAATATCAGTTGTGTGTTTAGCCATCATAAATTTATCAACAATTATTTCAGGACAAGTTACAAAACCTATTCTTAAACCTGGCATTAAAAGTTTAGAAAAACTTTTTACATATATTACACGGTCATTTGTATCTAATGATTTTAAAGTTGTATTCATAGAAAAATTAGAAAATGAAAGACCTGCTAATGAATCGTCTTCAACTATATAAAAATTATATTTATCAGCCATTTTTAAAATTTTGTATAGTTTTTCTTCACTATAAGATATTGTAGTTGGATTTTGAAATTTAGTCATAAGATATACAAGTTTTGGATGATATTTCTTTACATTTTCTTCTAAAATATCAGTATCTATCCCGTCCTGCAACATTGGTACTCCTACAATTTGAGCATCTCTAGATTTAAAAACAGAAACAGCGCCACTATAAGTAGGGTTTTCGGTTATAACATAATCACCAGGGTTTAAAAGACATTTCCCAATAATATCAATACCTTGTTGTGCACCAGAAACTATTTGTATAAAATCTGATGGAACCTTTATTGAATTTGATCTTAATAAATAATCAGAAAGAGCTTCGCGTAAAGGTTCATAACCATTACTTTCCTGATATCCAAATGCAAAGCCCTTATCTCTATCAAGAACTTCGTTTAATGCACTTTTAAATATATCTACAGGAAATATGCTAGGGTCTGGCGTAGCACTAGCAAAGTTAATTGCATTTTCAGAAATTTCAATTTGGCCACTAGTCATAAGTTTTATATTTTCATATTCATAATCATAGTCATCATTTTGTATCGGTGAAAAATATTCTTTTGTAGTATCGCTCGGTACAATTTTTTTAAATTTTCTATCTTTGATATAATATCCACTGCCTTTAATAGCAGTAACATAATCATTAACCTCTAAATGCTTATATGCATTTACTATAGTTACATTATTTACATTAAGTTCTGTAGCTAATTTACGTATAGGTGGAAGCTTATCACCAATAGATAGTTCACTTTTATCTATAAGTTTTTCTATACTATTAGCAATTTGCATATACATTGGGACGCTACAATTTTTATCCAATTGTATCGATAAAGTATCCATTAAAAACATTCCTTTCGAAAATTGTATTATAAATTTCAAAATTGTATTGACAATCTTAAAATTGTATGCAATAATTTAATTGTTTGAACGATACAAAATATATTTTTAGTACATATATCTATAAATAAAAACAAATTGTATCGTTACACTTATTATATATTAATATTTTAGTTTTGTAAAGGGGAGATATTATGGGAAACAAATATGAATCAAAGAAAAATATTGCCGAAATGTTAAAAGGCGGAGTAATTATGGACGTTGTAAATGTAGAGCAGGCTAAAATAGCTGAAAAAGCAGGAGCTGTTGCAGTAATGGCTTTAGAACGTGTTCCATCAGACATAAGAAAACAAGGTGGAGTTGCAAGAATGTCTGATCCTAAAATGATAAGAGAAATAAAAAAAGCAGTATCTATTCCTGTAATGGCAAAAGTAAGAATAGGACACTTTGTTGAAGCTCAAATTTTAGAAGCGATACAAATAGATTATATAGATGAAAGTGAAGTTTTAACACCAGCAGATGAAGATTTTCATATAGATAAAAAAGCTTTTAATATTCCATTTGTATGTGGTGCAAGAAATCTTGGAGAAGCTTTGAGAAGAATAGGAGAAGGAGCCCTAATGATAAGAACTAAGGGTGAAGCTGGAACAGGTAATGTAGTGGAAGCAGTTAGACATATGAGACAAGTTACAGATGATATAAAAAAAGTAAAAAGTGCTACAAGGGAACAACTGATGACAATTGCCAAAGACATGGGAGCACCTTTTGATTTAATAGAATATGTTTATGAAAATGGAAAGTTACCGGTTGTTAATTTTGCAGCAGGTGGTATAGCTACACCAGCAGATGCAGCACTTATGATGCAACTTGGTTGTGATGGAGTTTTTGTAGGATCTGGAATATTTAAATCTTCTAATCCAGAAAAAAGAGCAGAAGCTATAGTAAAAGCAGTAAAAAATTACAATAAGCCAGAAATTCTTGCTCAAATATCAGAGGATTTAGGAACAGCTATGGATAGTCTTGATATAAGAGAAATTCCTGAAAATAGTTTATATGCTAATAGAGGATGGTAGTATTATAATAGGTAAAAAGTAAAATGAAAATATAGACTATGTCAAAATGAAATTAAAGTTTTGACATAGTTTTTATTTTTTTATCTAGATGTTTTCTATGGCTATAGATTTATTGTTAATAAGGTAAACTAATGTTATAATAAAGAACTAAAGGAATTTTTATGAAACGTAAATGTTAAGGTCATAAATTACATATTAAGGAGCTAAGTAATAGTTGCTAAATTTATTGAAATTAGTGTAAAAATGTGTTGAAATGTACTCATAAAAGGAAGTGAGTATATCCCTAATAACCAAGATAAAAAGTGGATAAAAGAAGTATCTTCTAAAGCTACAAAACAATCTATTATGAATGGAGAAAAAGCTTTTAAAAAATTCTTTAAAGGAGAAACAAGTTTTCCTAAGTTCAAGAAAAAGAAGAATAAAGATGTTAAAGCTTATTTTCCTAAGAATAATAAAACTGATTGGACTATAGAAAGACATAGAGTTAATATACCAACGATTGGGTGGATGAGATTAAAAGAATATGGGTATATACCAACTAACTCTGTTGTAAAGAGTGGAACAGTTAGTCAAAAATCAGATAGATATTATGTATATATATTGGTTGAAGAAGATATAAAACCGAATGATAAACCTTATTCTTGTGGAATAGGTATTGATTTAGGGATAAAAGATACTGCTATTTGCAGTAATGGAATAAAATTTAAAAATATAAATAAGACGAGTAAAGTTAAAAAAATAGAAAGAAAATTAAAAAGGGAACAAAGAAAACTTTCAAGGAAATATGAAAGTTTAAAAATAAGAAATAAAAATAATAAGGAGGAAGCTACTAGACAAAATATCCAAAAGCAAGTAGTTAAGGTACAGAAAATCCATCAAAGATTATATAATATTAGAAATGATTATAATAATAAAATAGTTTCAGAACTAGTGAAAATCAAGCCAGTTTTTATAACTATAGAAGATTTGGCCATTTCTAATATGATTAAGAATAAGCATTTATCTAAAGCTGTACAAAAGCAAAAATTGTATGAGTTAAGAAATAAACTTATTTCAAAATCACATCAAAATAATATTGAAATAAGACAAGTGAGTATATGGTATCCATCATCTAAACTTTGTAATAAATGTGGAAGCGTAAAAAAGGACTTAAAGCTTTCAGATAGAGTATATAATTGCAAGTGTGGTTATAGTTTTGATAGAGATGCAAATGCTTCATATAATCTTAGAGATGCAAAAGAATATAAGATTATCTAACGTTAAATAGATACTTATATATGTACCGTTGGCTAAATGGGAATTTAAGCCTGTGGAGTGCTATATAAACCAAAGTAGCTTCGGCAAAATGTAGTACATTGAAACAGGAAAAATCTCAATATGGGTATTTTTGTCCATATTTTGAGTAGCAGAGTTATATGCTTAGGTTTTTAGATAGTGGAGAATCCCATGGAAAAGCTTTGGTAGCAATATTAGAAGGACTGCCAGCTAATTTTTGTTTAAATTTAGATTTTGTAAATAATGAACTTTCTAGAAGACAATGTGGCTATGGTCGTGGCAACAGAATGAAAATTGAGAAGGATAAAGCGGAAATTTGGTCAGGATTAAGAGGCAATAAAACAACAGGAAATCCAATGTCTATCATAATCTTTAATAAAGACTATGAAAATTGGAAAGAATTTATGGAAAATGAGACAAAGGATGAGGAAAAAATAGTAATTCCAAGACCAGGACATGGTGATTTAGTTGGTTATTTTAAATATAATACTACAGATATAAGAGATACTATAGAGCGAAGTTCTGCAAGGGAAACTGCTATAAGAACAGCTGTTGGTGCCGTATGCAAAAATATGCTTTTAGAACTTGGTATTGAAATAAGAAGTAAAGTTAACTCTATTGGTCCTTATAAAGACAGTAATATGGATTTATTTGATAATAGAGTATATGAAAGAATAAATAATAGCGATGTTAGGGTGTTTGATAAAACAACTGAAATAAAAATGAAAAAACTTATAGACTATTGTAAAGATAAAGGAGATACTGTAGGTGGTAGTATAAAGGTTGAAGTAAAAGGTGTTCCACTAGGACTTGGAAGTTATGTTCACTATGATAGAAAACTTGATGGTATTTTATCAATGGCAATTATGTCTTTGCAAGGAATTAAAGCTGTTGAAATAGGGGATATATTAAATAAAGATAAAGTTTTCGGTAGTGAATTTTTAGATGAAATGTACTTTGAAGATAAAAAACTAAAAAGGGCTTCAAATAATGGTGGAGGAATAGAAGCTGGAGTATCTAACGGTGAAAATATAAAATTAACAGCTTATATGAAACCAATCCCATCTGTAAAACTACCTTTACAATCTGTAAACTTAAAAGAAAATACTAATGTAACTACTCGTTATGAACGTTCAGATGTTTGTGGCGTTGTACCAGCATCAATTGTAATTGAAAACATTGTTGCATTTGAAATATTAAAAGAAATATTAAAAGTATATCAACAGGATGATTTTAACAAATTAAAGGAAAACATACAAAAACTTTAAGGCATATGAAAAGAGATAAGAGATTGAAGATTTTAGTCATATTTATAAGAAGACAAGAAGATGAAATTCAGAGATAGTAGTTGTATGTCTGGATTTTGCCAATAAAGTATTTGGGGTAAATAGGCAAAAATATTCATTTTTTATTTATTTCATTATTCCTAATATAGAAATATGAGGTGATTATATGAGTAAAGAAAAAATGCTTATTTTAGATGGTCATAGTTTAATGTATAGAGCATTTTACGCTATGCCTAATTTAAGTAATTCGGAAGGATTATTTACAGGTGCTATATATGGATTTTCTAATATGCTATTTAAAATGATAGATGAAATAGAGCCAGATTATATAGTAGCTACTTTTGATAGGTCCAAACCAACCTTTAGACATGAAAGCTTTGAGGAGTACAAAGCCGGTCGTAAAACTATGCCAGATGAACTTAGAATGCAATTTCCAATTGTTAAAGATATGCTTAATAAGATGGCAATAAATATTTTTGAGTTAGATGGTTTTGAAGCAGACGATTTAATAGGTACATTAGCTACATATGTTGAAAAAGAAGGTATGGAAGTATATATAGTTACAGGAGATAAAGATGCTCTTCAACTTGCAACTGAAAATATAAAAGTTGTTATAAATAAAAAAGGTGTAACAGAAAAAGAAATTTATGATGAAAAAAGAATGATAGAAGAATATGGTGTAACTCCAGAAGAATTTATAGATGTAAAAGGACTTATGGGGGATAAATCTGATAACATACCAGGTGTTCCTGGAATTGGGGAAAAAACAGCTTTTAAACTTATAAAAGAATTTAAAAGTATTGAAAATCTTCTTCAAAATTTAGATAAGGTAAGTGGCAAAAAGCTTAAAGAAAATTTACTTGAAAATAGCGAGCAAGCTATATTTAGTAAGAAGTTAGCTACTATTGTAAAAAATGCTCCTATTGATATTAATATGGATGAAATAAAATCTAAAAAAGAGTATGATACAAATGGATTAAAAGAACTTTTCTTTAAATTAAAGTTTAAAGCTCATATAGATAGATTAAACAAAGAAGACGGGAATTGCAGCAAAGAAAATAACTGTGATATAGAATTTGAATTAATAGAAAACATAGATGAATTAAAAAAATTATTAACTATAAATACGGAAAAATCATTTTTTACATTTAATACAAAAGATGAGAATGTTTTCTCTAAAATATATTTAGAAAAATTATATATGTGTTTTGATAATAAATATTATGTAATAAATATAAAAACTATAAAAGAAGAGAATCTAGAGGAAACTTTAAAAGTTTTAAAAGAGTTCTTTGAAAATGAGAAAATAGAAAAAGTATCTCATAATGTTAAAAATCTTTATAAAGTTTTACAAAAGGATGATATAGAGCTTAAATCATTAGAATTTGACACAGAGATTGCAGCTTACTTAATAGATTCATCAAAGTCCGAATATAGTTTAAAGACTTTATCATCTAATCTTTTAATGGAAACTGTTGAATCAGAGGATGAAGATAAATTACAAATAACTTTACTTTCTAAACTAGAAAAAATATATGAATTAGAAAAAGAAAAAATTGAACAGTTAAATATGCAAGAACTATTATACGATATAGAACAGCCATTAACTAAAGCTATTGCTGATATGGAAAAGGAAGGTTTTAAGATAGATAGAACTACCCTTGAAGATCTTGGAGTAGCATTTAAGGGAGAATTAGACAGTTATACAAGTGAAATTTATGGTCTTGCAGGGGAAGAGTTTAATATAAATTCTCCAAAACAGCTTGGAAAGATATTATTTGAAAAATTGGATTTACCTATAATTAAAAAGACTAAAACAGGATATTCTACAAATGCAGAAGTTTTAGAAGCTTTAAAAGATAAGCATCCAATAATAAATAAAATAACTTATTACAGACAACTTTCAAAAATTTATTCTACTTACGTAGAAGGATTAAAGCCTGTAATAGACGTAGATGATAAAATTCATTCTAGTTTTAATCAAACAGTTACTACAACAGGAAGGCTTTCAAGTACAGAGCCTAATCTTCAAAATATACCTATAAAATACGAAATGGGTAGAAAAATAAGAAAGGCATTTATTTCACATAATGATGAATCTGTATTACTATCTGCAGATTATTCTCAAATAGAATTAAGGGTTCTTGCACATATTTCACAGGATGAGAATTTAATAAACGCCTTTAAAAAGCACAATGATATTCATACTATAACTGCATCAGAAGTCTTTAATGTAAGTGTAGATGAAGTTACTAAAACAATGAGAAGTAATGCAAAAGCCGTAAATTTTGGAATTGTATATGGTATAGGAGACTTTAGTCTTTCTCAAGATTTAGGCATAACAAGAAAAGAAGCTAAAGAATATATAGAAACGTATCTTTCTAGATATCCAAAGGTAAAGGATTATATAGATAACATAGTTGATGAGGCAGAAAAAACAAGTTATGTTACAACAATTTTAAATAGAAGAAGATTTATACCAGAAATATTATCTTCTAACAAAATACTTAAAGCATTAGGTAAAAGATTAGCAATGAATGCACCAATACAAGGTAGTGCAGCAGATATAATAAAAGTTGCAATGGTTAAAGTGAACAATGAGCTTAAAAAAGGAAACTTTAAAAGTACACTTATACTTCAGGTTCATGATGAACTTATATTAAATGTATATAAAGATGAACTTGATGCTGTAAAAGGACTTGTAAAAAAATCAATGGAAGAAGTTTTAACTTTAAATGTCCCCCTAGAAGTAGACATAAATACAGGAAATACATGGTATGACACAAAGTAATACTATAATAGTAGGACTTACAGGTGGTATAGGAAGTGGAAAAAGTACCATATCTAAAATGATAATGGAACAAGATATAAGTATAATTGATGCTGATAAAATCTCAAGGGAAGTTTTAAATATTTATCCAGAAATTCTTTTAAAGATAAAAAATGAATTTGGAGAAGAATATTTTTATGAAGATGGTTCTTTAAATAGAAAAAAGTTAGGACAATATGTATTTTCGAGTGAAATATTAAAAAAAACTTTAGAAAATATCATAATACCCTATATAAAAAGAGAAATATTTGATAAAATAAAAAAGTGCAGAGAAAATATGGAAGAAATTGCAATAGTCGATGCACCAACATTAATAGAAAATAATCTGCAAATTTATATGGATTATGTTATTCTAGTTATGGTTGATGAAAAAACTCAAATTCTAAGGGTAATAAAAAGAGATTTACAATCTAAAGAAGAGGTTTTAAAGAGGATAAGAAATCAACTTTCACTAGAAGAAAAAATCCAATACGCAGATTATGTAATTGATAATAGTAAGGATTTAGACTTTACTAAAAGTCAATTAGCACATATCTTAAATGATATATTACTAAGGGGGAAAAATGAGAAAATTTAAAGCATTAATTAAATTAGCTTTCATAGCTTTAGTAATTATCTTAGTCTTTAATCACGATGCTATATTAAAAAATATGTATCCTCTACAGTATGAAGGTTACATAATAACCTATTCAAGAGAATATAGCGTTGATCCTAATTTAGTAGCGGCAGTCATTAAAGCAGAAAGTAAATTTGAAAATAAAGCAGTCTCTCATAGAGGTGCTTATGGATTAATGCAAATAATGCCTGATACTGCTGATTGGATCGCATCCCAAAGTGGAATGGGGGAAATAACTTATGATGCTTTGTATGACCCTGAAACCAATATAAAAATGGGATGTTGGTATCTTAATAATCTTAGCACTGAATTTGAAGGAGATTTAGACCTTATGCTTGCAGCATATAATGGTGGAAGAGGTAATGTTCAAAAATGGTTAAAAGATGATAATTATTCTAAAGACGGAGAAAATCTTCATGCTATACCATTCAAAGAAACTAAAAACTATGTAGAAAAAGTTAATAAAAATTATAATATGTATAAAAAAATATATGATTTGAAATAACTACAATTTAAAATTATAAAATTTATTGAAATAAATAACTAGTTTAGTCCTTAAAGATTAAATTAGTTATTTTTCTTTTTATCAAGTGTAGATAATGTTTTAAAATTAGACTATATAAAAATTTTCATAAATTTGTTATAATTTTAAATATGACTTCATATAAAAAATTTTTATTAGAAATCCAGTATAAATTTTAGAAGGGATGTGCCTTAATGGCTGAATATAATTTAAAAAGTAAAAAAAGTTTTTTAACTATATGTAAAGCTTTAAAAAAAGATGATATAAAACTTATAGCTATTCAAAGCTATAATAGATTCTATAAAATTGGTGAGTTTTCTGTTACTTTTGGTGAAAAGTGTTGTTATGAGTATGTTTTAGCTACAATATTAAAGCATTATAATAAAGATGTATTAAATAAAATAGATGAAAAAATTATGTTAGTATTTTTAGAAATGTATAATCCAACAATGTTTAAAGAAAGTTTAAAACCTATTATAAAGGAAAGTAAAATAGATTATAAAGAAGAATGGTTAGTAGCTATAGATTATTTTAGTAAATATCATAGTTGGATTGAAGATGAGATATATGGTAGAGAACTTGAAGATAGTTTAAAAAATAATCTAGGACCCTTTGCTTTAATTGATTTAGAATTAAATAAAGTAGACCGTGGTTATCAATGTCCATTCTGTAAAGAACATATGAACAGCATTAATTTTGCAGATAACAGACCCTTTGAACTTTCTACATATGAAGGTATAAAACATATTGATACAATATATAGTTGTAATAAATGTAAGGTATTTGTAGCACCACAACAGGATAAAAATATGAAGGATGATAAAATATACTATAAAAAAATCATATCTTCTAATAATTTCAAGATACATTTAGATATATTTAAAGGTAATTTATAAAATTTATTATATTTTAAAAAATATATATAGTAAATGAAAGATTACATATACTATTATAAGGCAATGGAAATAATAAGCCTCTTTATCATGTAGAAAAGTAGGTGGTATTATTAGTAAAAATTATG
>NZ_HE611052.1:0-17551 GCF_000285575.1 Clostridium senegalense JC122 | reverse complement strand
TTATTAAATTTACTAATAGGAATGGTGTAATTATACCTTATATAGAGATTAAGTTTATAAACAAAGATGGTAAATGGGAAATTCCCATAACATCCATAACTATTGGTCCTAAAACTAATATAGAACTTGCTCAAAAGGGTCTTGAAAGATTATTAGAATTACATCAATTGTACCTAGATAGTAAAGGGGAAAAAGAAGATATAACTATAGTAAAATCTCAAATACCATATCGTTAATATTATTAATTTTAAAGAGCTACCATATTAAAAATATTTTATTATGGTAGCTCTTTTAAAATTTATTTCCATATATGGTACTTATTAAGAAAAGATAATGTATAATATAGGTTATATAGCATATTTTATTAGTGTATTAATCTTATACATATGATTGCAACACTACAGCATTTTATAATAAGTTTTAATATGGAGTGAGGAAACATGGAAGAATGGTTTACAATTGAAAGTATAGATGACAATACATACTCAATAAGTGAGTATGGGCATTGGGAAAAGGTACATTCATATTTGCTAATAGGGAAGGAATATGCACTTTTAATTGACACTGGATTAGGTATAGGAAATATAAAAAAAGAAGTTGATAAATTGACTAATTTACCTATTATAGTTATTACAACTCATGTGCACTGGGATCATATAGGAGGGCATAAATTCTTTAATCATATTTATGTTCATAAACAGGATGCAGAATGGCTAAGTAAGGGCATTCCTATTCCTAATAGTGTAGTTTGTAAAAATATAATGATGGAGCCTTTTATTAAAAATCCACCAATAGATTTTAAAATAGAAGATTATAAAGTTTACATTGGTAATCCAACTAAAATAATAGAAGATAATTATATTATAGATATTGGTTCAAGAAAACTTAGGGTTATACATACTCCGGGACATTCGCCAGGTCATATTTGCTTATTCGAAGAAGAAAAAGGGTATTTATATACAGGCGATTTAATATATAAAGGAACTTTATATGCGTTTTATCCAAGTACAGATCCTCAATTGTTTAAAAAATCAATTGATAAGATAAGTAACTTAAAGGGGATAGTGAAAATATTACCTTCTCACAATGAGTTAAATATAAATGTAAATTTAGTTGAAAAAATTAAACATGGATTTAAAGAAATTGAAGATAATGGTCAATTAAATCAAGGAAGTGGCTTATTTGATTTTGGTGACTTCAAAATAAAAATATAGCAAGATAAATTTAAATTTTAAAAATAAATATTAAATATATTAAATAATTCATAACAGTGTTATTTTTAAAGATATACTAAATTTATAATATATAACTTAAAAACTGCCTAAAATAGAATGAAACTTCTATTTTAGGCAGTTTTTATAAGGTTCTAAGTTGACTTTTTAAATTATTATTTCTCTAATAACTCATCATAAGGCCAGTTTTTTTGACCATCTTTAAGGATGAATAATCTTCCTTCGTCAATTCCTTTTTCTTTTAGATATCCATAAGTTCTTTCAGCACCACCAGCGCCACCAGGACAAACTATAACAATTGGATCCTTAGATTCATTAAGCTTGTCTAAAACTTTATCAAGTTTTGCTTTATCTTCATCAGTTTTCACTGGATAAGCATGTGTAGGAATTACACCTTTTATGTGGTGTTCGTTAAATTCTTCTTCAACTTGTATATCTAACATTACAACTTTATCGTTGTTTTCTATGGCTTTTTTTAACTCTTCAGCAGTGTAATATTTAAATTCACTTTTATTTTCATCTTCTTTTTTGTCTTCTTTTTGTTCACTACTTTGATTAGTAGCTGCATTATTTTTACTTTCATTTTTAGTGTTGTCTGCTCCACATCCAGCAAGTGTAACCGATGTAGCAACAAGTAACGCTAACATTAAACTAGCAGTTTTTTTCATAATATTCCCTCCTGTATAGAAAAATTTACATCTTTACAAACAATGAAAAATTTGTAAATTCAAATTACATTATACTATAATTTGATGAAATATACATATATGAAATACAAATAGAAATATAGATAACTATTTGTATTTCATATACTGCTATTGTTAAATATTTATTTAGTTATATTTATTTTTCTTATCAGTTAAGAAAAATAAGTACAACTATAGTTAGTTAAAAATTAAAATATAGTAATAAATTTAAGTTGAGATTCATACTAATGCAATATGAATTTAAAATTGTAAAAACAAAACTAAGGTGTAAAGTGGGGGAACAATAATGGCAGTTGATACTATTAAAAATGACAAGTGTTTAACTTTAAAAGATATAGCAAGTTGGGTTAAAAGTAAGGAGTGCCAGTATTATTTTGTAGAAGATATTATAGATTATAAGAGTACAAGTCCTATTACTAATAAAGAATATAATAAGCTTATAGAACTATTTAAATCATATTCAGATAAAAATATAAAAGATATAAAAAATTAAAACTTATAGAAAAAGATATACTCAGTGAAGAGGAATTTATCGATACTTTAAAAGAATATAAGATTTTAAAAAAATATATAGATACTATAGAATTAGAAGATATAAATTCAATTTTTAATAATAAAAATTTTAATATAAAAACTATAAAATATAGTTTAAATTCAATCCAAAATCAATTATTGTTTTTTAATAATAATGGCTTTGAAACTTTAGTTAGTCAATATGAAAAAGATAAAAATTTGCAAGTTAAATTAAATGATTTTTATACAAATTCAATGAAACTTTTAAAAAAATTAGCATTTTTTAATAAAAGAATTTATGCTATGAATATCTATGTTCCTAAAGATATAGAAATATTGGACTTTAAAAAAGAGTTAAATGAAATATATAAGGACATAAAAGAAAATGGTAAGCTGACATTAAGGTGTAAGATGAAAAATATAGCTATTTTCAATTTAATAAAAAGATGTAGAATAAACAAATGTAAAATAGAAACTGTAAATCACTATTTAGTAATGTATAATTATATGAAAATGAAATCAATAGAGAAAAAACTTATTAATTATTGGAATGAAAACTGTAATGAGTTCTTTTTAGAAAAATTAATGAAATAAATATAAGTAAATTATTGTTTATAGAAAATAAGTTACAGCAAATAAAAAATATTATAGATTTTGAAGATAGTTATAAATCACAAATTTTAAAAGAATTTGCTAAAGATAATTTAAGAGAATTTTCTATATATAACATAGATAATATAAAAGATTTATATAATTTAGTTTTAATAAAAGATAGAGAATCTACATTGAAAAATTTAAAAAGAAAAATAGTAAAAACAACTAGAATGTTTTCTGATATAAGTATTTTAAAAGAGTTCTATACATGTGTTTATAATTATAATTATGAAGGTATAAGAAAAATCTATATCATAATAGAAGATAATCTAAAAAAATATGAAGATATTATTATTATGGAGGAAATACTATCTAAAATAAAATCAACACTTCCAATGTTTTATGCAAATTTAATATCAAGAAAAAGTGAATACTTCAATTTGGATTATGAAGAATTATTTGAGTATGTGAAATACAAATCGTTATTAAGTGGAAATTTAAAAAATAAGAATATTAGATGTAATACAGTTAGTAAGGAAAATTATAAACAATGCTCTTAACATAAAAATGATATAGGATAAAAATCTCAAATTTAAATTTATTTAATAAATTTAAATTGGTTTAGAGAAGTTTTTATTATTTAGTTATCCAAGTTTTTAAATGAATAAACTTATAAGTTAGGTTGAAATTTTATATACATGATTGATTAAAATTAAAGTCAATCATGTATTTTTTATTTTTAAAATTAGAAAATATTATATAAAATTTAAAAATAATAAAAAATAAACAGTTTAATTAGCATAAATGTCGAAAATTGATATATTTTAACAATAATGATATAATAAATGCAAATTTATAGATTTTATACTATATTTTTAAAATTAAGATTACTTATCTATAAAATATAGATATGAGGTGTTATTTATGGGTAAAAGTACAAAAAAAGTATTGTCTTTTGTAGGATTAACATATGTAATTACAATTATATTTTTTATAATACTTCAAGGAATTGGTGGAAATGCAAATTCAAAAACTTTGAATTTAATAGGATTATCAATGACTTTTCCTCTTATTTCAATTATTATTGTGGAAAAATTTATATTTAAAGATACTTTAAAAAGTTTTATTAAGGTTTCTTTAAAATTTAATATTTGGTTTTTGATTGGAATATTAATACCAGTGGTGATGGGATTAACTATTAACATAGTTAGCATTATTAAGTTTAATGCTATTATTTTTTCACAAAAGGAATTTGTATTTAATGTAATAATAGGATTATCAATTGCATCCCTTTCAGCCTACATAGAAGAATTAGCATGGAGAGGATTTTTATATAATAATCTAAAGTTTTTAGGAATATTTAAGTTGTCATTATTAATAGGATTCATATGGGCTTTATGGCATACTCCTGTTACAATTTTGTATAAATATCCTAGTAATCCTATTATAGGAGTAGTTATTAATTTTCTACAAATGTTTATTATATCTATAATTATTACATATATTAGGAAAAAATCTAAATCTGTATTTGCAGCTGCTCTAATACATGGAATGTTTAATACTATGATTTTGTCAAGTAACATGGATGATTTCAAAATTGTGCTAATAAAGATTTTTTTAGGTATTTTAATTATAACTGCATTAACTATATATGAATTTTATAAAAAAAGTGTTAATTTAATTAATTATAAAATATAAGTTTTCAAATTAAATTTATACATCAAAATTTTGTTATCAGTTAAGAAAAAATAAGTACAACTATAGTTAGTTAACAGTTAAGAATTAAGAGTTATAAGTTTATTTATCAACATATAATAAACAATTGATAAATTAAAATGGAATAAAAATGTAGTTTTATATTAAGTTTATGTTAAAAAATAATTAATATATTTAAAAAATAAAATATCGTATTATACTAAAATTGTATGTTACAAAATAATACAATATAGTACAAAGTTTTTAAATGTAGGGAGATAGATAAAATGTTCAATTTAAACCCAAAGGAAGAAAAGTTTTATAAGATGTTTTGTGAGCAATCAACAAATGTATACAATTCAGCTTTAGTTTTAGGTGAGGCTATAAATGATTTGAAAAACAAAGAAAATGTAGCTAAGAAACTAGAAAAGTTAGAAGAAGAAGGTGAAGATATTCTGTCTAAAGTAATTAAAGAACTTAACACAGCATTTATAACTCCAATAGACAGAGAAGATATTTATGCTATAAGTAAATCTTTAGAAAGTATTACAGATTTAATTGGTGGAACTATGCATAGATTTACAATGTTTGATATAAACGAATCTAATGTACAAGCTGAAAATTTATGTAGTATGATTGTTAATGTTACAAAAGAAATTATGGAATTAATGAATGAAATGAAATTATTAGATAAAAAAAATAATATATCTTCAAAAGTTAAAAATATAAAAAATATAGAATTAAACGGCGATAAGTTATTTAGAAAAACTGTAGCAGATCTATTTAAAAATGAAAAAGATGTCCTTACAATTATAAAGTGGAAAGAAATATATCAAATGTTAGAGGATACACTAGATAGTTGTGAAAATGTAGCAAATATAGTTGAAGGGGTTGTCATGAAACATGCATAGTACATTTTTAATAACTGCAGTAATAGTTGTGCTGGTAATAATATTTGATTTTATTAATGGATTTCATGACACAGCTACAGCAGTAGCAACTTCAATCTCAACAAGAGCACTATCTCCTAAAGTGGCGATTTTATTATGTGCAGTATTCAACTTTATAGGAGCCTTTATGGGAACGGCAGTTGCTAAAACAGTAGGTGATAATATTGTAAGTCATAATGCCATACCACAATGGGTTATTATGATAGTTTTAATAGCAGCTATTGCATGGAATCTTTTAACTTGGTATTTTGCAATACCAAGCAGTTCTTCACATGCCCTTATAGGAGCCTTAGTTGGTGGAGGAATTGCTTATACATATACACTGGATGTAGTTAATTGGTATAATCTTTTTCATAGTGTAATTTTATGGTTATTTTTATCTCCAGTTATAGGTTTTGTTGCAGGATATATAATAATGGTATTATTGAATTGGATTTTAAAACCATTTAAAGTACAGGTTGTAAATAAATTTTTCAAAAAACTTCAAATTGTAGCAGCATCTTTTATGGCACTAAACCATGGAGGAAATGATGCACAAAAATCTATGGGAATGATAACGATGGCCTTATTAAGTGGTGGATTTATAAGTGAATTTAAAGTACCTACATGGGTTATAGCTAGTTGTGCGTTATCAATGGCTCTAGGAACTTCCGTAGGTGGTAAAAAAATAATAAAAACTATGGGAAGTGGAATGGCAAAGCTTAGCCCAGTAAATGGTTTTGCAGCTCAAACAGGAGCGGCAACAGTAATATTAGGAGCTACTTTATTCCATGCTCCAGTAAGTACAACTCATATAATTTCAACAACTATTATGGGTGTTGGAGCATCTAAAAATCTAAAATCTGTAAAATGGTCTGTTGCTCAAAATATAGTATGGACATGGGTTTTAACTATACCTGTTACTGCTTTATTTTCAGCTATACTTGTATTAATAGCTAAATTATTTGTATAAAAGAAATCCTAAAATGTGAATTTAATAAAGCATTTTAGGATTTTTTTATATAAATTAATATAATTATATACAGATTACTAATTTATTTAAAATATCTTATATGATATAATATTTTAAGTATATGAAAAAAATGCCAAGTAAAGCATATCAGTTAATTAAATTGTAAAAGTTGTAAGAGTTATAGGTTAATTTGGTTTTATACATAGAGGTGTAAGCTCTAATTATAATTTATACATGAAAAATTTTCACTTAATTTATGTATAGGTTAAAATTCTAGAGAAACTATAGTATGTTTATGTACAAGCTTTTAAAAATTAGGGGAAAATAATTTTTATGGAGGGCGAATAAGTGGCAAAAGAAAATTGGATTAACAAGAAAAGTATGAGAAAGCGAATTTTAGTTATAATAGGAATTTCAATAACTCTATTCATATATTTATTTATAAGGTTAGTATATGTAATGATAATCAAAGGTGATAACTATAAAAATCAGGCAGTTATACAATGGAACAACAATGTTACAGTAAGTGCTAAAAGAGGAAGCATATTAGATAGAGAAGGAAATGAACTAGCAGTAAGTGTAGATGTATATAGGGTTGATGTAGATTTAAAATCACTTAGAGAATCTTTAGAAAGAGAAAATATGAAGATGACAGAAGTTTCTTCTGCTGTTGCAGGTATATTAGGTATGGACAAAGATGAAGTTAATAAAATGATGACAGCTAAATTACCTAATGGAGACCCGGTAAACAATATAATTTTAAAAAGAAGAATAGAAAAAGAAATAGCAGATAAAATTCAAGATTATCAAAAGAAAAATGGTCTTATAGGATTTATAATATCTCCAGATACTAAAAGATATTATACAAATAATAATTTTGCATCACATGTATTAGGGCATACTAATTCAGATGGTGAAGGATTAACTGGTGTTGAATTATACTATAATAAGTATTTATCTGGTGTTCCAGGAATAAAAATTGATGAACTTGATGCTTTTGATGAAAATATTCCATATGAAACAGTAGATTACACACAACCGGTAGATGGCAGAGATGTTATATTAACATTAGATGAAAATATTCAACTTTTCACAGAAAAGGCTGCACAAAAAGCGTTAGATGATAATAGTGCAAAAGCAGTTTCAATTATAGTAATGAATCCTAATACTGGAGAAATTTTAGGAATGTCAAATAAACCAGATTATAACCCTAATGCTCCTTGGGATGGAGATTTAAATAGTGAAGAGCTTCAACAACTTTGGAGAAATAGGGCAGTAAATGATGCCTTTGAACCAGGATCTATATTTAAGGTTATAACTTCTATAGCAGCACTAGAAACCGGAACAGCACACCCTGGTGATGTTTTTCAATGTAATGGAAGTTTAACAATAGATAATGAAACAATACATTGTTGGGATAGAAATGGTCATGGACCTCTTACTTTTGAACAAATTATGGAACAATCTTGTAATGTTGGGTTCATGGAACTTGGAGCAAAAATGGGTAAGGAAACCTTATATAAGTATATAGAACAGTTTGGCTTTGGTAAAAAGACAGGAATAGATCTTCCAGGTGAAGCAATAGGAATTGTAAAAACTCCTGAGCAAATAAGTAATGTGGATCTTGCCACAATTTCTTTTGGACAAACTAATACAGTTACTATAATGCAATTTATGCAAGCATTTAACTCCATAGTTAATGGTGGAAAGCTTATAACACCACATGTTATGAAAGAGATAGCTCATTATGATGAGTCTGGAAATAAAATAGTAGACCAAAATTATAAAGCAACAGTTACAGATAATGGTGTTAAAAAAGAAAGCTTAGATGAAATAAAAAACAACTTGAATCTACAGTTGAAGCTAATGGTGGAACAAGTGCATATGTAAAAGAATATAAGACTGGTGGTAAAACTGGAACTGCTGAGAAAGCTGGGAACGGTGGATATGCTGCTGGAAAATATGTTTCATCATATGTTGGCATGATGCCAGTAGATGATCCACAAGTAACAATTTTAATTTCTGTAGATGAGCCAGATTCATCAGCATATTATGCTAGTCAAACAGCAGCTCCAATAGGTAAAATGTTGTTTGAAGAGCTTGGTAATTATTTAGCTTTAAATCCTAGTTATTCATCTAATAAAGCTGGTACAGGTAAAGATGTAATAGTTCCAGAGGGTAGAGGATTAAAACAATCAGAAGGAATAGATTTAATAAAAGCAAGTGGACTAAATTACAAATTAGATGGTGAAGGTGAGTATATTACAGATATATTACCAAAGCCAGGTCACACTTTAAGTGAAGGAACTGAAATAATTGTTAAATTAGGAAAGCTAAACAATGTTGATAAAATGGTTGAAGTACCAAATTTAGCTAATTATAGTGAGACAGAAACAAATGAAATATTAAATAAGTTGGGATTAAAAGGTGAATTTGAAGGTACAGGAATTGTAAAATCTCAAAATATAGCTAAGGGAAAAGTTGTTAATAAAGGTACAGTTATAAAGTGTACTTTAGAAAAATAAATATGGATTTTAAATCCTTAACAGAATAAATTAAAACTGGTATTTAAGATGATATACTTCACCTTAAGTATCAGTTTTTTAAGATTGAAAAATTATGGAGGTTATTATGGAGAAAATTTTACTTGTAGAAGATGATAGTTCAATAATTTTAGGAATAAAATATTCATTAGAGCAGGAAGGCTTTTATGTGGATATTGCAAAGACTTTAAACATTGCTAGAAATTTTATAAAGGATAATAACTATAGTCTATTGCTTTTAGATATAAATTTGCCTGATGGAAATGGTTATGATTTTTGCAATGAAATTAGGGAAAATAGCGATGTAGGTATTATTTTTTTAACTGCTTGTGATGAAGAAGTTAATATCGTAATGGGATTAGATATTGGTGGAGATGATTATATTACAAAACCTTTTAGAGTAAGAGAACTTATTTCAAGAATTAATGCAGTTATAAGAAGGAAAAAGAAATTAATCAATTATGAAGAAAAGAAGATTTTAAAATTTGATGATTTAAAAATAGATACTTTAGCTATGAAGGTTTTAAAAAAGGTGAAGAAATCATTTTAACATCATCAGAGTATAAACTTTTACTCTTATTTATAAATAACTTTGATATAACTCTTACAAGAGAAGTTATATTAGATAAATTATGGGATGATTCAGGTGAGTTTGTAAACGATAATACTTTAAGTGTTTATATTAAAAGACTAAGAAGTAAAATAGAGGATGATCCTTCTAATCCTAAATATATTATAACTATTAGGGGACTAGGTTATAAGTGGAAATGTAGAAGGAGTGAAGATTAATAAATGAGTAAAATTTTAAAAAATCCAGAGGTAAAGAAAATTTTAACTTTATTTTTAATAGTATTTTTAATATCTACAGTTTTTGCTACAATCATAGCTATATATTTTTGTAATGCTATGAAAAAAGAAGTTATAAATTATAAATCAGCACTTGTAGGAGCTATTTCTGATAAATATCCTATGGAGAAAGAAACAATAGTAAAATTAACTATCTCTGATAATAAAAAAGATAAAATTCATGTTTTAAAAGGAACGAGTTTGCTAAAACAATATGGTTATTATAATGATATGAACTTTGAAAATGAACCTATAGTAAAACATACATTTAAAAATTATATGTTTTTTACCATGGCTTTAATTTTTACAATATTCATGTTGTTTCTAATTATCATAATCATAATACTAAAAATTTATTATAAAGAAATATATTTAGGTATAAATTTTACTGAAAGCATAATAAAGGGAAATTATAATTATAATTTAGATTCCTATAGTGATGGAGATATTGGTATTTTAAAAAGTAATATTGTTAAAATGACCTCCATTTTAAAGGAACATTTAGATAAAGAAAAAAGAATAAAAGTGTTTTTAAGTGACACTATGGCAGACATATCTCATCAATTAAAAACACCAATGACATCACTTATAATGTTTAATGAGCTTATGATTAACCCTAAAATGGATTGGAATATAAGAAAAGAGTTTTTAGAAAATAGTGAAATTCAGCTTAAAAGAATGGAATGGCTTATAA
This sequence comes from Clostridium senegalense JC122, assembly GCF_000285575.1. Taxonomy (GTDB): domain Bacteria; phylum Bacillota; class Clostridia; order Clostridiales; family Clostridiaceae; genus Clostridium_J; species Clostridium_J senegalense. The sequence continues at coordinate 6,825 of NZ_HE611052.1, read as the reverse complement.
AGAGTTTATTAAAACTTTCAAGATTAGATGCAGGTGTAGTTAAATTTAAAAAGAAAAATAAATATTAAAAATTTAATAAGTGAAGTTAAATCTTCATTATGGTCTTTTATAAAGGAAAAAATATAGAAATTATTTTAAATGGAAATGAAGATTCTTATTATATAGGGGATACACAATGGTCTATAGAAGCCTTTACTAATATAATGAAAAATTCTGTAGAGCATACTCCCAAAGATGGAACTATAATTATAAATTATGAGGAAAACAACCTTTATTCTGAAATTAAAATAAAGGATAACGGTATTGGAATTAGTAAAAAAGATTTACATAACATATTTAAAAGATTTTATAAAAGTAGCAATATTAATAAGAGTGATAGTGTTGGAATAGGGCTTGCCCTTTCTAAAACTATAATAGAAAATCAGAATGGTTCTATATATGTAAAAAGTCATGAAGGCAAAGGTGCAGAATTTATTATAAGCTTTCTAAAATAGTTTATAAAGATTAGTGACTAATTTGTCACTATAATATTCACTATAAAGTAATCTTAAAGGATTACACTTAATAATGTAAGTTGAAAAAATAACTTATTAAGTTTTAGAAAGGGTGTTGTAAAAATGGAAATACTTAAAGCTAGAAATTTATCAAAAATATATGGAGATAATAATAAAGTATATGCATTAAAAAATGTTAATTTTTCTGTAAATAAAGGGGAGTTTGTTGCCATAATAGGTGCTAGTGGTTCTGGAAAATTAACATTATTGCATTTATTAGGAGGAGTAGACAAGCCAACTGAAGGAAAAGTTTTTGTTGAAGATGTAAATTTAGGTTCGTTAAAAGAAAAGAAATTAGCAGTCTTTAGAAGAAGAAATTTAGGAATCATATTTCAATTCTACAACCTAATTCCTGTATTGACAGCAAAGGAAAATATAACACTTCCAGCAGAATTAGATGGCAAAAAAATAGATAAAGAGTATCTTGAAGACATATTAAATACATTAGGACTTAAAGAGCGAGAAAATCATCTTCCAAATCAACTATCAGGAGGACAACAACAAAGAGTAGCTATAGGTAGAGCACTTATAAACAAACCTTCTGTAATTTTAGCTGATGAACCTACTGGTAACTTAGATAGTAAAAGTACGAAGGAAATAATGGAGCTTTTAAAATTAACAGTTAAAAAGTATAATACATCATTAATACTTATAACCCATGATTTAAATGTTGCATCTCAGTCAGATAGAATAGTTAGAATAGAAGATGGAATATTAAGTGAAGATGAGGTGATATAGTTATGGGCTTTTACTTATCACTGACAATGAAATATATTAAAAAAAATAAGAAAAGAACTATAGTAACTATTATAGGAATAATACTTTCAGCAGCATTACTTTCAGGAATAGGAACAATAGCTGTAAGTATGCAAGAAACTATGACAAGAGATGTTATTAATGACAATGGAGATTACTATGGTATATTCAAAAATCTAAAAGGAGATAAAGTTAATGTTCTAAAAAATCATGTAAAAGTTGAAAAGGAACTAATATGGAATACCTCTTATATAGGCGAAGTTCCTAATGAAAAAGGAAAAAGTATTGTTATAAACAAAGTAAATAAGTTTAATGAAACATTACAACCGTATAATGTAAAAGAAGGAGAATTTCCTAAAAAAGAAGACGAAATAGCAATCACTAATAAAGCTTTAAAAGTGTTAGGCAATAAAAAAATAGGAGATAGTATAACTTTAGATGTATTAAATGAAAATAAAAAATTAGAAAATAGAACTTTTAAAATTGTAGGGCTATTAGATAGTGTAGTAATAGAAAGTAGAAGTAATAATGTGTTTATGGCATTAAGTAATTTAAACAACGTTGATAATTCTACAAATTATGATGTATATGTAAAGCTAAAAAGTAACAGAAATATAAGAGCAGAATTCGAAAGTATTGCAAAGGATTTAAATATAGAAAAGATTGATGGTAAATTACCTATTGAGTATAATGATGGATTACTAGATTGTTATGGTCAAAGTGATTCAGAAAATTTAAACGGTGTATTATTAACTATGTCAATAATAATTGGATCTTTAGTATTAATTGCAACAATAGCTACTGTTTATAATTCTTTTTCAATATCAATAGTAGAGAGAAAAAAATTGTTTTCAACATTGGCTTCAGTAGGTGCAACAAAATCACAAATTAAAAAAATGGTTTTTGCAGAAGGAATACTTATGAGCTTAATTGGAATACCAATAGGGATTTTCTTTGGAACTATAACATTAAATTTACTTTTTAAACTTATGAATTATTTTTTAAAAGATTCAATGATAGGGTCATTAAATTTACAAACTGTTATAAGTGGTAAAATTATTTTAATAAGCTTTGTAGTTGTATTTATTACAGTGTTAATCTCTGCTTTAGCTCCTGCACAGAAGGCATCAAAGGTCTCTATAATAGATGGAATTAGAGGAAATACAGACTATAAATTTAAAAAAGTAAAATCAGGCAAATTAATAAAACTTGTTTTAGGTGTAGAAGGACAATTTGCATATAAAAATTTAAAGAGAAATAAAAGAAAATATAGAGTTACTATTGCATCTTTAGTATTTAGTATAATATTATTCTTAACTTTTAATGGAATGTTAAGTAATTTTACTACTGCTTTTGACTCAATGTATTCTTTAACTAATTATGATTTTTTTATACCTATATATGATAATTTAAAAGATGATGTTAAAGATAAAATTTGCAAAGTAGATGGAAGTGAACGTGTTTCAAATTTAAAACTTTTAAGTTGCAATTCAATTATAAAATTATCAGACCTTACAGATGAAGCTAAGGAGTTAGTTGAAAAGGAGGAAAATGTAAATTTAGGTGCTAGTTATATGTCTGTTGGGGATAAAGAATTTGATATAATTAATAAAAAATTAATTGATGGAAATTTTGATGAAGAAGAAGCTTTAAAAGATAATGGTGCTATTTTAGTTTTCACAAATAAGATTATAGATAATGGGAAAATATCAGATATTGAAATGTTCAATTTAAAAGTTGGAGATTATATAACTTTAACTAAAAAGAATAAAAATGTATCAGTAAAAGTTAAAATAGTAGCTCGTACGAATGAGATTCCAACTGGTGTGGAGAATGCTTTAAAAGGACCTATACTTATAACTTCTGATAAAGTTTTTGACAGTGTATTAAATGAAGTTAAAAAACAAGATAGTACTGTGGAGTTTAATAGTTCAATAAATATAAAGTCATCAAACCCAAAAGAAACAAAAACACAGTTAGAAAAAATATCACAGGAATATTTAAGCTTTAATATAATTGATTTAACAAGTGAAAAAGAATATATGTATAGAAGTAAGGTTGGTATAATGATATTTTTAAATGGATTTATAGCAGTGGTAACACTTATAGGTGTATCTAACATAATAAATACAATACAAACTAATATTGCTCTTAGAAAAAGAGAATTTGCTATGATACAATCCATTGGTATAACACCGCAGGGGTTAAATAAAATGCTATATTTAGAGAGTATATATTATGGTGTTATGTCTCTTATAATAGCCATACCTATAGGGTTACTTTTATGCTATGGCATTCAAAAATCAATGAGTATGCTAGTAAATATCAAGTTTGTATTTCCATATACATCAATAATAATTTCTATAATAGGAATATTCTTTATAGTTCTTATAGCTGGATATTTTCCAATTTCAAAATTGAAAAAAGAAAATATAATAGAAAATATAAGATTAGAAAATGTATAAAATATAAATTAACTAAGCCACCTTCTCAAAATTTTGTGAAAAGGTGGCTTTAAACTTTTAAAAAAGCTAAAACAAATATAGGGAAACAAGCTCCAATTCAATAACCTTAAAATATTTTACACAAGATGCAGTGTTGAATTCTAAGTGATTTTGAGCATGTCTCGCTATTTTAGGTATTTAAGTTTTTGAATGGATAATTTGGAAAGTCAACTTGAACTCTATAAAATATAGTAAAAGTAGTAACATTATATATAAAAGTTAATAATTGTATATATAATGTTGTAAATATATTATATAATGAGTAGTATTAAGGAAAAATAAAATTTAGAGGAGGACTTAATGGTTAAAAAAAGATATGAAACTAAAATACCAATTATAATTATGATTATATTATTTGCTATAGTTGGATTTTTTTCTGGAGCTAAATTAAGCGTTTTTCAAATACCAATAATTCTTAGATTATGCTTAGTAGTGATTTTCACTTCTATATCTATGATATTTAATATAATAATTCATGAAATAGGACATATAGTATTAGGAGTAATAAGTGGATATGAGTTTAAAGAGCTAAAAGTACTATCATTTACTATTTTAAAAGATGATAATGGTAAATTAAGAATAAAAAAGATACAAAATTAAAAGGTACTGCTTATGGTGGACAAGCTGTTTTAAATATAAATAGTAAAAACTTTCATAAAAACTCCATGATAAAGATGTTTTTAGGTGGTGGGCTTTTTAATTTAATATTTTCAATTATAACTTTAATTTTAATCTTTATTATAAATAATCCATACACTAATATATTATTTGCTTTAAATTCAGTTGTAGGAATTATGTTATTTATACTTAATTTAGTAATTTACAAATCAAAGTATATGTTAAATGACGGTTATTGGATATATTCTTTAGTTAAAGATAATGAAGCAGTAGATTTATTACTTTTAGAATATTTAATAAAGGAAGGGGTAGAACCTAATAAATTAGATGATAAATATTTAAATACTAATAAAGAAAAGGCTTCAAAATATTGCTCTGTTGCCTTAGAGTATTATAGATATCTTAAAGCTATACATAATTTAGATATGGAAAGTGGAAAAGAAAAATTAAAACTATAATAGAATTTGATAGTGAATATGATATAACACCACTTACAGGAACAATGTTTACCTACACACATGATATATTCTTTTATTATGCAGTAATAGAAGATAATATAGAAAAAGCAAAAGAATATTATGATAACAACAAAAGTTTTATAGAAAATAGCAAAGCTATAACAAAAGCAAGAGCATTAGCTACCTATGAAGCAAAAATAAATAAAGATACAGAAAAAGCTAAACTAGTATTTAAAGAAGAGTTTGAAAAAATAAAAATAATGAAGATAAGGGTCTAATTACCTTTGAAGAGGAATTTACAAATAAAATGTTATTTTAAATAAAATAATGAATTTTACCAGCAAAATATTCATTAAAAACTTGTAATGCTTTGAAATTACTGAGTTTAAAAGGTGTTTTGCTGGTTTGCTTTAAAAAATAAAAATCACTGGTAAAAAAACAATAAAACCTAGCAAAATCAATAGTTTGGATGTATAATGAAAAATAAAGAATGGCTATTTTTCAATGGTTGAACCTTAACATAAGATGTATTTAAATAAAAAAGAATATGAAGATATTAATATTGAAATTTTAAAGTTGAACCTTAACATAAGATGTATTTAAATTTAAAAAAAGAATGATCTGCATTATTTTCAAATGTGTTGAACCTTAACATAAGATGTATTTAAATTTCTCTTTTCTTTACCAGTCTTTTGTTCTCTTATATGTTGAACCTTAACATAAGATGTATTTAAATAGGATATACTAACTTCTTATATAGAAAAAGGGCAGTAGTTGAACCTTAACATAAGATGTATTTAAATGTAAGTTCTGCATTTTCTCTAAGTTCTCTATTTTTTAGTTGAACCTTAACATAAGATGTATTTAAATAATTGCTATGGATAAAATGATACCCGAACTTGAAAGTTGAACCTTAACATAAGATGTATTTAAATCTTAGTGTAAATACTTCTTTAACTAAATCCGACGGGTTGAACCTTAACATAAGATGTATTTAAATGGATTAAGTAAAGAAAATTTAGGTGAAGAAGTAAAAAGTTGAACCTTAACATAAGATGTATTTAAATTTAGGATAATAGAATTTGAAGGTCATAAAGCTATTTATGTTGAACCTTAACATAAGATGTATTTAAATGGATATATTACATCTTGAGAGATAAAAGATTCCCGTTGAACCTTAACATAAGATGTATTTAAATAATTGTACCGTTATTAAATGGTTTGTAATAGCTATAGTTGAACCTTAACATAAGATGTATTTAAATCTTTGTAACTCTGTACTTGCTTTAGGATAAATAAGTTGAACCTTAACATAAGATGTATTTAAATTCTATAGTTAACTGATCTATTTTAACTGGATATAAGTTGAACCTTAACATAAGATGTATTTAAATTTTGTAACTTTCATGAATCTAGCGTAGTTACCTACCATTGAATCTTAACGTTAAATGGATTGAAGGTTCATTTTTTTAGAATCATGTAATGGCAAATATTTAATAAAAGTACTAGTGATTTGTTTATTTTATATATAACTAGCCACAAATGAACCTATCCATCTTGTTATGGCATAGAGATTTTTAATCATTGTCCGTTTAAAAGTTTTGATTTAGATTTAAAACTTCTCATTGATAAACGGATAAGTTTTAGAATTACAATCTTATGGCTGGTGCATTAACAAAAATCATAACCTAAAAGTTCTTTCTCTAATTTATCAAAATCATATTTCCTTTGATGAAAATTATTAAATGTATCTTTGTTAGAAGATGAGTTTTTATAGTGCTTTTGCATTATCTTTTTACCGTTAATTTTCCAATTTTTAAGAATACCTTCAACATAGCAAAGTCTAACATTTCCTTTGCTAATTGCTTCTTCCATAGCATCTATAACAGTAAATGTGTCATTATCATCTACAAGCCTATCTAAAGTTAAAATTGC
>NZ_HE611051.1:697934-721927 GCF_000285575.1 Clostridium senegalense JC122 | reverse complement strand
CTCTGGAAAAAATATAAAATTATTAGAAACTAGTAGTTCTAGGAAATGAAGGAATGAGGAGCGGAGCTTATTAATAATAAGTGAGTACCACAATGACTGAAATTGACGACGAAATACGAAGTTTATAAGAATTTTAAAATATTCCGCGATAGCTCAACGGTGGAGCACTCGGCTGTTAACCGATAGGTTGAAGGTTCGAATCCTTTTCGCGGAGCCATATTTTTAAAATAAAATTTTTAAATAAATTAAGAGAAGCAAGTAATGCTAGGAAATGACTGAGTGAGAAGCGGAGTTTATTTATATAAATGAGCATAGAAACGAAGGAAATTGACGACGCAGTACGTAGCTTATATTAATTTAAAATCTGGTGATGATGGTTTAGAGGGTAACACTCCTTTCCATTCCGAACAGGCAAGTTAAGCCTCTAGACGCCGAGAGTACTGCACGGGAGACTGTGTGGGAGGGTAGGTTGTTGCCAGGTAACTAAAAAAAGTTAGGTCATTAAAACCTAGCTTTTTTATTTTCCCTAAAATTAGATTATAAATTGATTTTAGGAGAAGTTATTAACAATATAAATACTAAAAGGTTATCTTATCAACAATTCATACTTAATATGTTGATAAAAATCATTGATTTTATGAATAAATGTGTATTATTTAAAATATAATTTGATATGTAGTTAATTAATGTATTTCGGAACGGTTAAGAGTATGTAAATATATTCTTAATATTTTGAAAATTTTAAATATTAAAAGGGATTCTACAAGGAATATAGAATAAAGAAAATACACTGGAAAATCTCTAAATCAATGGGAGGGATAGCTTATGAAACAATATAAGGTAAATAACCTTAGAAACATAGGAATAGTTGGACACAGTGATTCAGGTAAAACTAGCTTAATGGAGGCATTGCTTTATTATACTGGTAGTACTGATAGATTAGGTAGAATAGAAGAAGGAAACACAATTAGTGATTTTGATGTAGAAGAGAAAAGAAGAAAAGTTTCAATTTCAACAGCAGTGTCATTTTGTGAATGGGAAAATGTAAAATTAAACCTAGTTGATACTCCAGGCTATTTTGATTTTATAGGCGAGATGATAGAAGGATTAAATGCTGTAGATTTAGCAATGGTTGTAGTTTGTGCTGTATCTGGTATACAAGTTGGGACAGAAAAAGCATATGAGTATGCTAAAGAGAAAAAAATTCCAAAAGCTTTTTTTATAAATAAATTAGATAGAGAAAATAGTAATTTTGAAAAAACATTAAATCAAATACAAGATAGATTTGGAATATCAGCAGTCCCTATACAGTATCCTATAGGATCAGAGAATGATTTTAAAGGATTAGTAAATGTTATATCTAAAAAGGCTAGAATATTTAACCCTCAAACAAAAAAGATGGAAGAAACAGAAATTCCAGAAAGCATAAAAGATAAAATAGATGAATGTAGACAAATGGTAATGGAAGCTGTAGCAGAAATGGATGAAGTTTTATTAGATAAATATTTTAATGAAGGTGAGTTAAGCGAAGAAGAAATATATGATGGATTAGTTAAAGGGGCATCTGTTGGCGAAATAGCTCCTATAATGTGTGGATCATCAACTACAGGGGTGGGAGTACACACATTACTTGAAGATATAATAGAATGTTTTCCATCACCAGTTGATACAACATTATATAAAGCAAAAAATTTAAAAAATGATAATTATATAGATATAAAAATAAATGAAGAAGAACCATTTTCAGCATTAGTATTTAAAACTATTGCAGATCCTTTTGTTGGAAAATTATCAATGTTTAGAGTAATAACTGGAAAAGCTAAAGCTGATACAGTTGTTATGAATGCAAACAAAAAGAAAGAAGAAAAAATGGGAACATTGTATTTTTTAAGAGGAAAACAACAGTATACAACAAGTGAAATTAAAGCTGGTGATATAGGGGCAGTATCAAAACTTAATTGTACAAATACAGGGGATACGCTATGCAATAAAGGACGTATGATTACATTTGAAACATCCACTTTCCCAAAACCAGTATATTCAAGAGCAGTAATGACTAAATCAAAAGGTGACGAGGATAAGATATCAAATGGATTATCCAAACTTTTAGAAGAGGATCCAACATTTTCAGTTAGTAGAGATTTAGAAAATGCTGAAACAATAATATCAGGAATTGGATCTACTCATTTAGAAGTAATAGTTAGCAAATTAAAGTCTAAATTTGGTGTAGATGTATCATTAGAGCTTCCTAAAACACCTTATAGAGAAACGATTAAAAAGACTGCTGATGTGCAAGGTAAATATAAAAAACAATCTGGTGGACATGGTCAATATGGCGATGTTAAGATAAAATTTGAACCAAGAAATGATGGCGATGATAGTTTAGAGTTTGTTGATAAGGTTGTAGGGGGAGTTGTACCAAGACAGTATATACCTGCTGTAGAAAAAGGGTTAAAAGATTGTGTAAACAAAGGTATTTTAGCTGGATATCCAGTTATAAGATTAAAGGCTACATTGCATGATGGATCTTATCATCCAGTAGATTCCTCAGAAATGGCTTTTAAAGTAGCAGCATCTTTAGCATATAAAAAGGGATTACAAGAGGCGGAACCGGTATTATTAGAACCTATAATGAGAATAGAGATAATAATTCCAGATGAATATATGGGTGATGTTATAGCGGATATAAATAAGAAAAGAGGAAGAATACTTGGAATGGAACCTATAGATAATGGCCAAAAGATTATAGGGGAAGTACCTCAAGCAGAACTTTATGATTATGCTACTGACTTAAGGTCTATAACTGGTGCAAGAGGTGAGTTCAATACTAATTTTGAAAGATATGAAGAGGTTCCAATAGAGGTAGTTAATAAAGTTATAAAAGAAATAAGTTAGTTATATAAAGTATTAAAAAAGATGTCAATAAATAAATTGACATCTTTTTTGTATTAATTGAATAATATTTATTTTTAGTAGCAATAATATAAATAAAATGTTTAGGGGGCTAATATGTCTTACTATAAAATGAACATAATAGGTAGAATAAATTTAAGCGACTACAGTAATATACACGATTATATGGAAATAATAGGACCAGAAGATGAATTCACTGTTATGATGGAAAATAGTAATGAAGAGGACATACAAGTTTTATGTAACATGCTACAAACAGAAAAATTTAATATATTGGAAAAAGGAGGAAATGAAGATGGCCGGCTTTTCATTAGAGCGAATAAGAAAAAATGAAATAGAAACTGATAAAATATTGCGAGAAGAATATAGACCCTATAATGAAGGTGAAAAAGATTATAATAATTTTGAAGAAACAAATTATATACCATCATATGGAGTTAAAAATTGGGTTGGTGACATATACATAGATTCAGTTATACATGGCAAAAGAACTCCAAAAGATTAAAAGAGCTTTATAGGCTCTTTTTTTATTTTAAAATTAAAGTTGCAATAAAGTATAAAAAAAATTTATAATGAATTTATAGAATAGTTTAAATATAAGCTATAATTTTAAAACGAGGGGGAGAGTATATGACAAAATTATACATAACAAGACATGGAGAAACTGAATGGAACAAACTTGGTAAGATGCAAGGGTGGAACGATTCTCCTTTAACAGAACTAGGAAAAGTACAAGCCCAATGGCTAAGAGATAGGGTAGAAAATATAAACTTTAGTAAAATATATACTAGTTCATCAGATAGAGCTTATAAAACTGCAGAAATAATAAAAGGTGATAGGGATATTGAAATAGTGCCAAGTTTAGACTTAAGAGAAATAAGACTGGGGGTATGGCAAGGATTAACTCAGGAGGAAATAAGTGAATTAAATAAAGAAAATCATTATAATTATTGGAATAAACCAGAAAAGTACATAACAGTAGAGGGTGCAGAAAGCTTCGAAGAAGTTAGGGATAGAGCATATAGAACTATTATGAAAATGGTAAGAGAAAATAAGGGAAAAGAAATTTTAGTAGTAACTCATACTACAGTTTTAAAAGGTTTTATGTGTGCACTACAAAAGAAAGAAATTAAAGATTTGTGGGAACCTCCATTTATAAAACAAACTAGTTTAACTGTTGTTGAATTTGATGAAGATGAAAATTATAAGATTATTACCAATGCGGATGCATCTCATCATCAATATACTTTTAAAGAATATAATCAATTTTAAATAAATTACATATATATACATATATGTATGATATAATATAGGATAGTTTATTTTTTATGATGATTGATTTTTATATAATTTATAACAATTCAGTTGTATTAGATTTTAAAAATTAGGGGAATAAAATTAATATTATAAGTTAATTTTATTATTTAGAAGTTATATATTAAATGGAATTAGTATATAACTAAAAATAAAATAATCTATGGGGGGATAGTATGATAAGAAAATTTGTTTCTTACTACAAAGAACATAGGCTCATATTTATTATTGATATGGTATGTGCTTTTTTGGTTGCGGCACTAGATTTGTTTTTTCCAATGATTACAAAAGAGTTGTTAGATTACGGTATTCCCAATAAAAATATTAATATGATAATAAAATTTACAATAGCTTTAACTGTATTATATGTTATCAAATTAATATGTAATTATATAATAGATTATTGGGGTCATGTAATGGGGGTTAGAATTCAGTATGATATGAGAAAAGAAATTTTTTCTCATTTGCAAACATTACCATTTAGTTATTTTGATGATAATAAGACAGGCCACTTAATGTCACGAATAGTCAATGATTTAATGGAAATATCTGAACTTGCACATCATGGACCAGAAGATTTATTTATTTCTTTAGTCATGTTAATAGGTTCATTCATATTACTTTGTAAAATAAATATAACCTTAACACTGATAATATTTGCTTTTATTCCATTCATAGTTTGGTTTGCTATGGTTAAAAGGGTTAAGATGGCAAGGTCATTTGATAATGTAAGAAAAAAGATAGCAGATGTTAATGGCAGTTTAGAGGATAGTATTTCTGGAATTAGAGTTGCAAAAGCATTTACAAATGAAGATTATGAGATGGAAAAATTTGATGATAATAATGTTCAATTTAAAACTGCCAGAAGTTATTCTTATAAGTGTATGGCTGAATTTTTAGCTGGAATAAGGTTTATGGTAGATATGCTAAATGTTGTAGTTATAGGTGCTGGTGGATACTTTGCATACAAAGAATATATAACTATATCAGAGTTAGTTGCCTATCTTTTATATATAACATATTTTATGCAACCAATAAGAAGACTTACTGCATTTATAGAGCAATATCAAAGTGGAATGTCTGGATTTAAAAGATTTCTAGAAATTATTAATACAAAGACAGATATTGTTGAAAAAGATAATGCAATAGAATTAAAAAATGCTATAGGAAATATAAAGTTTAATGATGTAACATTTAAATATAAAGATAGTGAAGAAGTTATAAGCAAGATAAATTTAGATATTCAAAGTGGACAAACTGTAGCTTTGGTAGGACCATCAGGAGGAGGTAAAACTACTATTTGTAATTTACTACCTAGGTTTTATGATGTTAATGATGGAAATATTACTATAGATGATATAGATGTAAAAGATTTAAAAATAAAATCATTAAGAAAAAATATAGGAATAGTTCAACAGGAAGTATTTTTATTTACAGGAACAATAAAAGAAAACATTTTATATGGAAATCCAGAGGCTACAGATGAAGAAATTATTGAAGCGGCTAAGAATGCTAATATTCATGAGTTTATAGAATCTCTTCCAGATGGTTATGATACCTATGTTGGAGAAAGAGGTATAAAACTTTCAGGTGGACAAAAGCAAAGAGTAGCGATAGCTAGAATATTTTTGAAAAATCCGCCTATTTTAATATTAGATGAGGCAACTTCAGCTTTAGATAATGCAACTGAGATAATGATTCAAAAATCTCTTGAAAAGTTATCCAAAGGAAGAACTACAATAGTAGTTGCACATAGGTTATCTACTATAAAAAATGCAGATACAATAGTGGTAATAACTAGCGAGGGAATTGAAGAACAAGGAAATCATAATGAATTATTAAATAGAAAGGGTATTTATTTTAACTTGTACAATTGTCAATTTACCAATACAAATTTAGAAGAAGATATTATAGTTGAGTAAGCTATAATATTTTCTTATAACTGCAATATAATCATAAATTAACTTTCTGTTTTAAATTATAAAAAATAAATTATCATAAAAATAATCATCCTTCTTAAGTACAATAGCAAAAGAAAAACATCTATGTTTATGGAAAAAAAGGAAATAAGAAAAAAATATAGAATATTAACTTAAGAGTAAAATGGAAATGAGATAGGAGAGAAAATTATGATAAAAAACAAAAGTAATATATGTGAATTGATAAATAAAGTAAAAAACTTTTCATATGAGAAAGAAACAAGTTTAGTAGAAGTGGAATTAAAATCAGAAGAAACAGTTCATATTAGATATTATGAAGATGATTGTATTAAGATAAATTACTATGATTTTGAAAAGGGCATTTCAACATTATATAAAGATAGAAAATATATAAACAAAGAGCTTTTCCAATAAGGAAAAGTTCTTTGTTGTGCTTTTATAATATGTGAATATAAAAGGTAGAAATGGAAAAAATAATATTTGAAAGTATAATACAAATATTGTATGATAATATTAAGGTCAAAGAAAGTCAAGGTAAATGAAAAATATGGAAAAGGTGATTTTGTGGCTAAGTTATCAGATTTAATAGAGAGTTTTATAAAAGAGTTAGTAGATGAGTCTATAGATAATCAAATTCAGATACAAAGAAACGAATTAGCAGATTATTTTAGTTGTGCGCCATCTCAAATAAATTATGTATTATCTACCAGATTCACAAGAGAAAAAGGTTATTACATAGAAAGCAGAAGAGGGGGAGGAGGATGTATAAAAATTATAAAAATAGAATATACAATCCATAATAATCTTTTAGAAATTCTTAATGAAAAAATAGGAGATTATATAACATATAATAATACTGTAAGTATTTTAGAAGCTTTAAAAGAGGAACAAATAATAAGCGAAAGAGAAGAAGAGATAATTAAGATAACATTAAATGACAGAACATTATCTTGTATTGGAAATAGTAAGAATAGATTAAGGGCAGATATACTAAAGTCCATAATTTTTAATATATTAGAATAATAAAATGGAGGGGTAATTTTGATTTGTAGCAGATGTAAAAAGAATGAGGCAAATTTTCATATAACAAAGGTTGTTAATGGTGTAAAATATGAGGAACATTTATGTGAAGTGTGTGCTAAAAATAATGCTATAGGTCTAGATGCAGATTTTTCATCTCAGTTCTCGTTTCAAAATATTTTAAGTGGTTTTATTGATTATATGGCTAATAATCGAGAAGAACAAATATCTAATAAAGTATGTTGTAAAAAATGTGGTCAAACTTATGAAGATTTTAAAAAAACAGGTTTATTAGGTTGTGATCAATGTTATGAGAGTTTTAGCGAAGCAATGACAGCTATTATAAAAAGAGTTCAATTAAGTAGTATGCATAATGGTAAAATACCACAAAAATATGGAAATGAACTTAAGAAGAAAAGAGAAGTTTTACAGTTAAAAGAAAAACTTAAAAATGCTATAGAAAAAGAAGAATATGAAAAGGCAGCAGAAATTAGAGATGTTATTAGAGAGTTAGAAAGGTAGGGGAAGAATACTATGGAAAATTGGATAAATGCTGAAGGCGTAAAGGATAATGTAATTTTAAGTAGTAGAATAAGATTAGCAAGAAATCTAAAAGGATATCCCTTCCCAAATAAAATTAATAAAGAAACTGCTGATGAGATTATTAAAAATATAGAAGATGCTTTTTATTTAGATGAGAATTTTAAAGAAGATTTTAAAACAATAAGGTTAGATGAAAAAACAGAGATTGAAAAGGAAATGCTATTTCAAAAACACATTGTAAGTAAATCTCTTTTAAAAAATAAGGATATAGGTGCAGTAATATTAAACAATAATGAAACCATTAGCGTAATGATTAACGAAGAAGATCATTTAAGAATACAAGGTATATCTAATGGTTTAAGTTTAAAGGAAATTTATGAAAATATAAATAAAATAGATAATATTATAGAGGAAAAATTAGAGTTTGCTTATGATAGTGATATAGGATATTTAACTGCATGTCCAACTAATGTAGGGACAGGGGTAAGAGCTTCCGTAATGGTTCATTTACCTTGCCTTTGTATGACGAGGGAAATAGAAAATGCTTTTAATGCAGTTAGCAAAATGGGAATGACTATAAGAGGTTTGTATGGGGAAGGCTCTAAAGGTTACGGAAATATATTTCAAATATCTAATCAAATAACTTTAGGTCCTACAGAAGAAGAAATAATTAATGGACTTAATGCTATGATATATCAAATAATAGATAAAGAAAAAGAAGCAAGAACAAGACTCATGAATAGCTATAAATATGAGATGGAAGATAGAATAATGAGAGCTAGAGGAATTTTAAGTACAGCAATAATTATAGATTATAAAGAAAGTATGGAGTTATTATCTATGATAAGGTTAGGTATAGAGTTAGGTTTAATTAAAGATATAAGTAAAACTTCTTTAAATAAATTACTAATAGATATAAGCTTACCAGCATTACAAGATAAATTTAAAAATGAAATTAAAAATGACAATATAAATTTTTATAGAGCTATAGTAATTAGGGAAAATTTTATTAAGCGAGGTGTTTAATATGTTTAATAGATTTACTGAAAGAGCAAGAAATGTGCTTATGTATGCAAATGATGAGTCAAGGGAATTTAAACATGGATATGTTGGAACAGAACATATTTTATTAGCAGTCTTAAAAGAGGACGATGGAATTTCTAAAAATATATTAAATGATTTTAATATCAACTATGATAATGTAAAAAATTTGATAGAAGCTTATGTTGGCTATGGTAATATTGAAATGAGTGAAAATGAAATTGCTTTAACTCCAAGAACAAAGAGATTATTTGAAATTAGTTTAGTTGAAGCAAGAAGTTTAAATCAAAATTATATATCTCCAGAGCATATGACTTTGGCACTTATACGAGAGGGTGAGGGAGTAGCCTATACGATAATTGTAAATTTAGGCGCTGATCCATTAAAGTTATATAAAGATATTCAAAAGGCTATTAAAGGAGAAGAAAGTAATATTAAATCTCATAGTAAGAAAAGTAAAAAAGATACCAAAACTTTAGATAAGTATGGAAAAGATATAACCGACTTAGCATATGAAGGAAAACTTGATCCTATCATAGGAAGAGATAAAGAGACAGAAAGGGTTTTGGAAATACTTTGTAGAAGAATGAAAAATAATCCATGTCTTATAGGTGATCCAGGGGTTGGTAAGACAGCCATAGCTGAAGGTTTAGCTCAGAAAATAGCATCCGGTAATATACCAGAAATTTTAAAAGAAAAAAGGGTTGTATCTTTAGATATGTCTTCTGTTCTTGCAGGTTCAAAATATAGAGGTGAATTTGAAGAGAGATTAAACAATATTATAGAAGAGGTTGCTAAGGCTGGAAATGTTATTTTATTTATAGATGAGATTCACACTATTGTTGGTGCTGGTGGTGCAGAGGGTGCAATTGATGCATCTAATATATTAAAACCAGCATTAGCTAGAGGTGAAATACAATGTATAGGTGCTACAACTTTAGATGAATACAGAAAATATATAGAAAAAGATGCTGCATTAGAAAGAAGGTTTCAGTCAGTATTAGTAGATGAACCTACTAAGGAAGAGGCTATAGAAATCTTAAAAGGATTAAGAGATAAGTATGAAGCACATCATAGAGTTCAAATTACAGATGAAGCAATAGAGGCAGCAGTAAAACTTTCAGATAGATATATTACAGATAGGTTTTTACCAGACAAGGCTATAGATCTTATAGATGAAGCTGGTGCAAAAATGAGAATAGAAAATTTAACAACACCAAAATGCTTAAAAGATTTACAGGAAAAACTAGAACAAGCGACAAAAGAAAAATCAGATGCTATAACTATGCAAGATTTTGAAAAAGCAGCATCTTTAAGGGATAAAGAAAAATCAATAAAAGAAGAGATTGAAAAAGAGGAAAAACAATGGTCATCTAAAAAGAATGATGCAAATTCTATAGTAGATGCAAGTCATGTAGCAAATATTATTTCAAGATGGACTAATATACCAATTGAAAAATTAACAGAAACTGAAGCAACTAGGCTTTTGAAACTTGAAGAGATTTTACATGGAAGAGTTATAGGGCAAGATGAGGCTGTAGAATCTATATCAAAAGCAGTAAGAAGAGCAAGGGTTGGACTTAAAGATCCTAAGCGACCGATAGGTTCTTTTATATTCTTAGGACCTACAGGTGTAGGTAAAACAGAGCTTACTAAAGCTTTAGCACAAGCTATGTTTGGTGATGAAAATAATTTGATAAGAATTGATATGTCAGAGTATATGGAGAAACATTCTGTATCTAAGCTTATAGGGGCACCTCCTGGATATGTAGGTTTTGATGAAGGTGGACAATTAACAGAGAAAGTAAGAAGAAATCCTTATTCAGTAATTTTATTTGATGAAATAGAAAAAGCACATCCTGATGTATTTAATGCATTGCTTCAAATTTTAGAAGATGGAAGACTTACTGATGGAAAAGGTAAAACAGTAAACTTTAAAAATACAATAATAATAATGACTTCAAATGTAGGAGCTTCAGACATAAAAAAACAAAATACAATTGGATTCGCTAAAAATTCACTAGAAGCAAGTACAGGACATGAAAAAATGAAAGAAAATATTATGGAAAAACTAAAATTAACTTTTAGACCTGAATTTTTAAATAGAATAGATGATATAATAGTATTCCATAAGCTAAATGAAAGTGATTTATTAAAAATAGTAGAATTAATGCTTAATGTATTATCAGATAGATTACAACAACAAAATATAAATATAAAATTTTCTAATGAAGCAAAGGAATTTTTAGCAAAAGAAGGTTTTGACCCAACCTATGGAGCAAGACCTTTAAGAAGAGCTATAACTAAAATTATAGAAGATAAATTAGCAGAAGAAATTTTAAAAGGAAATGTAAATACTGGAGACAGTGTAATTGTTACAGTAGATAATGATAACTTAAAAATAACTAAAGAATAATATTAGTAAGATATAAAGGTGTAATTTTATTAATGAAATTACACCTTTATTTTTAAAAACTGGAACATATTTTGAGTTATAAGTAAAAGGGAATATAATTAAAGTATTAAGAGAATAAAGAAAGAAATCAATTACATAAGTTTGGAGGAAAGGTTATGGCAAAGACTAAGAATGTATATGTATGCAGTCAATGCGGATATGAGTCGCCTAAATGGATGGGAAAATGCCTTAATTGTAATAGTTGGAATACTATGATAGAAGAAGTTAAGGTCCCAGAAAAGGCAGTTGTATTTAATAGAGCGGTTACTATAAGTGGCGGAGGGAAGCCACAAAATATAAAAGATATAAAATCAAGTCAATTTGAAAGATTTGATACAGGAATTAATGAATTGAATAGAGTAATTGGTGGTGGATTAGTTAAAGGTTCGTTAACGCTTATATCTGGAGATCCAGGTATAGGAAAATCTACAATACTACTGCAAACTGCTAAAAGGATAGCAGATAAGTATGGAAAAGTTTTATATGTATCTGGTGAGGAGTCAGAAGAACAAATAAAAATGAGAGCTGAGAGATTAGATTGTATAAGTGATAATTTATATATTCTTTCAGAAACTAGTATAAATCTAATTGAAGAGCATATAGAAAATATGAATCCTGTATTTGTAATTATAGATTCTATTCAAACTTTATTTAAATCTCAAATAACTTCAGCACCAGGAAGTGTTTCTCAAGTTAGAGAATGTACAAATGATTTAATGAGAATAGGTAAAACAAAAGATATACCACTTTTTATAGTAGCACATGTAACTAAACAGGGGGAACTTGCAGGACCTAGAGTTTTAGAGCATATGGTTGATACAGTTTTATATTTTGAGGGTGAAAGAACACAAGAGTTTAGAATTCTAAGGACTATAAAGAATCGTTTTGGGACTACTAGTGAAATTGGGGTCTTTGAAATGAGGGAAAGTGGACTTGAAGAAATTTTGGATGCGTCTAGTGTGTTTTTGCAAGAAACATCTTTTGAGCAAGAAGGATCTGTTGTTATTGCAACAATAGAGGGTACAAGACCATTATTAGTAGAAATACAAGCATTAGTAAGTGAAACTAAAGCAGTTATGCCAAGAAGAACTTCTGTAGGAATTGATCATTCAAGAATGAGTCTTATTTTAGCTGTTTTAGAGAAAAAATTAAAAATACCTTTTTATAGTAGTGATGTTTATGTTAATGTAGTTGGTGGGTTGAATTTAGAAGGGACATTTGGAGATTTAGGATTAGCAGTAGCATTAATATCTAGTGCTAAGGGTAGAACAGTGAAGTTAGAAAGACCACTATTTGTTGGTGAAGTTGGACTAACAGGAGAAGTTCGCCCTATATCCAATATAGAGAGGATTGTAAATGAGGGACAAAAAATGGGATTTAAAAATATTATAATGCCTTATAAAAGTAAAGAAAAATTAGGCGATAAATTTAAAGGGGTAAATATTATAGGGATAACAACGGTTAAGGAAGCAATGGGGAAAGTGTTTTAAGGTTAATATTTTTTAAAAAAGCATTTTACTATAATAGTAATTTAGTATATCATACTTATGCAATCACCTATTGGATTATAAAAATTAAAGGAAGTTTGAATAATGAAGGGAGTGAAACCCATTATTACTTTTGTGAGTTTGTAGTAGTGGATTATATGAAAGAAGAGAAAAACAATGAATTAATGAATGTGTTAAAAATGATGGCCCCAGGAACATTATTAAGAGAGGGTTTAGATAATATTTTAAGAGCAAAAACAGGTGGACTTATAGTTTTAAGTGATAGCAATGAAATACTAAATTTAGCTGATGGTGGTTTTAATATAAATGCTGATTATACTCCTGCATATATATATGAATTGGCTAAAATGGATGGTGCTATAGTTGTAAGTAGTGATTTAAAGAAAATCTTATTAGCAAATACTCAGTTATTGCCTAATTCTTCAATAAGTACATATGAAACAGGAACTAGGCATAGAACAGCGCAAAGAGTAGCGAAACAGACTAATAGTATAGTTATAGCTATATCGCAAAGAAGAAATATAATAACTTTATATAAAGGTGATTTAAAATATGTGTTAAAAGAAAGTAGCGAAATATTAGCTAAAGCCAATCAAGCTATACATACTTTAGAAAAATATACAGTAGTTTTTGATAAAGCTATTGTAAATTTAAATGTACTTGAAACTAATGGTAACGTAACATTAACAGATATAACTACAGCAATTCAAAGAGTTGAACTTATAATGAGAATAATTAAAGAAATAGAGACATATATTTATGAACTTGGAAATGAAGGTAGACTAATAGATATGCAACTAAAAGAGCTTATAAAAAATGTTGAAGAAGAGGCGATATATCTTATGAAGGATTACTGTGGACATGATATTTGTTCAGGTAATATATATAAAAACTTGGCAAAGTTAACAGAAGAAGAACTTTTAGATTTGAATAATATATCTAAAATATTAGGTTATTCTAATTGCTCATTAACAGAAACTATAGTTTATCCCAAAGGATATAGAATTTTAAATAAAATATATAGATTGCCATCAACGGTGATAGAAAATTTAGTAAATCAATTTAAAGAATTGAGGTTTATTATATCAGCAACAGTAGCTGAATTAGATTCAGTAGAAGGTATTGGGGAGATAAGAGCTAAATATATTAGTGATTGGTTCGAAAAATTTAAAGAGCAATATCATATTCAAAAACAAATATAGCACAAATTTAAATTTGTGCTATATTTCATAAATTACTTTAAGGTGTATTTTCCAAGTGAAACCATATTTTTATACTCTTTTAGTAAAATATCATAAATATTTAAATTAGTGCAATTGCATAAAGAAGCTATATAAAAGAAGTGATTACCTAATTCTTTTTCAATAATCTCTCTACAATTATCGCAGAGCTGGCCTTTAACATGTGTATCAAAACAACTTTTAAAAGAATCAAAATCAGAAGTATCAAAATCATTAGGTACCTTTTGTTTTGAAGCTTCAATTTGTAAGCAGCCACATGAAGTTATACACTTTACAATAGACCTATTAACCCTAGATTGGGACTCATCAAGTTTACTCATAATATCTAATATACTTCTGTGTCTAAGTAAACAATCATCAACTGAATTTTGAAACTCATCAAAAATTAAATCTTTCATTTTCATTCAACTCCTTATAAAAAAACATAACTAAATCTTATTCTTGTAAAAAAGCTAGAGGAGATGTGATGACTCTATAATATATTATTAATTTAAATAATGATAGGGGGTCAAAGTTAGGAAATTTTTGAGAAAAACATAAAAATGTTTCTGAATTTTAACTTTTATAAAATAAATAGTGATAAAATATTTGTAAAATATATATCTCTATTGAAATAATATATTTGATAATATATATTATTTATAAAGATAGGATAGTATTAGTGGTATTTGTCAATAATTAAATAGGAGGTGAATATTATTGATTAAAAAAATATTAAGAGTGCTTATAACTTTAGGGGGAGGAAGTTTAGGTTACATAGTAGGAAAACTAGTAATAGATTATAATTTATTATCTAAAATAGGAATAATGTCAACATCGTCAGTTAAAGGAATTTTATTTATTATATTTTGTATTTTATTATTTTTGTTATTCTTTTACTTTATATCTGCATATGTAACTAAACTTATTATTAAAACGATAGATTGTGTAGAAAAGAGATTACAAAAATTACCGACAGCAGATATGTTATTAGGACTAGCAGGTGCAGTTTTAGGTTTAATTGTTGCTTCATTGCTAGCAAACCTAGTAAAAGCAAATTCTGCTATTTCAACAATAATAGTGTTTATAGTAACTGTCATATTAGTTGTGGTTTGTGCTGATATGGCAATTAGAAAGAAAGAGGATATATTAAATCTTTTTTCTAATATGAAAAAGGGATCTACATCAAAAGATGGCAAATTAAAAAATATTCCCAAAGGTACGGCTAAAGTACTAGATACTTCAGTGATAATAGACGGAAGAATTTTTGACCTTTGTCAAACAGGATTTATAGAGGGAACTCTTGTAATACCTAACTTTGTATTAGATGAGTTAAGACATATTGCTGACTCTGGTGATGGGTTAAAAAGAAATAGAGGAAGAAGAGGGCTTGATATACTTAATAAAATACAAAAAGAGTTAAGTATAAAAGTTGAAATTTGGGAAGGTGACTTTCCAGAGATTGCAGAGGTTGATAGTAAGTTATTAAAATTATCACAAGTTTTAAATGGAAAAGTAATAACAAATGACTATAACTTAAATAAGGTTGCAGAAGTTCAGGGTGTTCCAGTGCTGAATATAAATGAGTTAGCTAATGCTATAAAACCAGTAGTTCTACCAGGAGAAGATATGAAAATACAAATAGTTAAAGATGGTAAGGAATCTGGGCAGGGACTAGCATACTTAGATGATGGAACTATGATTGTTGTTGAGGATGGTAGAAATCACATTGGTGATATTGTAATAGTAACAGTTACATCAGTATTGCAAACAGCAGCAGGAAGAATGATTTTTGCAAGAATTAGAGAGGAAGTAAAAATGTTAAATGGCAAATAAAGTAATAGTATTAGCAGCAGGAAGAGGAAAGAGAATGGGCGCTAATAAAAACAAGCAATTTCTAGAACTTAATTGCAAGCCTATACTATACCATACACTTATGGCCTTTAATAATTGTAATCTAATCGATGAAATTTTATTGGTTGCTTCTGAAAAGGAAGTAGATTATTGTAGACGTGAAATTGTTGATAAGTATAAAATTGATAAAGTAAAGAAGATAGTATGTGGTGGTAAGGAAAGACAACATTCTGTTTTAAATGGGCTTAAGGAATTAACAGATTGTGATACAGTTCTTATACATGATGGCGCAAGACCTTTTGTTGATGAAAAGATTATAGAGGATGGAATAAAATATTCCAAAGTCTATGGAGCTTGTGCTTGTGGAGTATTACCTAAAGATACTATAAAGATAAAAGATAATAGTGGGTTTTCATTAAAAACACCAAATAGGAATGATTTATTTGCAGTTCAGACACCTCAATCTTTTAAATACGATTTAATTTTAAAATGTCATGAAAATATTTTAAAAGAAAATATAAGTGTTACTGATGATACTATGGTAGTTGAACATTATGGGAATAAAGTATTTCTTTATGAGGGGAGCTATAATAATATAAAAATAACTACCCCAGAAGACTTATTATTAGCTGAAAAGATAATAGAAAATATAAGATAACAAAATTAATTCTAGGAAAGTAAAAATTATAAAATATATAAATTACTTTCCTTTTTTTTACCTTGACATGATTTTTTTAAAATGGTATATTAAATTTACTTTTATAAAAGAATAATGATAAGCGATGATAAAGAATAGTAGAAATTACTATACAGAGAGAAAACTTTATGCTGAGATGTTTTCACCAATTTCGAACCTACTTTTGAGCAGTAGCAAAAACTACCGGTAATAAATACCGATATCAAAATGAGAGTACAAAATTTAGGTGGTACCGCGATATAACTCGCCCTAAAACAGGGACGAGTTTTTTTTTATACAAAAAAATAAGTGTATATAGATTTAAGGAGTGTGGCAAGATGAGAGTATCAAATATGTATTTAGGAACATTAAGAGAAGTTCCAGCAGAAGCAGAAATATTAAGTCATCAATTAATGTTAAGAGCTGGTATGATGAGAAAGTTAGCATCAGGAGTGTATAACTATTTACCAATAGGTCTTAAAGTGCTAAAAAATATCGAAAACATTGTAAGAGATGAGATGGATAAAGCAGGAGCACAAGAATTCTTATGTTCAGCGTTACTTCCTTCAGAACTTTGGAAGGAATCTGGAAGATGGGATGTTATGGGACCAGAAATGTTCAAATTGCAAGATAGAAATGAAAGAGAATTTTGTCTAGGACCAACACATGAAGAAGTGTTCACAGATTTTGCAAGAAATGAGATAAAATCATATAAACAATTACCAATAAATTTATACCAAATTCAAACAAAATATAGAGATGAAAGAAGACCAAGATTTGGAGTGATGAGATCAAGAGAATTTGTTATGAAAGATGCATATTCTTTTGATAGAGATGAAAAAGGACTTGATTTATCATATGATAAAATGTATGAAGCATATTGTAACATATTTACTAGATGTAGATTAGATTTTAGTCCAGTAGAAGCAGATTCAGGAGCTATGGGTGGATCAGGATCAGCAGAATTCATGGTTAAATCAGAGGTTGGAGAAGATGAAATAGTATTCTGTGATGAGTGTAAATATGCTGCAAATGTTGAAAAAGCACCAGCTACAGCAGAAGAAGGACCAGATGAAGACTTAAAAGAATTAAATAAAATCCATACACCAAATATAAAAACTATAGACGAATTAGTTAATGGTTTAGGAATAAGTAAGAAAAAGTTAGCAAAAACTTTATTATTTAAAGCTGATGAACAAATAGTTGCTATTATGGTAAGAGGCGACAGAGAATTGAATGAAATAAAGGTTGCAAATGCACTAGGTGGTGTGGTAGAATTCATGATGTGTGATAGTGAAAAAGTTATCAATGCAACTAACGCGCAAGTTGGTTTTGCAGGCCCAATAGGAATAAAAGTAGACAAATTGTTTATTGATGAAGAAGTTACTAAAATGAAAAACTTTGTTATTGGAGCTAATGAAACAGACTATCATTTTGAAAATGCCAACTATGGAAGAGATTTTGAAGGAATTGTGGGAGATTTCAGAAAAATCACTGTTGAAGATAAATGTCCTAAATGTGGTGGAAATATCACAATTGCTAGAGGCGTAGAAGTAGGACATATATTTAAACTTGGCACTAAGTATTCAAAATCTATGAATGCAAATTTCATTGATGAAGATGGAAAAAATAAACCATTAGTTATGGGTTGTTATGGTATAGGTGTAAATAGAACAATGGCAGCTATAATAGAGCAACATAATGATGAAAATGGTATAGTTTGGCCTTTAGAAATAGCACCATATCATATTGTTGTAATTCCTGCTGTTATGAAAAATGAAGAACAAGTAGCAGAAGCGGAAAAAATTTATTTACAACTACAACAATTAGGAATAAAGGCTCTTTTAGATGATAGAAATGAAAGAGTTGGAGTTAAATTTAAAGATTCTGAGTTAATTGGAATACCAATGAGAATTACAGTAGGTAAAAAATTAACTGATGGAATAGTAGAATTTAAACTTAGAAATGGTGGGGAAGTTGAAGAAATTAAAATTTCCGAAATAATTGACAGAATAAAGGTTGAATTTGAACAAAATAAGTTATAAAATAAAAGTAGATAATAACTGGCATGATTATGTATTATAATCATGCTAGCTATAATAAAACATAAGGGTTTAAATGTAAGGGGCTATTATTAGTGTTATTAAAAAGGGGAAAAACTAAATTAAATTTTCTGATAAGATATACGTTTCAAACAAAACTAATGTTTCAAACAAAAACGAATGTTTGAAACAAAGTCAATGTTTGAAACAAGAAAAATCTTTCAAACAAAAGGAGAGTAATAACAATGATAACATTAGCTGACGTAAAAAAAGCGCAAGAAAATCTTAAAGGGGTATCAAGAAAAACTCCGTTATTTGTATCATCAACTTTTTCAAAACAAACAGGATATGAAGTATATCTAAAATGTGAAAACAAACAAAAAACTGGTTCTTTCAAATTAAGAGGAGCTTACAATAAAGTAGCATCCTTAACTGAAGAAGAAAAGGCTAAAGGAGTTGTTGCTTCATCAGCAGGAAACCATGCGCAAGGTGTTGCTTATGCAGCTACAGCATTTGGAATTAAGTCTACAATATGTATGCCAGTTACTGCACCACTTGCAAAAGTTCAAGCAACTAAAAACTATGGTGCAACAGTAATACAACATGGAGAAGTTTATGATGATTGTTATGCTAAAGCAGTAGAAGTTCAAAAGGAAACAGGCGCTACTTTCTTACATCCATTTGATGATGATCAAGTAATGGCTGGACAAGGAACAATTGCTCTTGAAATATTAGAAGATTTACCAGATGCAGACGCTATTTTAGTACCAATTGGTGGTGGCGGAATTATTGCTGGTATAGCAGTTGCTGCAAAATCTATAAATCCTAACATAAAAATAATTGGAGTTCAAGCAGATGTTATAGCTTCAAGTAAAGCTTCTTTAGAAAAAGGAGAAGTTGTAACAGTTGATGGACCTAAGTCATTAGCAGATGGTATATCAGTTAAAACTCCAGGAAATAAAACATTTGAAGTAATTAAAAAATATGTTGATGAAATAGTTACAGTTACTGAAGATGAAATAGCAAGCGGAATATTCTCATTAATGGAAAGAAATAAAGTTGTAGCTGAAGGTGCTGGTGCTGTTGGACTAGCTGCATTATTATCAGGAAAAGTTAAAAATGCAGGTAAAAAAGTTGTTGCAGTAGTTAGTGGTGGTAACATAGATATAGCTACAGTTTCTAAAATAATAGATAGACAATTACTTTTAAATAAAAGAAGAATAACTTTACAAATTGAATTAAAAGATAAAATAGGTGAATTAGGAAATTTAATTTCTGAAATAGCATCATTAGGCGGAAATGTTTATAAAGTAAAACAAGATAAAAACTGGAATCCAAAAGGATTAGAAATTTCTAGCATTGAAATTGAAGTAGAAACAGAGTCTAAAGATCATGCAGAAATGATAAAAACAGCATTATCATCAAAAGGATATGCTGTAGAAGAATTAACTAAATAGTACATAAATACGTAAGTGTTTTATAAAAAAGCGTTTATAACTTTTCAAAGTTGTAAACGCTTTTGTTTTTAAAAAATTAATTAATTTTAAATATTTAAAAAGGTTATAATTAAAAAATAAATATAAGAAAGTTTCTATTTAATTATTTAATATGATAATATGTATTGTGTAAAAACAACATAGTTTGATATATAATATGTTGTATAGGGAAACAAACTCCTATTCAAATTCATTGAAAAAACTAAAAGTATTTTCATTTAAAATAGAGTTGTGACTTTAACAGTTTGTAAAATCGCATCACTCTTTTGGATACAAAAAATTTAAATGAATAACTTGAAAAGTTAATGTAAAAACCTATAAGAAAGATAGTTCAAAACAAAGTATAAAATAAGGAGAAAATCATGGATTTTGATTTAATAAAAAATAAATTTTCAGAAACAGATATAATACAGTTAAACCCATTAGTATTAGCATTGGCTGGAGATGCTGTATATGAAGTATTTATAAGAACATATTTGATAGAAAAATTTAGGGGCATGAATGTAAATAAATTACATAAAAAAACAGTAAGCTATGTTAAAGCTAAATCTCAATGTGAATATATGAAACAAATTATTGACGAGTTAAATGAGAAGGAAATGGCAATATTTAAAAGAGGTAGAAATAGTAAATCACATACACCTAAAAATGGTGATGTTATAGAGTATAAATGGGCTACAGGGTTTGAGGCATTAATTGGATATTTATATTTAAGTGGAGAAACAAAAAGATTAGATTACATATTAACAAAGATCATAAGATACGAGGAGGAAAAAACTAATGTTGAAAGTTAAACTTATAGAACATACACCTAATCCAGAAAAAGTAGTGGCATCAGCAGCTAAACTTTGCTATAGCTCAGTTGGGGTTGATGAAATCTTAGAAGGATTAGATGAAAATAAAACAAATAAATTTATAGAAATGTTAATGAATTATGGACACTATTCACCGGTGGAACATATAAGTTTTACCTTTGCTATAGAAGGTGTATCTAGAAGTTTAACACATCAATTAGTAAGACATAGAGTAGCTTCATATTCACAACAAAGTCAAAGATATGTTAAATTAAAACAATTTCAATATATAGTCCCACCAAACATAGAAAAAAATGAAAAAGCCAAAGAGATTTTTATAAACGCAATGAAAAAAAATCAAAAGGACTATGATGATATAGTTGAAATATTATACAATGATTCTTATAATAGTGAGATTCAAAAATATATAGAAAGTAACAAATTAGAATGTGAAGATGAAATAGATGAAAAAGTTAAAAAAAGAATTAAAAATTCTAGTATAAAAAAAGCTATAGAAGATGCTAGATATGTATTCCCAAACGCATGTGAAACTAAAATTATAGTAACTATGAATGCTAGAGAACTTATGCATTTCTTTGCTCATAGGTGTTGTAATAGAGCTCAATGGGAAATTAGAAATATGGCGGATGAAATGCTTAAAGAAGCTAAAAAAGTGGCACCTACAATATTTAAGTTTTCAGGCCCTTCATGCTTAAAGGGGTCATGCCCAGAGGGTACTATGACTTGTGGTGAAATCTTGAAAATTAAAGATAAATATAATCAATTATAAAATTTGAAAGAGGTTAAGTTTATGACTAAAAGAAGAGATGAAAATAATAGATTTAAAGAAAATAGAGTAAGAGAAAATAAATTTAAAGGAAATAGAGAAAGAGAAGAAAGAATAAAAGAAGATTTAGTAGTAAGAGAAGATTTGATAGAAGGAAGAAATGCTGTTATAGAAGCGTTAAAATCTGATAGAACTATAGAACAAATATTAGTAGCTAAAGGAGATTCTAAAGGCTCTATAAATGTTGTTTTAGGATTAGCTAAGGAACAGGGAGTTGTAATTAAGCATGTTGAAAGAGCTAAACTTGATGAAATGTCTCAAACTTCAGCTCATCAAGGAGTTATAGCAAAGGTTACTCCTTATAAATATTATGATATAAAAGATATATTAGATTATGCAAAATCTAAGGAAGAAAAACCATTTATAATAATCTTAGATGAAATTGAAGATCCACACAATTTTGGATCAATAATAAGAACGGCAGAAGTTTGTGGGGTGCATGGAATTATAATTCCAAAACGAAAAAATGTTGGGGTAACACCTACAGTTTATAAAACAGCAGTTGGTGCTACAGAACATATGAGAATAGCGAAAGTTACTAATATAAATACTACTATAGATGAATTAAAAGAACAGGGACTTTGGATTTATGGTGCAGATATGTCAGGTGAAGTATGTTACAAAACAGACCTAAGTGGAGCGGTTGCATTAGTTATAGGAAGTGAAGGAAAAGGTATGTCAAAACTAACAAAGGAAAAATGTGATGTGTTGGTTAAAATACCTATGGTTGGACAAATAACTTCATTAAATGCTTCAGTAGCAGGTGGAATATTAATGTATGAGGTGTTAAAACAAAAGTCTTAATGACTTTTGTTAATCATTGTGAGAATAGTTTTTGTTGATGGATATAATGTAATAAATAGTTGGCCAGAACTAAAAGAAATGAAGGAATATAGTTATGAGTCAGCTAGAGAAAAATTACTTGACATAATGCGTAATTACTCAGCGTTTTGTGGTTATAAAATAGAAGTGGTATTTGACGCTCATATGGTTAAAGGAGCTTATGAAAAAAAAGAAAAACATGATAAGGTAAGTGTGGTATTTACTAAGGAGGGAGAAACGGCAGATGGATATATAGAAAAAAAAGTGAATCTTATAGGACGAAAATTTGAAGTATATGTAGTTACATCTGATTCCTTAGAACAACAAGTTACATTCCAAAGGGGTGCTAGTAGGATGTCTTCTTTAGAATTTTATCATGAAGTTATGAAAGTTGAGAGGAAAATAGGAAAGAAATGTGAGAAGGTATACTCTCAAAAGAGGAACTTATTTGAAGATATGATAGATGAAGATATAGCAAAAATATTAGAAAAGATGAGAAGAAGTCAGTAATAGTAAGCTTGACGCAATTTTATAATACTGTATAATCTAAAGTAAATTCATAGTTAATTTTTGGAGGGAATGCTGTTGGAAAAAAGGGTTGACAATGGAGAAAATAAAAATTCCTTTATAGATAAAACGGATGAAGAAATAGTTATATTAGCTAGAGAAGGAAGCAAAGAAGCATTAGACTACTTGTTATGTAAATATGAAAATTTTGTTAGGGGAAAAGCTAAATCATATTTTTTAATTGGGGCAGACAGAGAAGATATATATCAAGAAGGTATGATTGGACTATTTAAAGCAATAAGAGATTTTAGATTGGATAAATTGGCATCATTTAAGGCATTTGCAGAGCTTTGTGTTACAAGACAAATAATAACAGCAGTTAAAACTGCTACTCGCCAAAAGCACATTCCTTTAAATACTTATATATCTTTAAATAAACCAATATATGATGAGGAATCTGAAAGGACTTTAATGGACATAATATCAGGGGTTAAGATTTCAGATCCAGAAGAATTAGTTATAAGTAGAGAAGAATTACAAAACATAGAGAATGAAATAGGGCAAGTGTTATCAGAACTTGAAATGGAAGTTTTAATGTCGTATTTAGATGGAAAATCTTATCAGGAAATTGC
The DNA here is from genome assembly GCF_000285575.1 of Clostridium senegalense JC122. Classification (GTDB taxonomy): domain Bacteria; phylum Bacillota; class Clostridia; order Clostridiales; family Clostridiaceae; genus Clostridium_J; species Clostridium_J senegalense. The sequence goes on along the minus strand of NZ_HE611051.1, from coordinate 698,303 downwards.
TTGTGACCTTGATAGGCAAGCAAAATCAATAGATAACGCTCTTCAAAGAGTTAAAAGAAAATTAGAAAAATGTCTAAATAAAAGAGTGTGATTTGCGTTGACAATACATTATACATATTGTATAATGAATAACTGATATAAAGCAATTTATACGACGCACTTGAATAAGGAAAATGCCCATATAGCTCAGTAGGTAGAGCGTCACCTTGGTAAGGTGGAGGTCACCGGTTCAATCCCGGTTATGGGCTCCAAACTCGTTGAGGGATGACAACACGCCAGGATGAGTTTATAGGATAAATATTTAAAGATTAAAAGGAGGAATTATAAATGGCAAAAGAAAAATTTGAAAGAAGTAAACCGCACGTTAAC
>NZ_HE611051.1:682108-697128 GCF_000285575.1 Clostridium senegalense JC122 | reverse complement strand
AAAAAGAAATCACCATATAGGACTGGGTTTCTAACCTAGTCCTTTTAAAAGGCATTTTAAATAAAAAGGCCAAAATGAATAAAAAATGAAAAAACAGAAATACTTACCAATGATAAAGCTACTAACTAATTTGTTGACATATTTAAAAACTTGTGATAAATTAATTGGGTAGTTAAAAATTCGGATTTTAATTTCTAAGTATAAAGACAATACGATTAAGTTTAAGATAAATCACTCGTAAATTAGGAGGTGTAGACTGTGAGAGTTAAAGTGACTTTAGCATGCACAGATTGCAAACAAAGAAACTACAATACAATGAAAAACAAGAAAAACAACCCAGACAGAATAGAAATGCAAAAATATTGCAAATTCTGCCACAAACATACACTTCATAAAGAAACAAAATAATTAACCTAATATAAAATTGGGGATGTGAAAAAAGATGGCTAAGAATGTTGAAAAAAAGTCAAATACAAAAAAGAAGCGTTCAGGAGTCATTCAGTTTTTTGTAGACTTAAAAGCTGAGTTCAAAAGAGTAACTTGGCCTTCCAAGAAAGAAATTAAAAAAGCTTCTGGAGCAGTGATTAGCTTTTGTCTTCTTTATGTGATTCTAGTAGGTTTGTTGGATACTGGTTTCAATAACCTCTTTAAAATGTTCTTCAAATAATAGAAAAAGGGAGGTAGGGGATTGGTTTAATCAACCCCTGAAGTTATGACAGGAAAAGCTAAATGGTATGTTGTTCATACTTATTCTGGATATGAAAACAAAGTTAAAGCTAACCTTGAAAAAGCTATTGAAAATAGAAATCTTGAAGAGTTCATTCATGACATTCAAGTTCCTATGGAAGAACAAGTTGAAATCAAGGATGGCAAGAAAAAAGTAACTTACAAAAAAATATTCCCTGGATATGTAATGGTTAGAATGGTTATGACAGATGACTCTTGGTATATCGTAAGGAATACTAGAGGAGTTACAGGATTTGTTGGACCAGGATCAAAACCAGTGCCTCTAACAGAAGAAGAGGCAAAAAACATGGGAATTGTTGAAAAATCAATTTCTATAGATATAGAAATTGGGGAACAGGTAAAAATAGTATCTGGCCCATTTGCAGAATTTGTGCTTTCTATACAAGAAATAAATATAGAGAAGCATAAAGTAAAAGGTTTAGTTGATATGTTTGGCAGGGAAACTCCTGTTGAACTTGATTTTAATCAAATAGAAAAAATGGATTAAGCTTATAAGATAAAATCTTAATATAGATTTATTCTTATTAAGTGGGAGGGCTTTTAAAGTCCGATTACCACAATATAGGAGGTGTAAACTCATGGCTAAGAAAATAACAGGAATGATAAAACTTCAACTTCCTGCAGGGAAAGCAACACCAGCACCACCAGTTGGACCAGCATTAGGACAACATGGTGTTAATATCATGGGATTCTGTAAGGAGTTTAACGCAAAAACTGCTGATAAGGCTGGATTAATAATACCAGTAGTAATTACTGTATATCAAGACAGATCTTTCAGCTTCATACTAAAAACTCCACCAGCAGCAGTTCTTTTAAAGAAAGCAGCTGGAATTGAGAGTGGTTCAGGCGTACCTAACAGAACAAAAGTTGCTACAGTAACTGCAGCTCAAGTTAGAGAAATAGCTGAATTAAAGATGCCAGATTTAAACGCTGCATCAGTAGAAACTGCTATGAGCATGATAGCTGGAACAGCTAGAAGCATGGGAATAACAGTAGAAGAATAATTCGATTTTTAAATTAGTGGGAGGCAAAAACCGTTAATACCACAAAGGAGGATAGCAATATGGGAAAAAACTACATAGAGAGTGCTAAATTAGTAGAAAGAAACACTCTATATACACCATCAGAAGCTATGGAGCTTGCGATAAAAACATCAAAAGCAAAATTTGATGAGACAATAGAAGTTCACGTAAGACTTGGTGTTGACCCAAGACATGCGGATCAACAAGTTAGAGGAGCAGTTGTTCTACCTCATGGAACTGGTAAAACAGTTAGAGTTTTAGTTTTCGCTAAAGGCGATAAAGCTAAAGAGGCAGAAGCAGCAGGCGCAGACTTCGTTGGAGCAGAAGAATTAGTAGAGAAAATCCAAAAAGAAAACTGGTTTGGATTTGATGTAGTTGTTGCTACACCAGATATGATGGGAGTAGTAGGAAGATTAGGAAGAGTATTAGGACCAAAAGGATTAATGCCAAACCCTAAATCTGGAACAGTTACATTTGATGTTACTAAAGCTTTAGCTGACATTAAAGCTGGTAAAGTTGAATACAGAGTAGACAAAACTGCTATAATACACGTTGGAGTAGGTAAAAAATCTTTTGGAGAAGCTAAATTACAAGAGAACTTTGCTACTTTAATGGATGCAATAGTAAAAGCAAAACCAGCTGCAGCAAAAGGACAATATATAAAATCAGTTACAGTAGCAAGCACAATGGGTCCTGGAATCAAAATCAACCCAGTAAAAGTTACTGAATAATTTTTTTAAAATATATTGACTAGTTGCAACAAGTATGTTAGAATCTTAAAAGTTGAATATAATAAATATTCCGTAGACAGTAGGTGCCTTTGGCGTAACAGAATAACCTACCGAGGGTTCTAATAGAACGTGATGATTTTATTGGTCTCTTCGTATGTTTGCGGGGAGACTTTTAATTTTAAATAAACAGTGAAAGCTGTGAGGAGGTGGACACACAGTGCAAAGCAAAAACAGAGCATTAAAAGAAGCAAAAGTTGCTGAGATAAAAGAAAAATTAGAGAAAGCTCAAGGCGTTATACTAAGTGAATATCAAGGATTAACAGTTGAGCAAGACACAGAATTAAGAAAGAATTTAAGAGAAGCTGGTGTTGAGTATAAAGTTTACAAAAACACATTAGTAGCATTAGCTGCTAAAGAGCTAGGAATAGAAGGATTAGAAGCATACCTTCAAGGACCTGTATCAATAGCATTTGGTTATGAGGATCCAACAGCTCCAGCAAGAATATTAAATGATTTCGCAAAAGCTAACAAAAAGCTACAATTAAAAGCTGGAGTAGTTCAAGGCGAATTATTTGATGGAGATAAAGTTAAAGAGCTTGCTTCAATACCACCAAGAGAGGTATTACTTGCAAAACTTCTTGGAAGTTTCAAAGCTCCATTATCAAACTTAGCGTACTTATTAACTGCTATAGCAGATAAAAAAGAAGAAACAGCTGAGTAATAATATAAAAGTAAAACACTATAACAAAGATAAAAAAAGAAAGATAAATTTCGGAGGTGCATTTAAAATGACAAAAGAGCAAATAATAGAAGCTATAAAAGAAATGAGCGTTTTAGAATTAAATGAATTAGTTAAAGCTTGTGAAGAAGAATTCGGAGTAAGCGCAGCTGCACCAGTTGCAGTAGCAGGAGCAGCAGTTGCAGGAGCAGCAGCAGAAGAAAAAACTGAATTTGAAGTAGTTCTAGCAAGTACTGGAGCTAACAAAATAAAAGTTATAAAAGCAGTTAGAGAAATAACTGGATTAGGATTAAAAGAAGCTAAAGAAATAGTTGATGGAGCTCCTAAAACATTAAAAGAAGGCGTAAGCAAAGATCAAGCTGAAGAAATGAAAGCTAAATTAGAAGAAGTTGGAGCAGCTGTAGAAGTAAAATAGTTGTAACATTAACAAAAAAAAGGAGTACTTTCATAGTGCTCCTTTTTTCATCTAAAGCTTGACTTTAGGTTCGAAATGTGATAAAATAATTCAATGCGAAAGTAATTAGACAGTTTAAGTTATGTAATTAATTGTAGAAAAAAGAAGAAAAATCTATATGTGAATAAAAATTCTACAATTGGTTATAATAGCATGATGAAAAAGTGTGAAGTCCGAAAACACAAAGTCCTAGGGGATAGTGGGTTTTTGGGTTATTTTAGTTTATACAAGGGGTGAAAGCTGATGGTACATCCTGTCAAAAATGGAAAAAGAACAAGAATGAGTTTTGCTCGAGTAGGCGATAAGGCAAACATGCCTAATCTAATTGAAGTTCAATTAGATTCATACAATTGGTTTTTAAAAGAAGGTTTACAAGAAGTATTTGAAGACATTAATCCAATTCAAGATTATACAGGAAATTTAGCCTTAGAATTTGTTGGTTATAAGCTTGATTTTGATAACATCAAATACTGTGTAGAACAATGCAAAGAAAGAGATACAACTTATGCAGCACCACTAAAAGTAAAAGTTAGATTACGTAATAATGAGACTGGAGAAATAAAAGAACAAGATGTCTTCATGGGAGATTTCCCATTAATGACGGAACAAGGAACTTTTGTTATAAATGGTGCAGAAAGAGTTATTGTAAGCCAGCTTGTTAGATCACCAGGTGTTTATTATAACTATTCAGTTGATAAAACTGGTAAAAAGTTATTTACATCTACTGTTATACCAAATAGAGGTGCATGGCTAGAATACGAAACAGACTCAAATGACATCATATATGTAAGAATTGATAAAACTAGAAAAATACCAATAACAGTTCTTGCAAGAGTAATGATGCACTATGGTAGTGATGCTGAAATATTAGATTTCTTTGGTGAAGAAGAAAGATTAAAAGCTACTATAGAAAAAGATAATACTAAAGATAGAAATGAAGCATTATTAGAGATTTATAAAAGATTAAGACCGGGTGAACCACCAACTGTTGACAGTGCTATTTCATTGATAGATTCATTATTCTTTGATGCAAAAAGATATGATTTATCTAGAGTTGGAAGATATAAATTCAACAAAAAATTAGCTATTCACTTAAGAATTGCTAATCAAATAGCTGCTGAAAACATAGTAAACCCTTCAACTGGCGAAATAATAGTTGAAAAAGGGGAAAAAATTGACAGAGATGTTGCGCTAGATATTCAAAATTTAGGAATAAACTCTGTTGACATATTAGTAGAAGACAAAGTTTTAAGAATAATAGGAAACCACTTTGTTGATATAACTAAACATGTAGACTTTGATGTTAAGGAATTAAATATAAGAGAATTAGTTCACTATCCAACACTTAAAGAAATTTTAGATAACAACAGTGATGAAGATAGTATAAAAGAAAAAATCAAAGCAAACATAAACAAATTAATACCTAAACATATAATTAAAGATGACATATATGCAACAATAAGTTATGAATTAGGATTAGCTTATGGAATTGGATATGTAGATGATATAGACCACTTAGGAAATAGAAGATTAAGATCAGTAGGAGAATTATTACAAAACCAATTTAGAATTGGACTTTCAAGAATGGAAAGAGTTGTTAAAGAAAGAATGACAATTCAAGACCAAGAAGTAATAACTCCACAGGCATTAATTAATATAAGACCAGTGGTTGCATCTATAAAAGAATTCTTTGGTAGTTCACAGTTATCACAATTCATGGATCAAACAAACCCATTATCTGAATTAACACATAAGAGAAGATTATCTGCTTTAGGACCAGGAGGACTTTCAAGAGAGAGAGCTGGTTTCGAAGTAAGAGACGTTCACTATTCACATTATGGAAGAATGTGTCCAATAGAAACTCCAGAGGGTCCAAATATAGGACTTATAAACTCATTAGCTACTTATGCAAAAGTTAATGAATATGGATTTATAGAAACTCCATATAGAGTTATTGATAAGAAAACTGGAGTAATTACAGATTCAATAAGATACATGACTGCGGACGAAGAAGATAACTATATAGTTGCTCAGGCTAATGAGCCGATTGGAGAAGACAATAGGTTCTTAGATAACAAGGTAACAGTCAGAGTTAAAGAAGAAGTTATAGTTGTACCTAGAGAAGAAGTTGATTTAGTTGACGTTTCTCCAAGACAAATAGTTTCAGTTGCTACAGCAATGATTCCATTCTTAGAGAATGATGACGCATCAAGAGCACTGATGGGATCAAACATGCAACGTCAGGCAGTTCCATTATTAAGAACACAAGCGCCTGTTGTTGGTACAGGAATAGAATTTAAAGCTGCTGTAGATTCTGGAGTATTACCAAAAGCTAGAAATGCTGGAACAGTAATTTACGTAAGTGCAAATGAAGTTAGAGTAAAAAGAGATGAAGATGGTGGAATAGATTCTTACAAACTTCTTAAGTTTAAAAGATCTAACCAAGGTACTTGTATAAACCAAAGACCTATAGTTGATAAAGGCGAAAAGGTTGATAAAGGTACAGTACTTGCAGATGGTCCATCTACAGATTTAGGAGAAATAGCTTTAGGAAAGAACATACGTATAGGATTTATAACTTGGGAAGGTTATAACTACGAGGATGCTATGTTAATTTCTGAAGAATTAGTAAGAGATGATATATTTACTTCAGTTCACATAGAAGAGTATGAAGCAGAAGCTAGAGATACAAAGCTAGGACCTGAAGAAATAACAAGAGATATACCAAATGTAGGTGAAGAAGCACTTAAAGATATCGACGAAAGAGGTATCATAAGAATAGGTGCGGAAGTAAGATCTGGAGATATATTAGTAGGTAAAGTAACTCCAAAAGGAGAAACTGAATTAACTGCTGAGGAAAGACTATTAAGAGCTATATTTGGAGAAAAAGCAAGAGAAGTTAGAGATACATCTTTAAGAGTACCACATGGTGAAGCTGGAATTATAGTAGATGTGAAAGTATTTACAAAAGAGAACTCAGATGAGTTACCACCTGGAGTAAATCAATTAGTAAGATGCTATATAGCACAAAAGAGAAAAATATCTGTCGGAGATAAAATGGCGGGAAGACACGGTAACAAGGGTGTTATTTCAAGAGTTTTACCAGAAGAAGATATGCCATTCTTACCAGATGGTAGACCATTACAAATATGCTTAAACCCATTAGGGGTTCCATCTCGTATGAACATCGGTCAGGTACTAGAAGTTCATTTAGGATGGGCAGCTAGTGAATTAGGTTGGCATATAGCAACACCAGTATTTGATGGTGCATTAGATACTGATATAGAAGACTGCTTAGAAAAAGCAGGATACAATAGAGATGGAAAAACAGTTTTACATGATGGAAGAACTGGAGAAGCCTTTGATAATAGAGTTACAGTTGGATACATGTATATATTAAAACTGCATCACTTAGTTGATGATAAGATACATGCTAGATCAACAGGACCATACTCATTAGTTACTCAACAGCCACTAGGTGGTAAAGCTCAATTCGGAGGACAAAGATTTGGAGAGATGGAAGTTTGGGCACTTGAAGCATACGGTTCAGCTCATACACTTCAAGAAATCTTAACAGTTAAGTCAGACGACGTTGTAGGAAGAGTTAAAACTTATGAAGCGATAGTTAAGGGTGAAAACATATCAGAACCAGGAATACCTGAATCATTCAAAGTTCTTATAAAAGAATTACAAGCACTTTGTTTAGATGTAAAACTTTTAAATGACTCACAAGAAGAAATCAGATTAAAAGAATCTGCAGAAGAAGAGTTAGAGGACTTAGAAGTTAATATAGAAGGTACTGAGGAACAAACTCCAAAAGAACCTGAAAAAGAATATATAGAACCAATAGAAGATGAAGTAGAAGAAGAAGTAGAGATAGAATATGAAAATTTACCTCTAGATTTTTCTGATGATGTAATAGAAATAAATGATTTCAATGATGAACACTAAAAATTGAAGGGAGGATGTACCCTTGGTTGAATTAAATAATTTTGAAGCAATACAAATTGGTCTTGCTTCTCCAGAACAGATAAGAGAGTGGTCTAGAGGAGAGGTAAAAAAACCTGAAACAATTAACTATAGGACATTAAAACCAGAAAAAGATGGTCTATTCTGTGAGAGAATATTTGGACCTATGAAAGACTGGGAATGTCATTGTGGAAAATATAAAAGAGTAAGATATAAAGGGATAGTTTGTGACAGATGTGGAGTTGAAGTTACAAAAGCTAAAGTAAGACGTGAGAGAATGGGGCATGTAGAACTTGCTGCCCCTGTATCACACATTTGGTACTTCAAGGGAATTCCATCTAGAATGGGATTAATTCTAGATATGTCACCAAGATCACTAGAAAAAGTATTATATTTTGCTTCATATGTAGTATTAGATGCAAAGGATACTCCATTAGAGAAAAAGCAAATATTAACAGAAAAAGATTTTAGAGAAGCTGTTGATAAATACGGATATGATGGATTTGTAGCAGGTATGGGAGCAGAATCTGTGAAAAAACTTCTACAAGACATAGATTTAGAACAGTTATCTATAGAATTAAAAGAAGAATTGAAAACTAGTAGTGGTCAAAAGAAAGTTAGAACTATTAGAAGACTAGATGTTGTAGAATCTTTTAGAAAATCTAGTAATAAACCTGAGTGGATGATTATAGATGTAATACCTGTAATACCACCAGATTTAAGACCTATGGTTCAATTAGATGGTGGAAGATTTGCTACATCAGACTTAAATGACCTATATAGAAGAGTTATAAATAGAAATAACAGACTTAAAAAACTTTTAGACTTAGGAGCGCCAGACATAATTGTAAGAAATGAAAAAAGAATGTTACAAGAAGCTGTAGATGCTCTTATAGACAATGGTAGAAGAGGTAGACCGGTTACAGGACCAGGAAATAGACCGTTAAAATCTTTATCAGATATGTTAAAAGGTAAGCAAGGAAGATTTAGACAAAACTTACTTGGAAAACGTGTTGATTATTCTGGACGTTCAGTTATCGTTGTAGGACCTGAATTAAAAATGTACCAATGTGGTCTTCCAAAAGAAATGGCCTTAGAATTATTTAAGCCATTTGTTATGAAAAAGCTAACAGAAAGTGGAATTGCACATAATATTAAAAGTGCTAAAAGAATGGTTGAAAGAGTAATGCCTCAAGTATGGGATGTACTAGAAGAAGTAATAGTAGACCATCCAGTATTACTAAACCGTGCTCCGACTCTACACAGACTTGGAATACAAGCGTTCCAACCAGTTTTAGTTGAAGGAAGAGCTATAAAACTTCATCCATTAGTTTGTACAGCATATAATGCTGACTTTGATGGAGACCAAATGGCTGTTCACGTTCCGCTATCAGTTGAGGCTCAAGCAGAAGCAAGATTCTTAATGTTAGCTGCACATAATATATTAAAACCATCTGATGGTAAACCAGTATGTGTACCTACTCAGGATATGGTTCTAGGATCATACTACCTAACTTTAGACAAAGATGGTGCTAAAGGTGAAGGAAGAATGTTCTCTTCACCAGAAGAAGTTTATATGGCATATCAATGTAAAGATATAGATATACATGCTAAAATAAAAGTTAAACTTTGTAAAATCAAAGATGGTGAATTAATTAGTGGAATCATTGATACTACACCAGGTAAATTATTATTTAACGAATCTATACCTCAAGATTTAGGATTCATTGATAGAAGTTTACCTGAAAATGAGTTCAAATTAGAAATTGATTTCTTAGCAAGTAAGAAGAATCTAGGAAAAATTATAGATAAGTGCTATTTAAAATATGGTGCTACAGAAACATCTAAAATGCTTGATAACATAAAAGCTAGAGGATATCACTTCTCATCTATAGGAGCTATTACAGTTGCTACATCAGATATGGAAGTTCCAGAAGCTAAAAAAGCATTACTTAAAGAAGCAGATGAAACAGTAGATAAAATTGAAAAAATGTACAGAAGAGGATTCATATCTGAAGATGAAAGATATAACAGAGTTATAGATAAGTGGACTAAGACTACTGAAGATATAGCGAATGCCTTAATGGACAGCTTAGATAAATTCAATCCAATAGCGATGATGGCAGATTCAGGAGCCAGGGGTTCTAAGAGTCAGATCAAACAGCTTGCAGGTATGAGAGGTCTTATGGCTAATCCATCAGGTAAGATTATAGAGCTTCCTATCAGAGCGTCATTCAGAGAAGGTCTAGACGTACTTCAATACTTTATTTCAACTCACGGAGCTAGAAAAGGTAACGCCGATACAGCTCTTAAAACAGCTGACTCAGGATACTTAACAAGAAGACTTGTTGATGTAAGCCAAGATGTTATAGTAAGACATGAAGATTGCGGAACTCATGAAGGATTCGAAGTAAGTGAAATAAAAGAAGGTAGCGAAGTAATAGAATCATTAGGTGAAAGACTTACAGGTAGATATAGTGCAGAGGATATAATTGATCCAAAAACTGGAGAAATTATAGTTCCAAATGATACTTATATGGATATTCATCTTGCTGAGAAAGTTGAAAAAGCAGGAGTGAAGAAAGTAAAAATAAGATCTGTATTCACATGTAAATCAAAAATAGGAGTATGTTGTAAGTGTTATGGTATGAACATGGCAACAGCTCAAAAGATAAATATAGGAGAAGCAGTTGGTATAATTGCAGCTCAATCAATTGGTGAACCAGGAACACAGCTTACAATGAGAACATTCCATACAGGGGGAGTTGCCGGAGCGGATATCACTCAAGGTCTTCCAAGGGTTGAAGAGCTATTTGAAGCTAGAAAACCAAAAGGATTAGCTATAGTAAGTGATGTAGCTGGTGAAGTAAGAATAGAAGAAACTAAGAAGAAGAGAACTGTTATAATCGTTGCAAATGATGGCGAAGAATTCAGCTATGATATACCATTTGGATCTAGAGTAAAAGTTGCTAATGGTGAATTTATTGGAGCTGGAGATGAGATAACAGAAGGTTCAGTTAACCCACATGATATCATAAGAATCAAAGGTGTTAACGGAGTTAAAAACTATCTTCTTTCTGAAGTTCAAAAGGTTTATAGACTACAAGGTGTTGATATCAATGATAAACACTTAGAAGTAGTTGTAAGACAAATGACAAGAAAAATTAAAATAGAAGAATCTGGAGATACTGAGTTATTACCAGGTACAATGATAGATATGTTTGATTTCGAAGCAGCTAATGAAAAAGTATTAGCAGAAGGTGGAGTACCAGCAGAAGGTAAAATAACTCTACTAGGAATTACTAAAGCTGCCTTAGCTACAGATTCCTTCTTATCAGCAGCATCATTCCAAGAAACTACAAGAGTTCTTACAGATGCAGCGATAAAAGGAAAAGTAGATCCATTAGTTGGATTAAAAGAAAATGTAATTATAGGTAAGTTAATTCCAGCTGGAACTGGTATGAACCGTTACAGAACTATTAAAATATCTACAGAAAATGAAACAGAAGAAAAAGTAGAAGAAAATTTAGAAGCCTAATACAATAAAAGTAAAAATATATTTTATTGACAGTATAGGCCTAAGGTGATAAAATACAGAATGTGTGATTTTATGAAAGGTCACGATAGTATATGAGGGGGGAAAATATGGTAAGCAGACTTATAGGCGAAAAAGTTGTTGGAATTAAGCAAACAACTAAAGCATTAAAGGCTAAGCAAGGTAAAATATTGTATATAGCAAAAGATGTAGATCCAAAGATTGCAAACCCTATTTTAGAGTTAGCAAAAGCTAATCACCTGCAGATTGAGTATGTTGAAACAATGAAGGATTTAGGTAAACTATGTTCTATAGATGTTTCTGCGGCCACTGCGCTCATATTATAACAATTGTTATTGGATATTTAATATAAATATATCTATATCATCATACATTAGTACTTGGTATTAATGTATGATGCTTAGATAGATATACTATTAGAAATTAATAGTATGCTAAAATATAGGAGGTGAAATAATGCCAACAATCAGCCAATTAGTTAGAAAAGGAAGAAAATCTTTAGCAACTAAATCAACTGCACCAGCATTAAAAGAGTGTCCACAAAAAAGAGGAGTTTGTACAGTAGTTAAAACAACAACTCCAAAAAAACCAAACTCAGCTTTAAGAAAAATTGCAAGAGTTAGACTTACAAATGGATATGAAGTTACTGCTTACATCGGTGGAGTTGGACACAACTTACAAGAGCATAGTGTTGTTCTTATAAGAGGTGGAAGAGTTAAAGACTTACCAGGGGTAAGATACCACATAGTAAGAGGAGCTCTAGATTCAGCAGGAGTTGCAAACAGATTACAATCAAGATCTAAGTATGGTGCTAAGAAACCAAAACAAAAATAGTTGGTTTCAATTGATTGAGCTAAGAGGTGCGATGCCTTCGGCATTTATATAGATTATACATACATTAATTTAAATAAATTTAGTTGAAGCAGAGCGCTTTGCGGTAGAAATATCGAGTACCTATGAGTTAATTTTAAATTGTTAAGGAGGGAAGAAAAGTGCCAAGAAAAGGATTTATAGCAAAAAGAGATGTATTACCAGATCCAGTTTATAATTCAAAAGTTGTTACTAAGTTAATAAACAATGTTATGGAAGATGGTAAAAAGGGAGTAGCACAAAAAATATGCTACGACGCATTTGAAATAATAAAAGAAAAGACTGGCAAAGAAGCTTTAGAAGTTTTCGAAGAAGCAATGAACAATATAATGCCATTATTAGAGGTTAAAGCAAGAAGAATAGGTGGAGCTACTTATCAAGTACCTATCGAAGTTAGAGCTGAAAGAAGACAAACATTAGGACTAAGATGGTTATTAATGGCTTGTGAAAAAAGAGGCGAAAAGTACATGAGAGAGAGACTTGCAAACGAGTTAATCGACGCTTCAAACAACACAGGAGTAGCTGTTAAAAAGAGAGAAGATACTCATAAGATGGCAGAAGCTAATAAAGCTTTCGCTCATTACAGATATTAATATTAAAACTGTTTTGGCTCTGCCAAAACAGTTTTGTCAAATTTTAAAATCACTCGTTGAGAGGAGGAAACAAACGTGGCTAGACAATATGAATTAGAAAAATTTCGTAATATCGGAATAATGGCTCATATAGATGCTGGTAAAACAACAACAACAGAGCGTATATTATTCTACACAGGAAGAACTCACAAAATAGGAGAGACTCACGAAGGTGGAGCTACAATGGACTGGATGGTTCAAGAGCAAGAGAGAGGTATAACAATTACTTCTGCAGCAACAATGTGCTTTTGGAGAGATCACGTAATAAACATTATAGATACACCAGGACACGTAGATTTTACAGTTGAGGTTGAAAGATCTCTAAGAGTTCTTGATGGAGCTGTATGTGTATTCTGTGCAAAGGGAGGGGTTGAACCTCAATCTGAAACTGTTTGGAGACAGGCAGATAAGTACAATGTACCAAGAATGGCATATGTAAACAAAATGGATATCATGGGTGCTGACTTCTTCAGAGTTGTAAACATGATGAGAGATAGATTACATTGTAATGCAGTGCCAATACAATTACCAATAGGAAAAGAAGAAAACTTTGCTGGAATAATTGACTTATTAAAAAATAAGGCAGAAATCTACAAAGATGACCTTGGAAGAGAAATCGAAGAAACTGACGTTCCAGAAGAAATGAAAGAATTAGCTGATGAGTATAGAGCTGCATTAATAGAAGCTATTGCAGAACTTGACGAAGAGTTAATGATGAAATATCTTGATGGAGAAGAGTTAGATATAGAAGAATTAAAAGTTGCTTTAAGAAAAGGTGTATGCAACAATGAAATCGTTCCAGTAATGTGCGGATCATCTTACAAAAATAAAGGTGTTCAAATGATGATCGATGCTTCTGTTGATTACATGCCATCACCACTTGATGTACCATCTATAAAAGGTACAGATGCAATAACTAATGAAGAAGTTGAAAGACACGCAAGTGATGATGAACCATTAGCTGCATTAGCATTCAAAATAGCTACTGACCCATTTGTTGGTAAATTAGCATTCACTAGAGTTTACTCAGGAGTAATGGAAAGTGGTACATATGTATTAAATGCTAATAAAGGAAAAAAAGAAAGAATCGGAAGACTTGTTAAAATGCATGCTAATGCAAGAGAAGAAGTTAACGAATTAAGAGCAGGAGATTTAGGTGCTGTTATAGGACTTAAAATGACAACTACAGGAGATACATTGTGTTCAGAAGACTCTCCAGTTATTCTAGAAAACATGGAATTCCCAGAGCCAGTTATAGAAGTTGCTATAGAACCAAAATCAAAAGCAAGCCAAGAAAAAATGGGAATATCTTTAGCAAAACTTTCAGAAGAGGATCCAACATTTAAAACTTGGACTAATCATGACACAGGACAGACAATAATAGCAGGTATGGGAGAGCTTCACTTAGAAATCATCGTTGATAGACTTCAAAGAGAATTCAAAGTTGAGTGTAACGTAGGTAAGCCTCAAGTTGCTTATAAAGAAACAATCAGAAAAGAAGTTAAAGCTGAAGGTAAATTCGTTAGACAATCAGGTGGACGTGGACAATACGGTCATGCTGTAATAGAATTAATACCTCACCAAGGAGAATATGAATTCGAAAATGCTATCGTTGGAGGATCAGTACCAAAAGAGTACGTAGGACCTATCGATAACGGAATTAGAGAAGCTTCTGAAGCTGGTATTCTTGGAGGATTCCCAGTTCTTAACTTCAAAGTAAGATTAATTGACGGATCATACCACGATGTTGACTCATCTGAAATGGCGTTCAAAATTGCCGGATCTATGGCATTCAAAAATGCTATGGCTAAAGCAGAGCCAGCTATACTTGAACCAATAATGAAAGTTGAAGTAATTATACCAGAAGAGTACATGGGAGACGTTATGGGAGACATAAACTCTAGAAGAGGTAGAATAGAGGGAATGGAAGCTCAAAACGGAGCTCAAACAATAAAAGCAATGGTACCACTATCAGAAATGTTTGGATATGCAACAACTTTAAGATCTAGAACTCAAGGTAGAGGTAACTACAGCATGGAATTCGCTGCTTATGAAGAAGTTCCAAAAAGCTTACAAGAGCAAATCATAGGAAAAAAATAATAAATCTTTAAGATTTATAAAATAATATATATAAGTATACTTTAAAGTAACTATAAATTGCAATTGCATTGTTGAATGTAAATGCAATTATGATCGATCAAAATTAATACATTTTTAAAATGTTAAACTTAATGGATTTAATTAAGGAGGAATTAGAAATGGCAAAGGAAAAATTTGAAAGAAGTAAACCACACGTTAAT
>NZ_HE611051.1:646946-681385 GCF_000285575.1 Clostridium senegalense JC122 | reverse complement strand
AAATGAAACTAATTAATCAATAATAATTGATTATAAAGATAGACTTAATAGTAAATTTTACTAAAATGTGCACGAATAAAAATACCTAGGTTTTAAGGAGAAGGGGACGCCCTTCTCCTTAATTAATATAATAAGAAGATATAAAAAAATAAAAAACAAGTTAATGAAAAAATATTTAAAATAGTTAAAAAACTTAAAAAAATATTTTTTTAATAGAAAAAAATAAAATTAAAAAAATACTTGTCAAAGAACATGAAATGCGATATAATGTAGAAGTTGCAAAGTGGTAACAGCGTTGAGGTAAGAGGTTGCCGGACTTCCGGGGAATTCTTAACCGAGCATGCCTAATCTTGAATTAGGCGACGGGGTCTGTTGTTCTGCGTTGAATTGTATAATGAAACACCTGGAACAGTTTACAGAACATCCGCTGTTGCACGTAAGAAGTACCAGCGTGCGATGAAAAGGAGGGAATATAATGTCAAAACAAAAAATAAGAATTAGACTTAAGGCGTTTGATCACACAATACTAGATCAATCTGCTGAAAAAATAGTTGAAACTGCAAAATCAACTGGAGCAAAAGTAGCAGGTCCAGTACCTCTACCAACAGAAAAAGATGTTATAACAGTTTTAAGAGCAGTTCACAAATATAAAGACTCTAGAGAGCAGTTCGAAATAAGAACTCACAAGAGACTAATCGACATATTAAGTCCATCACCAAAAACTGTTGATGCCTTAATGAGATTAGATTTACCAGCAGGCGTAGATATAGAAATAAAACTATAATATAGGCGTACATATATGGTAACTTCCATAGGTACGGGTAATAGATTACTATTACTAACTATTATGATCACTAAGGTGGTCCGCTAATAAGTAGGAGGTGTATTAATAATGAAAAAAGCTATAATGGGTAAAAAATTAGGAATGACTCAAATATTTGATGAAAATAGAAAAGTAGTTCCAGTAACAGTTGTAGAAGCTGGTCCATGTGTAGTAATCCAAAAGAAAACAGTTGAGACTGATGGATATGAAGCAGTTAAAGTTGCTTTTGGAGATATAAGAGAAAAATTAGTTAACAAGCCAACAAAAGGACAATTCGATAAGGCTGGAGTTGCTGTTAAAAGACATATAAAAGAGTTCAGACTAGAAGATATGAGCAACGTAGAAGTTGGAGCTGAAATAAAAGCTGATATATTTGCAGCTGGAGACAAAATCGATGTTTCTGGAATATCTAAAGGTAAGGGTTTCCAAGGCGTAATTAAAAGATGGAACTTCCACAGAGGACCAATGAGCCACGGATCTAAATTCCACAGAGCAGTAGGTTCAATGGGAGCATCATCAGACCCTTCAAGAACTTTCAAAAACAAAAAAATGCCTGGACATATGGGAAATGTTAATACTACAGTATTAAACTTAGAAATCGTAAGAGTAATACCTGAGAAAAACATAATCCTTATAAAAGGTGGAATACCAGGACCAAACAAAGGTCTTGTAGTAATAAGAGACGCTGTTAAAGCTTAAGGAAAGGAGGATGCAGAATGCCTACAATAAAAGTTTTTAATAAAGAAGGAAAAGAAGTTGGAGATATCCAATTAAATGAGAGCATATTCGGAGCTGAAATAAGCAAAGAAAGTATGCACCAAGTTGTATTAGCTCAATTAGCTAATAAAAGACAAGGAACTCAAAGCGCTAAAACTAGAGCAGAAGTTAGAGGCGGAGGAATAAAACCTTGGAGACAAAAAGGAACTGGTAGAGCAAGACAAGGTTCTATAAGAGCTCCACAATGGATACATGGTGGTATAGTATTTGCACCAAAACCAAGAGACTACAGAGTTTCTATTCCAAAAAGCATGAGAAGAACAGCTATGAAATCAGCTTTAACTTCAAAAGTTGCTGAAAATGAAATGATAGTAATAGAAAGCTTAGAGTTTGAAGCACCAAAAACTAAAGAAATGATTAACGTTTTAAATGCTTTTGAAGCTAAAAAGACTTTAATCGTTGTAGCTGAGTCAAACGAAAATGTTTATAAATCAGCTAGAAACATACCAGGAGTAGCAGTTTTACCAGTAAACAACTTAAACGTATATGATATATTAAAATACGAAAAGTTCATGGTAACTAAAGAAGCTGTATCTAAGATTGAGGAGGTGTATGCATAATGAAAATGACTAGCCATGATATAATAAGAAAACCTGTTATAACTGAAAAAAGTATGGCAGCAATGGCTGACAGAAAATACACTTTCATCGTTGACATACACGCAAACAAATTCCAAATCAAAAAAGCTATAGAAGATGTTTTTGCTGGAGTTAAAGTTGAAAATGTTGCTACAATGAGAAACTTAGGAAAAACTAAGAGAGTTGGAGTACATGTTGGTAAAAGAGCTGACTTCAAAAAAGCAGTAATAACATTAACTGAAGATAGTAAAACTATAGAATTTTTTGAAGGAATGTAATTAGAAGCATTTATTGGCATGATGCCAGATAAGCGATAAAGAAGGAGGGAAACCTAATGGCAGTTAAAAAATTTAGACCTACCACTCCTTCAAGAAGAAATATGACAATGGCTACATTTGAAGAAATAACTACAAATGTCCCAGAGAAATCTCTTCTTGTAAGCAAGAAAAAAACTGGTGGTAGAAACGCACAAGGTAAAATAACTGTTCGTCACCACGGTGGTGGAGCGAAACAAAAATATAGAATAATTGACTTTAAAAGAAATAAAGACAACATTACTGCAAAGGTTGCAACAGTTGAGTATGATCCAAATAGATCAGCTTACATTGCATTAGTTGTATATGCAGATGGAGAGAAGAGATACATAATTGCTCCAGTTGGTTTAAAAGTTGGAGATGTAATAGTATCAGGTCCAGAAGCAGATATAAAACCAGGTAACACATTACCAATAGCTAACATCCCAGTAGGTACAGTAATTCACAATGTAGAATTACAACCAGGAAAAGGAGCTCAACTTGTTAGATCAGCAGGTTCTTCAGCACAATTAATGGCTAAAGAAGGAGAATATGCTCAAGTAAGACTACCAAGTGGAGAAGTTAGATATGTAAGAATCAACTGTAGAGCAACTATAGGAACTGTTTCTAACTTAACACATGAAATAGTTAAAATAGGTAAAGCTGGAAGAAAGAGACACATGGGTATAAGACCTACAGTTAGAGGTTCTGTTATGAACCCTAATGATCACCCTCACGGAGGTGGAGAAGGTAAAGCACCTGTCGGACATGCAAGTCCAATGACACCATGGGGTAAACCAGCTCTTGGATATAAAACAAGAAAAACTAAAAAATACTCTGATAAGTTTATTGTTAAGAGAAGAAATAGCAAGTAATAGGAAGAGAATAGAATATTCTCTTCTAAACTACTCATATGAAGGGAGGACTTTATAAATGGGCAGATCAATTAAAAAAGGACCTTTTATAAAAGAGTCACTGTTAAAGAAAATTGAAGAAATGAACCAAAATGGGGAAAAGAAAGTTATAAAAACTTGGTCAAGAAGTTCAACAATCTTCCCACAAATGATAGGTCACACTATTGCAGTTCATGACGGAAGAAAGCATGTTCCAGTATATGTTCAAGAAGATATGGTAGGACATAAATTAGGAGAATTCGCTTTAACAAGAACTTTCAAAGGTCACATTGATAAATCAAAATCAAGTAAAGTAAGATAGTTTTGGAAAGGAGGACACATCAATGGAAGCTAAAGCTATAGCTAAATACGTAAGAATGTCTCCAATGAAAATTGGTATAGTTCTTGATTTAATAAGAGGAAAAGATGTAAACGAAGCTTTTGCTATATTACAATATACTCCAAAAGATGCAGCTGAAGTAGTAAACAAAGTTTTAAAATCAGCAGTTGCTAATGCAGAAAACAACTTAAGTTTAGATAGAAGTAGATTATATGTTGCTAACGCTCACACTGGTCAAGGTCCAACATTAAAGAGATTCAGACCACACGCTCAAGGTAGAGCTTTCAGAATAAACAAGAAAACTAGCCATATAACTCTAGTAGTTAAAGAAAGAGAGTAAGAAGGAGGGATATATAGTGGGACAAAAAGTACATCCACACGGCCTAAGAGTTGGTGTAATTAAAGAGTGGGATGCTAAGTGGTACGCTGAAGGAACAAAATTCGCAGATAACTTAGTTGAAGACAATGCAATAAGAGAATATCTTAAAAAGAAACTTTTTAGTGCTGGAATCGCTAAAATAGAGATTGAAAGAGCAGCGAAAAGAGTTAAATTAAATATACATACTGCTAAACCAGGAATGGTTATAGGAAAAGGCGGTCAAGGTATAGAGCAATTAAAGAAAGATTTAAAAAATATAGTTTCAACAAATACTTTATTAATAAATATAGTTGAAGTTAAAAGACCAGATAACAATTCTCAATTAATGGCTGAAAATATAGCAGCTCAATTAGAAAAGAGAATATCTTTTAGAAGAGCTATGAAACAAACAATTCAAAGAGCTATGAAAACAGGCGTTAAGGGTGTTAAAACATCTTGTTCAGGAAGACTTGGTGGAGCAGATATAGCTAGAACAGAGCAATATCATGAAGGTACAATTCCACTACAAACTTTAAGAGCTGACATAGATTATGGATTTGCTGAAGCAGATACAATCTACGGAAAAATTGGAGTTAAAGTTTGGGTATATAGAGGAGAAGTTCTTCCAACAAAGAAAGTAGAGAAGGAAGAAGTTAACGCTTAATAACGTTCAGGAAGGAGGAATATGACATGTTAATGCCTAAAAGAGTTAAACATCGTAAGGTGCAACGTGGTAGAATGAAAGGTAAAGCTACAAGAGGTAACTTTATCGCTTACGGAGATTATGCTTTACAAGCAACTGAGTGCGGTTGGATAACAAGTAACCAAATCGAGTCTGCCAGAATAGCTATCAATAGATACGTAAGAAGAGGAGGAAAGGTTTGGATAAAAATCTTCCCTGATAAACCAGTTACTGAGAAACCAGCTGAAACACGTATGGGATCAGGTAAAGGTTCGCCAGAATACTGGGTAGCAGTAGTTAAACCAGGCAGAGTGTTATTTGAAATATCTGGAGTTTCAGAAGAAGCTGCTAGAGAAGCAATGAGATTAGCATCACACAAACTTCCAGTTAAAACTAAGTTTGTAACAAGAAAAGATTTTGAGGAAATGGGTGGTGAAAACAATGAAGGCTAATGAATTAAAAGAGTTGAGACAAAGTACTCCTCAAGATTTACAAGTTAAATTAAATGATTTAAAAGCAGAATTATTTAACCTAAGATTTCAGTTAGCTACAGGACAGTTAGAGAACCCAATGAGAATAAAAAAGGTTAAAAAATCTATAGCCCAAATTAAAACCATCCTTAGAGAAGAAGAATTAAGGGCTTTTGAACAGTAATATAGTTATACTGAAAGGAGGTTTATCTTGTGGAAAGAGGAATTAGAAAAACAAGAATAGGAAAAGTTGTTTCTGATAAGATGGATAAGACAATCGTTGTTGCAGTTGAGACAAAGGTAAGACATCCACTATACGGAAAAACAGTTAACACAACTACTAAATTTAAAGTTCATGATGAAAATAATGATGCAAGAATTAATGATAGAGTTTCAATAATGGAAACAAGACCATTATCAAAGGACAAAAGATGGAGACTTGTTGAAATTACAGAAAGAGCTAAATAGTTAACTGAAAGGAGGTATTTTGCATGATACAACAACAAACATTATTAAAAGTAGCAGATAACTCTGGTGCTAAAGAGATAATGTGTATAAGAGTATTAGGTGGTTCTAAGAGAAAATGGGGAAACATCGGAGATATAATCGTTGCTAGCGTTAAAAGTGCAACACCAGGTGGAGTTGTTAAAAAAGGTGAAGTTGTTAAAGCTGTTATTGTTAGATCTGTAAAAGGCCTAAGAAGAGCAGACGGTTCATATATAAAATTTGATGAAAATGCAGCTGTTATAATAAAAGAAGATAAAAATCCAAAGGGAACTCGTATCTTCGGACCTGTTGCTAGGGAGCTAAGAGATAAAGAATTCAACAAAATATTATCATTAGCACCTGAAGTTCTATAAGGAGGTAGCTATAATGAAAGTACACGTTAGAAAGAAAGATACTGTAATGGTTATTTCTGGTAAAGATAAAGGAAAAATCGGCGAAGTTTTAGCGGTTTATCCAAAAACAGGAAAAGTTGTAGTAAAAGACGTTAACGTTGTGACTAAACATCAAAAACCAAGCAGAGAAAATATGCAAGGCGGAATAGTTCACAGAGAAGGAGCTATAAACAGCTCTAAAGTTATGTTATATTGCAACAAATGTAAATCTGTTACTAGAATAAGCAATAAAATATTAGAGGATGGCACAAAAGTTAGAGTGTGCAAAAAGTGCGGAGAGACATTTTAATTCGTGAAAGGAGGTATAACTAATGGTTACAAGACTACAAGAAAAATATAATAAAGAAGTAGTTCAAGCTATGATGGAGAAATTCGGATATAAAAACATCATGGAAGTACCAAAGCTTGAGAAAATAGTATTAAACATGGGTATTGGAGAAGCTAAAGACAACTCTAAAGTTTTAGAGTCAGCTGTTGCTGATATGGAGCTAATAACTGGTCAAAAAGCAATTTTGACTAAAGCTAAGAAGTCTGTAGCTAACTTCAAAATAAGAGAGAACATGCCAATAGGCTGCAAAGTTACATTAAGAAGAGAAAAAATGTATGAATTTGCAGATAAGTTAATTAATGTTACTTTACCTAGAATTAGAGACTTCAGAGGAGTTCCTTCAAAATCTTTTGATGGAAGAGGTAACTATGCATTAGGAATAAAAGAACAATTAATATTCCCTGAAGTAGAATATGATAAAATTGACAAAGTTAGAGGTATGGATATAATATTCGTTACTACTGCAAAGACAGACGAGGAAGCAAGAGAATTATTAAGATTCCTTGGAATGCCATTTGCTCAATAATAAGGAGGGAATAACGTGGCACGTAAAGCTTTAATAGAAAAATGGAAAAAAGAGCCGAAGTATTCAACTAGAGCTTACACAAGATGCAGACTTTGTGGAAGACCACATTCTGTATTAAAAAAATTCGGTATTTGCCGTATCTGTTTCAGAGAACTTGCATACAAGGGACAAATTCCTGGATGTAAGAAGGCAAGTTGGTAATATAATTCATTATATGAAAGGAGGCACAATAAATGGTTATGACTGACCCTATCGCAGATTTGCTAACACGTATAAGAAATGCAAATGTTGTTAGACATGAAATATTAGAGGTTCCTTCTTCAAACATCAAGAAGGCGATTGCAAACATAATGCTTCAAGAAGGATATCTTAAAAATATAGAAGAGTACCAAGACGGTTCTGTAAAAATGTTAAGACTTACAATGAAATATGGTCAAAACAAAGAAAGAGTAATAACAGGACTAAAGAGAATATCTAAACCTGGTTTAAGAGTGTATACTGGACATGAGGATATTCCAAAAGTATTAAATGGATTAGGTGTAGCAGTAATATCTACATCAAAAGGAATAGTAACTGATAAAGAAGCTAGAAATTTAGGATTAGGTGGAGAAGTAATCTGCTATATCTGGTAGTTTAAGAACAGGAGGTGCAATTATGTCAAGAATAGGAAGACTTCCAATAGCTATACCAAATGGTGTAACAGTTACAGTATCACCAGAGAACGTTGTTACAGTTAAAGGACCAAAAGGCGAATTAACTAAAGCAATGTGCAAAGATATGAATATAGCTATAGAGGAAAATTCAATAGTTATTACAAGACCAAGTGATGTAAAACAACACAGAGCTCTTCACGGATTAACAAGAGCTTTAATAAATAACATGGTAATAGGAGTAGCTAATGGTTATACTAAAACTCTTCAATTAGTTGGAGTTGGTTACAGAGCTACAGTAAAAGGAAATAAATTAGTATTAAACCTTGGATTCTCACATCCAGTTGAAATAGATGCAGTTGAAGGAATAACATTTGAAACTCCAGATGCTAATACTATAAACGTTAAAGGTATTAATAAAGAATTAGTTGGAGCTGTTGCTGCTGACATAAGATCTTGGAGAAAACCTGAACCTTACAAAGGAAAAGGAATTAAATATACTAATGAAGTTATCAGACGTAAAGAAGGTAAGACTGGTAAATAATAATTAGGAAGGAGTGAATGCAATGTTCAAGAAAGTTGACAGAAAGCTATCAAGAGAAGCTCGTCACTTAAGAGTTCGTAAAAAAATATCTGGAACAACTGAAAGACCAAGATTAGCTGTTTACAGAAGTTCAAAGAACATATACGCTCAAATAATCGATGACGTAACTGGCAGAACTTTAGTTTCAGCTTCAAGCTTAGAGAAAGATTTTACTTTAAAAGCTGGAAGCAATAAAGATGCTGCAAAGGCTGTTGGAGAATTAGTAGCTAAGAAAGCTTTAGAAAAAGGAATTGAAGAAGTTGTATTCGACAGAGGTGGATTCGTATATCACGGAAGAATACAAATGCTTGCAGAAGGCGCAAGAGAAGCAGGTCTTAAATTCTAATCTAAAAAAAAGGAGGGAAATTCATGAAAATAGATCCTAGCACACTAGATCTTAAAGAAAAAGTTGTTGATATAAATAGAGTTGCTAAGGTTGTTAAAGGTGGAAGAAACTTCAGATTCAGCGCTTTAGTAGTTGTTGGAGATGAAAACGGACACGTTGGCGTTGGAACTGGTAAATCAATAGAAATACCAGAAGCTATCAGAAAAGGTATTGAAGACGCTAAAAAGAACCTTGTAAAAGTTGAATTAGATGGAACTACTGTTCCTCATACTATAGATGGAAAATTCGGTACTGGAAAAGTGCATATAATGCCAGCTTCAGAAGGTACAGGAGTTATAGCTGGGGGTCCAGCAAGAGCAGTACTTGAGCTTGCAGGATTAAAAGACGTTAGAGCTAAATCTTTAGGATCTAACAACCCAAGAAACATGGTAAATGCTACTATCAACGGATTAGCTAACTTAAGAACAGCAGAACAAGTTGCGAAGTTAAGAGGCAAAACTGTTGAGGAAATTTTAGGATAGGAGGGGAAATACCTTGGCTAAAATTAAAATAACTTTAACAAAAAGCTTAATAGGCAGAAAAAAAGATCATATAGCTACAGTTAATGCATTAGGATTAAAGAAAATCGGTAAAACTGTAGAGCACGAGGAAACTCCTCAAATCAGAGGTATGGTAAATAAAGTTAATTACCTACTAAAAGTTGAAGAAGCTTAATAATAAGGAGGTGTAGACTATGAAACTTCATGAGTTAAGACCTGCAGCAGGTGCTAAGAAATCAGCTAAAAGAGTTGGAAGAGGTGCTGGTTCAGGATTAGGTAAAACAGCTGGTAAAGGACAAAACGGACAAAACTCAAGATCAGGCGGTGGAGTAAGACCTGGATTTGAGGGTGGACAAATGCCTTTATACAGAAGATTACCCAAAAGAGGATTCACAAACATATTTGCAAAAGAATATGCTTGCATAAATGTTGAAAGATTAAACATATTTGAAAATGGTACAGAAGTAACACCAGAAGTGTTAATGGAAAAAGGAATCGTTAAAAAACTTTATGATGGTGTTAAAATATTAGGAAACGGTAATTTAGAGAAAAGCTTAACTGTAAAAGCTCAAAAAATATCTAAAGGTGCTGTTGAAAAAATAGAAGCCGCTGGAGGAAAAGTTGAGGTGATATAGATGTTATCAACCCTACGAAATGCTTGGAAAGTTCCAGAGCTTAGAAAAAGAATGCTATTTACCTTGTTTATAGTGGTGATATTCAGATTAGGAATATTTATTCCAGTTCCTGGAGTAGATGCTAGTAAATTAGCTAGCTTAAGTAGTTCAGGAACATTATTCACCTTCTATGACATGTTGTCCGGTGGTGCTTTAAGTAAATTTAGTATATTTGCTATGGGTGTTACGCCTTACATAAACGCATCAATCGTAATTCAACTACTTACAATAGCAGTTCCTACCTTGGAACAACTTTCGAAAGAAGGCCAAGAAGGAAGACAAAAAATTCAAAATTACACAAGATTAGCAGCAGTTGTATTTGCCGTATTTCAAGGAATAGCGATGTACATGTTAATAAATGGAACATTGAAGAGTACTGGATACATGGAACTATTTATTATAGTTTTAACAATGACAGCTGGATCAAGCTTGTTAGTTTGGCTAGGAGAACAAATTCAAGTTTATGGTATTGGTAGTGGTGTATCGGTTATAATATTTGTAAACATCATTTCCACAATACCAACAACTATTTACAAAGTCGCTGGATTACGTCAAGCAGGCGAAGTTAGTTTAGTAGAGGTTATAATATTTGTATTAGTAGCTTTAGTTTTATTACTGGCAGTTATTATAATTAACTTAGCAGAAAGAAGAGTTCCTGTACAATATGCAGGAAAAGCTGTAGGAAATAAAGTGTTTAAAGGACAATCAACACATATTCCTTTCAGCTTAAATTCAGCAGGCGTTATGGCTATAATATTTGCTATGTCAGTGATGCAATTCCCTGAAACAATAGCAAAAATTTGGCCAACATCAGCGTTTGCAAAGTTTATAATGGAAAGTCCTTGGAGTATATTTAAAAGTGGTTCTTTGAAATATATAATTACTTATCTTGTTTTAATACTATTCTTCTCATGGTTCTATACAATAGTTACATTTAAACCAGATGAGATGGCTGAGAATATGAACAAATCATCTGGATTTGTACCAGGTATAAGACCAGGAAAACCAACTGAAGTTTTCTTAGAAAGTGTTTTAACAAAGGTTTCTATAATGGGTGGTGTATTTGCATCTATTATTGCGATATTCCCTATAGTTGTAGAAGCTTATAGTAATTTTAAAGGAATTGCTTTTGGAGGTACTAGTTTATTGATTATTGTAGGAGTAGCGTTAGACACTATGAAACAATTAGAATCACAGCTAGTTATGAGACATTACCAAGGTTTCCTTAAATAATAAAATTTTGGAGTTGATGCTAGTGAAAATCATCTTATTAGGTCCTCCGGGAGCCGGAAAAGGAACACAAGCTAAATCAATTAGTAATAAATACTCCATACCGCACATATCAACAGGAGATATTTTTAGAAAGAACATTTCTGAAAAAACTCCGCTAGGAATCGAAGCTAAGAGTTATATTGATAAGGGACAATTAGTACCTGACAAGTTAACCATAGATATAGTACAAGATAGATTAGAGCATGAAGACTGTAAAAATGGATTCTTACTTGATGGCTATCCAAGAACTGTAAGTCAAGCTGAAGCTCTTAAAAATTTCTTAAGTGAAAAAGGAGAAAAACTTGATACAGCTCTATTAATAGACGTTCAAAAAGAATTTATTATAGATAGAATGACTGGTAGAAGAGTTTGCCCAGATTGTGGCGCGAGCTACCATGTTAAGTTTAATCCTACTAAGGTTGAAGGAGAATGCGACATTTGTGGCAGTGTTGTAATACAAAGAGCGGACGATACTGAATCTACAGTAAAAGATCGTTTAGATGTATATGAAACACAAACCCAACCACTTATAGAATACTATAAGAATCAAGGATTACTATCTACAGTAGACGGAACTCAATCTATTGATGATGTTTTTAAGGACATTTGTGGTGTCTTAGGAGCGATAAATAGTGATAATAATTAAAGGTGATATGGAAATTGAATATATGAGAAATGCAGGTAAAGTAGTTGCTGACACACTTGCTAAAATTGAGTCGGTGATAAAACCAGGCATAACAACTGCAGAAATAGATAAATTAGCTGAAGAGTTCATACTAAAACAGGGCGCCAAGCCATCCTTTAAAGGATATGGCGGTTTTCCGGCTACAATCTGCGCATCAGTTAATAATGAAGTTATACATGGAATTCCTAAAAATAGGGTTCTAGAGGATGGCGACATTATTAGTGTAGATTGTGGAGCAATTCTTAATGGATTTCATGGTGATGCAGCTAGAACTTTTCCAGTAGGGAATATATCTAAAGAAGCAGAGCAGTTAATTAAAGTTACAAAAGAATGTTTCTTTAAGGGTATGGAAAATGCAGTGGTTGGAAACAGATTAACTGATATTTCAGCAGCTGTTCAAAGACATGCCGAAAGCTTTGGATATTCTGTGGTTAGGGATTTTGTAGGACATGGAATTGGAAGATCAATGCATGAAGATCCACAAGTTCCTAATTACGGCACTGCTGGTAGAGGTCCTAAGCTAAAACATGGGATGGTTCTAGCAATTGAACCTATGATAAACATTGGTAAATATAATGTAAAAGTAAATTCGGACGGATGGACAGTTGTTACTAGTGATGGTACACTATCTGCACATTATGAAAATACTTTAGCAGTATTAAATAGTGGTCCTGAGATACTAACTTTAAGCTAATGAGGTGAAAAGATTGGATGATAATAGCCTTTTAGGTAAGGTAGTACATTCGAAATCAGGTAGAGACCGTAATAGATATTTTATAATAGTAGGAATACTAAATGAAGATTATGTCTATATTTCAGATGGTGATCTAAGAAAAATAGAAAAGCCAAAGAAGAAAAAAATTAAACATTTAATTTTTACAGACATGATAGCACAGGATATCAAAGAGTTAATTACTAACAATAAAAAGGTAAGCAATTCTATGATTAGAAAGTTTTTGCAAGTTGAGGAGGTATGATTACCTTATGTCAAAAGATGATATAATTGAAATGCAAGGTGTTGTTTTAGAAGCACTACCAAATGCTATGTTTCAAGTAGAACTTGAAAGCGGACATAAAATAATGGCACATATATCAGGTAAATTAAGAATGAATTTTATCAGGATATTACCAGGCGATAAAGTTACAGTAGAGCTTTCTCCATATGATTTGACTCGTGGGAGAATAACTTGGAGAGATAAGTAATAAGGAGGGTTAGCTATGAAAGTAAGACCGTCAGTTAAACCTATATGTGAAAAATGTAAAGTTATAAAAAGAAAAGGAAGAGTAATGGTTATCTGTGAAAATCCTAAACATAAACAAAAACAAGGCTAATAGCCTTATGTATTATATAAATACTTAGGAGGTGTAGATCGTAGATGGCAAGAATAGCAGGTATTGACCTACCAAGAGAAAAAAGAGTTGAGATAGGTCTAACTTATATATTTGGTATAGGACTACCAAAATCACATGAAATACTTGAAGCTACAAAAGTAAATCCAGATACAAGAGTTAAAGATTTAACTGAAGATGAAGTTAATGCTTTAAGAGAATATATAAACAAAAACATATTAGTTGAAGGTGACCTAAGAAGAACAGTTGCTCTTGACATAAAGAGATTAATGGAAATCGGTTGTTACAGAGGAATCAGACATAGAAGAGGACTTCCTGTAAGAGGACAAAAAACTAAGACTAATGCTAGAACTAGAAAAGGTCCTAAAAAGACAATGGCAGGAAAGAAGAAATAGTAAGGAGGGAATAAAATGGCTCAAAAAGTTAAAAGAAGTAGAAGAAGAAAAGAAAGAAAAAATGTTGAGCATGGTGCAGCACATATCAAATCTACTTTCAACAATTCCATCGTTACACTTACTGATGCAGCTGGAAACGCATTGTCATGGGCAAGTGCTGGTGGATTAGGATTTAGAGGATCAAGAAAAAGCACACCATTTGCAGCTCAAATGGCAGCAGAAACTGCAGCTAAAGCAGCAATGGAACATGGATTAAAAAGTGTAGAAGTTTACGTTAAAGGACCAGGAGCAGGAAGAGAAGCTGCTATAAGATCTCTACAAGCTGCTGGATTAGAAGTTACTTTAATAAAAGATGTAACTCCAATTCCACACAATGGATGTAGACCACCAAAAAGAAGAAGAGTTTAGTAATAGGAGGTGTAAAAATGGCTAGATATACTGAAGCTACTTGCAAACTTTGCAGAAGAGAAGGTTTAAAGCTTAACCTAAAAGGTGACAGATGTTTTACTGAGAAATGCGCATTCGCTAGAAGAAGCTACGCACCAGGACAACACGGTCAAGGAAGAAAAAAGATTTCTAACTATGGATTACAATTAAGAGAAAAACAAAAAGCAAGAAGAATCTACGGAGTTCTTGAAAAACAATTTAGAAAATACTATGACAAGGCTGAAAAACAAAGAGGTATAACAGGTGAAAACTTATTAAGACTTCTTGAAATAAGACTTGACAATGTAATATACAGATTAGGATACGGTGCTTCTAGAGCAGAAGCTAGACAATTAGTTACTCACGGACATTTCCTAATAAACGGAAAGAAAGTTGACATCGCATCTTACAGCGTTAAAATAAATGACGTAATCACAGTATGTGATAAGAGCAAAGCTACTGAGAAGTTTAAAGTTTTCAATGAAAACCCAAAAACTTTACCAAAATGGTTAGAGGCTGATCAAGAAGCTTTTGCTGCTAAAGTTGTATCTTTACCAACTAGAGAAGATATAGATGTTCCAGTAAATGAAACATTAATAGTTGAGTTATACAGCAAATAGTCAATAATATAAAATCAGTTGCCCTCAAAATAGAACGCCCATTTAATAAAGAAGGAGGGTTATATATATGTTAGAAATAGAAAAGCCAAAAATAGAATGTGTAGAAACCACTGAAAATGGTACATATGGAAAATTTGTCATAGAACCATTAGAGAGAGGTTATGGAATAACTTTAGGTAATGCTTTAAGAAGAATACTTCTTTCTTCATTACCTGGAGTTGCTGCAAATTCAATAAAAATAGACGGTGTACTTCATGAATTTTCAACTATAAATGGAGTTAAAGAAGATGTATCTGAGTTAATTCTTAACATAAAAGGATTAGCATTAAAGATGAATGGTGAAGGAGCTAAAACTGTATATATAGATGCTGTTGGACCAGGAGAGGTTACAGGAGCAGATATAAAAACTGATGGTGATGTTGAGGTTATAAATAAAGATCTTCATATAGCAACACTAGATGATGATGGTAAATTATTTATGGAACTTAACGTTAGCAGAGGTAGAGGTTATGTTTCTCAGAACAAAAATAAAACTGAAGACAAACCAATAGCTACTATACCTGTAGATTCAATTTATACTCCAGTTAAGAGAGTTAATTTTACTGTTGAAAATACAAGAGTAGGCCAAATAACAGATTATGATAAATTAACAATTGAAATATGGACTAATGGAACAATTAGACCTGATGAAGCAATTGGTTTATCAGCAAAAATTCTTATAGAACACTTTAAACTATTTATGACATTAACAGATCATGCTGATAATGTTGAAATAATGGTTGAAAAAGAAGAAGATAAGAAAGAAAAAGTATTAGAAATGACAATAGAGGAACTTGATTTATCTGTTAGAAGTTTTAACTGCTTAAAAAGAGCTGGTATAAATACTGTTCAAGAATTAACAGAAAGATCAATGGATGATATGATGAAGGTTAGAAACCTAGGAAAGAAATCTCTTGAAGAGGTTGAACAAAAACTAGAAGCCTTAGGACTATCATTTAAACCAAACGAAGAGTAAGGAGGGATAGCGATGGCACAACAACGTAAGTTAGGACGTCCAACTGATCAAAGAATGGCAATGCTTAGAAATCTTGTTACTAGCTTCTTAAAGCACGGAAAAATAGAAACTACAGAAACTAGAGCTAAAGAAACTAAGAGACTAGCTGAAAAAATGATAACTCTTGCTAAAAGAGGAGATTTACATGCTAGAAGACAGGTTCTTGCATTCGTTACAGAAGAGGAAGTTGTTAAGAATTTATTCGATAACATAGCTCCAAAATACGCTGAGAGAAATGGTGGATATACTAGAATAATGAAAGTAGGTCCAAGAAGAGGCGACGGAGCAGAAGTTGTTATATTAGAATTAGTATAATATATTCCAGGGGATTAAGTATGCCTAGCTTAGTCCCCATTTTATTATAAAAATATAAATTTTCCAGCTATGGAGGGATGAAATATGGAACTTACCAAAAATGCCCCTCAAGGTATTAAAAATGATACAAAAGTTGAAATTGTAAGTGAAAATTTATTCTTTAAATATGAATCAAATGAAGATGGTAAAGAAAAAATTGCACTAGATGGTGTTAATATAACTATAAACAAAGGTGATTTTGTAGTTGTTTTAGGCCATAATGGATCTGGTAAATCTACTTTTGCAAAGCATATAAATGGATTATTACTACCAAGTAAAGGTAAAATTTTTGTAGGTGGATTGGATACCTCAAAAGAAGAAAATCTTTGGGAAGTAAGAAAAAAAGCTGGGATGGTTTTTCAAAATCCAGACAACCAAATTGTTGCTACAATAGTAGAAGAAGATGTTGCTTTTGGACCAGAAAATTTAGGAATAGATTCAGCAGAAATAAGAAGAAGAGTTGATGAATCCTTAAAAAGAGTTAATATGTATGAATATAAACAGCATGGTCCACATTTACTATCAGGAGGACAGAAACAAAGAGTTGCAATAGCAGGTATACTTGCTATGAGACCGGAGTGTATAGTCTTAGATGAGCCAACTGCTATGTTAGATCCTTCAGGAAGAAAAGAAGTTATAAAGACTATTAAAGAGTTAAACAAGGAGTCTGGCATAACTGTAGTGCTTATTACTCATTATATGGAAGAAGCAGTTGATGCAGACAAAATTTATGTTATGGATTCAGGAAAAGTAATTATTGAAGGTACTCCAAAGGAAGTGTTTAAAGAAGTTGATACTATGAAGAGCTTAGGACTTGACGTACCTCAGATGACAGAACTTGCTTATGAACTCAGCAAAGATGGAATAAGCTTAAATAGAGAAATATTAACTATAGATGAGATGGTGAATGAATTATGTCAATTAAGATAGAAAATTTAACACATATATATATGGCAAAATCACCTTTTGAAAAAAAAGCATTAGATAATGTTTCATTAGAAATAAATGATGGTGAGTTTTTAGCTTTAATAGGGCATACAGGATCAGGAAAATCAACTTTGATTCAGCATATTAATGGACTGTTAAAACCGTCGTCAGGAAAGATAATAGTAGACGACATAGATATTACTTCAAAAAATATAAAGCTTACTGAAATAAGAAAAAGAGTAGGCCTAGTATTTCAATATGCAGAGTATCAATTGTTTGAAGAGACAATTGAAAAAGATATAGCTTTTGGACCTAAAAATTTAGGTTTATCAGAAGCGGAAGTTTCAGATAGAGTAAAAAGAGCTATGAATATAGTAGGATTAGATTATGAGTTATATAAAGATAAGTCTCCTTTTGAGTTAAGTGGAGGTCAAAAAAGAAGAGTTGCAATAGCAGGTGTTGTTGCAATGGAGCCTAAAGTGTTGATTTTAGACGAACCTACTGCAGGACTTGATCCAAAGGGAAGAGATGAAATATTAGGAAAAATAGAATTATTACATAGAGAGTATAATATGACTATAATCCTAGTTTCACATAGCATGGAAGATGTAGCTAAAGTAGCAGATAGAATATTAGTTATGGAAGGTGGAAAATGCATTTTAGATGGAGCACCTAAAGTAATATTTAAAGATGTTGAAACGTTAGAGAGAGTAGGCCTAGCAGTACCACAAGTTACTTATTTAGTAAAAGAACTTAGAAAAAAAGGATTGGACATATCAGAAGATATATTTACCTTAAAGGAAGCTAAGGAAGAAATACTTAGAGTTTTAAAATCTTAAAGTATTTAATTTATTTATAGGTTTCTATTTTGGAGGAGTTTATATGATCAAGGATATTACAATAGGCCAATATATTATTGGTGAATCATTTATACACAAGCTTGATCCAAGAACAAAAATATTAATATCATTATTATTTATAATAGTTTTATTTTTAGCAAATAATGTGCAGGGATATGTTGTAGTCTTTTTATTTTTAATGTTATGTATATATGTATCAAAGGTACCATTTAGATATATATATAAGGGGTTAAAACCCATATTTATATTGATGTTAATAACAGCAATATTCAATATATTTTTCACAAAGGGAGAAACATTAGTTTATCAATTAGGATTTTTGAAAATATATAAAGAAGGATTGATTCTTGCTGCCTTTATGATAATAAGGCTTACATTTTTAATAGCAGGTACATCGTTATTAACATTAACAACATCCCCTATAGAATTAACTGATGGGATAGAGAGACTACTTAATCCATTTAAGAAAATAGGGGTACCAGCTCATGAATTAGCTATGATGATGACTATAGCACTTAGATTTATACCTACGCTTATGGATGAGACTGATAAAATAATGAAGGCTCAGATGGCAAGAGGTGCTGACTTTGAAAGTGGAAATCTTATAAATAGGGCTAAAAGTTTAGTGCCATTGTTAGTACCATTATTTATAAGTTCATTTAGAAGAGCTGAAGACCTTGCTATGGCAATGGAAGCAAGATGCTATAGAGGCGGAGACGGTAGAACTAGAATGAAAGTATTAAAAATGACTAAAAGAGATAGTATAGCATTTGTAAACTTTGCTATATTTACGATATTGATATTTGGAACAAGATTTTATTTTTAAAGGAAATTAATATGAGAAATATAAAGTTAACACTAGAATATGATGGAACAAACTATTTTGGATGGCAAAAACAAAAGACTAAGGTTACATTACAAGGTACTATAGAAGATATAATTTCTAATTTAACAAAAGAGGATATAGAGATAATTGGATGTAGCAGGACTGATAGTGGAGTACATTCTAAAGGATATATATGCAATTTTGTTACAAACAGTTCTATACCTAGTGAAAAATTTAAAGATGCACTTAATGTAAAATTACCAGATGATATTGCCGTCTTAAAATCTGAAGAAGTGCCAGAAGAATTTCATTCTAGATACAGTTGCAGGGGAAAGAAGTATAGTTATACTATACTTGAAAGACCTATGAAAGCAACAATAGATAGAAATTATGTATGTCAATGTAAATATAATTTAGATATAGAGAAAATGAATGAAGCTTGTAAATACTTTATAGGTACTCATGACTTTTCAGCATTTAAAAACAAAGGAAGTTCAGTTAAAACCTCTGTGAGGACTATAAGTGAACTTTATGTAGAGAAAACAGGAAACTATGTAAAAATATTTGTAAGTGCTGATGGTTTTTTATATAATATGGTAAGAATAATAGTAGGTACCCTTATTGATGTGGGTATAGGAAAAATTAATCCGAAAAGCATCAAAAATATAATAGATTCAAAGGAAAGAACTAACGCCGGAAAATCTATGCCACCTCAAGGGCTGTGTTTAGAAGAAGTTTATTATTAGTATTACTAAAATAGGCATATTTACTACAATTTTAGTAATGTAATAATTTTTTAAATAATTGACACGCGTGGCAAATTGTATTATAATATTTTTGTTTGTTATAATAAAAAAATTGTGTATAAGATCCACTAGCCCCGGGTCTTTAGCATAGAATTAAGATTGTTAAAAATTCAGGGAGGGAAAAAGAAATGAAATCATACTTAGCAAAACCAAATGAAGTTCAAAAAAAATGGTATGTAGTAGACGTGGCAGGAATGCCTTTAGGAAGAGCTGCTAGCCAAATAGCTTCAGTATTAAGAGGAAAAAACAAACCAGAATTTACTCCACACGTAGATACAGGAGATTACGTTGTAGTTATTAATGCAGAGAAAATTGTTTTAACAGGAAAGAAATTAGATCAAAAAATGTTAAGACATCACTCTCTATATCCAGGTGGATTAAAAGAGACTCCATACAGAGAAGCATTAGCTAAAAAACCAGAATTCGTATTTGAAGAAGCAGTAAGAAGAATGCTTCCAAGCGGAATTTTAGGAAGAAAAATGCTTAAAAAATTAACAGTATACAGAGGAACAGAACACAACAATCACGCTCAAAACCCAGAAGTTTTAGAGTTAGTAAGAAAATAATTAGATAGAGTTTGGAAGGAGGATTTAAAATGGCAAAAGTTCAATATTTCGGAACAGGAAGAAGAAAACAATCAGTTGCTAGAGTAAGACTTGTACCTGGAGAAGGTAGAGTTGTAATAAATAACAGAGAGATAGAAAATTTCTTTGGATTAGAAACTTTAAGAGTTATAGTTAATCAACCATTAGTATTAACTGGAACTAAGGAAAAATTCGACGTTTTAGTTAACGTTCACGGTGGTGGATACACTGGTCAAGCAGGAGCAATAAGACATGGAATATCTAGAGCCTTATTAAAAGCTGACGAAAACTTAAGACCAGAACTTAAAAAAGCTGGTTTCTTAACAAGAGACCCAAGAATGAAAGAAAGAAAGAAATACGGTCTTAAAAAAGCAAGAAGAGCTTCTCAGTTCTCAAAAAGATAATATTTCAAAAACGTATTTTTCAAGTTTTTACTTTGGAATACATATTAAATGCATATGCCTTTGGCATATGCATTTTTTATTGTTTAAAATATGAAATTAAAGATAAATTAAAAATTAAATTTTTAACCTAAATTAAAAATGTTAATTAATTAAAAATAAAGAAATTAAAAGTATTTGAATTTACTGAAATATAATTACTTAATAAAAATAGTATAACTATAAGTAGTTAAAAGTTAAGAATTAAGAGTCAAAAGTAATGGAGGAAACTGAGAATGAGTTTTTTAAATTAGAATAATGAAACCTTTAATTTGGAATATAAAGTTAACTGAAGTTATATCCAAAGTTTACAGCTGTAACAAGAAGGATAGGAGTGTGGAAATTTATTTTTCATAAGTTATTTTTAAAATAAGATTGAAAGGATATTAATAAAACATAAAGCAATAAAATCTAGTCCTAAAAAAGTACATTTGGTATTATTAGGAGAATATTGAATAATAATCACCGTAACTAGTAATTGTTAACTAAAATAATCTACTAGTTATTCATAAAGTAATAATTTTAGTTTTCTCATTTAATAAATGAATAAGTTTAAAATTTAATCTGGAATTCTATATAGGGAAGCAAGCTTCAGTTTAAATTTATTCATCAAATTTTTGTTATCAGTTGAGAAAAATAAGTACAAATATAGTTAGTTAAGGATTATGAATTATGAATTAAGAATTTAGGATGAAAGTGGTAACCACTTTCTGAAAATGATTTTTAAAAATATATCAATATAATTTACTTTGCAAATTTATAAAAAGATACATTGAGAGTTAATAGGAACAAAGTGAGTAGTAATAACTATAACTGTTCACTATTCACTCTTAACTTTTAACTAAAATAATATGTTAGTTATTGATAAATTTAAATTTGAGCTTGTTTCCCTATAGTATTAAATAAGAAGATTTATAATTTTATTTATAAGTCAATTTAATATAATACATATTTATATTAAATTAATGGTTATACCTGTATAAAGGATATACATAAGTTGTGGTAAAAAAATTAGCTTAAAATAACAGTGAATTTAGAAGATTTCATTTTATGTTATGTTTATGTTAAATTTGTTCTGTATATATTAACATGAACTTAATTTTGAGGTATCATTTAATAGGAATTTTAGATAAAAGTTAAAATTATTTTGGAGGTAATCTATGGACTTATTTACCACAATAGTTAGTCTGTTCGGCGGATTAGGACTGTTTCTTTATGGAATGACAATGATGGGAGACGGTTTAGAAAATGCTACTGGAGACAGATTAAAAAGCGTATTTGATAAGATAACATCTAACCCAGTAAAAGGAGTTTTAACAGGAGCTATAGTAACAGGTATAATTCAAAGTAGTAGTGCTACTACAGTTATGGTTGTAGGATTTGTTAATGCAGGTCTTATGAATTTATATCAAGCTACAGCTGTTATAATGGGAGCTAATATAGGTACGACTATTACAGCTCAATTAATTGCTTTTAAAATGGATTTTTTAGCACCATTATGTTTAGCAATTGGTGCAATGATAGTATTATTCTCAAAGAATAATAAGAAGAAACAAATAGGAAACATAGTTTTAGGATTTGGTATTTTATTTTTAGGATTAGATTTGATGAAAAATGCTATGTCACCATTAGCGGATTCACCAATATTTGCAACTTTAATATTAAAATTACAAGGTAAAGTATTATTAGGAGTACTACTAGGAGCTGTTATGACAGCTGTAATTCAAAGTTCTTCAGCTTCAACAGGTATACTAGTTGCACTTGCATCAACAGGAGCATTACCATTAAGTGTAGCCATACCGATATTATTAGGTAGTAATATAGGTACATGTGTTACAGCAATGATATCAAGTATAGGAACTTCTAAAACAGCTAAAAAAGCAGCAGTAATACATCTACTATTTAATGTAATAGGAACTCTTATATTTATAGGATTTGCAACTCAACTTGCTAACATAGTTCAGGCTATAACACCAGGAAATGATGCAGAAGCTGTAAAAAGACAGATAGCAAATGCACATACTATATTTAATGTTATTAATACATTATTATTAATTTGGTTTATAAAACCATTAGTTGCATTAGTTAACAAGTTAATACCAGGTGAAGATGAAAAAGACACAATAGGTGTTCAGTACATAGACGAAAGATTATTAGAAACCCCTATAATTGCTTTAGGTCAAACAACAAATGAACTTGTAAGAATGGGTACTAAAGCTAAAGAAAATGTTGAATATGCCATGAAAGCTTTTGTTTATAATGATGAGAAGGCTCTAAAAAAGGTATATGAGCAAGAAAAGCTTATAAATATATTAGAAGATGATATAACTAAATTTTTGGTTAAATTATCTAATAGTGAATTGGGAGAAGAACAAAAGGGAATGGTTGCGGCAATGTTCCATGTTGTTAATGACATTGAACGTATAGGTGATCATGCTGAAAATATAGCAGATTTAGCTAGTGAAAAAATGACTAAGAATGCGGACTTTTCTGAGGAAGGCGTTAAAGAATTAAATGATATATTTAATTATACAATTAACTCTTTAGAAATGAGTATTGAGTGTTTTAAAAACTATAATAAGGACAAAGCTGATACAGTTAGATCAGTGGAGGACAGAATCGATAGTTTAGAAAAACAATTAAGATCATCACATATAAAAAGACTTAATAATGGAGTTTGTAATGCAACAGTAGGTGCAATATTCTTAGATGTTATAAGTAACTTTGAAAGAATAGGTGACCATGCAGTAAATATAGCAGAGATAGTTGCAGAAACTGCTTATAATTAATAGATATAACATCTCAAAACAATTTTGTTTTGAGATGTTATTTTTTTTATAAAATAAAATTATAGTCATAAAATCCATATAGTGCCAATATTTTAGCTCAATCAAGCTAATTTAATTAGTATAGTAATATTTATAAGAGTATGTG
Source organism: Clostridium senegalense JC122 (assembly GCF_000285575.1). Taxonomy (GTDB): domain Bacteria; phylum Bacillota; class Clostridia; order Clostridiales; family Clostridiaceae; genus Clostridium_J; species Clostridium_J senegalense. The sequence goes on along the minus strand of NZ_HE611051.1, from coordinate 658,093 downwards.
GGCATATTAAATAGAGGAATATTAGAAAAAATTTAATGCAACTTAAATTATGTTAAAACAGACAAATTAGAGGTGAAAATATGAAATATAAAAATAGTATTTTAATTGGTACTTTAATGGCTATATTAATTGTACTTGGAAGTTTTTTTACAACAGATTTAAAAATAAGTGAAGATGTGGTTAATTTAAATGATAATAAAGTTAAAACTATACTTATAGATCCAGGACATGGAGGTATGGATGGTGGTGCTAGTGCATCAGATGGTACTGTAGAAAAACATATAAATCTTAATATTGCTCTTGAACTTGAAAAACTTTTAAAAGAATCAGGATATAATGTGTATTTAACTAGATATGAAGATACAGGTTTATATTCAGAGAATGGAACTGTAAGACAAAAGAAAAATGAAGATTTAAATGCTAGATGTCAATTAAAGAAAGAAACTAATTGTGATTTGTTTGTAAGTATACATTTAAATAAATTTAAAGATGCTAGTTGTAAAGGAGCGCAAGTATGGTACTCAAATAATCCAGAAAGTGAAGTTATTTCCAAAATAGTACAAAACAACTTAAAAGAAGATTTAGATACCAATAATAAAAGGCAGGCAAAACCAGCAAAAGATGCTTATAAGGTATTAAGAACTAATGATACTATGCCAGGTTTTATTATAGAATGTGGGTTTTTATCAAATAATGAAGATTTGTCTAAATTAAAAGATGAAAGTTATCAAAAAAAAGTTGCACAATCATTGTTCAAGTCAATAGAATATTATTATAAAAATGGTACAAAAAGTAAGTAAAATGAGAAAAATATGAAAAAATTTGCAGAAAACTGTAAAAAAATAAATAAAAACAAAAAAATATAAATTAAAAATAGAGAAAATTTAAAAAAGATTCACACAAATGAATCGAAACTTGCCGAACGGGAAATCTGGGTCGGCTTTTTTTTGATTTTTATCAAAATTGGCATTGAATTAGATAGGGCCATATGTTATTATTACATTGTAAATGGTAAATGGATTAGTCCATTAGTCCATTTAGACTTGGGAGGTATTTATGAATATTGTGGTAGATAAAAAATGCGGAATACCACTTTATATTCAAGTTAAAAAGCAAATAATGGATTTGGTAAAAGAAGGTACTCTCAAGGTAGGAAACAAAATGCCAACGGAAAGAGAACTTTCACAAGAGCTAAAAGTAAGTAGGAATACAATAAGTACTGCTTATAAACAACTTGAAAATAGTGGTGTATTAAAGTCTATTCAAGGAAAAGGAACATTCGTAGCAGAAGAAGTTATTTCCTGGAAGGATGAGGAAATAAAAAACAAGCTAATAAAGTTTGTTGATTTAGCCCTTGAAGAGGCTCTAGAAATTGGTGTAGAAGCAGAAGATTTTCTAGAAATAGTAATAGAAAGAGTTAAAGAAAAAAAAGAATTGATGAAAAAAGTTACAGCAATTTTTGTTGAATGTAACATTGAACAATCAAGAATGTTTAGTAAACAATTAAGCGAAAATAGTAATATGAATGTTATACCTTTAACGGTGTCAGAACTTAATGAAATGTCAGAAAAAACAAAAAAAATAGTAAATGACAGCGAGGTTATAATTGCAACATTCAATCACGTAAATGAAGTTAAAAATGCAATAAAGGAAATAAATAGAGAAGTTTTAGGAGTAGCTATAAATCCTAAGTTGGAATCTATAGTGAAAATCGCGAGACACCCTTATGAGACAAGTTTTGCTTTCATATGTATATCACAAGAAATGATTTTTAAAATGAAAGCAGCATTAGATGACTCAGGGCTTGCAGATTTAAATGTACAATATTTCAACGAATTAGAAGTGGACAAACTAAAAAAGATAGTTGAAGAGTTTGATGTTCTAATAGTTACGCCGGGAAGAGTAAAGGATATCTCTATACTGAATATTCACAATAAAGAAATAATTGAGTTTTCTTATAGTTTAGATGCGGGTTCTGTAAAAGCACTTAAGTCTAAGCTAATTGAAATAAAATATAAGCAAAATACTAATCACAATTAATTATTTTTTAGGGAGGCTTTAGAAATGGAAAAGAAAACTTTAGTTCTTGGAGTTATAGGAGCTGACTGTCACGCAGTTGGTAATAAAATCCTAGATTATGCTTTAACAGAAGCAGGATTCAACGTAATAAATATAGGTGTATTATCACCACAAGAAGATTTCATTAATGCAGCAGTAGAAACTAATGCAGACGTTATAATAGTATCTTCACTTTATGGTCATGGAGAAATTGACTGTAGAGGATTAAGAGAAAAATGTGATGAAGCTGGATTAAAAGACATTTTACTTTATGTAGGTGGAAACATAGTTGTAGGAAAACAAAACTGGGAAGAAGTTCTTGGAAGATTCCAAGCTATGGGATTTGACAGAGTTTACCCACCTGGAACAAGTCTTGAAACAACAATTCACGATTTAAAAGAAGATTTAGGACTATAATAAATATACAAAAGTGGAGTGATTAAAGTGGATGCATACTTACTTTTAGACTTTGGTAGTACCTACACAAAACTTACAGCTGTAGATATTGAAAATGAAGAAATATTAGCTTCAGCAAAAGATATAACAACAATTGAAGATGATATTATGACTGGCTTTGATAAGGCTTATAAGAAGTTAGAAGAGCAATTAGAAGGCAAAGATGTAAACTTTGTAAAAAAATTAGCTTGTTCATCAGCAGCTGGTGGATTAAAAATGGTTGCCTTAGGTCTAGTTCCAGACTTAACTGCAGAAGCAGCCAAAAGAGCAGCGTTAGGCGCTGGAGCAAGAGTGTTAAAAGTATATAGTTATGAAATAACAAATTCTGAAGCAGAAGAAATTAAAAATTCGGATGTGGATATAATACTTCTAGCAGGTGGAACAAATGGTGGTAATAAACAGTGTGTAATACATAATGCTAAGATGATTGTAAAGCATAACATAGATGTTCCAGTGGTAGTTGCTGGTAATAAAGTAGCTAATGATGAAATAAGAGAGATATTTGAAAAAGCTGGTATTTACTTTAGTGTAACTGAAAATGTTATGCCAACATTAAATTCATTAAATGTTGAACCAGCCCGTGAAGAAATAAGAAAAGTATTCATGGATAAAATAACAGATGCAAAGGGCCTTAATAATGCAGAAAGTTTTGTAAACGGAATATTAATGCCTACGCCAGCGGCAGTATTAAAAGCTGCAAGAGTGTTAAGTGAAGGTAGCGATGAGGAAGAAGGTATTGGCGACTTAATAGTTGTTGATATTGGAGGAGCAACTACTGATATTCACTCAATAGCTGATGGAGAACCAACAAAGGCAGGAGTTAACATGAGAGGACTTGAAGAACCTTTTGCTAAAAGAACTGTTGAAGGTGATTTGGGAATGCGATATTCTGCAGTTTCTCTTTGGGAAGCTGGTGGCTCTAGAAAGCTAAGAAATTACTTAGGTGATGAAAAAAGAGAAGTAAATATAGAAGAGTGTTGTAAATATAGATATGAAAACATAAAAATGGTACCTAAGGATGACGAGGAAATAAAATTTGATGAAGCTATGGCTAAAGTAGCCACTGAACTTGCACTTGAAAGACATGCAGGATGTATTGAAAATGTATATACTCCAATGGGAGTTGTGTTTAACCAAATAGGTAAAGACCTTATGAAAGTTAAATATATGATAGGTACAGGTGGAGTTTTAGTTCATAGTAAAAATCCAGGAGATATTTTGAATGCTGGTACTTTTACAAAAGAAAACCCAACGTCATTAAAACCAGAGGAACCAGAATTCTTGTTAGATAAGAGTTATATATTATCAGCGATGGGATTGTTAGCACATGATCATCCGGATAAAGCCGTTAGAATTATGAAAAAATATTTAGTTAATGTGTAATTATCAGGAGGTAATTTAAAGTGGAACTTAAAAATAAAAAATGGACTGAAGAGGAATTTTTCAAAGTAAGAGAAGAAGTTTTAGCACAATGGCCAACAGGAAAAGATGTAGCCAATATACAAGATGGAATAGAGTACAATAAAACAATTCCAGACCACAAAAACTTTGCTAAGAAATTAGTAAAAGCAAAACAAGAAGGAATTACTTTAGCACAACCAAGAGCAGGTGTTGCTTTAATAGATAAGCATGTAGAATTATTATCATTTTTACAAAATGAAGGTGGAGCAGACTTACTACCTTCAACAATAGATAGTTATACAAGACAAAATAGATATGAAGAATGTGAAGTTGGAATAAAAGAAAGTATAAAAGAAGGAAGATCATTACTTAACGGATTCCCAGGAGTTAACCATGGTGTAGCTGGATGTAAAAAAGTATTTGAATCAGTTAACTTACCAATAGAATCAAGACACGGTACTCCAGACGGAAGATTACTTGCAGAAATTACACACGCATCAGGATGGACATCAAATGAGGGTGGTGGTATATCTTATAACATACCATATGCTAAAAATGTTACATTAGAAAAAACAATCTTAGATTGGCAGTACTGCGATAGACTAGTTGGTTACTATGAAGAACATGGTGTATCAATAAACAGAGAACCATATGGTCCATTAACTGGAACATTAGTACCACCAAGTACATCAAACGTAGTAGCTATAATAGAAGCTTTACTTGCAGCAGAGCAAGGTGTTAAAAACATTACTGTAGGATACGGTCAATGCGGAAACTTAATCCAAGACGTTGCAGCTATAAGAGCATTAGAAGAGCAATGTAATGAATACTTAAAAGCTAATGGATACAATGATGTATTTGTTACAACAGTATTCCACCAATGGATGGGTGGATTCCCTGCTGACGAAGCAAAAGCTTATGGTGTTATATCTACAGGTTCAGCAGCAGCAGCTTTAGCTGGAGCTACTAAAGTTATCGTTAAAACTACACACGAAGCTATTGGTATCCCAACAAAAGAAGCTAATGCACAAGGTATAAAAACAACAAAAATGACTCTAAACTTACTTGAAGGACAAAGAATGGCAATGTCTAAAGAGTTAGAAGAGGAAATTAACATAATAAAAGCTGAAACTAAATGTATGTTAGAAGCAGTTTATGAAGCTGGAAATGGCGACTTAGCTATAGGAACAGTTAAAGCATTCGAAAGAGGATTATTAGATATCCCATTCGCACCAAGCAAATACAATGCTGGTAAAATGATGCCTGCAAGAGATAACGATGGTGCTGTAAGATACTTAAAATTAGGAAACATTCCATTCACTGAAGAATTAAAAGCTTATAACTTAAACAAATTAGAAGAAAGAGCTAAATTTGAAGGAAGAGATGTTTGCTTCCAAATGACAGTTGATGATATATTCGCTGTTGGAAAAGGTAAATTAGTAGGAAGACCTGAATAATAATTAAATTGTTAAAAAAATAAATTAATATATACTTATTAATCTTTAGAAGGTAAGGTGTTTTATATGAAAATTGTTGACGTAATATGTTCAGCAGGAAGAACAGGATTCTATTTTGATGACCAAAGAGCTATAAAAAAAGGAGCAGGACATGATGGATTTACATATGTAGGAGAAGCTGTGACTGAAGGATTTACATCTGTAAGACAAGCTGGAGAATCTATATCTGTAATGTTAGTACTTGAAGATGGTCAAGTAGCTTGTGGAGATTGTGCAGCAGTTCAATACTCAGGAGCAGGTGGAAGAGATCCATTATTCTTAGCAAAAGACTTTATACCAGTTATTGAAAAAGAAATCGCACCTAAATTAATAGGAAGAGAATTAGAAAACTTCAAAGCTTTAGCAGAAGAGTTTGATCACATGACAGTTGATGGAAAAAGATTACATACAGCTATCAGATATGGTGTAACTCAAGCGATCCTTGATGGTGTAGCAAAAGCTAAAAAAGTAACTATGGCTGAAGTTGTAAGAGATGAATACAACACAGGAGTAGAAATAAAAAGAATTCCTATATTCACTCAATCTGGAGATGACAGATACGATAATGCAGACAAAATGATTATAAAAGGTGCAGACGTAATGCCTCACGCTTTAATCAACCATGTTGCTGATAAATTAGGTAACAATGGTGAAAAATTACATGCATATGTTAAATGGTTAAGTGACAGAGTTCTAAAATTAAGAACTTGTGAAGACTATAGCCCAGTATTCCACATAGACGTTTATGGAACAATAGGAGTAGCTTTCGATTACGATACAAAAGCAATGGCTGATTATATCCAAACATTAGAAGAAGCTGCTAAACCTTTCAAATTAAGAATTGAAGGACCTATGGATGTTGAACATAGAGAAAGACAAATGGAAGCTTTAAGAGACTTAACAACTGAAATAAACAACAGAGGAATGAATGTTGAGCTTGTTGCAGACGAATGGTGTAACACATACGATGATGTTAAATTCTTCGCTGATAACAATGCAGGACATATGCTACAAATCAAAACTCCAGACCTTGGCGGAGTTAACAATATCATAGATTCTATATTATACTGTAAGAAAAAAGGTGTAGGAGCTTACTGTGGAGGAACTTGTAACGAAACAAATAGATCTGCAGAAATCTGCACTAACATCGCAATAGCTTGTGGAGCAGACCAATGTCTTGCAAAACCAGGTATGGGTGTTGACGAAGGATATATGATAGTTAACAACGAAATGAACAGAGTAGTTGCATTAGTTAACAGAAGAAACAAATAATAAATATATATTAGATAAAAGGCGGTTTATAAAAAACTGCCTTTTACACTATGAATAACATAAATTTTATATTATAGACTTAAATTAAAATAAAAGTTTAATTGTATAAGATAAAGTTTTACATAGTAGAAAATTTTTATAATAATAAAAAATAGACTGCCAATTTTGGAGGAGTTGCAATGAAAGAAATTAATGTTGAACAAATAAGTAAAGAAGTAAGAGAGTTATGTATAAATGCTAATTATTACTTAGGTGAAGATGTTAAAAATGCATTAATTAACTCTAGAGATAATGAAAATTGGGATATAGCAAAAGGTATATTAGATAAAATAATAACTAATGCTGATATAGCTAAAAATGAAAACATGCCAATGTGTCAAGATACTGGAATGGCATGTGTATTTGTTGAGCTTGGACAAGAAGTTCACATAGTTGGTGGAAGCTTAGAAGATGCTATAAATGAAGGTGTTAGAAGAGGATATACAGACGGATATTTAAGAAAATCTGTTGTTAAAGACCCATTAGATAGAGTTAATACTAAAGATAATACACCAGCAATAATTTATTATAATGTAGTTCCAGGAGATAAATTAAAAATAACAGTAGCACCAAAAGGATTTGGTTCAGAAAACATGAGCCAAATAAAAATGTTAAAACCATCTGATGGACTAGACGGTGTTAAAGAGTTTATATTAAAAGTAGTTAAAGAGGCCGGTCCAAACCCATGCCCACCAATAGTTGTAGGTGTTGGAATTGGAGGAACTTTTGATAGATCTGCAAACTTAGCTAAAAAAGCTTTAATAAGACCATTTGATAAGAGAAATTCAAATCCTTTCTATGAAAAGCTTGAAAATGAATTACTAGAGGCTATAAACAGTTTAGGAATAGGACCACAAGGATTTGGTGGAAAAACAACTGCTCTTGCTGTAAATATAGAAACATATGCAACTCATATTGCAGGATTACCAGTTGCAGTAAACATAAACTGTCATGCTACAAGACATGCTGAAGTAGAGCTTTAATAGGGGGTATTTAGTAATGGAAAAAAGAATAACTATGCCATTAACTGAAGAAAAAGTAAAAGATTTAAAAGCTGGAGATAGTGTATTACTTTCAGGAGTAATATATACATCTAGAGATGCAGCTCATAAAAGATTTGTTGATTTATTAGAAAAAGGTGAGAAATTACCTATAGATGTAAAAGATAGTTTAATATATTATGTTGGACCAACACCAGCGAAACCAGGAATGGCAATAGGATCAGCAGGCCCAACAACTAGCTATAGAATGGATGCTTATACACCACAACTTTTAGATCAAGGATTAAAAGGAATGGTTGGTAAAGGCTTACGTTCAAAAGAAGTTATTGAATCAATGAAGAAAAATAAAGCTGTTTATTTTGCAGCAATAGGTGGCGCAGCAGCACTAATGGCTAAATGCGTAGAGACTGCAGAGATTGTAACTTATGAAGATCTAGGTGCAGAAGCTGTAAGAAGATTAGAAGTTAAAGATTTACCATTAGTAGTTGTTATAGACTGTGAAGGAAATAACCTTTATGAGATGGGAAAAGAAGCATATTTAAATTCAGTAAAATAGATAGCGTTTTAGTAGCTTAGCTATTAAAATAACCGTGAAAAATTAGAGGTGAATACTATGGATATAAAAAAAGTTGCGAAAGCAGGTACTTTAGAATCTAATGATATTTATATAATGATTATGCCGAGCGAAGAAAAAGGTATAGAATTAGACCTTGAGAGTATAGTAATGAAGCAATTTGGTGAAGAAATAAGAAAAGTTATTTTAGAAACTTTAAAAGAGCTAAAAGTGGAAAGTGCTATAGTAAAGGCTCAAGATAAAGGGGCACTAGATTACACTATAAAAGCTAGAGTAGAAACAGCTGTAAAAAGAGCTCAGTAGTAGAGGTGAATAAAATGAAAAAATTAAGAAGAACTATGCTTTTTATGCCTGGTAATAATCCAGGAATGCTTCAAAATGCAGGAATTTTAGGAGCAGACTCAATAATACTAGACTTAGAAGATGCAGTTTCTCTTACAGAAAAAGATAGTGCAAGAGTACTTGTAAGAGAAGCAATAAAAAATGTAGATTACAGTAATGTTGAAGTGGTTGTTAGAATTAACCCACTTACAACAGAATTTGCTGATGAAGATATAGATGTTATAGCTAGAGTGAAACCAGATACAATAATGGTTCCTAAAGCTACAGAAGAAGAGTTAATAGAAATAGATAGAAGACTTACTAAAATTGAAGAAGAAGAAGGTTTTGAGATAGGATCAATAAAACTATTCCCAATAGCAGAAAGTGCTTATGGTGTTGAAAACATTTATTCAATAATTAAGTCATCAAAAAGAGTTGCAGGAGTTCTTTTAGGTGGAGAAGATTATACTTCAGACATGGGAATAAAAAGAACTAAAGCAGGTGAAGAAGTATTCTATGCAAGAAATAGAGTTGCAATAGCTTGTAAAGCTGCTAAAGTTGATGCAATAGATACTCCATTTACTGATACAAATGATTTAGACGGATTACTAGTAGATACTGCAAAAGCTAAATCATTAGGAATGACTGGTAAAGCATCTATAAACCCAAGACAAATAGATGGAATACATTCAGTATATGCTCCAACTAAAGAAGAAATAAAACATGCAGTAAGAGTTTTAGAAGCTATGGAAGAAGCTCAAAAAGAAGGAAAAGGAGTTTTCTCATTAGACGGAAAAATGGTAGATGCTCCAATCATAAATAGAGCAAAAACAACAGTTGAATTAGCTAAAATATTAGGATTACTTTAAGAATAGATAGATTTTAAAAAATAATTAGTCGTTATATTAGTTAATTTATAGATGACTTAGAAGTAAAGGTAATTTATTGAGGTGATATTATGAAAAACGTATTAGGACGTGAACTTCCTAGCTTTATAGATGGATATGGTGAAGTTATGCCGTTTGAAGGAGTTTTTGCAAAAGCAGGAGAAAAACAAAAGGCTGCTGTTAATGTAAAATCAGTAACTCCAATGGATGAAAAATTATTAAATAATATAGAAGATGCTTTAGACAAAGTTAATTTAAAAGATGGAATGACAATATCATTCCACCACCATTTAAGAAATGGTGACTATGTTTTAAATATGGTTGTAGAAGCTATCGCAAAAAGAGGAATAAAAGATATAAGAATCGCAGCAAGTTCAATATTCCCAGTACATGCACCACTTGTAGACTATATAGAAAGTGGCGTAGTAACTAGAATTTGTGCAAACTACATTTCAGGTCCAGTTGCAAAAGCAATATCTGAAGGTAGATTAAAATACCCAGCAGTAATGCACACTCATGGTGGAAGAGCTAGAGCTATAGAAAGTGGAGATTTACACATAGATGTAGCATTTATAGCAGCACCAGCTTGTGATATGTATGGAAATATTAATGGTTTATACGGAAAATCAGCTTGCGGAGCTTTAGGATATGCAGTAAGTGATGCAGAAGGTGCAGAAAAAGTTGTTGCTATAACTGATAATTTAGTAGCTTATCCAAACTGTCCAATAGAAATCAGCCAAATATATGTTGATTATATTGTAAAAGTTGATTCTATAGGAGATCCAAAAGGAATAGTTTCTGGAACAACTCAAATAACTAAAGATCCAGTAGGATTAAAAATAGCTAAAATGGCTTTAGAAACTATGATAGCATCAGGTCTTGTAAAAGACGGAATGAGTTTCCAAACAGGTGCTGGTGGAACATCTCTAGCAGTAGCTGCAGAGCTTAGAGAATATATGAAAAAAGAAGAAATAAAAGGAAGCTTTGCATCAGGTGGAATAACTGGATACATAGTTGATATGTACAGAGAAGGATTATTCAAAAACTTATTTGATGTTCAATGCTTTGACTTAAAAGCTGTTGAATCTTATTCAACATCTCATGAACATATGAGAATGTCAGCATCTATGTATGGTAACCCAGACAATAAAGGTGCTGTAGTAAATAACTTAGACATAGTTATATTAGGAGCAACTGAAATAGATACAAACTTTAACGTTAACGTTACAACAGCTTCTGATGGAACTATAATGGGAGGTTCTGGTGGACACAGTGATACAGCTGCTGGAGCTAAGTTAACTATAATAGTTACACAACTTACAAAAGCTAGACTTCCAATTGTAAAAGATAAGTTAACAACAATAACAACTCCAGGAGATAGTATAGATGTTATCGTAACTGAAAGAGGAATTGCTGTTAACCCTAAGAGAACAGATTTAATAGAAAAATTAAAACAAACAAATCTACCAATAATGACAATAGACGAATTAAAAGCTACAGCTGAAAAGATGACAGGTGCTCCAAAAGCAGTTGAATTATCTGATGAAGTAGTTGCTGTAGTAGAATACAGAGACGGATCTGTAATAGATGTAATAAAAAAACCAATGTAATATAAAAAGCTTCAAAATAGAGTTACTCTATT
>NZ_HE611051.1:542263-646574 GCF_000285575.1 Clostridium senegalense JC122 | reverse complement strand
CTTTTTTAGTATCAAAATAAAGTAAATTTGCTTATTATAAGGTAGAAATTAATAGAAAAAGTAAGAATTTTATTAATTATATTATTTATCCTAAACATTTTTTAAAAAATACGACACTATTATTAGATAAGCTTACTATTATAAATATGTAGACTAAAAATACTTGCAAGTATAAGTCCTACTATTATTTTTATAAATTATTTTTATAAGTTATTAATAAGACTATTAATTTAATGGGAGAGATTTATTGTATGGTTAGTAAAAAAACAAGAAAAATAGTAGCTAAAAGAATTATATCGGCAACAGCCATAGTATCACTTTCGATTGGAATGCTTCTTCCGGGAATAGGTACAATAGAAGCAAAAGCAGTAGAAATGAATAAAAGTGTCGTAAGTGAAAATGCCCAAGAAGGAAAAAGAAATGTCATGTATTATGGAGATTGGTCTATTTGGGGCGGACAAGGAAATTTCTATCCTAAAGATATACCAGCTGATCAATTAACACATTTAAATTTTGCTTTTTTAGATTTTGATGGAGAAGGAAATTTAGTTTTTACAGATAAAGATGCTGCAGTAGGAGCACCAGTTGGTCAACCAGGAGTTCAATGGGGAGCTGCAAATGCAGGAGTTTTATCAGCATTTCAAGATTTGAGAGCACAAAATCCTAATCTGAAAATTGGAGTTTCTTTAGGTGGATGGTCAAAATCAGGGGATTTTTCAAGGGTTTGTGATAATTCACAAAAAAGAGCTAAGCTTGTAGAAAATATTATCAAATTTATAGAATATACTAATATGGATTTTGTAGATGTAGATTGGGAATATCCAGGTTCAGTACGTCAACCAGATTTAGTAGACAATAAAAATGATGAGGGTACACCTAATGCTACACCTAAAGATAAAGAAAATTATATATTGCTATTACAAGACTTAAGAAATGCATTAGATAAAAAAGAAAAAGAACTAGGAAAAGAATATGAATTATCAGTAGCAATTCCTGCTCCAAAATCAACTCTTGATAAGGGAATTGATATAAAAAGATTATTTGAAGTAGTAGATTTTGCTAATATAATGACCTATGATATGAGAGGTGCATGGGATGATACCAGTGGTCACCAAACAGGATTGTATTCAAATCCAAAGGACCCATTGGCAAGTCAAGGATTAAGTGTTAATGATAGCGTTAAATATCTAATAAGCCAGGGCGCTAAGGAAGATAAGATAGTTGTAGGAGCTGCATTTTATAGCCGTGGATGGGAAAAAGTATCAAAAGGTCCTGATGGTAAAACACCAGGATTATTTGGAAAAGCTGAACAGATATCAAAAGATGCAGATCAAAGCCCAAGTCGTGGAGCAGTAAATGAAGCGCCATTAAAATCAGGTGAAGGTGGAAGACGTGGAGGCGTATGGTCATATCGTAATTTAAATGAGATAAAGACTAAATACCCAAATATAAAAGAATATTGGGATGATGTAGCTAAAGCACCATATCTTTATGATGAAACTACAGGGGTATTCTTCACTTATGAAAATAAAAAATCAATTGGAGAAAAGACATCTTATGTAAACAATAACAATTTAGGTGGAGTTATATCATGGATGGCATCTGAAGATGCACCAACCAATAATGGAACTAAACGTGATGAACTAACAAAGACTATTAAAAATGGTTTATTTGGAAGCGAAGCATTGCCAGATCATCAAATAAAGTATGCAGATTTGAATGTAACAGCAACTATAAAACCGTATAAAGAGTCATGGGGATCTAGTGGCGGTTATGAAATAACAATAAAAAATAACGAAACAACAAATGAGTCCGGAGATGTTATGAGATCTGTTGAAAAAGCAGCAGAAACAATTAAATTCCCTAAATTATATATAAAAAGTGATGAGAAATTAACAGCAGGTGATTACTTGGCTGGTACAGTAACACAAGAAAACGGATACACTGTTGTTGATCTTGAAGCTGTATATGATGGTAAAACAATAGATCAGGGTAGGAGTTATACGTTTAAATTAAAATCTAATGTAGCACCAACAGATGCTAAAGGAATAAAAAATATAGGATTGTCTCAAAGAATGACATCAAAGGGTGCTGAACTTGGAAGACAAACTATATACGGAGAAAGTGTTACACCACCAGAAACAAATTCTAAACCAGTATTAAATGGAGTTGTAGATAAAGAAATCAAAGTTGGTGATAGCTTTAATCCAATGGAAGGTGTAACTGCTAAGGATAAAGAAGATGGCGATTTAACTAAGAATGTTAAGGTTACAGGAAATGTAGACACAACAAAAGCCGGAGAATATAAACTAATATACAGTGTAGCTGACAGTAAAAATGAAACTACAACAGCGGAAAGAAAGATAATTGTAAAAGAAGATAATACAACCGTACCAAAATATGATTTTAGTGTTGGTCAAGGTATAGAGTGGCCTAAACAAGTGAATTGTCCATTTATAGATATGGTTGCATGGGTTACAAAACCAGGCTATACCAATAATGGAGCTGCAAATTTAGTTAAAATTTCTAATGATAGTGGTGTTAAATACTTTAACTTAGGTTTTATACAATCTACAAATAACACTATAAAAGATGGAAAAGTTCAATGGGGTTGGGGTGGATACTCTGTTTTAAACGAAGAGCATAAGGATAATACCCAATACCAAGGAATTAAAAAATCAATAAAAGAATTACGTGATTTAGGTGGAGATGTTACAATCTCATTAGGTGGATTAAATGGTATAACATTTTGGGAAGTGACACAGGATGTAGATGTTTTAGTTAACACTTATAAAGAAGTAATACAAGGATATGGGCTAACAAGGCTAGACTTAGACATTGAAGGTGGCGCTCAAGATAAAGCTAAAAATATTGCTAATGCTAAAGCAATTAAAAAGGTTCAAGATGAGTTAGGAACTGATATTGTTTTAACTCTTCCAGTATTACCAAGCGGTTTAACTCAAACACAATTAGATGTAGTTGAAGCATATCTTACTGAAGGAGTAGATATTAAAGTTGTAAATATTATGACTATGTGCTATGGTAGTGGAACTTTATTACCAGGTGAAAACTATGGAACAGGTTCTGTAAGAGCTATAGATAGCACTAAAAATCAATTAAAAAATTATTATAAAAGATTTGCAAAAGTAGAATTAACAGATGAGCAAGCATATGGAAAAATTGGTGCAACTCCATCTATTGGATTTGAGGGAAGTGCTCATCCTATATTTACTACAGAGTGGTCTAAGTTAATAGTTGATCATGCAATAAAAACAAAATTGCAATGACATCATTTTGGTCTATGAATAGAGATGCTATGTTAGAATCTAATTCTGGAGTAAAAAGTCAATATGAATTTACTAATATATTTAAAAAATTTGGAAGCGAAGATGATGGTGAGGTAGATCCACCAACAAATACTGCACCAACTATAACTGGTGTAGAAAACAAAAAAATATTTGTTGGAGAAACATTTGATCCAATGAATGGTGTTAAAGCTAATGATAAAGAAGATGGAGATTTAACTAGCAAAGTTAAAGTTACAGGCACTGTTGATACTAATACAATAGGAACGTATAAATTAGTATATACAGTGGAAGATAGTGAAGGACTAAATGCCAAAAAAGAATGTATAATAACTGTTGCAGAAAAACCTGAGATACCAGAGGATACTTTTGACCCTAAAAAAATATATGTAGAAGGCGATACAGTAATATATAAGGGTGAAAAATATAAGGCTAAATGGTGGACTCAAGGTGGTGTGCCAGAAAATAATATGGCATGGGAAAAAATAGTTGAAAAGAATCCGGATGGTAGTGTAGATTATGTACCTGGAGGCATTTATGTAGAAGGGGATATAGTTGTATACCAAGGTAGTAAATATAGAGCTAAATGGTGGACTAATTCAGTACCAGGTAGCGATGAAACGTGGCAATTAGTGGGTTAATAAAATTAATAAGGAGTTTGTTGAAAAGCTAGCTGATAAAAGTTAGAGGGGCAACAGCTCCTTTTTCTTGAGTGAAAATTAAGTTTATATACAAACTATTTATTTTAAAATTAATAATAATTTTCTTTATAGATAAATAATAAAAAAAGTTTTTAAATTATAAAGAAAAAATATGTAATATAATAAAAAATTAAATAAAGACAGAATTTATATTATTATACTTTCAGCGCAATAAAACTAAAACTTTACAAAATATTAAGGAATCATATATAAATTTTAGATTTAAAAATAAATTTTTAATATTTTATAAGGATACTTACAAAATATTGCGTTATATAAGTACATTTATTGGAGTTTTGTAATATTATAAAAAGTAGATATAATTTGACGATTTTATAAATAGGCATCTTAAAATAACTATTACATCGTCAAATTTACTAATTCATATTAAAAATAAATATAATTATCACTTGAATATGATAAGACATTTATTAAAAATAAATGTTTTATAGATTTTTAAATTATACTAGTACATTGCAAACATTAGAGACTTAAACTAGCAAGTAAATGCATAAAAGTACTTTAGATTTAACAAGTTAAGATATGTAAGTTGAAATTAAATTTTTTCAACTTTGTAATTATAAATTTATATTTAAAATAGAAGTAAAATAAATTTATAAGTATTATGAGAATAAAAGTTACTTCTTTTAAAATATTAAGGATGCCTTATTCTAGGAGTGATATTCATGAAAAAGGATGGGACACTGGAGTTATTTCTTATGTTATTACCATTTTGTAGTGATGTAGATATAACAGTGGGAAAAAATAATAAACTTAAGATAAAGGCAGATTTAAAATCGTTTTATATAAAAAATATATTATATAAGGAATATGATGTTCCATATTGCGTGTTAAAGCAATATGAAAAAGAACTCAGTAAAGTTCCACTATATCTTTTACAATATTATAATTATTATGAAGTTAAAATGTATATTACAAAAAAATCTATAAGAAATATAGTTAAAAATGAAATAGGTTACGATTTAGGAAGTATGGATATAGGAGGCGCTTTTATTAATTTACCGCAATATTTAAAAGGGTATGTTTCAACTAGATATTATGGACATCATTATGTTTTGCTTCATGAGCTTGGGCATGCTATAGATGCTATAGAGAAATTTTATGGCATGGGACTTGAGCCTTCCTTAAGTGATATATTTAAAAAAATATATAAAGATGAACGTGCTAAGTTATTTAATAAGCAAGGGTTAGTTTATGCTCAAACAGAAAAAGAATATTGGGCTCAATGTTTTGCATTGTATAATATAGATGAAGAAAAATTAAGAAAATTAGCACCTAGAACTCATGGATATATGAAATTAATATTAGAAAGTATAAAATTAAGAATGAAAAATAATACGGATAAAATTGCCGGATAAAATAGAACTAAAGCATCTTTTAATAAGAAAAAATTAAAAGATGCTTTAACTATATACAATTATAAAAAAATGGCGTTATACTATAGATATATTTTACTATTATGAGGTGAAGTTATGGAAAATAAATTTAATTGTTTAATATGTGGTGAAGAGTTAGAATACTTTGATGAAAGTAAAGAAATGGAGTGCTACTTTTGCAAGAAAAAATTTAGCTCTAATGCAAGTTGTAAATCAGGGCATTATGTTTGTGATAGTTGCCATAGTTTAGGTGCTTTCGAAATAATAAAAGAATATTGCTTAAAAAGTAATAGTATTAATCCAATGGAAATGGCATTAGATTTAATGAAACATCCATCAGTTAAAATGCATGGACCAGAGCATCATTATTTAGTTCCAGCAGTATTAGTTACAGCTTATTTAAATTCCATAGGTGATAGGACTAATTTAGAAAGGCTACTTAATGAAGGTGGGAAAAGAGCTAAAAATGTTTTAGGAGGATTTTGTGGATTTTATGGTGCTTGCGGTGCTGCTGTAGGTACTGGAATTTACATAAGTTTAATATTAGGCGCAAGTCCATTGTCAGAGGAAAAATGGGGATTATCAAACTTAATAACAGCTAAAACATTAGAAAAAATAGCATCTTTTGGTGGCCCTAGATGTTGTAAGAGAGATACTTTTTTAGCTTTAGAAACTGCTGTCGATTTTACTAAAGAAAAATTAAATGTTCAACTTGAAAAGAAAGAAAATTTAAAATGTAATTATAGCAAAATAAATGATCAATGTTTAAAAGATAGATGTAAATTTCATAAATAATAAGAAAAACTAGCATAATAAATTATTTGTAAATTTATTATGCTAGTAAATAATTTAAACGTTAGTTCCTATATTGTTAATAACAATATAAATTATTTTGTAGTTCACAAGAATCATCGCTAGTTGAAAAGGATACTTTAATATTTAAAGGATACTCTTTAATTAAAAGTTCTTCAAAAATATTTGTAGCTAATTCAGTATAATTTCCATAAAGGTCTGATAAATTACTATTATAAAATTGAACTACATTTTTATTTATTATTACTACAATTTGACCAATCATATCCTCTTGTTCTGCAAGCAATAACCCATCTGTTATAATAACACCATTAAATAATCTATTAGAATGAAGAGCTATGCAAAATATTGATGCAATATCATCAATTGTATAATTGGACAAAGGACCAACGGTAATTTCATTATTGTCTGAATCTAATATGATTACATTAACAGTTACATCTTCTACTTTATATTCTTTTGAAAGTATCGCCCTCAAGGCTTTAGCTTTGTTTATGCTACGATATACTTTTATTTTTAAGGTGTAATTGCCATCTTCCAAAGGTATAAGATTACTTACTTCAACATAAGGATCTTTACCTATAGTATAATAGATTTTATCTCTAAGTGTGTTCCAAGAAGGAGATTGTGTTGGGAAGTTCATAAGATTCACCACTCAAATTAATAAATATTAAACTTTTTATATATTAAAAAGTTCTACTTGAGGAATTTAAGAATTTAAATATTTATTTTGCATTAAACAAATTTTAAATCTGTATTCATTAAAAAGCTTGTCCAACATTTGCAATTAATGAATTAAGATGGGAATTTGGATTAAAATAGTTTAATGCTATTATTTTGATATTTAAAATTAGATTACAATATAGTATATAAAAAAAGCTGTTATAATGTGATATCTTAATTTTACAGTTAATAAATGCAAATAAAATATTATAAATTTATTTAAATAAGATATAGGGTTCCAAATTAATGTTTTATCAATAACTAACAGATTATTTTAGTTAATAACTATATTTGTACTTATTTTTCTTAACTTATAACAAAAATTTGATGTGTAAATTTAAGTTGGAGCTTGTTAAAAAAGTATAATTAAATTCAATTAGGAAATATATTTATATGATAAAAAGCATGTAAAAATGTGGTTTTATAATTTAGTTGATAAGGAGTGATAATGTGAAATCTATTGCAGTTATAACAGACACAAATGCTAGACTAGCAAATTTTCTTCGAGAAAACTTAGAAGAAGTGTTAGGTAATAAAATATCAATAAATAATTACTTTCTTAATACAATAAATAATAATTTAAAAATAGATGATGAAATAGTTCTAGTAATGATAAAAGAAAGAGCCTTTGAAATAAAAAAACATATAAAAGGTGATGCTAAAGTTATAGTTATTAAAAGAACAATAGAAGAAGAAGCTATGATGAAAATATTTAGCATACCTAAAGGTACTGATGTATTAGTAGTTAATGATAATAAAGAAACAACATATGAGATTGTAAGCTTTTTTTATGAATTAGGAATAAATCATATAAATTTAGTTCCATATTATGATGGTAGAGATTATAGTAACTTTAAAGTTGCAATTACACCAGGTGAAAGTAAATCAGTTCCTACATCTGTAAGAGAAATAATTGATGTAGGCGATAGAAAAATCGATGTGTCCACTTTTATAAAAATAATAAGTTTTTTAGATGTAGAAGAGGAGAATAACAAATTAATACATAGCAACCTTATCAAATATTCAGAGAGATTAGTAAATGTTGATATAGGAGTAAGAGATAAATATAAAGAATTATTTTTGAAAAATGAAGAATTAGATACTATTATAAATTTATCTAATAACGGAATAATATTTACATCACTAGAAGGAAAAATAAATATTTGTAATGAAAAAGCAAAAAAAATGTTAGGAATCTATAAAGATATAATAGGAAAAAATATAAATGATATTCTAGATAAAAAATTACTTAGTTTATTAAATGAAGATTGCTTAGAAGATGAGGTAATAGAATTTAATAATAAGTTTTTAAGTGTTAATAAGTGTAAAATAACAAGCTTTGGATTAGAAACAGGAATATATTATCATATTCAAGAAATTACATATATACGTCAATTAGAACAAAATTTAAGTAAAAAAATAAGAGAAAAAGGACATATAGCAAGATATAATTTTAATAATATAATAACTAATTCTAAACCAATGCAAGAATGTATAGAACTTGCTCTAAGAATTTCATTATCAGATTTAACTGTATTAATATTAGGGGAAAGTGGGACTGGAAAGGAACTTTTTGCTCAATCAATACACAATAATTCTCTAAGAAACAAACAACCTTTTATTGCAGTAAATTGTGCTGCTATGCCAGAAAATCTATTAGAAAGTGAATTGTTTGGGTATGAGGCTGGAGCTTTTACAGGAGCATTAAAGGAAGGAAAAAAAGGTTTGTTTGAGCAAGCTAATAATGGAACTATTTTTTTAGATGAAATAGGTGATATGCCGTTATATCTGCAAACTAAACTTTTAAGGGTGTTACAAGAGAGACAGCTAGTAAGGGTTGGATCAAATAAAGTTATAGATATAAACATAAGGGTTATTGCTGCAACTAATCAAGATTTATTTAAATTAGTAAATGAAGGTAAGTTTAGAGGGGACCTATATTATAGATTAAACGTTCTTCCTTTAAATATTCCACCATTAAATGAAAGAAAAGAAGATATATTGGATTTACTTATATATTTCATGAATAGGGATATAAAGTATGTAGATCCACTAGTAAAAAAGGAATTATTAAATCATACATGGCCAGGAAATGTAAGAGAACTACAAAATCTAGCTTCATATTTGTCTCTTATGTGCAATGATAGAATAACAATAAATGATCTACCTTATTACTTTAATGTGGAGCAAAAAAGAGATGAATTTGATGAAATAGAAAGTTTTTTAGAAAATAAGTATAGTTTTAAGATTGTATATGAAATATTAAAAGAAATAGAATTTTTTAATAGTATAAAAGAAAATGTTGGAAGAAATAATTTAGTCAAAATTTTAAGTAAAAAGAAATATGAAGTGACAGAGAATGAAATTAGGAAAATTTTAGTGGATTTAAGTAAATTTAATCTTGTCGTTAGTGGAAAGGGCAGAAAAGGTAGCAGTATAACAGAAAAAGGTAAAGAATTTTTGAAAACAATTAAAAATAGGTAAGTAAATAGGTGAGTTGAGAATAAAAACTCACCTATTTATTTACCTATTTTTATTATGGATTATTTTAAATTATAAATCTTTTCTAATTATTACATGAAAAATGTATATATAAATGCATTTATTTAACTAGATTTAAAAGTTGGCATGATTTTTGCTCATATAAATTATTGTAGGGGAATTTTTTAAAATTTAGTTTAGGAGGACAATTTAATGAACAAAAGACCAATTATAGGCATCTCAGGAAGTATGATTATAGACCAAGGAGGCATGTTTCCAGGATATAAAAGATCTTATGTAAATAATGACTATGTAAAAGCTGTTATAAATGGAGGCGGAATACCACTTATCATACCAATGAATATGGATGATGAAATTATAGAAGCTCAAATAAGCATGGTAGATGGATTAATTTTATCAGGAGGACATGATATTGATCCATTATTATTTAATGAAGAACCACATCAAAAATTAGGTGGAATTTATCCAGATAGAGATAAGTTTGATTTTTCAATAATAAAAAAGGCAATGGGTAAAAAAATGCCTATACTTGGAATATGCAGAGGACATCAAGTTATAAATGTAGCTAATGGTGGAAGTTTATATCAAGATTTAAGCTTAATTGATGGATGTTATATAAAACATAATCAAGGTGAATTATCAGATGTAAAAACTCATACAATATCCATTGAAAAAAATTCAGTATTAAATCAAATTTTAGGTGATGTTACATGTTGTAATTCATTTCATCATTTAGCTGTAAATAAGGTTGCACCAGGTTTTAAGGTAGTAGCTAGATCAAAAGATGGGGTAATTGAGGCTATAGAAAGGATAGAAAAACCTTTAGTTATGGGAATTCAGTGGCATCCAGAAATGTTAGCTGGTGTAGATGAAAATATGTTAAACATATTCAAATATTTTATAAAAGAATGTAAATAAGGAAAAATAATTAAAGGATGAGGTGAAGTTTTTCTATGAGCAACAAAAAAAAGATAGGCTTTTGGAGTATTGTATTGCTTGGAATTAACTCAATTATAGGATCAGGAATATTTTTGCTTCCTAATCAAGCAATGGAACTTATAGGACCAGCTAGTTTAGGCGTAATATTATTTGATATGCTATTAGTAGTTAGTATAGCATTATGTTTTGCAGAAGTTGGTGGAATGTTTAGTAAAAATGGGGGACCTTATGTTTATGCTAAAGAAGCCTTTGGAAGTTTTGTAGGATTTGAAGTAGGATTCATGAAATGGGCTATAGGAATTATAGCTTGGGCAACAATGGCAGTTGGATTTGTTACAGCATTATCAGCAGTATGGCCAGCAGCTGGTGAAGGTATGATGAAAAATATAATAATTATAGTAATTTTAGGCGGACTTGGAATAATAAATATATTAGGTGTTAGTATTTCAAAAATTTTAAATAATATAATAACTGTAGGAAAATTAGTACCTTTATTTATTTTTATAGCAGTAGGAATATTCTTTATAAAAGGATCTAACTTTAATCCAGTATTTCCAAGTGGAGTATATCAAGGCGGTTCATTTGGAGCAGCAGCACTTTTAATATTTTATGCATTTACTGGATTTGAATCTATAGCAGTTGCAGCTGAAGATATGGAAAATCCAGAGAAAAATATACCAAAAGCAATAATAACAGTAATGATTATCGTATCAGTAGTATATCTATTAATTCAAGCAGTTTCTATAGGTATATTAGGTGAACAATTAGCACTAACTAAAACTCCAGTGGCAGATGCTTCAGCAGTATTTTTAGGTTCATGGGGTGGAATATTAGTAACAGCAGGTACATTAATTTCAATAGGTGGAATTAATATAGCAGCATCATTTATTACACCAAGAACAGCAGTAGCTTTAGCAGAAGATGGATTATTACCTAAGTGCTTAAACAAATATAATAAAAAGGGAACACCGTACATAGCAATAATAGTTACAGTTGCATTAACTATCCCAGTTGCATTATCAGGAAGCTTTACTAAATTAGCGGCGATAAGTGTTGTATCAAGATTTGCACAATATGTTCCAACTTGTTTATCAGTGCTAGTTTTAAGAAAGAAAAGACCAGATTTAAAAAGTTCATTTAGAATTCCATTAGGACCAGTAATTCCAATTTTAGCAGTAGTAGTAAGTGGATGGTTGTTAGTTCAATCATCAATGGAAAAAATATTATGGGGGCTAGGTGGATTAATTATAGGAGTGCCTATATATTTATTAATGGTTAATATGAATAAAAAAGAAAAATAATAACTTAGAAAAAGTAGCTTAAAAATCAGCAAATTATTATTTAAAATAGGATTTTAAAAATATATAGCTGTCTTGAAATAAACTTAAATTTCAGGACAGCTTTTGTCATAATAATAAATTACTAGAAGTTTCTTGATTAATTTTTATAAGAATTTATTAAAAAATTATAATATTATCAACAAATATTGTATAATTGTTTTGTATTCAATTTAAAAACAAAAGAATTATGGTGGTGATGTTAAGTGTATAATTTAAACTTAGAAAAAGTTAACATAAAAAAAGAAATATATAGAGAAGAAGTTGAAACATTTTTAAATAAGTTTGATTTAGAACTAGATAAAGATGTAGATTACACTGTTGTTATTAGAGTAGATGGCGAGATAAAAGCTACTTGTTCTAAGGGTGGAAGTATATTTAAATGTTTTGCTGTAGATGATGATTTAAGAGGTGAAGGGGTATCGGCAACTTTATTAAATGCAGTAAATGATAAATTGTTTGAGGAAGGTAAGTATCATAGTTTCATATTTACTAAACCAAATAATGTAGCAATTTTTTCAGGTCTTGGATATAAATTAATAGAAGAGGTTGAAAAAGTAGCGCTATTAGAAAATGGGGTTTATAATATAAATTCTTGTTTAAATAAAATTGGTGATAAATACGATTTAAAAAATAATATAAAAAAAGCAGCACTAGTTATGAACTGTAATCCATTTACTTTAGGTCACTTATATTTAGTTGAGAAAGCTGCAAGTGAAAATGAGGAAGTTATTGTATTTGTTGTAGAGGAAGATAAATCTCTATTCCCATTTAAAGTTAGATATGATTTAGTGAAAAAAGGATGCGCTCATTTAAAAAATGTAAAGGTAATTCCTGGTGGAGAATATATAATATCATCTGCTACGTTCCCATCATACTTTATAAGGAAAAAAGATGAGGTTTTAAAAGCATATACTAATTTAGATGCAAAGATATTTGGAAAATATTTCTGCAAAGAATTTAATATAAATAAACGATATGTAGGTGAGGAACCATATTGTGTGGTAACTAAATCATACAATGATACATTAAAAGAAATATTACCAACTTTTTTAACAGATGTTATAGAAGTAAAAAGAAAAGCAGAAGATGAAATTCCTATAAGTGCATCTAGAGTTAGAGAACTTATAAGAGAAGGAAAAATGGATGAAATAGAAAAAATAGTACCAAAAACAACTTTTGAATTTTTAAATAGTGATGATGCTATTGAAATTATAGAAAAAATAAAAAATAATAATACGCCACACTAAAGAAAAATTCATGTTTGTTTAATATTATAGTAGCTTTAAATAATAGACGAGTTTCTTTTTTGGTCCATAGGTTCTGCTAAAAATTACTAATGGCAGAACCTATTTGCGATACAAGATTACTTTTTATTTTAGTCTATTATTTTTTTACGTGTCCAAAGATATAGGGAAACAAGCTCCATTTAGGATTGAGTTTAGAACTCTATAGTATCTTATATAAAAATATTTTAGGGAATGAGGAATTTAAAGTGACAAAATTAAAAAAAATTATGAGTGTGATTCTAATATCTACAGTGGTAGGTACATTAGTAGGATGCGGTAAGCAAGATGCAAAAAATACTGAGGAAGAAATAACTGTATCTGCTGCCGCAAGTTTAAAAGAAAGTTTAGAAGAAATAGAGCCAATTTTTGAGAAGGAAAGTGGAATAAAAGTTACTTTTAACTTTGGCGGATCAGGAACCCTTCAAAAACAAATAGAAGAAGGTGCTCCAGTAGATTTATTTATTTCAGCAGGAAAAAAACAAATGGATCAATTAGAAAATAAAAATTTAATAGTTAATGATAGTAGATTGGATTTATTAAAAAATGAATTAGTTTTAATTGTTTCTAATGCAAATAAAGAAGAAATAAAAAATGTTAATGATGTTATTTCAAAAAATAAAGATATGTCAATAGGAACTGTTGAATCTGTGCCAGCAGGTCAATATGCAAAAGAAGCACTTACAAAATTAAATCTATGGAATCAAATTGAAAATAAACTGATATATTCTAAGGATGTAAAACAAGTAGCATATTATGTTGATAATAACGAAGTAACATCAGGTATAGTATATAAATCAGATGCGATGGAATTAAAAAACTCTTACATAGCTGAAACTTTTGATGAAAGCACACATAGTCCTATTGTTTATCCATGTGCCCTTATTTCAAATAGTGAAAAAAAAGAAAGTGCTGAAAAATTTATGGAATACTTAAAGGAAAAAGAAAGTATGAATATATTTGAAAAGCATGGATTTAATATTAATAAGTAGGTGTAGACATGATATTGGAGCCAATAATAATATCGCTTAAAGTATCAAGCATATCTACTTTGATTACATTAATGTTAGGTATATTTTTAGCTAGAATATTTACAAAATACAATTTTAAAGGAAAAGATATTTTAGAAACAATTATAATGCTACCTATGGTATTGCCACCTTCTGTTATTGGTTATGGTTTATTAATGATTATTGGTAGTAATGGAATAATTGGAAAAATATTTTTAGAACTTTTTAATAAAAAACTTATATTTAATATAACAGCAGCGTGTATTGCTTCAACTATTGTAGCATTGCCATTAATGTATCAAAGTGTCAAAAGTGCATTTTTAAATATAGATATACTTTATGAAAATGTAGCAAGAACTCTTGGAGCAGACGAGAGGACTATATTTTGGAAAATATCCTTTCCTTTAGCATTTCAAGGAATAATAAGTGGTATAGTGTTAGCATTTGCAAGGTCCATAGGTGAGTTTGGGGCTACTCTTATGGTAGCTGGAAATATACCAGGAAAAACTCAAACAATACCTCTAGCTATATATTTTGCAGCAGAGGGTGGAGATAATAAGACTGCAAATATTTTAATGACTATAGTAATTGTATTTAGCTTTATAATTGTTTACGGATTGAATAGATGGAGCAAATCTAAAAAATATTAATATGAAAAATTTAATTTAGGAGCATTAAAATGAATTATATTGAAATATTTAAGAAGTTAAACTACTTTGATTTAAATATAAAAATAAAATTAGATAAAGAAATATTAGTTATACAAGGTCCATCTGGTTCAGGAAAGACTAGTATATTTGATTGTATAAGTGGAATAACAAATCCGGATAAAGGTGAAATAATTTTGAACGATAAAATAGTATATTCTAGTGAAAAAAATATAAATTTGCCAATAAAGGATAGAGGCGTTGGATATGTATTTCAAAATTATGGTCTATTTCCTCATATGACGGTAAAAGACAACATTATGTTTGGCGTGAAAAACAATAAAAACTGCCAAGTTGATGAAAGTCATGGTGAATATGTAATGGAAATTTTAAAAATAGATCATTTGAAAAATAGGTATCCAAAAGAAATATCTGGAGGAGAAAAACAAAGGGTAGCTTTGGCAAGAGCTTTAGCAATAAAACCTAATATTATGATTATGGATGAACCATTTTCAGCATTAGATAGTAAAACTAAGGAGCTAGTGTATAAAGAGTTTTTGGAATTTAAAAAAGTATGTGATGTGAGCATAATACTAGTTACCCATGATACATATGAAGCTAAGCTTTTAGGTGATAGAATAATCAACATAAAAGATGGAGCATTAATGTGAAAATTTTCAGTATAAAACATCATTTATGAATAGTAAAAATGTGTATATATTTATCGAAAAAACTATTATTATGTTGAATTATGAGTTTTATATAAAATGTGAGTTAAAAATGGCAAATTATCATTAATATTATAGTTTGACTGTGCAAATATGATACTCTAGAATGATATTATAATGAGATATTTTTTACTTTTTTATAGTAAGAATATAAAAAACACAACAAAAGGAGAATTTTATGGAAAAGAAAATACTAACTGTATGTCCATATTGTGGCGGAGGCTGCCAGCTAAATTTGGTAGTTAAAGATGGACAAATAGTAAGAGCAGAAGCAGCCAACGGTAGAACAAATGAAGAAAATTTATGTCTTAAAGGATATTATGGATGGGATTTTTTAAATGATCCTCAACTTTTAACTCCAAGACTAAAAAAACCTATGATAAGAAAAAACGGTGAATTAGAAGAAGTTTCATGGGATGAAGCTGTAAGATTTGTAGCAGAAAGATTATTAGCTATAAAAGCTAAATATGGTCCAGATGCTATTATGGGAACAGGTTCAGCTAGAGGACCAGGAAATGAAGCAAACTATGTAATGCAAAAATTTATGAGAGCAGTAGTTGGAACAAACAATGTAGATCACTGTGCTAGAGTGTGACATGCTCCTTCAGTAGCCGGTCTGGCTTACTCATTAGGAAATGGTGCAATGTCTAACGGAATACCAGAAATAGAAGATACGGATTTATTATTTGTATTTGGTTATAATGCAGCAGATTCACATCCAATTGTTGCGAGAAGAATTGTTAAGGCAAAGGAAAAAGGGGCAAAAATAATATCAGTGGACCCTAGACTTACAGAAACAGGAAGAATATCAGATTTATGGTTAGCGTTAAAAGGTGGCACAAATATGGCACTTGTTAATGCATTTGGTAATGTCTTAATAAATGAAAATCTTTATGATAGAGATTATGTAGAAAAATATACTAATGGATTTGAAGAATATAAAAAACAAGTAGAAAAGTATACTCCAGAATATGCTGAAAAAATAACAGGAGTAAAAGCTGATGATATAAGAAAAGCTATGAGAGAATATGCAAAAGCTAAAAATGCTATGATTCTTTATGGAATGGGTGTTTGTCAATTCTCACAAGCTGTAGATGTAGTTAAAGGATTAGCATCTCTTGCACTTTTAACAGGAAATTATGGAAGACCTGGTGTTGGAATAGGTCCAGTTCGTGGACAAAACAATGTACAAGGTACATGTGATATGGGAACTCTTCCAGACGTATTCCCAGGATACCAAAAGGTTACAGATGATGCTGCAAGAGAAAAATTTGAAAAGGCTTGGAATGTAAAGCTTTCAAATAAGCCAGGACATAAGTTAACAGAAATACCTCACTTAGTTCTTCATGAAGATAAAATAAAAGCTTATTACATATTTGGAGAAGATCCAGTTCAAAGTGACCCAAATGCAGCAGAGGTAAGGGAAACTTTAGACAACATAGATTTAGTAATAGTACAAGACATATTTATGAATAAAACAGCGCTTCATGCAGATGTTGTTCTTCCAGCAACTGCTTGGGGAGAACATGAAGGGGTTTACTCTAGCGCTGATAGAGGATTCCAAAGATTTAGAAAAGCTGTTGAACCTAAAGGTGAAGCAAAACCAGATTGGCAAATTATCTGTGAAATAGCTACAGCTATGGGATACCCAATGAGCTATAAAAACACAGAAGAGATTTGGGATGAAATGAGAAGTCTTTGTCCAAGCTTTGCAGGAGCAAGTTATAAACGTCTTGAAGAATTAGGTGGAATTCAATGGCCATGCCCAACTGAAGACCATCCAGGAACACCTTATCTATATGAAGGAAATAAATTTTCAACTGAAAATGAAAAAGGAAATTTATTCGCAGCTGAATGGAGAGCTCCAGGTGAAATGCCAGATGAAGAATATCCACTAAGCTTATCAACAGTAAGAGAAGTTGGACATTACTCTGTAAGAACTATGACAGGTAACTGTAGAGCTTTAAAAGAGTTAGCAGATGAACCAGGATATATTCAAATAAGTGCAGAAGATGCTAAAGAGCTTAATATAGAGTCAGAAGAGTTAGTTAGAGTAACATCAAGAAGAGGTAGCATACTAACTAGAGCTTTAGTTACAGAAAGAGTAAAAAAGGGTGCTACATATATGACTTACCAATGGTGGGTAGGTTCTTGTAATGAATTAACAAGTGACTTTGTTGATCCAATAACAAAAACACCGGAATTTAAATATTGTGCAATTAAAGTAGAAAAAATAGAAGATCAACAGTGGGCTGAAAACCACGTAAAAGAAACATATGATAACATAAAAAAACAAATGGGTGTTTCTAAAAGTTCATAAACTACATTATTAGTTAAAAGCTTATATAAGTTGTAAATATAAGGTTCTAAACTAAGTTTGAAAGTTATTTATTTATCAAGTGAGAAAATTCAAGTTAATATTTTAGTTAAGAGTTAAGGGTTGTGGTTATTACTTCTTATCTTGTTCATAGTAATGTTTGATTCAAAAAAACAGGGAGTAAAGTTTTATTCATAATTATAAATTTCTTCAACTCTTACCTTTTAACTATTAACTAACTTAATTTGTACTTATTTTCATCAAGTGATAAAAATATTTGTTTAAATAGGAGCTTTTCTCCTATGAATATATAGGTAAAATTGTTAATTAATTAACTTTGTAATTTAGTTTTATATGAAAATATAAAACTAATAAAAATCAGCTTAGGAAAAGACTTAAGATTAAAATGTTATAATATTTCATTTTGAAAGGATAAAAATATGATTACTATAGAAGAAGCATTGAAAATAATTAAAGAAGAAACAAAGATTATAGGATTAGAAAGAGTAGATATTATATCATCACTTAATAGGGTTTTAGCAGAAGATATTTACTCAAAGGATATTCTACCACCTTTTGATAAGTCTGCTATGGACGGCTATGCTATAAAGTTTGAAGATACTACAGTATGTGAAAGTGGAATCAATGCAGAGCTTGATATAGTAGGATTAATAAGAGCTGGAGAGTATTACGAAGATGAATTAAAACAAGGTCAAGCTATAAAAATTATGACAGGAGCACCAGTACCTAAGGGTGCTAATGCAGTAATACAAATTGAAAAAGTAGAATGTAAAGAAAACAAATTAATAATATCTGATGTTGTTAAAAAAGATACTAATATTATAAAAATGGGTGAAGAAATAAATGTTGGGGATTTAGCAATACCAAAAGGGAAAGTTATAAGACCTACTGAAATAGGTTTTTTAGCATCTCTAGGCTATAGTAAAGTTTTAACTTATAAAATTCCTAAAATAGCAATAATATCAACTGGTGATGAATTACTAAACATAGATGAAGCTCTTGAAAAAGGGAAGATAAGAAATTCTAATGAATATTCACTTATGGCTTTATGTAAAAATTTAAATTTAGAGTTTATATCTTTAGGTATAGCATCTGATAAAAAAGAGATTTTAAAAGGAAAAATCACGGAAGGCTTAGAAAATGCAGATATAGTAATTACATCTGGTGGTGTTTCAGCTGGAGATTTTGATTTTGTTGAAGATGTCTTAGAAGAAATAGGCGCAAAAATTAATTTTACATCAGTAGCAATAAAGCCAGGAAAACCAGTAACTTTTGCGACAATTAAAAATAAATTCTTTTTTGGCTTACCAGGAAACCCATTATCTCTTATAACAACTTTTGAAGAGTTTGTAAAACCAGCTATTAAAAATATAAGTGGATTTAATAAAATTGAAGATGATATGATTTCTGTATTAGCAGCAAGTAAATTTAAAGCAAAAAACAATAGAAGAAAATATATATATGTAAACATAACTGAAAAAGATGGAATATATTATGCTAATGATTTAGGAAATCAATGTTCAAATCATCTTATGACTATGAGTAAAGCTAATGGAATAATAATTATGAATGAAGATGTAAGAGAAATAAATATAGGAGATAAGGTTTATGGAAAATTTATCTTTAAATAAGAAAGTATATCCTAAAATTATTTCTATAGTTGCAACAAAATCAGGAACTGGTAAAACAACTTTAATTGAAAAATTAATCCCAATTTTAAAAGAGAAAAATTGGAAGGTTGGAGTTTTAAAACATGATGCACATAAGTTCGAAATGGATAAAGAAGGTAAGGATACTTATAGATTTGCACAGGCTGGAGCAGACAATGTTATAATTTCATCTTCTACTAAATTAGCAATGATACAGACTTTAAAAGAAGAGAGAACTATTGAGGATATATTACCTCTTTTTAAAGATGTTGATTTAGTTATAGTAGAAGGATTTAAAAATAATAAATATCCTAAAATTGAAGTGCACAGAAATGTTGTAGATAACAACTTTTTATATAATGATTTAAACTTTAAAAAAGATACATTTATAGCATTGGCTAGCGATGAAGAGTTAGAGGTGGATATACCAGTTTTAGATATTAATAACCCAATGGAAGTAGTTAAGTTTATTGAAGATAAAATAATAAATGAAAAATAAATTTTATATAGCGGGGTAATTATGAATAAAACTTTAGATTATACTGTTTCAAAAATAGATAATGGAGAAAAAACTTCTTGTGAAGAACTATTAGTTTGTGAATATCCAATGACTATTTTTTTAAACAATAAAAAAATAGCAACACTTTTATGTAGTCCAGAAAATCTAGAAGAGTTAGCTATAGGCTTTTTAAGAACAGAAAACCTTATAGATAGTATAAAAGATATTACATCTTTAAAATTAGATATGAATAAAGGAACTGCATATATAGAAACAAATTTAAAAGAAATAAATACTAAAAATTTTCAAAGCAAAAAAATAAAGTTTCAAAATAATAATGTTTTAGTTGAAGAAAATATAGAAAAATTTTTAGATTCACTTTGCTGTAATCCAGTAGAAAGTGAACTTGCTATAGAAATAGATAAAATTTTTGAGTTTATGAAGGAAAACCTAAATTATTCTGAAACATTTAAAAATACTGGTGGAGTACATAGTATAGCTCTAAGTGACAGAGAAAAAATATTAGTTATATGTGAGGATGTAGCTAGACATAATGCTATGGATAAGACTATAGGTTATGCACTAAAAAATGAAATATCATTAAAGGATAAGATAATGATACTTAGTGGTAGGGTTTCATTGGAAATGATATTAAAAGCAGCTAGGATGGAAATTCCAATTATCATATCAAAATCAGCACCAACTACATTATCAGTAAGTCTTGCAAATAAACTTAATATAACTTTAGTTGGTTTTGTTAGAAAAAATAAAATGAATATATATTCTAATGGTCAAAGGGTAATAGAAAGTAATTTAATAGTTAAATAGAAATAAATATACTTGAAAGGTGATAAAATTTATGAAAACTGCACTTAATTCTTTTGTTGTAGCTAATCCAAATAAATGCATAGGATGCAAGGTTTGTGAAGTAGCATGTTTTGTAGCACATAGCAAAAAAAATAATGTTAGTGGTGTTGTTGGAACAATTAAAACTCCAGTTACACCAAGACTGCATAATATAAAAGTAGGAAAGGTAACAATGCCAATTCAATGTAGACATTGTGAAGATGCACCATGTGCAAATAGTTGTCCAACATCAGCGATAAAGCAAGAAGATGGAATAATAATTATAGATGAAAAAGCTTGCATAGGTTGTAAAAGCTGTGTTTTAGCATGTCCATTTGGTGCTATAGAATTAATGCCAGAATATAAAAATGGTGAAGAAGTTTTACAAAGTAACTTAAAACAATATATAGAAAATGAATTAGAAAGCAAAAGTAAAATTATAGCTTATAAGTGTGATTTATGTAAAGAAAATGGAGAGGCAGCCTGTGTGAAAGCTTGTCCTAAAGATGCGCTAACACTTATAACTCCAAAAGAAACAAAAAAAGCTCGTAATTTAAAGGCAGTGGAAAGCCTATCAAAAATTATAAATAATCAAAAATAAAATTTATTTATATGTAAAACCAATTCATATAATTATTCTTATTTATAAGAGTGGAGGATCGATTGATGAATATAAGCTTAATTAACATAGATAAAGAGCTTTGTACAGGATGTAGACGTTGCGCTGAAATATGTCCTGTAAATGCTATAGAAGGAATTTCTGGAGAACCACAAAGCATAAATACAGATAAATGTGTTTTATGTGGACAATGTATACAGACTTGTAGTGTATATGCGTCTGAGTTTCAAGAAGAAATAGCAAGTAAAGAAGAAAAGCTAAAAGAAAGAAAAATGCTTGATACAGTTACTGAACCTATTTTTGCAGCATATAGCTTAGGACAAGTTATTGAGGTAAAAGAAAAATTAAAAGATAAAAATCTTTATAAAATTGTTCAATGTGCTCCAGCAGTTAGAGTAGCATTAGCAGAAGAATTTGGAATGGAGTTTGGAGCATTAACTCCAGGTAAATTAGCTAAGGCACTTAAAGTATTAAATTTTGATAGAGTATATGACACTAATTTTGCTGCAGATTTAACTATAATGGAAGAAGGTAGTGAGCTAATAGAAAGAGTTACAACAGGAAAGAATCTTCCGATGTTCACATCTTGTTGTCCAGCATGGGTAAAATTTGCAGAAGATACATATCCAGAACTTTTAAATCATTTATCAAGTTGTAAATCTCCACAACAAATGGCAGGAGTTTTATTTAAAACGTATGGTGCAAAAATTGATAAAGTAGAACCAAGTAAAATATATAGTGTAGCTGTAATGCCTTGTACATGTAAGCAGTTCGAATGCGATAGAGAAGAAATGAACAGTAGTGGATATAGAGATGTAGATTGCGTTATAACTACTAGAGAATTAGCTCATTTAATAAAAGAGAGTGGTATTGATTTTGCTAATTTAGAAGAAGATACATTTGATACTCCATTAGGAACTTATAGTGGAGCTGGAAACATATTTGGAGCTACTGGTGGAGTTATGGAAGCTGCTATAAGAACTGGCTATGAACTTATAAGCAAAAAAAGCATTCCAAAGCTAGAGCTTAATTTTATAAGAGGATCAGAAGGAATAAGAACAGCTACAGTTGATGTTGATGGATTAGAATTAAAAGTAGCTGTAGTTTCAGGTCTTAAACATGTTTCTAAAGTTATGGAAGATGTTAAGCTAGGAAAATGTGATTATCATTTCGTAGAAGTAATGACTTGTCCAGATGGATGCGTAAGTGGTGGTGGACAACCTAAACTACTTTTAGAAGAATATAGACAAGTTGCATATAAAAAGAGAAAAGAATCACTATATAATCATGATTCAGCATTGAAAATAAGAAAATCTCATGAGAATCCTGATATTAAAAAGATATATGATGAATTTTTAGAAAAGCCGTTAGGCCATAAATCACATGAACTTTTACACACTAAATATGGTATGAGAAGGGAGAAGAAATAATGAATACTTTTGTAGTAGCAGATCCTAATAAATGTATAGGATGTAGAACTTGTGAGGTTGCTTGCGTAGTTGCACATTCACAAGAGAACATATTTACTCAAGAAAGCAATGATGTAGATTTTAACCCTCGTTTAACTGTTATAAAAACTGCAAATGTAAGTGCACCAATTCAATGCAGACACTGTGAAGATGCACCATGTGCAAATGTATGTCCTAATGGATCAATAACAAATAAAGATGGTGTTATATTTATAGATAAAAGTACTTGTATAGGTTGTAAGACTTGCGTTATAGCATGTCCATTCGGAGCTATAGATATAGTTGAAGAATATAAAAAAGGGGAAAAAGTTTTACAAAATGGATTAAAAGTTAGTGACGATAAAAATGTAGAATTTAAAGAAAAAATGATAGCTAACAAGTGTGATCTTTGCATAGGAAGAGAAGGCGGTCCTGCTTGTGTTGAAGTATGCCCAACAAAAGCATTAAGAATTATAGAAGCAAAAGAAATAGAAAAATCTGTTGAAGCTAAAAGAAGTCAAGTTGCTCTTGAACTTATGAATGTAGTTAAATAAGAAAACATATTGAAAAAGATGTACACTGCTATTTTTAATTATTAAAATTAGCAGTGTCATAAATTTTAGTGTTAAATTTTCCTAAGAATAATTTATATGGAAACAAGCTCGTATTTAAGTCTAATTTACAAGGAGGAGAAATATGTTTAAAGTTGCCATTATAACCTGTAGTGATAAAGGATATGAAAATAAAAGAATTGATGATAGTGGAAAAGTTATAAAAGAGATAGTGGAAAGTGTAGGATACACTGTAGAAAAATACATAGTACTTCCAGATGATAAAAATATGATTTCGAATGAACTTATAGAATGTAGTGATAACCTTAATGTGGATTTAATACTTACAACCGGTGGTACAGGATTTAGTGAGAGAGATGTTACACCAGAAGCAACATTAGAGGTTGTAGATAGACTTGCTCCTGGAATATCAGAGGCTATTAGAGCATATAGCATGACTATTACTAAAAGAGCAATGTTATCTAGAGCAGTTAGTGGAATAAGACATAAAACTTTAATTATAAATCTTCCAGGAAGCCCTAAAGCAGTTAGAGAATCATTAGAGTACATAATAAAATCATTACATCATGGATTAGAAATTCTCACTGGTAAGGCAAGTGAATGTGCTAGATAATTGTTAAGCGGTGAAAGATATGAATTCAAAATTAAAAAATAAAGATAATAATTACATAAATATAGCAAATACAGCTATAATACTTGCTGGTGGAAAAAGCTCTAGAATGGGGTTTGACAAACAGTTTTTGGAAATAAATAATAATAGATTAATAGATTCATTAGTTAAAAAGTTAAAAAATGAATTTGAAGAAATTATAGTTGTTACTAATAAGACAGAACAATATGTTGAAAAGGATTATAAAATTATTAGTGATGAAATAAAAGATTGTGGGCCTTTAGGTGGTATACATGTAGGGCTTAAAAATAGTAATAGCAAATATACATATTTTATTGCCTGTGATATGCCTAACATAAATTTAGATTATATAAAATTTATGAAAAGTAAAATAGAAAAGTTAGAATTAGATGCATGTATAACTAAAAGTAAGAATGGAAAAATCGAGCCTTTTAATGGATTTTATTCTAAAAAAGTTATAGATGTTATAGAAAAACAAGTTTTAGAAAAAAAGTTAGCAATATCTTATCTTATTGATAATGTTAATGCAGTTTATATAGATGAAAAAGATGCAAAATATTATAATGATAGTTTAAATATGTTTATAAACTTAAATACACAAAAAGAATTAGAAACTTATACTGAGAATTTAAAAAAACTCAGGAAGGGAGAGTTTGATGATTGATTCATTTGGTCGTAATATAAATTATTTAAGAATATCTGTAACGGATTTATGTAATTTAAGATGTAAGTATTGTATACCGGAGCAAGGAATAAATAAAATAGATAATAAAGAAATTTTAACACTAGAAGAAATAGAAGAAATAACAAAGATATTTGTTGAATTAGGAGTAACAAAAGTAAGAATAACTGGAGGGGAACCTCTAGTAAGAAAAAATGTTCTAAAGTTGATAAAAAACATAGGAAGTATTGAAAAGATAAAAGATTTTTCTATAACGACAAATGGAACATTATTAGAAGATTTCATAGAAGAGTTAAAAGCTTTCGGGGTAAATAGATTAAATATAAGTTTAGATACTTTTAATGAGGATAAATATAAGTATATAACAAGAGGTGGAGAGCTACAAAAAGTTTTAAATGGTATAGAGAAAGCAAAACAAATGGGGATTTCTCCTATAAAATTCAATGTGGTCTTAGTGAAAGGCTTTAATGATGATGAAATTAAAGATTTTGTAAATTTAACTATTGATGAAGATGTACATGTTAGATTTATTGAACTTATGCCAATAGGTCAGTGCAAAAATTGGTCTTTAGGTAAATTTATATCTAATGAAACAATATTAAGCAAAGTTAAGGGGTTAGAGGAAGATAAAAGTGAAGATATATCATCACCAGCGAAATACTACAAATTACCTAATGCTAAAGGTAAAGTAGGTCTTATAAGTTCTATATCATGTAATTTTTGTAAAGATTGTAATAGAATTAGACTTACCTGTGATGGTAAATTAAAACTTTGTCTTCATTCTGATGAGGAAATTGATTTAAAAAACCCTTTAAGAAATGGTGAAGATGTAAAACAAATAATTATTAATGCTATAAATAAAAAACCACAAAGACATAACTTAGAAGATGGTGAGTACATAAATAGAAATATGGTAGCTATAGGAGGATAAAAATGGAATTTACGCATTTTAATGAAAATGGAAGAGCTCATATGGTAAATGTAGGTGGAAAAGATGACACAAAAAGAATAGCTACAGCTGTGGGCTCTATAAAAATGAATAAAGAAACAATAAACATAATAAAAAATGGATTAATAAAAAAAGGTGATGTTTTATCTGTTGCTCAAATAGGTGGAATAATGGGCGCTAAAAAAACATCAGATTTAATTCCTATGTGTCATAATATATTTTTAACTGGTGCAGATATAAAATTTAATGTATTAGATACAGAGATAGAAATAGAAGCTACAGTATCTACTTATGGGAAAACAGGAGTTGAAATGGAAGCACTAACAGCAGTATCTGTTACAGCACTTACTATATACGATATGTGTAAAGCAGTAGATAAAGACATGATTATAGGTGAGATAAAACTTATAAAAAAAACTGGTGGTAAGAGTGGAAATTACGAAAGAAAATAATATATACATATAGAGATATTTAGGAGGAATATTATGAAAAATAATGTTACTGGAAAGGTAATATCAATAAATATAAGTGATAAAAAAGGTATAATAAAGCAGCCTATAGAGATTGGAGTTTTTGAAGAAGATTTCGGGCTAAAAGAGGATGCTCATGGTGGAAAGTGGCATAGACAAGTAAGTTTATTAGCCCAAGAAAGTATAGATAAAATGACTAATTTAGGAGTGGAAGGATTAGTTCCAGGAAAGTTCGCAGAAAACATAACAACAGAGGGAATTGTACTTTATACACTTCCAGTAGGAACTTTGCTTAAAATTGGAGAAACTATTCAAGAAGTTACTCAAATAGGAAAAGAGTGTCATAGTGGATGTGCTATTAAACAAGCAGTGGGAAAATGTATAATGCCTAAAGAAGGTATTTTCACTAAAGTGATAAAAGGTGGAAAAGTAAAAGCTGGAGACACTATAGAAGTAATAGAATAAAACTTTAGATTTGAATCATATATAGGTTTAGCAAGAGAGAGGTTTAATAAATTTCTTTCTTGTTTTATTATATTTTAAATTATTATTAGTTTATCATAGGAATTATTATTGTATAATTGTAAAGAAACATGATATATTGATGTTTAAAATTAAATATATGATTTGAATAAGGCATTATATTTTTCAAAAGTTAGGGAGGAGTTGAGAAATGGAGAAGAAATTTAAAGTTAAATTCTCCAAATAATATGAATAAAGAAGAAATTTTAAAAGCTAATGCGATTTTAGATGCAAGAGAAGAAAGGGTTAATCTTATTGAAACTCTTATAGAAAATTATAAAAATACTATTGTAGTAGCAAGAGTTAATTATCCAGGGAATAATAAAGAAAATTACATAAGTGATTATATTATAGAAAAAGGGCGAGAGGAACTTATAAAGGTTTTTAATGACAGAATAGAACATATTATAGAAAAAAGTTCAGCTGAAGGTCCTTACATAGTATTAACATTAAAATTAGATGGAAATACAGCGAAAAGAAGAACCATTGAAATAGAAAATACCCATTTATTAGGTAGATTTTTAGATTTAGATGTATATGAAGGTAATATTTCATCTATTAGTAGACAAAGTTTAGGTTTTGATAAAAGAACATGTTATTTATGTGGAAACTATGCACATGAATGTATTAGAAGTAAGAATCATACAGTAGAAGAAGTAGAAGAATTTATAATAAAAGCAGTGAAAAGATATATGGAGAAGTAAAATGAATAAGAATTATGAGATAAAAGAAATATCCTTTAAGTTAGGCGCGTTAGCAAATGAAGCTATGTTAAGTGAAGCTAGTTGTTATCCATCACCAGGATTAGTTTCACCAATTTCAACAGGTTCTCACAATGATATGGATTATTACACATTTATACAAAGTTGTTCTGCATTACATAAATATATGATTTTATTTGCTAATGAAGGATTTAGCGAAAAAAGTCCAAAAGAAATTTTTAAAGCAATAAGAAAAGTAGGAATAGATGCTGAAAGAGCAATGTTTGAAAGTACTGATGGAATCAATACTCATAAAGGTATGATATTTTTATTAGGTGTATCTATAAGTGCTACAGCAAAGGCATTACATGATAATATTTCCTTTGTTGATATAAAAAATATAATTAAAGATATGACAGAAGGCATAGTAGAAAGAGAACTTAAGAATATAGATAAAAATAAAAAACTTACATATGGAGAACAATTGTATGTGGATTATGGAATAGAAGGTATAAGAGGGCAAGTGGAAAAAGGTCTACCATTAGTTTTTGATTATGCATTAGATATTTTAAAAAAAGAAAAAGATTTAACTTTAAATGATAGACTAGTACATGTACTTATTGCTATAATGATATATTTAGATGACTGTAATATAATACATAGACATTCTATAGAAATGTTAGGGATTTCACATAAAAAGGCAGAAGAAATTATAAAGTTAGGTGGAATGAAAACAAAAGAAGGAAAAGAAAAAATAAAAGAATTAGAGGAAGAATTTTTAAAAAATAGAGTTAGTCCTGGAGGATGTGCAGATCTTTTAGCTGTAACTTTATTCTTTTATTTAGTTGAAAAAAACATGTACAAAAATAATTCAATTTTAAAATAATATATTAATTTATTTAGGTTATAGACTAAAAATGTAGAATTTTTAATAATTATATTTTTAGTCTATAACTAATTTATATAGGATACAATCTCCAGCTTAAATTTATATAGAAAGAGGTAAGTTTATGACCACAGTTGATGTTTTAAGTGATATTAACTTAGTCAATAGTGTGCTTGATGGAAATGCAAAAGATTTTGAGGTTATTGTTGAGAAGTATGGAAATATTGTTTTTCAATTTATATATAGTATGTTAAAGGAGCAGCATCTTTCTGAGGATATAACTCAAGAGGTGTTTATAACAGTTTATAATAAATTATACTTATATGATAGTAAATACAAGTTTTCTACATGGATACTTAAAATCGCTAAAAATAAAACTATAGACTATATTAGAAAAAACAAATTAATAAAGGAACAAAGTATAGATTCTGTAAAGGAGTTAGAGTCTGTAAATATATCACCAGAAGAATTTATAGAATATAAAGAAACAAGAGAAATATTACTAGATTATATAAATAATTTAAAAGATATGGATAGACAAATTATTTACTTAAAATACAAATATAAAAAGACTTTTAGTGAAATTGGAAAAGAAATAGATATGCCAGAATCTACAGTAAAAAAAGATTTTATAAAGCAAGAGAAAATTTTAAAAAATATAAAAGTGGAGAAGGAGTTGAGAGATATGAATTGTAATTTAGATAAAGAAAAAATTTCATTGTATATAAGTGGTTTATTAGATGAAAAAGAAGAAATAATAGTAAAAAACCATATCTCAACTTGTGAAAAATGCAAAAAAATATATAAGGAAGAACTATTACTAGAGGAAGAATTTGAAAATATATGTTCTTTAGATGAAATAAATTTAGAAAGAATTAAAAACAATGTAATGGGATCTATAGATAAAAATAAATATACTAAAAAAAGAAAGCATTTTTAAATAAAAATAAGATGTTGGCTTTATCAGCAGCTTGTTTATTAATTGTATTTATTGCATTTAAAAATATTAGTATTAATAGTTTTCAAGATAAAGATTTAAAAACAAAATCAGTTGAGCCAAGCAATTATTCAATTGAAAATAAAAATAAATTTTTTAAGAATATAAAGGTAAAAACATATGACGATGATATAAGATGGTTTTATAATAAAGAAAAAACTAAAGAGTTTGCATTGATTGAAGAATTTCAAGAAAGATACGTTTTATTAATTAGGGACTATAATTCAAGTGATATAAATAAATTGGATTTATTAAAAAATGAGGATAGTAAAGTTATGATTAATGCTCAGTGGTATAATAATGAGGATTTATTAGTAACAACTGGTATAGATAAAAATAATATGATTTTAGGTAAAAAGGTTATTAAATTAAACACCGATAATTTTAATGAAGAAGTTATTTATGAAGCAGATAATGCACTTAAAGAGATAGAAGAGGTAAAAGTTAAAGAAAATCACATAGAGATTACTATAAAAGAGTATTTAGATGAAAAAATGAAAAATTATTTAGAGAAAGTTGAAACTATAAAATTTTAAATTGGGGATTGAGAAATTAGGGCGGTGATTTATATGGAAAAAAGCAAAAGATATTATACCAAAGCTATAAAAAATTATGATATGGGGAATCTGTCAAAGGCCATTGATTACTGTAACAAAAGTTTAAAGGAAGATAGAGGAAATTCTGCTTCATTGAACTTAAAAGGACTTATATATTATTTAAAGGGCGACTTGGAAAGTGGAAGAAATCAATGGAAAATAAATTTTAAAGTAAATAGTGATGAAATATCAAGGAAATATTTAAATGATAGCAGGAATGATAGAGATAGACTTGAAAAATTTAGAGAAGGACAACGACTTTTGAAGGAAATTAAGGTGAAAGAGGCATTAAGCATATTTGAAAGTCTAAAAAATTCACATTTTAATTTTATTAATTTATACAATAATATAGCTCTTTGCTATGTAAGGTTAGGTGAATATGATACTGCTTATTATCATGTTAAACAGGTATTAAATTTTGATAATAGCAATAAGTTTTCTTATGAAATAATTAAATCATTACAAGATATAGGAGCTATAAAACACAAAGATAGATTAAGGCAGAAAAAGATAATAACTATATTGGCTATAGTAGGAATGTTTTTACTTATTACAAGTGGAACATATTACTTTGCATTTAGGAGTAATAGCAATGTGGCATTAATAAATGAAGTGAATAGTAAAAATCAAAAGAAAAAAAGTGAAGAAGATGTTAAAAGTGAAAAAAATGATATAGAAAATAAGAAAGATGAAAAAATAGATGAGAAAATAGTAGAAGACAACAGTAAAGAAAAAGTGGAAGAAAAGAAAGTATTTCCATTTAATGAGTTTAATACAGCATTATCTAATAAAGATTATGAAACAATTATAAAAGATTTAAATGAATTTAAGGTAGATGAACTTAATGTTAATGATAAGACATTATACATAAAAGGAATGGAACTGATTAATTCAGAAGCAGTTGAAATTTATTATAAAAAAGCATTAGAATATATGAGCAAAAAAGATTATAAAAGTAGTATCAATACATTAAATAAAGTGTATAAATATAGTGATGGAATATATTTAAATGAACATATAATTTATATGATGGCTGTAAGTTATGAAAGTCAAAGTGACATAGCCAATGCATTAAAGTGGTATGAAGAATATAATAACAAATATAAAGATGGAAGTTATATAGAAGGAGTAATTTATAAACTAGCTATTTTAAATAAAGATATAGATTTAAATAAGGCTAAGCAATATGCTAGTGATATGTCTGATAATTATTCGGAATCACAATATAATAATTCTAAAATAAAAGAAATAATCAACAAATAACAAAAAAATATATTTTAAGTTAAGTTAAAATATTAAGTTGTTTACAAATTATTATATGGATATATTTTATTTGTTTTATGCTTAAGTTTTACAATATAATGTTGGAGGTATTTTTATGATAGAATTAAAGGAAGAAAATTTTAGTTCAGAAATAATGAATAGTGAAAAACCAATAGTAGTTGATTTTTGGGCAACTTGGTGTGGCCCATGTCAAAGATTAGCTCCAGTTATAAAACAACTTTCACATGAGATGCCAGATGCTGTATTTGCAAAGGTAAATGTAGAGGATAATTCTTCATTGGCAAGACAATTTAAAGTTATGAGTATACCAACTATAAAAATAATAAAAAATGGTGAAGTAGTAGATACATCTATAGGATATAAAGATAAAGAAGATTTAAAAGCAATAATAGAAAAGCATATATAAAGCATAATTAAATAAATAATAGACCAAATATTCTTTTGAATTTTTGGTCTATTATTTATTTTCATATGACTAAAGCAAAGAACCCAACTTAAAATTGGGTTTTTTATATTTTAATAGCAATATACTAATTACATTTCATTATAGTCAAATTCATTAGTGGTCGTAAAAACTTCTGTTGATTTACCATTAAATTTTATAAGGGTTTCTTCATATAAATCAGAATTAACGAATGAAATAGATCCAAAACTAGTTAAAAAGGATAAAATTAAAAATTTTAAAACTAAATTTTTCATTATATAATCACCTCTTTAATATAAGAGTAGTTTTACCTTAATATAAAAAATAATACATAAAACTTTAAATATTATTATTTTCATCTATAAAACATCAGATTTATACTGGAAATAGGAATTTTTAAATTTGTCATAATAACTTTGAAAGCTATTTAAATAATCTTTTGAAGTTGAATAAAGAGAATCAAAAAATTCCTTAGAATATTCTTTGTTATCTGAGTACATTTTTTCCATAGATAATGCATATTTAAAACTTGCTAGATAATTATCATATTCATTAAAAGATGAAATTAATTTCTCATAAGAAATAGTTCCTTTGTTAGGTATAGATAGTTTTTTTAACTCTGAATTAAAACTTTCTAGAGATTTAATTTTATCGTCAACTTTAGATATAGCTAGTTCATAGGTTATTTTATTATTCCTAGCATCCTTAGTAAGAGAATTTAAATCTTCCATAGATTTTTCGAAAGAAGATATTATTGTATCTAAAGATGAAACGAATAGAGCGGCTTGATCATTTTTTATATCCTTTTCTTTATCCTTAACAGTATTTTCAAAACAGTAATTTATAGTACTTTCTATTGCATAAAAAGTATCTTTCAATACATTATTATTACCTAATTCGGAATATATATTATTAGCAGTATTATGATATGTTCTTAGATTTTTTGAAGATACTTCAATATCATTAGCTTTAGAATTTTTTAACATTGAATACATTTGATCATAAATAAGTATATTATTATCTAGTGCATTCATTAAAGATTTTTGTTTTTCGTTAGAAGATGATAAATTATTTTTTAATTTAGATAAGTTAGTTTTTATATTTGATATATTTTTTAGAGCTATATCACAGTCTAACTCACCATTTTTGCAAAAGGAAGTACACTTATTGTTTATAGCTTGTACATCTTCAAGAATATCAGATATGGAATGTGAAGAAGAAGAAGAAGTTGGTAGTGACTTTTCTTTAAATATATTAAAGCTTAAACAAAATAAAGATATTGAACCAACTATGACTAATAAATAAATAAGAAGTTTATTTTTCTTGTCTGATATAATTATGTTCATTTAAAAATCCTCCTGTTACTATAAATAAAATTAAATTTAAAATTTATTTAAGAAAATTGTATTAAAAATTGAGAATTAGGTGCATTTTAAATATAAAGCACTTAAAATTTATTTTATTGCTAATAAACATATATTAATTTGTAACGTAAAATATTCATTAGATAATAATAAAATTTCAGTAGTAATAAAATTTACAATTAATTAATAAAATCATTATAAACAATATTAAATTATA
Source organism: Clostridium senegalense JC122 (assembly GCF_000285575.1). Taxonomy (GTDB): domain Bacteria; phylum Bacillota; class Clostridia; order Clostridiales; family Clostridiaceae; genus Clostridium_J; species Clostridium_J senegalense. Next base: position 613,492 of record NZ_HE611051.1, on the reverse strand, counting down.
GAAATTTAAAGGGAAAATCTTATTACTAAATTGTTAATAAATTTTAAAAAAATTATAGGGGGATATAATAAGAATTTATAAAAAATAAATTGGATAATGTATTATAAATAAAGGTATTAGTGTATAATTATATGTATATATAAATATTTTTTTGTCAAATAAATATTTAGTTTTTGATTATGTAATACAAGATTATTTCATATAATTTTAATAAAAGAAAAAGGTAAAATAGAGAGGTGAGGCAGCAAATGGAGGGTTTTAATTTATTTATGAATAGCCTAAAAGGATTTAGTATATCTTCGGCTATTGATGTTCTAGTTGTATCCATAATTTTTTATAAAGGGTATATTCTTATAAAAGAAACTAGAGCAGAACAACTTTTAAAAGGTGTGTTACTAATATTTTTATTAATCCCTATTAGTGAATTTTTCAATTTAACTATGTTAAGTTGGATATTGAGTAACACTATAACAATAGGAGTTATTACTATTGTTATTATATTCCAACCAGAAGTAAGAAAGGCATTAGAACATTTAGGAAGAACGTCTTTTGTGGATAAAATAATATATGAAGACGAAGAAGTTATGAATAATGTTGTAAATGAAATAGTTGATGCTGTTGAAGCCCTTGCAAAGGATAAAACCGGAGCACTTATTTTAATTGAACAAAAAACAGGTCTTGGAGACATAATAAAAACAGGAACAAAAATAGATGCTGTTGTATCCTCTGCATTACTACAAAATATATTTGTGGTAAATACACCATTACATGATGGTGCAACAGTAATAAAAAATGACAGAATAGAAGCAGCAGGATGTTTTTTGCCACTTACTAGTAATGATAAGCTTAATAAGCAATTAGGAACTAGACATAGAGCTGGTATAGGTGTTACAGAACTAACAGATTGTTTAACTATAATAGTATCAGAGGAAACAGGTGTTATTTCTTTAGCGGTTAATGGAAGGCTACTTAGACATTATGATGGAGAAAAGTTAAAAACTATTCTCGTTAAAATTATGAAAAGTAGGAATAAGAATAAGGAAACATTTAAAGAGAGGGTTAAAAGATGGATAAAGCGAAAAGACAAGACGTTTTAATTAGAGTTTGTTGTGTAATTGCCTCCTTTGTACTATGGTTATATATAAGAAATATACAAAATCCATTAACTAATCATGTAATAAGATATGTACCAGTAGAAATGACTAATATAGAAGTGCTTGAGGAAAACAAATTAGTACTTTTGCCAAATCAAGAATTTAATATCAGTCTAACTGTGAAGGGTGCGGCTACATCTGTATATCAAATAAATAAAACAAAAGATTTTAAAATAGTTGCAGATTTGAGTAAGTATGCTTTGAAAGCTGGAGAAAATACAATTCCAGTTGAAATAAAAGAAGCTCCAAACAATATAAGTATTGTAAACAGTGAAAATCTTTGGATTAAGATTCAAATAGATAATTTAGAAGAAAAAGAATTACCGATAACACCTAATATATTAGGTGATTTGCCAGCAGGTATACATGCTGGAGAAGCTACAGTAGAACCTAAAACTGTTAATGTTTATGGTGCAAAACAATTTGTTGATAAAGTTACAGGTGTTGTTGCTAATGTAGATGCAGCATCTATAGAAAGTGATGTAAATAAGTCAGCAGAATTATATGCTGTGGATGCAAATGGAAATGTGGTAAAAGAAGTTACACTTTCAGAAACTAATGCAAATGTAAAAATACCCATAAGTAAAGGTAAGATAGTACCAGTAGAAGCAAAGGTTACTGGTGCTGTAAATAATGGGTCATTGCAAAGTGTAGAAGTAGAACCTAAAAATGTTGAAATATCTGGAGATGGTAATCAACTTGCAGATGTAGGGGTGATTTATACATCTCCAATAGATTTAAGTCAAATATCTGAAAGTACAACATTACAAGTAAAATTACAGATTCCTGATAATTTAAAACTATCAACAGATACAGTAAATGTTAAAATCAATGTTGTAGTAAATAAAACATTACAAAAGAATGTTAATGTACCTATAAATTATACAAATCCACCAGAAAAATCTACAATAACATTAGGACAAGATACAGTGCAATTAGTTTTATCTGGAAGTGAAGCAGATATAAATAGTTTAGATGCAAGTAAAATAAGTGCAAATATAGATTTGTCTGGACTTGCAGAAGGAGAACACACTTTGCCTATAAATATATTAGGTATACCTGATAATTTAAGAAAGGTATCTCAAAGTTTAGAGAGTGTAAAAGTAACTATAAAGAAAAATTCGGAGGAAGACAAAGAAAATGTGGATAAAGGTGAATAATTTATCTTTAAGTATAGAAGAAGATATAAATACGTTAAAAACAAAAGCAGCTAAAAAACTAAAATTAAGTGAAAAAGATATAAGGGATTTTAGAATATGTAAAGAATCTATTGATGCTAGAAAAAAAGACAATATAAAATTTAATTATGCAGTAGAGATTACTTGTGATAATTTAGAAAAAGTAGCAAAAAAGGCTAATGATAAGGATGTAACAATAGAAAATGTTAAATATAATGCTGAAATAGAATTTGGGTCAGAAAAATTAAATACTAGACCAATTATTGTAGGTATGGGGCCAGCAGGACTTTTTGCTGGTCTTATTATGGCTCAAAAAGGATACAAGCCAATTATAATAGAACGTGGAGAAGACGTTGATGCTAGAACATTAGCTGTTAATAATTTTTGGAAAAACGGAAAGATTAATGTTCAGTCTAATGTTCAATTTGGAGAAGGGGGAGCAGGCACTTTCTCTGATGGAAAACTAACTACTAGAACAAAAGATTATAGGGGTGCATATGTTTTAGAGGAACTTGTTAAAGCTGGAGCTCCAGAGGAAATCTTATATATGGCTAAACCTCATATAGGAACAGATATTTTAAAAAATGTAGTAAAAACAATACGTAAAGAGATAATAAAGTTAGGTGGAGAAGTTAGATTTAAATCTAAACTTGAGGATATTATTATTAAAGATAATAATGTTAAAGAAATAATTGTAAATGGTGAAAAGATACCTTGTGAAGTATTAATTTTAGCAATAGGACATAGTGCAAGAGATACATATGAAATGTTATTTAAAAGAGGAATTTTTATGATGTCTAAGCCTTTTGCGATAGGATTTAGAGTTGAGCATCCTCAAGATTTAATAAATGAAAATCAATATGGAAAATATAAAAATCATCCAAGATTAAAAGCTGCAGAGTATAAATTAACAAATACATCTAAATCAACAGGCAGGGGAGTATATAGTTTTTGTATGTGTCCAGGTGGTCATGTAGTTGCAGCAGCATCAGAAGAAAATACAGTTGTAGTAAATGGTATGAGCAACTATAAAAGAGATAATGTGAATGCCAATTCAGCTATAGTTGTTTCTGTTGGACCAGATGATTTTGGAAGTGATTCTCCTATTGCTGGAATAGAATTTCAAAGAAAATATGAAAGATTAGCCTATGAAGTAGGTGGTAAAAACTATAATGCCCCTGTACAGCTAGTTGAAGACTTTTTAAATGATAGAAAATCCACTAAATTAAAAGGAGTAACTCCAACGTATGCTCCAGGAGTAGAATTTAGCGAACTTAAAAACTGTATACCTAAATATGTTGTAGATTCAATAAAAGAATCTATGCCAGTATTTAATAGAAGAATACGTGGATTTGCAGAAGGTGGAGCTATATTCACTGGAGTAGAAACTAGAACTTCATCACCAGTTAGAATAAGTAGAAATGAAGAAGATGTTAGTATATCAACAAAAGGTTTATACCCTGCAGGAGAAGGTGCAGGATATGCAGGTGGAATTATATCTGCAGCAATAGATGGGCTGAAAGTTGCAGAAAATGTAATTAAAAAATATAATATACCTAATTATTAGATTATTTTTATTGATATTTATGTAACTAATTTGTTAAAATATTATTAGGGGAAAATTAAACAAGGCAAAAAAGTGTATTATAATCCAACTAGATACGTATTCTAGTTGGATTTAGATATATAAAATTGCATTAAAATTTAAATATATAAATATAAAAGTTTAATATATGATAAAAAAATGCAATTAAGATTCAGAAATTTTTATATAATTAAATTAATTTTAATATTTAGATTAGTTTGTTTTAATATTAACATACTAAATTAAATTAATGTAAAAATTTCAAATAAATTGGGGGTATTAATTATGGCAAAAAAATCTTATGTTTTAGTTATCAATCCAGGTTCTACATCAACAAAATTAGCTATATTTAAAGAAAATGATTGCATAGTATCAACGAGTTTAAGTCATGATATTAAGGAAATTAACAAATTTGAAACAATATATGCCCAAAAGGACATGAGAGTAAAGGTTATACTTCAATGGTTAGATGAAAAAGGGGTAAAGTTAAACGAATTAGCAGCTGTTGTTGGAAGGGGTGGCCTTCTAAGATCAATGCCAGGTGGAACATATGAAGTTTCGGCAAAAATGATTGAAGATTTAAAAATAGGAATACAAGGACAACATGCATCTAATTTAGGTGGAATAATATCAAATGAAATAGCAAAAAAAGTAAATATAAAAGCTTATATAGTAGATCCAGTTGCAGTAGATGAAATATGTGATGAGGCTAGAATATCAGGTATGCCAGAAATACCAAGACGCTCTTTAGTACATGCTTTAAACATGAAAGCAGTTGCGAGAAGAGTTTGTGCTGATAAAGGTTTAGATTTTTATAAGTCAAACTTTGTTATTGCTCATTTAGGTGGAGGAATATCTATTTCACCATTTAAAGATGGAAAATTACTTGATTGTAATAATGCTAATCATGAAGGTCCATTTTCACCAGAAAGAAGTGGATCATTACCAGTGCGTGACACTGTAGAAATGGCCTTTAGTGGTAAATACACTCATAAAGAATTAGCAAAACTAATAAGTGGACAAGGTGGGCTTGTTGCGTATCTTGGAACTAATGATGGAAGAATTGTAGATTCAATGATAGACAAAGGGGATAAAAAAGCGGAACTTATTTTAAAAGCTATGGCATATCAAATAGCAAAGGAAATAGGTGCAATGTCAACTGTGATTAAAGGAAAAGTGGATAATATAATAATTACAGGTGGACTAGCTCATAATAAAAGACTTATGGATTGGATTAAAGAGCAAGTTGAATTTATAGCAGACATAGTTTTAGTACCAGGGGAAGATGAAATGCTTGCACTTGCACAAGGAGCATTAAGAATTTTAAATGGTGAAGAAAAGAGCAAAATATATGAACAAGAGATTTTGACTTTAAAATAATATAAATTTGTAATATTGATAAATAAAATGGTATAAATCACAAATTTAAAATTTTTATAGTTTTATTTATCTTTATATATATAAAATCATGGGGAGGATAAATAAATGGCAAATTCATTTAAACAAATTATTGAAAAAGTTAAAGCACAACCGATGAAAAAGGTAGCAGTAGCTGTGGCTCAAGATGAGCCAGTTTTAGAGGCTATAAGGGATGCTAAAAATAATAAAATAGCAGACGCAGTTTTGGTGGGAGACAAAGAAAAAATAATTTCAATTGGTGAAAAAATTGGAATGGACATGAATGAATTTGAAATAGTAGATGAAAAAAATGCAAAAAAAGCAGCATTAAAAGCAGTTGAGCTAGTTTCAAGTGGAAAAGCTGACATGATGATGAAAGGATTAATTGATACAGCATCATTTTTAAGAGCTGTATTAAACAAGGAAGTGGGATTAAGAGCAGGAAAACAAATGTCTCATATAGCTGTTTTTGAAATACCTGGATATGACAGGATGATATTCTTAACAGATGCAGCATTTAATATGTATCCTGAACTAAAAGAAAAAGTAGACATTATAAATAATGCAGTTAAGGTTGCAAAAGCAATTGGTATAGAAACACCAAAAGTAGCACCAATATGTGCAGTAGAAGTTGTAAATGAGGCAATGCCAGCAACTTTAGATGCAGCAGCTTTAACAGCTATGAACAATAGGGGACAAATTAAAGGTTGTATAGTTGATGGACCATTAGCGTTAGATAATGCTTTATCAGAAGAAGCAGCAAAACATAAAGGTGTTTCAGGACCAGTTGCAGGTCATGCGGATATACTTTTAATGGCAAATATAGAAGCAGGTAATGCAATGTACAAATGTTTAACATACACAACTGAATCTAAAAATGGAGGATTATTAGCAGGGGCAGCTGCACCGGTTATAGTTACTTCAAGAGCAGATTCACCAGAGACAAAAATGAATTCAATAGCACTAGCAGCGTTAGTTGCTCATAATAAATAGGGTTTAATCACGTTACAATTTTAGGAGGGAAAAAAGTTATGGCATTTAAGTTACTTATAATTAATCCAGGTTCAACTTCAACAAAAATAGGGGTTTATGAAGATACAAAACCTGTATTAGTAGAGACATTAAGACACACTTCAGAGGAAATAGGAAAATATAAAAATATATATGATCAGTTTAATTTTAGAAAAGAAGTTATTCTTAATGTATTAAAAGAAAAGAAATTTGATATTAAAGAATTAAACGCAGTAGTTGGTAGAGGTGGACTTTTAAAACCAATAGAAGGTGGAACTTATGAAATAAATGATTCCATGATAGAAGATTTAAAAGTTGGAGTTCAAGGACAACACGCATCTAACTTAGGTGGAATTATTGCGCGTGAAATTGCAAATGACTTAAACATAAGATCATTCATAATTGATCCAGTTGTTGTTGATGAATTATCTGATGTTGCAAGAATATCAGGAATCCCAGAAATAGAAAGAAAAAGTATATTTCATGCACTAAATCAAAAGGCAGTAGCAAGAAGATTTGCTAAAGAAACTGGCAAAAACTATGAAGATCTAAATTTAATAATAGCACATATGGGTGGTGGAGTTTCTGTTGGAGCACACAACCATGGAAGAGTTATCGATGTAAATAATGCATTACATGGCGATGGACCATTTTCACCAGAAAGAAGTGGTGGAGTACCAATAGGAGATTTAGTAAACATGTGTTTTAGTGGTAAATACACTAAAGATGAAATAAATAAGAAAATAACAGGTAAAGGTGGAATAGTAGCATATTTAAATACTAATGATGCTAAAAAAGTAGATGATGATGCTGCTGCTGGAGATGAAAAATCTAAATTAATATTTAATGCTATGGGATATCAAACAGCTAAAGAAATAGGCGTATGTGCTGCAGTATTAAAAGGAAAAGTTGATGCTATTATACTTACAGGTGGTATAGCTTATTCAAAAGCTATGGTAAGTTATATTAAAGAGAGAGTAGAATTTATTTCTCAAGTAGTTGTTTACCCAGGAGAAGATGAATTATTAGCATTAGCAGAAGGTGGACTAAGAGTATTAAATGGCGAAGAAACAGCTAAGGAATATAAATAAGCTAAATAATTTTTAGATAGTTAGTATCTAAAGAGAAAAGGTGATAATATGAGTAGAATTAGGGTTTTTACAGGTCATTTTGGTAGTGGAAAAACTGAGATAGCAATAAATTATGCAATTGATTTAGCTAAAAAGGGTAAAAAAGTTGCTATAGTTGATTTAGATATTGTAAATCCTTATTTCTGTGTAAGAGACTTAAAAAAGGATTTAGAAGAAAATTATAACATAAGAGTAATATCATCTAATCCTGAGTATGTAAATGCTGAGTTAATGGTTGTTCCAGCTGAAGTCATGGCTGTTTTTAATGATAAGAGTTATGAGGTTGTTTTTGATGTTGGTGGAGATGATGCAGGAGCTGTAGGGCTTGGCCAATATAATAAATTTTTCAAAGAAGAACCTTATGATATGTACTTTGTCATAAATAATAACAGACCACTTACATGTGATGATAAAGGTGTTAAAGAATATATAGATTCTATACAAAAAGCATCAAGATTAAATATTACACATTTAGTGTCTAATACAAACTTATCTTATGAAACAACTAAAGAGCATATTTTAAAGGGTGATAAGTATGTTGCAAATTTATCAAAGGAAATTAACATACCACATCAATATACAGTTTGCACAGCTGATATGGCTGATGAAGTGAAAAATAGCGTTAGTGCTGAATTATTTCCTATAAAGATATACATGCTACCACCTTGGAGAAAATAAAAGAAAAGTAAAGTAAAATCATATTTCCTATAATATTTAATTTATTATAGGAAATATGATTAATTTTTTATATAAGTAATTATATAAAGTTTCCATGCATAAGGTTAATATAGACCTAGTCAACTAAAATATTATTAGTATTTCTAGGGTGCTTAGAGTAAAAATATAATGAAAGTTCTAAATACAAAAAAATTATAAAATAGAATTTAACGAATTGTTAGAATATTATTAATAAACTGAATTGACAACGTATTCAAAATAGAGTTACAATAAAAGTACAAGCATGATTTGGGATTAAGTGTTATTTGAAGAGTTAAAAATATGGGTAGCTTAGATATATAAAATTATCTTTATATATATTTTATATTGAAGTTGCAACATTATAAGGAGGGAAAGTTATGGCAAAGGTTAGCTTCAGAGAAGAAAGATGCAAAGGTTGTGGAAATTGCATCGTTGTATGTCCTAAAAATATAATAAGTTTTTCTCAAGGGTTAAATGTAAAAGGATATCATCCAGCAACAGTAATAGAAGAAAAACAAGCTGAATGCATAGGGTGTGCATCATGTGCAAAAATGTGTCCAGATCTTGTAATTACAGTTGAAAAATAAGGAGGGTTATTTCATGGCGGATAAAATTTTAATGAAGGGTAATGAAGCTATTGGTGAAGCTGCTATAAAAGCAGGTTGTAAATGCTTCTTTGGATACCCAATAACACCACAAACTGAAATATCAGCATATCTTTCAAGAAAGATGCCAAAAATAGGAAGAGTATTCCTTCAAGCTGAAAGTGAAATTGCAGCTGTTAACATGGTTTATGGAGCAGCAGGAACCGGAGTTAGATGTATGACATCTTCAAGTTCTCCAGGAATAAGCTTAAAAGCAGAAGGAATTTCATATATAGCAGGAGCTGAATTACCATGTGTAATTATAAACATAGTAAGAGGAGGCCCTGGACTTGGTAGTATACAACCAGCACAATCAGATTATTTCCAAGCTACTAAAGGTGGCGGACATGGAGATTTTAACATGCCAGTATTTGCACCAGCTTCTATACAAGAAATGGTTGATATGGTACAAGAAGCATTTGATGTTGCAGAAATGTATAGAACTCCTGTAATGATAATGGGAGATGGAATGATTGGTCAAATGATGGAGCCAGTCCAATTTAAAGAAAGAGAAGAAAAACAATTACCTGAAAAAACTTGGGCTGCCAATGGAATGCATGGAAGAAAAAAACACAATGTAATAAATTCTCTGTACTTAAAAGCAGAAGTATTAGAAGAACATAATAAGCATTTACAAGAAAAATATAAAACTATAAAAGAAAATGAAGTTAAATATGAATTATTTAACTGTGATAGAGAAAATGATTTAGTGTTAGTTGCTTATGGAACAACATCAAGAATTTGTAAAAATGTTGTTAAAATGGCTGAAAAAGAAGGTATAAAACTAGGTTTAATTAGACCTATAACATTATGGCCATTCCCAACAGAAGCCTTTGATAAAACTGTAAATTCAACAAAACACGGATATTTATCAGTTGAGTTAAGTTGTGGACAAATGGTTGAAGATGTTAGATTAGCAGTTGAAGGCAAGAAACCGGTAAATTTCTTTGGTAGAAGTGGTGGAATGGTTCCAACACCAGAAGAAATACTTTTAAAAGTTAAAGAACTAGTAGGAGGTGCTAAATAATGGCTATAGTATTTGAACCAACAAAAGCATTATTAGATGTTCCTACTCACTATTGTCCAGGATGTACTCATGGAGTTATTCATAGATTAGTAGGAGAAGTTTTAGATGAATTAAATGTTATAGATAAAACAATAGGAGTTGCTCCTGTTGGATGTTCTGTTTTAGCTTATGATTATTTTGCATGTGATATGTTTGAGGCAGCTCACGGTAGAGCACCTGCTGTAGCAACAGGAATAAAGAGATCTAATCCAGATGCTGTAGTATTCACATATCAAGGAGATGGAGATTTAGCAGCTATAGGTACAGCTGAGATAGTTCATGCTGCAACAAGAGGCGAAAATATAGTAACTATATTTGTAAATAACTGTATATATGGTATGACTGGTGGACAAATGGCACCAACTACATTACCAGGACAAGTTACAGAAACATCTCCTTATGGAAGAGATGTAAATATTCAAGGACATCCTATAAGAGTATCCGAGATGATAGCAACTTTAGATGGAGCTTGTTATGTAGAAAGAGTTTCTGTTGACAGTGTTCCAAATGTTAATAAAGCTAAAAAAGCTATAAAGAAAGCATTTGAAAATGCTATAGCAGGAAAGGGATTTTCACTAGTAGAAGTATTATCAATTTGCCCAACTAACTGGGGTCTATCTCCTAATGAATCTATGGAGTGGTTAAGAAACAATATGATGCCACACTATACTTTAGGAGTAAAAAAAGATAATACAGAGGAGGTGAAATAATATGGCATCACAAGATATAATTTTTGCAGGTTTTGGTGGACAAGGAATACTTTCAATGGGTAAGTTTTTAGCTTATGCAGGTATGGATGCAGATAAAAATGTTTCATGGTTGCCATCATATGGACCAGAAATGAGAGGGGGAACTGCAAACTGTTCGGTAATAGTTACTGATGATGAAGTAGGATCACCAGTAGTTACTAATCCGTCTACAGTAGTAGTAATGAATAGACCTTCTTTAGATAAATTTGAGAATGATTTAGTAAAAGGTGGATTATTAATAATAGATAGCGATTTAGTGGATAGAGAGCCAGAAAGAAGCGATATTGAAATATTAAAAATACCAGCACAAACAGAAGCAACTAAATTAGGAAGTAGTAAAATAGCAAACATGATACTTTTAGGTGCATTAGTTGCAAAAACTAAAATAGTTACAATGGATGAACTATTAGCTGCATTAAAATCTCACGGAAAAGAGAAGTTCTTTGAGGTTAATAAAAAAGCTTTAGAACTAGGTGCAAATTACGTTAAGTAATTTTAAAAATAGCTAAAGTTAATAAGTATATATAAAAGGGACTATCTAAATATAGAATTTTAATTCTATATTTAGATAGTCTTTTGTTTTAAGTAATTAAAAAGAGGAAGCTTTTTTGTTGGTTTCTTTAACATAGTCTTTAAAGTTACATTTAGGACAAGAAATTATTTTATATTTAAAACGCTTTGTTGATAGAGTAAAAGATTTAAAATTGTATGAAATGATGTGACCACAATTAGGACAAATAAAGAAAAACTTCTTAAATATTATTTTTATAGTTATACCAATAAATAAAAAACAGGTTAAAGAGAAAAATATTGGTAGGATATATTTAATAAATAAAGTCATATAAAAACTCCTTATATATATATTTAGAAATCATTACATATGTTTTTGTGTATAGCCTTTATATATTTTATTAAAAGAGGAAAATGGCTATAACTGAAAATAGTAGAATTTATTATAATTTTTAACCAAAATTAAGTTTTTTATAATAAAACCAGCAAAAATCTTTACTTTTTACCATTTGTTAAATAAATAACAATAAAAAATAAAGAATAGCGTAACAATGTTACGCTATTTAGTGTATAATAAAGGTAACGATAAACAAAATAAAAAGTTATCAACAGTGGGTGTTGATAACTTTGTTGAAAAGGTGGGAATAGATTGTGGATAATAAAAATACAATAAGTGATTTAATTATATCTGGAAGTTGTACTGCTAGTGGAGGAAGTTATAATAAAGTTATTTCAAATGGTTCAGGAAAGATAAATGGAGATATATATTGTAATGAATTTAAAATAAGTGGTTCTACTGTTGTTAATGGCTCTGTTGAAAGTAATGGACAATTAAAAATGAACGGGAGTGGAAAAATAAAAGGTAATGCTAAGTGTGATACTTTAAAGACTAGTGGAAGTTCTAAATTTATTGGTAATGTAAGTTGCAATGAAGGAACTGTTGGTGGAAGTTGTAATATTGAAGGTGAAATAAAGGCAAATGTTTTCGAAATAAGCGGGGGATGTACTGTTTTAAAAGATGCATCAATTGAAAAATTGAGAGTTTCAGGTGGATGCAATTTTCATGAAAATGTTACTAGTAAAGAAATAGTAGTAAATGGAGGAATTAAAGTTTCTAATAATGTAGAAAGTGAAATTTTTAAAGCTTCAGGATCATTTGAAATAGGACAAATGTTAAATGCAGATGAGGTTTTTATTAAACTTGGTGGTTTTTGTAGAGTTAAGGAAATAGGTTGTAGTAAAATAGAAGTTAATAAAGGTTTTGGTAAATCTATAATAAGAGAGTTTATTAGCATTTTTTCAAAGAGTTTAGATATGGAACTAGAAGTTGAAACTATAGAAGCTGATTATATTTATCTAGAAAATACAAAAGCCAAAGTTGTTAGAGGCGAAAATGTAATAATAGGTAGAAATTGTGAAATAGATTTAATAGAATATAAGAATGAGTACAAATGCGACGAACAAAGTGTTGTTAACAAAGTAGAAAAAGTTAATTGCTAAAGACAACTTAATAGGAAATTTGTGTATGATTTTATAAGGATTTATCAATAAAAAGTCAAGGGGTTTTATATAAAATCAAAAGATTAAGGGGTAGGTATGTTATGGCATTAGATTTTAAAAAATTAGAAAATTTAAAAGTACAAAGCACAACTAATATTAAAGGTGGAGATTTTAATAAAGTTATAATAACTGGAAATGCATATTTTGAAGGGGATATTTCATGTAAAAATTTTTTATCTAAAGGTAGTTGTAATTCTAAGGGCAATATAGAAGGAAAAAACATTGTTATAAATGGAAAAGCTTCTATAGATGGTAATATAAAAGGTAAAACTGCAAAATTGCAAGGTATTATAGCTACTAAGGGGAATGTAGACGTAGAGGATTTAATTATAGGAGGAAAGGTTTCTATAGAAAAGGATTTAATCTGTAAAAATTTTAATCTTCCTGGAGTAGGTAGTATAGAAGGCAACATAAATTCTGAGTGTGTTTATATTTCAGGTGCTAGTCATGTGAAAAAAGATATAAATACAGATATATTTGTTTTAAGTGGAGGAATAGTTCACGAAGGCATGTTAAATGCTCAAGATGTGAGTATAACACTAGGAAGTAAATCTAAGATAAATAATATAAAGTGTGAAAAAATAAATATAAAAAAGCCAGAAAATACTTCTAAACTATTTTCACGATTACTTAAGAAGTTAGTAAAAAATGAAGTTTCTATTGAATGTAAGAAAATTGAAGGTAAGAAAATATATTTGGAAAATACTAAAGCTGATTTAGTTAGAGGAAAAGTTGTGGTTATAGGTGAAGGGTGCAATATTAAAAAGGTTGAGTATGAGGAAGAATTTAAAGTTATTCAAAATGGAAAAGTAGTAAATAACATAAAAATATGATTAATTTTAAATAAAACTGATGCGTTTTGCATCAGTTTTATTTACATATGTCTTATTGTGTATAGAAAAAATTTATATTATAATGTAATTTGTGTATTTATGTATATTTTAAATAGAAAATTTACACTATATGCATAAGGTTTATTTAGTCATCTTTAAAGAATGAATGCTCTTTAGGTGGCTTTTTATAACATTAGGGATAAAATAAATTTAATATTTTTATATGGCATTTTTTATATAATATATTTTAAAGTAAGGGTAAAGTATATTAACATAATTTAATGCATTGTTTTTATTTCTTACATAAATAATTGATAAAAAATGTCTAATAATAAGAATAATGTATAGAATTTATGAGAATGTAATTTATTTGTCATTAAAATATTAGCATATTAGGTTAAATTAGTATTGTTATACTATATAAGAGGAAAGAGGTTGTCAAATGAGTAGAATGTTTGGTACTGATGGAGTTAGAGGAATAGCTAATAGTGAATTAACAGTTGAACTTGCATATAATTTAGGAAAAGCTGGAGCGTGTGTTTTAACTGATACAATGCACAAACCTAAAATATTAGTTGGAATGGATACTAGAATATCAAAAGATATGTTAGAGAGTGCATTAGTTTCTGGAATACTTTCAGTAGGAGCAGAAGCTATATGTGTTGGTGTGATTCCTACTCCTGCTATTGCATATTTAACTAAAAAATATGGTGCAGACGCAGGTGTTGTTATATCTGCATCTCATAATCCAGTTGAATACAATGGCATAAAATTCTTTAACAAAGAAGGATTCAAACTAAGTGATGAATTAGAAGATGAAATACAAAAATTAATAGAAGATAAATTTGCAGGAGTACCTGTTGTAACTGGTGAAAATGTAGGAAAGAAAATAGTTGTAGATAGCGCAGTAGATGATTATGTTAAATTTGCAGTATCTACAGTTAATGGCGATTTAAAAGGAATGAAAATTGCTATAGATTGTGCTAATGGTGCATCGTATAAAACTTCAGAATTAGCTCTTAAAAAATTAGGAGCAGAGGTTTTTGCTATTAATAATACTCCTGATGGATGTAATATTAATAAAGATTGTGGTTCAACACATCCAGAGCAATTAATGAAACATGTAGTTGAAAATAAATGTGATTTAGGATTAGCATTTGATGGGGATGCTGATAGATGCTTAGCTGTAGATGAAAATGGTAAATTGATAAATGGTGATTTCATGATGGTTATAGCAGCTAAACACTTAAAGGCACAAGGAAAATTAAATAAAGATACAGTTGTTGTAACTGTTATGAGTAACTTAGGCTTAGATATAGCTTTAAAAGAAGAAAATATAAAAACTATCAAAACTAAAGTTGGAGATAGATATGTTTTAGAAGAAATGAAAAAAGGTGGATATAGTATAGGTGGAGAACAATCTGGTCATGTTATATTCTTAGATTATAATACAACTGGAGATGGTTTAGTTTCAGGAATACAATTAGCAGCTACAGTTAAAGAAAGTGGAAAAACTTTAAGTAATCTTGCATCAGTTATGACAGAACTTCCACAAGTTTTAGTAAATGCTAGAATTCCAAATGATAAGAAAAATATCCACAATGAAGATGAAGAAATAAAAAATGAAATAGCTAAAATGGAGAAAAAACTAGAAGGTGAAGGAAGAGTATTAATAAGACCTTCTGGAACAGAACCATTAGTAAGAGTAATGCTTGAAGGTAAAAACCAACAAGAATTAGATGAAATGGCACATGCTTTAGCTAAGTTAATAGAAAAAAAAGCAAACTAAATTATATAAAGACAGTATAAAACTACCTTTAAAATGGATGTGAATTTGTTTTAAAAGTAGTTTTTTTATAAATATTTAAAGGAAATTTCTTTTATTTTAAAACTTAGTTTAAAATTTCAGTGATATATTTATAAAATCATATAATGTAAGCTTAATTCTACTAAAAGAATAATAATATATAATAAATGTTTAATAATGTAGAACAAAGAGAAGAATAAAAATAAATTGTATATCATAAATAAAAATATTTTAAAATTATTATTATTCTAATATTTAAAAAAATATTTTTGAAAATTTTCATGGAAAAAAAATCCATTGACCATTGGTATACCGTTGAATATAATAAATTGAGGTTTAATTAATATTAAACTATAAATTTAAAAGCGCCAGGACTTGGAAAAATTAATTTTGTTAATAGGTGGATATGCTAGGCTGTGTTTACATTAGAGTTAAAATAGCAACATTCATTTATGAGAAATTTTAAAATTTTCAAGTTGACGAGGATGGGGAGTATCGAATCTTCGGCGGGTGCCCCACGGTATCGCACTACCGTTAAAGATTGATAAAAGCAAAAAGCGATTTTTGTCACAATATCAATCAGGTGTTAAAACCTTTCAAGTATAGGGAATGTAGGTTTATATTTTTTGTAAACCCTATAATAAACCCTATAAATAAAAATATTTAAATATCGGAGGAAGATTTATATGTGCGGAATAGTAGGTTATTTTGGAAACAGAGAAGCAGCACCATTACTAATTGAAGGATTAAGCAAGCTTGAGTATAGAGGATATGACTCAGCAGGTGTTGCAATAATCGAAAATGGAGAAATTGAAGTTACTAAATGTAAAGGAAGATTAAAAAATCTTGAAAATAAATTAGAAGAGTCTCCTATACATGGAATGGTAGGAATAGGACATACTAGATGGGCTACTCATGGACAGCCATCAGATGTTAACTCACATCCACATTCTAATAAAGAACAAACTATAAGTGTTGTTCATAATGGAATAATAGAAAACTATATAGAATTAAGAGAATGGTTAACTTCAGAAGGTTATGAGTTTAAATCTCAAACTGATACAGAGGTAATACCAAACTTAGTAGATTATTTCTATGAGGGAGATTTATTAAAAGCTGTTATAAAAGCTACTAAAAAAATGGAAGGAAGTTATGCTATAGGAGTTATAGCTAAAAACGAACCAGACAAATTAGTAGCAGTAAGAAAAGACAGCCCACTTATAGTAGGTATTGGAAAAGAAGAAAGCTTTATAGCATCAGATATACCAGCAGTACTTGCTCAAACAAGAGATGTATATCTATTAGAAGATAGAGAATTTGTTATTTTAACAAAAGAAGGCGTTAAAATAGTAGATTCTAATGAAAATGCAATAGAAAAAGAAGTTTATAAAGTAACTTGGGATGCTGATGCAGCTGAAAAAGGTGGATATGAGCACTTCATGTTAAAAGAAATTCACGAGCAACCAAAGGCTATAAAAGATACTATGACATCTAGAATAGTTAAAGGTCAACCAATAAAATTAGATGATATAACTATAACTAAAGAAGAAATCAAGAAGTTAAATAAAGTTTATATCGTAGCTTGTGGAACAGCTTATCATGCTGGAGTAGTTGGAAAATACGTTATAGAAAAATTAGCTAGAATACCAGTTGAAGTTGATATAGCTTCAGAATTTAAATATAGAGATCCAATCATTGATGAAAATTCATTAATGATAATAATAAGCCAATCTGGAGAAACTGCAGATACAATGTCAGCATTAAGACTTGCAAAAGAAAAAGGTGCAAGAGTAATAGCTGTAACAAATGTAGTTGGAAGTACAGCATCAAGAGAAGCTGATGATGTATTATACACTTGGGCAGGACCAGAAATAGCAGTTGCATCAACTAAAGCTTATGTAACTCAATTAATAGCAATGTATATAATCGCATTATTCTTTGCACAAAATAAAGAAACTGTATCTAATGAAAAATTAGAAGAGATAAAAGAAGAGATGTTAGCTCTACCAGAAAAAGTAGAAAAAGCATTTGAGTGTAAAGAGGCTATTGAAAAAATGACTGCTGAAACTGTAAATGAAAAAGATATGTTCTTCTTAGGAAGAGGACTAGACTACGCTGTAGCACTAGAAGGTTCTTTAAAATTAAAAGAAATATCTTATATTCACTCAGAAGCATATGCTGCTGGAGAATTAAAACATGGTCCAATAGCATTAATAGAAGAAGGAACAGTTGTAGTAGCTTTAGGAACACAAGAAGAGTTATTTGATAAAACAGTAAGTAACGTTCAAGAAGTTGTTTCAAGAGGAGCAAAGGTTTACGCTATAGCTAAGGAAGGACACAAAGAAGTAGAGAAAACTGCTAACAGTGCAATCTACGTTCCAAGAGTAATGGACTTACTAGCACCAGTAGTAACAGTAATACCACTACAATTATTCTCTTACTACATGTCAATAGCAAAAGGCTGTGACGTAGATAAGCCAAGAAACTTAGCAAAATCAGTAACAGTTGAATAATAAAAGAAGATAAAATACAGACCGTATCAAATTTGATACGGTCTTTTTTTATATTTAAAATTTAATAGAATATAAAATTTTAAGCATAGGGGTAAAGCTAATCCTAAAAAACCAAAATTATAGTGTTAAAAAGTAATAATGAAAAAATTTAAAACGCTAGTCTGTAAAAATTTCAAAGAAACTCTAAATATATTTTTATCTGATTTTTATGACTACCCGGAGAAGCGACGTCCTTGTCTGATGCACCGGCTAATCCGTCCTTGGATTAGGTCACAAAAATCAAACAAAAATATATAAGAGTTTCTAGATCAATTTTCAATGAATAGCTTATTTGAATTTTTTATTATTACAGAATGTAGTAAAAAATTAGAAGAAAGATATTCTATTGGAATAAAGTAGCTTAGGTTTAAGTACAGAAGATTTTAAGTTCTAAATTTAACTTATGTAGTGAATATATTGCTAGAAAAGATGGTAAATATAACTTTAAATTGTTATTAAGAAGAATGATAAAGGAGTTACTAATGTTTGTTTATGTGTTTGTTTTTGGTACAATTGTATAAGAAAATAAAACTAAAATTTTACAAACTCTTTAGAAGTAGTGTTATTGTTTACTTAATTAATATATATAATTTTTTGAATATTAATTTTATTTCGGGCTTTGATAAATATATTATCAAATAAAGTGAAAAGGATGGAGTTTTTTTATGAATAATGTTTATATTCATCCCACAGCTAATGTATCAAATTTATGTAAGATAGGTTCAGGTACAAGCATATGGGTAAATAGCCAAGTTATAGAGAATGCAATTATAGGATTGAATTGTAAAATAGGTAAAGATACATTTATAGACCATGATGTATGCATTGGAAATGGAGTTAAAATCCAAAATGGAGTTTCTGTTTATTATGGAATTACTATAGAAGATGATGTATTTGTAGGGCCTAATGTAACATTTACAAATGATTATTATCCACGTTCTTTTAATACTGAATGGAAGGTTTCTAAAACTATCATAAAGAAAGGTGCATCCATTGGAGCAAATTCTACAATTATTTGTGGTCATTCTTTAGGTGAATATTGCATGATAGGAGCCGGAAGTGTTGTGACTAAAGATGTACCAAGTTATGCATTAGTTATGGGTAATCCTGCTAAAGTAGTTGGGTATGTATGTAAATGTGGTGAAAGATTAGTTGATGGTAAATGTGATAAATGTAATTTTGAATTGATTTAATTATATATATTAGATTATATAAAAAATAGGTTAGAGAATTGAGGGTGTAGTTTATAAATATTCGAAATATTTCAAATAAGGAATTGCACAAGTATACATCATTGAGTAAAAATGATAATTGTAATTTTAAAAATGAATTATTAAAGTGGCTTGGTGATGGAAGGACAAAGATAGAATACTGTTTTGTTGTAGAAGAGAATGATGAATTTTTAGGTAGGATTGTTTATGGGTTATTTAAAGATGAACCCAATGACCTTAAAATATGGAATATAACATTAAGGGATGGAAATTTTGATGTTATATCTATTTATAATAAGTTGATTAGAGAAAGCATGAATAAAATGAAACTAGAAGATTTTAAAACTATAGAATATCATCTTTATTCAGATGGTAATGATTCATTTGAAATATATAAAGAAATATTTTTAAGATGTGGATTTGAGATAGTACAAGAAAAAAGTAGCTTTATTTGTGATGAATTTAATAGAGAAAATTTATCATCAGTATTAAATTTTAAGTCTTTAAGGGAAGTTGGAGAAAATAAATTTCTAAAAGCTATACAAAGGGTTACAGAAAATACATTAGACAAAGATGATCTAAATTGTATAAATGAATATGGTTCTAAAGAAGCAGCTATAAAATACTTTAATATTTTAAAGACAATTGACTTTAATGAAGATTGGTGGAACCTAGCATATGAAAATGAAGGTGAATTCGTAGGATTAGTAGTTCCACAACAATTTAATAAAAATATCGGTGCTATTAATTACATTGGGGTTACCCCTGAAAAAAGAGGTAAGGGATACGTAAATGAATTATTATGGCATGGCACTAAAGTATTATTCAATAATGCAGTAAAGGAAATTATTGCAGATATTGATGTTAAAAATTTTCCAATGGAAAGGTCTCTTTATAACCAAAATTATAAGTTTAAAAATAAAATGGCAATTTTAAAGATTACATTGTAAGAGATAATATTGTTAAAAGTATTTTTATTTATATTAGAATTTACAATCATAAGCAATGGCAAAACATTAAAATATTGAAGAAGAGGATTTAAATATGGAATATAATAAGTATTGGTAATTTGAAAGCAAAATTACCACTCTTTACAACCAAAAGAAATATAAAGAAGCTCTAAATTTATTAGAACATGCATCAGAGTATCTTCCTAAACAGCAATTTGATAAATATTTGTTTGAAATAATGCTTTCAAAAGCTGAATTTTATTGTAATTAATAATGTAAAGCATTGAGTTTTATATGTAATTATTAATGAGACAAGCATGGTAATTAAACATAACATTATAGATTAGATTGTGTTTGAATAAAAATTTTTGGTAGCGATTTATTAAAAATAAGGGGGCAATATTTTGTATTTAGCAAAAAACAAATGGGGATATATTTTATTAGATTTTATTAAAATTACAGAAACAGAGATGTTAGTAAATAAGTTATACAAGCCTATTACGGGGGCTTTAATATTAGTTGAATGTAATAGTAAATATCTTATTGGATTTAATAGGTGGAGAAATCAATGGGAGATGCCTGCTGGTGGTATAGAGTATGGAGAAACCCCAAGAGAATGTGTGGAAAGAGAATTATTTGAAGAAACAAATCAAAAGGTAACAAACATAGAATTTAAAGGGATTTTTAAACTATATGATGAAAATAAAGACATAATAAAATATCAAGCAATGTATTATGCTTGTATTGATGAACTTAAAGAGTTTGTTAAAAATAATGAAATTTATAAGATTATGTTATGGGATTTACAAAGTACCATTAAAGAATTTGATGAAGTAGATAGAAAAATGATTGAATTATGTTTAAGATAAAATTTTTATCTATTATTTTATTGAGAAAACATTGAATATGACTCTATTATTTTTGTGCTATTTCTTTAAAAAAATAAGTTATTTAAAACCATTAAATATAGTTTTATAAATATTATCCATTTAGAAAAAAAGATTAATTGGCCTACTTTATAATTTTCATGTGGAATTTACTTAATTGTGTGAGGTATAAGATGAGATTAAAAAAGAATTTTCAAAGTTGTTTAATTTTATAACATTAACTATTAGAGATTTTCCTATAATAATTTTCTTTATAGTAATGTATATAGTATTATCCATAATTCCATCATTGCAAATAATTGCAGTTGCCAATTTTATAGATAAATCAATAGCAATCTATAATAATATGGAAACTTTAAAATCAATTTATATAGCTATAACGCTAATAGGCTGTTGCTTAATTGGAAGTTTTTTATTAAATGAAGCAATTAGCTTCACAAGATTAAATATTTATAATAAATATAATGTTTATATTCAAAATAAAATTTTGATGAAAAGAAGTAAGTTAAAGTACCCATTGATTGAAGATGATAAGACATGGAATTTAATAGCGGTCATTGAAAAAGATCCTACTAAAAATATTATAGATGGATTAGATAACAGCTTGAATATTATTTCACTTATTATTAAAATTATTGGTTTTATTGCTGTCATTTCAGTATATATTTGGTGGACGGGTATAGCTGTTCTACTCATAGCTGTTCCTATTTTATACCAATCGTATAAGAGTGGAAAAGTTGAGTATGAAGCTTTTGAAACAGCAGAGGAGTTAGAAAGAAGAGCTGATTATTTGCAAGAGGTGCTGTCATCTAGAGAGTGTGCCGATGAAAGAAAATTATTTCAATATTATACGTCTGTAGATAATATTTGGAAGAAAAAGTATGAAGAAATGAGATATCTCACCTATAATGCATTTAAAAAGTTTTTTATCCAATTAGGAATTTCAAACAGCTTATCTAAAATATTGGTTGTGATAATTGGATTGCTTCTTATAGTACCACTAAAACAAAAGCATATAACTGTTGGAGTATATATGTCATTATTAGCAAGTAGCATTAGTTTATTTGCTAGTTTAACTACAGAGTTAGCTCTAGTACTGGAGAGCTTCATCAAAAACAATTTATTTTATAATAGTTTCAATACTTTTATGAAATTAGAGGAAGAAATAGAGGATATAAATGATAAAACTACATTTAATAATGATATGGATTTTCATGAAATAATATTTAAAAATGTTTCTTTTTCATATCCTGACTCAGACAAAAAAATATTAAATAATTTAAATTTAGCTTTTCATTCAGGTAAAAAATATGCATTAGTAGGTGAGAATGGTTCAGGGAAGACAACCATTGTAAAGATACTTATTGGTCTGTATGATTCCTATGAGGGAGAAATTACAATTGATGGTATTGAACTAAGGAACTTAACTAAGTCATCATTAAAAGCTTTTTATCAGGTGGTATTTCAAGATTTTTACAAATATGAAATAAGTATTAGAGATTTTTTGACTCTAGGTTTTACTGAATATAAAACAGAAGATATTGATGTAGACTCACTTTTAAATAGTGCATTGTTAGAGGTAGATTTATATGAAAAGGTAGATTCTTTAAAAGATGGATTGCATACTAAAATCGGAAAGATAAATGAAAAAGGAATTGATTTATCTGGTGGTGAATGGCAACGGTTGGCAATTGCAAGAACATTAATTTTAAACAGGGCTTTTACTATATTAGATGAGCCTACTGCTGCAATAGATCCTGTAAGTGAATCTAAATTATATACATTATTCTCAGAAGTAACAAAATATAAATCTAGTCTAATAATTACACATAGATTAGGCGCAGCAAGGATTGCTGATGAAATATTAGTTCTAAAGAATGGTAAAATTGCTGAAAAGGGTACACACGAGAGTCTTGTAAATAAAAGGGGAATCTATGAAAAAATGTTTAGCGTTCAGAGGAGTTGGTATTATGAAAAATAAAAATATTTTTGACAAAATATTATTCATAAGATTACTACGTAAAATATCAAAGATCTCTCGGCTGCACTTTTGGGGAATTTATATAACATTCATTTTAAGTGGTCTTATGTATGGCGTAACCATCAAAGTTAAACAATTAATCTTTGATGGCGCTGTTTCATATACCAATGGTGACAAAACTATTGGATATATGCTGGCAGTTTTATTAGTTTTATTTTTTTCTGAAATACTTACCATAATTCTTAATTACACCGGTAATTTTTTAGGCGAAAATTATGATATTAAAGCAACAAGTGTTTTAAATCAAGAAGTGCATATAAAAATAAATAGATTGCCTAACATATATTTTGAAGATAGTAACTTATTAGATAGTATTGAAAAGTCTTATGAAGGAATCTCTACTGCTATAGCATTTGTTAATAGTCTAATGGATATGATTTTTATGTATTTGCCTGCAGTTTTAGTTTTTGCAGTATATTTATTAACTATAAAACCTATTTTAATATTAGTTCTGATATTTATTTTTATTCCTATAATATACGCACAATTTATAAAGGCTAGAATACATGGAAAGCTAGAAGATGAAATAGCACCATTAAGAAGAAAATGCAAATACTATGCAAATGCAGCCGTTGGAAAGGAAAGTTTTAAAGAAACTAGAGTACTAGGATCATTTACTTATTTAAAAAATTTATACATTGATGTTCTAGATACAATGCAAAAACTTAAATTAAAAGCTGAAATTAAAAACAATTTATATGAATTGTCAGCAAGGTTTATGTCATTATTAGGATATTTAGGCATATTGTTTATATTATTTAACCTTTTAATGAAAAAGGAAATATCAATAGGAATGTTTGCTGCAATATTTTCATCAATTGATGAGATGTATAGTTTGATTGAGGAGGCAATAGTTTCTCGTTTGGGAAATTATGCTATGCATTATGGTAAAATAGAAAATTATTTTAACTTTATGAATTTAGATGAAGAGAATAAAAGAAGCTCTCATATCATAAATGGTAATATATTGTTAGAAAATGTTTCATTCGCATATCCCAATTCTAGTACTAATGCACTTAATAATATTAGTCTTATTTTAAATGAAGGTGAAAAACTTGCAATTGTTGGAGAAAACGGTTCTGGTAAGACTACTCTAGCCAAACTTTTGACTGGTCTTTATACTCCAACAAGTGGAAGTATAAAATGGAATGGATATACAACAGATGAAATATGTTTTAAAGATATTTCCTATGTTTTTCAAAACTTTCAAAAATATAAAATGACTTTATTCGAAAATATATGGATAAGCGAGAGTGATAAAAAAAACAATAATGAAAAGATAGGACAATCCCTTAGTGATGCAGGTATTATCATTGATTCAGAAACTTATCCAGAAGGGATATCAACAATGCTTTCAAAAGAGTTTGATGGAGTAGATATTTCTGGAGGACAGTGGCAGAAAATTGCAATAGCAAGAGGATTTTATAGAAGTAGTAAGTTTATTGTTCTAGATGAACCAACCTCAGCAATTGATCCTATTGAAGAAGAGGTTATTTATAAACGTTTTCAAAACCTTATCAGAAATAAAACTGCGGTAATTATCACCCATCGATTAGGCGCAGTGCGTTTTGCAGATAATGTTTTAGTGATGAATAAAGGAAAAGTTATTGGCTTTGGTAGTCATGATTACTTATTGGAAAATAATGAGGAATATAAGAATATGTGGATTGCACAAGCAGGACACTATGCTGATAAAGTATATGAAAAGAAATAAGCTATTAAATATTGAAATATATTTTTGATTTTTTACTGTATAGAAATTTGAACTTTTTGAAGAAAAAAATATGTTAGAAAGCTTTTAAAGTCAACAATTTAATATATGATATGAAAAAAGATATAAAATGTAAGTTCATTGTAAGCAAAATATTTAAATCATGGTGACAGTCATTAAAAATTTAGTTTTTAATGACTGTCACTTTAAATTAAATAATTATCTATTTGATATTTATAATGATTTATCTAAATTTATAGATAATATGGTGTTTTAAGAAATTATTATTTTAATCTACTATTTTATTTCATTAATTAACTCTGTTATTACATCAATTACTACTTGGGGTTTATCTTTTTGTATATAATGACCGCAATCTTCAACGATGATGTGTTTGCTATAATTTGATAATGTTGCTAGGTCATTTTGATAGTTTAACCAGGTTTCTTGCGGAAGGGCAGCAGATTCTTCACCTTTATGGTCAGCGGTTAGAACAATTATTGGAATACTCCTTAATGCATCCTTTTTTCTTATTTCTTTTATTTGCTTAGCACTAATTAGTAGTTCATCAAAAGTTTGCTCTGCATCAATCAACTGACTTTTAATGGTTTCTAGTTCGTTTACAGAAAAACGTTTTGCCATATCTTCAAATTGATTTTCATGTGAGCAATCAAGAAATATAATGCCAGACACTTCTTCAGGGTATGTGCCTGCGAATAATCTTGCATTATATCCTCCAATTGAATGAGCAACTATAATATATGGTGCTTTAACATTTGCTTTATTTAAAGCAGTATGCAACTCGTGAACTTGAGCTAAGCTAGTTCTTGGTGAATCACCTTTATCACTATTTCCAAGACCAGCTCTATCATAAGAAAATGTCCTGGTATGTTCCGAGATTCGATTTTGTACTATTTTCCAGTCATCGTGAGGACAACCTAATCCTGATTCAAATACGACAGTTGGATCTCCTTCTCCATAACAATTAACATATAGTTTCAGTAACTTCTTTTCGTCTATTTCTATAAACATAGAAGCTCCCCCTTTTAGATATATTTCACCTGGGTGATGCGTTAGTATTAATTTATTTGAATCATTAATAACAGTTATGATTATTATTGATTCAAATAAAACTAAAACTTATATACAGTCTATTACTATTGTACCATTTAAATACAAACTGTATGTATATGTTTAGGGTTTTGTGTTATTTAACTGTTAAAGAACATTGTTTATACATTTAAATTTATTAGTTAAGGCATGTTTCATTCTTGGTACGTAGTAAGGGTTTTCAAAATTTTATGCCTAAGTTTTGTTTATGTAACGAATAATGAGAACATATAAACGTATATATTAATTGTTATAAAAGTCAATGTATATATTGGTTGATATTATAATATAGATGAAGATGGAAAAATTTAAAATGTTATTTAGAAAAATGACAAAACCTGTCCTTGGGCTTTGGTAAAAAAATAAAACAAAAATTTATAAGATTTCTAATTCTATTTTTAATGAAGTACGTATTTAATTATAATGTAAATGTTATCAGCTTAATGTATGGATTAAAAGGAGTTAGATTGTAAAAGTAAAATGTAATATACTTAGTTGAATGGATGGTGTTTCAATGAAAAGCTTTGGGAAAAGAAAATATAATCTTGAATATAGGAAGCAAAAAGGTGCCTACGGAATTATTCAAAATTCAGATGGAAAGTTTTTAGTAGTAAAGGATAAAGACAATAATTTTTATTTGGTGGGAGGGAAAATTGAAGTAGGTGAAGATCCAATACAAACAATTTGCAGAGAAGCACTAGAAGAAACGGGATACCGAGTTAAGATAAATGATTTTATAGGTGTTGCTGAAAAACATTGGGTTTCAGAAAAATATCCAAAATGGTCTCAGCATAATATCGGGATATTTTATAAATGTGATCTATTAGAAAAAGTAACTTTACCGGTAGAGAAAGAACCAATATTATGGGTTTCATTGTCTGATTTGGAAAAGTATCTTTTTCATGAACATCATCTATACATGGTTAAAAAATCATTAGTGCTAGACGAGAGTGAAGGTTCTGAGATTTAAATAATTGTTTATAACGCAATTTATGTACAATAGATAGTACTTGTATCATTAAAAAATACAGATTCTAAATTGTATAATTAGTGGAGCAACAATTAAATTTTTTATTTTAATTTGTTAAAGTTGTTCTGTTATAAGACTATTAAATAAGAGTTTAATAATAATTAGTTTAAATTACATTAATTAAAGGAAGTCAGAGAAGGCTTCCTTTAAAATTTAATATTAAAAAAATGAAGTGTTATAAATATTAAAAGGGTTAAATAATATGTTATAGAAATAGATATGTACTATATTTAATATTTAGGGGGCTAGTTATGAAGATTTCAGTACTTGTTGCACAATTTCCTATAAGTTTTAATATAAATGAAAACTTAGAATACATAATGTCAGTATTAGAAAAATCAAAAGAGGATGATTTAGTTATATTACCAGAAGGAGCGTTATCAGGATATAGTGATGATGTTAACTTTCTTAAAGATATAAATGTAAAAGAACTTAATAATGCAATGAAGTTATTAAAAGATGAAGTTATTAAAAAAAGGGTACATTTAGTATTTGGTTCCTGTGTTTTTGAAAATGACACATGGTGCAATGCTGCAATAGGTTACTCTTATAATAATCCAGATTTTATATATAAAAAGTTAAATTTGGCTTTTCATGAAAGAGGGTATTTTAAAGAAGGAGATAAGTTGGACGTTTATCCAATTAAAATTGGAGAAAAAACTATAAATTTAGGAATACAACTTTGCAGGGAAATTCGTTTTCCAGAACAGTGGAGATCGCTTGCAAAACATAAAGCAGACATATTTATATATTTAACGAATGCTGTACAAGGAAAAGGCATTTCAGTGTGGAGAAGTCACCTTGTTAGCAGAGCTGCAGAAAATCAAAGATT
Organism: Clostridium senegalense JC122; assembly: GCF_000285575.1. Classification (GTDB taxonomy): domain Bacteria; phylum Bacillota; class Clostridia; order Clostridiales; family Clostridiaceae; genus Clostridium_J; species Clostridium_J senegalense. The sequence continues at coordinate 585,844 of NZ_HE611051.1, read as the reverse complement.
TTTAATAAGTGCTAATAATGCCCATGTAAATCAACATTGTCCTACAATGATTATTTCTCCAAGTGGTGAAATATTAAAAGAATGTGTTAATGATAAATTTTATTATTTTAGAGAAGAAATAGATCTTAATGAAACATCAGATTGGTATATAAGCCAATGTAGAGATGATATAGGATTATAAATATAGGTGACAGTTATTAAAATTTGATCTTTTCAAATATTTAATGACTGTCACTTTGAATTATAAAATTTGCCGAATGGCAAAACAAGATACTTTATATTTTATCCAAAAATTCTTTAGCTATTTTTGCAAATTCTTCTACATTAGATATAACAGATGGGTGAAATCCTTCCTGAAATATATATTTTTCTCCTTGAGAAATTTCATGTAAGATATTAGTATATTCAATCTCAAAATCATTCCTAATCATATCGTCATTGTTACTACCTGTAAGCAATAATGGCACCTGTAATTCAGATAGTGATTTATGAAATGGACTAATATTCTCATGTGCAAATTTTAATAAAGAGTTTGTGTCATTATCAACAACACCTTCCCAATTTTGACCTTGGCATAAGTAATAGAATTCTCTTGCCATTTCATTTTTCTTGGATAGTGTACGTTGTTCTAATAATCTATCTGCAAAATTTGAAGCAAGTGATTTTCCATCAAAACTGTCTGCAATTACTTTTTTGACTAAATCAGGTCTTTCTAAAGCAACATTTATTGCAACCCATGCACCTCCACTTGTTCCTAATATATTAGCTTTATCACATGACAAAAATTCTAATAGTGAGATTGTTTGCATGGCTTCATCAAACCAAAGCTCTAATGGAAACTCTTTCAATCTTTCAGAATTTCCATGCCCCAGAAAATCAATTGAAATAACCCTATATTTGTCAGTGTATAAATCTATAATGTAAGAAAACATTTTTGAAGAAGCTGTATTACCATGTAATAAAACTAATGGTGTACCTTCACCTTTTTCTTCGTAGTAAATTTTTTTCCCTTTGTATTCAAAATATGCCATATAAAAATCCCCCTTCTTATATAGTTTAGCAGTTACTAGTGATTTATCTCAAGAACGATTAAATAACTTATTTTAGGAAGAATAGTAGGTAATTAATACTTATTTGGATAAAATAAATTGGATATATGCTATAATTAAAAAAATAGTAAAAAATAACATATATGGTAGGGGGAGCGTTATGAAAGGTGTTATTGAATTAAAAGAACAGTTAAAAAGTATAAGAGATAATGATTGGATTATTCCTGAAAAAGTAAACAACTATGATTTAGCGCTTAAATGTTTAGAAAATATAGGGTCAATAGATGCGGAATTAAGAGATAATCTTATATTAGAGCTTCTTTGTAATATGATTGTAGAAAAAAAGTTAACAGATAAAGAAGTAAAGGATATATTAAAATTAGTATTAAGTGAAAAAAATTTATTTTATAATATTGGTAAAGTTGGGGATGATTCTGTTTTTAAAAGGTCATTTAGTGTATTGATTGTGGATTGCATTGTATATAGTCACAATAATGAATGTAAAATTTTTAATGATGAAGAAATAATAAGAGTATATAAAAAGGTAATCAAATATTTAAATGAGGAAAAAGATGTAAGGGGATACGTAATAGATAAAGGATGGGTGCACACCGCAGCACATACCGCAGATGCACTTGCTGAAATTGTAAAATGCAAAGAAATAAATGAGAAAAATTTAATAGAGATATTAGAAGGTATAAGAAAAAAGATTTGTATAAATTACTATGCTTATACAAATAACGAAGAAGAAAGATTAGTAACAACAGTTATTAATATAATAGAAAGAGAAGAAATATCAAAGGAAAAAATTATAAAGTGGATAAAAAGTTTTGAAAATATGGAGAAGACAAATGTTTATCCTGATGATCATAATTTAATGTGTAATCACAAGGGATTTTTATCAGCATTATATTTTAGGCTTAAAAGAAGAGATATAACTGAAGATTTTCTTCATATTATAGAAGAAGTAATAAATAAAACAACACCAAAGTATTTTCAATAGTATATATGTAAAAAGATAAATAAAATTAAACACTTTACGCTCAAAGTACAAGAATATATACCTGTGTGAAAGCACAGTTTTTTTAAAAAATAAAATAATAAATATTTTAAATAGGCATATTTTAAAATACATTGTAATATATTTAAAATAGAATTTATTATAATAAATGTTGATTATATGGTATAAAATAAAAAAATTAAAGAAATTTAGTATTTTATTTACATTTTTTATAAAAATTGCTATGATGGTAATGGTGAAATTAATATGTATTAAGTGAATAGAATAAATAAAATAGCTAATAATTTAAGTAGAAGTAGTGGCCAGACTACTTCTACAAATAAAGATTAAGTCCTAAAGATATTGATTAATCATATTTATTATATGTTTGATTAATTTCTTTAGGGCTGTTGTGTTTTTTGTTGATTTGATGTTTTCTTGACTATGTCCTAGAACTGTTATGGTAATTATTGCAAGTTCTATGATTTTATTAATTATATGTGTGCTGTTAGTAAATCTATACCAGAAAAACATCGATACAACACTGACCAGAAAAACACTAAGAATATACTTTAACCTAGTATATTCTAATCTTTCTTTTGTATTTCTGTATGATTTGTTATAAATCATATAAATAAATATTTTTTCTTTTGTAAGGCGTCTACATTTCTTTTTTTGCTTACTGATTCTCTAATTTTAAATCTTTTTAGCATTATATAACGCCCCTTTCATTATTAAAATTATTTGATACCATTACGATACCTTGGATAAATGTTGAAGAATATGTTCAGCATTTAGTGGAAGTATCGCAATGGACTAATAATTTTATTAAAAGGTATAAAAACTTAAATATAAGAGAAATAGATATTAAAAAGAAATGTATTAGTAGATTGATTTGTGTTGAGGTGATGTTTTTAAAAAACCTCCTTACCACTAACTAAATTAGATTTTAAATTTAATTTTGGTTTTTTAAATATCATCTATATACCCCCTCATATGAGTGTAGAATTAGCTATACTATAAATAATATAGCTATACTAATAATAACATATTTTACAATAAATGTTTGTAGAAGAACATGATTAATAAAGTTTTTTTATTTCTTATATGTAAATAAAATATAAAATATAACTAATCCGACTTAAAATAAGTTTGAAATATGTAGAAAAATACAATTAAAATAAAATGAACCCTAAAATATATACCATAATTGAAAAAGGTACTTATTTTGAAGGGTTCATTTTAATTTTACTTTATTATATTTAAAACAAGTTTGTTAATAGTGAATTTAGTTAAAAATAATGTGATAATTAAAATATATCTAAGAGTAATTAATGAATTTTCTTTAAATATCAATATGAATATAAAAGAAATAGCTATTGTTATTAATGATTCTATTAAAGCCCAAAATTTAATTTTTTTGTATAACTTAGTAGAAAGTTTTTCCTTTTCAAATAATGTGGTTAAAACTTCTTCACTAAATACAAAATAAACAAATTTATTTTCAAATCTATTATTAAATATAGAAATAAGGCCATTTAATAAACAGAAAATAAGAGTACATAATATTATAATTAAAATATAAAAAAACATTTGTATCACCTACTTAATATATAATTTAAAATTTTTACAATCCACAACAAAATAAAAAAACTGTATGCTTTATTTTTTAGATTCAATAGTATTTACGTTTTTTCCTTATAGAATAAAAAAGACATATGCCTTTTGTTAGACATATGTCTTTATTTATATCTTTACTTATGAATTTTTTTATATATAATTGGTTGGTCATATCCGAAGGTTCTTTTACCGTTAACTTCCATTGATTCAGATACTTCTAATATTCCTTCTGAAAAGCGTTCAAATAGTGTAAACTTAAGAACTGGAGAGAACATGCTTACACTTCCACCTTCCCATACATTGTGTTTCAAAGTATATATTGCTGGTGTGAATTTTTCTGATATTTTTAAACTATTATAATCTATTGATTCTAATTGTGTATATGTAAAAGTATTTTTATCATATCCTTTTGGAAGTTCATAAGAAGTTAATTTAATTCCTTCATTTTCTTCTGTAAATAGAAATAAATGAGGAGATGAATGGGTTTTTCCATCGGAAGTATAATAGCTTTCTTCTACAAGAAAAATACCCTTAAAATCTTTAGGGAGATTTGTTATTTTATCATTGCATATAGTATTTACATGTTTGGCAAATGGAAAATTTGTAATTCCTCTACTTTCCAATTCTTTAAATTGTTCAGAGTTATCAAAACTTCCTGCTAAAATATTAATAAAATTATTTAATTTGTTCATAGAATATCCTCCTATCTTAAATTTAATATATAACGATTATAATAATTATACTCTTTTAAAAAAAGTATTTACATGTAGTTTAATTATCTTAAAGTATTATTTGAAAAAAATATTATATTATACTGATGCACTATAGGAGAATGAGTTCATATTTAAGTTTATTTATTAAATTCTTATTATAACTTGATAAAAGTAAGTACAACTGCATTTAGTTAATAGTTAAAAGGTAAGAGTTAATAGTTTAGGATGAAACTACAGCTGAAAACAGTTATTCTGCAATGATTGTTGGGGTTTGTACACATATAGATTATAGAGGGTGTGGATATGCAACGGCTTTAGTTTCTAAATTGTGTATAGATTTACTTTTAGAAGGGAAAACAGTATGTTTGTTTTATGATAATCCAATAGCAGGTAAAATTTATGAAAATATTGGATTTATAGAAATTGGTTTTTGGAGTCTATGGAAAAGCGAAAAATGTTAGTTTGTACAGTTTATGAAAATATAAATATATAGATATAAATAAATATATGTAATAAATTCAAAGACTATAATACTGTGTTGACAAAAGAAAAGTGAAAGTTTAATATAAGTATATAGATAACTATAAATATAAAGGGGTGAAAAACATTTGAAATGTTATGATGAAAATGCAAAAATAATAAAGGCATTATCAGAGGCTAATAGATTAAAAATAATTGATATATTATCCTGTGGAGAAATGTGTGCTTGTGATATATTGGAACATTTTGATTTTACACAGCCAACACTTTCACACCATATGAAAGTGTTGATAGATTGTGGAATTGTACAATCTAGAAAAGATGGATTATGGAGTTATTATGCTCTTAATAATTCTAACTGTAATAAGCTTATTTTATTTCTTATGAATCTTATAACAGATACTGATGAATGTATTTGTAAAGAAAAATCTAAATGCAAATGCAAGTATGACTAAAATTATAGGAGGAAAAATTAATGAAAAAGAAAGTAGCTTTTATATGTGTTCATAATTCTTGCAGGTCACAAATGGCTGAAGCTTTAGGTAAGTTATATGGTTATGAGTTTTTTGAAAGTTATTCAGCAGGAACAGAATTAGTGCAAAATATTAATCAAGATGCTGTAAGGATAATAAAAGATTTATATGATATAGATATGAATATATCTCAAAAGTCTAAGCTTTTAGCTGATTTACCACAGGTAGATATAGTTATAAAAATGGGATGTAATGTACAATGTCCATATGTACCTGCAAAGCATGTGGAGGATTGGGGATTAGAAGATCCTACTGGAAAAGGTGATGAGGAATTTATTAAAACTGCAAAAAATATAGAAAAGAAAGTTAAAGTCTTAGTTGAAAAAATTAAAAATGATGAAGTATAGGAGGGAAAAAGATGTCACAAGAAAAGAATAAAGGTATAGGATTTTTTGAAAGATATCTTACTATATGGGTGGCACTTTGTATTGTAGTAGGAATACTTATAGGTCAATTTATTCCTGTTATACCTGAGACATTAAATAAATTTGAATATTATAATGTATCTATACCAGTAGCTATTTTAATTTGGCTTATGATATATCCAATGATGTTGAAAATTGATTTTAATAGTATAGTTGATGTAACTAAAAAACCTAAGGGATTAGTGGTTACATGTGTTACTAACTGGCTTATAAAACCATTTACCATGTATTTTATAGCGGCTTTTTTCTTGAAAGTTGTATTTAAGGGATTTATTCCAGAAAATCTTGCTACACAGTATTTAGCAGGCGCAGTATTGTTAGGTGCAGCACCATGTACAGCTATGGTATTTGTGTGGAGTTATCTTACTAAAGGAGATCCTGCATATACATTAGTCCAAGTAGCTGTAAATGATTTGATTATATTAATAGCATTTGCACCTATTGTAGCATTTTTATTAGGGGTGAGTGATGTTACAGTACCGTATGGAACATTAATCTTATCAACAATACTATTTGTTGTCATACCACTTGTAGCAGGATATTTGACAAGAAAATATGTTGTAAGAAATAAAGGAATAGACTATTTTAATAACATATTTCTAAAAAAATTTGATAATATAACTATTATTGGATTACTTTTAACTTTAATTATAATTTTTTCATTCCAAGGGGAAATTATATTAAATAATCCACTTCACATATTGTTAATTGCAGTACCGTTAACAATTCAAACATTTTTAATCTTTACTATTGCTTATGGTTGGGCAAAGTTATGGAAACTTCCTCATAGTGTTGCTGCTCCGGCAGGTATGATTGGTGCAAGCAATTTCTTTGAATTAGCAGTTGCAGTAGCGATATCACTATTTGGACTTAAATCTGGAGCAGCTCTTGCTACAGTGGTAGGTGTTTTAACAGAAGTACCTATAATGCTAACACTTGTTAAAATTGCTAATAATACAAGAGGTTGGTTCTTAAATAATAAGGCATAAAACTTAAATATATAATTTCTTAATTATAAAAATTATAATAAGAAAAATGAATTATTATATTAACTAAATCTTAATATAATAATATACAAATAATAAGGTATATTGTTTTAAATAATACTTATTAAATAAACAAAAGGCTATCTTGAAATAGAGTTAAAAATCTATTTTAAGATAGCCTTTTGTTTTAAAAAATAAAAATGAAGGGATGTATATACATGAATAAATATGCATACACAGAATAAAAATAGAAAAAATGAGTTTAATGTATGGTTTTTGTTTTAAAAAAAACCCTTTATTTAAAGGCTTTTAAAGACAAAAAGAAAAATATTTTAAAAAAATATAAAAATATACTTGCATAATTATGAGAAAGGATGTATTATCTATAATAACAAAAATTTAAGGGGGAGGAGATGATACTATGAAGAAAATTCTTATGTTGATTGGAATTATATTAATAAGTTTTTTTGCTTTTGTTGGATGTGGTAATGAAAAAGTTGAAGATGAAAATATTAATTCTTTAGAAAAGGTTAAAGAAGAAGGTAAGTTGTTAATTGGGCTTAATGATACATATCCGCCTATGGAATTTAGGGATGAAAATCATAACTTAGTAGGGTTTGATGTTGACTTAGGAAATGAGATAGCTAAAAAACTTGGGGTTGAAGCAGAGTTTATAAATAATGACTGGAAGGGAATTATTTTATCATTTAAAGCTAAAAAATATGACATGATACTTTCAACAATGACTATAACTGATGAAAGAAAAAAAGAAATTGATTTTTCACAGCCGTACATAGTAGGGGGACAAAAGTTAATTGTAAAAAAGGATAATGCATCTATAAATGATGTAGAAGACTTAAAGGATAAGGTTGTAGGAGTGCAACTAGGAACTACTGGTGATATGGCTGCACAAAAAATTGATGGGTTAAAAGAAATTAAGAAATATGATGGGATAACAGAAGCTTTTAATGATTTATCTATTGGAAGACTTGATGCAGTTATAGCAGATGGACAAGTTGGAGGATATTATCTAACCCAAAGAGATGGGGATTTAATTCTTCTTGATGCTAAGCTTTCAGAGGAAAATGTAGGTGCTGGGTTTAGAAAAGAAGATACAGATTTAAAAGATCAAGTCCAAAAGGCACTTGATGAATTAAAGGCAGATGGTACTTTATCCAAACTATCAGAGAAATGGTTTGGCTATGACTTTTATAAATAATTAGCTTTAAAAAAATACTTAAGATAAAGAGGGGGTGAAGAAGCTATGGATATTGATATACTAAAGCAGATATTTCCTATACTACTACAATCAACAGGTATGACTATATTCTTAACAATAATTTCTGTAGTTTTAGGAACTTTAATTGGGATAGCAGTGTCATTATTAAAAATGTCAAAGAATAAATTAATATATTCCTTAGCTTCATTTTATACATGGATAATTAGGGGAACACCTATGCTATTGCAACTATTCTTTTTATACTATGGGTTACCTTTTTTAGGAATAAAATTAGAACCGATGTCAGCGGCTATAATTGGTTTAAGTTTAAATTCAGGGGCTTATATGTCAGAAATAATTAGAGGTGGCATTTTAGCTGTTGATAAGGGACAGTTTGAGGCTTGTAAGGCTTTAGGATTTACTTATGGTCAAACTATGAAAAGAGTAATACTTCCTCAAACTTTTAAAGTTATAATACCGCCAGTAGGTAATGAATTTATAACGATTTTAAAGGATACTTCATTAGTTTCTATCATAGCTATGGAAGAATTGATGAGAACTGCACAGCAGATATATTCATCTAATTTTAGGCCAATAGAACCATTTTTTATTGCAGCATGTATTTATTTAGTTTTAACTACGATATTTACAGGTATGTTCTCCAAATGGGAGAAAAAACTAGCTAGATATTAATTGGGGGGAATGACTATGTATATGATAGAAGGCATAAACATTACTAAAAGATTTGGGGATTTAACAGTATTTGAAAATTTAAATATAAAAGTTGAAAAAGGAGAAGTTCTCGTTATAATTGGAGCTTCAGGGTCAGGAAAAAGTACTTTTTTAAGATGCTTAAACCATCTAGAAAGTATAGATGCAGGTAAGATAATAATAGAAAATGAAGAATTGAATGAGAAAAATAAACATTTGTTAAGAAAAGTAACTACTAAAATGGGGATGGTATTTCAAAATTTTAATTTGTTTCCACATAAGACGGCATTAGAAAACGTTATGGAAGCGCCTATTATAGTAAAAAAACAAGAAAAAAATGAGGTAAGAGTAAAAGCAGAAAATTTATTAAAAAAGGTTGGATTAGAAAATAAAATGGATTATTATCCATCAAAACTTTCAGGTGGTCAAAAACAAAGGGTAGCAATAGCCAGAGCACTTGCTATGGAACCAGATATAATGCTTTTTGATGAACCAACTTCTGCATTAGATCCAGAATTAGTTGGTGAAGTTTTAAATGTTATGAAAGATTTAGCAAGTGAAGGTATGACTATGGTAGTAGTAACTCACGAGATGAGTTTTGCTAAAGATGTAGGACATAGAGTGATATTTATGGATGGTGGGAAAATTATAGAGGAAGGTAAACCAAGTGAGATTTTTACTTCTCCAAAAGAGGAAAGAACAAAAGAATTTTTAAAGAAAGTAATATAGGGAAACAAGCTCAAATTTAAATTAATTTATTAAAATTGTATTATCAATTGAGAAAATAAACTTTGAATTTAGTATATGAAATTAACTGAAGTTATATCCTAAGTTTACAGGCCTAACAAGAAGGACAGGCGTACTGAAATCTATTTTTGTAAATTATTTTTCAATAACTAACAGATTATTTTAGTTAAGAGTTAATAGTGAACAGTTATGGTTATTACTACTCACTTTGCTCCTAGTAATTCTCAACGTATTTTTAAATTTAAGAAACTGATGCTCAGTTTCATCAATAATTTTTAATTCTTAACTAACTATATTTGTACTTATTTTTCTCAACTGATAACAAAAATTTGATGTATAAATTTAAGTTATAGATTGCAACCATATAATTGCTAAAAATAAAGATATAAAATTTTGACTAAAAATAAGGGGGCTTAATTTATGAATAAAGAAAAAGTGATATTAGCATACTCAGGAGGACTAGATACATCAATAATAATTCCTTGGTTACAAGAAAATTATGATTTAGAAGTTATAGCGGTATGTGTAGATGTTGGACAAGATGATGATATGAAAGAAGTGGAGAAAAAAGCAATAAGAACTGGTGCCAAGAAGGTTTATATAGAAGATGTAAGAGAAGAATTTGTTAAGGAATATGTATATAAAGCATTAAAAGCTGGAGCAGTTTATGAGGATAAATATCTTCTTGGAACTTCTCTTGCAAGACCACTTATGGCTAAGCGATTAGTAGAAATAGCAAAAATGGAGGGTGCAAAATACATATGTCATGGATGTACGGGAAAAGGAAATGACCAAGTTAGATTTGAAGTAGCAATTGCATCCTGTGATCCACTTATAGAAATTATAGCACCTTGGAGAATGTGGGATATTTCTTCAAGAGAAGATGCTATAGATTATGCTTTAAGCAAAGGTGTAGATGTTCCTGTAACAAAAGAGAAGATATATTCTGTTGATAAAAATTTATGGCATATTAGTCATGAAGGTGGCGATTTAGAAGATCCAGAAAATCAGCATAAGTTGGAGTTATACTCTTCAATAACAGCACCAGAAAATGCAAAAAATGAACCTACTTATGTAGAAATTTACTTTGAAAAGGGTGAGCCTAAAAAAGTAGATGGAGTAGAGTTAAATGGAGTGGATTTAATAACTATTTTAAATAAGTTTGGTTCGGAAAATGGTATAGGTATAATTGATATAGTTGAAAATAGACTTGTTGGAATGAAATCTAGAGGTGTATATGAAACCCCTGGTGGAACAATTCTTTATGAGGCGCACAGAGAACTTGAAAGATTGACTTTAGATAAAATAACATATCACTATAAACAAGGGTTAGCTTTAAAATATGGAGAGCTTGTTTATGATGGATTATGGTTTACTACTTTAAGGGAATCTTTAGATGCTTTTGTAGAGAAAACACAAGAAAATGTTACAGGTACAGTTAAATTAAAATTATATAAAGGCAATGTAACAAATGCAGGAGTATTCACAGAAAATGCACTTTATGATAAAGGCATATCTTCTTTTGGTGAAAGTGATTTATATAGTCATAAGGATGCCGGCGGATTTATAAGATTATTTAGTCTTCCATCAAGAATAAAAGCATTAAAGAAATAAAAATTTTGAATTGGAGGAGATCTTGTATGAAGCTGTGGGGAGGAAGATTTAAAGAGAAAGAAAGCAAACTTATGGAAGATTTTAATAGTTCATTAAGATTTGACAAAAAGCTATATAAATACGATATACAAGGTAGCATAGCACATGTAAAGATGTTAGCGAAATGTAACATTTTAACTGATGAAGAAAAAGATGAAATAATTAAAGGTCTAATTTCTATTTTAAAAGATATTGATGAAGCAAAGCTTTTAATTGAAGGAGAATATGAAGACATTCATAGTTTTGTGGAAATGAACTTAATTTCAAGAATTGGAGAAGTAGGCAAAAAGCTCCATACTGCAAGAAGTAGAAATGATCAAGTTGCATTAGATTTTAGGCTTTATGCAAAAGATAAGGCTAAAGAGATTATAGAAGAAATTGTGAATCTTAAAGAAGCCATAGTAGAACTTGGTGATGAAAATAATGTACTTATGCCAGGATATACTCATCTTCAAAGAGCTCAAGTAGTTACTTTTAAGTATCATATTATGGCATATTATAATATGCTTGTAAGAGATGAAAAAAGGATGATAAATGCAATAGAAGTAATGGATGAAAGCCCATTAGGTTGTTGTGCATTAGCAGGTACTACTTATAATACAGATAGGGATTTTACTGCAAAGGAATTGGGTTTTAAAAAGCCAGTAGATAATTTTTTAGATGGAGTTAGTGATAGGGATTTTGCTATTGAAATTTTAAGTGCATGTTCAATAATAATGATGCATTTAAGTAGATTGAGTGAAGAGATTATAATTTGGAGCAGTAAAGAGTTTGATTTTATAGAGATTAGTGATGAATTTTCTACAGGAAGTTCTATAATGCCTCAAAAGAAAAACCCAGATGCAGCAGAATTAATTAGAGGGAAAACTGGTGGTGTTTATGGAAACTTAATGGCATTACTTACTACTATGAAAGGTATACCTTTAGCTTATAATAAAGATATGCAAGAAGATAAAGAAGGATTTTTTAGCGGTACTAACAATGTTATAAGTTGTCTTAAAATAATGAGTGGTATGCTTTCAAGTTTAAAAGTAAATGAAGAAGTTACTAAAAATGCAGTTAAAAAAGGTTTTTTAAATGCTACAGAAGGTGCAGACTATTTAGTTACTAAAGGAATTCCATTTAGGGATGCTCATAGAATAATAGGTGAGATAGTACTTTATTGCGAAGAATATTGTACTACAATAGAAAGCTTAAATTTAAAAGAACTTAAAAAATTTAGTGATGCATTTGATGAAGATATTTATGAATTCATTGACTACGAAAGAACATTAAAAAGAGGGATAAAAAAAGAAATAATTAAATAATATATATGATAATTGAATATACCTAACAATAAAGAGCACATGGTTTAATATGTTTATTCCATGTGCTTTTTTAATATTCACTAAAAAACACTTTAATAATTTAAAGTATCATACAGGTATGTAATATTACTAATTAAACATTTAAACTAAAAGTTATATTTTGCTTAAAAATTTATTGATTTTTTGAAAAATATTTACTTATATTAATTTAATATTATAAAATAAAATTACTTTAGAAAAGTTAGGGGTGATTAATCATAGATGCTATTGATTTCGAAATTATTAATATCTTAAAAGAAAATAGTAGATCAACTACTTCAGAGATAAGTAAAAGAGTGAAGCTTTCTGTACCAGCTGTATCAGAAAGAATAAGAAAAATAGAATCTGCCGGTATAATTGAGAAATACACAGTAAGGATTAATAGAGATAAAATTAATTATAAACTTTTAGCATTTATTTTTGTTAATATTGATAAAACTGAAAATATAGAAGGATTTAGAAAAGCTATAGTTAAATATAATTCTGTATTAGAATGTCATCATGTTGTCGGTAAATATGATTATTTACTAAAAATACTTGTAGAAGATACCAACGTTTTAGAAAATTTTATATCTAATAAACTAAAAAAATAAAAGGTGTAGTTCAATCAAATACAATAATCACTCTATCATCACTAAAAGAAGATATTAATGTTTAAGACATATTTATTTAATTAATAAAGGATAATTTATTCATTTGTTTTTAAGTATTAAGTTTGAATAAATTAGTTCATATGACTAAAAGGAGTTAAGATATGTTTTTAAAAGGTTTAAAATTTGGAATGTTATTGCAGTTAGCAATAGGCCCTGTTTGTATTTTCATATTGCAGATGGCTTCATTAAAAGGTTTTTATATAGCAGAAACTGGAGTATTAGGTGTTACTATAGTTGATGGTCTTTATATCTTTGCGGCTATTTTAGGAATAGCATCTATAATAGAAAAAAGAAAGGTAAAAGTAGGGCTGAAAATATTTGGAGCAATTATACTAATTATTTTTGGATTAAGTACAGTTTTAGGTCAATTTGATATTAATTTTATACCAAGCTTAAGTCTTCAAGGGGCAGGAAATTCAAATAGTGTATTTTTAAAATCTATAATACTTACTGCATCTAATCCACTTACAATAGTATTTTGGGCAGGGGTATTTTCTACTAAAATTATTGAAGAAAATATGAAAAGAAAAGATATTTATATTTTTGGGATTGGTGCTTTAATGGCTACATTAAGTTTTTTAACGTTAGTTGCAGTAGTAGGTACTTTTACAAAAGTATTTTTACCAGCATATGTAATTCAAATATTAAATATAATTGTCGGAGTTTTACTAATTTATTTTGGTGTTAAAATGGCACTTAAAAAAGTATAACAATATAGAAAAAATCAAGGTTAACCCTTGATTTTTTTAGTTTAAAAAGGTTATAGTTTGGAATGAGTTTTTGATAGTAAAAGAAATAGATTGTATAATATAATAAAACAAGTTGAAAATATTGTAAATTAAAAAATCTATTAAAATGAGAAGGGAATATATGAGCTATGTTAACGGAAAGAGAAAAAATGTTGGCAGGAGAAATCTATGATTCAAGAGATCCTGAACTTATTGGTATGTATCACAATGCTAAAAATCTTTTAGAAAAGTTTAATAATGCTCCATCTACAGAGGCAGAATTTAAATTTAATGTTTTAAAGGATTTATTTAAATCTATAGGGGATGGAGTTTGGATAGAAAAATATTTTTCATGTGATTATGGAAAAAATATATCTATTGGTAAGAATACATTTATTAATTATAATTGTGTTTTTATAGATGATAACTTTATAACAATTGGAGAAAATGTTCTTATCGGTCCAGCTGTTCAAATATATACGGCAACTCACCCTATAAATCCATTAGAAAGAATTAAAACAAATTCTTCAAATGGAGCAACATATACAACATTTACTAAATCAGTAAGTATAGGTAATAACTCTTGGATTGGAGGGGGAGCAATTATTTGTCCGGGAGTTACTATTGGTGATAATACAGTTATTGGAGCTGGAAGTGTAGTAACTAAATCTATTCCAAGTAATTGTGTTGCTTATGGGGATCCCTGTAAGGTAGTGGAGAGAATATAAAGTTTTGATATTAGAAAATGTGTACTCTATTTAAATAAAATAAAGTTAGAATTAGGAGGGGTAATTGTGGAAGTTTGGGATATATATGATAAAAATGGCTATAAAACAGGAAAAGTAAAAGAAAAAGGTGAAAAATTAAACAGTGGTGAATACCATTTAGCTATGGAGGCATGGATTATAAATTCAGATTCTAAAATATTAGTACAAAAACGTTCTAACAGATGTGACATACTACCAGGGGTGTGGGGATTAACAACAGGAAGGATGATATCAGGAGAAAATTCTATAGATGGGTGTATTCGTGAAGTCAACGAAGAGTTAGGAATAAAAATTTCTGAAGATGAAATGGAATTTATGCGAAGAATTTTTAGAACAGATTTAATTTGGGATTTATATTTAGTAAGAAAAGATATTGATTTAGAAGAGTTAGTTTTACAAGAAAATGAAGTTGCTGAAGCTAAGTGGATTACAGTTAATGAGTTTAAAGAAATGCTTGAAGAAGGAAGGTTATTTAAATATCCTGAGATTTATGAAATTCTTGATTTAGTTGAAGGTGATTTTCATTAGATAGTATTTAAAATTTATAGATGGATTAACTTACATATTTAAAATAGAGGATATATTAAAGCAAGTTAATGCCTTAATATATCCTTTTGTTTATAAGTTTAAAATAAGATGTGAGCTACAATTACAATAACAGGGAGTGTGACTAAAGTACGTTCTATAAAAAGAATCAACAAGTCTTTCATGTTAACAGGAATTTTAGAACCTATTAAAAGTCCACCTACTTCTGACATATATATAAGTTGTGTTACAGATACAGCAGCTACTATAAATTTTGTCATTTCACTTTCTATTGTGGCAGCAGCTATAACTGAAGGTAAAAACATGTCTGCAAAGCCAACTACAAATGTTTGGGAAGCACTTAAGGCTTCAGGCACTTGGAATAATTTAAGTATTGGATAGAATGGCAATCCTAAAAATTTGAAAACAGATGTATATTCTGCAATAATTACAGCAATTGTTCCAATAGCCATAACTACAGGCATAACTCCAAGCCACATTTCTAAAACATTTTGTGTTCCTTCTTTAAATATATCTTTTATATTATTACTTTTAGCTTTTTGAACTGCTAATCTTAAACCCCATTGAGATTTACTATATCCATTTGGAATAACCTCTCCTTTATCCTTTGGAGGAGTGCAATAAGTGTCTTCCTTTCTTGATAGTGGAGGTATTCTTGGTAGTATAATAGCAGCAACTATTCCTGCTAAACAAATAGTTAGGTAATATGGAAGAAAATATTCTTCTAAGCCTACAGTTTGCAATACAACTAAACTAAAGGTTATAGAAACTGCTGAAAAAGTAGTACCTATAACAGCTGCTTCTCTTTTGGTATAATATCCTTCTTCATATTGCTTACTTGTAAGCAACACACCTATAGTACCATCACCTAACCATGAGGTTATACAATCTATTGATGAACGTCCAGGAAGATTAAAGATAGGTCTCATTATTTTTGTAAGTAAGGTTCCAACAAACTCAAGTAGGCCAAAGTTTAATAGAAGTGGTAGCAGTAGACCTGCAAATAAAAATACAGCAAACAGTACAGGGAGTAGGCTATTTAGAAGTAATCCACCAGTATTTTCAGAGAAAATCCATTCAGGACCTAGTTCAAATAATGTTAATACAACTAAAGTCATACCTATTATTCTAATCCAAAACCATATAGGCTTTACATTAAATAATCCTTTAAGAAACTTATTTTTTTCTAAAAATTTAGGTTTTGCAATTTTAACATAGATAGTAAATAATACACTGGAACATATTATTATAGCAGCAATCGTGGGTAAATATAATTCAAGGTTTGTAGTTATAACTTTTGCAAATATTGCTACAGGTATGGTTATTTGTCCATTAAAAGGTATAGGTATCATAAAGAGAAAAATTCCTAATAATGATGGAATAATGAACTTAAAAATCCCTCTAGCAGTTATAGATTGATTTGATTCCAAAATCATATCCTCCTCAATTAAAAAAATACTAACTTATACTATTTATATTAAAAAATATAAGTTATTATAAATTTTAAATGTTAAGTTTTATAGTAAAATTTAAATATTCAATTGAAATTAAAGATAATTTTTAAAATTAATATATTTTCTTTGAACATTATGGTAATGTGTGATGAAAGAAAAATAATATATAATGAACTTTTAGTGATAACAGGAATGATTTATTTTCAAGGTGAAATGTAAACAAATAGTTTATTTAAACCTAAAAATGATAAGAAATAAAAATTATATTGACATTTTTATAAATTTAAATTTAAATAGTTAATAAGCATAGGGGGTATAAGATTAAGATTAGAATAAAATTTATTCATCAAATTTTTATTATTATTTAAGAAAATAAGTACAACTATAATTAGTTAATAGTTAAGAACATTTAACTATTCACTCTTAACTAAATTAAGTTATTAACTAGCAGTAAAATATTAATCTTAAATTTTCTTATTTGATAAATGAATAAGTTGAAATTTAAAGCCCTATAAAATTAACTAAAGAAAAATTGAGGTGATTTTTATGAATTTTAAGCTTTTTGATTTAGTAAATCAGTTAGCTGGTAAAAGCAAGCTTATGGATAATATTATGATAATATTTTCAAAATATGTACCTATAATTTTTGCTATAGTAATTCTAGTTTTATATATTTATGGATTTGTTAAAAAAGATAAAAATACTAGAGCTATTGCAATCAACACAGGTGTTTTTACAGTGTTAAATTTATTTTTAAGTGCAATGATAGGAATGGTTTATTACCATCCTAGACCATTTGTTTCACATGATGTAAACTTATTATTTCCACATAGCCCTAACGCATCTTTCCCTAGTGATCATTCAACTTTTACAATGAGTATAGCTTTAGGTATAAATAAATATAGTAAAGTTTATGGTGTTATTCTTATAGCTTTATCATGTATTGTAGGAGTATCTAGACTTTATGTTGGTCATCATTATCCTTTAGATGTTATTGGAGCATATATATTAGTTTTTATTACTAATTTTTTATATTCAAAATTTCTTAGCAAAAAAGTAGCTAATTTATATTTAAAATTAGAAGGAAAAATAATTAAATAAGTTATAGCTATGATAAGGAGTATAAGTAATGGATTTAATAAGTAATTTTTTAAATGTATTTTTACATATTGATAAATTTTTAGGAGCCTTTATAGGTGAATATGGGTTATTTATATATTTAATATTATTTATAATAATATTTTGTGAAACAGGATTAGTTATAATTCCTTTTTTGCCAGGAGATTCTCTTTTATTTGCTGCAGGAGCTTTTGCTGCGTTAGGTGATTTAAATATAGTAATATTAATTATATCTTTAGGACTAGCAGCAATTTTAGGTGATACTATAAATTATCATATAGGAAGATACCTAGGGCCTAAAGTATTAAAAGATGATAATAAATTTTTAAAAAAAGAATATATAGATAAAACAAATAAGTTTTATGAAACTTATGGTGGAAAAACAATAATATTAGCAAGGTTTATGCCAATTATACGTACATTTGCACCTTTTGTTGCTGGTGTAGGAAAAATGAATTACAAAAAATTTATAACCTTTAATGCAATAGGGGGAATAGTTTGGGTAAGTGGTATATTGTTAATAGGTTATTCTTTCGGAAACATACCTTTTGTAGAAAAAAATTTTTCCATAGTGATTATAGCTATAATTATGATTTCATTGCTTCCTGCTGTTTTTGAATTAATAAAAAATAAATTTTTTAAATAGTAGTAGGATTTTATATTATAGTTAAAAAAACAAATAAATTAGTAAATAATTATTTAAATAAAAATCGATGATGATTTAAAATCATTATCGATTTTTTTTAGTAATTATATATAATACAATTATGTGATTTGGATTAATGTGAAAAGTATTCATTTGATAAAAATGTTTTTAATAGATTGGAGAAAAATATGAAAGTAAATTTAAATAGTTTAGGATTAAAAAATTACCTAATATAGAATATAAATTTGATGAGTTAAAAGAATTAAGTCTTTATGATAATAATATAGATATTATTCCAGATGAAATTTTTCAAATGAAAAATTTACAGGTTTTAAATATATCAGTGAACAAAATAAATTGTATAAGCGCAAATATAAAAAAATTATCAAAATTAAAGATGCTAGATTTAGGATATAATGAAATAACTGAAATACCTATAGAATTTAAATATTTAACTGAACTAGAAGATTATTTATATATACATGGAAATAGAATTGTAGAAATACCTACAGAAATTTGCACTTTGCATAAGTTAAAATACTTAAATGCAAGTGAAAACCTGTTAAAAAGTATTCCTAATAATATTGGAAATTTAGTAAATTTAATAGAATTAAGATTAATTGATAATAAATTAGAAGATTTACCGGATTCTATTGGTGATATGACAAATCTAAAAGAAATTCATTTAAAAGAAAATAAACTAAGGTATATACCAAAATCCATTGGAAATTTAAAATTTTTAAGAGTTTTAGATTTAAGTAGTAATATGTTAGAAGAGATACCAAAAGAGATTGGTATGTGTAAGAAAATAAGACGTTTGAATCTTAGAAATAATAATATTAATATTTTACCTAAAGATATATGTAAAATTGAAAATTTATTAGAATTAGATTTAAGAGGAAATAAATTAAAAAAATTACCAAAAGGGTTACTAAACATAGAAAACTTAGAAAGATTAGATTTAAGATGGAATAGAGAATTAGAAGAAATAGAATGGTTAGATGAGTTAGAAAAAAGGGATGTATAGTATATAGATAGAAGGGGATAGTTTTGAAAAAAGATGTATATTGATATTTCCAGAGTTTGAAAATGTAGATATTATTAATAAAATTAGAAAAGTATATGATCCGTTATATCATAAGGTGAGACCACATATAACTTTAGTATTTCCTTTTGAAAGTTATCTAAATACAGAAGAATTAAAAAATTATTTATTAGAAACATTAAAGGAGACAAAAGCTTTTAAAATTAGTTTATATGGAATAGTTAAAGTTCAGGATAAATCAGGGAATTATTTATTTTTTAAAGGTGATAAATGGTAAAGAAGATTTAATAGGCATTCATAATAATTTATATAAAAGTATATTAAAAGAGCATAAACCTAAGTGGTTAAATAACGTTGAATTTATACCACATATGACTATTGGTAGCTTTAGCAATAAGGAGAGTTTAGAAAATGCATATAAAGAGATTCATAATATACAAGAAGTTTTCAATACAGTAGTGAACAAAATTTCAGTGGAGATTATAGATGAAAGTGAATGTTCTATTTTAGAAATGGAAATAGAGTTAAAACAATAATATGTATAACAATTCCATATGTTAATTTTAAAAAATAAATTAAAAACTATGCAGTATAATATATTTTATGAATTATAGAATTGAAATTAATATAGTTATGGAGTCTTGTGTTTTTTATTAACAAAATACATTATTATAAAATATAAATATACTGTTATAACAATACCTAGTATGGGATTAAAAGAAGTTTTTATTTTTAGAAAAGTATATAAAGCTAAAGCTATCACTGTAGTAACTATTTTAAATATATTACTTTGTTTTTAGTTATCATAACAAATCTTTAAACCTCCAATTTTTTTAAAATCAATATAAGTTATGTATATTTTATCAAATAAATTACATATAACAAAATTTTAAATAATTATATGAAAAATAATAAGTATAGAAAATAACAGGTATTATTAAACACATTGTAGAAATATTTAAAATAACAAATTTATTTTGTATTAAATAACTATTTTCATTTGGTTTATGGAAGTAGAAAATAAATTTAATATATTAAATAGAAAACAGTGATTTAAGCATTTAAAACACTGTTTTTTTATATGTTTTAAATTTTGCACTTTAAAGTGATATATAAAAATAATGAAACAAAATATAAAAATACAAAGGATTTGGGAAAAATTTGTAGAAAAATTATAATAAACGAAAATCTATATATGTGTTATAAAGTAATTTAAGATATTAAAAAAATTAGAGGGCTAATTGTGATAGTAATATTTTTAAGTAAATGAGTAGTTTGAGCATAATAGATAATTTGAAATTTAAGGGGGATCTTATGAGAGTACGAATATTGCACACTAATGATATTCATAGTAGATTTGAGAATTTCTCTAAGGCTGTAACTAAAATTAAAGAGCTAAGGGATGAAAATACACTACTTTTAGATGCAGGAGATTTTAATGATTTTATGAGGATTGAACTTCAAGGTACAAATGGTGAAGCTGGAGCAAGGTTGTTAGAAAAGGCAGGATATGATGCTATTTCAGTTGGAAATAATGAGGGGTTTTCAGGAATAGAAATCATGGAAACTATGATTGGTTCCACTTCTGTATCTTTTTTATCTAGTAATTTATATAAATATAATAAAGAAAATATTAAAGGGTTAAAGCGAAGTCTTATAGTTAATAAAGGAAATATAAGATTTTTAATAATAGGTATAACACCTGAATATAATGGTTTTTTTGAATTAAACAATTTATATGCTTCAAGTCAAAAAGATGAGATAAAAAAAGAAATTGAAGATAACAAAGGAAATTATGACATATGTATATTATTAAGTCATGCAGGAATAAGAGAAGATAGAGAGTTTTGTGAAAGTATTGAAGGCATAGATATTATAATTGGTGGACATAGTCACATTTTAATGGATAAAGTAGAAAAATTAAATAAAACAATAGTTCATCAATCAGGTTGTTATGGAACCCACTTAGGAGTTTTAGATATAGATATTGAAGATAATGTTATAAAAGAATTTGATGGACAAAATATAGAAATCATAAATGAAATAGAAGATAGTGAAATTAAAGAGCAACTTAAGGTTGAATATGATTTAGCAGTGGAAAACTTAAGAGGGGCTCTTTATGAAATAAATAGAGATGTTTGGCATGATGTAGTTAATGAAAATCCGATAACAAATCTTTTAGCAGATGGTCTAAGAGATGTAATACCATGTGATCTTAGCATAATAAATAGTGGAATAATAAATGGTGGGATAAAAAGAGGTGCAGTTTCAGAAAAAAAACTTTTAGAAATAAGCCCATCACCATTAAATCCGACTTACATGGAAATTAAGGGGAAATATATAAAAGAAGCACTGGAACAATCTCTTAAATCAGAAATATGTATGTTAGATGGAAAGGGAGCAGGATTTAGAGGTAAATACCTAGGAAGGTTACATGTATCAGGTGCAGTAATAGCTCATGATGGAAAAAATATTATAAGAATAATACTAAAAAATGGAGAATTAGAAGAAGAAAAGTTATATAGAGTAGCTACATCAGATTATTTACAACGAGGTACAGGATATTCATCTTTAGCAAATAATAAAAATGAAAAATATAATACAGAATATACAAGGGATACACTAAGAACATATTTATCTAAACCGGAATTTATGGAAAAGTGTTTTGAGGATAGGTGGATAAAAATTGTATAAAGTATAAAATTATAAAAAATTATATATGATGATATCTATGTAATATATAGATATACTTAAATATAATTTATTAAAAGACACTCTCTAATCAGTGTCTTTATTTTTATATAATATAAATAAATTAAATTGTAATTGATGGAGGAATGAAATGACTTTAATTATGAATATTATATTTTTCATACAAAAGGTTGATAATTTAATTCTGAATTATATAAAAGATAATATGCATGTACATATTATGGATAAAGTTATGGTTATAATAACGTCTTTAGGTAATTTGGGTATGATATGGATTGTAATTTCTTGCTTATTAATTATAAATAAAAAGTATAGAAATATAGGACTTATGGCATTAGGAGCTTTAATATTAAGTACAATATTAGGAGAGGGAATATTAAAACATATAATTAAGCGTCCAAGACCCTGTTTAGATATATCACCTATAAATCTTTTAATTAAAAAACCATTGTCATATTCTTTTCCATCAGGACATACTACATCTTCCTTTGCTGTAGTAGGAGTACTATATAGATATTTTAAAAATTATACATTTGAACTTTTTTCTATAGCAATTTTAATAGCTTTTTCAAGGTTATATTTATATGTTCATTATCCTACAGATATATTAGGTGGAATAATTTTAGGATTAATATGTAGTAAAATTATAATTCGAATATTTAATAGATTTAAATATACAAAAGGATATAAATGTTAAGAAAAATAATAATAAACTATGTTTTAATGGAGGATTAATTATGGTAAATAAAAAGTTAGAGTTTTATTATTTTGGTGATGAGGGGAAATTTGATGAATTTAATCCTTCTTATGTATGCAATAAGAAATATGCAGCAGAAATATTATATATAATATCAGCGTCTGAACCTTATTCTATGGATATGTTTAAAATTAGCAATAGATTAAAAATTAATGTTGAAAAGGTTGAAAATATAATTTTAAGTCTAAAGAAAATTAGAGCTATAGATGAAAGAAATAGAGGATATAGTATTAATTTTCCTGTATTTTTAGAAGACGATATTGAAAGGTTGGATGGGTTTTTAAAGAATGTAGGGAAAATTATTGGAGATAGAGTAATAAGTTTAAGTGATAAAATTGAAAATGAAATTTTGAAGTTAAATTGTGTTAAATCTAATTCAGTGGAAAGAGTTCTATATCATATAATTTGTGATGAGATTTTTGATGGAGTAGCTTTTGAATTTTTTGCAAATAAAAATATTTTTTCTGTATCAAAATCACAGCCAGGGGGAAGAGATCACATTATAGTTGCATATGAAAAAAAGTGAAAAAATAGAATGTCATAGTAATAAATTGTTATGTAGTAGCAATAATTATAGGGTTGATGATGTTTTATTTAATAGTTTTGGTGATGGAAATGGTTTTAGAAAGGATATATATAGATATTTTAGAATGATTCCTAAAAGTATTGATGAAGGAATTAAATTTCACAGTTTGAACATCGCATATATGGATATTCTAGATGATTTTAATAATATAATTGCTAAAGAGTGTAGTAGCTTAATAAAAAATATATTTACAAACAATAGAAAGTATGTTGATTTAAATAATAAGGAAAGAAAATTAGCAAATTTTTTAATAGAGTTAAATTATTTAAATCTAGATAAAGATAATGGATATTTAAATATAGATGTGCCAGTGTTTTTTAATAGTGAAAGAGATATTATTCACAGAATAGGGGAGATAATTCTTTTAGATATATTACCTTATGTTGAAAAAACTTTTATGGAATTAAAAAGAAACATGGACAAGTTAACTTCAATAAAACATGAGGTTTCAATTAAAGATATTGGTAATGAATTGTGGCATCAAATATTTGGTTATACTAATGAGTATTTAGTTAAAAGTGAGTTTGTAGCAACTCCAAAATTTAAAGAAGGAGAAGGAAGATACCTGCAAAGTATAGTAATCTAATAGAAAAGAGAGGTTTTCTAAAGAAAGATACTGCTTTATAGGTTGCTCAATATATATAACTATTTTTTAAGCTTAATCTTAATTTTGTAACTTTGACTATAATTTGTAAAGCATTAAAATAATAGTTAGGAAGAGTATATACACCTCAATATTTCAATCACATATTATGTTTGTATATTTTGTTATTGAGGAGGGGGTATATTATAATGAAAAAATGTTTGTTATCGGTTGATTGGGATTATTTTGTTTATACTCAAAAGGAAAATTGGGGTTCGTATATTGAGAACAATAGGAATATTATAAATTTATGGTACAAGCGTTATATTCAATGCAGAAATAGAGGGAAAAGTATTGAAAAATCATTTGAGCTTTCTAGAAATGTAAATATTTTTTGGAATAAGATAAAAAGAAATTTTAAATTTGATAAAAACTTAAAGATTTACATTTCTGATTCCCATGTGTTATCTTATGACATAGCTAAAAAATATGATTGTAATGAGGTGTATCTTTTTGATGCTCATTCTGATTTAGGATATGGTGGATTATCCTCGCTTAATTTTGAAGTTAATTGTGCAAATTGGTTAGGAAAACTTTTAAAAAATAATATAATTAACAAAGCGAATATTATATATAGTCCGTATACTACAGAAAAACCAGAATATTTCAATGAAATAAAAAATAAATACAATGTTAATTTTATAGATATAGATGACTTAGAAAAGGACATTTATGTTCCTTCATTACACATTTGTAGGTCAGGTGCGTGGACACCACCTTGGTTTGATGAGGACTTTAAAGAGTTTGTAGATGAATTAAAAGTACCATATAAAATTGTAGATTGTCCTAAAAGGAGTTGGTCACCAGAAAATTTGAGTTTTTCTGATGCTATTTATTATTTAATGTAAAAAATAAAATATTGATTTATAGCGAAAGCTTTCATTTAAGTAATGAAAGTTTTTTGCTTATATATAAGTTTATTTAATATAAAGAAAATAGGTTTAAATGTTTATTGACATTTAAAAAATAATAATATAATATATGAATAATTGATAATGAATATCAATAAAGAAATGGTGGTGACAAAGTGGATAAAAAATTTAATGTTAATAAAATGGATAAACTTAATAATCCAGAAAGATTAAAACTTATAGAAATAGATAAAATAATTACTGAACTATCGTTAAAGGAAAATCCTATTATTGTAGATATAGGCATAGGTACAGGTGTATTCTCAAAAGAGTTTTTAAATAAAATTCCTAATTCTAAAGGTTATGGATTTGATATATCTAATGACATGATAAAGTGGATAAATGAAAATATGAAGGCACAATTATCCGATAGATTAGCTGTTGATGTAATGGAAGAAAATAAAATTCCATTACAAGATAATAGTGCTGATTTAGTATTTATGATAACTGTTCATCATGAATTAGATGCTCCGATTGAACTGTTGAAAGATGCAAAAAGAGTATTGAAAGATAAGGGCAAAATATTAATTTGCGATTGGAAAGAAGGATGTCATAAACATTTTGTGACAAAAGAAAGTATTATAGATGATTTGGAAAATGCAGATTTACATAATGTAAAAGAAATAAATGCATCAGAAAAATTATTATGTTTAATTTGTGAAAAATAGAATATTAAAAACCTTGGACTGCTATATGGTAATTTTAAAATTATTATATAGCAGTTTTTTTATGCAAATTAATATAATTAAATAAATATTTAAATAAAATATAAAATTGTTTTTAAGATATGTTATTGGCATTTGACAAAAACGCAAAGTGGTATTAATATAATAATTAGCAAATGCCAATAACTTGTTTTGAATAATTATATTTTAGGAGGGTATGAAATGAAAATAGCAATTTCAGCAAATGGAAAAGAGAGTAATAGTTTAGTTGATGCTAGATTTGGAAGATGTGATTTATTTCAGATTCATGATGGTGAGAAAAAACAGTTTTATGTATTAGATAATGAAGGGAAATCTTCATCAGGTGGAGCGGGGATTGTTGCAGCACAACAATTAATAAATGAAAACGTAGATTATATAATTACTGGAAATCTTGGACCCAATGCTTTTAAACTTATAGAAAAAGCAAAAATTAAAGCTTTTAAATCAGATGTTATATCTATAGAGGATGCATTAGAGATGTTAGAAAAAGACGAGCTAGAAGAGATTAGTTTTGCAGGTCCAGAACATGGTGGTATGGGTAATGGACATATGGGAGGAAGATAACTTTGAATATTGCAATTCTAAGTGGAAAAGGTGGAACAGGAAAAACTACTGTATCTACAAATTTAGCTTTAGCATTAAAAGCAAATTATATTGATTGTGATGTAGAAGAACCTAATGGATTTTTATTTTTAAAACCTTATATAGACGAAGAAAAAGAAGTTCTAGTAGATTATCCATTTATAGATGATAGTAAGTGTAATTCCTGTGGAAAATGTGTTCGGGTTTGTCAATTTAATTCTCTAGCTAAGGTTGGAGATGATATAATGCTTTTTCAAAAATTATGTCATAGTTGTGGAGCATGTAAAATTATTTGTGATAAAGATGCTATATCTTATAAGAAAAGAAGTATAGGAAACATTGAAAAAGGAATTTTTGAGGATATTAAATGTATAAGAGGAGTTTTAAATGTAAATGAACCTATGGCAGTACCGGTAATTAAGGAAGTATTTAATAATATAGAAACAAATTTTAATTTAATAGATTGTCCTCCTGGTACTTCTTGTAATGTTGTAACTTCTTTAAAATATGCAAATGCTGCAATTCTAGTTACAGAGCCAACGGAGTTTGGTCTTCATGACATGAAAATGGCATTAGAGGTTGTAAAACTTTTTAATATACCTTTTGGAATAATTATAAATAAAGATGATAAAAAAGATAATTTAATTAAAAGATATTGTAGGAAAAATGATATGGAAGTTATAGGAGCTTTGCCTTATAGCCGAGAAGTTGCTGAAATATATTCAATGGGGAATATATTATATAAAAATGCAAAATACAAGAAGGTATTTGATAATATAGCAATTAAGGCAAGGGAGGTTCTAAAATGGAATTAGTAGTTTTAAGTGGAAAAGGTGGAACGGGAAAAACTACCATAGCAACTGCGTTATCTCAATTAGCAAAGCAGGTAATAAAAGTTGATTGTGATGTTGATGCACCTAATTTGTCTTTGTTTTATAAAGGTAAAAATATTAAAAAAGAAGAGTTCATAAGTGGCAAGAAAGCTATAATAGATAAAAATAAATGCATAAAATGTGGAAAATGTGAAGAAGTATGTAGATTTGAAGCTATAAGTGATTTTTCAGTAAATGAATTTCTATGTGAAGGATGTACTACTTGTGGTCTTGTATGTCCACAAAATGCGATAACATTTGAAGATGAACATATTGCAGATACTTTTATTACAGATATAGAACAGGGAATTATTTCTAGAGCTATTATGAAACCTGGAAGTGATGGGTCAGGAAGATTAATAACTCAATTAAGAAAAAATGCAAAACAATACAATAAAAATGATGATTTAATAATTATAGATGGGTCACCAGGGATTGGTTGTCCTGTAATATCTTCTATAACTGGTAGCAATGCAGTTATAATTGTAACTGAGCCAACTAAATCAGGTGTTGAAGATATGATAAGAACAATTTCTCTATGTGAGCACTTTGGTGTACTTACAATGATATGTATAAATAAGTATGATATAAATTTAGAAGTTGCATGCAAAATTGAAGAAGTAGCAAAAGATAGGGGAATAAAAGTTGTTGGAAAAATACCTTATGATGAT
Source organism: Clostridium senegalense JC122 (assembly GCF_000285575.1). Classification (GTDB taxonomy): domain Bacteria; phylum Bacillota; class Clostridia; order Clostridiales; family Clostridiaceae; genus Clostridium_J; species Clostridium_J senegalense. The sequence continues at coordinate 557,963 of NZ_HE611051.1, read as the reverse complement.
ACAGTAATAAAATCCATAAATGAATTAAAACCAATAACTTACTACAAAGAAAGTTTAGCGAATAAATTCATAAAAGATATGTGGAGTAATATAAAGAAAATAATTTATTAATAATATATAAAAATTAGGAGGAATTAAAATGAAAATAGCAATATCAAGTGAAGGAAATTATGTTAGTGGACATTTTGGACACTGTGAAGGATTTAGTATTTATGAAGTAAAGGAAGGAAATATAAATAAAAGTTTCGTTGAAAATCCAGGACATAAACCAGGTTTTTTACCAGTTTTTTTAAATGATTTAGGAATAAATACTATAATTTCAGGAGGAATGGGAGAAAGAGCACAAGAACTTTTTGCAGAAAACTCTATAGAAGTAGTTGTAGGAGCAAGTGGAATTTGTGATGATTTAGTAAACGAATATATAAAAGGAAATTTAAAATCAACAGGAAGTGTTTGTAGAGAACATGAACATGAAGGAAATTGTGGAGATTAAAAATTAGTTTTTAATATTTATTCATGTGATTATCAGGAAGAAAGAATACAATGCTTTTGTGTATTTTAAAATTCTATAATATAGTAGTATAATGTATGAATATGAATTAAAAACTATTTAATCTATAGTGAATCATATTATAAATATTAAATACTAATAAATTGTAGGGAGGAATACAAATGGCAAGACCAACTAAGTGTAGAAGAGTAGAATTTTTTCCAGATAATAATTACTTTGTGCCTTTTGGAAAACCTAAATGCGAAGTTGAAGAAATAATTTTAAAAGTTGAAGAGTTAGAAGCTATGAGACTTAAAGATATAGAAAATTTAAATCAAGAACAATGTGCAAAAAGAATGGAAGTGTCTAGACAAACCTTTCAAAATATCATAGATAGTGCAAGAAATAAAGTTGCAAGGGCTTTGACAGAGGGAAAAGCTATAAAAATAAGTGGTGGAGATTATAGTACAAAATTATGTAAACTTAAATGCATGGATTGTGATAATTCCTATGAAGTAAATTTTAAACAAGATAAAACTTCTTGTCCCCATTGTGGATCTAAACAAGTGATGTGTAATAAAAAATTAGGTTTTTGCAATAAATGGTGTAAGTAGAATTTAGTTATTTCAGTGGAGGTAGTTGTTTTGGAAGAAAATATTATTTTAAAACCTATAGGAATTATTCATAGCAAATTTGAAGATATAAAAAGTATGCCTATTCAACCAACAGGTGATAATGCAGATAAAGGAAAAATAGAGATATTCCATGAGTATGCAGAAGGGTTAAAAGATTTAGAAGAGTTTTCACACATAATAGTTATATATCATTTTCATAAGGTGGAAAAAACTGAACTTACTGTAAAACCTTTTTTAGATGACAAGGTTCATGGCGTTTTTGCAACAAGGACACCAGTTAGACCTAATCATATTGGTTTGTCAGTAGTTGAAATAGAGAAGATTTGTGATAAAAACATTTTTGTGAAAAATATTGACATATTAGATGGAACTCCAGTTATAGATGTAAAACCATTTGTGCCAGGTTTTGATATTCCTAAATCAGATATTAAAATAGGATGGCTAACTGGTAATATTAAAAATGTGTCTACTAGGCTATCAGATAATAGGTTTGAATAAAATGAATCGTTACAGAATATTTAAAAGTATTCTGTAACGATTTATTTTTTATTGTATTAAAGTTGTAATTTGAGTTAACCAATAGTTAATTGAAACTATATAATATAGTGTATTAAGTTTTGGGAGTTAAGTTAGCTATGTCAAAGGATATTTTAAAAAAGATAATGATAAGTTGTCCTAAAATAGATATAAATAATAAATCAAAATTTGTTTTTATAAGCGATTGTCATAGGGGTGATGGAACATGGAAAGATGATTTATTACCTAACTCAAACATATATATGGCAGCATTAAAATATTATTATAAAAAAGATTTTTCATATGTAGAAGTGGGAGATGGTGATGAGTTATGGAAAGTTTCAAAAATAGGAACTATATACGAAATTCACCCAGAAATTTTTAAAATTCTTTTAAAATTTAAAAATAAAGATAAACTTTATATGATTGTAGGAAATCACGATAAAATAAAAAAAGTAAAAATTTAAAAAAGAAATAGAATGTTATAAGAATGATGCAAATAAGAAAAATTTATATATGTTATTTAAAGATTTGCCAATTTATGATGGTATTATGTTAATGGACAATAATGTATGTAAGAACCTATTTGTTGTGCATGGACATCAAGTTGATTTTTTAAATTATCAATTAAGTTTTTTATCTAAGTTTTTAGTAAAGTATGTTTGGGGATTTATGGAGCAAGTTTTTGGATTTAAAAATCCTACTAGTCCAGCTAAAAGTAAATCTAGAAGAACAGTGGTTGATAGAAAATTAGAGAAATGGGCAAAAGAAAATAATCAATCAGTACTTGCAGGTCATACCCATAGGTCTATTTTAAATAATAATGGATGTAAATATTTTAATGATGGATGTTGTGTCCAACCATATTCAATGAGCTGTATAGAGTTAGAAAATGGTTTATTAACCCTTGTAAAATGGAAAATAACTTCTTTAGAAAATGGAGTTTTATGTGTAAAAAGAAGTATAATTAGTGAACCTATAAATATACAGTGCATATAGAAAAAAACACATATTTGTAATAAAACGGATATTGGATTTCAAAACTTAATAAATTAATATATAATATATTAATGAGTATTATTATTAATAATATATTAAATGGGGGAAAACATGTTATTTAATTTAAATGAATTTTTAATGTCAGTATCATTTGCATTAGATTTTGTTGAAATGGATGTTTTAGGGGTACCTTCTAATCATGGAAAAAGAGTAGCATATATTGCACTTAAAGTTGGGCAATATTTGGGTTTAAGCTCTAAAGAATTACATGATATAGTTTCGTTAGCTATTTTGCATGATAATGGGGTAAGTGAAAAAAATTTATATAATAATTTAATGTGTAAAGAAGAAATAAACTTAAATGAAGTAGAAGTAGCAAAGAAGCATTGTATAATCGGAGAAGAAAATATAATTAATTATCCTTTTTTGACTGATGTAAAAAATATAATTAAATATCACCATGAAAAGTATGATGGTTCAGGCTTTTTTAAATTAAAAGGTGATGAAATTCCAATAATGGCACAGATAATTCAATTTGCTAATGATATGGAAATGAATAATAATTTTAAAAGTGATAAAAAAGAAGAGATAATATCCTTTATAAAGGAAAGGGAAAATGTAAGTTTTTCACATAAAATATCAAGGGCATTTATAGAGATAGCAAGAGATGAAAAATTTTGGATAAATATAAATAATGAATCTATAAATAATATTATAAAAAAGAAACACCAAGTTATAGCTTAGAGTTGTCCTTTGATGAAATAAGAAATATAACTAAAGTCTTATCAAAAATCATAGACTGTAAATCAAGATATACTCAAAGACATTCTAGAGGATTATCTGAAAAAGTGGGAATTATGGCAGACTTTTATAATTATAGTCATGATGAAAAAGTTCAATTAATGATTGCAGCAGATCTTCATGATATAGGAAAATTAGCTGTTCCCAATAGTATTTTAGATAGTCCTAATAAACTTACAGAAGAAGAATTTAAGGTTGTGAAAAATCATGCATATTATACAAGAGTTGCATTACATGAAATTAAAGGCTTTGAAAAAATTACTGAATGGGCTGCTAATCATCATGAAAAGTTAAATGGAAAAGGCTATCCTTTTGGGTTCACAGAAGATAATTTAGATTTTAATTCAAGGCTAATGGCATGTTTAGATATATATCAGGCCATAACAGAAGAGAGACCTTATAGAAAATCACTTAGTCATAAAGAGGCTATGGGTATTTTAAATAAAATGAGTAATGAAGGATATATAGATAGTAAAATTACAAATGATATAAATGCAGTTTTTAGTGTACAAAAATGTATATGAATTTAAATTCTAAATTAAAACTTTATTATTTAATGAATTGGTATTTTAAATAGAACAAGTTTATGTTTAAAAATTGGGGAGTCTTTAGATAGTTATCCTTTATAAAAATTTTTAAATATTACTTGTTATTTTTTTATTAATATTAGAGTATTAATCTTTAATTTGTTAAATACTAACACTAATATATAATGTGTATAAAGTATTTAAAGAAAGGAAGTATTATGTGGACATTAACAAATACGCTTATGAGCAATTTAGGATATGTTATTTTAATTGCTTTTACAATTTCAAAAAGTAAAACTTTTAAAAAAGCTTTAGACAATAGTAAATATACTATTAAAGACATAGTTATATTATCAGCTATTTTTTCAGGTTTGGGGATTGTTGGCACTTATTTTGGAGTAGATTATTATGGTGCTATAGTGAATATAAGGAATGTTGGTATTATAGTAGCATCTATAGTTTGTGGACCATTAGTTGGGGGAATAGCGGGGATAGTTGCTAGCTTTCATAGAATTATTTCAGGGGTTGGTGCTACAACTGCAATTCCATGTGCTATAAGTACAATAGTAGCTGGTATTATGCCAGGGTATTTATATAAATTGGTTAATACAAATGGTAAGTATGTATTTGGTTGCTTTTGTGCTGTAGTAATTGAAAGTTTTAGTATGATTTTAATTAGGATAATGGTTCCAACAGGAAGTGAAATCATAAGTTCAATTTATATTCCAATGGTGGTTATAAATGGACTAGGCGTTGTATTAGTTATAGGCATAATTGATAATATATTTAAGGAAAAAGAAAAGGTAGCAGGAGAACAAGCTAAATTAGCACTTGAAATTGCTAACAAAACTCTTCCATATTTTAAAGATTTAAGTGAAGCATCATTAGAAAAGGTTTGTGAAATTATAAGAGTAGGAGTAGGTGGAGAAGTAGCAATAATAACAGGAAAAGAGCATATATTAGCGTATAGCTCTAAAAACAATAAATTAAATATAAAAAGCAAAGAAATAGTTGGAGAATATACTAAAAGAGCTATAAGTACAGGAGAAACAGTGATTATATCTGATAAAGAAGAGGAGATAGGCTATAATTGTATTGATGGTATAGAAATAAAATCCGGTATTATAACGCCGCTAAATTATGATAAAGAAGTAATAGGGATTTTGAAAGTTTATTTTAATAAGAACAGTAAAGTAACAGAAGGAAAAAAATATTTAATTTTAGGTCTTAGTAACTTGATATCTACTCAAATACAGCTTGGAAATATAAAAAAGCTTGAAGATATGGCTAAAAAAGCCGAAATAAAAGCACTACAAGCACAAATAAATCCTCATTTTTTATTTAATGCATTGAATACTATAACATCTTTTATAAGAATAAATCCGAGTAAAGCCAGAGAATTAATAATAAACCTTTCAAATTATTTAAGATATAATATTGAGTTTAAGGAAAATTTAGTAGAACTAGATGAAGAAATGGAACATGTTAAGGCTTATGTTTATATTGAAAAATGTAGATTTGGAGATAAAATACAAGTTCATTATGATATTGATGAAGAAGCTAGAAAAGCAAGAGTTCCAACTTTGATTATACAACCATTAGTTGAAAATGCTATAAAGCATGGGATTTTAGAAGATGTTTTTGGAAAAAATGTGTGGATAGAAGTTAAGAAAGTACATAATGGATTCAAAGTTATAATAGAAGATGATGGCTGTGGTATAGATAATAATATAGTAGATCAAATATACAATGATAAAGTGGATGAAAATAAAATCGGTCTATACAATGTTCATAGTAGAGTAAAACTTATATATGGAAAAGGACTTGAGATTGAAAGATTAGAAAAAGGAACAAGAATAAGTTTTATTATAAATTAAAGGTTAGGTGATATTATGAGATGTATAATAGCAGATGATGAATTTCCATCAAGAGAAGAATTAAAATATTTTATAACTGAATTTAGTAATCTAAAAATTGTTAAGGAATTTGAAAATGGATTAGATGTACTTAAATTTATGGAAAATGAACATATAGATGTTGCTTTTTTAGATATAAATATGCCAGGATTAAATGGCGTGGGAGTAGCAAAACTATTAAGTAGAATAAATAATAAAATTAAAATAATATTTATAACAGCTTATAAAGAATATGCAGTTGAAGCTTTTGAGATTCATGCTTTTGATTATCTTTTAAAACCTTATTCAGAGGAGAGAATTTTATCTTGCTTAAAACGATTAGAAGATAGTACTAAAAAGACTGATATTAAAGATATTGATAATATAAATACAGTTATAGAAAAAATAACAATCATAGATGAAGGAAAAATGTATTTAATAGATGCAGATGAAATTTATTATATAGAAGCTCATGGTAAGGTTGTAAAGGTGTTTACTAAAAAGGGGGAGTATATATCTAAAAATAAGATTTCTGACATTATGAAAAAGTTAAATAAAGAAAAATTTTATAAATGTCATAGGTCTTATATAGTTAATTTAGATAAGGTGAAAGAGGTTGTACCATGGTTTAATTGTACATATGTATTAAAATTAAAGGATATAGGCAAAGATGTACCTGTCAGTAGGCAAAATACAAAAACTTTTAGAAAATTAATTAATATGTAAAGGTTTATGTCTATTCGTGTAGAAATATTGCATTTCATACCTAAATTAAGCATTTCATTCCCAATATGTTTTGAATTGAGCGAAAATTGCATACAATAAAGGTGCAATAATAATAAATATTTTGGGGGAGATGATAAAATGATTTCGTTTTTAGCATCATTAGTATTGTTAATAGTCGGATATTTTACTTATGGAAAATTTGTAGACAGGACATTTGGAATTGATGACAAAAATGCAACTCCTGCAGAAACTTTACAAGATGGAGTTGACTATGTGCCAATGAGTTGGCCAAAAATTTTCTTGATTCAATTTTTAAATATAGCAGGTTTAGGACCAATATTTGGAGCTATTTCAGGAGCTTTATGGGGTCCAGCGGCATTTTTATGGATTGTTTTTGGATGTATTTTTGCAGGTGCAGTTCATGATTATTTTACAGGTGTGCTTTCAATGAGAAATGACGGAGCTTCAGTTTCAGAACTTGTAGGTAAGTATTTGGGAGAAGGTCCAAGAAAAATAATGATAGTATTTTCAGTTGTTTTATTAATTTTAGTAGGTGTGGTGTTTTTAACAGGACCAGCAGATTTATTGAAAACTTTAACTGGAATAGATAGAAGAATTTTAATAGGAATAATAATAATTTATTACATAGCAGCAACAGTACTTCCAGTAGATAAAATAATAGGAAAAATATATCCTTTATTTGGAGCGACATTACTTATAATGGCAGTAGGTATCGGAGTTGGAATAGTAATTGGTGGTTATAACATACCAGAGGTTACGTTAGTTAATTTCCATCCAAAAGGAACACCTATATTCCCATACTTATTTATAACAATAGCATGTGGGGCTATATCAGGTTTCCATGCAACACAATCACCAATAATGGCTAGATGTGTAAAAAGAGAAAGTGAAGCTAGAAAAGTATTTTATGGTGCAATGATAGCTGAAGGTGTTATAGCACTTATATGGGCAGCGGCAGCAATGTCATTCTTTGGAGGAACTGAAGGATTACAAGATGCTATAGCAAATGGAGGTCCAGCAGGAGTTGTAAATACAATATCTAATACTTTAATGGGTAAGGTTGGAGCAATATTAGCTATTTTAGGAGTTGTAGCTTGTCCTATATCTTCAGGTGATACAGCATTTAGAAGTGCTAGATTAACAATTGCAGATTCTATGGGAATGAAGCAAGATAAAATAGCTAATAGATTTAAAATAGCTATACCATTGTTTGTAGTTGGAATAGGTCTTACTATGATAGACTTTACAGTAATATGGAGATATTTCTCTTGGGCGAACCAAACTCTTGCAATGATAATGTTATGGGCGTCAGCAGCATATTTAGTTCAATCAGGGAAAAATTATTGGCTTTGTGCAATACCAGCAGTATTTATGTCTGCAGTAACTAGTGCATATATATTACAAGCACCAGAAGGGTTAAGATTAAATGCAATGGTATCAAATATAATAGGAGTGGTATTTGCATTAATCTTATTCATAATTTTTATGAGATATACAAAGAAAAAAGACAAGGAAATTAAGGCTTAATTAAATGTAAAAATAAAATAAACTTATTATACAAAGAGTAAAAAGTGTTTCTTTAAATGATAAAATTGGTTTAAAGAAGCACTTTTTTTATATTTATAAAAATTTATATTACATATAATCGTCAGTATATTACATTTGCAGAAATTTATATATTAAAATAACGAATATTTATATAAAGGTAATCTTGTATTTAGAATTTTTATTATTAAATAATGTAGTAATAACAAAGAAGAAAGATGTTTAGTGAAATAAAGTAGATTAATTTTACGTACATGATTATAACCTTAGAATTTAAGGGGAATGTAAACGTATATTTTATAATTAAAGTAGGAGGAAAAAACATGTATAAGATTCTTCATATTGAGCAAAGTGAGTTTTTTTGTAAAATAATTAAACAAAGTTTAGTAGAAAAGGGATATAGTTATTTAACTACAGATAATTTTTATGATGGATATAATATATTAAAAGACAATGATATAGATTTAATAATTACATCTTTAATCGGTAGAGAAGGGACTATCGAAGAATTTTTAAAAAGAGTAAATGTAAGTAATAAAAATGAAGTTCCTATAATAGTAGTTAGTAGCAATAATGTAGATGAAGAAAAAAAGAGCTATTTAATTTAGGAATTACAGATTATATTTTAAAAGATAATGTACAAGATGGTATAATAAATCGAATATCAGAAATATTAAAAGAAGATGATTATATGGCAAATTTAAAGTTATTAAATTTTGCTATAGTTGATGATAATTCTTTAGAGAAGATGATAGAAAAAGATATTTTAAATAAATATGGAATAAATAATGTTGAATATTTTAATTCTGGTAAAGAATTATTTGAAAGTGGAAAAAAATACGATTTATATTTGATAGATATAGTTTTGCAAAATGAATTTGGAAAAGACTTAATACAGAAAATAAGAAATAATAATAGAAAGGCTATAATAATAGCAGTAACTTCTTTAACAAACTCAAAAATTTTATCTAGTATTTTAAATTCTGGAGCTGATGATATAATAGGTAAGCCAATTGATGAAAATTTATTTATATCAAAATTAAAGACAAATATTAGAATTCATGTTTTAAATGAAAAAATAAAAGAAGTTGTGAAAGAAATAAAAAATAGATAAAAATGCTTAAAATAAAATCAATATAAAAATTTATACAATATTAATAAGGAGAAAATCATGGAAAATATTTATTTTTGTTATTATAATTCACCAATTGGAATTTTAAAAATACATGCAGATAATGAAGCTATAACTGAAATTAAATTTGTTCATCAGATAGATGAAATAGAATTGAAAAGTAATAGATTAAATCCTATAATAAATCAATGTGTTGAGGAGTTAAATGAATACTTTACTGGAAAGAGAAAAGACTTTGAAGTTAAAGTAGCTTTAAAGGGAACAGAATTTCAAAAAAGTGTTTGGGAAAAATTAAGAAATATTCCTTATGGAACAGTAAAAACTTATAAAGATATTGCTATAAGTATAAACAATGAAAAAGCTGTTAGAGCAGTTGGGAATGCTAATAATAAAAATAAAATACCAATAATAATACCTTGTCATAGAGTTATAGGAAAAAGTGGAAAATTAGTTGGGTATGCTGGTGGGTTAGATAAAAAAGAATGGTTATTAAAACATGAAATAGAAGATGTATAATATGTTAAATATATGTAAAAATATAATTAATAAAACTAAACTGTTAAAAAAATTTTACACTATAATAGTATAATGATACAAATAAGTAAAATAAAGTAAAAGGGAGAGTGTAATAAGTGATAACTTTTATTACAATTTTAGGTGTAATTTTATTTGTATTTTTAGTCTATTTATTAATAAAAGATTGTTTAGTAAAGTTAAAATTAAGTGAAAATGGTTTTGAAAATGCATTATATGTGATAATAATTTTGGTTGGAATCTTTTTTAGTTTTTCCATGTACTTAAATTCGAATGAAGTAAGTGAGCTGAAAGTTTATTATGAAGCCTCGGTTTTAAATAAAAGTTTAGATGAGAAGGAACTTGATGAAGTACAAAAACGAATAATACAGTGTACTGAAAATAGTAAAAAATATTCTTTATATGCTTTAATTGATTTAGGAATTATTTTAGTTGTAAGAAATAATATAAAAAAAGAAAGAATAAGGTTACTAAAAGAACCTAAGAAAAGATGGAGTGATATTCAAAAAAATTTAGATAAAGAGTAATAAATTTTATCTTATATGAGAAGAATAAGTAATAAATAAAATAACTCCAAGGAGAATTAAATTTATGACTAATAAAATAAATAATAAAGCAAATAAAAACATAGCAGCGGTAGGTAATTATACTAAAAATGCTGTTGAAAGATTTGAAGAAAATATAGTAAATCAAACTGATTATTTAGAAAAAGTTAAAGAAGGTACCTCAAAAAATAAAGAAATAGAAGGTTAAGAGATTAACCTTCTATTTTTTGTCGTTAATTACCAAAAGATTTTTTAGCTTCATCTAATGCTTTTCTAGTATTAGTTTCAGCTTCATCTAAAGCAGCTTTTGTGTCTTTTTCTTCTAATAAAATTTGTTGTAATGCCTTGTTCATATTTTCATGTATAGAATAACCATTTAATACTTTAGGGTCACAGTATCCGTAATCAAATTCTTCAACAGCTACACCTTTAGCTGGATTTTCTTTTTCTACGTAGTTTTTAAAATCATTTGATTCTAAAACAGATTTTCTAAGTGGCAAGTAGCCAGAGTTTGTGCCCCATGTTAATTGATTTTCTTCTTCCATAAAGAATTTAATGAATTCAAATGCTGCAAGTTTTTCTTCAGGTGATGGAGTGTTGAAAATTGTAACATCTGTACCTGCAAAAAGAGCAGCCTTTTGTTTGTTTTCAGGCAATACTGCAGTTTTAAAGTTTATATTATTTCCACTGCAAGTTTTTATTATATCAGGTAATGCAGAAATTGATGATATACCCATAGCAGCTTCACCTCTACCAAAAGGTCCAGTCATATATTTTTCTTCAGTACATACTTTAGCAGAGCCATCTTTAACCATTCCAGCTAAAAAATCAAAAGCTTCGGCAGTTTCTTGAGAGTTAAATAATATTTTATCATTTTTCTCATCTATAAGGTGTCCACCAGCCTGTTCTACCCAAAAACTAGAATCTATACCTACAGAAGAATTTAATGCTAGTCCAACAGTGTCTGTAGTCCCATCATTATCCTTATCAACAGTTAATGTTTTAGCTGCATCTTTAAGTTCATTCCAGTTAGTTGGAACTTTAACATTCTTTTCTTTAAGTAAATCTTCATTATAGAATAAAAGATAGGTTGATTTATTAAAAGGTAATGAGTAATGTTTTTCATTCCACATACCATTGTCCCTTAAAAATTCAGGAATATCATTCCAACTATCTTTAGAAAAGCCTATTTTCTCATTTTCTATATACGGATTTAAATCTTCAACTAAATCGTTCATAACATAAGCTGTTAATCTATTCGGATATATCATAGATAAAGCAGGTAGTTGATTAGATTTTGACGCACCTTCAAGTTTAGAAAATAGTTCTTTGTAGTGACCTTGATAAACTAAATTTACTGTTATTTTACCATCATTTTTTTTGTTGAATTTTTCTGTGATTTCTTTTAGTACTTTTTCATTTTCTCCATTAATTGCATGCCAAAATTCAATACTAACTGGATCTTTAATTTCAGTTGCAATTTTAGATTCTGTTTCCTTAACATTTGTTGAAGTTTCAGCAGAATTACCACATCCAATTAAACCTAAAGTTAATATGCATGATGTAACAAGTGCTGTTAGTTTTTTGAATTTCATAAGTCTGTCCCCCTTATATAGTTTATATTTAATATTATTAAATTAATTATTTTTATAGGATTTAAAAGTTTCAACTTATACTTTTATCATTCGATAATTTATATATAAGTCTAAATTTTAACCCTTTATACCAGATTTAGTTATACCAGAAATAACATACTTTTGAAGAACAAAATATATTATTAATATAGGAACTATGACAATAGTGGTAGCGGCCATGAGTAGGTGATAATTACCTCCTGCTTCGGAAGTAAAATTCATTATACCTACTGGTAACGTTCTCATTGTTGGAATATTAGTAACAATGAGAGGCCATAAAAATTCATTCCAACTATTAACTATTTTTAAAAGTGCAATAGTTAGTAGTGCAGGTTTTGATATGGGAACCATTATTGTCCAAAGATATTTAAAATCACTACAACCATCTAATTTAGCTGCATAGTAAAGTGAATTTGGAATTGTTAAGAAAAATTGTCTTAACAAAAATACTGAAAAAACACTTATTATCCAAGGTACAGTAAGTCCCTTAAAAGTATTTATCCAACCGAGTTTTACTATTGTAATGTAATTAGGAATCAACATGAGTTCACCAGGTACCATCATCGTTCCTATCATAATTGAAAAAATAATATCTCTACCCCAAAAATCTATTTTAGAAAATCCAAATGAAGCTAATATAGTTGTAATTAAAGTTCCAATGGTAACAATGAAAGTAATAATTAAAGTATTAATAAAGTAAGCAACAATTGGAATTTGCGTTGCTACTTCTTTATAGTTAGAAAACTTCGGATTTTTAGGTATAATTTCCGGTGGCATTATAAAGACTTCATTAAGAGATTTTAATGAGGTACTTAACATCCATACAAAAGGTAATAAGGTTATAATACAGCCTAAAGTTAATATCAAATAAGTAAAAAGCTTTGAAAACTTAAATTTATTCATTTTATCACCTCTAATCATAGTTAACTTTTTTTCTGCCAATTTTAAATTGTATTGTGTTTAAAATAACTATTATTAAAAATAGTATTAATGCAGCAGCAGATGCGATGCCATATTGGTAATGATTATAAAATTTATTGTATATATAATAAACCATTGTTAAGCAGCTATTTAGTGGACCAGGTTGTTTATCAAAAAGAGCAAAAACCTCTCCAAAAACTTTGAAAGAATTTATGCAAGTTATTATACATACAAAAAATAGGGTAGGTGATAAAAGTGGAATTGTAATATTTTTAACTCTCTGAAAAAAATTAGCACCATCAATTCTAGCAACTATATTATATTTTTCATCAATGCTTTGAAGTCCTGATAAAAATATTATTATATTATAGCCTAAATTCCTCCATACACTAACAATTATTAAACTAATCATGGATTTACTAGGATCTGAAAGCCAATTAATAGGATCTATATTAAATACAGAAAGTAGATAATTTAATAGACCATGATCACCATGGAAAATCCATCTCCAAACCATAGAAATAGCTATGCTAGATGTTACAAAAGGTAAAAAGTATATACTTCTAAAAAAGCCTTTTAACTTTATATTTGAATTTAAAAGTATGGCTATAGATAAAGATAATATTATTGAAATTGGCATTACTAAACTAGCATATATAAAAGTATTTTTTATTGCTATAAAAAAATCATCATCATTTAATAAATATATGTAGTTATCTATACCTCTTTCAAAAACTAAATTTTTTGATAGTTATATTTGCTATAAAAACTCATATCAAAAGTTTTTAATATAGGATAAATATTAAAAACAATTAGTATTATTAATACTGGTGATATATATAGTAGTCCTTTGAAAAAACTTTTTAAATTTCTATTATTATTCAAAATTTATAGTTTCCTCAGTTGAAGGATTGAAAAATAATATTTTATTCGGCTTAACTCCAATTAAAGGAGCTACTAAATTTTTATTAACAGAATCATAAGGAACTACTACTTTAACTATAAAATTATTAATGTTAATTTTTAATATAGAATCTTTTCCAAGATTTTCAGTATCTACAATGTTTCCACTGAAAATTCCATTTAAATCATTTATTAAAAAATCTTCAGGGCGTATTCCAACTTTACAATTAGACATATTATTAGGAATTTTGCTTAGATTTATAAAGTCACTTAATTTTAAATTACTTCCTAAAATATTGAAGATATCATTTTGTTTATCTATATGGCAATCTAAAATATTAATGGAAGGATTACCAATAAATTTTGCTACAAATAAATTTTTAGGATTTGAATATAATTTATTAGGTAAATCATATTGCTGAAGAATACCATCTTTTAAAATAACTATTTTATCAGATATACTTAATGCTTCCTCTTGGTCATGAGTTACAAAAATTGTAGTTATTTTTAAATCCTTTTGAAGTCTTCGTATTTCCTCCCTCATTTCAACACGTAGTCTAGCATCTAAATTAGACAAAGGTTCATCTAGCAGTAATATTTCAGGCTTTTTTACTAATGCTCTTGCAATAGCAACCCTTTGTTGTTGACCACCAGAGAGCTGAGATGGTTTTCTTTTAAGTAACTCTTCAATTTTAACTAATTTAGCCATACTTATTACAGTATTTTTTATATCTTTTTTGTTTTGTTTTTTTAATTTTAGTGGAAAGGCTATGTTATCAAAAATATTCATATGTGGATAAAGAGAATAATTTTGAAAAACCATTCCTATGTTACGTTTTTCTGGTACTAAATCATTTATTACAGTATCATCAAAATAAATTGAACCATTACAAGGCTTATGTATACCTGAAATTGTAAAGATAGTTGTGCTTTTGCCACATCCACTTGGCCCAAGAAGACTTATAAGCTCACCAGATTTAACATGTAAATTAAGGTTATTAACTGCTGTAAAATCTTTAAATTTTACAGAAAGATTTTCTATTTTTAAATCCATATAATCACCTTTCTAAATTTTAGATTCAAATAACTTAAAAATTTTATCTATATTCATGCTATCTAATCCAAGAATAGGAATCTTAATATTTTTAGTTTCAAAAATTGAAATTAATTCTTCAATAAATACTCCAGCCTCATTTACAACAGTTAATGAAGATAACATATTTGATAAATTTTCGTTAGAAGATAATTCACCATACCATTTACCAGAACAAGTTTTATCAACACCACAACTAGGACTTCCATTTATACCGATTACACCTAAAATTGAAAAATCATTTTTTATATAATCTTCTATTTGGTCAACATAATTCTCTAATAAAGTTTTGCAAGTTTTCCTAAAATGGGGAGTATCAAATTGCTCTTTAACATGTCCCCATCTATTACATCCATAGCAAGTTAGTTCAGGGCAGGGTAGTTGAATTATTCCTATATTATTATTTATAAATAAATTAATTAAATCTTTTTTTCTTTGTTCAAAATCTTCTTTAACAATTCCAAAATTATAAACTTTGGAATTATTATTAATTAGACAATGACAAATTATTATAATTTTCTTGTTTTTATTCAAATTTTTCATAAAATCTCCTAAAATTTTTAAAATATATGCACTTATAGTATAATGTATATACAAAAAATTACAAATATGCAAAACAAATAAATAAACTATATTTTATTTGAATTTCCTATAAGTTATAAAAATAAAACTAATTTTGAAGTATTTAAAAAGTTTAAAGTAATATGAAAAATAGAATTTAAAATTCTACAAGTATAAGATTAGAATAAAAACTTATTAAAATAGAAAAAGCTATAAAATAGA
>NZ_HE611051.1:457807-542057 GCF_000285575.1 Clostridium senegalense JC122 | reverse complement strand
AATAGAATTTTAAATTCTATTTTATAGCTTTTTCTATTTTAAATTTTAGTAAGTAATGCAGTGCACCATTCATTTGTTTGACAACTAGAAATTAAAGTGTATCCGTAATCTTTAATCTTATCGATAACTAAATCAAATGTCCACTCTACTAGTCCAGATACTAAAAGGGTACCACCTTTTTTAAGATGATTATCTATAAAATTCATAAACATTTGTGTTTCTTCTCCACCAATATTTATAATAATATAATCAAATTTATCTTTAAATGTTATTTCATTTTCTAATATATTACCAACATAAACATCTATATTATCAAGTTCATTTAATGATGCATTTAGCTGAATTTCTTCATTAACATCTCGTATATCAACAGCAATTACAGTTTCAGCTTTTTTTATTGCAGTAGCAATTGAAAGGATGCCAGAACCAGTACCAATATCTAATACAGATTTATTTTTAAAATCTTCATCTAAAATATATCTTAAACAATCTTGAGTTGTTTCATGTAAACCAGTTCCAAATGCACCTTGAGGAATAAAATTAATTTTATTTTTTCCTTCAACTTCATATTCAGGTGAACATAAGACCCAACCATTATTTAAATCTATAGGTTCTAAAGTTTCATTTAATTCTACATTATTTATGGATTCTATTTTAATTTCATTAACATTAAGGGTATTCATTATAACTTTTTTTTGGTTTTGAGCTTCTTCTATATCATCACTTTCTACAACTATATTAAAATCAACAAATTCATCTTCATTTTCGTAATAACCATATCCATAATCTGTTTTAGTTATCGTTATAGGACTTTCATAAAATACATTATATATATCATGAATATAAAGTTTTTCTGTGGCTTCATCAGCTTTAGAGAGTGGAAATTTAAAAGTAAGTTTAAACATATTATATATTTCCTCCTTGTATACCTAATGCATAGATATATAATACCTTTAATTATATATTCTAATTTTAGTATTAACTAAAAAGAAAAAATAAGAACAATATTAAAAATATAATTAATAATTATTATAATAGTAAATAAATTCATCTAATATCAAACATACAATAGGTATAAAATAAATTAATAAAAATTATTTTAAAAAATTATTTTAGTATTATTATAGATAAGTTTATATTAGTTTTCAATAAAAATAGAGATATATTTAATTATATTGTAAAAAATGTATCAATTATTCAATGGAAAATTAAAAAAATTAGATAGATTAAGTAATTTTTAGTAGATAGAAATTATTTAAAGATTAAAAAGTAATATAGTCTTAGATTATTAGGTATTAAATTTTATTTATTAATAAAATTATGATAAAGTTAAGTTGAGAGTTATTATAAGGAGGGGATAATATGTCTTCAAATTGCGATACATGTCCAAGTAAAGGCAAGTGTACTTCTGACAAGGGAAGTTGTTCTATAGAAAATAATGTTAATAATAAAGTTAAAAAAGTTATTGCTGTTATGAGTGGAAAAGGTGGTGTAGGTAAATCTACAATGTCTACTATGATAGCAAAAACATTAAGAAAAAAAGGTTATTCTGTAGGTGTATTAGATGCAGATATTACTGGTCCAAGTATTCCAAGACTTTTAAATATAAAAGAAACAGAAGTTTTTGGATCAGAACAAGGTATATTACCAGTAGCATCAAAAGAAGATATAAAAGTTATGTCTATTAACTTTTTGATAAATGACGAGGAGTCTCCAGTAATTTTAAGAGGTCCAGCAGTATCAGCTACAGTTAAACAATTTTGGACAGATGTTTATTGGGGCGAGTTAGATTATCTTATAATAGATATGCCTCCAGGAACTGGTGATGTACCATTAACTGTTATGCAATCCATTCCAATAAATGGAGTGGTAGTTGTTACAACACCTCAAGATATGGTTTCTATGATAGTAGCAAAATCAATAAATATGGCACGTAAAATGAATGTTGAAGTTTTAGGTGTAATACAAAATATGAGTTATTTAGTTTGTCCTGATTGTAATACTAAAATAAAAATCTTTAAAGATGAAGATTTTAAAGAGTACATAGATAGAATGCATACTAAATTATTAGGTGAAATGCCTATGACTTTAGATTTAGCTAAAATATCTGATGGTGAAGTAACACAATACGGTGATAAAGTGGAAGAAACTTTAAATGAAATAACAGATGAAATAGAAAAGTTTTGCAAATAAAAAATAAGAGAACAAATTTTGAAAATTTGTTCTCTTATTTTTTATTTATTAGAATCCATAATTTTTTTTATTGGACCTTTTTCTGTTAGTAAATCTGTTATATCACTATATGGAATAAATATAAAATCAACGGATAAATAATCTGGAGTAGAATCATTAGTCTCATTTCTGTTATATAAAACTAAGGAATTAGGTGTTAGGAAAAATTCTTGATTTTCTGTTATACCTTTAAATAATTTAGCTTTTTCAGGATTTTGTTTTTGGAGAAAAGCAATAGATAAACTATTTAGTTTTTCGATATAGTTTGACTTAAGATTAAATAAATCCTTTAATCCAACTAAATTACCAGTTTCATAATTAACAGTTAAAGAAGCATAGGATATACTTTCTTCATTATTAAATCCATAAGAGTAAAGATAAAATATAAAACTTGCTATATTTTCTACTTGAAGTGATAATGAATATGATCCATAAATATCCATATACACAACTTTCTTTTCTACAAAAAGTTCTTGTCTTATAAGTGACATATATTTATCAACTATAAGATTGTTTATAGAATCTTCAGCTGATTTACTTGATAATCCTTTAAAGAAAGGATATATTATTGAAAAAGAATTTGGTGCTATTTTTTTATCATAAATAAAATCAGAAATTTGATTTATGCTTTCAACATAAGTCATATTAGTTTTATCATTATTTTTAGTTTCTCTATGAAAACATTCAAAGTAAGCAATTCTATTTAAGTCTATACCAAAGTAAACCCAACGACCATTTTTCCAACGGTATCCAGAGGCAGTTTTTTTATCAATTCTAGTTAGCCAAGCCCAAAATGAATTTCCATTATAAAGCCATAAATATACATATTCATATAAGCATGGTCTTAATGAGTTAGAAGATACTGTTTTATTTTGTTGTTCATTAAGATTTGCTTTTTTAGGTGTAAAATTAGGTGGAGAACCTACTGGTTGGTCATAGTTTTTTTTGTTAGATTCTCTAGAAAAATCATAATAATCTAAATCAAGTGGTTTTAAAACTAATTCATCTTTTAATAAATTATCAGTATATATGTTTTCTTCAGATGAACGTCCAAAACATTCAAAGTAATCTATTCTATTTAGACCAATTCCAAAATAAACCCATCTTCGGCCATTCCATCTAAAACCAAAAGCCGAGGTTCTATCAACACCTATTAACCAAGCCCAAAAACCATTTCCATTACGTGGCCAAATATAAACAAATTGAAAAGTACAAGGTCTTATAGAGTTTGGAGATACTGCTTTAGTTTGTGGCCCACTTTTAAAATTAGATTTTTGTGGGGTAAAATTAGGTGGTGGTGTAGATGGTTGACCACTGTTTTGATTAGGATTATTTATAGGTGGTTGATTAGGATTAAAGTCTGGAAAATTTATAGGTGGTCTTGGAATTTGTCTATTTGCTATAAAAAAATCAGAATTAGCTTCTTCTAAATTTAGTCCATCATCTAAATCTTTAAATTTATTTTCATACGGATATCTAACATACATTAATTAAACACTCCTAGATATATTAATACATTAATATAATATGAAGTATTTTTTATTATGATACATAAAAAATATATTATAAGTAAAATTTACTAGTTTCTTATTTAAAAAAATGAGCAAACTAATCATATAAAATAAATTGTAGGAGGAATAAAAATGAAAAAGATGAGAAGAAGTAGAAAAAGTAGAATGAATAATATGCCTAATATGAAGAAAATGAAAAAATTAACTGCTAAAACTAAAAGAGAAATAAAAAAATTCTCTATGGAGATGGGAAAAGATATGTCTATAATGATAAAAAACATAAAAAAATCAATGAAATAAAATTAAATATTAGCTTACTAAGAAAAGTAAGTATTTTATAAGGGTACCTATAAAATAGTGATGATAGATTAATTTCTTATTATCACTATTTTTCTTTTAAATTATTTAGTTGTTGTATGAAAGCTTTAATAATTATCTTAAGTTAAATTATTTTTATATACGTAGTAGTTTTTTAACTACTAAATTGCTAATATAAAAATCACCAATAAAAATTACATATTTTATTGGTGATTTAAAATTATGTATTATATATAAGAAATATAAGAAGATGGTTAGTTAAACTAATTAACTAGTTAATTGCAAAAATTAATGTTTTGTTTAAATGTCATATTCCATGATTTAATATCATCACTATCTAAATTTTCATTAAATAATGAAATCGCTGTTAGTTGCGAATTATCGTATGTTTTATAATAAAGTATTCCTTTATCTAAATTGAAACAAGAAGTATATTGAGTATAGTCAATTTTATTATATTCTGTAATAACATTACCTTTAGGTATGGTTACTGCCTCAAGTATATGAAAAATATTTGTTACGCCTTCTATTTCATTTTTACAATCAATACTTGCATATTTTGCAAATACTGTTTTAACAAATCTAGATGGTGATGTAAAGTCTCCAGGTAATCCCAGTGTACCAGAACCTTGAGAAAGTGGCTTAAATGTAATATTTCCTAAGGTAACTTCTTTCTTTTTTAAAGGATTAATACCAACATAATTTCTTAAATTAGTCATATGCCAGTTAAATTCAGGACTATTTGTCATAACTCCAATATGATTTTCTTTAATTTCCAAACCATTTTTTGTTGGTTCAATAACTATACAATCTCCACTTTTATCAGTGACAATCCAATGAAGTGGTGGTAATAATTTCATTTCATCTAAAGATCTATTCATCAAGTGTATTTTTTTGATTTTTTTTATAGCATCCTGTACAGATTCACATTTACTCAATAAGTATGGAACTACTTCATAAGGTGCAATGTTTAATAAAGAATTTGATTCTTTGTCAGAATAGGTTGCATATCCAGGAAAGTATAGAGATGCACATGAAAAACCTTTTTCATTGGTACCATCTGCAAAAGCACAATAATTTCCGTTGAATTTTTGACCTACTCCTAAAAAAGCAAAATTAACTTCTATGGATTGTTTATCATGGTATAATTTCCAATTATATTTTCTAGGATACATAATTGCAGTGGGATTTAATATAAGTGAAAAATCCATAGTTCTTGCTAAAAAATGATTTCCATCTTGTGTTTTTAAGGTTACACTTGTACACATAATTGTATTCCTCCTGCTTTTTATTCACTGTAACATATTATTAAATGTAGTATACCTTCCTATTAAATGTATTATACGCTGTTTTATTTTGATTTTGTACACATATAGGGTTCCAAGTTAAATTTTAACTAACTATATTTGTGCTTGTTTTTCTTAACTGATAACAAAAATTTGATGTATAAATTTAGGACTTAATTTATAACTCTATAAATAATCAATGTGATTTTAAATAAATTTAAAATGAAACTAAATAAAAGCACAATCCCATATATATTGATTGTACTTTTACTTAGTTGATATTTAGCTATAATTTTAAGAATAATTGCTATTATGACATGTTTTTATTTACATTAAAACTAAATCATCTGTAAAAATAAAAATGATATAGTTGTAAAGATGAGTTAAATATTTTCTAATAAGACACAATATTTTTCACATAAACTTTCATAATTATTATTATTTAAAACTTCTATTAAATAATTTCTTAATCTAGTAGTTATTGATACTGATACACCACAGTAACTTCCTTCTAAAGAATAGGTTTTAATAAAAGGTTTAAAAGATGATGGATATAAAGTTTTTATATAATCAATATCTTGTTCTAATTTAACTAGTATAGGGGAATCAATAAATTTAGATTTAAATCTAGTTGAAATCTCCTTATTAATTAGAAAAAGAGCTGATATAGAATCAGTAAGTGTTGAGATAATTTTAAATTTATTATTTGAAGGGATTTTTAGATTTTTTTCTAGAATATCACATAAAAAATTGATTGCATTATTTAATTGAGACGCATGACATTCAATATTTATAAATAAATTAGATTTTGTCATAATATACACCACCTATTTGAAAAATACCTATTAGACATGAATGTGGGTATCATTAATAAAACTAAAATTATTAAGTATATAATTTATTTAAAATACAGTGTAATAAAAAATATATTTAACTAACATAGATTTATATTTTAATAATATGAAATAAGATACCTATTTTTATATGTCTTAATACAGGTTTAAATAAAATTTATCTTCCTTTAATGTAAAACCATTTTTTTTATAAAATTCTAAATTAGATTTTTGGGTATTACAACCATAAATAACTTTAGTTTTAAAATTATTTTTAAGTTTAATATTATTATTAGTATTTTTAAATAAATTATTAAACTCAGGAATAAGTTTATCTATAAGATATATAAGAGCTTTATTGCCAAACTCTGAATTAGAATTATTGCCTAAATAAAAATTTTTTACCTCTAAGGAAGATGGTATGATTTCATTATACTTCAAATTAAGCTCCATGTAACCGCCTTTTTTCGACAAATCTTCATATTTCCCAAAAAAACCATAAATTTTGAAATTATAGTTTCCTGTTATAAAGTAATTCTTATCAATAGGACATATAAATGCCATAGGATAACCCTTTTTGTCCTTAGAAAACTGAAAAAAAGGACTAGTTAGTATAGTAGTATCCACATTAGCTTCTTTTGTAAATTTTTTTAAATCTTTAATTATATTAATATATTTATTGAAAATTATACAATTTTTATCAATACACTGTATAAGTTTATTGCTAATAAATAACTGTTCTATAATTTTATCATCTGATGGATAATTAATATTTGCCATATGAATATCTTCTAATAAAGCATCATCAATTGATTTATCTAAACATAAAGATGTTAAGTCATTAGAAAATACCTCATCTAAATTATTAGAATTAAGACATATATATTTTAATCTATTTAATTTAGTTATAGACTCATATTTAGTTTTTTCAAGAATTTTATTGTGACTTCGTAATAAAGAAAGAATTTGTTCATTATTATTTTTGTATAAAATAGATAAGAAAACATCTTTAAAAGAATATTTCATTATAACAGCTCCTTTCCTAATTTTTTCAGTTTAAAATATATAAATAAATTTATTTTTATAACCTTGTTAATAAATTAAAGTGCAAAAGAATTAAAAAAAAATTTTACGGCATAATATAAATAGTATTAAATTTATAATAAATTTTAGGAATATACAAAATATATCAATAAATTATATGTCTTTCATATTAAAAATAGTACTAAGAAATATATCACTAAAATAAATGATAA
This sequence comes from Clostridium senegalense JC122, assembly GCF_000285575.1. Lineage (GTDB taxonomy): Bacteria > Bacillota > Clostridia > Clostridiales > Clostridiaceae > Clostridium_J > Clostridium_J senegalense. Next base: position 534,621 of record NZ_HE611051.1, on the reverse strand, counting down.
TTATTTTCAATTAAACTGTTGACAAGTAAAAAAAGTAGAGATATAATAAAGTCAAGTTAGTAATGAAAATCATTATCAATTAGAAATGGTGAGGAGAGAGTTTTATGAAAGACATATTAATAGTATATTGGAGTGGTACAGGTAACACAGAAAAAATGGCAAATTTAATTGGTCAAGGTGTTATGGAAAGTGGAGCTAAGGTTTTAATAAAAAATGTTAGTGAGGCAACTACAGAGGATATAGAAAAATTTGATACTATAGCATTAGGATGTCCATCTATGGGAAATGAAGTTTTAGAAGAATGTGAAATGGAACCTTTTATAGAATCTATAAGTGATAAAGTAGGCGGTAAAAAAGTAGCTCTATTTGGTTCTTTTGGATGGGGAGATGGCCAATGGATGAGAGATTGGGCAGAAAGAATGGAAAGTTATGGTGCTAATTTAATAGATGAAGGTTTAATTATAAATTCTGAACCAGATTCAAAAGGACAGGAAGAATGTATTGAATTAGGAAAAAAATTAGTATAAATGTGATATTAAAACTGTAAAATATTTTATGGTTTTTAAATATAAAAAATAAATGAAACTATTTTTATTATGACATTAAAGGAGAGATTACTATTGGATATAGCTATTAAAGATTTTAGAAATAAAATTAAAGAATTTGATGATGTAGAATATATGGTTAATGTTATAGTATTTAATGCAGCACCTACAATAAAAGAATTAAAGGCAGGAACTACAGTTACCCTTTGTAATCATGATAAAAATATGAAAAATAATTGGAAAGTTTATAAAGAAGAATTACTTGAAAGATTAAAACTTAAAGCTTTCGAATTAAAAGAAACAGAAGATGCAGTAGTAGTACTTTTTTATAAAGAAGAATTACTAAAGAATAAACTAGGAAATGAACCAGTAAAAACTTATTTAAAAAAGTTTGGTTATAAGCCAGAGATGACCCTATATGAAAAATTAACCTTATTAAAGAAAAGATATGAAAAAAATGCTTGTCCGCATGAACTGGGGTTATTCTTAGGATTTCCTCTAGATGATGTAAAAATATTCATAGAAAGTCCACACAGTGAATGTTTAATATGCGGATATTGGAAAGTGTATAAAGATGAATATTATGCTATGAAAACTTTTGAAAATTTTGATGCGGCAAAGCTTGAAATAATAAATAAAGTTTGTAGCGGTTTATCTTTAACAGAAATATTAGATGAAATAGCTTAAAATATAGATTTTAAGAATATTTTGCTAATATTATAAATTCAAAACTCAAAATAAGTCAATAACATCCAAATCCTTCTTATAATAATATATAATATTTTTAAAGTGCAGTTTTAAATTGATACCCATAGCAAAAGAGCTATGGGTATCTTTTTTAGTATACTGTGGTTTATGATATAATAATGAATTAATGCATAATCAAATAAATAAAATATTAATATTAGGGTAGGTTTTTATGAAGATAGATGAATTGGATATAGAGATAATATACAGGGAAAGAAAGAGTATTTGTATAAGAATACAAGAGGATAATAAAATTAAAATTTTAGTACCAAATGGTATTTCAGATAAAATAATTTATGAAGTAGTAGAAAAAAAATTAAGTTGGATAGAAAATAAAATTGAAAGAAATAATCAACGTATGTTAAATAGGAAGGTAAGGTATGGAATTGATGGAGAAGAGTATCTTTATTTAGGAGAATTATATACGTTGAAAATAATATTAGATAAAAGAGGAAAAATAACATAAGAATAGAAGAAAAAGAAATAATCCTAAATTGTAAAGATTTAAATAAGACAAAACATATGATAGAAAAATTTTATAGAAAATTAGCTTTGGAGTTAATAGAAGAAAGAGTTAAAATCCATTCGGAAAAGTTAAAATTAAATTACAAATCAGTAAAAGTAAGAATTCAAAAGAGAAGATGGGCAAGCTGTACATATAATAATGATTTAATATTTAATTGGAAATGTATAATGGCACCGTTAGATGTCATTGATTATATCGTTATACATGAACTATGTCATACTGTTCACAAAAATCATTCTTCCGAATATTGGGATTATGTAAGGAAAACTATGCCGAATTATAAAGAAAAAGAATTATGGCTTAAAGATAATGGATATAATTTAGAATTGTTTTAGATTATAAAAGAGGATTATTATTAACTAACTTAAATTTGTTACGTATATAAAAGTATAGAGGAATAAATTCAAGTTAGTTTATTAAAATTTGAAACTCTATATAAATTATAAAATAAGTTAAAGTACCTAAAGTTATGAGTGAGGAGGATATTGTTGAAGCAGAATAGAAAGAAGAAAAAAAGAAATTTTTCTATAATCACTTGTGCTTTATCTATAATGATTTTATCAATTTCTTTGTACACCTATATTAGATTTAGTAGCCAGGTATCGGCATATGAAACTCATATAAAAAACATAAAGATAAACTCTAATATAGGAGATGATTATTTAACTAATTTTGAAAAAGAGCAGATAGAAAAAGAAAAGCAAAAGGAAGAGGAAAAAATAAAGAAAGAAGAAGAACGAAAGGAAAAGTTAGAAGAACAAAAAAAAGTATTAAAAGAACTTGAAGAAAAGAAAAGGGATAAGAAAAAAAAGGAAATGGAAAAAAAACTTAGTAATGATAAAGAAAAAAGTTCTAATTTAAAGAGTAATATTATGAATGTAGAGATTATAAAACAACTTCCAGAATTAAAAAATGGTTGTGAAGTAACATCAGTAGCTATGATGTTAAATCATTTTGGCATAAAAGTTGATAAGATGACATTAGCAGAAAAGGTGAAAAAAGATAATACTAAAATAGAGTATGATGAAAATGGAAAAATAATTAAATGGGGAAATCCAGATATAGGCTTTGTAGGGGATATAACAGGGGTTTCTTCAGGATATTCTATAAATCCAATACCTTTACTGGAGTTAGTAAATCAGTATGTTGAAGGTGTTAATTTAACAAATTTAGATTATTCTTATATTGAAAAATCCTTATCAGAAAATAGACCAGTTGTAGTGTGGGTTACAAGTGATTTTACAAGTCCGCAGATTAATACATCATGGAAAAATAACGGAGAAACGGTAACGGCGTATTTTAATCAGCATGCAGTATTGTTAACAGGATATGATGCTGAATATTTATACTATAATGATCCACTTACAGGAAAAATAAATGACAAAATAGAAAAAGATATATTTTTGAAAATTTGGACAAATACAGGTAGAAAAGCTATAACTTGTGAATTGAAAAATTCAAAATAAAAATAACGTCAATATTTATTGCGTTATTTTTATTTTAAAAAAAGTTAATATATAAATTAAAATATAAAATTTATAATGAATTTATTTTTTTAGGGGGAGTTAAAATGTTAAATAAAAAGGAATTAAGGAAAGAAATTTTGAAATTAAGAGATGGCATAAGTAAAGAAACTAAGAAGATTTATGACAATCAAATATTTGAAAAATTTATAACACATAAAAAATTTAAAGAGTGTAAAAATATATTTATATTTGTAAGCTATAAAAGCGAAGTTGATACTCATGAAATTATAAAGTATTGCTTTAATAATAATAAAAAAGTTTTTATTCCAAAAGTAAAAAATGCAGATGGTGATATGGGAGCCTTCAAAATAAATTCATTTTCACAATTAAAAGTAGGGTATAAAGGAATATTAGAGTGTGATGATACTGCTGAAGAGGTAGATAAAAATGATATAGAATTAGTTGTAATGCCTGGTACAGTTTTTGATTTGAATGGTGGAAGAATTGGATATGGTGGAGGATTTTATGATAAATTTTTAAATGACTTAAGTGAAGATAAATTTAAAATAGCTCTTGCATATGATTTTCAAGTTTTAAATGAAATACCAAATGAGGAACATGATATAAAACCTAATGTAATATTAACAAATAAAAGAATATTAAAAATAGTTTAGTATAGCTAAAAAAATACAAGCTAAATATTATATATAATGTTTTAAATTATAATTTTGTGTTAATTACTAAAATATAATCAAGTTAAAAAAGTTAGAAAAAAGTAAATATACCTAAGATTGAGTGAGAAAAATGACGAAAAATGAATTCTAATGCTAATATATCTTGTATAAAATACCTGAATTTCACTTGTATTTATTTTGTTTTTTTGATTAAATAAGTTTGTAAAGAATATCAGATTAGCGAACAAAATTTTAATGGAAAATTTATTATATTGGAATAAATCAAAAATTTAAAAATATAATAAATTTTCGAAAAATAAAATCTACATAATGTAGGGGGAAAAAATATGAATTATAATGAAATAACAGAATTATTAAAAATTGAAGTTGTACCAGCTTTAGGATGTACAGAACCAATAGCAATAGCTATTGCAACAGCAAAAGCAGCAAGTTGTTTAAAAAAGGATGTAGAAAAAATAGAATTATATTTAAGTACAAATATAATTAAAAACGCAATGTCAGTTGGAATTCCAGGAACAGGGGCAAATGGAATAGATATTGCAGCAGCTTTAGGGGCAGTTGCTGGTAATGCAGATTTAAAATTAGAGGTTTTAAGAGATTGTACACAAGAAGATGTATCAAAAGCAAAACAAATGGTTCAAGATGGTAAGGTTTCTGTAAAAAAAGCAGATAGAACAGAAAAATTATACATTGAAGCAATTTGTACAAGTGGAGAAGAAACAGCTAAGGTTGTTATAAAATATAAACATACAAATATAACTTTAATACAAGTTAATGGAGAAATAGTTTATTCAAATGAAGAAACACTAGAAGCTCCAAAAGAAGATGGAAAAGAAGACAAGAAAAAACTAACTTTTTCAGTAGCTAAAATTTATGAGTATGCTACAACAGTTCCATTTGAAGATATAAAATTCTTACTAGATGGAGCAGCTATGAATAGTAAAGTTGCAGAAGAAGGACTAAAGCATGAATATGGTCTTAAAATAGGAAAGACTTTAATGGGTCAAATTGAAGAAGGAATATTAAGTGATGATATAATGTCATTTACAATGGCATTCACAGCAGCAGGATCAGATGCTAGAATGTCTGGATGTCCATTACCAGTTATGAGTAGTGCAGGAAGTGGAAATCAAGGATTAACAGCAATATTACCAGTAGTAGCTGTTAGTAAAAAAATAAATGCTAGTGATGAAACTTTAGCAAGAGGATTAGCTATAAGTCACTTAATAACTTATTACATAAAAAGTCATTTAGGAAGACTTTCAGCACTTTGTGGATGTGGTGTAGCAGCTTCAATTGGAGCTAGTGCAGCTATGACATATATGATGGGTGGAAAATTAGAAAACGTATGTTACACAATTAAAAATATGATAGGTGATGTATCTGGAATGATTTGTGATGGAGCAAAACCAGGTTGTGCATTAAAATTATCAACAGCAGTTGGTTCTTCAGTAAAATCAGCTATACTTGCTACACATGGTATCGAAATTTCTGATAAAGATGGAATAGTAAGTAAAGAGGCAGATCAATCAATAAGAAACTTAGCTACATTAGCTAATAGTGGAATGACAAATTGTGATAACGTAATTTTAGATATAATGATTTGTAAATAATAAAAAGGGCTTAATGCCCTTTTTTATTTATAAAAATTATATATGAATTTAAAAGATTTATTGATTTATAATTAATTGTACATCGATAAGTTAATATTTATGCTTGTTTCTTTATATTAATGGTTTAGTTTCTTCAAGCATTCTACCTAATGCTACAGAATATATTTCAGTGGCTTTAAATAACTTTTCAAGTGATATAAATTCATTAGCCACATGACAACATTCATCTTCATCATAGAAAACTGGTCCCCATGCAACAGTGTTAGGCATAGCCTTTGCATAAGAAGTTCCATGTCCAAGTGTAAAATCATTTTTTAGACCACTTAATTCATTATAAGTGTTTTCCATTATTTGAAGGAAAGGTTTTTCTTTGCTAACAAATATAGGAGCTAAGAAATCTAATACTTCAAATGTAGATTTAGTATCATTTGATATTTTAGTAAAGACTTCTTTTAATCCTTCAAGTGTTGTACCATATACAGGTCTCATATTTAAAATAACTGTACAATGAGAATCATCTTCTTTAACTACCGTTGGAGATATTACATTTCTATGCATATATTCTCCATCTAAATACTCGCTTTCGCTATAAACTCCTAAGCCTTTTCCAAAATAATCATAGCAATTTTCAGCTATAAATTTAATTGCATTTCCTTGAGAATTAGATACAATACTTAATGTATTAAGGAATTTACCTAACATAACTATAGGATTTACACTTAAATGTGGAAATGCAGAGTGACCTGAAACACCTTCAGCAACAACTTTTATAACCGATCCATCCTCAGAAAATGTTATTTTAGCATCTTTATTTAAAGCTAAATATTTATTTAGTGAGTCTTTAAAATTATTTAAATCACCTTTTAATATTGCAGTGGCCATTCCTGGAACAGAGTTAGTAGCATTACCACTTTGAAGTTTTATAATTTCAAAATCTCCAGTACAACCAGTGGAAGATGTGAATTTAAATGCTACATCAGCATATCCTTTTTCTTTATTACAAATAGGAAATTGTCCATCAGGAGTAAATCCGTAATCTGGTAAAGGATACTTTTCTACATATTCATTCATATCAATCCACTCAACTTCTTCTTGAGTACCTATTATAAGTTGAACTTTCTTGTTAATAGGTAAGTTGAGTTTTCTTATAGCATCCATAGCATATAATGAAGAAACTATACAACCTTTATCGTCTAAAACTCCTCGACCATATAAAACTCCATCTTTTTCAATCATTTCAAATGGATTACTATTCCATTTGTCTAAATCATCAGCAGGAACTACATCTATATGAGTTAATATTCCTATAGTTTCAGTTCCTTCACCCATTTCAACAATACCGATTGAATCATCTAAAACTGTATATGCTTTAAAACCCATTTTCTCAGCTTTACATATAATTGTTTTTAAACATTCTTTAACTTTTGGTAAATTCTCAGAAACACTAGGTATAGCAACTAGATCTCTTATATCATTAATTATATTTTCTTTATTATCTTGTAAAAATTTATTTATGTTTTGTATTTCAATATTATTCATAAGCGCCTCCCAAAATATATTTATTTTTTCTCAATTTGTATATGATAAATTTTATCACTATTTTAAATTTACTACAATAAACAGGCAATTCTGCAAAGTGCCATTACAATAGAATATTTAAAAGAACCTCTTAAAAAGATGATTTATCTACTGTATACTTTAAAATGAAACAAAAATTTAAACTAAATTTAAAAAAGTTTAGAAAAAGTTAATTAAATTTAAATCTTATTAACTGTTTTGATTAAATTACAATATTATATTGTAATTTAATGTAGAAAAAAGCAACACTGCTAAGTGTTGCTTTAATAGTTACTTTTCTTTATTTTCTACTTCTACAGTAATTCTTTCAATAAATGATTTTAATGCTATAGCACCTTCATCACCATTTTTTCTACTTCTGATGGCTACCTCTTTATTTTCAGCTTCTTTTTCACCTACAACTAGAATATATGGAACTCTTTCATTACGAGCTTCTCTAATTTTATATCCTATTTTTTCAGCTCTATAATCAGTTTCAACTCTTAATCCATTTCTTTCAAGTTCTTTAGTAACTTCTTCAGCATAATCATGATATTTCTCTGATATAGGAAGAACTTTAACTTGAATTGGTGCAAGCCAAGTTGGGAATGCTCCAGCATATTTTTCTATAAGCATAGCTAATGTTCTTTCATAACATCCAATAGAAGTTCTGTGAATAATGTAAGGATGTTTTTCTTTACCATCTTTATCTATATAAGTCATTCCAAATCTTTCAGCTAATGAGAAATCAATTTGGACAGTTATTATAGTATCTTCTTTTCCATGAACATTTTTTATTTGAAGGTCTAGTTTAGGACCATAGAATGCTGCTTCACCCTCAGCTTCAGTATAATCTAATTGAAGATTATCAAGGATTTGTCTCATCTTATCTTGAGTTTCTTCCCATTCTTTTGGTTTATCTATATATTTAGCTTTATTGTTTGGATCCCATTTAGAGAATCTATAAGTTATATCTTCTCTAATTCCTAAAGTATCTAACATATAGTTAATTAAATCAACAACTCCTCTGAATTCATCTTCTAATTGGTCAGGTCTTACAGCTAAATGTCCTTCAGAAATTGTGAATTGTCTTACACGGATAAGACCATGCATTTCTCCAGATGACTCATTTCTAAATAAAGTAGAAGTTTCGTTGTATCTTAAAGGTAAGTCTCTATAACTTCTCTTTTTAGCTTTATAAGCCATGAATTGGAATGGGCAAGTCATAGGACGAAGAGCAAATACTTCATCATCTTTTTCTTCATCACCTAAAACAAACATACCATCTTTGTAATGATCCCAATGTCCAGAAATTTTATATAAATCACTTTTCGCCATTAAAGGAGTTTTTGTTAATAAATAACCTCTTTTTTGTTCTTCGTCTTCAACAAATCTTTGAAGTAATTGTACAACTCTAGATCCTTTTGGTAATAAAATAGGAAGACCTTGGCCAACCGGTTCAGAAGTTGTAAATAGTTCTAATTCTCTACCAAGTTTATTGTGATCTCTTTTTTTAGCCTCTTCAAGTGCTTCAATGTGTGCATCTAAGTCTGATTTTTTAGTAAATGCAGTTCCGTATATACGAGAAAGCATTTTATTTTTTTCATCACCTCTCCAGTAAGCTCCTGCAATTTTAGTAAGTTTAAATGCTTTAACTGGCTTTGTTGATAGAAGGTGTGGTCCTGCACATAAATCAACAAAATCACCTTGTTTGTAGAATGATATAACCTCGTTTTCAGGAAGGTCTTTAATTAATTCTACTTTATAAATTTCTCCAGATTCCTCCATTAGCTTTATAGCTTCGTCTCTTGGAAGTTCAAATCTTTCAATTTGTAAGTTTTCTTTAACGATTTTTTTCATTTCAGCTTCAATTTTTTCTAAATCTTCAAAAGTAAATGGTTTTTCTACATCAAAATCATAATAGAAACCATTATCTATAGAAGGTCCTATTGCAAGTTTTGCAGAAGGATTTAATTTCTTTACAGCTTGAGCTAATATATGAGAAGCTGTATGTCTAAATGCATCCTTACCTTCTTGAGAATCGAAAGTTAATATATTAAGTTCACAATCTTTATCAACTATATGACGTAAATCAACTACTTCGCCATTAACAGTTGCTGCACAAGCAACCCTTGCTAATCCTTCTGAAATGTTTTTAGCTATATCTAAAACAGATAATTCATTTTCAAATTCTTTTATAGATCCATCTTTTAAACTAATTTTTATCATACTAAAACTCCTCCTAATTCAATTAATGATACAAAATAATGATTTATTTTGTTAAGTAGTAAAATGATTTTTCATTTTGATATTATGTAAAAATAAACTTAAAATTTATTTGTAGTTTATTAATTTAAAATAAAAAAACTCATCCCTTTCTTAAAAAAGAAAGGGACGAGTATAAACCCGTGGTTCCACCCAATTTGCCTATAAAAATAGACCACTTTATTACTAGACTTGTAACGGAGTCTACCGGACTGTATTAGAGTCACTCAGAGGTGGTTTTCAACTAAATTCCATTTAAGAATACTTTCAGCTAATGTACTCTTTCTCTGAAAATGTATCGATAGTCTACTGTCCTCGTCATAGTATTAAACTTTTTAATATTATAACATTAAAAAATATTATGTCAATATTAATAAAGAAAAAATATGTTAGAAATATATAAACAATATAATATTATACTATTTATATATTATTATTATATATCCTAATAGGTTACTAAGTAAAGAGATTTAATAAGTATTTGTTTTATAAGTATAACCAGTAATGTATAAAAATATAATATATTGTAGGTGTACAGTAAAGTAGAAAAATATAAGAAGGGGGGATTTTTTATGGAAAAACATTTTAATTCAACTATTCCGGAAATAACCCATGAAATGTTAAATCCTGAATTTTGGATAAGGCATAGTGAAACATCATCTAGAATAATAGGATGTTATGATAAAATTGAAAGTTTTAATAACAAAAGTATATCATCTAATCATATAAAAGATATATTTGACTTTAAGATTCAATATGCTAAAAATGAAGTAGTAGATTTAATTTTATCTATAAGTGTTCCTATAAAAAAGAAATGTATAGAAATGGTTTAAAATTAAATGAAGAGGATATAAAAAAATTACAAACAAATTTAGCTATTGATAAAATACCGTATAATCCAGTTGTTAAATATGGAATTATAACTTATAGAACTGTTATAAAATCATATCCTACAGATGATAAATTTTTTGATAATAAAGAAGAATATGTTATAGATAGGTTAATGGAGTCAGCAATAAATATATGTGAACCTGTTTTGGTGTTTCATGAAAGTTATGATAAAGAATGGTATTTTATTGAAAGTTATAATTGTAAAGGTTGGGTTAGAAAAAAATATTTAGCGATTGGGAATAAAAATGATATAGAAGAATATACAAAATCTGAAGATTTTTTAATTGTAACAGGTAGAAGAATTTATACAAATTATAATCCAATAGATAAAAGAACATCGTTAATTCCCATAGATATGGGTGTCAAATTAAGGCTTGTGGAAAGAAACTGTATACCAAATGAAGTTGATGATATGGATGTTCTAGCGAGCTATGTAATTTATTTACCTGTAAGAAATGAGAAAAACGGAAAATTAGAATTTGTAAAAACACTAATACCTATATGTGCTGATGTAAAAGTTGGATTTCTACATTACACTGAGGAAAATATAATAAAACAAAGTTTTAAATTTTTAGGTGAAAGATATGGTTGGGGAGGAGACTTTTTTTCAAGAGATTGCTCAAGTTTAGTATTAGATGTGTTAAAGACTATGGGGATATATATACCGAGAAACACTTCTAATCAATCAGATGAGAATTTAGGTATTGTAAAAAAAATGAATGGTTTGAAAGTATACCAGAAGAAAAACTTTCTAGATTGGCTACATCCAGGAAGTATACTATATATGAAAGGACATGTAATGATTTATTTAGGAAAATATAATGAAGAATATTATATTATCCATGACACTGTAGGATTTTATTTATCGTCTATATGCAAAACAAAAACTGGAGATTTAAAATATATTAAAGCTAATGGTGTAACGTTAACTCCGATGAGTATAGCATATACAACTTCAGGACAAAATTATATTGATGCTTTAATAGCATCAAAGATTTTTATATAAAATAGCTGATAAAAACTTTGATTTATAGAAAAATAAAAAAATTTTGATATAATTCATATTAAAACAATAGGATTAATTAGTAAAAATTTGAAAAACGTTAGGAGATAAAAATGAGAGAAAAAATACACTCTATAGATAAAAATATAATAGATTTTATTTATTATAAATTAAAAAATCCTGTTTTAGATAGAGTTATGCCGTTTATTACTCATCTAGGAGATGGTGGTTTAATTTGGATTATAATATCAGCACTATTAATATTTAAACCCCAATATAGAAATTTAGGTGTGCTGTGTTTAATGTCTTTAGCTTTAAGTGTTTTATTAACAGAAGGTATAATAAAAAATATAGTTGAGAGAGTGAGACCTATAATTAGATACCCCAGAGAAAATCCTTTAGTTACAATACCTAAGTCATACTCTTTTCCGTCAGGACATACATCATCATCTTTTGCTATAGCAACTGTACTTTTTATAACATTCCCATATTTAAAGCTAGCATCACTTTTATTAGCTTTTATGATAGGGTTTTCAAGAATTTATCTATATGTACATTATCCAACAGATGTTTTTGTTGGAATGATAATTGGGGTTTTGAGTGCAGTTATAGTTCTTATAACTTATAAAAATATTTTAATATATTAATTTAAAGTCACTGGCTAAATAATAATCAGTGGCTTTTTATAATATAAAAATTTAAAATTCACTTTAAAATCAAAAGGTTCAACTTGATAGAAATAAGTATAAATATAGTTAGTTATGAATTATGAATTAAAAGTTTAGGATGAAAGTGGCAACCACTTTCTGAAAATGATTTTAAAAAATCTATCAACATAATTTACTTTGCAAATTTTTAAGAAGATACGTTGAGAATTACTAGAAACGAAGTGAGTAGTAATAACCATAACTATTAACTATTCACTCTTAACTAAAATAATCTGTTAGTTATTGAAAAAATACTAATTTGAGTTTTCTCATTTGATAAATGAATAACTTTAAAACTTAACTTTGAACCCTATATAAGAACAAATTTAAAAATAATAAATAATATATAATAAAAGGAATAATTTAAATAGGTATTTATAAGATTAGTAAATAAATTACATTTTTTCTTATTTAATAAGAAGTTTTAATATATACATTATAGAGTAATAACATTATTAAAGCATGTTGGGGAGGTGAAGATATGATAGATTTAGATATGGATTATGAAAAATTTAATAATGCTATTTATAATAGAAAGTCTATAAGAATTTATGAAGATTTAAAATTAGATTATAATGATGAAAGATTTGTTTTATATTTAAAAAATTATATAAATAGTTTAAATTGTGGAGTAAAGGTAGAAGTAGTTTTTGAAAAAAACCAAAATAGAGATATTTGTAACGATATAATTGGTGCATATGGAAAAATCAAAAATTGTAATGGATATTTTATATTATTAGGAGATAAACATAAAAAATTTATAGAAGATTATGTAGGATATTTAGGTGAATATATAATTTTGAATTGTACCTCAAAAGGTTTAGGAACTTGCTGGATTAGTGGTAATTTTAAAAGAACTAGTGTAATTGAAAGATGTAGTGTAAAAAAGAATGAAAATATATATTCAATAATTTTATTTGGATATGAAAATAAGAAAGAAAATACAAGTAAAAGAGAAAGAAATTCTCTAGAAACTTTAATAATAAATAAAAAATTAAGTGAAATAAAATCAAAACAAGTTCTTGATGCAATAAATGCAGCAAGATTAGCACCATCATTATTAAATAGACAACCTTGGAGATTTGAGATATTAGAAAATGGTATAAAGATTAGAAGGGATAGAGATATTGTAAAATCTAAAAAACTTATAAAGGGAAAAAGAATAGATATAGGAACAGCTATTTTTCATATTATGGTTTCTTTAGGGTTTAATAAAATAAAACCTAAAATTATATTGTCAGAATGTGAAGATATTATAGCCGTGATAAATTTTAAAATATAATAAATAAAATATATACAAGTTGCCGTATAAAATGGCAGCTTATTTTTTAGTTATAGCAGAATTTTAAAATTGTGTGAATCGTATAAAGTAATGGAATAAAAATGGCGAAATATAAAGTATTAAGAAGTTTAAAAAATGAGGGAGTAAGTAGATGTGAGAAATCAAAAGAAGTATATTAAAATAATTACTTTGCTTTTCATTATGTTTTTAACTAGGAGTTTAACATATTTAAATTTATATAATATATGTGGGGATTCTAATGTAACTTTAAAAACTTTTCACATAAAAACAATTAAATATGTATCTTATGGAATATTAATTTCTATAATATATTTATATTGTTACCATGAAAATAAAATAATTAAAAAGAATACATATAAAAATAATAAGCTTTTAATAATACTTTCAACTGTAAGGTTTGCGTTATTTTCAATAATATATCTTATTTTAAGTAAGTTTTATACAAAATATCTAAATCTAAATATATACGTTAGTACTATTATAATTTTTTTATTCATTTCAAGAAATGTTCATATAAGAAAAAAAACAAATTACTTTCTAAGGAGTTAGATTTAATTTATAAAAAAGACAATTTAACTAATATATATAATTTTAATGTTTTTGAAAAAATAATTTTTTCATGGAATAAGCCTTATACTATATTTTTTATAAATGTAAAAAATTAAAAGATATAAATGATGTTTACGGACATGGAGTAGGAAATGAGATTTTAATACAGGTTGCTAATTCATTAAAAAAATTAAATACATATGAAAATGTAAAAAAAGCGTATTGTAGGTATAATAGTGATAAATTTTTATATGCTATTGATACGACAGAGAGTAATTATATAAAAAATGTATTAGATGAATTATGTTTGAATAAAAGTGTTTGTTGTAATGATGAAAAAATTGAGTTGATTTTTGAATTAAATGTAGGATATGCAATAAATGAAGATGAAGATTTTGAGACTATTATAAATAATAGCGAATTGGCCATGTACTATGGTAAGGAAAATAAGTTAAATAATCCTGTAGAATATTCACAAGAATTGAAGGAAAAGTATTCTAATATTAAAGATTTAGAAAAAGACTTAGATGATGCTATAGAAAATGATGAAATTGCAGTTGTATTTCAGCCCAAAATTTGTGCTACAACAGAAAATGTTAAAGGATTTGAAGCTTTAGCTAGGTGGAATCATAGGGATAAAGGATTAATATTTCCTAATATATTTATAAAATTAGCTGAAGAAAGTGGTAAAATACACAAAGTAGATCTATGTATTTTGAAAAAAGCTTGTGAATTTGAAAAAAAATTAGAAGGATTAAATATATATAATACTTGTTCTGTAAATTTTTCAGTAAAAACGTTGCAAGAAGAGGACATTGTTAATATAGTAAATGATATCATAATAGAGACTGGTGTAAAAAAAGAAAAAATAATAATAGAAATATTAGAGAATATAGACTTGAATCATAATAAATTAGTATTAGATAATATTACTGAATTAAGAAAATTAGGGTTTAAAATTTCAATAGATGATTTTGGAACAGAATATTCATCATTAAATAGAATAGCACAGGTTCCATTTAATGAATTGAAAATTCCTAAGGATTTTATAGATATAATATATAGTGACCGTCAATTAAAAGTATTGGAGTCTGTAATATTTATGGCAAAACTTTTAAAAACAGATACAGTAATTGAAGGGGTAGAAACTGAATATCAATATAAATTATTTAAGGATTTAGGATTTAATTTGATACAAGGATATTATTTTTCAAAACCATTAAAAGAAGATGAATATATACAGTGGATAAGAAACTATATGAGGAGATAGTATGAAATTTCGAAGGTTAAAAGTTTTCTGCATAAGTTTTCTTTTAGGCATGTTTTTAAAACAAAACAATGTAATAGCTATGGAAAATGTAGAAGATTTTATTAATCAAATTGGAAAAACAAACAATTATGATCTTGTTAAAATGATTGATTATTGTGAGGAAATGTTAAATAAAAATCTACACAAAAAATGATAAGCTTCAGGCAAAAATTTATTTTAGTCTTGTTTATTTAAATAGATTAGAATTAAATTATGATGATGCATTAAAGTATGTTGATATTGCAAAATATTATTTAATACAAGAAAAATATTATGAGGAATTAGTAGATTTATATGGTATGGCAGCTAATATGACTTCATCAAAAGAAGAGTTTAAGATGTCCAGTTATTATGCTTATGAATCTTTGGAAGTATTAAATAAAATACAACTAAAAGATAAGAGGGAAAAATATAAAGAAGATAGAATAGCTATAAATTATCTTATGGCTACATTAATACAACAATTAAACGCGCCGGAACATGCAAAAGAGTATTATGATATAGGACAAAAATTAGAAAAGGAAAATAAAAATAAAATAGATAGGTATGACATATATACAAGTTTAGCCTTTTATAATTATTATAATAAAAATTTTCAAGAAGCTGAAAAATACTTTACAAAAGCTTATGATAAATATTTAGAATTAAAAAATGAATATGGCGTTGATTTTAGAAATCAACTACTGCTAAATTTAGTATATTCTCAAATAGAATTAGAAAAATTTGATGAAGCAGAGAAAAACTTAAAACTTATAGAAAGTAGTCTTCATGACTCTGTAGATTTGATTGAGGTAGGAAAAATAAATAACGCTTATGGAAATTTATATTATAATAAAAATGATTATGACAATGCATTAAATTATTATTATAAGGCTTATAATAACTTGAAAGAAAAATGTGTTTTTAAAATGTCAAAAGATATAGTAAATAGACTTATAAAAATATATGAAATTAAAGGAGAAAGAGAACAAGAGCTTTATTGGCGTCGTAATGGTGAACTTTTAGATGAAAATAGTAATGATAATGAAAATGGTATTGTAATTGAAATTATAGAAAAAATTCATAAGGATAAATATAGAGAAATAAATAATAATAAAAAATTTATATATAATTTAAAGGTAGGGTTAATATTTTTTATATTAACTACAATAATACTAATACTCACATTATTAATATCTGTACTATATAGTAGAAATAAAAAAGGGAAAAGGTAAATTTAATTTTAAAAGAAAAGATAAATAAAGATCCTTTAACAGGAGCTTATAATAGAGAATATTTTAATAATATAGTAAGTACTTATGATGAAAATAAAAAACAATGTATTATAGCTATTTTAGACATAGATGATTATAAAAAAATAAACGATTCTTATGGGCATTTATTTGGTGACTATATATTAATTGAATTGGTAAAGGTTATAAAAAAATATTAAATAAAAAAGATATTTTAGTGAGATATGGTGGGGAAGAATTTTTAATAATAGTAGAAAAGAAAAGTTTAATGGATATAAGTCCATTAGAAAAAATAAGAAAAGAAATAGAAGAATATAACTGGAAAGAAAATGTTGAGATAACAGTTACTATAGGTGCTGCTAAATATGATGGAAAAAAAAGTGTAACAGATACAATATTATTAGCTGATAAATTATTATATAAAGGAAAAAACAGTGGGAAAAATGTAGTTGTATATGAAAAATAATTATAATAGTATAATTTTTTTATAAAAAACAAAAGTTATTAATAAAGGATTTATAGGAGGATAAAAAATGAAAATAAAAAGAATTTTATTATTTACTATGATGATGTTATTAATAACTATTCCAGCAAGTGGGAAAATTCCTGAGACTATTTTAATAGGTGAAGTACAGGAAGTTAAACAAGAAGGAAATTATACAAGGCTATTAGTTGAAGGATATTTAAAGGGTTGTGAGGTTTATAAGGAGACTGTAGTAGTTATAGTAAGTGAAGACACAAAAATATTAAAACCATGTAAAAAAGAACTAAATAAAATTGTCTTTGATAAAGGTGATACTGTATATGTTGAGTTAAGCCCAGCTATGACTAAGTCAATTCCACCACAATCAAGTGCTATAAAAATTCAATTAACAAAGAAATAATTTAATAAGAACATAGGTAAATCACTATTACGCTATATATTATAAATGCTAATAGTGATTTTTTTAGCTCTATTGTATAATTATATAATATATGTAGTTAATATTGGGCGGTGATTTTATTGAAAAAAATATTAATAATAAATTCTAGTTATAGAAAAAAGAATACTTTTATTGTCCTACAAAATATTAAAAAAGTATTATTAAATTATGGATACAATATTGAAGTTATAAATTTAAAAGATTATAAAATTTCATCATGTCATGGATGTGAATATTGTATTTATAAAAATAAATGTAATATAGATGACGATATGGAATTTTTAATGACAAAGTTACAGGAATGTGATGGAATTATTATAGGAACACCAGTTTATATCAATAATATGAGTGGAATTTTAAAAACATTTTTAGATAGGACTTGTAGGTGGTTCCATAGACCAGTACTTGAAGGCAAACCAGTAATTTTAGTAGCTACCACAGCAGGTTCAGGACTAAAAAATACTTTTAAATCATTAAATGAAGGTTTAGTTCAATGGGGTGTTGATGTAGTTAGTGAAGTAGGGCGAACTATATCAAATTTGGATAAAGAAATTGAAAAAAAAGAAATTTTGCCATTTATAAAACATTTAAATACTGATGGGATGTCATACAGAGTTACCATGAAGCAAATAACAACTTATCAAGTTCAAAGAGCATTAGCTAATAATATTTTTGAACTTGATAAAAATTATTGGAAAGAAAAACAGTGGATAGATAAAGTATATTATAGGACTAAAAAAGTAGGAGTAATTGGTAAAATTACAGGAAGTTTACTATTTAACATATTAGTAAAAAATATAAAGCCAGTAGTAGATAAAAGGTTATAATATTAAAAAAGTATTTAATAAGAGGTGTGATATGGAGTTTTTAGATAATGATTATTATAGAGAAGAATTTAGGAATATTAAAGAAAATAAATTGCTTGTTGGGAAAAGTTTTGAACAATGTGAGTTTATAAATTGTGATTTTTTACAAGGAGATTTTTCATTTTCAACTTTTGAAGATTGTATATTTAAAGAATGCAATTTAGCGTTAATAAATGTGGATGATACAAAATTTAGAAATGTGAAATTTGATGGATGTAAGATAGCAGGAATAAACTTTACTAAATGCGATAATTTTATATTAGATATAAATTTCTCTGAAAGTTTAATAAATAGTTGTAATTTTTCTAGACTTTCATTAAAAAAGACTTCTTTTAAGGGAAGTATAATTAAAGAATGTGATTTTATAGAGGTGAGTTTACAAGAGTGTGATTTTACATATACAACTTTAACTAAATCTGTTTTCTTAGATTGTAATTTATCAAAAGCAGATTTTTCATATGCTAAGGAATATGATATAAATCCACAGGTAAATAATTTAAAAAAGGCAATATTTACAGTTCCTGATGCAGCTATGTTATTAAAGTATTTTGATATAGTAATAAAATAAAAATCTTAGTATTTACAATTTAAATAGAGAATAAATAACTATAGAAATAAGAAATAAGAAAATTTAAAGAAAAATATTGAAGATTTTTAATATTAGGAATATAATTAAACTTGTATTGAGGCTCATTGGTCAAGCGGTTAAGACACCACCCTCTCACGGTGGTAACAGGGGTTCGATTCCCCTATGGGTCACCATTAAATATCTCAAAGTTATAATATTTAATTAGCACAAGTAAGGTTATGTATAGAACGAAAAGTATACATGACCTTATTTTTGTTATAATAGAAAATGAGAAATATGAAATTAAAAAATAATTTAAACAAGGAGATTAAAATGCCTAAAAAAACAAGTAAAAATAATGATTTATTAAATAGTGTAAGAAATACTACTTCACCAAAAGTATACGATTTATTATTAAAGTTAGTAAATAATGGAGATGAGGATCTTGCTAATATGGTTTTAAAAATTGATTATTTAATAGAATATGCAAGTAATTGTGTTAAAGCAAGGGATTATATTGATGGTAGAGAAGCATTAGATGGAGCTAAAGGTAGAATTGAAAAATTAAAAGAAAAAGGTGTAGATACAACCTACCTAGAGTATTTATTTGAAGGTATAAATAAAAAATGTAAATAATAGTATGCTAAGAATATAGAATACAATTGTATTTACATATTCTTAGTATTTTTTATTTAATTAAAACTTTATAGATAAGCAAGCATAAGCGTAAAGCTAAGCCTAAAAATTCCAAAATTATAGTTTAAAAAGTAATAAATCAAAAGAAGATATTTTATTGAAATAAAGTAGTTTAGCTTTACTCATATAAGGAAGTAAGCTCCAATTTAAATTTATTCAATAATCTTAAAATTTAATTTGGAACCTTATAGTTTATTTGAATATATCATGAAACTGTAGATAACATTATCTACAATATATATAATTATATATAACAAATAAAATAGCTATTATAAAAATTTATGAGATGTACAAAAATTAACAATATAAAAATGGTATGAAAAGGAAGATTTTATGAACTTAGAAGAATTAATATACAAAGCGGAAGATATTATGAATAAAAATTTTGTGAAGGTTTTTAGTCATGATACTGTGAAATATGCAACGGAAGCAATGATTAAAAATAATCTAGATGAAGTAATAATTATAAATGAATTAGATAGGTTGGAGGGGATTTTTACAAGAAATGATTTAGCTAAAGTTGAAAATGTTAATTCAAAATATCCTGAAGTTAATATTTTTGAAGATTCAATCATAAATCATGGAACTAGAAATGTTTTTACAGTTTCTCCACAGGAATTTGCAAGAGATGTTAGAGATATGATGATTAAAAAAAATATTGGTAGAGTTCCAGTTGTTAAACAAGGAAAGGTTATAGGGGTTCTTACTAGTAATAACTTAAGAGATAGTTTTTATATAAAGATCGATGAAATGTTTAGTTTGCAAAACAATATACTTAATAATATACATGAAGCCATCTGTATTTGTGATGTGGATGGAAAGGTAATATATTGGAATAAAAGTGCAGAAAAATTATATAAGTTAAAAGCTTGTGATATTGTTGGTGAAAATGTGAAAAAACATTTTAACAATCCAATAATACCTAAAGTTTTGAAGGAAGGAAAGCCATTGGAAAACATCTATCATGAGCCAATGACTGGAAAATCAGTTATATTGAGCGTAATACCTATATTTAATCAAAAGAATGATATGATAGCGGTAGTTTCTACAGACCGAGATATTACAGAAGTTGTGTATTTATCTGAAAAATTAGAAAATGCAAATGCACAAGTAGAAGCCTTAAGCAAAGCATATAGTAAAGAATTTTCTAATAATTATACATTTTTAAATATAATAGGGAAAAGTAAAAAAATAATAGAAGCAATTTCTTTAGCTCAAAAAGTAGCTCCGACATCAGCTTCAGTGTTGATTACAGGAGAAAGTGGTACTGGAAAAGAAGTTTTTGCAAGGTCAATACATGAAGCAAGTGGCAGAAATGGCCAATTTGTAGCAGTAAATTGTAGTGCCATACCAGAAAATCTATTGGAAAGTGAGCTTTTTGGATATGTAGAAGGTGCTTTTACAGGAGCAACTAAAAAAGGAAAAATGGGTATGTTTGAATTTGCAAATAATGGTACATTGTTTTTGGATGAAATAGGGGACATGCCTATAGGCATGCAAAGTAAATTATTAAGAGTTTTACAAGATGGTGTTGTAAATAGATTAGGAAGTGAAAAATTTATTAATACTAACACTAGGATAATAGCAGCTACTAACAAAGATTTAGATAAGGCTATAAAAGAAAAATCCTTTAGATGTGATTTGTTTTATAGATTAGCAATAGTTCAAATAGAACTTCCACCGTTAAGAGAAAGAAGAGGGGATATAAAAAACTTTATAGATTTATTCATTAAAAAAATATCTCAAAAAGAAAAAATAGATATTATTTCTGTGGATGAAGAAATATATGAGATTTTATCTAGTTATAAATGGGAAGGAAATATAAGAGAGTTAAAAAATGTAGTTCAAAGGATGGTGGTGTTATCAACTGATAAAAAAATTAGTGCGAAAAATATACCAAACTATATTTTAGAGTATAATAAATCACAAATAATGGGACTAAATAATATGATAATTGATAAGTATGATTTGGAAAAGAGAGTAAAGCAATTGGAAAGTAATTTAATAAAAGAAGTTATGAATATATGTAATGGGAATAAAGTAAAAGCAGCAGAAATGCTTAAAATAAAAAGAAGTACTTTATATTATAAATTAAATCAAATAGATTAAAAAAATATTATTTACAAAAATATATCATTTTATTAATTATAGCATTAGTGTCAAAAAAATGACACATGTGTCAGAAATAAGTCATATTTAACAAATAAAGACAAATCAATGAGTCTTTATAAGAAAATAACAAAATTGTAACTTTAACTGTCAAAAAAATGTCATATTTAAAATAAGAACAAAATAGCTACTATGAATATTAGTTTATTCATAGTGGCTATTTTAATGGTGTTTGTTATTAATTTTACAAATAATATAAAAGTTGGCATGTAAATTGCTCAATATAACTATGACTACATATATTGACGAGGTTTACATAAAAATATTGAAATGTGTGAGGTAAAAAAATGGACAATATAGTTAGAATACCATTAAAAATGCATATAGGTGCTAGTTGTGAGCCAATAGTTAAGGTTGGAGAAAAAGTAAAAAGAGGTCAGTGCATAGGAGAACCTAATAAGGGACTAGGTGCTAAGATACATGCTAGTATTTCAGGTGAAGTAAAAGAAATCACTGAAAATGAAATAAAAATATTGAAAAATGATAGTCAAACTAATGACTATGTACCGATAAAGGAGTGTACTACAGTTAAAGAATATATTTTTGAAGCTGGAATTGTTGGTGCAGGTGGAGCTGGTTTTCCCACTCATGTGAAATTAAATGTTGAAATTCCAGATGGCTGTATAATAGCTAACTGTGTTGAATGTGAACCATTATTAAAGCATAATATAAAAGTTTTACAAGAAAATCCAATGGATGTTATTAAAGGTATTAAATATGCTATGGAAGTTACAAAAGCACCAAAAGCTTATATAGGAATCAAAGGTAAAAATGAAAAGGCTATTGAAGAAATAAAAAAAGCAATAGAAAATGAAGAAAATATAGAAGTTAAAGAGCTTAAGGATATATATCCAGCAGGAGAAGAAAGAGCGTTAATACATGAAGTATTAGGTGTTTGGCTAGAGCCTACACAACTTCCAGTGGAGGCTGATGTTGTGGTTTTAAATGCTGAAACACTTGTAAATATAAAAAGAGCAGTGGAAGATAGAAAACCTGTTATAGATAAAGATATTACAGTTGCAGGAAAATTAAAAGATTTAGAAGAAAAAGTATTTTTACAAGTGCCAATAGGAACAAAAATAAGTTCTTTAATAGATGAATGTGGTGGCATTGATGGAGAATATGGAGAAATAGTTATAGGTGGACCGTATACAGGAAAAGCAGGAGATCTTAATAATTCAATTGTAACAAAAACTTCAGGTGGAGCAATAGTTACTATGACGTTTCCAGAGTATAAAGGTAATGTAGGTTTATTAGTATGTGCTTGTGGAGCTAATGAAGAGAGACTTAGAGATATTGCAGGTAAGATGAAGGCTAATGTGGTTTCTGTAATGGATTGCAAAAATATAGTAAAGATAAAAGGTGCCAACAAATGCAAAACACCAGGAGATTGCCCAGGTCAAGCAGCTGTTGTAATGAAATTTAAAAAAGACGGAGCAGAAAGAATAATAATAGCCAATTGTAGTGATTGTTCTAATACCGTTATGAATTCAGCACCTAAATTAGGATTAGCTGTGTATCATCATACAGATCATGTATTTAGAACAGTTAATCATAAATTAACTAGAAGATTAAAAATAGACTAGGAGGAATTTATTATGTCAATGACTAAAGAGCATGCAGAAGCTTTAAAAAATGAAGTTGCTGTAGTTTGTTGTAGAACAGAAGCTGGAACTATAATTTCAGCAGATAATTTAGAAGATCCAGATATATTCCCAGACATGGTTGACTCAGGACTTTTAAACATTCCAAGTGATTGTTTAAAAGTTGGAGAAGTTATTGGTGCAAAACTTTTAAAAACAATAGATTCATTAACACCATTAACTAAAGATGTATTAGAAGGTGTTAAAGAATTAGAAGGTAATAATGATAAGACTAAAAAAGAAGAATTTAAAATAGATGAAGATTCAAAAGCTGTTTTAAAGATAAATAAAAAATGTGGTGAAATTATAAATGAAAGTGATTTAGAAAATCCTATGTATTTTGAAGAATTAGAGGATTCACTACTTGTTAATTTAGGCGAGAGAGTTTTAACAGTAAAAGAAGTTTTAGGAAAAGTATTATCTGTAGATACTGTAGCATTAACTCCTATAACAGCAGAATTGTTAGAAGGATATAAAGAAGTTGTAAAAGAAAATCAGGGAATAACATCTTGTATAAATGGTGGGATTTTAAAAATTAAAATTGAAGAGGGAAAAGGAATAGATATAGAAGTACCTTTAAATTCATTTCCTATGACAGTTGAAGATAAAAAAGAAAATTTAATAAAAAAAGTTTCTGGAGCTGTTGAGAATAAATCATTAAAAAAAGAAGAAACTTCTAAAAAGGAAATTGTTTTAGAGCCTAAAAAAGTTAGAAATTTAACTAAAAAACATTTTAAAATAGAAAAAGTTGAGTTCGGACAAGAAACAAAAATAGAAGGAACAACATTATACATAAGAGAAGATATTTGTAATCAAGCTCAAAATGAAAGTGAGTTAGTAAAATCTATAAAAATAGATATAATAACACCTGAAAAATATCATACGTACTCTGAAACTATAATGGATGTTCAACCAATAGCTACTAAAGAAGGTGATTCTAAAGTAGGTACAGGTGTAACTAGAGTACTTGATGGTGTAATAGTTATGGTTACTGGAACTGATGAGGATGGAGTTCAAATTGGGGAATTTGGATCATCAGAAGGTATATTAGATGAAAATATTATGTGGAATAGACCAGGTGCTCCAGATAAAGGAGATATATTTATAAAATCAGAGGTTGTTATAGCGAGAGGTACAAACATGGAAAGACCAGGTCCATTAGCTGCTCATAAAGCAACGGATTTTATAACACAGGAAATAAGAACTGCGCTTAAAGAATTAGATGAAAGTTTAGTTGTTTCAACAGAAGAATTAGTTCAATATAGAAGACCGGGAAAGAAAAAAGTTATTTTAGTTAAAGAAATAATGGGACAAGGTGCTATGCATGATAACTTAATACTACCTCAAGAGCCAGTAGGTGTTTTAGGGGGAAAACCTAATGTTGACCTTGGTAATGTACCAGTTATGCTATCACCACTTGAAGTTTTAGATGGGGGTATACATGCTTTAACTTGTATAGGGCCTGCATCTAAAGAATGTTCAAGACATTATTGGAGAGAACCATTAGTAATTGAAGCTATGAATGATGAAAACATAGATTTAGCAGGAGTTATATTTGTAGGGTCGCCACAAATAAATGCTGAAAAATTCTATGTTTCAGAAAGACTTGGAATGATGGTTGAAGCTATGGATGTTGATGGTGCTATAGTTACAACGGAAGGATTTGGAAATAATCATATAGATTTTGCTTCTCATATTGAACAAATTGGAATGAGAGATGTTCCATGTGTGGGAATGTCATTCTGCGCAGTTCAAGGAGCATTAGTTGTTGGAAACAAATACATGAAGTATATGGTAGATAATAATAAATCAGAAGCAGGAATTGAAAATGAAGTTCTAGGATGCAATACTTTATGTAAAGAAGATGCAATAAGGGCATTAGAAATGGTTAAATCAGCTATGGCGGGTAAAGATGTAAAAGCAGCTGAAAGAAAATGGAATTCAAATGTAAAAGAAAATAATTTGGAAGAAATAGAAAAAACATATAACAAAAATATAGTTAGAGTAGAAAATGAAACAGCTATTCCTATGAGTCAAAAAAGATTAGAAAAATATTCAACAAAGTAATTAAATTCTATTTAGGCATAATCAAATAAATAATAGACCAAATATGCTTTGAATCTTTGGTTTCTTATTTCTTTTCATATGCCTTATGAAAAGAGGAGTGCAAATGAAGTATGATGATAAGATTATAGAAATGCAAGGCATAATAGTTGAAATACATGATGGATGTGTTGCAATGGATTTAAAAGGTAGGCTTGGATATATGAAAATACCAATGAGAATGCTTATAACTGATTATCCTCTAAAATTAGGCCAAGAAGTAGGATTTAAAATGAGTTTTCCAGAAGTTTTAAAAGAAGAACCAAATGATAAATATGTAAGCAATTTAATGAAGAGAGAAAGAAAGGATGGAACACAAAATGGTTAGTACTGTTGTGAATAATTTACAATCAGAAATATTTGTGCCAATAACACCAACACCAGTATGGACACCAGTTACAAAAGAATTAAAAGATATGAAGATAGCTTTTGCAACTGCTGCTGGAGTTCATTTGAAAAGTGATAAAAGATTCAATCTAGCAGGAGATTTTACTTATAGATTAGTACCAGGAGATGTTAAAACAGAAGATTTAATGGTGTCTCATGGTGGATATGATAATGGAGATGTAAATAAAGATATAAATTGTATGTTTCCAATAGACAGATTAAGGGAGTTAAAAGAAGAAGGATTTATAAAAGAAATAGCCCCAACGCATATAGGTTTTATGGGTGGTGGTGGAAACCAAGAAAAATTTACTCATGAAACAGGACCAGCAATAGCTAAAATCTTAAAAGAAGAAGGGGTAGATGCTGTAGTATTAACAGCAGGATGAGGAACTTGTCATCGTTCAGCTGTATTAGTACAGAGAGCGATAGAGGAATCAGGGATTCCTACGATTTGTATAGCTGCATTACCACCAGTTGTAAGACAAACTGGTACACCAAGGGCTGTAGCACCACTTGTTCCAATGGGAGCTAATGCTGGTGAACCAAATAACAGAGAAATGCAGATAAATATATTAAAAGATACTTTAAGAAAGTTAATTGAAATAGATACTCCAGGAAAAATAGTATCACTTCCATATGAATATATAGCAAAAGTTTAATAGATAAAATTATGAGAATTCCGATTTTTTAGTGATAGAAAATCGGAATTCTCACATAAAAACATATTAGAAAATTATAAAATTAAAATTTTATATATTTACTTTAAAATAAAAGTAATCATGAGGTATATTTATGTATAAATTTAAAGATTTAAGAAAACTTGTAATTAAGGCTTTTCATATTGAAGAAGTTAAATTTTATGACAAAACATTTATAGACAATAAAACTTTATACATAAGAAAAAATATTATGGAAGATATGGAGTTTGATAGGGAAATTATAAAATCCATAGATTTAAATATTATTTATAAGAATGAAAGAAATATATTGGTAAATTCTATAATGGACTTTTATCCTATAGCAACTAAGGTTTTAGGAGAGTTAGGAGAAGGAATAACTCATGTTATAACAGGAGTAACTGTTATGATAAATGGTATAGATGATGAAGGTGTTCAAATATGTGAGTTCGGGAGTTCAGAGGGGATTTTAAATGAACAAGTTGTATTTGATAAGGCAGGCACTCCTGATATAGATGATATAATTATTCAATTTGATGTAGTAGTAAATAAGGATAAAGCCAGTAAAAGAAAAACAATTTTAGAAATACATAAATGTTGTGATAAAGTAATTCAAAATATAAGGGAATTACTTAAAAATATTAATGGCAGATATTGTGATGAAAAACATGAATATTACGATAAAGTAAATAAAGAGGGCAAAAAAGTAGTTATAATAAAGCAAGTTGCAGGACAAGGGGCTATGTATGATACAGCTTTGCTAGGGAATGAACCATGTAGTTCTATAGGTGCTAAATCAATAATCGATATGGGGAACATTCCAATAATATTAACTCCGAATGAATATAGAGATGGAGCTTTAAGAGCAATGCACTAAAAATATACTGATATTTAAGGTGAAATTTAAAACTTATACAAGCTATATTGTGGAGGTGATTTTTAGATGGGAATAGGGCCGTCTACAAAGGAAACAACAAAGCATCATTTTAAGGATCCTTTGGTGGAGTTAGTTTCAGATGATAAAGATATAGATTTGTTAGGAATTATGATAGTAGGGACACCTCAAAACAACAAAGATAAATTATTTGTTGGAAAAAGGGCTGCAACTTGGGTAGAAGCTATGAGGGCAGATGGTGTTATTTTGTCTTTAGATGGATGGGGAAATAGTCATGTAGACTTTGCAAATACTATTGAGGAAATAGGAAAAAGGGGAGTTCCAGTTGTGGGATTAAGTTTTGTAGGTAAACAAGCTCAATTTGTAGTTAAAAACAAATATATGGACACCATAGTTGATTTTAATAAAAGTAAACAGGGTATAGAAACAGAAGTTGTAGGTGAAAACACTGTTACAACTTTAGATGCTAAAAAAGCATTAGCATTTTTGAAATTGAAAATGAGAAAAATGGAGGAATAAAAATGAAAGTAGTAAAGTCTATTCAAGCTATAGATTCACATACAATGGGGGAACCAACAAGAATAGTGGTAGGAGGAGTACCACAAATACCAGGAAAAACTATGCCAGAAAAAAAATCTTACTTAGAAAAACATATGGATAATTTAAGAACAGCTATAATGTTAGAACCAAGGGGTCATAAAGATATGTTTGGTTCAATAATAACTCAGCCAACTAAAGAAGAGGCTGATTTAGGTATTATATTTATGGATGGTGGCGGATATCTTAATATGTGTGGACATGGTTCTATTGGTGCTGCTACAGTAGCAGTTGAAACTGGTATGGTAGAAGTTAAGGAACCATATACAAACATAACATTAGAAGCTCCGGCAGGATTAATAAAAGCAACTGTAAAAGTTAAAGATGGAAAAGCTGTAGAAACATCTATTGAAAATGTACCAGCATTTTTATATAAAGAAAATATAAAAATAGAATTACCAGAGATAGGAAAAATATTAGTTGATATATCCTTTGGTGGAAGTTTTTTTGTTTTAGTTAAAGCATCTGATTTAGGTATTGAGATAGATCCTAAAAATTCTACTCAAATTTCAAAGATTGGTCTTCAAATTAGAGATATAGTAAATAAAACAATAAAAATAGAACATCCTACATTAAAACATATAAAAACTGTAGATTTAGTAGAAATATATGGACCAGCAAAAAATATAAATGCTACACTTCAAAATGTTGTTGTATTCGGAGATGGACAAATAGACAGATCACCTTGTGGAACAGGGACAAGTGCAAAGATGGCAGCACTTCATGCTAAAGGTTTATTAAAAGAAGGGGAAGAATTCATTTATGAGAGTATTTTAGGAACTATGTTTAGAGGAAAAATATTAGGAACGACAAAAATTGAAAATTTTAATGGTATAATACCAGAAATAACTGCTAGTGCGTATATAACTGGATTTAATCATTTTGTTATTGATGATACAGATCCTGTTAAGTTTGGATTTAAACTTTCTTAAAAAGTAAAAGAATAAGTAAATAAAAAAATTAACTATTGAAAAAATTTTTTAAAGTGATATAATTATAAATATAAAGTAAATATTGTGTAATAGGTGCTCTACAAAGAGTTAAAAGGGAAAGTGGTTAAAATCCACTGCAGCCCCCGCTACTGTAACGCAGACGAACCAGTATCCACTGAATTATTTTGGGAAGGATGGTGTAGGATGATGCGTGAGCCAGGAGACCTGCCTAGAACGTTGTTTTATAAAGCTTCGGAGGGAAGAATTTGTAACAATCTTTGAATTCGTATATTTAATTGAATTTAAATATATTATTTAATATTTGTTATATAAACCTTCGTAAAGTTTACGAAGGTTTTTTATATATTTCCAATAACTTAAATTACTTTTATTTACCTGACTTTAGTAGATATAGGTTAAATAAAAACTTTTTATCTACTAAAGTTTTAATGAAAATTTAAGTAGACTTGATAAACTACTAAAAAATTGATAACATGTTCTTATAAAATAAAATAATAATTTAGAATTATAAAGGAAAAAGTAATATGAATAGTTTACTATTACTTAAATAATGCTATATTATATCTTTGTTTTACGAAGATATTTTTTATAAACTTTAAATTATCTCTACTTGATAAGTTTCAGTTAAGTAACGTTAGAGTTTAAATTTTAGATACTTAAAAAATAATAATTGTGAAAAATTTGCTTATATTAAAAAATTAGTTTAGACAACACAGCTAACTGAAGTCTTATGAGAGATAGAAAATTAACTCTTATTAAATTTACACACTTAAGCTATAGGAGAGATGTTTCATTCTCTCCTATGTTTAATTTAAAAGAAAAATATAAAGAAAAAAATATAGGGTTTATAGGTGCCTTAATTTAAGGGTAAAAGGGAAAGTGGTTAAAATCCACTACAGCCCCCGCTACTGTAAGTAGGACAAGTTTAGAATATCCACTGGTTAATACTGGGAAGGATTAAATGAGGATGAGTACAAAGTCAGGAAACCTGCCTAAAATCTTATGATAATCTTTCGGAGGGAAGGAGAAGTCAGAAATTGATTAAAATTAATATTATATATGTATATTGTTATTTGATTACATGAAAAGAATAGCTAAAAAATTAAATGAAATTTAGTTATTCATTAGGAGATGTTAGTATGAATTTAAAAGATAACAATATATATTTTAAAATAGTTAAAATTATTTTTGGAAGTATACTTTATGCTATAGCAATAAATATTTTTATTTCACCAAATAGACTTTTAAGTGGAGGTATAGCTGGAATTTCTCTTATACTTCAATATATACTAGATATTCCTTCAGGATATTGGGTATTCATAATAAACTTACCTGTATTTATTATAGGATATAAATTTTTAAAAGATAAAGAATTTATTTTTTTGAGTATTATTGGAATGGTATCAATGTCAGTAGCATTAGTTATAACAGATAAATTGCTTAAAGGATTTGTTGTAAATGATTTAGTTATAGCTACATTTTTTGGAGCTATTTTAAGTGGAATCGGTATGGGTATAATATTTAGGCAAGGTGCATCACAAGGTGGAACAGATATTATAGCAATAATAATAAGAAGAAATAGAGGTATTAAAATATCCTCATTATATTTTGCATTAAATGGGATAATAGTGGCTTTAGGAATTTTTATAACAAGTATAGAATTAACGCTATACACAATAATGCTTATGTATGTAAAATCCAAAGTTATAGATAAAATAATAAATGCTTTTAACCAAAAGAAAATATTAATAATAGTAACTGAAAAAGAGAATGAAGTATCTAATGCAATTATGGACAGTTTGGGAAGAGGAACCACTTTTTTTTTATGGAGAAGGCGCTTATACTGGAGTTAAAAGAAAAATCATTTATTCTGTGGTTTCAGAAAAAGAACTTAATAATGCACAAAAATTAATAGAAAGTATAGATAAAAAAGCATTGGTTTCTGTTTCAGATGCTATGGAAGTTCAGGGGAAAGGATTTTTAAAATCTGCCATATAATTCAGAAAGTACTTGAAAAATTATTTGAATGTTAGATAAATTTGAAATAAAATGTTAAAATAAAAGTAAATTTTAAATATTAATTATGGGATTGGAGATAATATCATGAGTGAGAATTATAAGTTTTTTCAACACAAAAGTTGCGAATTTTTTCCTTGTCATAAAGTAAATAAAGAGGAAGAATTCAATTGTTTATTTTGCTACTGTCCATTATACTTTCTTGAAGACTGTGGTGGAAACAATGTAATGAGTAATGGAATAAAAGATTGTACTAATTGTATGATACCACATTCAAAAAATGGATATGATTATATATTTAATAAAATAGTATCTGTAAATAATGAGAGAGTAGATAAATTTTTAAAAGAAAAATATAAAAAATAGCAATAATCATTAATAATTTGAATAAAGTACTACAAAAAGTTATATCCACCAATTTTATTGGTGGATATAACTTTTTATAATTACTATTAATTAACAGAAGTAAATTGTATTTTAGCCGAATCATGAGTTAAAGGTTCAATAATAAAACCTTGGGATTTCAATCCTTCAATAACACTAGGTAATGCATCTACAGTAGTTGTTTTAGGATTTAAATCGTGCATTAATATATTTGCTTGTTTAACATATGGAGTATTATCAAGTATACTATGGATTATTACATTTTTATCTTGTTTAAAAGTAGCAGCATCCATAGAATCTATATTCCAATCAAAAAAAGTATAACCAAGGTCAGTCATATATTGTGACAAGCCAGGCATAAAGTTAGCATCACTATGACCATTTACTCTATTATTAGAACCACCAGGAAATCTAAAAATTTTAGATGGTTCTTTACCGGTTATAGATTTTAATTTTTCATCTAAAAATTGTATATCACCTAAAAAACTTTCATTATTAGCATAAATTTTATTATAGCTATGAGAAGCAGTATGATTAGCTAAAGTATGACCTCTATCAGATATTTCTTTGTACATACGTTCCATTCCTGGTTTATAATTTACAAAAAAAGTAGCTTTTACATTGTATTTATCTAAAATATCTAAAATTTTTAAAGTATGATTTGATGGTCCATCATCAAAAGTTAAATATGCAATTTTAGTATTTGATAAAACTTCACTATATTGAGACTTTTTTTCTTTTATACTTTGCTCTAAGGTAATATTTTCCTTAGTTAGCTTATCTTTTTCAGCAACTTTATCTTCAATTGTTTCTGATAAAGTTTTAGTATCAGATTTTGCCAATATAGCCTTTGAATTTATAAATAAAGTAAAAATAAGAATAAATATTGTAAAAATAAGTAGAACTTTTATAAATAAAGCGCTTGTCCTGTTTTTCATTAGATTACCCCCCTATAACCATTAAATACACTATTTTACTATTTTGATAATGAATTAATTTTAGACTCTAAATTATTTTTTGTTCTAATAACTTAGAATTTTTACTTTTTAAATCACTTATATCTGTATCTAAAGAATTTATTTTAGACTTTAAATTTGTATTTTCATCTTTATATTGATTTAATTTATGATTGCAATAAAAAATTGATATAAAAGACACAAATATTACTAAAGTAAAAATTAAAATAGAACGTTTTTGTTTTTCTTTAATTTAGATGTATTTTTATATGAAATATTCATCTTTATGTCTCCTTTTAAATAAATATTTTTCCATAACACTACAAATTAAATTATAAACCTATATTTTACTTTTGTTTTTACAAAAATGTTACAAAAATATTTTAGAGACAAATATTGTTTTAAATAATAAGTTTATTTATAGAAAAGTAGAAGAAAATCTTCTACTTTTCTAAAAAAAAGTTGTTAACAACTGAATTATACAGCTATAAATTAGATTTATTAAATATCTTTTATTTAATAAAAAATTATTTTAAATTTAAACAATTTATAATTTGTATAATATGAGCTCATATAAATATCTTCAAGGGTAATCTTTAGATTTTATTTTGATTTTACAATTTTAATAATTAACATCAACATTACTAATATATTAGTAATAAATACTAATTATTAAAAAATTCATCATAAAAAATTATTTTATATTTTATAAAATAATTTAATTAGTGATTACATTTTTTAAAGCTATTACAATCAGTACATTCAGGCATAGTAGGATTAGTTTCATGAGTACCTACTTCTATTTTGTTTAATGTACAATAGTTAGTATCTTTAGCATGATATTCACATTGTTCTACAGTACATCCAATAGATTCATTTTTTTTCATTAGTAATTACCTCCTCTAAATTTATTGATTAAAGAAATTTTATAATCTTTAATCATTACAATAATATTTTAAGCAATATAAGAAATATTATGTGTATCAAAATGTGGGTAAAAAGTCAAAAAAAATAATGAAAATGGTACTCAATTTCATTTAAAAAACATATTTTATATAAATATATATATTAAGAACCAATGTATATTACATTACATATTATGTAATGTAATTGTAATTTTAAAAATAAATTAACAAAAGGTAGGGAATGGGTTATGGAGGATAAAATATTTAAGCTTAGCGAATGTAATGTAGGTGAGACTGTAGAAATTACATCAGTGTTATCTACAGGTTTAAGTAAACAAAGGTTATTAGATTTAGGTTTTGTACCTAATACCAAAATTTTCATATTAAGAGAGTCACCTTTTGGTGAGCCGGTAGCTTATCTTATAAGGGAGACATGTATAGCACTTAGAAAGGAAGAAAGTGAAAATATTTTGGTAAGGAGAAGTATTTTATAAAAGTTTTATACAAATATACTTGGATAGCTTATTTATAAAGAGTAATAAAAATAAATTTATTTTATTAATCAATTTTTTAGAGGTGAAAAATGGGATTAACTTTTGATTCAACAAAGAAAGAAAATTTAAAAGATATTAAGATTGTTGAAAAAAATAAAAGCAATCAATATATAATATCATTAGCGGGAAATCCTAATACAGGTAAAAGTACTGTTTTTAATGAACTAACTGGATTACATCAACATACAGGAAATTGGCCAGGAAAAACAGTAGTAAATTCTCAAGGAACTTTTAATTATAAAAATAATGAATATATTTTAGTAGATTTACCAGGAACATATTCATTATTGGCTACATCATCAGAAGAAGAGGTTGCTAGAGATTATATATGCTTTGGACAGGCAGACTTAAATATTGTAGTTGTAGATGCAACTTGCTTAGAAAGAAATTTAAACTTGTTAATTCAAATTTTAGAACTTAATCCTAAAGTTTTAGTTTGTTTGAATTTGATTGATGAGGCTAAAAAGAAAAATATAGAAATAAATGTTGAAAAATTAAAAGAATTATTATCAGTTCCTGTTGTTGTAACTTCTGCAAGAAATGGAGAAGGAATTGATACTTTAAAAGAAAATATAGAGGTATACACTAGAGAATATAAAAGAAAAGTTCCATTTAAAATAGATTATGGTGAGGATATAGAAAGAAAAGTTGATTCTATATCAGGATTGCTATATAAAAAATATAGTGATATGAATTACAGGTGGGTTTCATTAAGATTACTGGATGGAGATAAAACAATTATAAATTCTATACGCAAATATGTTGATGAAAATTTTTTATTATATGATGATGATGATACTAAAAAATTAAAAAATTATAGATGAAAGTGTTTCTATTAGGGATAAAATTGCCTTGAAAATATATGAAAGTTGTTCTTATATTGCAGAAGAAACAGTAGAAAAAGATGAAAATCAAATTTTTAAACAACAAAAGGTAGATGATATTTTAACATCAAAAAAATTTGGAATACCAGTAATGCTTATGCTTTTAACTATGATTTTATGGATAACAATACAGGGAGCTAATTATCCATCAAAGTTACTAGCTGATATGTTTAATAATTTTGAACCACATTTATTAAACTTTTTTGAAAATATAAATAGTCCTATTTGGCTTACTAATATTTTAGTTTTAGGAATGTATAAGACAGTTGCATGGGTAGTGGCAGTAATGTTACCACCAATGGCTATATTTTTCCCTATATTCACTATACTTGAGGATTGTGGGTATTTACCAAGAATTTGTTTTAATTTAGATAAAGCATTTAAAAAGGCTTGTTGTCATGGTAAACAAGTTTTAACTATGTGTATGGGTTTTGGATGTAATGCAGCAGGAGTTATAGCTTGTAGAATAATTGACTCTCCAAGAGAAAAATTAATTGCAATACTTACTAATTGCTTTGTGCCCTGCAATGGAAGGTTTCCAACATTAATAGCATTATCAATGATTTTTGTAGGAGGTACTTTTGCATCTAATACAGCAAATTCAATATTAGCTGCATTAATAGTTGTAGGGTTAGTAATTTTAGGCGTTGTAATAACATTATTAAGTTCATTAATAATGTCAAAAACTATATTAAAAGGTATGCCTTCTTCTTTTACATTAGAGTTACCACCATATAGAAGACCGCAAATAATGAGGGTTATATATACTTCTATAATTGATAGAACTATATTTGTATTGGTTAGAGCTATTAAAGTAGCAGCGCCAGCAGGTGTTCTCATATATATATTTAGTAATATTATTATAGGTGACATGAGTATAATAGGTCATATTGCTAATTTTCTAAATCCTATAGCCAGTTTAATAGGCTTAGATGGATTTATATTAATGGCATTTTTATTAGGATTACCAGCTAATGAAATAGTTCTTCCAATACTTTTAATGGGATATTTAGCTAACGGAACTATGGTGGATTATACTAGTTTAGACATGCTTAAAAATATTTTAATAAATAATGGATGGACTTATTTGACATTATTGAATACTATGATATTTTCTTTATTGCATTTTCCATGTGCAACAACAATACTTACAATAAAGAAAGAGACAGGAAGTAGGAAATGGGCTTTATTTTCTTTGGTTATGCCTACAGTAGTGGCATTTTTAGTATGTTTTATAACAACTACTATATATAAAATAGCTATGTAAGTATGTTTTTATGTAATAAAAAATGAACTGATAAAATGCAGTTCATTTTTGTTTTTTATAATTATATTATATGTTCATTCTTTTTATATTGTCAGGAATTATTAAGTCAGCTAGTGTTGCAGCTTTAACATCAGCTACTGTAGCTTCAGGTCCTAATTCTCTTAAAACAAGACCTTCTTTAGTAACTTCCATAACAGCCATTTCAGTTATTATTAAGTTAACTTGGTGAGCAGCTGTTAATGGTAATGTACATTTTTTCAAAATTTTAGGATTTCCTTTTGCAGTATGTTCCATCGAAACTATAACCTTTTTAGCTCCAACTACAAGATCCATAGCGCCACCCATTCCAGGTACTTTTTTACCAGGAATCATCCAGTTAGCAAGGTTTCCTTCTTGGTCAACTTCAAGTGCACCAAGTATAGTTGCATCAACATGTCCACCTCTTATTATAGAGAATGACATTGAACTATCAAAAAATGCAGCACCAGGTACTACAGTAACATATTGTCCGCCTGCATTTATTAAATCTTTATCTTCTTCTCCTTCTTTAGGTGAAGAACCTATTCCTACAAAACCGTTTTCAGATTGTAGTGTTATATCTATACCTTCAGGAATATAATTAGCAACAAGTGTTGGTAGTCCTATACCAAGATTTACAACATCTCCGTCTTTAAGTTCTTGCGCAACTCTTTTTGCTATAACTTCTCTCATCATACTTCTATCCATAATTACTTGTCCCCCTTTACAATGTAATCAACAAAAACTGATGGTGTAACAACGATGTTAGGATCTAATTCACCAGCTTCTACAAGTTCTTCAGCTTC
This sequence comes from Clostridium senegalense JC122, assembly GCF_000285575.1. Lineage (GTDB taxonomy): Bacteria > Bacillota > Clostridia > Clostridiales > Clostridiaceae > Clostridium_J > Clostridium_J senegalense. The sequence continues at coordinate 497,946 of NZ_HE611051.1, read as the reverse complement.
AACGATTACAATATCAGCTGCCATTGCTATTAATGGATTAAAGTTTCTAGTAGCTTCATGATAATAGATGTTACCTTTTGTATCTACTTTTGATCCAAATAATAATGCTACATCAGCTTTTAAAGGAAGTTCAAGTAAATATTCTTTACCATTAACAGTAATTTTTTCTTTGCCTTCTTCTATAATAGTTCCAATTCCAGTTTCAGTTAGGAATCCTCCAAGACCAGCACCGCCACATCTAATTCTTTCAGCAAGTGTTCCTTGAGGAACAAGTTGAACGTCCATTTCATTTTCATTCATTTGTCGTCCAGTTTCTGGATTAGTACCTATATGAGAGGCAATAGTTTTTTTCGCCTGTTTATTAACTATTAACTTTCCAATACCTTTATCTGGATATCCAGTATCATTAGCAATTATAGTTAAATCTTTAACCCCTTTTTCAACTAATTTATCTACTAATTTTTCTGGAGTTCCAGCTGCTAAGAAACCACCGATCATAACAGTCATGCCATCTTTAATATGAGAGATAGCTTCTTCAATAGTAACAATTTTGTTCATAACATATACCTCCAAATATTTTTAATTGCCTTACTATAAAGAATATTCTACACAAAAATAGAAATTCCTTCTTTTATTTTAAAAAAATCACAAAATTATTAAAAAATAAAAATTATATTGAAAATAGTGGATAAAATTTAAATAATATTTTACTTATGTATAAACTTTAATTTAAAATGATATGAATTTCAAAGCGGATTTTAATAAAATTAAATCTAAAAGAAAAAATATATAATAAAAGTTTGAGTATTAACTTTAATTAGTAACATCTGACTACTTTAGAGCAAATAGTATATAATTTAAATATAATAAGTAGAAAAAATGAAGAGATATTAATTTAAAGGTGGTGAGTTTTTATTGTATATATAATTTATTTTATTAAAAATTTAAATTATATATAAATACAATAATATAGATATGACATTAAGATTTATATTTGGTGGTTCAGGTAGCGGAAAAAGTTATAGATGTATAGAGGAAATTGAAAATAAAAAGAAAAAGGTGAAAATGGTCCTTTAATATTATTAATTCCAGAGCAATTGTCTTTTAAGTCAGAAAAAATGTTATTAGAAAGATTAGGTTGTTTAGGGGTCAATAATGTATACAGCTTTAGTTTTAAAAGGCTAGCTCATATTATTTTTAATGAAGTAGGAGGTATTACACATAAAAATTTAAGTAATACTGGAAAAGCAATAATAGTTGATAAAATACTTCAAGAATCAAAAGATGAGCTTAAGGTATTTTCATTATCAGCAAAACAGAGTGGTTTTGTAGATAATATTATATCAATGATTAATGAATTTAAAACATATAATGTAACTGTTGAAGATATTAATGAAATGAAAAATGTTATAGATGAAAACTCACTTTTATCAGACAAAATATTTGATACATCATTAATTTATGAAAAGTATAATTCAGCTTTAGGAAAAGATACTTTTGATCCAGCAGATACTTTAGATTTTTTAAATGAAAAATTTTAAAAAGTAGATTTTTAAGTGGTGCTGAGATTTGGATTGATGAATTTTATGGTTTTACACCTCAACAATATAATATTATAGAAAAACTTTTTAAAATATGTAAGAGAGTAAATATAACATTACCATATAAGGGAAGTAGTATTTTAAAAAAAGAAGATGATTTTGATATAACAGATGCATTTTATCCTGTTTTTTATACAGAAAATAAAATCTTAAAGATAGCGGCAGAAAATAATATATCCTATGAAAAACCAATTATATTAAAGGGAAATCCTAAAAATGAAAATAATTATAGATTTATAAATAGTGATGAATTAAGCTATATAGAAAAAAACTATTTTAATATTGCTACTAAACCCTATGAAAAAGAAATAAATGATATAAAAATATTTAAAGGGTTAAATACTTATTCAGAAATACAATATGTAGCAAAAGAAATATTAAGATTATGTAGAGATGAAAATTATAGATTTAAAGATATAGCAGTTATTACTCGTAATTTGGATAGTTATGAGGATATAATAAAAGCTATTTTTTCAGAGTATAAGATTCCATACTTTTTAGATATGAAAAAAGATGTAGAAAGTAATCCAATAGTGATTATGGTTAAATCTGCACTAGAAATTATATTGAAAAATTTTTCATATGAAAGTGTTTTTAGATATCTAAAAAGTGAGTTTATTGATATTGATATGGAAGATGTGGATATATTAGAAAATTACGTTATAGCCTATGGTATAACAGGTGAAAAAAATATTTAGATGAATATTATTGGAAAGAAGAAAAACCTAAAATTATAAAAGATAAATTTTTAGAACCAATTCTTAATTTGAAAAAAGTTTAAAGAAGGAAAATAAAATTGCAAGTATGTGTAAAGCATTGTTTGCATTTTTAGAAGAATTGGATTTAGGAAATAAGATAAATATAAAAATTGAAGACTTAAAAGAAAAAGAACAGTTGAATGATGCAAGGGAGTATAGTTCTATATGGAATTTACTCATGGAAATTTTAGATGAATTAGTTAAAGTTTTAGGGGAAGAAAAAATAGCATTAAAGCAATTTGTATCATTATTTAATATGGCTATTTCTTATCACGAGATGGGGATAATTCCCCCAGCATTAGATCAAGTTACAATAGGAGATATACAACGTATAAGAGCTCAAGATATTAAAGCACTTTATATTGTTGGTGTTAACGATGGAGTTTTTCCAAAAGCTACAATAGATGATGGTATATTTAATGATTTAGATAAAAAAGTTTTTGAAACTAATGGTGTAAAGTTGTCAAGTGACACACAGACTTTAATGTTTGAGGAACAATTTTTAATATACACTGCACTAACACTTCCAAGTGAAAAACTTACTTTAAGTTATCCAGTTGCAGATTTTGAAGGAAAGGCTCTTAGGCAATCTATAATAATATCTAGAATAAAAGGCATTCTTAAAAAAGTGAAGGAAGAAAGTGACATAGTAAAAGATATGAATATAGATGAGTTAGACGATGTTAATTCACATATTCCAACTTTTAATAATCTTATTATGAAAATAAGACATTATATAGAAACGGAAGAAATATCGCCAGTATGGGGTGAGGTATATAAATATTTTATAGAAAATAAAGATTATAGTGAAAAAGCTAAAACTATCTTTAATGGATTCTCCTATAAAAATATTGTAGATGCTATAAGTGATGAAAAAGCAAAAGAACTTTATGATGGTGGAAATTATTTTACTGTATCTAAAATAGAAAAATATGCTAGGTGCCCTTTTGCTTATTTTATACAATATGGTTTAAAAGCAAAAGAAAGAAAAGTTTACGGATTTTCAGCACCAGATTTGGGAAGTTTCATGCATAATGTTTTAGATAGTTTTTCTAAAAATATGAAGAAAGAAGGATTGACGTGGCAGGATATTGATAGTGAATATTGTGAGCGTAAAGTGGAGTCTATAGTAAATATTATAATGAGTGAAGATAGAAGTTTTATATTAAATAGCTCCTTTAGATATAAATATATAAGTGAAAGACTGAAAAGAGTTTTAATAAGAGCAGTAATAACTATCATGAATCAAATTAATTTAGGAGAATTTGAACCAGAAGGATATGAAATTGGATTTGGGACAACGAATAGTGAATATCCTCCAATAGAAATAGAACTTTCAAATGGAGAAGTTGTAAAACTAATAGGAAGAATAGATAGGATAGATAAATTGATTTCTGGTAATCAAGTATATTATAGAATTATAGATTATAAATCAGGGTCAAAAAAATTCAAATTAAGTGATGTATATTATGGATTACAGATTCAACTATTAACTTACTTGGATGCAATTTTGAATAGAAAATTAAACGTAGGAGAAAAATCTAATCCAGCAGGAGTTTTATATTTTAAAATAGATGATCCAATAATAAGTGTGGATGAAAATATGTCTGATGAGGAAGTAGAAAGCAGTATATTAAAAGAGCTAAAGATGAAGGGGCTTTTAATTAGAGATGTAGAAATTTTAAGGGAAATGGATGAAACATTAGATAATGGAAATAAATCTAGTATAATACCTGTTGGATTAAAAAAAGATGGTGAATTTACAGCTGATTCTAGTGTGATATCTTATGATGGGTTTAACGTGCTTAGAAAGCATGTTCGTAAAGAACTAATAGGTTTTTGTGAAGATATGTTAAGTGGTGATATTAGTATTAATCCATGTAAAATTGAAGATGATGATCCTTGTGAATATTGTGAGTTATCAGCTATATGTCAATTTGATTTATCCTTCGAGGAAAATAAATATAGAAGTATTAAGGGAAAAAAGGATAAAGAAATATTAAAAATATTGGAATGTGGTGAAGAAGTAAATGAGTGATAATAAAGTGAAATTTACAAAGGAGCAACAGTGGGCAATAGATACAAGAAATGCTAACTTACTTGTTGCAGCCGCTGCAGGTTCAGGAAAAACAGCAGTTTTAGTTCAGAGAATAATAAATATGATAACAGATAAGGACAATTTAATTGATATAGATAAACTATTAGTAGTTACATTTACTAATGCAGCAGCATCAGAAATGAGAGAGAGAATAGGTGATGCTATTTCAAAAGAAATTGCTAGTAGACCTACATCAAAACATCTTCAAAGGCAATTAACGCTTTTAAATAAAGCTAGTATTATGACTATACACTCCTTTTGTCTTGAGGTAATTAAAAGAAATTTTCATATGATAGATTTAGACCCTAGTTTTAGAGTTGCCGATGAGACAGAAACAGAACTTTTAAAGCAAGAATCATTAGAAGAAGTTTTTGAAAAAATGTATGAAGATAATGATGAAATATTTTTAGAGCTTATAGAATGTTATTGTAATAATAAGAATGATTTAAATCTATTTAATATGGTTTTAGATTTATATAGATTTTCTATGAGTACACCATATCCTAAGCAATGGCTACAGGAAAAAAGTGAAATGTTTAATATTGGAGAAGAATTTAAAATAGAAGATTCATCTATTGGTAAAGCATTAATTAATGACATAGGAATTGAATTAGAGAGTTTAACTAAATCTATGAAAATAGCAAAAAATATAGTAGAAGAAGATGAATATTTAGAAAAGTATTATAAGGTTATAAGTAATGAGTACTCATACTTTAGAGAGTTATATAAAAACAGGCATTCCTTAGAAAGTTTAAAAAACATAATAAATAATATAAAATTTGTAAGAATGCCTTCTATTAAAAACTGTGAAAATAAGGTTTCTCAGGAAGAAGTAAAAAATATAAGAGAAACAAATAAAAAGAAGATTTTAGAATTAACAACTATTATAAATAAAGCAACTTCTAATTATTGCAGGGAGGATATTAAATATTTATATCCACTTATGAAAAAGCTATGTGAGTTAGTAATTAATTTATCTAAAACATATCAGGCAAAAAAGAAAGAAAAGGGAATAATAGATTTTAATGATTTTGAACACTTTGCATTAGAAATTTTAACAAATATAGATGAAGAAAGTAATATAAAACCATCTAAGATAGCTATGGAATTAAGAGAAAAATATGACGAAATTTTAATTGATGAATATCAAGATTCAAATTATGTGCAAGAGTATATACTTACTATGATTTCTAAAGGAGACATTGGTGAAAATAATATATTCATGGTTGGTGATGTAAAGCAAAGTATTTATAGGTTTAGAATGGCAAAACCAGAATTGTTTCTTGAAAAGAAAAATACTTATAGTGAATTAGAAGGAGCAAAGGAACGATTAGTAAAACTATATAAAAATTTTAGGAGTAGAGAAGAAGTAATAAATGCTGTAAATTATATATTTAAAAATATAATGAGTGAACAGTTAGGAGAATTAGACTACACAGAAGAGGAGTCTTTAAATTTAGGTGCTGATTATGAGGAGTTAGAAGATGGTGTTTGTGGTGGACCTGTAGAAGTTATGCTTTTTGAAAATGAAAATATATTAGAAGAGAATGGTGATGTTGAAGAGGAAGAAATATCTACTATAGAGTTAGAAGCCAGAGCAGTAGGACAAAAAATAAAGGAATTTATAGAAGGAAAAAACAACTTTAAAGTTTTTGATAAAAATTTAAAAGAATACAGAATTCCACAATATAAGGATATAGTTGTTTTACTAAGAGCTACCTCAAGTTATGCACCTATATTTTCAGAAGAACTTAAAAAAATAGGTATACCTGTTTATACAGATGCAAATGATGGTTATTTTAACACTCTAGAGATAAAAACTATGATAAGTTTACTTGAAATTATAGATAATCCTAAGCAGGATATTCCACTATTAGCGGTTTTACGTTCGCCAATAGGTGGTTTTTCCTCAGAAGATATAGTAAATGTTAGATTGAATAGTCCAGAAACAGATATTTATGATGCACTAAAAAATTATATTGAATTAGAACATACAGAATTAACAAAAAAAATATCTGGATTTTTAGACAAATTGGATATATGGAGAAAGAAATCACTTATAGTTCCTATTGATGAATTAATTTGGAATTTATATATGGAAACAGGTTATTATGGTTATGTAGGGGCGATGCCTACTGGAGAAAAGAGGCAGGCAAACTTAAGAATGCTATTTCAAAGGGCAAAACAATATGATAAAACAAGTTATAAAGGCTTATTTAACTTTATAAAGTTTATAGATAAAGTTAAGAGTACTAGTGGTGATTTAGGCTCAGCTAAGACTATAGGTGAAAATGAAAATGTAGTAAGAATAATGAGCATTCATAAAAGTAAAGGGCTTGAATTCCCAGTTGTATTTTTAAGTGCTATGGGAAAACAATTTAATACTATGGATATAAAGAAAAAAATATTATTTCATCATGAGTTAGGTTTTGGACCCGAAGTTATAGATTTTAAAAGAAGAATTTCATATAGTCCTATAATTAAGGATATAATTAAGAATAAAATTAAGAAAGAAAATTTATCAGAAGAAATGAGAATACTTTATGTTGCTTTTACAAGGGCTAAAGAAAAATTAATAATTTCAGGAAGTGTTAAGTCTTTTGAAAAATCTATAGAGAGATGGAGAAGTATAGCTAAAAATAGTGAGGGGAAAATTTTGCAAGGATATTTAATAAGAGCTAATAATTATTTAGATTGGATTATGCCTTGTATAATTAGACATGAGGATGGCGTCTTTTTATTAAAAAATAATAAAATTCCTACAATTAAAGATAATTCTAAGTGGAATGTCAAACTTATTAGTTATAAAGACCTTATAGAATATGAAGATAAAATAGTTAATAACAAGGATATAGAAGAAATATTAAATAGAATTTATGAGATTCATGATGACACAATACAAAATAAAGTTTTAAATAGATTAGATTATAAATATAAATATGAGAAGTCTACAACTATGGAAACTAATTTTACTGTATCCGAGTTAAAGAGGCAGAATAATCAAGAAGAAGAAATGGAGTATACAGGAAACTATGTGCCATCAATAGTTAAAAGACCTAAATTTTTAGAAGAAAAGAAAATTTTAACACCAGCAGAAAAAGGTACTGCTGTTCATGCTGTTATGCAAAGATTAGATTTTTCACAGGATTGTAGTGAGGCTGGAATAAGAAGGCAAATAAAACAGATGGTTGAAAATGAACTAATAACGGAAGAACAAGAAAAAGTTATTAAAATAAGTAAAATAATTAACTTCTTAAATGATGATTTGGGGAAAAAAATAATAGAAGCTTATAAAGAAGGAACCTTAAATAGGGAAGTACCATTTAGCATAGAAGTAAGAGCTAAAGAAGTTTATAAGGAATTAGAAGAAGATGTGTATGATAATGAGTTTATAAAAATTCAAGGAATAATAGATGGGTATTTTGAAAAAAATAATAAAATTATTCTATTTGATTATAAAACGGATTATATATCAATGAACAATGAAAATGGAATTCAGTCTATAAAAGAAAAATATAAAATGCAATTAGATTATTATAGTAGAGCTTTAGAAAAAGGAATAGGAAAGCCGGTTATAAAAAAATATTTATATTTATTTTCCATAGATAAAAGTGAAGAAGTTAAGTAAGGTATATGAAAAGAAATAGGAATCTAAAGATTAAAATTAGATTTGTAACGACACAAGAAGATAAAATTTAATCATAGTGAAGATATGTATAGAGTTTTTCGATAAAGCATTCGTTACAAATAGGTGAAAGTACTGATAAGTATATTTAATAGTAAAAAAGGTGTATTAAAATGGTTGCATGCCAATTTAATACACCTTCTTTTTATGAGTTGTATTTGCAGAAGTATAACCATAACCTCTGTAAATGGAGGAAAATGAAGAAAGTATAATATAATATTTGGGGAGTATTATAGGGAATACTTTCTTAAAATATAAGGTATAATTTATACCTTAATATATAAATATAATAAATAAGTTTTAGTTTAGATGTATGAAAACATCGTTAATTAGTATATCCAATAGAATAAAAAAAATTCAGAAAAAGAAATTGTTATTTAAGGTAACAGTTTTATTTTTATAAAAATATATTTTAATGGTATTGAATAAATTTAAATTGTAGCTTGTTTCTATATAACAATTGATAACAAAACTTAAATATTAAGTTATTTTCCTATATGTGCTATAATTTGGTCTTTAAATTAAAATTTGATACAATAAATAAAAGATTAATTAAATATATAATTGGATTAGTAAAGGAGAAAATATGGCACAGGTAAAGACAAATGCAATGAGAATTTTAGATAAAAAAATATAAAGTATAATATTATAACCTATGAAAATAAAGATGGAAAAATAGATGGATTATCAGTTGCTGCTAAAATAGGAAAGTCAGAAGACATGGTATATAAAACATTAGTAGCTCAAGGGGTTAGTAAGGAATTATATGTTTTTGTTATACCAGTAAAAGAAGAATTGGATTTGAAAAAAGCATCAAAAATTTGTGGTGAAAAAAAGATTGAGATGATAAAAGTTACAGATATTAATAAATATACTGGGTACATAAGAGGGGGATGCTCTCCAATTGGTATGAAAAAACTATATAAGACCTTTATAAATATCACTGTAGAGTCATTGGAAAATGTTATAGTTAGTGGCGGGAAAATTGGTGTTCAGATAGAAATACCACCTAAAAATTTAATAGAAATTGTAAATGCAAAAACAGCAGACTTGATAAAAGGTTAGGAGAAACTGTATAAAAGTAGAATTTAAATTTTATTTTTATACAGTTTTATTATTATGAAATTATTTTTTTTGCCAGTGTTTTAATATTACATTTATACTTCTTTCCATCTCATTAGAAAATTCTTGACTAAATTTTCTACCATATAAAAATTGACCAAAATTTTCAGCATTATATTTATTAGGTTTAGGAATTTTATTTTCATAGGGCTCATACATAGTTTTAAAATCATCTTTATTTAAATCGTGATAATGTTCAGAGTGAATAATGTATTTTTTATCAAAGCGTGGTGTGATTTTTTTAGGATAATCATCTGGATAGTAACCAAGACAAAGCATGGATATAGGAAATGTCCAATCAGGCAAGTTAAAATGTTTTTTATGGATTTCATAATTTTCAATTATATCACCTATATAGCAAGAGCCTATATTTAAGGATTCTGCAGCAATAACTGTATTCTGAGCAGCTATAAAAGCATCACCAGCAGCTAAAAATAAACTTGATAAATTAGGAGTTTTAAATTTTACATTGGCTTTATTGCAATAATCTTTGATATTACAATTTTCAAAGTATTTATAAAGTCTATGCATATCGGCTAAGAATATTAATATTACTGGTGCAGTAGCTATAAAAGGTTGATTATCACAAGTTTTACTTAACAATTCTTTTGTTTTAGAATCTTTGACTACTATTATAGAATACATCATCATATTCCCAGCAGTAGGAGCTCGCATAGCGCTTTCCAAAATTAAGTTTAAATGATTTTCTTCAATTTCGACATTTTTATATTTTCGCAAAGAAGTTCTGTTAAATATTGAATTTAATGTAGAATTATGCATAATATCCTCCTTGTTTTAAAGTTGAAAATTTACGGAATTTGAATTTAAGTAATAATATCATAAAATTCCAAATATTTCAACTTACAATATAATGTATTAAATGAAAAAATATAGAAATAGTATAAAAATTGTTATATTATTGTATAAAAAGATAAAGTTTGAAGTTATTATATGAGGGGATATTATATGATAAGTTATAATTTGAAAAAAAATGAATTTTATATTAAATTTTTAATTATTTCTGTTTTATTTTATACTTATTTAACATCTAATGCATTAGCTGTAGGAAATCAGCTAAATTTTGAAAGAATTACTAATGAAGATGGATTGTCGCAAAATACTATAAGATCAATTATACAGGATAAAAAAGGATATATGTGGATAGGGACTAATGAAGGGTTAAACATATATGATGGCAATAAATTTGAAGTTATTAAATACAATAAATTTAAAGATAAAGGTTTATCATCTTCTAATATTTTGTGTATTACACAAGATAATAAAGAAAATATTTGGATAGGAACAAAAAATGGACTTAATAGATTTGATACTAAAACCAATAAGATTCAAATATATAAATTTAATGATTGTGATGAGAATAGTATATCTAACAATAGGATAAGAGTATTGATGGTAGATTCTAAAAATAGATTATGGGTAGGCACTGAATATGGTTTAAATATATATAACTATGATGAGGATAATTTTTTTAGATTTTATAAAAGTGATTCTCGTGTAAAGCTAACAGATAATAGAATTACTGCTATAGAAGAAGATAAGAAAGGAAATATATGGGTAGGAACTAAGGATGGGTTAAACTGCATTAATGAAGATTTAAGCAAGATAGATACTTATTCTCATGGAGGAGAGTTATACAATCTAACAGATAATAGTATTACAAGTTTGTGTGTAGAAAATGATAATTTATGGGTTGGAACATTAAAAGGGGGAATTAATAAATTAAATTTAAAGACAAAAGAAAATATTATTTATAACAACGAAACAAAAGAAATATTAAGCAATACTATTACAAAATTAAAGATAGTAAATTGTAATGAAGAAAGCAAAATGTTTATTGGTACTCATAATGGATTAAATATATATGATTTAAAAACTGAAAAAATTATAGAATGCAAAAATAACACATGCGATTTAAAAAGTTTATCAAGTAATGTAGTTATAGATGTATACCAAGATAGAACAGGACTTATATGGATTGGAACTGCAGATGGAATAAATTTATATAACTCAAAAAGTTTTTTTGGACATTATAAAAAAACTGGAGATAAAAACTCTATAAGCAGCAATATAATAAGTGGAATTTATGAAGACAAAGATGAATTACTTTGGGTAGGAACTAGAGACAATGGAATTAATTGCATTGATAGAAAAAATAAAAATAAAGTTATATATAAAGAAGATGAAAATGAACATGTGTGGTCTGTAGTAGGTAATGAAAATGATGAAATATATTGGAATACATCCCGTTATGTAAAAAAATTTAATAAAAATAGCGGAATAAGTACTACACTAGATTTACCTATATGTTCTCCTAAAACGTTATACTTTGATAAAGAAGGTTATCTTTGGATTAGTGGTAACAATGAATTAATAGCAATATCTCCAAATGGTGAAATTATAGATTATAAATTTATTTTAGAAAGTACCATTGGAAGTTTAGATAAAGTTATTTTAACAATACATCAAGATAAAAATGGAGAAATGTGGTTTGGGGGAAATATAGGGCTTATAAGATATAATAAAGAAAATAATAAAATAAAAAATTATTATCATGAAGAAAATAGTTGCAATGGATTAATAAGTAATAGAATAAGTTGTATTAATAGTGATAGTAAAGGTACTATATTAATTGGTAGTGATTATGGAATTAATATGTTAGATCCTAAAACAGAAAAATTTACGCAAGGGGATGAAAGTTCTGGATTACCAAGCAATTATGTATATGGAATATTAGTAGATGAAAAAGATAATCCTTGGATAAGTACTAATCAAGGAATATGTAAATTGGAGATTCAAAATCAATCAATAATCATATTTGATATTTTCGATGGGCTACAAGGAAAAGAATTTAATTTATTATCTTATTTTAAAAATAAGAATGGAGAAATGTTTTTTGGTGGAAATAATGGATTTAATGTATTTAGTCCTAGTAAGTTTAAAGAAGAGGATATTAGTACAGATGTAGTTATAAAAGATATTTCTGTTAAAGATAAAGAAATAGTTGATTATAAGGACTTAAGTTTAAAACATTACGAAAATAGTTTTAATATAAATTTCTTTCTTCCTGATTATAGGAATTTAGGGAATAGAGCATTTTTATATAGATTAAAAGGATTAGACAAGGATTGGAATTTCGGATTAAACTTAAATAATATAAGTTATACTCAGATTCCACCAGGGGATTATACTTTTGAAATATGTTCACAAAATTGTATTGGTCAGTGGAGTAGTCCTAAAAAAGTAAATATTAATATTCAAACACCACCATGGAGAACACCGTTTGCTTATTTGATTTATATAATTATAGTGGCTATGATTATATTATTTTTGTGGAATGAGTTTAAAGTTTTAGATTCTTTAGTAAAACAAAAGACTAGTGAACTAAACAAAGAGTTACATGAAAATGAAAATTTATATAAGAAAATTATTAAACAAGAAAAAAATAAGAATAATTATTTTGTTAATTTGTCACATGAACTTAGAACTCCACTAAATGTTATTTTAAGTAGCCTTCAGCTTATAGATAAATTAAATGAAGAAAAAAGTTATATTCCAAAGGAGAAAATAGTATATTATGTGAAGGTTATGAATAAAAATTCTAATAGATTATTAAAGCTTATAAATAATATAATAGATACTTCAAAAATTGAATCAGGAACATATGAAGTAAAATTTGAAAATGTAGATATTGTTTATTTAGTTGAAGAAGTTGCTCTTTCAATGAAAGATTTAATAGAAAGTAAAGGAATAGAACTTATAATAGATCCTGAAATGGAAGAAAAAATGATAGAATGTGCTCCAGCAGAAATAGAAAGGTGTATTATAAACTTAATAGGAAATGCAGTTAAATTTACAGATAAAGGTGGAAGAATAGAGGTTAGATTGTTTGATTTGGGAGAGCAAGTGAAAATATCTGTAAAAGATACTGGCATAGGTATTGATTGTAAATATCATGATGTAATATTTAATAGATTTTCACAAGCTTATAAAAAATCTACAGAAGAATATGGTGGAAGTGGATTAGGTCTTACAGTTACAAGACAATTGATTCTGTTGCATGAGGGTAATATAGAACTAATTAGTAAAGTTGGAGAGGGAAGTGAATTTGTTATAACACTTCCTGTCTATAGAAATACTCATGTAGGAAGTTTAAATTACTCATAATAAAGTAAATTTAATCTTAAAAAATTTTAGAATGAAAAGTTAATTAGGAGATAATGTTGTTTTAATAATATATTAAAATTTAAAACCACATTATCTTTTTATTTAATATAATTTAAAAAATTATTAAATTTTATTAGTAAAAGTACAAGTGTATGTAATAAAAATACTATAATATAATTATAAAGTTTGTAATAGAATGTTGATTTGAATATTCAAATACTTAGATAAAGTAATTTTATTAAAAGGAGTTTGATATGAAAGAAAAAATTATAATGATTTTTATATTTTTAATTATATTTTGTATAAAGAATTATTCTGTTTATGGAGAAACAGAAATTCATAAATTAAATTTTGAAAATATAACAGTAGATGATGGCTTATCTCAATCATCAGTGAATGCCATATTTCAAGATAGTGAGGGATATATTTGGATAGGAACAGATGATGGACTAAATAGGTATGACGGACATCAGTTTTATGTATATAGATATGATGAAGAAGAGATAAGTATAAACTCCAATTGCATATCGGATATATTCGAAGATGGAGAAGGATATTTATGGATAGGTACTTCACGAGGAATAAATAAAATAAATAAGGATGGTAAAGTTTTAGAGACATATAATGCATATAGTGATTTATCACATTATAAGATTGTAGACATAATGGAAGATAGTAATGAGAGAATATGGGTGGCTACAGAGAATGGGCTGAATATAATAGATAAAAAATCTAAAAAAGTAGATAAATTTTTTAATGAAATAAATAATAGTAACTCGTTAAGTAGTGATTTTATAACTAGTATATGTGAGGATATAAATGGTGATGTATGGATAGGAACTAATAATGGATTAAATAAGTTTGAAGTTAAAGATAATAAATTTATAAGATATGATAATGATTTAGTAAATGGTACATATATAACTAAAGTTTATAACGATAATGAAAAAATTTATGTAGGAACCAAGGAAGATGGATTATTTGAATTAAATATAGAAACTAATAAAATGAGTAAGTATAATTATGAGGACTTAAACGGAAACATAAGTAGTATATTTAAAGATGCTTCAGGAAATTTATGGATTGGAAGTGATAATGGATTAATAAACATTAAAAATAATAATTTTATAACTTATAAAAACAGTTATTATGATAGTCAAAGTTTAGTGAGTAATAATGTGTTATCAATTACCCAAGATAAATCGGGATTAATTTGGGTAGGAACTTATGGAGGAATTAGTATTTTTAATCCTAATAAGTTGTTTACACACTACAAAAGGATTCCTATGATAGATCAAACTTTAAGTTCAGATCAAGTTTCAGGAATATATGAAGATGATGAAGGGTTAATTTGGTTAGGTACCAAAAATGATGGATTAAATGTTTTAGATAGGTACAATAATTCTATTAAAGTATTTAAAAAGGAAGATATAAAATCCATAAGTGACAATCAAATATGGCAAATCACAGGTAAAAGTAACGAGATATGGATAGCTACATCTAATGGATTAAATAAATTTAATAAAAATACGGGAAAATTCACTAATTACTATCATGAGGAGAATGAAAATAGTCTAATAAATAATGATGTTAGATCACTTTTTATTGATAATAAAGGAATACTTTGGATTGGGACAACAAATGGAGTATGTACATTAGACTCAAATGGAAATTTTAAAGACTACTCCTATATATTTAATGATAATAATATAATGGACAAGTCTATAACGTCAATATATGAAGATGAATATGGAAATATGTGGTTTGGAACGTCTATAGATGGAGGAATAGTAAAATATAATAGAGATACGGAGGAAGTTAAAAACTATATTCATATAAAAGGTGAATCGAATACAATAAGTTTTAATGCTATAAAATGCATAACTGGAGATGGTATAGGTAATTTATGGATTGCAACTAGTTATGGAATAAATAAATTTAACATAAAAAATGAAAAATTTATAACATATAATGATAAAAATGGCCTTTCAAATAATTTTACATATGGAATTTTAATTGATGATGATAAGAATCCTTGGATAAGTACAAACAATGGAATTTGTAAATATAACATTGAAAGAGATAGCTTTACAGTTTTTGATATAACAGATGGATTACAAAATAAAGAATTTAATACATATTCTTATTTTAAAAGTAAAAGTGGTGAGATGTTTTTTGGAGGAATAAGTGGATTTAATAGCTTTTATCCAAAGAATATAAATAAGCCTGATTATACTGCAAAAGTTAAAATTGAAAGTTTAAAATTTAATACAAAAGATATAAATATAAAAAAGAATATTGAATTAAAATACGATGAGAACTATTTAAATTTTGAGTTTTTTTTACCTGATTTTAAAAACACTGCACAAACAACATATTATTACAAATTGCAAGGACTAGACGATGATTGGATAGATTCAGAAAATAGGAACTATGCAAAGTATACAAATATTCCACCAGGAAACTATAAGTTTTTAGTTACAGCAAGAAGTTCAAATGGTAATTGGAGTAATCCTACAGAACTTAATATAAAAATATTGAATCCACCTTGGAAATCTGGATGGGCCTATCTAATATATTTGTTGGTAGTTTTACTAATTATATATATAGCATGGAATTATGTAAAAATTTTAGAATCCATAATATTTGAGAGAACTCATCAACTTAATATTAAATTTGCAGAGAACGAAGAATTATATAAACAAGTTATTGAAGTTGAGAAATATAAAAACAACTATTTTGTTAATTTATCTCATGAGTTAAGAACTCCATTGAATTTAATTTTATCATCTGTACAATTAATAAATAGTTTTAATCAGTCTAAAGATGGAATAAGTAGAAATAAATTAGAGGAGTATATGCTAGTTTTACAAAGAAATTCTAAAAGGTTATTAAGGCTTATAAATAATATAATAGACACTTCAAAAATAGAAGCAGGAGAATATAAGTTACATATAGCAAAAGTGGATATTATTTATATAGTTGAGGAATTAGCACTCTCAATGAAAAATTTTGTAGAAGATAATGGTATAGAACTCATTATAGATCCAGAGGTAGAAGAGTTTGAAATTGAATGTGATGGGGATACAATAGAAAGATGTTTAATTAATTTAATTGGAAATGCAGTGAAATTTACTGAAAAAGGCGGAAAGATAGAAGTTGGTGTTTGGACTGATAGTTATAAAGTATATATAGATATTAAAGATACTGGTATAGGAATAGATAAAAAATATCATGAAAGTATATTTAATAGATTTTCTCAGACTTACAGTAAAAGTACTGAGGAACATGGGGGAAGTGGTTTAGGATTGACTGTAACTAAGCAAATAATTGAACTTCATAATGGTGAAATAAAAGTTGAAAGTGAATTAGGAAAAGGAAGTAAATTTACATTAATATTACCTATAAATCAAACAAAAAAACATTGACATTAATTGTCAATGTTTTTTATTTGATTTATAGTTTATTAGATTTCTTTTTTCTATCATAGTTTGCATATAAAATTAATGCAACTGCTGTAAATATTAATGGTCCAGCTAAACTGAATATTGAAGTTATATAGTCATTATTAATAGCAGGTTCTATTATAGAAAATATATTTGCAAAGCCAACAGTAGCTGTAACAATTATAGTTAGTATTAAAGATACTGATTTGCTTTTAAACATTACAAATGGCTTTTTGATCTCATCTTTTCTTTTAAATGATATAAAAGCACCGGCTAAGAACATATAAGGTATGGTCATTGCAACATTTGTCATAGCTATTAATATATCAAAAAATTTAGTAGCTGCGTCTCCTCCGAAAGATACTAATGCAATTATTATAATTACAACAACAGCTTGAACCTTCATTGCAGTTACAGGTATTCCATTTTCAACTTTAGATATTTTGTCATTGAATAATCCTTTTGGAGAACCTTCTATTAATTGTTTTACTGGTGCATATGTCATAGTAAAAAATGCGCCAAATAATGCAAGTAACATGGAAAGTCCAACAAATCTAGCAATCCAGTTACCAATTGATATTGATACTGTTTCACTAAGACCAAAAGTTGTTCCAAGAGTATATCCTAGGTTATTCATTACTATGTAACCAACATTAGCTTTATTAACTACATCAGAAGATAGTGTTTTATCCCAATTGGTAAATATGCCTATACAAAATAGACCAACAGCATAACCAACGGCTATAACTATAGCTGAAAAAGTTAAACCTTTTGGAAAGTTTTTTTCGGCATTTTCTGTTTCATCAACAAGACCACCGACAACTTCTATTCCACCAAATGCAAAAATTGCAAAAACTAAAAATGACAGGATAGATATAGGGCTAGTATAAGCTGGATTTGGTGAAGTCATAAATGATGAAAGTGAATCTATTGGTTGAGCAAGTTTTCCACCATTACCGATTAACACAATTATAGCTCCACCTATAAGTAAAATATTAAGTAATGCAACAGCAGTACCACCTATAGAAGTAACTTTTTTTATTTTATCTAAACCTTTTGTAGAGATAAAAGTTATAAGTGTTATTAATAAAATTCCTAAAATTCCAAGTGTTTTAGGAGAACTCAATCCAAATATAGTCCAAGTTGAAGTCTTATCCACTCCAGAAATAGCTGTAGAAAGTGGAATCCAAATAGTAGATGATATATTAACCATCCAAATTATTGCGGATGTGTACCACATAAAAGTTCCAACAAAAGCATATCTAGGTCCTACTGATTTTTCCATCCAAGAAAAAATACCACCTTTTTCATTTTTAAACGCTGCTCCATATTCTGCTATCATAAATGCAAATGGAATAAAAAATATTAAAGATGAAATTATGTAGAATGGTATAGCACCATATCCCATTAAGTAAAATGATCTTGGCATATTATTAAAGCCATAAACTGAAGTGAATATCATTAATATTAGTGCAGTTAAAGATAACTTTTTATTATTATTATTTGATGACATTTTATTTCCTCCTTTACAAAGTTTACAATTTGTTAATAATTTAGTAACTACAAGATTATATTATACGGGTTTTATGAGAAAAAACAAGATAAAAATTTAAAAAATTTTGAACATATATTAAATATAAATGATTTATACAGTTTGAAAAAATTTGTTAAAAAATTATTGTCAATGGTATTATGTGTATTGATTAAAAAGTAAATACATTTATAGGGTTCCAAGTTGACTCTTAAAGTTATCCATTCCAAAACTTGGATATCTTAAATAGTGAGGTATGTTTTAAATTACTTAAAACTTAGTAATGCATTTTATAAAAATGTTTTGAATTTATTTATTAGGTTTTGATATTAATACAAAAATAGTAAATATAATTTATAATATTTATTTAAATAATATTTTAAGTCTATAAGTAACAAATACTTAAAGCTTTTAATATATATTAAAAAACTTAAATTTAAACATTATAATTAAATTTAAAATAGATATTTATGGTAAAATTAATTTATTAGAATATTTAGAAAAAAAGGGGGAGCGAAGATGAATGAAAAAGAACTTTTAAAAAAGTTATGTGAAAGTCATGGTCCTAGTGGAAGAGAGCATTGGTTATTTGATACTATAAAATGTGCTTTTGAAAGTTTTGGAGAAGTTACAAAAGATAATCTTAACAATGTAATTATAAAGAAAAAAGGTAAGGGCAAAGGAAAGATAATGTTAATGGCCCATGCTGATGAAATATTTATGGTTGTAACTAAAATAGATAAAAATGGATTTTTACAATTTGAAGAAAACGGATTCGATGCTAAGGTTTTAGTTTCTCAAGAAGTCATCATACATGGTAAAGAAAAAATTTCAGGAATCATAGGAGTGAAACCACCACATTTATTTAACGATGAAGATAGAAAAAAAGCAATTAAAGTAGAAGATTTAAGAATAGATACAGGATATAGTGAAGAATCATTAAGAGAAAAAATAAGTGTTGGAGATTTTGTAACTATAAAAAGAAATTTTATAGAACTTTTAAATGATAATGTTTCTGGGAAAGCACTAGATGATAGAGCCTGTATTGGAATACTTTATTCTTGTGCAAAGGAACTTGAAAATATAAATCATGACTTAGATGTGTATTTTGTATGCTCATCACAAGAAGAAGTAGGACATAGAGGTGCCAAAACAGCTACTTATGGAATAAAACCAGATATAGGAATAGCTATTGATGTTGGGTTTGATAATAGTTTTTTGGGAGATGAAGATTCTAATACAGCTTTAGGTGATGGACCAATGATATCTGTAGGACCTAATATTCACCCGAAACTTAGAAGGTATACTATTGATATAGCTAAAGAATATAACATACCTTATGGGGTAGAAGTGTGTCCTGGAGCTACAGGTACAGATGCTTGGGATATACAAATTTCAGCAGATGGAGTACCAACGTTACTGTTTTCATTGGCACAGAGATACATGCATACTTCAGTTGAAGTTGTAAATATAAATGACATTAAGAATGCAGGAAGATTATTAGCTAAAATTATAGAAAAGACAAAATATGAAGATTTGGAGGGGATTTTATGTTTCTAGCAAAGGAACTTGAAAAAGGTGGTTTATTAGATAAACTAACTTCTGCTCATGGTCCTACAGGTTATGAAGGTGAAGTAAGAAATATAATAAAGAAAGAAATAGAAAATTATGTAGATGATATAAAAGTCGATAAAATGGGGAATATAGTTGCACATAAAAAAGGTAACGGTCCTAAAGTTATGATTGCAGCACATATGGATGAAGTTGGATTTATAATTACAGGATATAATAAGGATGGTACTTTAAAATTTAGAGATTTAGGGGGAGTGAATCAGTTAGTTATTCCATCTAAACCAGTTCTAATAGGTGAAAAGAAATTAAAGGGTGTTATAGGAGTAAAAGCTATACATCTACAAAGTTCTGAAGAGAGAAAAAAGCCATTTAACTATTCAAATTGTTGTATAGATATAGGGGCAAAATCAAAAGATGAAGCAATGCAGCAAGTTGAATATGGAGAATATGTGGTTTTTGATACAGAATATGATAGTTTTGGAGAAAATCTTATAAAAGGTAAAGCTTTTGATGATAGAATAGGATGTTTAGTTATTATAGAAATATTAAAAGAAAAATATGATTGTGATTTATATGGGGTTTTTAATGTACAAGAGGAAGTAGGATCTAGAGGAGCAAATATATCTGCATTTAATGTGCAACCAGATTTTGCTATTGTTTTAGAAGGAACTATATGTGCAGATATGCCTAATATACCAGATAATAAAAAAGCAACTGAAGTTAATAAGGGACCTGCAATTTCAATAATGGATAAAAAGAGTATCTTTAGCAATGATATGGTAGAGGAAATAATTAAATGCTGTGATGAAAATAAAATTCCATATCAAAGAAGAAATTCAATAGCAGGTGGAAATGATGCAGGTGTAATCCACACAGTAGGAAATGGAACTTCAAAAATAGCTACAATTTCAGTACCTTGTAGATACATTCATTCTTCAATATCAGTTGCATCACAAAAAGACTATTTAAATACAGTAAAATTGTTAAATTGTTATTTAAAGAAGTTTTAATATATGCTAATTTGCATTTAAATATTAAAGGTAAAGGTTTAGTTCGATATAATAAAAATATATGAAATGGAGTGTATTGGTATGGATATGTTATTAAATAAATTGGCAAAAGCTTTTGGAACTAGTGGACATGAAAAAAATATCAGGTTAGCAATAATAGAAGAATTAGAAAAATTACCAGTAAAATATGAAGTAGATAAAATGGATAATGTAATAGTTACTATTGGTAAAAAAATAGTGATAAAGATATGATGATAGTTTCTCATATGGATTCAGTAGGTCTTATAGTAAACTTTATAGATGAAAAAGGGCATTTATTAGTTGATCAAATAGGTAATTTTCAAGTAAAGGACTTTGTGAATAATTTAGTGGTTTTTGAAAATGGTATAATTGGTAGAGTGTGTTGTAAAAAAGATGAGGTTAAAATAGAAGATGTTTATATAGATTTATTTGTAGATAAAAAGGAAGAAGCTTTAAAAAAAGTAAAAGAAGGTGATGTTGCTGTATTATATGGTGACATAAATGAAGTGGAAGGGAATATAATAGGGCATAATTTAAATAATAAAATAGGATGCTATTCTATGATAAAAGCGTTACAATATATATGTAAACATAACTTGGAATTAAATAATGTAGATAAAAAAATACATTTTGTATTTTCTACTCAAAAACAATTAGGTGGAAGAGGTGCAAGAGCAGCAGCATTTAAACTAGAACCAAATTATTGTTTGGCAATTGATAGTGAAAAAGCATCAGATAACTTTAAAAGTGGACAAGGCGTCGGCATACATGTAGTTGATAGTAATTTAATAGTTCATCATGAAATAAAAGAACTATTAGAAGATGTTTGTAAAGATGATGAAATTAAAAGTCAATATGTTTTTAGTAAAGTAGGAACAGATGGTGGAATGATACACAAGGAACTATGTGGAATTAAAACAGGTGCAATATCAGTACCTGTAAATTATAAGAACACACTTAATGAAACAATAAGTGTTAGTGATATTGAACTTTTAACAAAAGTTATAATAAAAACTATAACTATCCATAACTAAAATTAATTTAAAGTTGTCTTATAATTAAAAAATATGGTTAAGGTATGGAATGTAAATTGTTAGTAAATAATTTCTTTTCTTACCTTAACCTTTAATTGTGGAATAAATTTTAAATTTATTTTAATACATAAAAATTTATTAAGAAAGGAACATAAGAAATGAGATTGAAAAAAATAGCTATAGCCATGGCTTTAGTAGGAAGCATTTTATTAATTGGATGCGGAAATTCATCAAATAAAGGATCGACTATAGAAACAAAGGAGAAAAAGGTAGTTAATGTAGTTGTACCAGATGGATTACCTTCAATTACTATGGCAAAAATAATGAAAGAAAATCCTAACTTTGATGAAACTGTTGATGTAAAGTATTCAATAGAGAAAGGAACAGATGGATTAACATCTAAAGTTTTATCTGGAGAAGCAGATATTGCTATTGTTCCATCAAGTTTAGCAGCACAGGCATATAATAAGGGATTAGGATATAAACTTGCTGCAACAGGTGGATTTGGTTCTTTTTCTTTAATTGGAAATGAAGATATAAAAACCGTTGAAGATTTAAAAGGTAAAACTGTAACTACTATAGGAAAAGGAATGACACCGGATATAGTTTTAAAAGCTATATTAAAGGAAAAAGGTATAGATATAGAAAAGGATATAACTTTAAATTATTTAGGGGGAGCGACAGAATTAGCACCTACATTTTTAAGTGGAAAATGTGAAATAGCTCAAATACCAGAACCAATGTTAACAAAAGTTTTATCTCAAAAGACAACTTCTAATATAATTATAGATTTAAACGAAGAGTGGAAAACAACATTTAAAACAGAGAATGGTTATCCACAAAGTAGTTTAATAATTAAAGAAAACCTTATAAGTGATAGGGATAACTTTGTTAATAAATTTATAAAAGCATATAAAGATAGTATAGAATTTGCAAATAATAATACTGATACATTAGGAAACTACTGTGAAGAACTTGGAATATCAGTAGATAAAACCATTTTAAAAGATGCTATAGAAAGATCAAATTTAAAATTTGTAAAAGCTAAAGATTCTAAAAAAGATTATGAGAAATATTATGAGATACTAATGGAGTCTAACAGTAAAGTTATTGGTGGTAAAATTCCAGATGAAAAAATATATTATGAAGAATAAAAAATTAGTAGCATTAGGAACAATATTATTTCTAATGCTATGGTTCTTATTATATAAAGTTATAAACAACAAAATATTATTACCTTCTCCAGTTGAAGTACTTATAGAAGTAAAGCATATAATAACAGAGAAAACTTTTGCAAATATAATTTTTGGAACCTTAAACAGGTCAGTTTGGGCATTTTTTATAGCATTAAGTTTTGCTATTGTTTTATCTATTTTTTCAATTTTAAATTATGTTATATATAATTTTTTGATACCATTGATAGAACTTTTGAAAACTATACCTACAATGACAATAGTAATTTTAGCGTTGGTATGGTTAAACAATGATAAGGCTCCAATTCTTATGGGGATTTTATCAGTTTTTCCAATACTATATGAAGGACTATTAAAGAATATTATTAGCACTGATGAAAAGATAATACATATGTTAGATGTATATAACGTACAAAAAATAGATGTTGTTAGGTATGTATACATACCTAAAATTTTTGAAGGGTTAGGTAAGATATTTTCATCAACTTTAGGATTAACTTTTAAAATTGTTGTAGGTGGAGAAATCCTAGCAGCACCAAACAACTCCATTGGGAGTGAAATACAGTTACAAAAAGTGTATTTAAATACTGCTGGTGTATTTGCGTGGATAATAATTATTGTTATTTTAACTATAATTATAGACTATATAATAAACTTTATTGGGGAATTTAGAGGAAGAAAATTATGGATGAAATTTTAGTTAAAAAAGTTAATAAGAGTTTTGGAAAACTGAAAATTTTAAAAGATATATCAATGAATTGTGAAAAAGAAAAAGTTACTTGTATATTAGGTCCATCAGGATGTGGGAAAAGTACTTTATTAAATATAATAACTAAAAATATAAAAGATTATGAAGGCGAGGTAATTGGATATAAAAAAGATGACGTTTCTTTTGTTTTTCAAGAGGATAGGCTATTAGAATGGCTAAATATATATGATAATCTAAAATTAGTATTTAAATCAAAATATAAGGGCATAGAATTAAAAAATAAAATTTTGGAATCATTGAATAGTGTAGGAATGGAAAAATATAAAGAATTTTATCCTAAAGAATTAAGTGGAGGAATGAGACAAAGAATTAGTATAATACGAGCTTTCTTTTATGGAGGAGGGCTTTTAATTATGGATGAACCATTTAAATCTTTAGATATAAAAAATAAAAGAGTTTTAATAGAGGATTTTAAAACTTTAAGAAATAAAAATAAAAATACAGTAATATTTGTAACCCATGATATAGAAGAAGCTATTGAATTATCTGATAAAATATGCGTTCTTTCAGATAAACCAACAACAGTTAAAAAAGAATTTATAAATGTAAATATTGATATTTATGATGAATTAAAATATATATTAATAAATTAAAAATCATTTTAAGTAAGTGTATAAAAATTAACCTGTTAACTTATAATATTTATAATAATTAGTGGTTAGATGAGAAGGTACAAATGGCTATTAATTATTCATTAAAACTTAGAAAAAATATTATTAGGAGGGATTTTTATGACTAAATTAAGTTGTTCAGCTTCAAATTGCGCAAATAATAATAAAAATTATTGCTGTATAAGTTCAATAGATGTTACAGGAAATAGTGCAGTAAATTCAGAGGAAACTTGTTGTAGTAGTTTTAGAGAAAAAAATGATACATTTACTAACTGTACTACAGAACCTAATCCAAGTGTTAATATAGCATGTAAAGCTGAAAATTGTATCCACAATAGTGATAAAAAATGTTATGCTGAAAGTATACATATAGCAGGACAATCTGCATATAATGATGTAGAAACTGAATGTTCAACTTTTAGTTGTGGATATTAATTTAAATAGTTAAAATTTGTAAACAAATTCAGAATTTAAGTTCTTTTAATATATATGTTTAAGGTAATATATTTACAATTATAGAATATAAATATATAATATTTATATAACTTAAAAACATGTTATCTTTGTATGTATATATTATATAATGAAAAAATAATATTTATAGAAGTATAGTTATATTTGGTTTTATGCAAACAACACTCTCTTAATATAGAGAGTGTTTTTTAGTTAAATTTAATATAATATTAAATTTAATTATTATTTAGCAGAATAATAACATCTTTTAGGAGATTCAATTTTTTCATCTGCTTTTAATTTTTTAATTGCTTTATCTATATCTTTTTTATCTACATTTAGCTTTTCTGCAATTTCTCCAGATTTCATAGCACCATTTTCCTTTAATGTTTCCAAAACCTTATCTAAAATATCCATTTTAATACCTCCAAATGATAATAATTATTATATAATATGAATTATAACATAAATAGATAATAATACAATATCCAATATGGACAAATTTAATAAATGGGATGTAATATGAATATATAGAGTTCTAAGTTAAATTAAAACTTATATATTTATTTAGTTTTTAATTGATAACAAAGATTTTATGTATAGTTTTAATAGGACTTTGTTTCTCTATAGAAATATTAGATTTTAGTTTAATGGGGGGAGTTATGAAAAAAAAGATACATATAGAAGATAAAAAGTGTGTTTTATGTGGAAAATGTGCAGCAGTATGTAATGTAAATGCAATCACAAGAGAAGGAAAAAGAATGATTTATGATGAAGAAAAGTGCATAAGCTGTGGGAGATGCGTAGAAGGATGTGGTTTCTTAGCCATAAGCTATTGTTAAATAAAAAAGCAAAAGGGGTGTTCCCCTTTTGCTTTTTAGCCTTTAGACATATCATAATTACCTTTATTATTAAATTCTTTTTCAAAAGCTTCATCTGCATAAGGTTTAAAGTTAGCGGCTAATTTATCAATTTTATCAATAAATTCTTTATCCTTAATCATAATTTCAGCACTAGGATGTGTAGGTTTTGCTCCAGTAAATTTTACTATTTCTCTTATTTGAGTTGGATTATCTACCATAGGGCAAGGAAGTAGTAAATTTTTATTATAAGGATGCCTTTTTCTAAGCTCCTTAAAGTAATCACATTTTAATGCTTCAAGTAAAGGTTTATTTTTTACATTTTCTGTGGCAAAGTGAGAGAATATACATGGTTCAAGATCCTCTTTAGAATTAATATGACAATAATATTTTCCAGCTATGCAACCACCAACATAAGGAGCATCATTAAAAAAGTCTATAGGGAAAAGTTTCATTTCTTTTCTTATTTCACGAGTTCTTTTTCCTAATGTTAATCTCTCTGTTGGAGAAAGCATATAATTAATATCTTGAATAGGATTATCTCCTACAGGCATAAACATAAAATACCAAAGCATTCTAGCACCTTTTTCATATAACATATCAATAAATTGATTTGAAATAACTGTATTAATGTTGTTATTTCCTGTAGCTACTGAAGCGCCAAAGGGAACACCTTTTTTATTTAATAAGTCCATTCCTTTCATAACAGAGTTAAAAATGCCGTCACCACGCCTTGTATCAGTTTCCTTTTTAAAGCCTTCTATAGAAAGCATAGGCATTACATTACCTAAGGATTGTAGTTTATCTACTAAAGATTCATCAAATAATGTACCGTTAGTAAAAGGCATAAAGTATATGTCATTATATTTTTTATATATATCTAACATGTATTCATTGAAAAAAGGTTCTCCGCCTAAAACTATAATATAATAAATTCCTAAATCACGTGCTTCTTTAACCAATCTGTCTACTTCCTCATAAGGAATATCATCTTTTTTGCAATAATTTGCAGCATAACAACCAGTACAATGAAGGTTACATCTCATAGATGGACTTATAAGTAAGGTAAATGGAATTTTTATATCATTATCCATTCCTATTTTTTCTCTTTTACTAACTCCATACCATAAAGCATTTCCAAGCATATTTTTAAAGAATTTTTTCAAACAATTTTTGTCTGTATTTTTTAGTATATTTTTAACGTATTCTTGGATATTTGGAGAATTCGAATATTGAACATAAACATCTTCTACTATTTTGAGGCTATACTCATCTTTAATTGATTTTCTAAGTAGTGAAAATATTCTTTCAACATTAGATTCTGGATTTCTATCTAAGAGCTCTAATACTGTAGAAATTATTCTTTCTTTTGTTTTTTTTTCAAAATTATCTTTAAAATTCATAACTATACCCCCTATGAATAAAAAAGTGAATAAATATGTTTAATTTAAGAATATAACTAATAATATGCAACACACATATAAAAAATTAGTATTTTAGGAACACAAAATAAATTTTTTTTGCAATCCTATGACTAGGTTCTATATGTAATTAAATTTAGGTTAAATTATAGAAGCTTATTGATAATTATGAAAAATATATTAAGTTGGCTAATTTAATATATAAAATACATTATTTTATAAAAACTATATTAAATTATATATATATATATATTACTAATAAATTTAAAAATTAATAATAAATAAAATTTATTTTATCTTGTATATTGTTTTGAACTAGAATTTAAATTTATACTTCAATCAAGTAAAAACTTAACGTAAATAAAAATCTAGTATCTTTATATTATACTACAAATATATTGATTATAATGTTAATATAATAAATATAATTAAATTTATTGACTATATTTAATTTAATTATAAATTAAATTTTGTATAGTGCTTGCAATAAATTTTTTATAAAAATAATTTTAATATTTATAAATTTTGGAGGGAAAATATGACTAATAATGAAACTTTAAAAGCTATAAAAAACAGAAGAAGCATAAGAAAATTTAAAGATAATCAAATAACTAAAGAAGAATTAAATGCAATAGTACAATCAGCAATATATGCACCTACAGGTCATAATGATCAACCATGGCATTTTACAATAATACAAAATAAAGAGGTTTTAAATAAAATTAGTGAGGTAGCTAATGAGGCTATGAAAAACTCAGAAATAGAATGGATTTCTAAATTAGGATCTAAAAATAGACCTCTTTTCTATAATGCACCTACAGTAGTAATAGTTTCCGGTAAAGAGGGCACATATTCACCACTTACAGATTGTAGCGCAGCTATACAAAATATGCTTATAGCAGCAGAAAGCTTAAATATAGGTTCATTATGGAATGGATTAGTTTCATACTTCTTTGAAAATAAAGAAGAAGCTAAAGTTTTAAATTTAAAAGAAGGTTATAAACCATATTATGCGGTAGCTTTAGGTTATAAAGATTGTGAAGCTCCAATAGCACCAGAAAGAAATGAGGATGTATTTACTTATATATTATAGTAAATGTAAATTAAAAATGTTTTAGATAAAATTAAGTTCTCTAATTTTAAATTAGAGAACTTAATTTTAATATAATAAATTATTATATTTATTATATATATTGTATTTTTTATCAGCTTTCAAAGGAAAATCTTTTTGATGATTTAAAACTAAATTTTTATCTATATCTGCTACTAATAAAAATTCAGAGTTCTCAATAGAAATAATTTCTTTTCCAAAAGGATCGATTATACAAGAACAACCATTATAAATTAAGGAAGGGTCCGTTCCAATTCGGTTTATACCAGCTATATAACACTGGTTTTCTATTGCACGGGCTTTAAGAAGTAATTTAAAGTCATCAATTCTTTCTAGAGGCCAATTAGAAGCTACTGTTATTAAATCAGCTTTTCTAGAGGCAATTTGAAATATTTCTGGAAATCTTAAATCATAACAAATAAAAGTTGAAAAGGTAATGTCTTTAATAGAACTAAAAACTATAGTTGAACCAGAAATAAAATATTTATCTTCATTAGAAAATGAGAAGGGATGTATCTTAGTGTAATTTGAAATAATATTATTTTTATAAACTACTATATATTTATTTTTACCTAGTAAGATATTTTCACAAAAACATTTTTTTATATAGCCAAAACCAATGGCTATATCATATTTATTTGATAGTAGTTTGATTTTATTTATAGTAAAGTCGTTATTTTCACCTAGTTTTTCTACATTAAAGGAAAAACCGGTAAATGACATTTCAGGAAAGAGAATTAAATCAACATTTTTATTCTTTGCTTCTAATATAAATTTTTCAGCAATATCAATATTAAATTTTTTATCCTCCCATTTAATATTTGTTTGAGCTAATCCTAATTTCATAATTTACTTTCACCTCACAAATATATATTTATAAAACTTTTAAAAGTTCACATAATATTAATTTAATACATTTTTTACCAATAACAAAAATAATGTTATAATATTAATTATAAATATTATAGTCAATATATACTTTAAAAATCACAATGAAGATTATAAGTTAGAAAATTTAACTCTAATTAATTTTGTATGATAGGGGTTAAAGTTAATTTTAAAAATTTTTTGTATAAATTCTAAAGATTTTAAGCATAGTAAATACTTGATAGTATTATTAAATACATACCAAGTAAAAAGGACGGTGAAAAAAGAATACATGTGTATAACGGATTATATATTAAAGATGGTTGTAAAATATAAGCAACATAATATATCTGCATTAGCATCACAACTTGCTTATGATATGTTGTTATCATTTTTCCCATTTTTAATCTTTCTGCTTACATTATTGGGGCATAGTTCTTTAGAACCAACAGAGGTTTTAATAGCATTAAAAACAGTTATGCCAAATGAAGCATATATGCTAGTAGAAAACACTGTAAGGAGTGTTTTACAAACTAGAAATAGTGAATTGTTATCATTTTCATTAATATTTACATTGTACACAGCTTCAAGAGGTTTTAGAGCAATAATGTATGGTTTGAATAGAGCATATGAAACAAAAGAAAAGAGAAATTATATTAATATTATTTTAATGTCTATAGTATTTATGATTGGTCTTATAGGAGTTATTATGTTTGTTTTGGCATTTTTAGTATTTGGAGAGGCAATAAGTAATGGCTTAAAAAATTGGTTAGATTTAGAATGGGCACTATTTGATTATATTAATTTAATTAGGTACCCAGTGGCATTGTCGTCAATGATATTTGTTTTTGCTGCTATGTATCGTCTTATACCAGCAAGAAAGTTGAGTTGGGGTGAGGTAGTACCAGGAGCTGTATTTACAACGGTTGGATGGTTAGTGTCAAGTTATGTATTTTCTTTTTATGTAAATAATTTTAGTAATTATTCATCAGTATATGGAACAATAGGAGTTATAATAGTTTTAATGTTATGGCTATATATTACGTCTATAATAATCTTATTAGGGGGAGAGTTAAATGCAATATTGCGCCATGAAAAGGAATTAAAGTGCGGATTCTATAGTGACAAGAATAAAAGAGTAAAAAAAATTAAATATTATTAAATATTATAAGTAATATAAAGAAGAGACTATCAAACTTATGTGCATTTCATAAGATTTGATAGTCTTTTTTCTATATTTAAATATAAAAAATAGATATTACTCATAAATATATAATATATGGGTTTAAAATATAGGGATTCAAATTAATGTTCTAAGCTATTACTATTATAAAAATTAGAGATTTTTAAAGTAAATAAAAAAGTATATATAGTTAATAGTTCCAATTAAAATAAAAAATTTCATGTATAAATTTAAATAAAAATTTGTTTCTCTATATAATATTTTAAATTCTTATAGCGATGGTTTGAGGAGGAGTATATGTATCCATTGAAATTTTTCCCTATATATTTTAATAAAATTTGGGGTGGAAGAGATATTGAAAGTATAAAAAGAGATGCTCCAGAAGGTAACATTGGTGAGTCTTGGGAATTGTCCTGTCATCCTAATGGTGAAAGTATAATAAGCAATGGAAAATATAAAGGAATAAAATTAAAAGAACTAATAAAAGAAAATAAAAAAAATATAATAGGTAAAGATATATCAGAAGATAAATTTCCCATATTAATCAAATTTATTACTGCTAATGATAATCTTTCTATTCAAGTTCATCCAGATGATGTATATGCTGAAAATTTTGAGAATGACAATGGAAAATCAGAAGCATGGTATATATTAAAAGTTAAAAATGATGGAAAAATAATTACAGGCTTAAATGATGTTGAAAAACATGATATTAAAGAAAAAATAGTTAATGGAAAATTAGAAAATCACTTAAACTATACACAACCTAAGGAAAATGAGTTTTATTATATAGAGGCAGGTTTAATACATGGAATAGGTAAAGGAATAACCCTTCTTGAAATACAAGAAAGTAGTGACTTAACTTATAGGGTGTATGACTATAATAGAGGTAGAGAACTACACATAAATAAAGCTACTAAAGTAATAAATGAAAAATTAAAATGTGAAAAAATTATTCCTAAGAAAAAATAATTAAAAATAATATTTGTTATGAATTTGGCGATTTTAAATCTTTTTCTATAAAAAGGTATGATATAAACAAGAACTTACTAAGAACAAGTAATAAAGATGGATTTAATGTATATATATGTGTTAGTGGCAAGGGAGTAATAACTTATATGGAGGGTACAGAAACCATAAATTTAGGTGAATTAGTAATGATTCCATCTTCTTTAGGTGAATATTGTATAATAGGAAACTTAAGCCTTATAGAAGTTAGTGTATGATGAGTAAGGAGAGATAAAAAGTGAAAATTACAAAGGCTGTTATACCAGCGGCAGGTCTTGGTACTAGATTTTTACCCGTTACCAAAGCTATAGCAAAAGAGATGTTACCTATACTAGATAAACCGACGATACAATATATAGTAGAGGAAATAGTAGATTCTGGAATTAAGGATATACTTATAATAACAGGCCATAATAAGAAAGCAATAGAAGATCATTTTGATAGAGCTTTGGAACTAGAAATGAATTTAAAGAAAAATAATAAAAAAATCTTATTAAATGAGATAAATGATATAACTAATATGGCTAATATACATTATATACGGCAAAAAGAGCCTAAAGGATTAGGGCATGCAATATTATGTGCAAAATCATTTATAAAAGACGAACCATTTGCAGTGCTTTTAGGAGATGACATCGTTTATAGTAAAGAACCTTGTATAAAACAACTAATAAAGCAATTTAATGAAAAAAAATCTACAATTTTAGGTGTTCAAGATGTTAAAAAAGATGAAGTATACAAGTACGGCATAGTAGATGGTAATATAGAAAATAATAGATTATATAAAGTTAAAAGTTTAATAGAAAAGCCTTCTATAGAAGTAGCTCCTAGCAATATTGCTATATTAGGAAGATATATTATAACACCTGAAATATTTAATATATTAGAAAACATAAAGCCTTCTAAAAACAATGAAATACAATTAACAGATGCATTAAATGAACTTTCTAAAAAGGAATCAGTTTATGCATATAACTTTATTGGAAAAAGGTATGATATTGGTGACAAATTAGGTTTTTTAAAAGCTAATATAGAATTTGCACTAAGAAATAATGATATAAAAAATAGTTTAAAAGATTATTTAATTGACTTAAATTTTAATAACTATAATATTTAATAATATATAAAAAACTATGAAATTTAAAAAATTTCATAGTTTTTTACTTAAAATAAAGGATCTTTAGGAGTTGGTTTTATGTCATTATATATATAGTCATGAATTTGTTTAGCTGTTTCAGCTTCGTCAAAACTTAAGTACCAAACTTCATCAACTACTTTTCTATCACAATACCCATCTAACGGAAAGCGTTGTTCATCAAAAGAAGATATAGAATTTAATGCAGATTTACCTAAAGTAAGCATTTCACCTTTAGATAGACTAGTAGTTACCATTTCGGCAAGAGAAGAAATAGCACCAGGAATATCTGTTAAGCCCATATTCAACGCCTTTTCTATTAATAATTCACAAACTTCTCTTTGACGTTCAGTTCTTTCAAAGTCGCCATTACCTATTTCTCTTATTCTGGTATATGAAAGTGCTTGGATACCAGTTAATGTTACTTCACCAGAAGAATTTAGTAGTTGGATAGGTTTACCTGTTATTTCTGCAGCTTCATACTGATACTTATTTATTAAATTTCTTTCCTCTTCAGTGATAGTAAGGTTTACACCACCAAAGTAATCAATTATATCTATAACAGATTCAAAATTAACAGTAATATAATTTTCTATATCTAACTTAAAAGTTTGATTTATAGTTTTCACGGCTAATAAAGGACCACCATATGCATAGGCATGGTTTAGTTTTTCATAACCGTGACCATCAATATTTACATAACTATCACGCATAAGTGAGGAGAGTTTAATTTTATTCCTATTAGTATCAAGTGTAAGTATTAACATAGCGTCAGAACGTCCATTTTCATTAATAGATCTATTATCTATTCCAAAAACAGCAATATTCACTATTCCATTAGTTGCCTTTATATCATCTATTGAGTTATCATCAGTATCAGAAGTTGATATACCCAATTCTTTTTTATCCTTTGTAAATTCAACAGTTTTAATTTTATTTAGTAAAGAATATCCATAAACACCAGAAAAAATTATAAGAACACCTATGATGGATAATATAATAAAAGTTATAGTTTTTGTCTTTTTTTTCATTTCGTAATCCCTCGATTCTATGTAGTTTTTAAGAACCATTAAAAATTATACATATCTTAATATTATACATAAGTTCTTTTCAATTGAGTTACAACTTAAGTTAAATTATTGTTAATTATAAATTAATAATGATTTTATTATATATTAAAGTAGATAAATACCATGAATTTTGTTGAAAAAAGTAATAAAAAATTTATTAAAATATTAAGAAAATATTGTAAAATAATAATGGAGTTAGTTAATTATTAAAATATATATTTTAAGTATTGCTTTATTACTATATAAATATAAGCTAAATTTAAAATTAATTACTAAATAACTAATTTATTTGAAATGTTTCTGTCTTATAAAGAATTTAAAAAATAAACTAAGAGAGAAATTTGTTACTATAGGAGTTTGGAGGAAACTTAATTTGTATATGATTTGTTTTGTAAAGTGTAATAGAATAGAAAGTTATTCTTTATTATTAGCATTAAATATCATTTAAAAAAGAGAGGGTAACAATTACATTAACCATTAGCTAATATGTACTATTTAAATTATAAAATTACTATTTGATAAAAGTAGGAATTAGAATTAAAGTTTTGAAACCTATAGATATACAATAAAAAACACTTAGACATATAAATGAAAAGTAAATATATAGATTATAAGGTTAAGTATCAAGAGAATATAAAATGGTATAGGGGGGGAGGCGTTATAAAAAACTTATTTAAAATAGAAATGTTATAAGATCAATATTATATTTGAAAATTAATAGAAATCTAAAGAATATTTATTTTATAACGTATTTAAAGTTTTTTATAACCAAAAAGTATGATTATAAAAGATGAAGATATGTTCTTTTTAGAAAACTTAAATAATCCAATATGTATTTTATCTGAAAAAAACAATGTTTTGTATAAAAATAAAAGTTTTAAAAAATTAATTAAGGAATTAAAGGAAAAAGATGAAGTATATAATGAACATATACAAATGTTGAATTATGAATATTTAAATAATTTTAAAAATATGGGGGATTTTAAAATACAAGTTAAGTCTAAAGATGAAGAAGATTTTTGTTTTAAAATTATTATTAATGATTCAATATATAATGAAAAGCCAGTTTTTTTGATTTCAATTGAAAAAAAACTTGTATCAAATAAATGCCATTTAAATGGATATGGTATGATTAAAGGTGAAGAATTTATTTCAGATTATTTTAAAATTCATAGAAGGTGTTTACAAAAAGAATTTGATGTAAATGCCGTTATTAATGCGGAGATGGTAAATAAAGTATTGTTATATTCACCAAATATAATAATGATAAAAAAAGATAGAAAAATTATATTTGCAAACAAGGCTGCACAACATTTATTAAGGATAAGTGATGCATCTGAGATTATAGGAAAAGAATTTTATGAGATAGTTAATTTTGAAGCTAAAGAAAAAAAGTACAGTAAAAATATTTTTGAAAATGAATATTATTATTATAATGCATTACCAGTATCGCAGGTGAAATTAAAAACTTTTAAAGGAAAACAAATTTATGTTGATGTTTGCTTTATGTCGTTTTTTGAAGATGAAGATGAGTTTAGTGTATTGATTGCAAAAGATATAAGTAAAAGAGTTAAGATTGAGGAAAATTTGGTAAGGAATGAAGAATATTATAAAAAGCTACTTGAATTTTTGCCTTATGGAGTAGCAATAGTAAATAATAATAAAATTACATTTTCAAATGATAGTTTTGCAACTATGTTAGGAGAAAAAACAATACAAGATACATTAAATAATAATTTAGCACAATATATAAAGGATGAAGATAAAAAAATAATAAAGAATATGCAAAAGAATATATTTGGTGAGTTAAAGCAAGTGGAATTTACAGAAATGAAATTACTAAGAAAAGATGGAAAAGAGCTAGATATAGAACTGGGTGCATCTCCATTTTTATTTGAAAATAATTTGTCGGCTATATTAGTTATGTGTGATATAACTGAAAGAAAAATGCAGAAAGAGATAAGTTTAAATTAAAACAAGCACTAAAATATGATAGATTAAAAACAGAATTTATAGCTAATATATCACATGAATTAAAAACACCATTAAATATAATACTTAGCATAGTTCAATTATTTGAACTTAAAAAGAGAGGCAATGAAAATATAGACTCTATTACAGGTAAAAGATATTTGCAGGTTGTAACACAGAATTGTTATAGATTATTAAGGTTAATAAATAATCTAATAGATATAAGTAGGATAGATGTAGGACATTTAAAAATGAATTTTGGAAATTATGATATTGTAAAAATAGTTGAAGATATAACAATGTCTACAGTAGAACATATTGAAAGTAAAAATTTAAATTTAATTTTTGATACAGAGATAGAAGAAAAAATAATTGGCGTTGATAGAGAAAATATGGAAAGAATAATGTTGAATTTACTTTCTAATGCAATTAAATGCTCAAATGAAAACGGGACTATTTGGGTTAATATATATGATAGTGGTGATTTTATAGAAATATCTGTTAAAGATAATGGAGTGGGTATTCCAGAAGAAATGCAAGAAAGAATTTTTGAAAGATTTGTTCAAAGTTCTCCACTATTTACAAGAACTTATGAAGGTAGCGGAATAGGGTTATCCTTAGTTAAAGCATTAGTTGATGCGCATGGCGGTAAAATTAGAGTTGAGAGTAAAGTAGGAATTGGAAGTGAATTTGTAGTTAGTCTTCCTAATAGGTTATCTAAGAAAGACCCTACATTTTTACAATCTAAATTAATAGAAGATAATAAAAGTAATAATGTAGAAAGAATAAAAATTGAGTTTTCAGATATATATAACTAAAATTTCCTATTAGAATTTAATTACACCTTTGATTAAAAAATAAAATATTGGATAGAATTTTAAAAAGTTAAAGTTAAATTTTATTAATATTAAAGTTTAAAAATTCTTAAAACAGGATATTGTTAAATGGAGGGTGTTTTATGAATAGGATTGTTTTAGTAGGAAGGTTAACTAGAAAACCAGAAATTAGAGTTGTTGATGAGAAAAACAATAAAGTTTTTACGAGAATAATGTTAGCAGTAGACAGACCATATAAAACAGCAAATGGAGAAAAGAGTGTGGACTTCATTCCAGTAGTTTTATGGGGGAAAAAAGCAGAAATAATATGTGAATATTTAGATAAAAATAACCTTATAAGCGTTACAGGAAGATTACAGACTAGAAGTTTTGAAGGAAATGATGGTCAGAAAAAATATATATCTGAAGTTATTGCAGATGAGTTTCAATTCATGAATACTAAAAAAACAGAAGAAGATATTGGATAAAAAATGTCTATAGGCTTAGCCTATAGACATTTTTTATCCATAAATAAAGGGTTTTAAATGTATAAGATAAAATATATAATATTAGAATATAGTTTTAAAATATAAAATATTTAAATAAATGAATTATATATATAACAAAATTTCGTTAATTTTATTAATGAAATAGATTTAATGTTTATATATTGAAAAATTATAAATTTAAGTAAAGTCAATTGAAATTAAATAAATTTATATAACTCATTTATTTAAAGCATGCAGCCTTGGGGGGAGTATTTATGGATATTAAGGTATTTGAAGAATTTAAAAAAAAGTTAAAAAAAATGTTGGAAAGGTTATAGTGGGAAAAGAAGAAAATATAGATAAAATTATAGTAGCGTTTATAACTTCAGGTCATGTACTTTTAGAAGATGTTCCTGGTCTTGGAAAAACTAAACTTGCTAGAAGTTTATCTAAAACTATGGGATGTACATTTAAAAGAATACAATTTACACCTGATTTATTGCCATCAGATTTAACTGGAATTTATTTCTATAATCAAAAAAATCAAGAATTTGAATTTAGAAAGGGACCACTTCTAAGCCAAATAATTTTAGCAGATGAGATAAATAGAGCAACACCAAGAACTCAATCAGCTTTACTAGAGTGTATGGAAGAAAGACAAGTAACTGTAGAAGGAAATACAATAAAACTAGAGGAGCCATTTTTTGTAATTGCAACTCAAAATCCAATAGAGCAGTTTGGTACATTTCCATTACCAGAAGCTCAATTAGATAGATTTTTCATGAAACTTTCTATGGGATATCCAAATTATAATGAAGAAAAAAGCATGATGGAAAGATTTATGGAAAGTGATCCACTGGATATATTAAAATCTGTTATAACATTAGAAGAAATAAAATATGTTCAGCATAATTATTGTAAAGTTCATATAAGTGATGAAATTAAAGAGTATATATTAAATATTGTAGTAGCAACTAGAAATAATATGGATATAGAGCTAGGATGTAGTCCTAGAGTTACTTTAGGATTGATGAAAGGATGTCAAGCTTATGCAGCAATAAATGGAAGGGATTATGTAATTCCGGAAGATGTAAAGGCATTAGCTGTATCGGTAATGGCTCATAGAATTGTTCTAAAAAGCGAAATAAATGTAGAAAAGGATAAAGCTAATAATGTAATAAATTTAATATTAAGTACAGTAAAAACTCCGATAGAAGAAATTTAGGAGTTGATAAATATGATTTCATTATATATTTTTATGTTTTTATTTGCTACTGTGTGCGTTTATTTAGCTTATATTACAAGAAAAAATGGTTTTGAAAATTTAAGTATTTCTAGAAAAGTGCAGGAAGATAAAATAATAGAAAATGAGAAATTTAATATATCTATTATTATAGAAAATAATAAAAAATTACCT
The DNA here is from genome assembly GCF_000285575.1 of Clostridium senegalense JC122. Taxonomy (GTDB): domain Bacteria; phylum Bacillota; class Clostridia; order Clostridiales; family Clostridiaceae; genus Clostridium_J; species Clostridium_J senegalense. The sequence goes on along the minus strand of NZ_HE611051.1, from coordinate 459,511 downwards.
ATTGCTTTTTTAAACATTGCAGAAAATATTCCTGAAGGTATTAATTATTATGGAGAGAACTTAGATTTTAAGGAAGGTCAAGTTTTGTGGCATAATAGCAGTTATAGTATAGGACCTTATAAACGAAAAATTAGAACATATACTTTGTGTGGTAAAAGAGGAACTTATTTAATAAAAAATATGAAAGTGACAATTGGAGACTTTTTCGGCTTAAATACAAATGTTAAAGAAATTGAGGATTATATAGAAATATTAATTTATCCTAGAATTAATCCATTAGGAGATTATAATTTCGATATAACTAATTTTAATGGAAATAATACCGTAAGAAGATGGATTCAAAAGGATCCTTTATATATTAAAGGGATAAGAGAATATAATGTAGAAGATAGGATGAAAGATATACATTGGAAATCAAGTCTAAAAATGAGTAAGTTAATGGTTAAAGATTATGATTTCACATCAGAAAGAGAATTGGTCATAATGTTTAATGTTCAATGCGATGAAAAACCTTGGCAGAACATACAAAAAAGCGTCATAGAAGATGGCATAAGGTTACTAGGAGCACTTTCTAATAAAGCATTAAAAGAAGGTATACCTACAGGAGCGTGGACTAATGCAAGACTATTATCCTATGTTGAAAATTATCCATCACAGATAAGGCCAGAGCTAAATAGCTTTGCGAAAATAATGGAAATGTGTGCACGAATTGATTATTCGACGAAAAAAAAGTTTGCGGATTATTTAAAGCAAAACATTAAAAATTTCTATAATAATTGTACTTATGTAATAATAACGCCCTATTTAGATGAAGAAAGTTGCAAATTATTATCTGACATAGCTAAGAAAAATGTAAACATGAAAATAATTGATATATCTCAATCATCTAATGTGTTAAGTATACCAGGCATAGAAAAACTCTCATTTAAGGGGGGAAGAGTATGAGTTGGTTTAGACAAGTAAAATTATTATATATGGCTACATTAAATATTATGTATTTCTTATTAGGCAACTTAATTTCTAACATATTAATAGATAAAAACTTATCATATTATTTAATATTATTTACAATAGCAACAACCGTATGTACATTAATATGTATTGATAAAAATTACAATAAAAAACTAGCTATATTTATTCCATTTTTAATTACACTATCAATTTTAAGAGTTTTAATTAATGATAGTACCTATATAATTGTAGCAATATATTTTATAGTAATATATTTTATAAACTTAGAAAAGATAGATGAACCAATAACATATATTGATACTAGAAAAACATTTGTTTACATTATGTTATTATCTTTATTAATTTTGTGCTTAGCAAATGTTTTTTTATGGAAAAATATAGTGGCATATTCATTTCGAGCATATATTTTTTATCTAGCATTAATGATTATTACATTCAGAGAGCTCTTAAGATACGAAAATAATATATTTAATGAAAAAGCTAAATATTTTAACTTATCTATTGTAATAATTATTATTGTAATGAGTTTAGATCCTGTAATGAAGTTTATTAATATTACATTTTCAAAATTATTAAATATAATTTGGTTATTATTTATAAACATAATAAGTTTTATTAGTAAATTTGTGGGAGCTTTAGTTGAATTTGTAGTAAGTAATTTAAGAAATTTAATATTGAAAAATGGTGGTTCAATAGAAAATTTGAATTTGTTTGAGAATCAAAAAATTTCTA
>NZ_HE611051.1:401757-457467 GCF_000285575.1 Clostridium senegalense JC122 | reverse complement strand
AAATTTCTAATGAAATTAAAATATATTTGATAATAATATAAAAGTTAATAGTGGATTAGATATAGTAGTAAAATTATTATTTGCAAGTTTCATTATGGTAATTGTTTATAAAATGTTTAGTAAAATACATGTTGCAAAAAAGAAGGTAGAAAATAATTATATAGAGTATGTAGAAAATATAAAAAAAGAAAAAGATATAAATAAGAAAAGTAAGTTAGAAAAAATAAAAGAATTTTTAAAAATAAAAAAACAATAAAAGAAGAGATTTTTTATACTTATAAAAAATTTGAAAAGATTACAGATAAAGTAGGGGTTTTTAAAAATTATATGACAGCTACACAATTAAAGAATGTAGTAAATTTAAAATTTGATAATATGGAGGATTTAGAATGTATGACTAAGATATATAATGAAGCTAAATTCTCAAATCATCATATGAAGGAAGAAGAACTACAAAGGATAAAAAAAGGATATGCGAATGTAAAAGAACAACTAGAAAAGTGATAAATTTACAAAAAGGTGTAGGAGGTTTACAAAAAGGTAGACTAGAGTTTGTACAAAAAGGTAAAAATGATAGTACAAAAAAGTTTCTACAAAATTAGTCAATTTCGACAAAATAATCTAAAAAAGACTAAGAGTTAATCAATAAATATTATATCAGAGTTATAATATATATCAATAGAAACATTAATGTGTCAATTAAAAGGGAGAAAATAAAAATCTACACTACATTAAATGACATAATTTTTTAAACTTAAGTGATAAAATCATTTCATATAGAGCGTTAGTTTTTGAGGGGGTTGTATTCAGTGGTTATAGTTGAAAGTTTAAAAAATGTAGTTGAGATTGATAATGTAAAGTATGAGTATGTGTATAAGCTTTTAGAAAGTGATTACAATTTTAAGAATAATGAAAAATGCAATTCATTAAAAGCATATGGAATAGAAGTGGAAAGAAAAGATACAGTTAAGGGACAAGTTGTTTCAAATTATAAGGATTTTGTTAGATATATAAGTCCTAAAAAAGAGAAAGTGACTGAAATAATAGAGCTTTTAAATAACAATATAGTTTCACCTATTCACTTAATAGATGTTATAGGTGAGTATGTAGACGAGTATGTTAATGATTTCGATGAAGCTATAAAAAATAAAAATTTAAAAATAGCAGTTTCATAAAGCAAAGGCATATTAAATCAGATAATAGATTAAAATACGCATATATTATTTGGTTTATATATGTATAAATTAAAATAAGGGAGCTATCTCCCTTATTTTAGTATAAACATAGCAATTTAACATATTAAAATACATAAAATGTAATTTAAAATATATAAGATATCTACTATAAAATTCAAATTTGTGATAATATAATAAAAAAAGTACAATTTTTGGTAGAAAGAAAGGAGGATGAAATTTGATTGTAGGCATTGGTGTAGATATAGTAGAAATAAGAAGAATTAAAAGTGCAATTGAAAGAAACAGTAATTTTACAAGAAAAATTTTAAGTGACGAAGAATTGGAATGTATAGCTAAAAAACCTATGAATTTTCAATACATAGCAGGAAGATTTGCAGCAAAAGAAGCTATATCTAAAGCTTTAGGAACTGGATTTAGACAATTTGGATTAAAAGATTTAGTAATAATAAACGACGAGTTAGGTAAACCAATGGTTACGTTAAAAGAAAAGGCTAATGAAGTTGCAAAAAAACATGGACAATACAAAATTCATTTAAGTATATCTCATGGGGAGGACAATGCAGTAGCCTATGCCATATTGGAGGTGAACTAAAGTGAGTGGCGGATTAAAGGAAATAAAAAATACAATAATATCCAATTTACATAATATTCATTTAAAATCTAAAAAATTAGATGGTAATTTTATTGGTAGTTGTTTTGTGAAACGAGAAATAGATGGTCACAAAGGGGATTATGGAAGGGTTTTAGTTATAGCTGGGTCTAAAGGGTTTAGTGGGGCAGCATACCTTGCTACAGAAGCAGCAGTAAAAAGTGGTGCAGGTCTTGTAACATTATGTACGCATAAATCAGTACAGGGAATTATGAGTATTAAACTTAATGAAGCTATGACAATTAATTATGAACAAACTGATAAGATAAATAATTTAGTTGTAAAAAGCAATGTAATAGCATTAGGTCCAGGTATGGGGAATAATAGTTTAACTTATAATATATTAAAAGAAATTGTAACTAAAAGTGAATGTCCTTTAGTTATTGATGCAGATGGATTAAATGTATTACAAGGAAATCTTGAATTATTAGAGTTGAAAAATAATGAAATCGTTTTAACTCCTCATCTCGGAGAAATGTCAAGATTAACAGGTTTGACAATAGATGAGATAAAAGAGGATAAATTAAAAATATGCAAGGAATTTGCTAAAATACATAATATTATATTACTATTAAAGGGGTATGAAACAATAATAACTAATGGTGATGAAGTGTATATAAATTCTACAGGAAATAGTGCTATGGCATCAGGGGGGATGGGGGATACACTGACGGGAATTATAGCATCTTTCATAGCCCAAGGTTATGAACCATTCCAGGCAACATATATGTCAGCATACATTCATGGATTCTGTGGAGATGTCTTATCAAAAGATATGTTTTGCGTAAATGCAACACATATAATTGAATTTTTACCTTATGGTATAAAAATGCTTTTAGAAGATAAAGACGATTCTAGGGAAGAGATATTAAGCAATTAATATAAAAATATATAAAATTTATAAATAAGTTATAGTATTGGTAATTGCATAATAATATAGTAGTGTATTAATTCTAATAGGGGGTATTAAGTGAAGAGTATAAATAAAAATACACTATTAATGATTGTAGCATTTTTTATAATAGCAATAACATCTGTAATGTTTTTTAAATTTAAGCCACAAAAACCTTTAGCATATGAAGAAATTATTGAAAATTTAAAAAATATTAATGGATATACTGCAAATATAAAGATAGACATTAAAAATGCAAAGCAAAATCTTACCTATGATGGAAAGCAAATCTACATAAGAGAAAAAGGGGGACAAATTAATCTAGGGGAAAATAGATGTTTTACATATGATGATAAGGGGATACATGTTAAAGATAATAATAATGGTGAAAAATATGATTTACCAGACGGATTTGATGAAGTATTAAAAGGATTATTTGTAAATGAATTTATTAATCTTATAAATACAAGCAATGAAGTAGTTATAGAAAATAAGGAATTAAACAATAAGCAGTATTTAACTATTAGTTTATTATTGCCCGGTTATAATAGAAATATATATAAAGGCATAATGTATATAGATATTAAAGATGGTTTACCACGAGAATATCATATTCTAGATGAAAAAGAGAATATAAGATTAATATGTACTTATAATAAATTTTTGAAATTAAAAGAAATTGAAAATTTCGAAATTAACTAAAGATAGTTACATTAAAGCCAACTAGAGGTATTATATAAGCTTAGAATAGTTAAATTTACTGTGAGGTGAAGAAAATGTTCAGGCATTTAAGACCAGTATGGGCAGAAATCAATTTAGATAAACTTGCTCATAATATGAGAGAGATAAAAAGAGTATCAAAAAGCAAAGGAATTATAGCTGTTGTAAAAGCAGATGCTTACGGTCATGGAGCTATTGATATAGCACCTGTACTTTTAGAAAATGGTGCTGAAAGATTAGCTGTGGCTGTAATAAGTGAAGCAGTAGAACTAAGAAGGTCAGGAATAGACGCACCAATAATGATTCTTGGTTTTACTCCACCAAATTTAATAGATACATTATTAAAATATGATATTGAACAAACTGTTATAAATTATGAATTTGCAAAAGAGCTATCGAATATGGCTAAAAAGAAAAATAAAATAGCTAAGATTCATATAGGAATAGACACAGGCATGGGAAGAATAGGTTTTTTACCTAATAATCAAAGTATTGAGGATATAGTTAATATAAGTAAACTTCCTAATATAGAAATAGAAGGCATATTCTCACATTTTTCATCTGCTGATGAAAAATGTAAGGATTATACAGAAAAACAACTAAATCAATTTAATGATTTTTATAAAGAATTAGTGGATTTAGGTGTAAACATAAAAAGTAAACACATAAGCAATAGTGCAGCTGTTATGGATTTGCCACAGTGTCATTTTGATTATGTAAGACCGGGCATAATTTTATATGGATATTATCCATCGGATGAAGTTATGAAAGAAAAGTTAGATTTAAAACCAGTTATGGCTTTAAAATCTAACATAGTACATTTAAAAAACTTACCAAAGGAAAAACACATAAGCTATGGTAGGAGGTTTACAACAGAAAGAGACAGTGTAATAGCTACTTTACCAGTGGGATATGCAGATGGTTATACTAGATTACTTTTTAATAAAGCAAAGGTTATTGTAAATGGAAGTTTTGCTCCTGTTGTGGGAAGCATATGCATGGATCAATGTATGATAGATGTTACTGATATTGAAGGTGTAAAAGTTGGAAATGAGGTTATACTAATAGGTGAAGACAACCATGGAAATAAATTTGATGCCGATGATATAGCAAAACTTTTAGGAACTATAAATTATGAAGTTATTTGTGCAATAAATAAAAGAGTTCCTAGAGTGTATGTAAAAGGTGGAAAAGTAATTAAGGTTAGAAACTATGTATAACAATATAACTGTCATATTTGGTAAAAAACTGTTGTATAAAGTAAAAAGAAACCAATAATTTCTTTGACATTATGACATTAATTCAATTATAATTAAAACGGTACATAATGGTTGTTATTAGTTATATTAGGAGGTATTGATTTCCATGTCAGATTCAAAGAAATTAAATGTTGATATTTCTAAAAGTTTACTAAGAAACATAAGTAGCAATTTAACCTCAGATTATGAAAAAAAAGAAGACGCAATAGACGATTCAATCATATTATATATAGAAGACGATTTTTCAATAGAATTCATAGAAAGTATGAAAAATGGATATATTGAAATGGCTGATATAAATTTAGAGATGTCTGAATTGGGATTAGAACAAGATGTTTGTGATTTCATAGAATATGAATCAAGGCTTTAGGAGAGTGAATTGCCTAATGACAACTGTTGTGAAAAGAGGAGATATATTTTATGCAGATTTAAGTCCAGTTGTTGGATCGGAACAAGGAGGCGTGAGACCTGTTATAATTATTCAGAATGATATAGGGAATAGATATAGCCCTACTGTAATTGTAGCAGCAATTACCTCACAAATTAATAAAGCTAAGCTTCCAACTCATGTTGAAATATCTTCAGAAGACTATGGGTTAAATAAAGATTCTGTAGTTTTATTGGAACAAATAAGAACCTTAGATAAAAGAAGGTTAAAAGAGAAAATAGGTCATATGACTAAGGAAGATATGGAAAAAGTTGATATTTCATTAATGCTTAGTTTAGATTTGAAGCATAAAAATAAAAATAATTAAAGTTTATATAACATAAAAAGCAGTTAGGTATAGTATTTATGTGCTATATATAACTGCTTTTTTATATGTAAAATTCTAAAATTATAATTTAAAAAAATTATTTATTGAAATAAAGTGCTATTTTGCATATTAAAATAAATTAATATGCAAATAATAAAAACGGTTAGTTTACTATTTGTAAATATAAATAGTTGTTAAAAGGTAGAAAATTGTTATAATATTTAATAGAAGATAATCTAGGAGGTATTGGTATGGAAAAAACACTAGACCAATTACAAAATATTACTAAAGAAATAAGAAAAGACATAGTTACAATGTTAACTGAGTCAGCGTCAGGTCACCCAGGTGGGTCATTATCATCAGTAGAAATCTTAACTACTTTATATTTTAATGAAATGAATATTGATCCTAAAAATATACATGACCCAAATAGAGATAGATTTGTTCTTTCAAAAGGTCATGCAGCTCCAGTACTATACAGTACTTTGGCAGAAAGAGGCTTTTTTGAAAAAGAAGAATTAATGAATTTAAGAAAAACAGGAGCAATGCTTCAAGGACATCCAAATATGAATTATGTTCCTGGTGTTGATATGTCAACAGGATCTTTAGGTCAAGGTATATCAACAGCAGTTGGAATGGCTTTAGCAGGGAAAATAGATGAAAAAAGTTATAGAGTCTATACTATTTTAGGTGATGGAGAGCTTCAAGAAGGTCAAGTGTGGGAAGCTGCAATGTGTGCTGCACATTATAAGTTAGATAATTTAACTGCATTTGTAGATTTTAATGGACTACAAATAGACGGAGATGTATCTAAAGTTATGAATCCAAATCCTATAGCTGATAAATTTGAAGCTTTTGGATGGAATGTAATGGTTTTAGAAGATGGTCATGATTTAAAAGCTATAAAAGAAGCTATAGAAAAAGCAAAAACTGTTAAAGGACAGCCAACAATGATAGTGTGCAAGACTATAAAAGGTAAAGGCGTATCATTTATGGAAAACCAAGCAGGTTGGCATGGATCAGCTCCTAGCAAGGAACAATGCGATTTAGCATTAAAAGAAATAGGAGGGGAAGCGTAATGAGTAAAATAGCTACAAGAGAAGCATATGGAAAAACACTTGCAAAAATAGGTTTAGAAAATGAAAATATAGTTGTTTTAGATGCAGATTTATCAAAATCAACTAAAACAGCAGATTTTAAAAAAGTATGCGAAGAAAGATTTTTTAATATGGGTATAGCAGAAGGAAACATGATGTCAGTTGCAGCTGGTTTAGCTAGTTGTGGAAAAATACCTTTTGTAAGTACATTTGCAATGTTTGCAGCAGGCAGAGGATTTGAACAAATCAGAAACTCTATATGCTACCCAAAATTAAACGTTAAAGTTTGTGCAACACATGCTGGATTAACTGTTGGAGAAGATGGAGCTTCACATCAAGCTATTGAAGATATAGCACTTATGAGAAGTATCCCTAATATGGTTGTTATAAGCCCTAGTGATGCAAAAGAAGCAGAAGCAGCTATAGAAGCAGTTGCTAAGTATAATGGACCTTGTTATGTTAGACTTGGAAGAAGTGGTGTTCCACAAATAAATACAAATGAAGATTATAAATTTGAAATAGGTAAAGCAATTAAATTAAGAGAAGGAAAAGAAGCTACTATAGTAGCAACAGGAATAATGGTTGATGCAGCTTTAGAAGCAGCTAATATTTTAAGTGAAGAAGGAATAAAAGTAAGTGTGTTAAACATACATACTATTAAACCTATAGATGTAGAAGCTATTTCAAACTCTGCAAAAGAAACAGGAGTAATTATTACAGCTGAAGAGCATAGTATTATAGGTGGATTAGGTTCTGCAGTTGCAGAAGTGGTTACTTCATCATATCCAGTTCCAGTTTTAAGAGTAGGTGTAAAAGATACATTTGGTGAAAGTGGTAAACCTGCTGAATTATTAGAAAAATATGGATTAACAGCAAAAGAAATAGTTAAAGCTGTAAAAAAAGGATTAGAACTAAAATAAAAATTAGAATAAAAACGAAATGCTATATAATATTATGTAGCATTTCGTTTTTTATTAACAAAAAAATATAGATTTTACTATGGCAAAAAATTCTCTTATAAAATAGTTTGGTTTCAATAATATATTACTGTTACTACTATAAAAAGTTATATTTTTATAGTTATTTTTTTTACTTAATATATGAGTTCTAAAACAGTGAAAGTCACTAGTTACTATTTTAATTTTTATCTTAGAAAAATCATTATTATCATTTAAAATTTTAATTTTTGAATATTTCAGATTTTCAAATGTGTTCTTAGAATCTTCTTCTAATATCAACCTATTTTCATCTATTCCATTGCTAATTAAATAAGTTTTCATTGCTAAGGATTCGGAAATTATTTCATTGGCACCTATACCTCCAGATAGAATTATCTTACATTTATTATTATAATTGTTAATATAATAAATAGCAGAATCTAATCTATACTGTAGTGTTTTACTAGGCTTATTATTTTTTAGTCCAGCACCAAGAATTAAAACATAATCGCAATATGAAGTATTTTTAGAAAGGCTAAAATAGATAATAAAAATTTCTAAAACAATAAATATTATAAAAAGTAATGTTAAAAAAGGACATAAAATTTTAAAGATAGTAGTGTTAATTAAAAAATCTTTATTATAGTAATATAGAATTAAGATTAATCCTAAAATAAATAAATTTATACTAAAAGAAACTTTACCAAAATGCAAGTTTATTAATAGAAAATATATTATTAAAGTAATTCCTATTATTAAAGCAATTATAGACATAAATGTTATTCTCCTTATTATAAATATTTTAAGGTAATATAAAAATATAATAATATTCTATAATAATATTTTATTACTTTAAAGGATAAAGGTTATAAGATGAAAAATTTTAATATATTAAGTTAAATTACTATTCAATTAACAGAAAATAATGACTTTTACAAAACAATATGATAAAATAACTTAAAATTATAAAAAAAGGTAAGTTGAGAATTACTAGGAACGAAGTGATTAGTAATAACCATAACTTTTAACTAAAATAATCTGTTAGTTATTGATAAAATATTAATTTGAGTTTTCTCATTTGATAAATGAATAAGTTTAAAATTTAATTTGGAACCTTATAGTGAAACAAAAGTTTGAATTTTGGGTTCTTATTTATCAATTTATGATAAAATTATTTATATATTAACAGTAAATTACAATTTGGGGGGACTACGATGAATTATGAAAATAAATTATCAAAAACAAGATTAATACTTAAAGATCTTTTTAGAAGTTTTAAGATATCGATTATAGTTTATTTAATTATGACTATATTAGGAGCTGTAATTGGGGTATTATATTGTTTATTAGGAGAGACACAGCTATCACTTAATGAAGTAGTTAAATTTATTATGTTTACTGGAATTTGGTGTTCGTGTTTTGGACTAGCCATATCAGGAATTGCTTTTATGAAACCAAGTACTATGGGGCCGTTAAATCATCAAAATGAATGGCGTAAGTATTATGGAAAGTTTAACCTAATAGGAGCTATATTGTCTACAAGTGTATATGTGTTAAGTTATTCATTAATATTAGATGTAATAATGCATAAGGTATAAAGGATATATAAATAGTGGAATATGATTTACATATTTGCCACTATTTTTTTTCCGATTTCTATTGCAATTCGATAAAATTTTTTCTATTATTAAACAATATAATAGAAAGTTGTGCTATAATGAAGTGAATAAAAGTCCAATGATTGTTATTTTCATTAAGATAGGAGTGTGAAGACTAGGAAATGATAGAATTTAAAAATGTTACGAAAGTGTATAACAATAATGTTTTAGCATTATCAAATTTAAATATAGAAATTAATAAAGGTGAGTTTGTTTTCTTGGTAGGACCAAGTGGATCAGGAAAATCAACTTTTATAAAAATGCTATTAAAGGAAGTTGACCCTACTGCAGGATCAGTAATAGTAGATGGTACTGATTTGAATGAAGTAACGCATAAACAGATTCCTTTTTATAGAAGAAAGATAGGGGTTGTTTTCCAAGATTTTAGACTAATACCAACTTTAAATGTTTATGAGAATGTTGCATTTGCATTAAGAGTTATAGGTGCATCTGATAAAGAAATACATAAAAAAGTACCACTAGTGTTATCTATGGTAGGACTTTCTAAAAAATATAAATCATTCCCAAATGAGTTATCTGGGGGAGAACAACAAAGAATATCAATAGCTAGAGCTATTGTTAATAGTCCGGCACTTTTAATTGCGGACGAGCCTACTGGAAACTTAGATCCTGAGACTTCATTAGAAATAATGGATATTATAAGTGATATAAATAGAGCAGGAACTACAGTTGTTATGGCTACTCATGCTAAAGATATCGTTGATACAATGAAAAAAAGAGTTATAGCTATAGAAAAAGGAACTGTAGCAAGAGATGAGGAAAGGGGTAAATACGGATATGAAATTTGATTCAGTTAAATATTTTTTTAAAGACTCATTTAAAAGTATTGTTAGAAACAAAACATTAAGTATGGCATCCGTTGCCACTGTTGCAGCTACATTTTTTATATTTGGTATAGTATCTCTTGTAATAGTAAATGTAAATAAAGCTGTAGATGAATTAGGTTCTAAAGTAGAAGCTAGAGTTTACTTAAAAGATGATATAAAAAAAGAAGAACTAGAAAAGCTTGAAAAAACTTTGAAAGCTACACCTGGTGTAGTAGAAGTAAGACTTGAAAGTAAAGATCAAGCTTTAGACAATGTAAAAAATCAATTAGATGATACAGAAAAATCTTTAATGGCTGGATTTGACAAGAAAAATCCATTTCCAAGTTCATACATAGTTAGAGTTAAAAATCCAGAATCTATAGATAATGTTGTAAAAAAAATTGATGGTCTTTCTGGAATAGAAAAAGTTAAAGATGCTAGAGATTTAATAAGTCAAGTAACTAAGATAACTAATTCAGTTACTATAGCGGGTTTAATTGGTTCTGTTGTGTTTATATTAGTGTCATTATTCCTTATAGGAAATACTATAAAAATAACAGTGTTTTCTAGAAAACGTGAAATTGGAATAATGAAATATGTAGGAGCAACTGATTGGTTTATAAGATGGCCATTTATAATAGAAGGTGTAATACTCGGTGTAATAGGAGCATTATTATCAATTTTAATTGTATTTTGTGCGTATGCTTTATTACAATCAAAATCCGCTAATGCATTTTTAGGATTTTCACTTATATCAAGTAGTTATATATTTAAAGTTCTAATATGGGAATTTATATTAGGGGGAATTTTAATAGGTTCTATAGGAAGTATATTGTCTATGAGAAAATTCCTAAAAGTTTAGTTTGAAATTTTAGTTTAAAGGTGCTGTCTTATTAAAGATAGCACTTTTTTTATAAATAAATAGATAATAATAAATTATTTTCTATTTAAAACATATACTATACTAGTACTTTAAAAATAAGTAGTAGAAAATATATATAATGTAAAGATTAATAAAAAGATGTTATAATTATTAAGTATTTACATAAATAATATATATATGTGAATTTAAGGAGTGAAGAAAATGAGTGATGAAAAGAAAGATTTAGCTCACATAGGGGGAAATAATAAAAAAAGTAATAGGCGAAGTAAATCCATTACATATACGGTGTTATTATTAATTCTAACTAATATAATTACTGCATTTGTAGTTACAATGGTTTCAGTTAGATTACCTAATGGAAAAGTGGTAGTAAGTCAAAAAACTTTTCAAAATGTATTAGCTTTTGAAAAATTATATACAATTAAAGATAAAATAGATAAATATTATATAGGGGATATAAATCAAGATAATTTAATAGAGGGTGCCGCTAAAGGTATGGCTGCTGCACTTGGTGATCCATATACAACATATATGAATCAAAAAGAGTTTACTGAGTTTACAACTCAAACTGGAGGAAGTTATGTTGGATTAGGGATACAAATAGGGGTTAAAGATAATAATATAGTTGTAGTATCAACATTTGAAAATTCTCCTGCTAAAGAAGCAGGTGTTATGGCTGGTGATATTATAATGTCAGTAAATGATACGCCAGTAACAGGTAATGAAGTAGATAAAGCAACCTCTATGATGAAAGGTAAAGAGGGGGAAACTGTAAAATTAATTGTTTCTAGAGCAGAAGAACAGATGAACATAGATGTTGTTAGAAAACAAATAGATTTAGTTACTGTAAATTATGAAATGATGGAAGATAAAATAGGATATATACAAGTATCTATGTTTGATGAGCATACAGCTAAAAACTTTGAAAATGCTTTAGCAAATCTATCAAAAGATGGTATGAAAAGTTTAGTAATAGATTTAAGGGAAAACCCAGGTGGTCTTTTAGACCAAACAGTTGAAATGAGTTCACAGTTTGTAGAACAAGGAAAAACAATAGTGTACACTGAAGATAAAAATGGAAATAGAAAAGATTATAATTCAGTAGGTGGAAACAGTATAGGAGTTCCTGTTACTGTATTATGCGATGGAAATAGTGCTAGTGCATCAGAAATATTTATAGGAGCACTTAAAGATTATGGTGTTGCAACAATTGTAGGTGAGAAAACTTTTGGTAAAGGTGTAGTTCAAACTACATTTTACAGAGATCAAGATGGATTTGGAGATGGTACTGCTTTAAAAGTTACTATTTCTAAATATTTTACTCCGAATGGAAAAAATATTCATGGAGTGGGAATAGAGCCAGATGTTAATGTTAAATATCCGGATGAATTAAAGGAAAAAGCTTATTCTAGAGAGAATGATCCACAACTTAAAAAAGCCTTAGAAATAGCAAGAGAAAAAATAAAATAGTTTATACGAATAACTAGTTAATGATGAGATGATTTTAAAATATAATATATAGAAAGGCTTATTTTATAACCTTTCTATATATTATGAAAATACTCACTAATTTAACTGGTTATTTTTATATATTATTTTTGATTTGGAAAGTTTTTAAAAAGATAATTTTAAAATTACTTACACTAAAAATAAAAATATAAGTTATAATTAATAAAGATTATTGAACAATTATTTGTTTTATCAAATATTTATGATATATTAATATAATTATAGTGACAATTGTAAATTTACAACATGATTAGGGGGATTTTTATTATGGAACTTTTAAAATACACGTTAACTCAAGTAGCATCTATACTTGTAAATCCTACATATTCAATGTTTTTAATATTAATTGGAGTTATTTTCTATTTAAAGAATAAAAAAATAACAAAATTGAATATATGGTGATGGGACAAAAAAATGTTTCTGCTTTTGAGTTGACAATATCTCAAATTGTTATAGGAATATTTGGAGGGACATTAGCTAGTATACTTATAACTTTTTTAGGTATTAATTTTGATGCACAGTCCAATGTATATATTATATTTATAATATCAATAATTTTAATGATGGTTAATCCTAGGTTTATATGCCTTTCTTATTCAGGTGCTATTTTGGGTCTATTTTCATTGATATTTTCATTGATAGCAGAACTTATGAATAAACCAGAAATTAATATTTTTGTAGTAGATATAATTAACTTAGTGGCATTGATTGGTATCATGCATTTTGTAGAAGGTATTTTAGTTATGGTTGATGGAAAAAGAGGTGCTATACCTATTTTTGGAAGTAGGGATAATAAAATTGTAGGTGGTTTTGCCTTTAAAAGATTATGGGCTCTTCCAGTAGTTTTACTTATGGCTATAGCAAATAACCATGGTATTACAGGTGATGCTATTAATGCTCCAGTTTGGTGGCCTTTATTAAATCATAAAGAAAATAAAATTTTATTTGAAACAATAGTACTAGCAGCACTTCCATTATATACTGTAGTTGGTTATACATCAGTTACTTTTACAAAAACAAAAGAAAAAAAGACATTAATATCAGGGTTATATATATCTTTATATGGATTAATATTAATAATATTAGCGCCTGTTGCAAAAACAGGTATTATAGCTAAATTTTTATTAGTGTTATTCATGCCAATAGCTCATGAATTAATGATGAAAATTCAAAGGAAAAGAGAGATTAATGGAGAACCTATATATATTAGTGACAATGAGGGAATTATGATTTTAGATGTTGCTAAAGATTCTTTTGGTGAAAAAATAGGATTAAAGTCAAAAGATATAATTTTAAATATAAACAATTTTGATATGAATGATGATGAATTTATTTTTAAATTTATGGAGCAAGTTCCAAATAATCTTTATATGGAAATAAAAAGGGGAACAGAAAAATTGTTTATAAATGAAACTATTGAAAAAAAAGTAAGACCTGGAATAGTAATAGTTCCAAGGATTGTACCAAATAAAAGTAAGGTCTTAAAAATTGAAAATACTTTTGAAGATATATTAAGAAAGATTAAGGAAAGAGATAAATCTGACAATTAATATAGAAAACTAATTAGAGTAAAGAGAGGGGTATCTATATGGGTGAGTTTAAAATACATTCTAAGTTTAAGCCAATGGGCGATCAACCTCAAGCTATTGAAAAGCTTGCTAAAGGTATAAAAAGTAGCAAAAAGTTTCAAACTTTACTAGGTGTAACTGGTTCGGGAAAAACATTTACTATGGCAAATATAATAGAAAATGTTCAAAAACCTACTTTGGTTTTAGCTCATAATAAGACTTTAGCAGCGCAGCTATGTTCAGAATTCAAAGAGTTTTTCCCTAACAATGCTGTCGAATATTTTGTTTCTTATTATGATTATTATCAGCCAGAAGCTTATGTAGCCCAAACTGATACTTATATAGAGAAGGATGCTAGTATAAATGATGAGATAGATAAACTAAGACATTCAGCTACAGCTTCTTTATTAGAGAGAGAAGATGTTATAGTTGTGGCTTCTGTATCTTGCATATATGGTTTAGGTAACCCTGAAGAATATAAAAAACTTACTGTATCAATAAGAGAAGGTATGGAAAAAGACAGAAACGAAGTAATTAGAAAATTAATTGATATACAGTATGAAAGAAATGATATAAACTTTGTTAGAGGAACTTTTAGAGTAAGAGGTGATGTTCTAGATATATTTCCGGTATCATCAACTAATAAGGGAATTAGAGTAGAATTTTTCGGAGATGAAGTAGATAAAATAAGGGAATTTGACGTTCTAACTGGTGAGATAATCTCAGGAATGAAGCATGTATCTATATTTCCAGCATCTCACTTTGCTACTTCAAAAGAAAAATTAGAAATAGCAATAGAGCAAATAGAGATGGAGCTTGATGAAAGGTTAGAGGAGCTTAAAAATCAGGATAAATTATTGGAAGCTCAAAGATTAAAACAAAGAACTAATTTTGATATAGAAATGATTAGAGAAGTTGGGTATTGTACAGGAATAGAAAATTATTCTAGAATATTAGATGGAAGAGCAAAAGGAACTCCACCACAAACATTAATGGACTTCTTTCCAGATGATTTTCTTTTATTTATAGATGAGAGTCATGTTACTCTTCCACAAATTAGAGCCATGTATGGAGGCGATAAGTCAAGAAAAACATCTTTGGTAGAGTATGGGTTTAGACTTCCTTCAGCTTATGATAATAGACCTCTAAAATTTGAAGAGTTTGAAGAAAAACTTAATCAAGTAGTTTTTGTAAGTGCCACACCAGGTCCTTATGAAAATGAACATTCACAAGAGGTTGCAGAACAAATAATAAGACCTACAGGACTTTTAGATCCAGAAATAGAGGTAAGACCAATAAAAGGGCAAATTGATGACTTATATGGTGAAATTAAAGAAACAATTTCAAAAGGTTTTAGGATATTAGTAACTACTTTAACTAAAAGAATGGCAGAAGATTTAACAAAATATTTAAAGGATTTAGGTGTTAAAACTACATATTTACATTCTGATATTGATACTATGGAAAGAATGAAGATAATAAGAGATTTAAGAATGGGTGAGTTTGATGTATTAGTTGGAATAAACCTTTTAAGGGAAGGATTAGATATTCCAGAAGTAGCCCTTGTTGCAATATTAGATGCAGATAAAGAAGGATTCCTACGTTCGGAGACATCTTTAATACAAACTACAGGTAGGGCTGCAAGAAATTCTGAAAGTAAGGTTATAATGTATGGAGATAGGATAACAAAATCTATGAAAAAGGCTATAGATGAAACTATAAGAAGAAGAGAAATACAAAATATATTTAATCAAAAGAATAACATTATACCAAGAACAATAATTAAGGATGTTAGAGAAATAATAGAAATATCCACAGTTGCAGAAGAAACTCTTGAATATAGTCCACAATTAGATAACAATGAAGTTGATATAACAAAAGAAATAGAAAAATTAGAAGAAGAAATGAAATTAGCTGCTAAGGATTTACAATTTGAACGTGCCGCTGAATTAAGAGATAGGATAAAACAATTAGATACTATTTTAAAAAATAATATAAATAAGTAAAAGTTTTTAATTTTTAAACTGCTAGAAGAAAAATTAAAAAATTAGAGGAGAAAATAATGAGAGATAAAATTTTTATAAAAGGAGCAAAAGTACATAATCTTAAAAATGTTGATTTAGAAATTCCAAGAGATAAGTTTGTTGTATTTACAGGACTTTCAGGATCAGGAAAATCTTCATTAGCATTTGATACATTGTATGCGGAAGGTCAAAGGCGTTATGTTGAGTCATTGTCTGCTTATGCAAGACAGTTTTTAGGGCAAATGAACAAACCGGATGTAGAATATATTGAAGGCTTATCTCCAGCAATATCAATTGATCAAAAAACTACAAGTAGAAATCCTAGGTCTACAGTAGGTACAATAACAGAAATATATGATTATTTAAGGTTATTATATGCAAGAGTTGGAACTCCTCATTGTCCTAAATGTGGAAAAGTAATAACTCAACAAACTGTAGACCAAATGGTTGACCAAATAATGAATTTAGAACATAGGACTAAAATACAAATTCTAGCACCTATAGTTAGAGGTAAAAAAGGAGAACATGTAAAAATCATAGAAAATATAAAAAAGAATGGTTATGTGAGAGCTAGAATAGATGGAACTATAGTAGATTTAATAGAAGAAGAAATAAATCTAGAAAAAATAAAAAACATACTATAGAAGTTATTATAGATAGACTAGTTGTAAAAGAAGATATAGAATCAAGGTTAGCGGATTCTATAGAAACTGCCTTAAAATTAGGAGAAGGTCTAATTATAGTAAATGTAATAGATGGTGAAGATATATTATTTAGTGAACATTTTGCTTGTATAGAATGTGGAATTAGTATAGGAGAAATGTCACCTAGAATGTTTTCATTTAATTCTCCTTTTGGAAAGTGTGATAAATGTGATGGTCTAGGTACATTGATGGAAATAGATGAAAATCTAATAATTCCTGATAAAAGCAAAAGCATACTTGAAGGGGCAATAGTCACATTTGGAGATAGTAGTTTAAAAGAAGATTCATGGACATTTTCTATATTAAAGGCTCTTAGTAAAGAATATAAATTTTCTTTAGATACACCAATAGAAAAATTACCAAGAGAAGTCTTAGATATAATATTATATGGAACTAATGGGAAGAGAGTAAAAGTAGAATATACTAAAGAATTTAGGACAGGAATATATAATCATGATTATGAAGGAGTAATAAATAATTTAAAACGTAGATACTTTGAGAGTAATTCTGATTATATAAAAAGAGAAATAGAGCAATATATGAGTGATAATCCATGTCCAAAGTGCAAAGGTGCACGTTTAAGTAAAGAAGCGTTATCTGTAACAGTAGGAGAAAAAAATATATTTGAATTTTGCATAATGGCTATAAACGATGAATTGAAATTCTTAGATGAATTAAAATTATCAGAGAAAAATAAAGTTATTGCAGAGCAAATTTTAAAAGAAATAAGAAGCAGATTAACATTTTTGATAGATGTAGGATTAAACTATTTAAACTTAACACGTTCTTCTGGAAGCTTATCAGGAGGAGAGGCCCAAAGAATAAGATTAGCAACTCAAATAGGATCAAGTTTAATGGGAGTATTATATATACTTGATGAACCAAGTATAGGACTTCATCAAAGGGATAATGATAGATTAATAAAAACACTTAAACATTTAAGAGATTTAGGTAATACATTAGTTATAGTTGAACATGATGAAGATACTATGAAAGCTGCAGATTTTATAGTGGATATAGGTCCTAAAGCTGGAGAGCATGGTGGAAATATTGTAGCTGCAGGAAGTATTGAAGAAATAATGAAATGTGATAATTCTATAACAGGTCAATACCTAAGTGGTAAAAAGAAAGTTCAAGTTCCAAAAGAGTTTAGAAAACCACAGGATAGAAAGATAACAGTTGTTGGTGCTAAACAAAATAATTTAAAAAATGTAACTGTAGACTTTCCATTAGGAGTATTAGTATCTGTTACAGGTGTATCAGGTTCAGGTAAAAGTACACTTGTTAATGAAATATTATATAAAGGATTAAATAAAATTTTAAATAATTCTAAAAAAATACCAGGATTATATAAAGAAATTAGAGGCTATGATCAAATAGATAAAATTATAAATATAGATCAAAGTCCAATAGGAAGAACACCAAGAAGTAATCCAGCAACATATACAGGTACTTTTGATTTAATAAGGGAAGTGTTTTCTACTGTTCCAGAAGCTAAGATGAGAGGATATAAACCAGGAAGATTTAGCTTTAATGTTAAAGGTGGTAGATGTGAGGCATGTAAAGGCGATGGAATAATAAAAATAGAGATGCAGTTCTTATCAGATGTTTATGTACCATGTGAAGTTTGTAAGGGAAAAAGATATAATAGAGAAACTTTAGAAGTGAAATATAAAGGTAAAAGTATAAATGACATATTGGAAATGACAGTGGAAGAGGCAATTAAGTTCTTTGAAAATCATACAAGAATAGTTAATAAACTTGCTACTTTAATGGATGTTGGACTAGGATATATAAGATTAGGTCAACCTTCAACTACATTATCTGGTGGAGAAGCGCAAAGAATAAAACTTGCATATGAATTATCTAAAAGGAGTACAGGTAAAACATTATATATATTAGATGAGCCTACTACTGGATTGCATATAGATGATGTAAATAAACTAATAGGAATATTACAAAGATTAGTTGACAGTGGGAATACAGTAGTTGTTATTGAACACAATTTAGATGTTATAAAGTGCTCTGATTATATTATAGATTTAGGTCCAGAGGGTGGAGAAAAAGGTGGAACTATATTATGTACAGGAAGTCCAGAGGATATATGTAAATGTAATAGTTCTTATACAGGACAATATTTAAAAAAGATGTTATAATTGACATGAAAAGCAATAAAAACTAATAAAATACTGAATAAAACAGCATTAAAAATGTTGTTTTATTTACTATAAGGAGTAATGCCTATGGCTAATTTCAGTTTTATATTTAAAATAATAATCGTTATAATAATTTATTGTATTATTTTTTATGCTCTAAAAATTATGTACAAAGATGTAAAAAATGAAGGCAAAAAGAAACCGAGAAAAACTAGTAGACTTAAATTTGGATTAGAAATTGTAAAACAGGGACAAAATCCAAATTTACAAGAAGGTTCCGTTATCCCATTAAATGAACAACTTACAATGGGAAGAGCGGAAGATAATACTGTTGTTCTAAAAGACAAATATGCATCGTCTCATCATATAAAAATATACATGAAAAATGGTGAGTACATATTAGAAGATCTAAAAAGTACAAATGGTACATTTGTGAATGATAGAGCAGTCTCCAATAAGATAGCCTTGAAAAAAGGATATATAATTAAAATTGGATCATCAGAATTTAAAGTTATTAACTAAAGATGGTGAAAGGAGAAGGTTATGCATAACTTAAAAGAAGAAAAACGAGTCTTAAGATTTACTTATTTATTAACAGTGATACTCTTTGTTAATGTAACCATAATTTCACCAACCTTTGATAAAGTATCTCTTGTTATGGGAGGTATGATGTGTGGGTTGTTAGGATATTCCCACTTTATAATAAGAAAATTTTATCCTGATGGAGATAAATATATATTATTATTCTCTAATCTTTTGGCAGTTATAGGAATAGCTATGCTTTCAAGATTAGATATTCCTATATCCGGAGGTGCTTTTATTGAAGAGGGAACTAGAACATTTTTGGCTGCAAAACAAATAATATTTTTTACTATTGGAATAGCAGCATTTATAATGGTTGTTGTAATACTTCCAGATCTTAAAAGTTTTAGTAATTACAAGTACGTTTACTTAGTCATAACAATAGTATTTATGTCAATGGGTACATTATTAGGTCAAACAATTGGTGGAGCAAAGAACTGGGTATCAATAGCTGGGTTTACTTTTCAACCATCTGAGTTTGGTAAAATAACTTTAGTAGCTTACTTAGCATCAGCTTTGAAAGATTACGGACAGGTTCCTAGTTATGTGAGAAAACTTTTTAATAAAGCAAATTCGAAATTAGAAAGTAAAAAAGAAGATATAAAACAGCTACAAGAAAATAATGTTGAAAATAAAGAAACAGTAAAAGACGAAGAAGTAAAAAGCGAAGAGATAAAAAAAGAAAAAGCGAAAAATAGAAATTTAAGTATAAATAACATACTAAGCTTAGCAGAACCAGCAGCAGTAGTAGCAATATGTCTAATGTTTATGCTATTACAAACAGATTTGGGATCTGCATTGATATTTTTTGGAATTTCGGTTACTATGTTGTACATTGCTACTTCAAAGAAAAAATATGTTTTAATATCATTAGGACTATTTGTAATTGGAGCAGTCGCAGGTTATTTCTTATTTGGTCATGTTAGGGTTAGGGTTATGATATGGAAAGATCCATGGAAATATGGATATAATGAAGGGTTACAATTAGTTCAAGGACTAATATCATTATCAGAAGGTGGAGTTTTTGGTACAGGATTAGGTCTTGGATATCCTAAATTTGTTCCAGTTGTAACTACAGACTTTATATTTTCAGCTATATGTGAAGAAATGGGAATACTTACAGGTATAGCAGTTATGTTAATATACTTTTTATTATTTTATAGATGTATTAGAGCTGCTATATATGTTAAAGATAAATTTTCAAGATTATTGGCAGTAGGATATAGTACTATGATAGCCTCTCAAGCATTGGTTATTATAGGAGGTGTTACAGGTGCCATACCTCTTACAGGAATAACATTGCCGCTAGTAAGTTATGGTGGAAGTTCCCTTTTAATAACTTATTTCTCACTTGGAATTATTCAAAAGATTTCAGAGGAGGGCAATAGAGATGAGTAATAATGAAAAAAATAACATAGCAGATAACATAAAAAAAGTACTTATAGTTTTTCTTGCATTCTTTATAGCTTTAATAAGTTATATAAACTATATTTATGTATTTAAAAGTGATGAATATAAAGAAAGTGCATTTAATAAAAGACATCAGGCAGAAAGAGATAAAGTACTTAGAGGAACGATATTTGACAGAGATATGAATGCGTTAACTAGTAGTGAAAAAAATGGAGAGTTTGATCAAACTAGAAAATATTTATATCCAGAGCAGTTTGCACATGTTATAGGTTACTACGATGTAGTGTATGGTTTAAGTGGATTAGAGAAAAAATTTGATAAAGTATTAAGTGGAAATGATCAGTTTTCATTAAAAAATTCTTTGGTAAAGATGAGGATGAAGTTGGAAATAGTATAGTTACTACTTTAGATAAGAATTTACAATTGGCAGCTTATGATGCATTGGGAGATCAAAAAGGATCAGTAGTGGCATTGAATCCTAAAACAGGAGAAGTGTTAGCTATGGTTTCTAAACCAACATTTAATCCTAATAACTTAGAGGAAATATGGGATGAATTATCACAGGATGAAGAAACTCCATTTTTAAATAGAGCAACTGCAGGATTATATGCGCCAGGTTCTACATTTAAAGTTGTTACGGCAATATCAGCAATAGAGAATATTTCAGACATAACAACTAGAACTTTTCAAGATGATGGTGTAATATACTTTAATGATACTACTTCATTGGAAAATTATGATAGAATACCACATGGTTCTATAAATTTAGAACAGGCTTTTTCAGTATCAAGTAATGTGGTTTTTGGAACTTTAGCAATGGAACTTGGAAATGATAAGTTAAAAGAAACAGCAGAAAAATTTTATTTTAATAAAGAAATTCCATCTTCAACATTAGTATTAGAAGACAGTAGTTTCCCAACATATAAAAAATATGAACAAGGAAATATTGCCCAAAGTGGTATAGGTCAAAGTGGTGTTTTAGCAAGCCCTATGGAAATGGCATTAATTGCAAGTACTGTTGCAAATGATGGTGTTATGATGGAACCTAATGTTGTTAAGGAAGTTGTAGATCCATCTGGAAATAAAGTTTCAGAGGTAGAATCAAAGGAAATAGGAGAAGTAATATCTCCAGAAACAGCACAGATTTTACAAAAATATATGAGAACAGTTGTCACTAGTGGAACAGCAACAAATGCAAATTTATGGAATGTTGAAGTTTGCGGTAAGACTGGAACAGCAGATCATGATAGTGGTGATAAAGTTCCGCATAGTTGGTTTATTGGTTTTGCACCTTATGAGAATCCAGAAATAGCTTTTGCAGTCATATTAGAAGAAGGCGGAAATTCATCAAGAAATGCTGC
Organism: Clostridium senegalense JC122; assembly: GCF_000285575.1. GTDB lineage: Bacteria > Bacillota > Clostridia > Clostridiales > Clostridiaceae > Clostridium_J > Clostridium_J senegalense. The sequence continues at coordinate 435,279 of NZ_HE611051.1, read as the reverse complement.
TGAGGTAGCTAAAGACATGTTAAGTAATTACTATGGAGAGTAAGTAATAACAAAGACATATTATCTAATATTTTAGGTGATATGTCTTTTTTTATTAATTTATGAGGATAATAATCCTTTATATGATATAATTTAATACTATTACTTTTTAATATACTTAAAGTAATGATTTTATACACAAATTATTCTTTTGTAGTATAATTTGTATAAGATATAGAATAAAACAGTAAATTAAAATTGAATTAAAATTTATTTTGATTTATTTATAAAAATAGAAGTTTGGTGTGAGGTGTTATATAATGACAGGAAAAACTCACCTAAGTGTAGGTGTAACAACCTTTATGTATTTTAGTGACAAATTACCTGGGAAATATGTAGTATTAAGTCTATTATTTACAATTATTGGGTCTATGTTTCCGGATATAGATCATCCTAAAAGTATACTTAATAAGTATCTGTTACCCTTTAGAAACAATACGACAAAAGTGGTAGTTTATCTATTTTTAGGCATTTTAATAATATACTTAGATATAACATATAAGGGATCTATGATATTAAAAATTGTAGGAATAAGTTCTATATTAATAGCACTATCACCACATAGGACAGGATTCACTCATAGTATTTTTGGAGCATTAATGACTACTTTTATTGTAGCTGCATTTGCGAAGGCATATAATTTTAAGAATTTGCAATATTATTTTATGCTAGGATATATAGGACATTTACTTTGTGATATGTGTACTAGAAAAGGTGTTCCACTTTTATATCCTATAAAAAATAATAAATTTAAATTTCCTATGGCATACAGTAGTAGTTCCAAAAGAGGTAAATTTATAGAGAATATAATTATATTAAGTAGTATAATTTATTCCACATTAAAATTGCCAACATTATTTTAAGGCTATAAGCAAAAAATTAAAGTACATATAGATAAACAAAAACTAATCTAAAATTGAAAATAATTATAAAAATGTTGAAGCAGTTTATATTAACCTTTAATATTAAGTAAAGGGGTGTTAATATTGTTTGATTTTCAATTTCAATTAAAAAATCTTCCAGATAATCCTGGAGTTTATATAATGAAAAATTTTCTAGGTGAAGTTATATATGTAGGAAAAGCTAAAAATTTAAAAAATAGAGTTAGACAATATTTTCAAAGCTCTAAAAATCATAGTGAAAAAGTTAAAGCCATGGTAAAACATATTTCTGAATTTGAGTATATAGTTACAGATTCTGAAATAGAGGCATTAATATTAGAATGTAATTTAATAAAAAAATATAGTCCTAAGTATAATATTTTACTTAAAGATGATAAAAGTTTTCCACTTATAAAAATAACAATGAATGAAGAATTTCCAAGAGTAATAGTTACAAGGTCAATATTAAATGATGGAGCTAAGTATTTTGGTCCATATACAGATGCATCAGCAGTTTATGAAACCTATGATTTAATAAAAAAGACGTTTCCGTTAAGAACTTGTAGAAAGAATATAACTCTAGAAGGAAAAAATACACGACCTTGTTTAAATTATCATATAAACTTATGTAAAGGTCCTTGTGACAAACTTATAAATAAAGAAGAATATATGGTTATAGTTAACAACGTTATAGATGTATTAAATGGAAAAAATAAAGAAGTAATAAATTTAATAAAGAGAGAAATGGAAGATGCAGCTATGAATTTAGAATTTGAAAAAGCTGCTAATTTAAGAGATAAATTAATTGCCATAGAAAAGATAAATGAAAAGCAAAAAATTATAAGTTCACATTTTGAAAATGAAGACTTTATTGCTATATCTCAAGATGAAAAAGATAGTTGCATTCAGATATTCTTTTTAAGAGATGGTAAAATACTGGGACGAGAACATTTTATATTAAATGATACTGGTACAGAAGAAAAAGGTAGAGTAGTGACAGAGTTTATAAAAAGTTTTTATGGTGGCACTGCATTTATACCTAAGCAGATATATGTTACATATATAGAAGACAAAGATATTATTGAGGAATATCTAACCCTTAAAAAAGAGTATAAAGTAAATATAAAAGTTCCTATAAAAGGTGAGAAGAAAAAACTATTAGAGATGGTAGAAAAAAACTCTAGTCATGCTTTAGAAATGTTTAAATTAAAAGATAAAACTGATAAAGAACTACAAAATAAAGTGTTGAAAGAATTACAGGAAGTATTGAATTTAGAATATACTCCTAATAGAATAGAAGCTTATGATATATCTAATATAATGGGAGTAGATTCTGTTGGTACTATGGTAGTATTTCAAGATGGAAAAGCTAAAAATAGTGATTATAGAAGATTTAAAATAAAAACAGTAGATGGACCTAATGATTACGAATCTATGAGGGAAATATTAACACGTAGATTTAAACATGGATTAGATGAAATAAGAAAAATACAAAATAATGAAATAAATTTAACAGCAGGAAAATTTTCTATTTTTCCTGATTTAATTATGATGGATGGTGGCAAGGGCCAAGTAAATATAGCTTTAGAAGTGTTAAATGAATTAAATATAAATATTCCTGTATGTGGTATGGTTAAAGATGATAAGCATAGAACAAGAGGGTTAATCTATGAAAATCAAGAATTATATATAGAATCTAATACAAAACTTATAAATTTAATTACTAAAATACAAGACGAAGTACATAGATTTGCTATAACTTATCATAGGTCACTTAGAAGTAAGACTACTCTTCATTCTGTATTGGAGGATATACCATATATAGGTAATAAACGTAGAAGGCAACTTTTAAAAGAATTTATAACTGTTGAAAATATAAGAAAAGCAACAGATGAAGAAATATTAAACTTACCATCTATGGATAAAAAATCACTAGAAAGTTTAAGAAAAAATTTATAGTGTTTACTATATAGATTTAAAATTTAAATTTAAATCTATGTACAAAGGGATATAATAAAAATAAGATTAACTTTAGAAAAATTTTAATATTATACTTAGAGCTAAATTTGTACATATACTTATTTTAAATCTTTAATATGTACAAAGAAAGGAGAAAATATGAAAGCTGTAGTTGATGTTCATACACATACTGTTTCAAGTGGTCATGCATATAATACTTTATTAGAGAATATAAAGGAAGCTTCGAATAAAGGAATAAAAATATTAGGTGTTTCAGATCATGGTCCAGATATGCCAGGAGGACCACATATTTTCCATTTTGCAAACTTAGATGATATTCCAAGAAAACTTTATGGAGTGAAAATATTAAGAGGTTGTGAAGCAAATATAATTGATTATGAAGGAAATTTAGACATACCTGAAAGAATAGCTAGAAGATTAGACTATATGATTGCAAGTTTACATGATGTTTGTATAAAATCTGGTACAATAGAAGAAAACACAAATGCAATTATAGGTGCTATAAAAAATAAAGATGTATTTATAATTGGTCATTCAGGAAATCCTAAATTTCCTATAGATATGGAAAGAGTAGTTATAAAGGCTAAAGAAGAAGATAAAATAATAGAGCTTAATAACAGTTCATTTGTAAGTTCTAGAAAAGGTAGCGATAAGAATTGTTATAAGATAGCAGAACTCTGTAAACAATATGGTGTTAAGATGATTTTTGGAAGCGATGCACATAACTGCTTTAATATTGGTGAATTTTCAATGGTTGAAAAATTAGTTGAAGATATAGGTTTTCCAAAAGAGCTTATAATGAATTATGATGAAAAAATGTTTACAGATTATTTACAAGGAAAAGGAAAAAATATATAGTAATTATTGATAAATAACATGGTAATAAATTATACTATAGATATGTAAATATTTTGTGAAAGAGGTAAGAGATGAGTCAGAAGAAAGAATTGATTAATGAATTAAAACTTGTATTAAAGGAAGAAAATATAGAATTTGATTCACCTATGAAAGATCATATAACTTTTAAAGTTGGAGGTCCTGCTGATATCTTAGTTTATCCAACTAATTATGAAGAAGTTATTTCCATAATAAAATTATGCAAAAAATATGAAAGTAATTATTTTATATTAGGAAATGGCTCAAATTTGCTGGTTAAAGATGGAGGTATAAGAGGTGTTGTTGTAAAGTTTAGTAAATTAAATAATATAAAAGTTGAAGAGGATAGAGTTATTGCACAAAGTGGAGCTAAGCTATGTGATGTAACTAGTAAATCTTTAAAGGCATCTTTAAAAGGTTTTGAATTTGCTTGTGGAATACCAGGAAGTATAGGCGGAGCTACTACTATGAACGCAGGTGCTTATAATGGATGCATGGCAGATGTTGTTGAAAGTGTGTTAGTAGTTGATAAAGAAGGTAATTTAATAAAACTATCTAAGGAAGATTTAGAGTTTGGATACAGGCATAGTGTAGTAATGACTCATAATTATATAGTTTTAGAAACTACTTTAAAATTAATAAGACATAATAGTGAAGATATAAAAACAAGAATAGATGATTTAACAGATAAAAGGAATTCTAAACAACCCTTAGAGTATGCTTCTGCTGGAAGTACTTTTAAAAGACCAGAAGGACATTTTGCAGGTAAATTAATACAAGATGCAGGATTAAAAGGAAAAAGTGTAGGTGGAGCAGAAGTTTCTACTAAACATTCAGGATTTATAATTAATAAAGGAAATGCAACAGCAAAAGATATATTAGATCTTATAGCGTTGGTTCAAAAAGAGGTTAAAGAACAGTTTGATGTTGATTTATATCCGGAAGTAAGAATAATAGGTGAAGATAAATAAATTATAATAAATTAAAAGCAACTGCTAATGCAGTTGCTTTTTTTATAAACTTAAAACTTCCTTTAATGCATTTATAAATACTATATTTTGTTCTTTAGTACCTATACTTAGTCTTATCCAACCAGGCATTCCTAAGAAACTTCCAGGTCTTATTATAACACCACGTTTAAGTAACTCATTAAATAAATTTATATCATCTTTTTTAGTATCAAACATTATAAAGTTTGTATTACTTTTAATATATTCTAAACCTAGATTTTCAAGTTCTTTATATAAGTATTCTTTACAATCTTTATTAGTACTATGAACTAATTTTATAAAATCTTGGTCCTCTAATGCGGTAACAGCTGCCTTTTGTGCAAATAAGTTTACATCAAAAGGTCCAATAACTCTATTGAAATATCCACCAAGTTCTTTACTTGCAATACCATAACCACATCTCAATGCCGCTAAGCCATAAGCTTTAGAAAATGTTCTAAGAATTATCATATTTGGATATGATGGTAATAAACTTAAAGAATCAGGATAATCATCATCAGTTACATATTCTATATAAGCTTCATCCATAACTACTATTACGTGTGAAGGTATTTTTTTAAGAATATTTTCAAGTTCAGATTTAGTAAATATTGTGCCTGTAGGGTTATTAGGATTACATAACCAAATAATTTTTGTTTTTTCAGTAATTGCATTAACCATGGCATCTAAATCTAAACCATGATTCTTCATTGGAATTTGAATAACTTTTCCACCCATAAGTTTAGTGGAATCAATGTATCTTGAAAAAGTTACTTCACCCATTATAGATTCATCACCAGAATTTAAAAAAGTATTACAAATAACTTTTATAAGTGAATCTGAACCTGTACTACAAAAAATTTGATCAAAATGAACATTATTTTTTTTAGCTATATTATATTTTAATTCATAGTTAGAAGCATCTGGATACATATTAGCTTCATCTATCATATTTTTTAAAACAGCTTTAACTTTTTCAGAACAACCTAATGGATTTTCATTAGATGCTAATTTTATAACTTCATTTAAACCTAATTCTCTTTTTACTTCATCTATAGGCTTACCTGCTTTATAGACATTTAAGTTTAGTATTTCTGATCTAACTGCATAATTCATAATATAACCCCCTCGTTGTTTTTTGAAAATTTTGTTTATTCCTCTGTTATAGATTTTACTATTAAAATAAAAATTTTCAATAATATTACAAATTATTAAAAATTTATTAACTTTTACTTTTAATAGCTAAAAATCAGCACTTTAACGTGATATATAATATAATTATTTTTTGAAATTCATTAAAAAATTAAAGAAATAGGAAGTATTTTACAAGTAAACTATGGAGAATTTATAGAAGCTACTTTATTATTTAATAATGGAATAAATATGCTTAAAAGGATATAGGTATTACTATAATGGATTTTATTTTCTTAAATTAAATATGTTATAATATTATAATGTATGATTATATAAATATAGTTAAAGAGGTTATAAGAATATTACTATAAATATTTATTGATTTTTTTATTAAGAAATATTATAGTATATTAGTTAAAAAATTAAGAATAGAAATTTAAGAAAATCAGAAATAAATTAAAATAGAAGATTAGTTTACTATTTAGTGATATAATTTAAAAAAATTTAAATATAAAAAGGATGGTTTAGTATGAGATTTGTTATAGTTACTGGAATGTCAGGGGCAGGAAAAACTCAAGCTATGAGAAGTCTTGAAGATTTAGGATATTTTTGTGTAGATAATTTACCTCCTACATTAATTCCTAAATTTGCAGAGGCATGTTATCAAACAGAAGGAAAAATAGATAAAATAGCTGTAGTAGTAGATATAAGAGGAAGAAAATTTTTCGATGACTTATTTGCAAGTCTAAAGGTTCTTAAAGAACATGGTTATAATGATTATGAAATGCTATTTCTAGAGGCTACAGATGAAGTTTTAGTTAAAAGATATAAGGAATCTAGAAGAAAACATCCTTTAGCACCAGAGGGAAGAATATTAAATGGTATAACTATAGAGAAGAAGAAACTAAAAGAAGTTAGAGAAAAAGCTAATTATATAATAGATACAACTAAACTTAGTAATAAAGAATTAAATGAAGAAATAATAACTATATTAGGAGAGCAGGGACAAATAGAAACAAAACTTTTTGTAAATGTGCTATCTTTTGGTTTTAAATATGGAATTCCTGTAGATGCAGATTTAGTTTTTGACGTTAGATTTTTACCAAATCCATATTATATTGCAGAGCTTAAACCATATTCAGGTAAAGATATTCCAGTTAGGGATTATGTATTAAGTAAAGATGAAACGAAAATATTTATAGATAAGTTAAGTGATATGTTACATTTTCTTTTACCAAATTATAAAAAAGAGGGTAAAAGACAGCTTATAATAGCAATTGGATGTACTGGTGGAAGACATAGATCTGTAGCAATAGCAAATAAAATTTATGAGGTTTTAGAAAATAGTGGGTATACTGTTACTATAGACCATAGAGACATAAATGAAGATGTTAGTAGAGGAGCTGGAAAGCTATGAGGCTCAAGTACTGGCTTAGGCCAGGTTTAGGGATTAAAAGATGGGTGTTTTATATTATATTAGGCTCTTGTTTATGTGCATTTGGAGGTTTGAAATTAGTAGATTCAATAAGAGATAAAAACGTTGATTTTATGTTCTTATTTGTAGGATTAGTAGGATCAGCAGTATTTTATTATGGACTAACAAGATATGGGGCAAAAATGTTGTCTTTAGGAAGTTTGGACATAGGAAATGATGGAATAGAAAGTAAATCACTTCCAGAAATTTTATATGAAAGAAAAGTTCTTATTAATGGTCCTAAAATAGTAGTTATAGGGGGAGGAACAGGACTATCTACACTACTTACTGGTTTGAAAAAATATACAAGTAACATAACAGCTATAGTTACTGTCGCAGATGATGGTGGTGGGTCAGGAGTATTGCGAAAAGATTTAGGTATGTTGCCACCAGGAGACATAAGAAACTGCATAACAGCATTGGCGTATACGCAACCTGTTATGGAGGATTTATTTAGGTACAGATTTAAAGAAGGAGCCTTAGAAAATCAAAATTTTGGGAATCTATTTTTAGCAGCTATGCATGGAATATCAGATAATTTTAATGAAGCTGTGAAGAAAACGTGTTCGGTTTTAGCAGTAAAGGGAAGGGTAGTACCTGTAACTTTAGATAATATAACTTTATGTGCTAAATTAAAAAATGGAAAGATTGTAAAAGGGGAGTCTAATATACCTAAAGAGTGTATAAAAGACAATACAAGCATAAATAAGGTGTATATAGAACCATCTAAAGCTAAAGCTATAGATGAGGCTATAGATGCTATATTAGAAGCTGATGCAGTTGTTTTGGGGCCAGGTAGTCTATATACAAGTATAATTCCTAATCTTTTAGTTGACGGAATTACTGAAGCTATAGAAAAAAGTAATGGCCTTAAAATATATATATCAAATATATTAACTCAAATGGGTGAAAGTGATAATTATTCTGTAGAAGATCACATAAAAGCAATATATAAGCACTCATCAGATAAAGTTATAGATTATGCAATAGTAAATGATGCAGAGTTAAGCGAAAAAGATAAATCCAGATGTGTGCATGATGATTATTACTTAGTAAAACAAGACAATAAAAAAAATAAAAAAATGAAAATTCAATATATAAAAGGAAATTTTATAAAATTAAATGAAAAGGGCCATATAAAACACAATGAAGATAAGTTGGCAGCAACGTTAGTAGAAACAGTACTTAGAAAAAGTTTATTTTATGATGATAAAAGAATCATAGAGTTTTTTTATTTATCACATATGTTAAAAGAATCTAGAAAGAGTAGGGAGAAAAAATAAAGATGTCATTTTCACTAAAGGTAAAAAATGAAGTTTGTAGATATGTAGAATTAAGTAAAGAAGAAGCTATAGCAGAGCTTTCAGGTATAATGAGAGCTAGTGGTACATTAGGTATAGGAGCTAATAGAAGCTTGAATTTTAAAATCATAACTGAAAATCCTGCTATAGCTAGATTAATATTCAAGTTGTTAAAAGAGCATTTTGATATACACACTCAAGTCATAGTAAAAAGAAGTAATTCATTAAAGAAAAATAATGTTTATATAGTTATGATAAAAGAAGATATGAATGTAAAGCAGTTACTATTAGATGTAGGTATACTTACTGAAGAAAGTTTTTTTAGTCTGAATTATACAATTTCTAAAAGTATGGTTGAAGATGTTAATGCTAAAAGAGCTTATATAAGAGGTGCATTTCTAGGTGGGGGTAGCATAAGTAATCCAGAAAAAACATACCATTTAGAATTTGTAACTCATAATTTAGATTATGCTAATGAATTAAGCAAATTAATAAATGAATATGGATTATCTTCTAAAGTTATACAAAGAAAAAGTAGTTATGTTGTATATATAAAAGAGGGAGAACAAATTGTAGATTTATTAAATATAATAGGTGCTCATAGTTCTCTTTTAGAATTAGAAAATATAAGAATAATGAAAGAGATGAGAAATAATGTAAATAGGCTTGTTAATTGTGAAACTGCTAATTTAAGTAAAACTGTAAATGCAGCGGTAAGACAAATTGAGAGTATAAAGCTTATTCAAAGGGAAATAGGCCTTAATAGACTAGCTAAAAACTTGAGGGAAATAGCAGAATTAAGATTAGAATATCCAGATGAGTCATTAAAAGAATTAGGTGCTATGCTTAATCCACCTGTAGGAAAGTCTGGGGTAAATCACAGATTAAGAAGAATTGAAAAAATAGCTGAAGAACTTAGGAAGGAAGAATGGTAGTTAATGTCAAAACATGAAGAAATTATAAAATTTATACTTTCATTAGATATAGGAACTAAAATCTCTGTAAGGGGAATAAGTAACGGCTTAGGTGTTAGTGAAGGAACAGCATATAGAGCTATAAAAGAGTGTGAAACCATAGGAATAGTAAATACAATACCTAGGGTTGGAACGGTGAGAGTAGAAAAATTAGAAAAAAGACATATAGATAAACTAACATTTAAAGACGTTGTAGCTATTGTTGAAGGCACAATTTTAGGTGGAAATGCTGGGTTAGAAAGAACGTTAGAACGATTTGTAATAGGTGCCATGGAAGTTGAAAGTATACATAAATATATAGATGCAGATTGTTTGTTTATTGTTGGAAACAGAGAACTTGCACAAAAGCTCGCTTTAGAAAAACAATGCGCAGTCTTAGTAACTGGAGGTTTTGAGTGTAGTGATAGAATAAAAGAATTAGCTAATAAAAATGGACTGCCATTGATATCATCAACTTATGATACTTTTACAGTAGCAAGTATGATAAACAAGGCATTGTTTGAAAATAATATAAAAAAAGATATAATTTTAGTAGAAGATATTATGGGGAATAGTCCTACTTGTCTTAGCAGTGGTGATACTATAAAAACTTTAAAAAAATTGGTGCGAGAAACTGGCCATGAAAGATATCCAGTAATAGATAATGAAGCAAGGGTGGTAGGAATTGTTACATTAGCAGATATACCTAATGATACTAATGATGACGATATAATAGATACAATCATGGTAAAAAAGCCTATAGTTGTAATGCCAACAACTACACTTGCTTATGCTGCACATATAATGGCTTGGGAAGGTATAAAGTTATGTCCAGTTGTAAATAGAAATAAATTAGTTGGAATTATTTCACGTGAGGATGTAATAAAAGCTATGCAGATAGCAATTAGGCAGCCACATGTTGGTGAAACTATGGATGATTTAATAATAAAAAATTTTAAGTTTGAGCCAACAAGTAAAGATAAGGTTCATTTTTGGGGGGAAATTGTTCCAGAAATGCTAGATTCTATAGGAACAGCTTCGTGGAATGCATTAAATATGTTATTATCAACTATGGGAACTATGGCTTTAAGACAAAATAACGTAAACGCAAATATTGCAATAGATAGTTTTTCATCTTATTTTATGAAACCTGTTCAAATGGGAAGAGTTATAGATATATATGCAGAAGTTGTAGATGTAGGAAGATACTATTCAAAAGTAGATATATCAATTTATAATAGTGACAAATTGTTAATAGCGAAGGCAATGCTTTCAGCTAAAATGTTAAAAAAATAATGTTTTCAGACATATAAAAAGAATAAGATACCAAAAATTCGAAGGATATTTATAACGAGAAAAGGAGGTGAATTTCAGTCATAGTGGGGCTATGGCTGGACTTTATCGACAAAGTATTCGTGGCAAATATATGAGAATACTGGTCTATTATTTATTTAATTATGTCTAAATAAGGGGGGATTATATGTTTACACATATAGTATTTTTTAAACTAAAAAATCCAAGTGACGAAAATTTAAAAAAAGCAAAAGAAATATTTTTAAGTATGAATGGAAAAATAGATTGCCTAAAATACTTAGAAGTAGGTGTAGATGAATTACATACAGAAAGATCTTATGATGTTGCACTTGTGACAAAATTTAATTCCTTAGAGGATATGAATATTTATCAATCTCATCCATATCATGTTAATCATGTTTTAGCTCCGTTAAAAGAAATGATTGAAAGTTCTAAAGCTATAGATTATCATAATTAAATGTTAAAAAAGCTGCTTAAAATATATTTGTTATATATTTTAAGCAGCTTTTTAAATTATATAATAAAATATATAAATATTTCAAATTTCGACAAATAATATACAATATAAGTTAAAATACGTAAAAGTGTTACAATATTTAATTAAATAGTGTATAATTATTACAAAAACATTTCATTAAGGGGGATACTTATGAAAGGAAAAGAAAGTTTAAAAAAATGTTCGTTTTTGCTAGCATTTATAATGATGTTTTCTCTTGTTTTCCAATTTGATGCAGAAAACGTATTGGCTAGCGAAAGTGAAAAGGTTATCAATATTTTAAGTTTCAATGATTTTCATGGTGCATTACAAGAATCAGGAAAAAATGTTGGAGCAGCAAAATTAATAGGAGAATTAAAAAAGTTTAAAAGTGAAAATCCTAATACTGTAGTAGTAAGTGGTGGAGACCTATTCCAAGGTAGTCCTATGTCTAACTTGAAAGAAGGACAACCGGTGGCAGATATGATAAAAATATTAGGTCTTAAATATTCTGCATTGGGAAATCATGAGTTTGATTGGGGAAGAGATAAGATACCTAATTGGCAAGAACAAGGAGATTTTAATTTTTTAGCAGCAAATCTTTATGATGATTCAACTAATGATACAGTTTCATGGGTAAAACCATATGCTATAGAAGAAGTTGATGGTGTTAAAATAGGATTTATAGGACTTATAACACCAGATACTGCAATCGCAACTAAAGCTGAAAATATTCAAGGATTAACATTTAAAGATCCAGTAGAAATTGCTACACAATTAAGCAAAAAATTAAAAGAAGAAGAAAAAGTAGATGTTGTTATAGCATTAACACATATAGGTGGAAAACAATCTGAAGATGGAAGTATAACAGGTGAAGTTGCCAATTTAGCATCAGTAGAAGGATTAGATGCTATAGTATCAGCTCATTCACATACTAAAATTTCAGGAATAGTAAATGATGTACCTATAGTACAAGGTATGAATAATGGTAGAGCAATAGCAAAACTTCAGATAAGTTTAAATGAAGATAAAACTATAAAATCTATAGCACCGTCTGTAGATGTTTTATATGAAAGAGCAGATACATTAGTTGAAGATGCTGAAACTAAAAATATGGTAGAAAATTATTTGTTAGATTTAAAACCATTATTAGATGAAAAAATAGCAGATTTAACAGTAGACTTACCTCATGATAGAAGTAAGGGATTAACTGAACTAGGTGAATTTATAAGTAAAAATTTAGCAGAAGTTGCAGGTACTCAAATTTGTGTCATGAATGGTGGAGGAATAAGAGCACCATTATCAAAAGGTACTTTAACTATGGGAGACATGTATACAGTATTACCTTTTGATAATACACTTGTAACTATGGAAATAAAGGGTTCAGATTTAAAAAAAGTTATAGAAAATGGAATAGCACCAGCTAACTATGGTTGGGGTCAATTCTATGGCTTAAAAGTATATTATGATCCAAATAAAGAGTTTGGAGATAGAATACTTTCAATGGATTTATTAGATGGAACACCAGTGGAAATGGATAAATATTACACATTAGCAACTAACGATATGATCTATGGTGGTGGAGATAATTATGACTTTTCAGGAGCTATAAATGTTAAAGATACAATGGTGCCACTAAGAGATTCTTTAGTAGAAAAATTCAAAACAGAAGGTACATTATCACATACTTATGGAAATAATCTTGTTCAAGGACCAAAACCTGAAGAAAAACCTGAAGAAAAACCAGAGGTGAAACCTGAAGTAAAACCAGAGGTGAAACCACAAGTAAAACCAGCTACTAAGCCTTCTTCAAATAATAGAAATAAAGAAGGGAAGCTACCTCAAACAGGTGCTGCAAGAGGAAATACTGATATGTTAATACTAGGATTTATATTGGTATCTTCAGCTGCATTTATAATGATAGTAAGCAAGAAAAAAGATAAAAATGATGCTGCATAAGTATAATTAAAAATAAGTTAAAGGTGGATAATTAATAAGATAAGGATTAATTATCCACTTTTAGATACATAAATTAATAAATCTATTATAATGGGGGATTCTTATGTTAAAAAAATTAAAAGGAAAAAAGCAAATAGCAACAGTTGTAGCTTTATCTATTGTAACTTCATTAACTTTAGGAAGTATTCCAACGAAGGCATTTGCTAATAATGAGGTTAAAGAAATTCAAGTTTTAGGAACATCTGATTTACATGGATGGTTTATGTCTCATGATTATGCAAGTAATGAAGAACAAAAAAAAGGTGGGTTAACTCAAATATCATCATTATTTAAACAGCTTAAATCTGAAAATCCAAATACAATAATAGTAGACGCAGGGGACACCGTGCAAGATAATATGTCAGACTTATTTATAAATGATGATATACATCCAATGTTATACGCCATGGACGAGATTGGTTATACATCTTGGACATTAGGAAATCATGAGTTTAATTATGGTGATAAAGTTGTAGAAAAAACAGTAAATAAGCCTGAAAAAATGAAGGTTTTATGTGGAAATGTTTATAAACCAGATGAAAGCTTATTAGGACAGCCATATGTAATTGAAGAAATAGATGGGGTAAGGATTGCTAACATAGGTATGACTACACCCAATATACTAAAATGGGATGGTCCTAAGTTGCCAGGATATAAAGTTACTGATCCTGTAAGTGAAACAAGAAAAGCAATAGATAAAATAAAATCTAATAATGAAGCTGACGTAATAATTGCAACAGTTCATATGGGTAAGAATAAAGAATATATTGATGGGGATAATGCAACAGATTTAGCAAATGCTTGTCCGGAATTAGCGGCTATAATATGTGGTCATGCACATTCAAAAATACCAGGAGATATTGTAAATGGGGTATTAATAACAGAACCAGGTAAACAAGGGGAACAAGTTTCAAAAATAAACTTAAAAGTAAGCAAAAATAAAGATGGCAAATATAGTGTAATTGATAAGCAATCTGATATTGTAAATGTAAAAGATTATCCTATTGATCAAGAATTAAATGAAAAACTTAAACCTTTCCATGATAAAGCAGTAGAAGAAGCTACTCAAATCATAGGAACTTTAACAGGTGGAAATTTAGCTCCACAAGATGAAATAAAGGGAATAACTCAAGGACAAATACAAGATACTGCAGTTATGGATTTAATACTAAATACACAGTTATATTACACAAAGAAACATATTCCAGAGGGAGCAAGGAACATTACTTCAGCAGCATTATTTAGTCCAAGTGCTAATATTAATGAAGGAACAATAAGAAAATGTGATGTAGTTAAAATATATAAGTTTGATAATACATTATATACTTTAAAGATTAATGGAACTCAACTTAAAAAATATATGGAATGGTCAGCAAATTATTATAATCAATATAAAGATGGAGATTTAACAGTATCCTTTAATCCTGAAATGAGAGGATATGAATATGATATGTTTGCGGGAGTTAATTATGACATTAATATATCTAAGCCAACTGGACAAAGAATAGAAAATTTAACTTATGAGGATGGAACTAAAGTTAATGATAATGATGTGATTTACTTAACAGCTAATGATTATAGAACAAGTACTAGACTTTTAGGCGATTTATTTAAAGATGATAATGTAGAAGTTATACACAAAACAGCAGATGATGAAGTTAGTGCAGTTAGAGATTTAATAAGAGAATATATAATAAATGAAAAAGGTGGTAAAATACAACCTGATGTAGATAATAATTGGAAGATTACAGGTTATAATTTTGATCCAGATAAAAGAGAGGCTGCAGTTCGCCTTATTAATGAAGGAAAAGTAAATATACCTACAAGTGAAGATGGAAGAAGTCAAAACATAAGAAGTATAACATGGGATGATATAAAAGATTTTGTACCAGAACTAGAAAATCCTAAGGATGATTCAAAAGAAAATCCTAATGGGAAACCAGAGATTAAACCTGAAGAAAAGCCAAATAAGGACTCTAGTAATAAAGAAAGTAGCACAAATAATAAAAAAAATAATGATAAAAGTTTACCACAAACAGGTTCAAAATATGGTACTAAAGATATAATTGAACTAGGAGTAATATTTTTAATATTAGGTGCTGGAATTACTTTATATATTAACAAAAATAAATTTAAGAAAATAGGCTAGTTTGTAAAATAGATAGTAAATTTTTATACAATTTACTATCTATTTTTATGTTAAAAAAACTTTTCTGTTGACATAAAAAATCCTTTTAAATATAATAGGAACAATAACCTTCGTATAAGTCTAATAATATGGGTTAGACGTTTCTACAATACTACCGTAAATAGTATAGCTATGAAGACAGAATATACTTGGCTAAGTTTATTATTAATTGAAAAGTATATAGTGTTACAAGTTTTAAATTAAGTTTGTTGAATAACTAAAAGCTTGCATAACTTTTTAGGTCTGTTCAGATTTTAAAGTAATTTTAAAAGTGAACTAGAAACCGTATATAAGTTTAAAAAATTCACTTATAGTCTTATATCCACGAAGGTTAAATATTTTATAAGGTGGATTGAATAATGAAAAAAGAAATATTAAAAGGACAAATTCGAAGCTCAATAAATAAAGAGTTAAGTGATTTAGTAATAAAGAATATAACAGTAGTTGATGTATTTCAAAATGATACATTTATATGTGATGTAGCGATTAGAGATGGATATATAGTTGGTCTTGGAGAATATGATGGAAAAGAAATAATAGATGGAACTGGAAAATATATATGTCCAGGACTTATAGATGGACATGCACATATAGAGTCGTCATTAACAACTCCAAATGAATATTACAAGGCTGCAATTAAGCATGGAATAACATCAATGGTTACAGATCCTCATGAAATAGCAAATGTTTTAGGATGTAAGGGCATAGAACTTATGATGGAATTGAGTGATGATTTACCATTAGACTATTATTTTATGTTATCTTCTTGTGTTCCTGCTACGGGATTTGAAAGTTCAGGGGCAGTTTTAGAAAGTGAAGATTTATTACCTTTATATAAAAAAGATAATGTTTTAGGTTTGGCCGAAGTTATGAATAGTCCAGCTGTATTTAATTGTGAAGATTCAATGATTAACAAAATATATGATGCAAAAGAGAGAAATTTAGTAATAGATGGTCATGGTGCAGGATTTGATGAGTATATGATAAATGCATATAGTACTGCAGGTATAACAACGGATCATGAGTGTCATAATGCAAAAGAAGTTATTGAAAGACTTAGAAGAGGAATGTATGTTTTAATAAGAGAAGGTACAGTTGCAAAAAACCTAAAAGAGTTAATAAAAGCAACAAGTATATCAAATTCTAGAAGAGTATGTTTGTGTACAGATGATAAACATATAGATGATTTGATGAAAAATGGAAGCATAGATCATTCTATAAGGATGGCTATAGAATATGGATTAAAACCAGAAACAGCTATACAGATGGCTACTTTAAATACTGCTGAATGTTATAAGTTAAAAAATAAAGGGGCAATAGCACCAGGATATATAGCAGATTTTTTAATTTTAAATGATTTAAATAATTTCTCAATCGATATGGTATATAAAAATGGGAAAGTTGTTTTAAAGGATAATGAAATAGTTTGGGACTTAAAAAATAAAACTTATAATTTTAATGAATATAATAGTGTTAAATTACCATATTTAGATTTAAAAAGTTTCTCCATAGATTTAAAAAATAAAAACCATATAAATGTCATAGGTCTTATACCAAATAAATTAGAGAGTAATCATTTGAAAATAAATAAAAGTGAATTAACAAATAAAGAGAAGTTTGAAAGTGATATAACTAAGGATTTATTGAAGATAGCAGTAATAGAAAGACATAAAGGAATGGGAAATGTTGGGTTAGGTATAATAAATGGATTAAAAATACAAAAAGGAGCCATAGCCACTACTATAGCACATGATTCTCATAATATGATTGTAGCAGGGTGTAATGATGAGGATATATTATTTGCAACTAAAGAACTTGAGAAAATAGGTGGAGGAATAATAGTTGTACATAATAATAAGGTATTAGCATCTATACAATTAGAAATAGGTGGATTAATAACAAAAAGAAGTAGTGAAGATGTAGTTAGGGATTTAAATAATTTACATAAAGCAGTAGAAAAAATTGCACCAGATATAGATTTTAATCCATTTTTAACATTATCATTTTTATCGTTACCAGTAATACCAAATTTAAAAATAACAGATAAAGGTTTATTTGATGTAAAAGAATTTAAATTTATAGATGTTGCACAGTAGTAAATAAGTATGAAAACTTAAACTTCAATTTATTTATGTTTAAATTATAATTTATGAAATCAATGCTTAGGGATGGTAAATTAATTATCATTTTTAAGCATTTTTTTAAATAACAATTAGATTTGTAAATTATTTTTATATTTATAATATTATAAATTAAAGCTTAATTTTATACAAAATATACCAAGTTACATTAATGTATTTTCAAGTTTGACTGTAACTTGTATAATAAAAAGGGGTTTGAATTGAGTGTTTATGAGTTTATTTAATAAACATGTAGAAAGGTAAGATGAGAGTGAAATTTTTAAAAAATTATAAGTCATCATTAATTTTACTTGCATCAATTTTTATTGGTGGAATTATAGGATTAACGATGGGAGAAAAAGCTATAGTTTTTGAGCCTTTTGGAAATTTATTTTTAAATTTAATATTTTCATTATTAGTACCGATAGTGTTTTTTAGTATATCCTCTGCTATTGCGAATATGGATAATTCTAAAAAACTAGGTAAGATTTTAGGAACGACTATAGTAGTTTTTGCTATTACTGCTACTATTGCAGGTATTATAGGTGTTGTAAGTTTTAAGTTATTTGATCCAACTAAAGGATTAGATCCATCTATATTTAAAGAGATTATGAGTAATTTTGAAGGTAATGCGACTGAACATGTTGGTATATTTGAAAAAATTGTTTCTAGTATAACTGTAAAAGATTTTTCAGAGTTATTATCAAGAAGTAATCTTCTTGCATTAATAATATTTTCTATGTTAATTGGATTTGCTACAATGTTATCTAAAGAAGATGGTAAACCTTTTGCTTCATTTTTAAATAGTGGAGCAGCAGTAACAATGAAAATGATGAGTTTAATAATGTATTATGCTCCAATTGGATTAGGAGCTTACTTTGCCTCAGTTATAGGACAATTAGGCAGTCAAATTTTACAGGGTTATGCTAAGGTATTTGTATTATATTTAGCTATAACAATTATATATTATTTTGGATTTTTTACTTTTTATGCTTATGTAGCAGATAGAAAAAAAGGAATAAAATTATTTTGGAAAAATGCAGCAGAACCATCAATTACAGCAATTGCTACTTGTTCAAGTGCAGCTTGTATTCCTGCTAATATTAGAGCGGCAAAAAAGATGGGGGTTTCAGATACTCTTGCTAATATTATTATGCCATTAGGTGTCAATATACACAAAGACGGCTCTGTAGTAGGTGGTATATTTAAGATAATGTTTTTATTTGGGATATTTGGAAGAAGTACTGATGATTTTGGTACATTATTTACAATTTTAATTGTTGGTCTTCTAATTGGTGCTGTAGTAGGTGCAGTTCCAGGTGGTGGAGCAATTGGTGAAATGCTTATTCTAAGTATATTTGGATTTCCACCAGAAGGATTAGCTATTATGCTTGTTATAGCAACAATTATTGATGCTCCTGCTACACTTATAAATTCAGCAGGGAATACAGTTTGTACCATGCTAATATCAAAATTTATAGATGATAAATAAAATATTTCAAAAAAATAGGAAATTTAATTATGTTAAATTTCCTATTTTTATATATTAAAATTAGTAATGTGTACAAATTTGTGTAAAAAAAGAGTTTTTAAGTATAATAGATACAAAGGATAATATATACTGTAAAATTATTATATAAAAAATAATATTAAGTATGATAATATAAGCAGGTATAATGGATAGAGTATAAGGTTACTATTAAAAGTGTATTGATTTAAGGAGGAAATGTAATGATAAAGGTAATGACTGTGTTTGGGACAAGACCGGAAGCAATAAAAATGGCACCTTTAGTAAAAGAATTAAATAGTAGGGAAAATGTTAAAAGTGTTGTTTGTGTTACTGCACAGCATAGAGAAATGTTGGACCAGGTATTAACTGCATTTGATATAAATCCAGATTATGATTTAAATATAATGAAAAAAGGTCAAACATTAGTTGATATAACAACAAATGCACTACAAAAGTTAAATGACGTTATAAAAGAGGTTAAACCTGATATAGTTTTAGTTCATGGAGATACAACAACAACTCTATCTGGTAGCTTAGCAGCTTTTTATAATCAGGTTGCAGTTGGTCATGTAGAGGCAGGACTAAGGACTTATGATAAGTATTCTCCATTCCCAGAAGAAGTAAATAGACAGGTTACAGGCATAATAGCAGATATGCATTTTGCACCTACTGAAATATCTAAGAAAAATTTAATTAAAGAAGGAAAAAAAGAAGAAAACATATATGTCACAGGAAATACAGCTATAGATGCTTTAAAAACAACGGTAAACAATGAATACTATCATCCTATATTTAATAAAATTGGAAGTGACAGAATGATTCTTTTAACTGCTCATAGGAGGGAAAATTTAGGAGAACCTATGAAAAATATGTTTAAGGCTATAAAAAGAATTGTTGATGAGTTTGATGACGTTCAAGTGGTTTATCCTGTGCATTTGAATCCTATTGTAAGAGAAATTGCTAATGAAGTTTTAGGGAATAATCAAAAGGTACATCTTATTGAACCTTTAGAAGTATTGGATTTTCATAATTTTTTAAATAAAGCATATATAATAATGACTGATAGTGGTGGAATTCAAGAGGAAGCACCATCACTTGGAAAGCCTGTTTTAGTTTTAAGAGATACTACAGAAAGACCTGAGGGGATATTAGCAGGAACGTTAAAATTAGCAGGAACAAAAGAAAAAAATATTTATAATTTAACTAAAGAATTATTAGATAACGAAGAAAAATATAATAAAATGGCAAAGGCTAATAATCCATATGGAGATGGTAATGCTAGTAAATATATAGTTGACTATATAATAGAAAGATTTAAACAAGAATAAGTTATTTGAGTATAGAATAAAAGCTATGAAATTTATATAAATTTCATAGCTTTTATTACTAATCAACATTAAATTGATTAGTTTTGCCCATAAAATATGCAGTTTTAATTATATATTTTTCTTCTTTAGTAATTTTTCTATTAAGCATTTTTTCAAATTGATTAAGTAATCCTTCTAAATCAACCTTGGAAGTACTATTAGTCTTTCGACTAGTACTTTTAGTAATCTCATATATGGTTGGGATAATATCATTTTTATATAATTTTTTAAATATTTCTGATGTGTATAAAGCATCATTTAAAGCATTATGAAAATTCCCATCAACAGAAATAGATAGTAAATCTATAGCTGTACTTAGTCCTATAACTTTACCTTTTTTATAATTAAAGTATTTAGATGCATATTTCTGAATATCAATAAATTTTTTAGGTAATAATGAATCATCTAAATTATAATGTTTGGCATTTCTAAATAATTCTTTCATATCACAAGCTCCCCAAACAACAAAGATATCATTAGAAGAAACAAAATTAGTAAAAGAATTATAAACATCTTCAAAATTATCACCATTATTTAAAATATTAATATTTATAGAAGTTAATTTTTCAATAATAGGATTAAGTTCAGAGTATATTTGTGGTTTTATAAAAGAATTAAACCTATCAATTAAATTAAAGTTTTTATCTAATTTTACTGCTCCAATTTGAATTATTTCAAAAGGGCAGTCAGTATTAGATTTTAAATCATTTTTGCTAGTATTTGTGATTTGATTAAATTCTAAATCAAAAATTATATAATTCATTTTCTACTCCAATAATATTAAACTTATATAATAAGTATATCACTAAAAGCAGCACATTATAACAAATTTGAAAATACAAAAAAGCTAAGTTGAAAACTTAGCATAATAATTAAAAAAATTTTGGTTAAAAATAAAAGAACATAAAGGGTATTCTCTTATATAAATTATATTAAACATACCAAAAGTTTGTAAATAACCATTTGCCATCAATAAGTTGAAGAGTTTTTACTTCTTTGCCTATGTCATTTTCAGAATATACACGAGAAAAAGTTACAGTTATTTGATTTTCATTGTATTCAATATTTCTTTGAGAATCAGCATAGTTAACACGTCTACCAGCATCTCCTATAGTAAAATACAATTTCCCATTTTCGGTTATTAAATACTTATCTAAAAGTGAATTTATAGCTTCATTAGTGAAATATGGTTTTAAAGAATCGGCCATTTCCTCTCTTGAACTAAAATCAGTAACTTCACCATAATAAACATCATTTTTAATTATAATGTTTTTGGAATAATAGGCAGAGCCTTTAAATATGGACCTTAAAGCTTGTTCACCATTATTTATAAGATTCATGATTTCAGATTCAGAAATAGAAGGACTTTCTTTAACAGTTTCAGGATTTACTTTTTCTGAATTAGATGCATTTTCATTATTAGCATCATCTTCTTTTGAAAGATTGTTAACTATAGTTTCTACATCTTTTGAACTATCATTTGATTTAGAAGCATCTTTAGATGGAATTGCTTCTTTTTTATTTGTAGAATTACTGACATCTTTTTTAGATGAATCTTTTTTTGTTTGCAAATTGACAGCCTTAGAAGTGTCCTTAGGTTTTAAATTTTCGTTAGAATTATTAGAACACCCAATAAAAGTAATAGTACATAGAGAAATTAGAATACAAATTAATTTTTTCAAAATGCTCAACTCCTAATAAATTTAAATTTATAAAACAACATAAAAAAGTTCAAATGTATAAATTTTCATTAAAATACTATCTTTCTCTTAGTAATATATTAATATACAGTTCACAATGTTACTAAAAAATTAAATTTTTAATAATTAACTTAATGTAAGTATATAAAAAGAAATTAATAAAATATTATTAAAAACTATATTGGATATTATGGTATAATTTACTTGAATATACAATTGAAAGGGGAATGCCTTTATGGTCGCATCTAAACATTGATTTGTACTAACAAGTTAAATAGCATTACAGAAGTATAATTTTGTGATGTGAATTTTAAAAGAACCTAGGTTTTTAGGTTTATTTGTTATGCAAATAAATATAGGAATATAAGTTTAAAATTTGATTTGTTAATAAAAATAATTTTATTTATATTAGATAAATTAAAAACGAAACTTGGAATCCTAAGTGTTTAGAATAATGGAGGGCGATTATGAAAGGATTAAAAAATAAATATATATTATATATTATAGCCTTTTTTCAAGGTCTAGTGTTTTATGGAGCTTTCGCAACTATTTATAGATTGGATAGAGGGCTTCAATTAAATGAAATATTCTTTTTGGAAAGTATATTTGTGTTGCTTATGATGTTTTTTGAAATTCCCTGGGGTATTATTGGAGATAAAATAGGATATAAAAAGACTTTAAATATTTCTTTTGGATTATTTTTATTGTCAAAAATAGCTTTTTATTATGCAAAGTCATTTAATATGTTTTTGTTAGAAGCAATATTAGCTGCGTTAGCTATTTCAGGAATTTCAGGATGCGATAGTGCAATATTATATGGATCGATAAAGGAAGAAGATAGTGATAAGACCTTCGGAAGATATAGTGGATGCTCTACATTAGGTTTTCTAATATCGTCACTTTTAAGCGGGATAATGGTTAAAAAATCCTTAGATTTATTAGCATTAGTTACAATAATGGCCTATGTAGTAACTTTTTTATTAAGCTTTTTTTTAAAAGATGTAAAATTTGAGAGTGATGAAAAAAAAGAAACTATAATAGAAAGTTTAAAGTTTTCGTTAGTAAATAAAAAAATTTTGATTTTTATCGTTTTAATAGCAGTTATTTCGGAAACTACTCATAGTATTTGTGTATTTTTAAATCAACCACTGTATATAAGAAGTGGAATAGATATGAAGTGGTTTGGAATATTAGCGGCAATTATGCAAATTGCTACATTTATAGCAATTAGAGCACATGTAGTGAAAAAACGTATAGGAAGAAACAACACTTATATTTTAGCTATAATATTAATTATTGTAGCTAATAGCATATTGATAATTAATAACATTTCTTATATAACAATAGGATTAATATTTATTATTGAAGGATCTTTTGCAATTACACAACCATTAACAGAAACTATAAAAAATGCCAGTATAGATTCTATTAATAGAGCTACAATATTATCAGCTTATGCAATGATAGGTAACATAGTAGCTGCAATTTGCAATATAATAATCGGTTTTTTTGCAAAAATATCTGTAAATAGTGCTTTAATAATATGTGTAATTCTTAATTGTATCGTATTTTTAATAGGATATATTTTAATAAAAAATAGTAAAATATTAATCAAAAAGTAATTTAAATAATACTGTACTAAGTTGAAAAACATAGAACTTAGTACAGTTTTTTGATAGAAATTATTTAACAAGAAAATATAACATAAAATTTAAATTTATGTTAATAAAGTTTAAATTTTATATAGATAAAAAATCCCAATTAATATATACTAAAAGTGATGTTTTAATAAAAGGCATAATTAAATAAATAATAGATTAGTATTCTAACTTATTTGTTTAGAATATTGATATTTTATTTTTTATATGCTTAATAAAATTTTAGAAATTTGCATAGGTTTAAACAATTTTAATATTAATGAATTTGAAACATCAGAAAATAAACCTATACAATTTAGGGGGAATTTTTATGAGTAAAATTGCATTTGTTGGCGGATTGCTAATAGATGGAACAGGAAAAGATTCAATAGAAAATTCACTAGTACTTGTTGAAGACAAGAAAATCGTTTATGCAGGAGCAATGAAAACGATTGAGGATGATTATGAAAAAGTACAGATAAATGGCAAGACTATTATGCCAGGATTAATAGATAGTCATCTTCACTTTAGTGGAAACTTAACTGATAATGATAGTGACTGGGTACTTGAACCACCTATACAAAAAACAATAGTAGCAGTTGCTCAAGCACGTGAAGCATTAGAACATGGATTAACATCTGTAGGAGAAATCTCACGTTCGGGAATACATATTCGTAATATGATAGAGGAAGGCATAATACCAGGACCACGTGTTGTAACTACAGGATTAGGATTTTGTAGAACAGCAGGACATGGTGATTCACATAGATTACCATTAGATTACAACAACGATTCTCATCCTTGGGCAGAACGTATCGATGGACCTTGGGAACTTCGCAAAGCTATAAGAAAAAGATTACGTGAAAATCCAGATGCAATTAAAATATGGTCAACAGGTGGTGGCATATGGAGATTAGATGCTAAAGCAGATTCACACTATTGTATGGAAGAAATACAAGCAGTTGTTGATGAATGTAAAATGGTAGGATTACCAGTTTGGTCACATGCAGAAGGATATGAGGGAGCATTAAATTCTTGTAAAGCAGGAGTTTCTGCAATTATACATGGACAAGAATTAAATGAGGAATGTCTTGAGATAATGAAAGAAAAAGATATTACTTTCTGTCCAACTCTTCAATTCTTCTTTGAGTGGTTTACAGTATATGAACCACCATATAGACCAATACATGATAAATATCCAGGTGCAACAATTGCAGAAAAAGAATTGAATCGTATAATAGATAATCTTCAGAATGCAAATAAAAAAGGTATTAGAATTACAGTAGGTTCAGATTCGTTTTGTAGTAGTTTAACTCCATATGGTAAATATGCAATCACTGAAATGTATGCATTAAATAAGGCAGGTTTAACACCAATGGAGACAATAATGGCTGCTACTAAAAATGGAGCTGAAATGCTTAGAATAGATAAAATAACAGGAACATTAGAAGAAGGAAAATTTGCTGATCTTCTTGTAATAGATGGAAACCCATTAGAGGATATAAAAAATATATCTGTTGATAAAATGGATGTAATAATGAAAGAAGGAACTTTTGTTAAAGAAAAATAATTAATTATTTAAAAAGGATATTTAAAATTTATTTTGAATATCCTTTTTTGCTATTTAGCTATGTTTTTGATTTAATTTATCAATGAAAATCTTATTATAAATTTAGAGAAATAATGCTATGAAGAATTTATAATAAGATTTAAAAATATAAAATTTGATTTGACATGTATTATTTAAAGGAATAATATTATATGTGGAAGAAAAATTGAATTGTTAGGTGAGGCTCCTATAAAGACACATGCTACTGCCCAGAAAAATCGAGAGATTCCAATGGGTTAACAGGAATTATCGCAAAGGTAATTTTTAATGTAGCTGACGATAAGTCTAAGCTTTATAGTGCTAAAGCTCTACAACTAAAAGATACTAGATTTTTTAGCAAGGAGCTGGAAGGTCTTTTTTTATTGTTTTTAATGATATTTAATAGTTTTTTATAAATTTGGGAGGTGATATAAATGGACAGCGACCCTTATAGTAGGTGCAATTTTACAAGTAAATATATAAGAGTAGCCTTGAATTCATTTATACACTTTTTATTCCAAGGCTTCTCTTAATTTAAAGGAGGAGTTTGATGAAACTTGAAATGGACAGGGAAGAATTAAAAAGGTTATTACTTTACGGTTCACAAAAGGGAATAGATGAAATAATAGAGGATATACATCCAGCAGACATATTAGATGTACTACATGAAATAGAGGCTGTAGATGTAATCAAAATACTTCATAGAATACCAGAATGGCTAATCGCAGAAGTTATAGACGAAGAAGATGATGAAGAAAAATATGCACTTTTGGTGAATTTTTCCGAGAAAAAGCAAAAAAATATATTAAAAGAAATGTCATCTGATGAAATCGCAGACTTGCTAGGTAGCTTAGATGAAATTGAATCTAAGAAAATTTTAGATAACATGCCAGTTGAAGAAGCTGAAGATGTTAAACAATTGCTTACTTATGCGCCAGATACAGCTGGTGGTATAATGGCAACAGAATATATTTCAATTAAAGAAAATATGACTGTGAAAGAAACATTAAAATATCTTCAAAAAGTTGCTCCAAATGCAGAAAGTGCATATTATCTGTATGTTGTAGATGAAGATGAAAAGTTAAAGGGTGTTGTATCATTAAGAGAAATAGTTGTAAGTCCTTTTGATACATTAATTATTGATGTTTTAAATAGCAACGTTATAAGTGTCCATCATGACATGGACCAGGAAGAAGTTGCACATAGGTTTGAAAAATATGGGTTTTTAACAATGCCTGTTATAAATGATGAAAAGCAGATGCTAGGTATTGTAACCGTTGATGATATAATAGATGTTTTAAGAGATGAAACAACTGAGGATATACATCGTTTAGGTGGAGTTGGTGAAAGTGAAAAAGTTAATGGAACACTTTTTGAATCTGTAAGAAGTAGACTTCCATGGTTATTTGTTAATCTACTTACTGCTATGTTAGCTTCAGCAACAGTAAGTATGTTTGAAGGAACTATAAGTAAAGTTGTTATATTAGCTACATTTATGCCAATAGTTGCAGGCATGGGTGGAAATGCAGGAACGCAGACATTAACAATAGTTGTTAGAGGATTAGCCCTAGGGGAATTAAATTTTGAAAATGCTAAAAAGATTTTCTTTAAAGAAATAGGTGTAGGTTTAACCAATGGACTTTCAGTTGGGATATGTATTTCTATAATAGGTGGAATTTGGTCTGGAAAACCTGTATTTGGATTGGTTATTGGACTGGCTATGATTTTAAATATGACAGTAGCTACGACAGCAGGATTTTTAGTTCCATTGACACTTAAAAAATTAAAAATAGATCCAGCATTAGCATCAGCAGTTTTTGTAACAACAGCTACTGATGTTTTAGGATTTTTCTTTTTCTTAGGATTAGCAACAGTATTTATACAATATTTAATATAAGAGAAAAGAAGCTCAAAATAATTAAAGAGCTTCTTTTTTCTTATATTTTTTTATCAGAAAAATTAGGAAAACCAATTGACACAGCGGTATAACAATTAATTTTAGATTTAATAAAAATAGTATAGCCTACTTTATCACATAAAGATTTGACTAGATAAAGTCCAAGACCAGTAGATTTAGTATTAACTCTTCCATTATTTCCTGTAAAGCCTTTATTAAAAACCCTTGAAAGGTCTTCTTGTTTAATACCTATGCCATTATCATATATTGTAAGAATAAGATTATTATTTTCTATATGGCATCTTATTAAGATACATCCGTTGTAATTAACATACTTTATAGAGTTACTTATTAATTGATCAATTACAAAAAATAGCCATTTTTCATCAGTTAATATGTAATAATCTAAATTAATAAGTTTCAATTTAAGCTTTTTTGATATAAAATACTTAGCATGTTTACTTATAACTTTTTCTATTATTTTTTAATATTAACATTTGATATTATAAAATCTTTATCAAAATCATCTAATCTGGTTAAATAAAGTAATTTATTTAAAGAATCATCTATATTTCTAACTTGAAAATCAATGTCTTTAAGAGTTGGTTCAAAGCTCAAATCCATATTTTCATCTATAACTAGTTTAATTATAGAAATAGGGATTTTTATATCATGAATCCATAATGTTATTAATTCCTCATTTTCAGTATATTTATCTATAAAAGTCTTTAAAGTATCTTCATATATCATATTTTGAGATTTAAATAAATTAAAATATAAACTCTCCTCATAAGTTTTATTTAGTTTAGATAATTCATTGAAATTTTTATTTTCTAAAGACGAATATAGTAATATTAAAAATTTTTTCTTTTATTATATAAATACAACAAATATAAAGAAGAAAATAAAATATTAATTATGAATATGTATGAGAATATATTAAAGATATCTCCTGTAATAGGAGAACAAATAATAATTAAATATAGAAATACTAAAAAACTGCTGTCAAATATAAAAAAGGTTTTATTGTCTTTAATAAATTTTAAAAAGTTCATTTAACTGATTATATATCCTATTCCACGTTTTGTTTCAATAAAATTTTCTAATCCCAGTTCTTTAAGTTTACCTCTTAACCTATTCACATTTACAGTTAAAGTATTATCATCGACAAAACAAGAGCTATCCCAAAGTTTTTCCATAATTTTATCTCTAGAGACAATTTGTTTATTATATTTCATAAGAATAGAAATAATTTTAAGTTCATTTTTAGTAAGTTCTATAGATTGATCATTATAATATACAATGCCTTGGGTCAAATCTAAAGTTACATCATTATGTACCAAAATATCATTAGAGTCACTTGTGAAATTATAGCTTCTTCTTAAAATAGCATTAACTTTTGCTAAAAGTACATCAAAAGAAAAAGGCTTGCTAATATAGTCGTCTGCACCGAAGTTAACTCCCATTATTATGTCCATATTAGAATCTCTAGAAGAGATAATAATTATAGGCACTTTTGAAATTTTTCTTATTTCATTACACCAGTAAAAACCATCATAGAAAGGTAAATTCACATCTAAGAGAATTAAATTAGGATTAAATGCTTTGAATTCTGGCAAAATATTTTGAAAGTTTCCCACAGCTTTTGAATTATGACCCCATTTGTTTAAATGAATAGTTAATTGATTAGATAAATCTAAATCATCCTCCACTATAAGTATCTTAAACATAATACACCGTCCTTACCGTAAAAATACATTTTTTACTTACAATACAATTATAAATACATTTCTCTTTATAATAAAGTGAAAAATAGAAAATAAGCATTATAATATTACAAAAATGTAAGTTTATAGGTAGAGTTTGTTATGTAATGAAATGGATAGGGCCCTAATAAGACGATAAAATATAAATAGATTAAAACATAAATGACTAGGGGGAAAAAATTATGAATAATATTTTAAAAATAAACAATGTAACTAAAAAGTATGGAACAAGGACTGTGCTTTCAAATATTAATTTCACTATCAATGAAGGTGAAATCATTGGGTTAGTTGGACCAAATGGAGCAGGCAAAACAACTATTATGAAAATAATAACTGGACTTACTAATAAGTATGATGGAGAAGTTTTTATACAAAATGAAAATATTATGAACATGAAAAAAAGTAAAACAAAAAAAGTAGGATGTGTTATAGAAACTCCAGGATTATATCCTAATTTAACTGGATATGAAAATTTAGAGTTTTTCGCTCAAATATCAGGAGTGAAAAATAATGATGAAATTTCTACAATTGTAAAAATGTTAGGTTTAGAAGATGCTATTAATAAAAAAGTAAAAACATATTCTTTAGGTATGAGACAAAGATTAGGTATTGCACAGGCAGTACTTTCATACCCACCATTACTTATACTTGATGAACCTACTAATGGATTAGATCCAAATGTAATAATAGAAATAAGAAAATTTATAAAATATATTTCAGAAAAAAAGAAAACTACAGTTTTAATATCAAGTCATATACTTTCAGAAATTGAGATGCTTTGTGACAGAGTTATATTTATGCAAAAGGGCGAAGTAATTAGATGCGAGGATTTAAAAAACAAAGGTAGTGAAATAGCTACTACTGTTTTTGAAACTAAAAATATAGAAGAATTTAAAAGATTTTTTAAAGAAAAAAATATAGAGTTTTCAACTGAAGATGTAGATAAAGTAAAAATACAAAAAAATAAAATTGAGATTCAACAAATTATAAAAGAACTTATAAATGATGGAATTTTATTTACAAGTGTTTATGAAGAGAAGGAAAGTTTAGAAGAAAAATTTATGAAAACAGTAGGCGGTGATATAAATGTTTAAATTATTAAATTTATCTTGGAAAACTATTAAAAACATACTTCAATCTAAACAATATATTTTAGGAACAATATTATGCTTTATATATTCCGCTATATGGATTTTCTTTATACAACCTGGTGGATACGATATTAATTGTTATAATTTTGAATTTTTGCGTATGTTATATATTGGTATAGTATATCTAAGCTTTTTAGTATTAGCAAATGATATAGAACATAATACAACAAAAACAATATTTTCAGGAGTTTTTACAAGAACAGAAATAATGATTTCTAAAATAATTTCTTTAATTTTATTAGGGGTAATAGTGTGGATTACGACAGAGGTTAACGGATTGTTTGCAGCACTTTCAATACCTAATAAATTAGGCATTGAAAGTTTTATACATCTGAATCATTTAAGATTATTAATAGCTTTAGTGGCAACAACGTTCACTATAGGGGCATTAGCTATGGTTATAGTATCTATAACTTATGAAACAAAAATAACTGTAGTTGTAGGTAGCTTGATTTTAGGAGTAGTAAATTTTTTTGGCAGCAGCGTTTGTAGTAATGGTTAATAAGTTAGTGGAAGTACCAACAGGCTTATATATATTTACTAAAACACCTTTTTATATAACTTCTGAATTAATGAATGGAAGTAATTTAAATGGAGTATTAGTTATGATTTGCTGGGGAATAGCATTTTCTATAATTTCCTTATTAATAATGAATAAAAGAGAGATTAAATAATTTGTAAAAGGAGCAAAATAGATATGAATAAAATTTTTGATTTAACTTTAAAGGAAAGAAAAGTATTTAAGGAAAATAGAAACATAGTATTAATTATAATAATATGTTGTTTAATGGCTATATTGGGAAGCCGTAATATAGAAAGTTTTCCAGGAAATTTTAACAACATGTTGTCCTATGGAATCTTAATAACTAATTTTTTCATATTAGGAAAAGGTTTTGAAAAAAATGTTAATAGAGTACTATATTCAGGAGTTTATAGTAGGTTTCAAATATTTCTATCTAAATTAATTTCAATAATTATAAATTCAATTATATTTTATATAGCACTTATGTTAGGAAGTATAGTTGTTAGTATTATTTCTAATACAGGTTTAGATTCAATGAATTTTATAAATAGTATAAAAGATTTATCATATTTTATTCTTTATAGTTGTAGCTTAGCTTTAAGTATATTTTTAATGACTATGTTAGCTGATAATAGCAATATTGGTGCAATAGTAACTTATATATGCTACTTCGATTTAATATTAGCTCTTTTCGGAAATGCACTACAATCTTCAAGATTAAGTGATGGAGTAAAAACAATAATAGAAAATTTACCATTTTATTCAACTAATATGATGTTTCAAAGCAAAATATATACTTTTTCTCAAGTTAGTGTATTAATTATATTTAGTATGGTTGTATTTGCAACTAATTGTTATATATTGCATAAAAAAGAATTATAATATAATATATAACATTAAAGATATAATTTAACAGTTTTAAGGAGAAGTTATATGGATAATATACTTGTGGTAGATAATGTAAGCAAGATTTATGGATTTGGAAATAATAAATTTAAAGCACTTAAAAATATAAGTTTTACTGTTGATAAGGGAGAATTTATAGGGATAATGGGGCCTTCAGGGTCAGGAAAAACTACGTTGTTAAATATAATTTCTAGTGTTGATAGTATTACAGATGGAAGTGTTCTTTTAAATAATATAGACATAAATAAACTTAATGATAAGGAAATATCAAAACTTAGACAAGAGGAGTTAGGATTTATATTTCAAGAGACAAGCCTTTTAGAATCTTTAACTATAAAGGAAAATATAATATTACCATTAACTTTTAAAAATGAGGAAGTAGAAATAATGGAAAGTAAGGTTGAAGATTTAACTAAAAAATTAGGTATTTATGATGTGTTAAGTAATTATCCTTATGAAATTTCAGGTGGTCAAAAACAAAGAGCTGAGGCTTGTAGAGCAATTATAACGAATCCATCATTAATTTTAGCAGATGAACCAACAGGATCACTTGATTCTAATAGTTGTAAAATATTTTTAAGTAATTTACAAAATTTAAACAAGGAATATAAGATAACAATAATTATGGTTACACATGATCCACTGGCAGCTAGTTATGCAGATAGAATTTTATTTATAAAAGATGGAAGGATATTTACTGAAATAGTAAAAGGTGAAAGTAAAGAAGAATTTTATTTTAAAATAACAGATATGATTGCAATGCTTGGGGGAATAAAAAATGAAATTTGTTAAAGACTTTCTTAAAAATTTCAAGAAAGATTTTGCAAGTTTTAAAGAATATTTTTTTATATTAATTTGTTATGTTTTTGCTATATGTACATTAATTATTATAGGTGATAAAAATTTTTCTAAAGAAATAGGTATTTTCTTTATTATGTTAATTATTTATTCAATTATAATTTTTACAATTATTTTTGGTATTCTTTTAGGATTAAGTAATGTTAATTTAGTAAACAGAATAAAAAAGCAAATAGGTGTATATAGGATGCTTGGTGTTAGAAAGAAGAAGGTTTATTTTTTCTTTTTAATAAAAAGTTAATAGTATTGTTTATAGCTTCAACTTTAGGAATATTTTTAGCAACCATATTATCAAAGTTAATGTTAATGCTTATTTTTACTTTATCTAAAAATAAGCAATATGCTTCAATAAATATAAACTTTAAAGAATTAATAATTACATTAATAATTATAAGCATATTTTTTATAATTTCAGAAATCAAAAGTTATAAACTTATAACAACATATGAATTGATAGAATTATTGAAAAATAAAAAGAAAAAGTTATGTGTAAAAATCAATCTATTTTTAAATGTACTTTAGGAGTAATACTAATAATTACATCATATGTTTTAGCACTTACTCCGTTAATAAGGTCCTCATTAGATTTTTGTTTTCTAGTGCTAATTATTAACA
Organism: Clostridium senegalense JC122; assembly: GCF_000285575.1. Taxonomy (GTDB): domain Bacteria; phylum Bacillota; class Clostridia; order Clostridiales; family Clostridiaceae; genus Clostridium_J; species Clostridium_J senegalense. The sequence continues at coordinate 402,039 of NZ_HE611051.1, read as the reverse complement.
TAATAGGAACTTATTTTTCTTTTTTAGTACCATAGTTATCCTAGTAAGTGTTTTAAAAAAGTCTAAAAAATTATATTATAGAGGAGAAAATTTAATATTTATATCTGATATAAGTAATAAATTGAGCAGTAATGCCAAAATCTTAACTATTAACACTGTAGTAATAGCTTGTGCAGTAACTATTTTGAGTATTACATCTTCCATATATTATGATACAGTAAAAATTCTAAAATGATTATAAATTTAGTTTTGTGATTACAAAGGATAATACATATAAAGATG
>NZ_HE611051.1:336973-401433 GCF_000285575.1 Clostridium senegalense JC122 | reverse complement strand
AAAATTATATTAGATAAAACAATAAAAACAATAAGATTTGATAATAAATACTATTTAAATCAAGTGTTAGGTAGTAAAAGTGGAATTGTTGAAAGTTATATGGATTTTATTAGCGAAAGTGATTACAGATATATATCTAAAGTTAAAAATATTAATATAGTAGAATTTGAAAGTGATGAATGTATTATATTTAAACAGTCAGCAGGAGTAGGGCTTTATAATTTTATAGAAGGAACTTATATGCAAAGTAGCAAAGATAATACTAAATTAAAAATAAAAAAACAATATAATGAAGGATTGATAAATAAAAGAGTAGGTATGGATTTAGTTGTAGTTAAAGATGAAATTTATAATAAAATTAAATCTTTAGGTAAAACAAATGTATATAGGCTTATAGATGTAAAAAATGAGGATAGTAGTTTAGGTATATATAATGAATTAAAGGGTAAAAATTTAGATTTCAATTCATATATTGGACGCTATAAAATGGATTTAAAAACTTACGGACCAATGCTTTTTTAGGTGGATTTATATTTTTAATTTTAATTATATGTAATGGCGGAACTATTTTATTAAGGCAAATAAATAGTGTATATAGTGAAAAAGAAAAATATTTTACATTGAAAAATTTAGGTGTATCAAATAATTCAATAAATAAAATTATAAATAAAAAATAAAAACCATATTTATAGTGCCGTTAATAATTGCAACATTAGATAATGTTTTCGTAAACTTAATAGTAGAAAAGTTAATGGGTAGAACTATATTTATACCTTCTTTATGCAGTCTTATATGTTGTTATAGCATATATATATTTATAGGGTATTTTGGAATAAAATATTATAAAAATGCAGTGAAATTTTATTAATAATGAAAAATATAAAATATTAGTTTAAAATAACTATTTATTTTATATTTTTTATTTAAAAGTTTTATAGGTTTTTAAGTTTATTTTAAATTTATTTATCAAGTTTAAAAAATAAAGATTAATATTGTATTTATTAGTTAACAACTTATTTTCCTGTACATATAGAAAAGTTTTAAATTTAATTTTATTTATAGTAAAATAAAGTTAAATTTATTTTTTATTTACTAGTTTTATATATTTTATTCTAAAATATATAATTATGGAAACAATTAAAATAGTATTTAGATGTCTTAAGAAAAATTTCAAATATATATTTAAAATAGAGTTGTGAATTTAAAAAGCTAAATAAAAATTAATTCTTTTGACACAAATAGTATAATTTGGAATATAAAAATTAAATCACATATGGTGTATAATATAAAAAGTAATTATTTTTAGGAGGAGAATAGATTTTGAGTGTAAAAAAAATATTGATAAATGGATTAGCTGGAATTTTATTAATTTCAGGTATTGCCATGATAGCTATGGGGACTAATAATAAGTTTAAAACTAAAAAGGCACAAGATAAGTATATTCAAAGTTTTGAAAAAAGTGTAAAAGAGGGGAAAATAGAAGATACAACTGTTCTTGGAATTCTTGAAATACCTAATATTGGATTAAAGGTAGCAGTTAAGGAAGGAACAGAGGGAGATACAATTGATTATGCTGTAGGTCATTTTTTGAATACTGCAATGGCAGGTGAAAATGGAAATTTTGCATTAGCTGGACATAGAAATTATTCTACAGGAGAGTTCTTTTTAAAATTAGATCAACTAAAAAAAGGTGATATAATAAAATTTACTACATATGATTCAAACTACACTTATGAAGTAAGTGGCAGCGAAATTGTAAAGCCTAATAATATGGATGTTTTAAAGGAAACTTCAACTCCTACAATAACCCTTGTAACATGTAGTGATGATGGAAGTGAAAGATTAATTATAAAAGGTAGTCTTAAAAAGTAATTAATAGTTTAAAGTGCATAAATAAAAATAAGAGAGGAGGATGGATATGAATGAAAATTTACATAAAGAGGACTTAGGAAAATTTGTTCATCTTCATGTGCATACAGGATATAGTCTTTTAGATGGCTCAGGTAAAATAAATAAATTAATTGAAAAAACTAAAGAACTAGGAATGAAAAGTATAGCTATAACAGATCATGGCGTTATGTATGGATGTGTAGACTTTTATAAAGCAGCTAAGGGAGCAGGTATAAAACCTATAATTGGTTGTGAAGTTTATGTAGCATCAAACTCTATGTTTATTAAAGATAACCGTAGTGAAAATAAAACAAACCATTTAGTGCTACTTGTTAAAAATGAGCGTGGATATGAGAATTTAATGGAGATAGTATCTAAAGCATCTATAGAAGGATTTTATTATAAACCAAGGATAGATCATGAATTTTTACAAAATCATAGCGAAGGAATTATAGCGTTAAGTGCGTGTTTAGGTGGAGAAGTTCAATCACATTTGATTAATAATAATAAAGAAAAAGCAAAAGAGGCTGCATTAAGATTTAAGAGAATATTTAAAGATGGTTTTTATTTAGAACTTCAATATCATAACCTTGAGGACCAGTTAAAAGTAAATGAAATGCTAATAGAGTTATCTAAAGAATGTGATATACCGTTAGTTTGTACAAATGATATACATTATATAGATAAAAAAGATGCCAAATCTCACGATGTCCTACTTTGTATACAAACAGGAAAAACAGTAGAAGAAAAAGACAGAATGAGATATCCATCTAATGAATTTTATTTAAAGTCTCCAGAGGAAATGGAAAAAGCATTTGGATATATACCAGAAGCTTTGGAGAATACAGTTAAAATTGCAGAAATGTGTGATTTTGATTATGAATTTCATAAATCTAAATTGCCTAAGTTTCCATTACCAGAAGGCGTTGAGGCTTATGAATATTTAAAAAAAGTATGCTATGAGGGATTAATAGAAAAATATGATGCTTTTAATGTACTAAAAGATAAAGATTTGAACTATGAAGAAGTTAATTTAATTGGGGAAAAAAATAAACAGGCTCAAAATCTTATAGATAGATTAGAGTATGAGCTTAGAATAATTAGAGAAATGGGATATGTAGATTATTTCTTGATAGTTTGGGATTTTATAAAATTTGCAAATGAAAATGGTGTACCAACAGGGCCGGGAAGGGGTTCGGCTGCAGGTGCTATAGTTGCATATACTTTGGATATAACTAAAATTGATCCTATAAAATATGGACTTATATTTGAAAGGTTTTTAAATCCTGAAAGGGTTAGCATGCCAGATATAGATTCAGATTTTTGTTATGAAGGAAGACAAAAGGTTATAGATTATGTTGTTGAAAAGTATGGAAAAGATAATGTATCTCAAATTATAACTTTTGGAACCATGGCTCCAAGAGCTTGTATAAGAGATGTAGGAAGAGCTATGGATTATCCTTATGCAGAAGTTGATAGAATAGCTAAAATGATTCCAACAGTTTTAAATATCACAATAGAAAAAGCACTAGAAATGAATCCAGAGTTAAAACAAGCCTATGATGATGAAGAAAGAGTTAAAGAACTTATAGATGTGGCAAAGGATTTAGAGGGACTTCCAAGACATAGTTCAACTCATGCTGCTGGGGTAGTTATAGCATCTAAACCTCTTGTAAGCTATGTGCCACTTCAAAAAAATGAGGAAATGATAGTTACGCAATTCACAATGGGAACTTTAGAAGAACTTGGACTTTTGAAAATGGACTTTCTTGGGTTAAGAACATTAACTGTAATGAGAGATTGTGTTAAATTTATAAAAGAAAATAGAGGAATTGATATAGATTTAGACAAGATTGATTTAGATGATCAAAATGTTTATAAAATGATAGGTGAAGGTAAAACTGTAGGGGTATTCCAGCTAGAGTCTGCGGGTATGACAAGTTTCATGAAGGAGTTAAAGCCAGACTCTCTAGAAGATATTATAGCGGGAATAAGTCTTTATAGACCAGGTCCTATGGCTGAGATACCTAGGTATATAGAAAGTAAAAGAAATCCTAATAATGTTCAGTATGAAACAAAGGAACTTGAAGACATACTAGATGTAACCTATGGAGTTATGGTTTATCAAGAACAGGTAATGGAAATAGTTAGAAAGCTAGGTGGATATTCACTAGGTCGAAGTGATATGGTTAGAAGGGCCATGTCAAAGAAAAAGCATAAGGTAATGGAAGAGGAAAGAAAAAACTTTATCTATGGTATTGTAGATGATGATGGTAATGTTGAAGTGCCAGGTTGCATTAGAAATGGTATTTCAGAAGAGGCTGCAAATAAAATATTTGACCAAATGATGGATTTTGCTTCTTATGCTTTCAATAAAAGTCATGCTGCTTGTTATGCTGTAATAGGATATCAAACAGCCTATTTAATGAGATACTATCCAGCAGAGTTTATTGCAGCAATGTTAAACTCCGTAAAAGGAATTAATGAAAAGGTGGCATATTATATTAGATTTGCTAATCAATTAGGTATAGAAGTATTTCCACCGGATATAAATGAAAGTTATTCTGATTTTACAGTAAGTGAAAATAGTATAAGATTTGGACTTTCAGCAATAAAAAACGTTGGAGAAAATGTTATAGAATCTATTGCTAAAGATAGGGAGGACAAAGGGAAGTTCACAGGATTTATGGATTTTTGCAATAAGATAGATACATCTATTGTAAATAAAAGAGCAGTAGAAAGTCTTATAAAATCTGGTGCATTTGATTCTTTAGCTATTTATCGTTCTAAACTTTCAGCAGTATATGAAAGAGTTTTAGAGGGTGTAAATAATGAAAGAAAGAGAAATGTAAAAGGTCAAATAAGTTTATTTACAGATATATTAGATGATGATGAAAATTCAGAAGTAGATTTTCCTGATATAAAAGAATTTAATAAAAGAGCAATTTTAGCTATGGAAAAAGAAATGACTGGAATATATTTATCTGGTCATCCATTAGATGATTATGAAAAATCTTTAAAAATGCAGACAAGTCATAATATATCAGATTTGCTTAAAAGTGAAAACTTAGAAGATAATATAGATATAGAAGAAGATAACTCTAAAGTAAGCGATAATGATAGGGTTATAGTTGGAGGGTTAATTTCAACTGTAAATAGAAAAATAACTAAAAATAATACTATGATGGCATTTTTGACTTTAGAAGATTTATATGGAGCTATAGAAGTTGTAGTTTTCCCTAAAACTTTTGAAAGATATAGAAATCTCTTAAATGAAGATGAGGTTGTATTAGTTAAAGGAAGGGTTGCTGTACGAGAGGATGAGCAAAATAAAATTTTGTGTGAACAGATAGATCCATTAGTAAATATAAGTAAGGATAAAATATATGTTCTTGTAGGGGATAAAAGTAAGTTAAAATTAGCTACAGAAGAAATAAAAAGAAAATTTTTAGATTTAAAGGGTAATACTCCGGTGTATTTATGTACAGCTGATGATAGAAAATCATATTTGTTAGACAAAGGTTATTGGCTAGAAAATGAGTATGATAGTATAAAACTTTTAAAAGATATTTTTGGAGAAAATAACGTAAAAGTTATGGAACAAAAATAGTTATTATAGGATTCAAAATCACATTCTAATTAAATATTGTAAATTTTGGACGGCTAGAATAACAATAATATGAGTAGAAAATTTTACAACAAAGGAACAACTTTTAAAAACTATGGATAGACATATATTTATCCATAGTTTTTACTATATATAAATTAAAGACTATGAGATTTTATAATTATTTTAGTATTGTTTACAAATTATACAGAGTAAAATCGGGAGGGGTTTTATGAAGGAAATAATTAATAAGAAATATTTTAATAAAAAAGATATATTAATGTGGGCTATAATCATAATGCAATGGCCAATTAGTAAAAAAATTAATAATGATTATGTACTTATTGTTTTTAATTTATTATGATCTATTTAATCATTTCTTTAATAAAAATATGGTTATTAGTGATAGAGAAAAATCTAAGATTATTCAACCTAAAAAGTTTTTTATACTAAGTTTATTATTAGGAGGCACAATATTAGGAGCTATTTGTTTATATATAAGTTTAAAGAGCATTTAATATTGATTGGAGTTAAGTCTTAATTTATTAAAAAATATCTAAAAAAGAATTAATAAAAAGGTTAGATTTAAAAATGGTACCTATAGAATGGACGCAATAAAAAATAGTTTCATCTATAGGTACTTTTTCATATAAATATCTTAAGTTGGAAAATATAATGTAGTAAAAGTATTTATTGAATATTACTTTTTAAACATCCAATAAGGCATAGTTGGAACTTCATCTTGATATATTGGAATCTTTACATCATTTCGTGATTTGCCATAGATAGCTTTATGATCATCCATTATCTTAGAGATTTCTGATTGACTTGATATAATGTCATCACTAAGAATTAAAGCCTGCCATCTCATGCCACATGTAGCCATTTCATATAAGGGTTTAAATCCATTTCTTTTATAGAAGTTTATTCTACGCTTACGTAAATTATTTTCAGAAGTAGAGTCTTCAGAAACTGGCAGTTCAGATTCTACTATTATATATTTATTTTTGTAGTATTTTTTAAGGTACAATAAAATTTTACTTCCTAGTCCATTATTGCGTAAGTGTGAAGGTACGCCAAGATAATCTAAGAGTAATAAATCTATATTTGGAGATTTCCAAATAGCTGCATACCCAACCATTTGATTAGAATGTTCATCAAATAGTCCTAATAAATCATATTGACCAGAATTTTGAAGTTTTATAATATCAGCTAGAGGTTTTCTTTCTTGTAAGTTAAAATCCTTTTCAAACTCTTGTGTGTACCAATATGTTACTTCTGAATCTGTCATAAGACGAAGATTTAAATCACCCATTTTCTCACTCCTATCGTTATTAAATAGTTACTGATATAGTACCAGATTTTTATTACCATTAAATGAATACATAATAATAAATTTTACAATTAATAACATTATATCATATATAAATTTAATGATTTCTTTATAGTAAACAGCTAAAATAATAAAATCTTTTCTTTAAAAGGATTATATAGAAGCATATTTTATTAGATTCTTAAATTAATCATTTTTTATTATATTTTTGACAATAGATATAGTTTATTTTATATTTAAATCTTTAATTTTTTTTATTACACATAAATGAAAAGTAAATAAATATATATATTGTAAAGAACAAAAAAAATAGAACTTGAAATTTTATACATAGGATGTGTTAAAAACATTTAGAAAATCATTTTAATATAAATTTCTACAAAATTTGTATTGGGATTTTATAAGTGTTATTTTACATGTTCAATATTATATTAAAGGAGGCTTTTTTATGAATGCTATAGTTTTGCTTTTAGGAGCTATAGTGATATTTATTGTCGCTTATTTAACCTATGGAAGTTGGCTTGCTAAAAAGTGGGGTATAGACCTTAATAGAAAGACACCTGCACATACTAAGTTTGATAATGTGGATTATGTGCCTGCTGATGCAAGAGTTTTGTTAGGACATCACTTTTCATCTATAGCAGGTGCAGGACCTATAACTGGGCCAATTGTTGCTTCAGTATTTGGATGGCTACCAGTGTATTTATGGATATTAGTAGGTAGTGTGTTTGTTGGAGGAGTACATGATTTTGGTTCACTTTTCGCATCAATAAGACATGATGGAAAAAGCATAGGAGAGATAATAAAAACTACTTTAGGAGAAAAAGGAAAATTATTATTTAATATTTTTGCATGGTCTACATTAATTTTAGTTGTTGCAGCATTTACTGATATATGTGCAAGTTCATTTGCATATGACCCAGAAAATTTAGCTGGTGCACAGGCGGGAACAGCATCAATGCTTTTCATTATATTAGCAGTAGGGTTTGGATTTTTTGTTAATAAAAAAGGTAAAGGTGTAGGTATATCAACGGTAGTTGGAGTTATTTTATTATTTTTATGTGTATGGGTTGGATACTTATTCCCAATAATTAAATTATCTAAAGGGGCATGGATGGTAGTACTTATAATATATATAGCAGCAGCATCAATTTTACCAGTCTGGATATTGCTTCAGCCAAGAGATTATTTATGTTCATTTTTACTATATTCAATGTTGATTTTAGGAACAATAGGAATATTTGTAAGTAATCCTACTTTAGAAATTGCAAGCTTTGCAGGGTTTACAACTGCAAAAGGTGAAACCTTATTTCCATTTTTATTTGTAACTGTAGCTTGTGGTGCAGTTTCTGGTTTTCACTCTCTTATAGGTTCTGGAACATCTTCAAAACAAATAAATAAAGAGGGAGATGCAAAACTTGTAGGATATGGTGCAATGCTTATAGAGGGAATAGTTGCAGTTATAGCATTAATAGCTGTAGCCTCATTTAAAGGTGTAGAAGGTGCACCGGCAGCTGTATTTGCTAGTGGTATTGCAAATTTTATGAGTAGCTTTGGGGTGCCAGTAAAAGTAGGGAAAGTTTTTATTATGCTAACATTTGCATCTTTTGCACTAACTAGTTTGGATTCAGCAACAAGAATAGGAAGATATATTTTCCAAGAAACTTTTTCAGATTCTGATAAAAAAATAAAAAAAGTTTGTTGTAATAAATGGTTTGCAACTATAATAACAGTAGCAGCATCAGGTTTATTAACATTATATGGATATACTAAGATTTGGCCTATATTTGGATCTGCAAATCAACTTTTAGCAGCTTTAGCATTATTAGCACTAAGTACATGGCTTATGAAGGTTGGAAAAAATTATACTATGGCAATAATACCTATGATATTTATGTTTATAGTAACAGTATCAGCACTTTTAATATTAATATATCAAAACCTATTTACAGGTGGTAGCATAATCTTAGGAATATTAGGAGCATTATTGTTAATAGTAGCAATAATGTTATTGGTAGAGTCATATAGACAATTAAAGATTTTAAAAAACAATGCAAAAACTAATTAAAAAGTAAACTGATTTTAATTTTATTATAGAAAGAAACTAGCAATTAATAAAATAAATAGCTAGTTTCTTTCAAATTTTATATTCTGATTAATTTATTAGGAGAATTTTAATATGAACTCAATAGCTTATATGAAAAAGTTAGAACAAATGTATGAAAAAAATTTTCAAGTTACAAAGAATAAAACAATTAGTAAAAAAAAGTATGATTTATATGCACATTATAAAGATGTTGCAGGAAGAAGTTTTATAACTAAAAAGGATATAATTGATAAGTTTGAGGTTAATGAATATTGTCTTGTTAAGAAAATTGATAATTTAGACGAAAAAATAGTAGATGAATTCTCACAACATAGTAAAAACTTAGTAAAAGAAATTGTAAAACCACATATTGAACATAAAAAAAGTAATATTACATTAATATTGCTTTGTAAAAAAACACTTTCCCCAAACACTGTACAAGCTATAAAAAAATTCAAATGTGAAAAGACTCATTGTTTCTATTTTTATGGTATAACAGAAGTAAGGTTAGTTGTTATTGATTTAGAAAAAGAAAAGGTGTATACAAGCAAGAAAGCAAAGGAATTAGAGAAAATATACTTAAATAAATTAGAAAATGTTGTATAATAGTATATTTAAAGATTAATATCTTATTCAAAATATAATCTAATAAATCTTTGAAATTTGCTTTATAATAATATATAGAATAACTATGCTAAAATGTATTTATATTTTTTAGGTTGGAGAATATAAATACAGATTAATTAATAAACAAAAGTTTTAAAAGTTATTGATTAAATCTTTTAATTTGCTTAAAATTTAAAGTATAAAGTTATGGAAATTTTTGTTTTAAAGTTTATATTTTTGGTCAAATTAATAAGAGGAAAAAATTAAATTAATAAGTTAGTTAAAAGTAATAGAGAAAACTAAAAATGAATTTTAAAACTCAAAATTATTTTTATTATTAGAAATATAATTATTAGTAATCATCACAACTTTTAAATAAACTAAGATATTAATTATGAGTAAAATACTAATTTGAATTTTCTCATCAATAAATGAATAAGTTTAAAATTAAGCTTAGGACCCTATAATATGCACATAATTTAATTTGTCAAAATTTTAATTTAATTATTACAATGCTAAAAAATTCATATAAATAATTTTTAAATTTAACAAAATGTAATTAATAAAAAGTAAGAAGCAAAGGAGGCATTATTAATGAAAACTATAGGTGTTTTAACAAGTGGTGGAGATGCTCCAGCTATGAATGCAGCAATAAGAGCAGTAGTAAGAATGGGTACAGATAATAACTTAAGAGTTTTAGGAATACAAAATGGATATAATGGTCTTATAGAAGGCGATATTGTTGAAATGCAAAGATTTTCCGTATCAGATATAATTCACAGAGGTGGAACAATACTTAAAACTGCTAGAAGCGAAGAGTTTAGAACTCCAGAGGGAAGAGAACGTGCTAAAAAGGTAATGGATATTTTTAAAATAGATGGACTTGTGGTAATTGGTGGTGATGGTTCTTTTAAAGGTGCGAAACTCTTATCAGAACTAGGTGTGCCAGTAATAGGAATACCAGGAACAATAGATAACGACTTATCATATACAGATTACACAATAGGTTTTGATACAGCATTAAATACAATATTAGATTGTATAAATAAAATTAGAGATACATCTACTTCACATCAAAGAATTAGTATAATTGAAGTTATGGGAAGAGAATGTGGAGACTTATCTTTATTTGCAGGAATTGCAGGTGGAGCAGAAAGCGTAATAATACCAGAAGTAGAATTTAGTTTTGAAGAAATATGTACTTCTATATTTGAAGGTAAAAGAAAAGGAAAGCTTCACAATTTAATAATATTAGCAGAAGGTGTTGCAAAAAATATAGGTGGAGCAGAAAAATTAGCAAAAGATTTAGAAGATGTAACTGGACTTCAGTGTAGAGCAACAGTTCTTGGATATATTCAAAGAGGTGGAAACCCAAGTGCATTTGATAGAATACTTGCTTCAAAATTAGGAGTAAGAGCTGTAGAACTTTTAATGGAAGGTGCAAGTGGGAGAGCTGTAGGAACTAAAAATGGTCAAATAATAGATATGGATATAAAAGAAGCTTTAGAAATGGAAAAAACCTTTGATAAAAGATTGTATCATATAGCACGAATTTTATCATACTAATAAACTGTATGGAAAAAATATTATTAAACTTAATGAAAAAATATTAAATCGATAGGAGAGAAATAGGATAAACAAAAGTTTAAGTCTATTTATTAAGGAGGCAAAAAAATATGAAAAAAACTAAAATAGTATGCACCATAGGACCAACAACAGATGATAAAGAAATTATAAAAGAGCTTATGAAGTGTGGAATGAACGCAGCAAGACTTAATTTTTCTCATGGTAGCCATGAGGAACATAAAAATAGAATTAATATGATAAAAGAAGCTAGAAGTGAACTGAAAAAATATATAGCTATAGTATTAGATACAAAGGGTCCAGAAATTAGAACACATAAATTTGAAAATGGAACTGTAGAATTAACACAAGATAACGAGTTTGTTATACATTGTAAGGAAGAAATTATAGGTGATGAAACTAAATGCTCTGTTACTTATGGAAATTTATATGAAGATGTTGAACCTAAAGATACTATATTAATTAATGATGGACTTGTTGCTTTAGAGGTCCAAAGAATAGAAGGAACTAAAGTATATACAATAGTTAAAAATACTGGAGTTATTGGTGACAATAAAGGTATTAATGTTCCTAATGTGGCAATAAATCTGCCAGCATTAACTGAAAAAGATATAGCTGATTTAAGGTTTGGAGCTGAAAATGATGTTGATGTAGTAGCCGCTTCATTTATAAGAAAAGCTTCTGATGTTTTAGATATAAAAAAGGTTTTATCTAAGGCAGGAGCAGAACATATACAAGTATTTTCTAAAATAGAAAATAGACAAGGTGTAAATAATATAGATGATATAATAAAATTTTCTGATGGAATAATGGTTGCTAGAGGTGACTTAGGTGTTGAAATACCAGCAGAAGAAGTTCCTGTAGTACAAAAGATGATAATAGAGAAATGTAATATAGCTGGAAAACCTGTAATAACAGCAACTCAAATGTTAGATTCTATGATAAGAAATCCAAGACCTACAAGAGCTGAAGCTTCTGATGTTGCAAATGCTATATTTGATGGAACAGATGCTATAATGCTAAGTGGAGAAACTGCAAATGGGAAATATCCTGTTGAAGTTGTAAAGACAATGGCAAACATTGCAAGAACATCAGAAAATTATATAAATTATGATTCAAAATTAAACTATAGTAGAAAAAGTCATATACCAAATGTTTCTAATGCTATAAGTTTAGCTACTTGTACAACAGCAGCAGAATTAAATGCATCAGCAATAATAACTGCAACACAAAGTGGACACACAACTAAACAAGTATCTAAATATAGACCTAAGTGTCCAATAATAGCAGTAACACCAAGTGAAAGAGTTGCTAGAAGTTTAGCATTAAATTGGGGCGTTTATGCTATACAAGCAGAAAAAATAGATAATACAGATGAACTTATGGAAAACTGTGCAAAAGTTTCATTAGAAAAAGGATATGTAAAAAGAGGGGATTTAGTTGTAATGGTAGCAGGTATCCCAGCTAACTTTGTAGGAAGTACTAATATGATGAAAGTTCATGTTATTGGCGATATATTAATTCAAGGAACAGGAACTATAGAGACTACAGCTTATGGAACAGCATTATGTGTGGATAATGTCAAGGAAGCAATAGATAACATAGATGAAGGAGAAATTCTTGTCGTAAAAAGATTAGGTAGAGAATACTGTGAAGTTATAGATAAAGTTTCAGGAATAATTGTTGAAGAGGATGAGATGAGCTCAAGTGTAGTTATTGATTGCACAGCAAAAGATATTCCAATAATATATAGTGCAGTGGATGCCATGGAAATAATAAAGACTGGAGCATTTATAACATTACATTCAAATAAAGGTGTAGGAATAGTTTACTCTGGAAGAGCTAATATTAGTCACTAAAAGTTTAAATATAAGTATATAAAAGTAAATTATTTTATGAAAAATATAGATAATATTTTAGATATTTCATTAGTTCTAAAAAAGTTAACATAGAAATAAATATAAAAAATAAAATCTACTGTTTATTATATTATTTTTTTGATATAATATTATATTGTATTTTAATTTATTTATGTTGTTATAGTGAATAAAGTTGTAAAAACATGGATAAAATTAAAAAGAATATAATAGGCAACTGATTTATTATTGACACCCATCATGGGTGTTTTTTTTATTTTAGTATATTATAATGTTTCAAGTTGATTTTAAAAATTATCTATTCTAAAACTTGGATAAGTAAAGTAGTGAGACATGATTTGAAACATTTAGAACCTAACACTAAATTTTATATGGAAATATTTTAAAGTTATTGAATAAATTTAAATTGGAGTTTGTTTCTCTATAATAGTATCTATTATAAAAACAAATTTTAATTATAATAAAGAATTCATAAAAATACACGAGAAAAAGCATATATGTAAAACAAGCTTTTAAAAAAATCTAACTAAAAGTAATTTAAGTAGGTGAGTGTAATGAAAAAACAAATTAAAAATTTTTTTAAGCCTAAAGGCATAGGAGCTAAGTTACTAACAGTATTTTTATTAGTAACTTTTGCTATATGTACATCTTTATCTGTGATATCAAGTTTTATAGCTAAAAATGCATTGAATAGGTTATTAAACTCGACATTACCACAAACTACAGAAATGAGTTCAAAATACATACATGAAAAATTAGAAATAAGTAAAAAAGCTGTTGAAAATTTATCTGCAAATGATTTGGTGATAGATGATAAATTATCGGTAGATGAAAAATTAAAAACATTAGAGTCAGTTTTAAAGTTAAATGGATTTTTAAGAATCGGTATAGCTGATAAGGATGGAAATATTAAATTTAATGATAGTAGTACTAATATAAGTAAAAGAGAATATTTCAAAGAAGCGTTAGGTGGGAAAGTATCTGTAAGTGCGCCAAGTCCTAGTATTAATGAAAAAGATAATGGAGCAATAGTTAGTGCATATGCATCACCAATAAAAGATCGAAATGGACAAATTATAAATGTATTAGTTGCAATTGAAAAGGCAGACTTTTTTAATGAAATTGTAAAAAATATTCAAATAGGAGAGACAGGAGAAGCTTTTATTGTAGGTAATGATGGTGCAATTGTAGGGGATAAAGATATATCTCGTATAGGAACAGTAAATTTAAAAGAAGCTTGTAAAACAGAAGAAAGCTTAAAAGGCTTTGATAAAGTTTTAGATAATATGATTAAAAATGAAAAAGGTATAGAATTATACAACAATGGTAGTAAAAATATTTTTTTAAGTTATAACAATATTCTTGATACTGATTGGACATTAGGAATTAAGATAGAAAAAAATGAAGTTTTAAAGGATGTTAAAACAATACAAGTAAGTTCCTTTGTTGCAGCTTTAATTTGTTTAGTTATAGGTAGTATTCTTATAATGTATCAAATTAAATCTATAAATAAGGGACTGAAAAATGCTACTAATGCATTAAATATTATAGGAAATGGAGATATGACCGTCAATATAGATGAAAAGTTAATAGAAAGAACGGATGAGCTTGGAATAATGGGAAAAGCAATGAAAATTATGCAAGGTTCTGTAAGTTCTACTATAAAATCTATAAGAGAAAATGCAGAAAATATAGATAACTATAGTGAAAATTTAGCTAGTATATCTGAAGAAATGGCAAGTTCAACTGATTCAGTTGCAAATTCAATTCAAGAAGTTTCCACTGGAATTCAAAATCAATCTGAAGATGTAAGTAGCATGGTTTCAATGCTTGAAGATTTCAACCATAGGATAGAAAAGGTTATGTTATCTATAAATGAAATAGGTAGTGAAAATAAGGAAATTTATACTTTATCTGAAAAAAGCAACGGTGATATGCAAAGGGTTACAGTTTCGGTATCAAATGTAAATGATGGTTTTAGAAGTTTAGTTGACAAGGTAAAATCTGTTGAAGAAAATATAAATAAGATAAATGAGATTATAACTCTTATAAATAGTATATCAGAACAAACTAATTTACTTGCTTTAAATGCAGCTATAGAAGCTGCAAGAGTAGGAGAAAGTGGAAAAGGATTTGCTGTTGTAGCAGATGAAATAAGAAAGCTTGCAGAACAAAGCAAAATATCAGCAGATAGTATAACTAAATTATTAAACACTGTATTTAATGAAACAGGAATAATGGTTCAAACTACAGAAATTGTTAAAGGAGAGATAGAATCTCAAAGTGAAATCATAAATGGTGCTGTAGGTAGCTTTGAGAAAATAAAAGAAGCTGTAAATAATATAACGCCTAAAATTACAGATAGTCAGGGGTTAGTAAGAGAAATAGTTACAAGTAAAGAAAGTATAAATGAAAAAGTACAGAACGTTATGTCTATATCACAAGAAATTTCAGCATCATCACAAGAAATTGCTGCAATAGCAGAAGAAATGAATGCGTCATCAGAAGAAGTTGCAAGTTCAGCATTAAACTTAACTGATATGACTAAAACTATGAAAGAAACAGTTGAATTATTTAAAGTAGATTAAAAGTATAAAACTCTAATTAAATTTTAAAAACTAAAATTTAATTAGAGTTTTATTGCTATAAATTAAAATAAATATTAACTTTTAATTTTCATACATAAAATTTTCCTCATTTCACACAATATAGATAGGTAAACCTATTATTTAAAAGAATTTAAATAAGGATGTGATTTTATGAATGGAAGTTTAAGTTGTAATGCCCAAAATTGTTTATATAATGCTAATGGATTGTGTGGCGCCAGTGTAATTAAAATAAGAGGGGGAAATGCTGAAAGTAGTGCATTTACTCAATGTGATTCCTTCGCTGAAAAGGGACTTAAAAATTCATTAGCTAACATGTTTAATATGAATATTCAAGGCGAAATAAAACAAGCATTTACTAATACGTCTATAGAAATGTATCCCAAAATAGAATGTGATGCAAGAAATTGCGTATATAACATAGGAAATGTATGTTCAGCAGATTACATACAAATAAATGGTCAAACTGCATTGTCAAGCACAAGAACAGAATGTTCAACATTTAAAAAATAGAGATTGGTATTCTTGTATATTTTTATATGTGTAAAGAAAGAACTATAGCTTTAAGAATATAGTTCTTTCTTTTGGTGTTATAAGGTGACAGACATTAAATATATAAAATAAATTAACTTAACTTTACATAAGGTGACACTCATTAAATATTGCAAACAAAGTATTTGAGTGACAATCATTAATTAATAATTGTCACTCAAATATAATAAGTTACTTTTATTTTTTAACTTCATTTATAAATTCAGTTACAGCTTCTTCTTTTGTAGCCCAAGATGTAACTAATCTAATAGCTGAATGAGTATCATTTATTTTTTTCCATACATAGAAGCCAAATTTTTTTTGTAATTTTTCAATTAAATTATTTTCTAGTATAGGAAAAATCTGATTCGTTGGAGAATCAATTAAAAATTCACAGTTAGCTTCTTTTAACCCATTAGCTAAATGATTTGCCATAATATTAGAATGATTTGCTAATTGAAAGTAAAGGTCATCCTTAAATAATTCCTCGAATTGTATCCCAAGAAGTTTTCCTTTTGCAAGTAGAGCACCTTTTTGTTTTAGATGATATCTAAAATTTTCTCTTAAAAAATCAGTTTTAATAACTAAAGCTTCACCAAGAAGGGCACCATTTTTAGTTCCCCCAATAAAAAATGAGTCTGTAAAATCGCACATATCTGATAGTGTTAAATCTGCATCTTTAACACAAAGTGCACAACCAAGTCTTGCACCATCTGCATATAAAATTAGGTTATTAGATTTGCAAAACTCGCTTAATGTTTTTAGTTCATTTTTTGTATAGACAGTACCTAGTTCTGTAGGATTGGAGATATATACAAGTTTGGGTTTAACTACATGTTCATTTCCATAAGAATTTAAAACTTCTTCAATTTTATTTGGAGTTACCTTTCCATCATTTGAATCTACTGTGATAACTTTATGTCCAGTATATTCAATTGCACCAGTTTCATTGACAGCAATATGTCCTGTATTTGCAGATATACATGCTTCATAAGGCTTTAAAAAAGCACCAATTGCAATTAAGTTTGTTTGGGTACCACCAGAAATTAGATGAATATCAATATTTTTATTATCTATTAAGCTTTTTATTTTATAAATGGCATTTTGGGTATGTGTATCATTTCCATACCCCTCTTCTTGGGTAAGATTTGACTCTATTAAAGAGTTTAAAATTTGGGGATGCGCACCTTCACTATAATCATTTTTAAAACTATATAACATTATAAATCTCCTTTGTATTTATTTTTTAGGTTATTCAGCTAAAATTATAAAATATTATTTAATTGAAGTATAAGTAAAGAATTTTTAAAATTCAACTATTTTTATTTAATTTAATAATATAATAATATATTTAAAGTGACAGTTATTAATTAATAAAAATAAAAAAATAATATGAAATAATAAATAACTGTCACCATAGGTAAGTGTAAGTACTATTACAAGTATTTAAGTTGTTAAAAATATTTAATGAGTGTCACTTATAATAATGAAAAATATTTAAATAAGTTTCAATTATGGTAGTAAAACATAAGCTTGTCCATTTTATTATTATTCTTCATCATAAAATTATTTTAAAATTTTTATAGATATTATTTTCAATAAAAATTAAAAATTTATAAATTTTTCAAAGAGCATTTTGTATTTGTTATTGGTTAAAACTAGTTCAATTGCTTTGTTGCCAAGTTGTGACACTCTACTAGAAGTTAGGTTGCCTAAAATTGCAGCTATTTCTTTGCAGGTTTTTCCACAAAGTGCTGTTGCAAGTAAAGAAATCATTGCTCTTGCATTTTGATTTCTACTTCTATTTTTGATGAAAATTTCATTCGGATTTAAATTTTCTCCTTTGGCTACAAAATTAGTAATTTCTTTTATTGATAATTCAGGTTTTAATATGCCTTTTTCATTAGTAAATTTTTCATCTTTAATTTTAAATTTTAATTTTATATCTTTAAAGTTTGATATTTGTTGATTCATTGTAGCTTCAAATACTTCTTTATATTCTTTTCTAGCTTTTCTTTTATTTTTACACATTATTTCTAGTATCATATCAACATCTAAAACATCAAATTCATCTTTGCCTCCTAAATAAACACGCATACTTGAAAATACATAATCTTGTGGTCGTTCTAAAAATCCTGGTAAATCTTTTGGGTTTCTATGAATATACATAGAAGCATTTATTAAATACTCATCAGTAGTAATCATTTCACTTTTAAATCTTTCCTTGCATAGTCTAGAGTCTAAATCATATTTTTTATTATAAAATTTAACATATCTTAAATTTAAACTTTTCATTATTACAGAAATATCTTGATTCTGTGAATCTATAAGTAGATGTGCATGATTATCCATTAAACAAAATGCATATAATTTGAATGGATACTTTAATTGACTTTCTTTTAGTTTAATCATAAACATATTTTTATCATCATCACAATTAAATAATAACCTGTCCTTCACACTTTTTATAATAATATGGTATATGGCATGAGGTGCTTTTTTTCTTGCATATCTTCCCACTTTAATACACTCCTTAAATATCTATTTTATGTCATAAATAACATAAGAATCTTATATGGCTTTAAATTGATAAATAAAGCTTGTTTTATTATGAGTATTGACAGTATAGATGTTTTTAATCGAGAGTAATAACTTGAATAAAAATTTAAAAATCTATATATGGTTAATTTCTTTTAAATTAAAAGAAAGTTTGTTAAAATATATGGATGTACTGTTTTATAGAGAGTAATTTAAATTATAAAAATAAATAATTGTTTCACTATGGAATAGAATAAATAAGTTATAATTGAAAAAATAAAGGGAATAATCAATTTAAGCATTTATATAAAATTCAATGCACAGTTATTTAATGTGTATTTAGGAAAGGTGATTTTATGGGTAAAAATAATATATTGAATTGTACCGTTGAAAAGAATAAGGAGTATATAATAAAAATAGAGAATAGTGGTCATCAAGGTGAAGGTGTTGGAAAAATAGATAATTTTACTGTTTTTGTTGAAGGAGCTTTAAAAGATGAAACAGTAAAAATTAAATTAATAAAAATTAATAAGAATTATGGTGTAGGAAAGCTTATAGAAGTGCTGTCTTCATCTGAATCAAGAACTGAACCAGTCTGTAGTACATATAAAAGATGCGGTGGTTGTAATCTTCAACATAGTACATATGAAGCTCAATTAAGTTTCAAAACTGAAAGAGTAAGAGATGTTATTAAAAGAATTGGTAAGTTAGAAGATGTAAAAATACATAATACTATAGGTATGGAAAACCCATATAACTATAGAAATAAAGTTCAACTTCCAGTAGGAAAGAATAAAGATGGTGAAATCGTTGTTGGATTCTATGCCCCAAGAAGTCATGACATAATAAATATGGAATGTTGTTACATACAAGATGAAGTTGGAGATAAGGTTATAAGAGTAGTAAAAGAATGGATGAAAAAATTTAATATACAAACTTATGATGAAAAAACGAATAGTGGAATAGTTAGACATATAATGATTAGAAAAGGATTTAAAACTGAAGAAGTAATGGTAGTTGTAGTTACTAATGGAAATAGTATTCCATATTCAGAAGAATTGGTTAGTATGTTAAAAGATAATATTGAAGGAATAGATAGTATTATACAAAACATAAATAATAAGCAAACTAATGTAATACTAGGTCAAAAGTGTAAAACTTTGTATGGAAAAGATACTATAACTGATTTTATAGGAGAATTTAAGTTCAATATATCTCCATTATCATTTTTCCAAATAAATTCAATACAAACAGAAGTTCTATATAATAAAGCTTTAGAATATGCCGATTTACAAGGAGATGAAATTGTATTTGATGCTTACTGCGGAACTGGAACAATTTCACTATTCTTATCACAAAATGCTAAAAAAGTTTATGGGGTAGAGATAATACCTCAAGCTATACAAAATGCTATAAAAAATGCAGAAGAAAATAATGTTACAAATACAGAGTTTATAGTGGGAGAAGCTGAAAATGAGATTCCTAAATTAATAGAAAAAGGAATTAAAGCAGATGTAGTAGTTGTTGATCCACCAAGAAAGGGCTGTGAAGAAAGTTTATTACATTCAATAGCTAAAATGGCACCAAAAAAAATAGTTTATGTATCTTGTGACCCAGCAACATTAGCAAGAGATTTAAATATATTACAACAACTAGGATATAAAACTTTAGAAATACAACCAGTAGATATGTTTCCACAAACTGCTCATGTTGAAACTGTAGTTAAATTAGAAAAAGCTAAACTATTGAATTTATAAGATTAAATAAAACATAAAGGGATATTTTTATCAAATTGCCACCATAATTTTATATATGGTGGTAATTTATTTTTTAAAATCTGTCAACACTATTACAGGAAAATTCAGATGTTAAATGTGTATAAGTATACCGGTTTGTTGATAAATTACTATGACACCGTATAGTTTTAGCTATTTATTGTGTTTGTGAAATACTTTACTTTTAATATAAGTAATGTAATAATAGTATGAGAAAAACTAAAAAGGAAATTTATTGAATATAAATATGCAAATCTATTTGAAATGATTCCGCATTTATAGTGAGATAGAGTTGTCTATTAATTTGATCTTTATGTCGTTGAATAATAGTATGCTAATGATTTTGAAAGTTTAACTGACTTGTTATATGAATATGCACTTAAAAACGGTGATGTCGACTAAAACACAGTTATTTCTTCTATATTGGCTGGAGGAATGTCTATGTGAAAGAGACTATGAAAATCATTGATAATGGCAGATATTGCGTAAATTAGTATGAGGTGAAACTTGAAAACTCTTTATAACTTGGCATGAATTCAATAAAATTTAAAAGTAAATAGATTTTTTTTATATTGGCATTGAGTAATAGATAGCAAATAAAATGTAATTGAAACCATAACAATGACCTTTTTTCGTAGATATTTGCTTTGTGTTGATTTAATTATAAACGAAAATAGGGGGGGCATTGTTTTTATTTTGAAAAATGACATAACCTTTGAAAATGTGAAATTTCAAATAAGAAACAGGTATGTCAGACTTGATACTACCTTGAATTTGTAGGGGGAATGAATATGAAAGCAAGAAAATTATTGGATGCATTATTGGTAGCCGAAAAGCTGAAAGATACAACACGCCATTGCTATACTGCAAAAGGAAGACACGAGAGTGTTGCAGAACATAGTTGGATGATGACTTTGATGGCTTTCTTTATGAGAGATGAGTTCCCTGAGGTTGATATGGATAAGGTTATTAGAATGTGCATTATTCATGACTTGGGAGAATGTTTTACTGGAGATATTCCTACTTTTGAAAAAAACCTAGACCACGAACTGAACGAAGAAAAGCTACTGTATAGTTGGGTTAATTCCTTGCCAGAGAAATATGCAGTAGAAATGCGAGAACTTTATGAGGAAATGGCAGAGCGTAAAACAGCTGAAGCACAGATTTATAAAGCCATTGATGGACTTGAAGCATTGATTCAGCACAATGTGTCTGACTTGTCTACTTGGATTCCGAAAGAATTTGAACTCAATCTAACTTACGCAGATGATAAGGTTGCATTCTCTGATTATTTGAAATCCTTAAGACAAGCTGTTCGTGAAGATACCATGAAAAAAATTGATGAAGAAAATTAAAACTTTGCTATAAATATTAGGTTTACTGATATTTATGGAGGCAGCGGCTGTTTGTAACAAAAGAAGAAGCGATAGCAAGTATTTTGCATAAGGAAGAAAAAAGAAGTAGAACTCCGTACGATTATTGATATTAATAATAGGGACATGTACATATTCAACATGAATGGTTAGTAAAGAATTGAAAAGAAACGCAATAAAGAACATGAATAGGTTTAATTTAAAAATCAATCACATTTTTTCTGTTACACTATTCTAAATGTAAACGGGAAACATTAATTTCTGTTAAACAAATCAATATTTCCATTATCAAAGAGACAGACGCATAGACGAAGAACCTATAATACACAGTAATAAATGTGGTTATCCGCTCTTTGTATTATGTAGATTTTAACAGTAAAATAACAATAGCTATGAAAGGAATTAAATAATGAATAAAAAAAGTTTTTTAAATATTGTTACAATAGTGGCATTAAGCATTACTATATTTACAGGGTGTGGAAATAGAACAGCTACAGCACCAGTGAACTTAAGCGACTTACAAACAGATATCAGCACTTTTGCTGTATCAAAAAATGTACAGGTTGTAGGACTTGGAGAAGCAAGCCACGGTGCAAAAGAATACCATCAGATGAAAGCAGAAGTATTCAAAGCATTAGTCAAAAACAATGAGAGTAGAACATTCATTATTGAAGGTGACTTTGGAGGAGCGTTAAAGGTAGATTCTTATATTCATGGGGGAGAAGGAACTGCTGAAGATGTTGTTGGAGAAATTGGATTTAATATTTATCGCACACATGAAATGGCTAGCTTGGTAGAGTGGATGCGTTCCTATAATGAAACTGCCCAAGATGGAAAAGACTTGCACTTTTATGGAATGGATATACAGAGATATGATAACAATAAAGAATACTTGTTTTCCGTATTGGATATGGCTGCACCTACATTAAGTGAAAAATATAAAACAGCCTTTTCGCAATTAACTGATGAAGCAAGATTGGATTTAAGTACAGAGATTTTGAATAATTCTAAGGCGGATGTTTTAGAGCTATTGAAAGAGATGGATGATTCTGAAACAGATATTGTAGCTATTTCTGGACAAACTGCTTTTGATTTTGCAAGAGAAAGTGCGAATACAATATATGAATGTAGCGAAACAGTATTAAGTAATAATGCCGACTATAATGCTTTGCGAGATAAGTATATGTTTGAAAAAGTGAATTGGTTTTTACAACATGGGGATGGTAGTGTAATATTTATTAACGGGCATAATGGTCATATAGGTAAAACTTCAGCTTCTGGCTATACTTGCTTGGGTGAATTACTGACTAAGAACTTAGGAGAAGATTATTGCGCTATTGGAACAGATGCGGAAGATACGGAATTCAATTCACAAGGCAGTAATGGGGATTTTAGTATTATGGAAGTTAAGAATCGAAATGAACTTAATAGTCTGCTTGACAAAATGGAGAGTGATTTTTACTATATTGACTTCTCAAAAGTAATTGATGATGTACATTGGCAAAAACTTTTGAATGGACAACAAAAGCTTACTACGTTAAATGTAGGAATTTCAGGTTGGCAAAAACTTTTAAAATCATTTTATACAACAAATATTGTTCCAAGCGATACGTTTAACGGAATGGTGGTTTTCAAAAAAGTTCATCCAACAACGCTAATTCAATAAATGATATTTCCTAAATATAAAAAGGTATAATAATTTGATAACAAACATTAGATAATCTGTTCTATATGGGGAAATAAAACAAGGATTAAAATTTGTGAAAATACAACATTAGATAAATTTTTATTATATTATCCAAATGTAAGCAGGAAACTTTAATAAGTATATAATTAAAAAGACAGACATAAAGACACAGAGTCGATAGTTTGAGTATTGAAAATCTCATCTCATCGGCTCTTTCTGTTATATATGGATTAGTCAATTAATCTTTGATAGTGATTGCTACTTTAATACAGTTCGCTAATGCTTCTAGAAGTGGATAAAGGGAGGAAAAGAATGATAATACGTGAGTTGACACACGAAGAATTGCTAATTGCTGTAGAATTAAATTATAACTGTTGGAATGATGACTTTGCGGGAATTATTCCTTATGATTCCATGAAAATAGAAAAGGAGCTTACCTTTGTATCAAATTGGATAAACGATAAGAGGTGCCAGGATATTAGACGTATATACGGTGCTTTTGATGGAGATAAATTTTTAGGATATGTAGGTGGGAGTTTAGCTAAGAAAGAAGATGCAGAACATGGTGTTGAATTAAATTATTTGTATGTAAAAAAAGAATATCGTGGAATGGCATTGGGGTTAAAATTAATAAGAACTATTATAGTTGAATTTGAAGATTATGGGGTAAACAAGTTAATAATCAATAATTTTCACGAGAGTGAGTCAAGTAAATTCTATAAGTATCTTGGAGGGGAAGTAGTTAAACAAGTTATACAAACTGTAAAAGGAAAAGAGGTACTTGTTGATGTATTTAGTTGGAATATTGATAATCTTATAGAGCAGTTGAAGGATAAATTAAATTCTCGTAGTTATGAAAAGGGTGGGCTTGCTTTTAACGATAAGTTAACTGAAGGTATCTCTATGACTAACACCCATACTAAAGAAGATTTAGATGTAGTTTTAAAAGGAATTTTTGAGCATAATACTAAGGGAACTAATGGGTTATTGAAAAAACCAGCTATTGACATAAATATATATTTAAAAGATGGTGAGAAAACTATTGGTGCTATATTGTGTGATACATTTAATTTTTGTATTTATATCGAAATAATGTGGATAGATAAAGACTATAGAGGAAAGGGATTAGGGAAAAAGCTTATATCAAAAGCAGAGAAAATAGCAAAAGAAAATGGTTGTATTTTATCTCACACCTGTAGTCTTAGCTATCAAGCACCAGAGTTTTATCAAGCATGTGGTTATGAAATTTTCGGAAAACTTGATGATTATCCTAATGGTATAGTACAGTATTTTTTAAAGAAAAAGCTATAAAGTGAATCTGATATAAATGATTATGCATCACTGTCCTATTCTCCTGTTTCCAAGAGAGAATAATCTTTTAAAGGAGTCTAACATAAATAATCTTTACCGATAAATGTCATAAGAAAACAAAAGGAGGATAATTAATATAGTCATAATCAAAGCAATAATAAGAGAACTTGAAACCTTACTCTAAGAACATGGCTTAGAATCTAAAAGGATGGCTGAATGTCGAAGAAGATGTATCCTCCTAATTGTTTAAGATAAAGTATGCCTGCAAGTCATCTATTTTCCTTCAGCTGAGTGGGAAAATAGAACTTGCAACATTATGTAAAATAGAGTTGCAAACATCATATATTTTTTGCACCAAAGTATATTAAGAAAGATAATATACGGTAAAATTAAAGTAGATATAGGAACTATATTAAGAAAGTTATGTGAACATAAAGGAGTAGAAATTATAGTTTGATGATATTTCATAGACATGTCAATTAAAAGTACATATATGAAAATAGACAATTTTGGTGTAAGGTATATTATGTTGATACAGTTTGAAGAAGCAAAAGGTAATAAAAGAATATATAAAAAATCAAATACAAGAAGATATAGCATATTAAAAGAGAAGGAGGTTTATTTTGGAATTTAATGAAAAGTTACAACGACTTAGAGCACAGAGAAATTTAACACAGGAACAACTTGCAAAGCAATTATATGTATCAAGGGCAGCAATTTCAAAATGGGAAAGTGGAAAAGGTTACCCCAACATTGAATCGCTAAAATGTATATCTAAACTATTTTCTGTTTCTATAGATGAATTGTTATCTGGTGAGGAACTTATTAGTCTTGCGGAAACAGAAAATAGTTCTAATATGCAAAAAGTTTATAATATGATTGGTGCTGTACTAGATTTAATGGCGATTATGTTTATTATTTTCCCGTTATATGGAAAAACTGTTGAAAACTATATCTACTCAGTGAACCTACTTTCATTTACAGAAACTACATCAATAAATCTTGCAATCTATTGGAGTATATTTATCGCTTTGATTAGTATTGGTATCGCTAAACTTATCTTTATCAGACTTGATAAAGAGTTATTGTGCATATACATAACAAAATGTTCTGTCGCACTAAGCATTGCAGCAATCTGTTTTTTTTCTATGGCAAAAGAACCATATGTTACAACATTTTTATTTTTGATTTTTACGATAAAAATATTTGTATTATTGAAGCAGTATGAAACAAAGTAAAAAAACTATAAACCTTTGAAAATAGGCTCTGACACGAAAAGTGTCAGAGCTTTTTTTCTATTGTGACGATAGGTTTCTTGGTTTTTAGGACATAAAGCCACACAATAAAATTATGTTAAACACAAAATAAAAAATAGCAGAAGGGATCGATGATATGGAAACTATTATTGAAACAAAAAACCTTACAAAAATATATGGAAGTGCTACCGTTGTTGATAACATCAATCTTCATGTACCAAAGGGAAAAATCTATGGTTTGCTTGGCAGAAATGGAGCAGGGAAAACTACAGCAATGAAGATGATGTTACAGCTTGTTTATCCGACAGGAGGAGAAATTCGATTGTTTGGAACAGATTATAAAAAAAACACTCCCACACTTTATGGAAAAATAGGATCAATTATTGAAACACCAGGTTTTTATAATAATTTGACAGGATATGAAAATTTACAAATTCTTGCCAAATTGAGAGGACAGCTTTCTAAAGATTCAATACAAGAGGCGCTTCAGATTGTTGGATTAGAAAAGGAAACAAGGAAAGTGTTTGCTGACTATTCATTAGGAATGAAACAGAGGCTTGGCATTGCTGCAGCAATTATGCATAAACCTGAATTATTAATTCTAGACGAACCAATAAATGGACTTGATCCTATTGGGATTTCTCAAATTCGTTCATTACTGATTGAGTTAAGTCACAGTAGGAATACTACCATTGTTATTTCAAGCCATGTTTTAAATGAGATTGAACAGCTTGCAGATACTATTGGTGTCATGCATGAGGGTAAATTGATAGAGGAAGTCAACATGGAAGAACTTCACAAGCGTAATCGTAGGTATATTGAATTTAATCTGTCTGACGGGACAACAGCTGCAAAGATATTAGAAAAGCACTATCAAATTAAAGATTACTTGATAAAAGGCAATACAATAAAAGTTTATGACTTCACTCATAGTTCTGGGCAAATTAACAAAACTTTTGTAGAAAATGGATTATTAGTAACAAATATAAATGTAAAAAAGGAAAATTTGGAGGAGTATTTTTCTGAATTGATTGGAGGTGGCAATATTGCGTAGTCTTATTTACTGTGAATTACTAAAGTTAAAAAATTCAAAAATGGTGCTTATCAGTATTCTAGGCGCTATGTCCACGCCATTTATGATGTTTATAGAATCATTGCAAACACACTTTCAGCACCCAGAGCGTGTTATAACACTGACTAACGTTTATGATAACGGTTTGCTGTATATGATGTTACTAAGTAATATGATGATTTATGTGGTAATTACCGCCTATTTGTTTAGTCGTGAGTATATAGAAAATACATTAAAAATAATTTTACCAATACCAATTTCAAGAACAAAATTATTGCTGGGAAAGTTTATCACCCTGTTTTTTTTGATTGTTATACTTAACTTTGTAACTTGGGCAGGTATTCTGATTTTATCAGGAATATATAATTCTATATTTGACATGGTAGGATATAATTTACTTATTTCTATTGAGTGGCTTTTTAAGTATTTAGTTGCTAGTATTCTTATGTATTTAACAGTTTCTCCCTTTGCTTATATCGCTCTAAAAACAAAAGGATTTGTTGCACCTGTAATTGCTTCAGCAGTTATCGTTATGGGGAGTGCGGCGCTTTCAAATCAAGATTTTGGAGCATTATACCCATGGACAGCTACTTTTTTTCTGATAAAGGGCAAATTACAAAGCACAGGTTATTCAATTACTTTAGGAATAACAATTATTGCTTTTGTATCTATAGTTGGATTTTTATTGACATTTAACTACTTCAAAAAGGAGGATTTGAAATAATGATGCTTAATTTTATTGAAATTTTAAAAGTTATATTTCTTGGTATAGTGGAGGGGATTACGGAATGGCTACCTATCAGTAGTACAGGACATATGCTCCTTGTAGATGAGTTTATTACTCTTAATATGAGTGAAGCCTTCAAGGAAATGTTTTTTGTTGTCATTCAGTTTGGAGCAATCCTTGCTGTAGTTGTTATGTTTTGGAAAAAGATGTTTCCCTTTCAATTTGAAAATAAATCACAATCCATTATCAAAAAGGATATCATCTATGTGTGGTTTAAGGTTGCAGTAGCTTGTATACCATCAGCTATCATTGGGGTTTTATTTGATGACTTCTTAGATGCACATCTTCAAACCCCAATCGTAATTGCAATAATGTTAATTTTTTATGGGGTATTATTTATTATTATTGAAAACTGGAACAAAAAGCGTATAGCTACTACGGCAACACTTGCAAAAATAAGCTATAGGACAGCGTTTATGATTGGGTTGTTTCAAGTGTTATCATTAATTCCTGGTACTTCTCGTTCCGGAGCAACGATTATAGGTGCTTTGTTAATAGGGGTATCACGAGTAGCTGCAGCGGAGTTTACCTTCTTTCTTGCCGTACCTACCATGCTTGGGGCTAGCACTTTAAAGTTGTTGAAATTTGGATTTGACTTTACAAATATAGAACTAGCTATTCTTATTATTGGTATGTTGGTGGCGTTTATAGTGTCCATCTTTGTAATTAAATTCTTAATGAGCTTTATCAAAAAACATGATTTTAAAGTATTTGGATGGTATCGAATTGTACTTGGAATAGTGGTGTTAATTTACTTTGCTATAATGTAGGGTGTAAGCATAATTTCACCACATTAATAAAATAAAAAAGCACATTAATCTGAAATATTATCAGATCAGTGTGCTTTTTTATCCTTTAATCTCAATATGAACACCATACTTAAATTAATCATAAAATTAGATGACATTGATAAGAGTATTTTTTATTACATTGATTATTTTTTTAAGTTTTTTATATTAATCTTCAAGTCTATAACTAAAGTAAAAATCAAGTGTTGGTAGTCTTTATGTTAGTTTATAACTGAAGTTGTATGTTTTTGTAAAAAGAAATATAATGAAATTATGGAGGTGTTATGGGTGGAGTATATAACGACAAAAGAAGTAGGAGAAAATTGGGGGATTACAGACAGTATGGTAGAGTACTATTGCTCTAATATACGTATTAATGGGGCTAAAAAAATAGGAAATACATGGCTTATTCCAATTGATGCTGAAAAACCAGTTGATGAACGATATAGAGGTAATAAAGTAAAGGCTGGTGAAAATGAATGAAAAAGATATTTTTGGTTGAAGACGATAAAGCAATCGCTAAAAACCTTATGCTTTTACTTCGTTCTGAGGGATTTGCAGTAATTCATGCCTCTACTCGTAGTGAAGCACTTGTAACCATTACTGAGAATAAATTTGATTTGGCGTTAATTGATATTTCTTTGCCAGATGGAAATGGTTTTACGGTTTGCACGGAAATCAAAGAAACAGAAGATGTTCCCGTTATCTTTCTTACAGCTTCTGGCGATGAAGCAAGTGTTGTTACTGGGCTGAATATGGGTGCAGACGACTATATCACCAAACCTTTTCGTCCACGTGAATTGATTGCGCGAATTGGAACGGCCCTGCGAAAAAGTGGGCGTTCTGGAACGGATTTTGAGATTCTTGGGCTTCATGTGGATACGGCAAGTGGTATTGTTAAAAAAAATGGTAAAGAGGTTTTTCTTTCAGCATTAGAATACCGATTATTGCTGGTGTTTATTAGTAATTCTAAAAGTATTATAACCAGAGGTAAGTTACTTGACGAATTGTGGGATGCTGCAGGAGAGTTTGTCAATGATAATACACTAACTGTGTACATTAAACGTTTGCGAGAAAAGATAGAGAATGATCCAGCAAAACCGCAAATAATTTTAACCGTTCGAGGAATGGGGTATAGATTGGGGGGCGAACATGCTTCGGAATAGAGAATTTAGACAGTTTACCATTTTATTCTCATTAATAGCTGCCATCAATGTGACGCTGGGATTTGTAATAAATAAAGAAGC
Organism: Clostridium senegalense JC122; assembly: GCF_000285575.1. Taxonomy (GTDB): domain Bacteria; phylum Bacillota; class Clostridia; order Clostridiales; family Clostridiaceae; genus Clostridium_J; species Clostridium_J senegalense. The sequence continues at coordinate 371,479 of NZ_HE611051.1, read as the reverse complement.
AGGAATACTTACAATTGTTTCTGTTATTGCATTTGGAACAGCGTTTTTTGTATTTACCAAAGATCGATATAAAAGTATTTCACAAATTTCAGATCAAATCGATCGTGTGCTTCATAATGATGACCATCTGTATATTAGTGAATCGGATGAAGGTGAACTTTCTATCTTACAAAGTGAGATAACAAAAATGACGATGCGTATTAGGGAACAAAATGATGCACTAAAAAAGAAAAAAACATCTTGCCGATTCGCTAGCTGACATAGCCCATCAACTTCGTACTCCTCTCACATCTGTGAATCTTATTTTGTCATTGCTTACGAATAACCCCGAGGAAAATGAAAGGAGAGCATTAATTAGGGAAACAGAGGAATTGCTTGTACGTATGGATTGGCTTATCACTTCCCTATTAAAATTATCTCGTTTAGACGCAGGTATTGTAGTGTTTCAATGTGAAAAGATAGATGTAAATAATTTGATATGCGCTGCCGCTCGCCCTTTGCTAATACCAATGGAACTGCACCATATTGATTTGCAAATAAATGTATCTAAAGGTGTGGTTATTCAGGGTGATTCAGGCTGGCTTTCAGAAGCAATTCAAAATATCCTGAAAAATTGTATGGAAAGCGCAGGCGAAAATGGAAAAATTGAGATTATATGTACTGACAATTCACTGTTTACTGAGATTGCTATTCACGACAGTGGTAGGGGATTTGAAAAAGAAGATTTACCATGTTTGTTTGACAGATTTTATCGTGGAAAAAACCCAAATGCTACAGGATACGGAATTGGATTGGCTCTTTGTAAGATGATTATAACACGGCAGGGCGGGACAATTACTGCAAAAAATCACCGTCAGGGTGGTGCAATATTTTCCATTCGTTTCCCAAAGTGACGAATCTCTCACTTGAAAGTCACATAGATGTAAGTTGAAGATTCTATTATATAGGTAAACCATTAGAAAGGAGACTCACATAATGGAATTTTTAAAGATTGAAAATTTATGCAAAGTCTATGGCAAGGGTGAAAACCAGGTTACCGCCCTTGATCATGTTTCACTTACTATTAAAAAAGGAGAATTTACAGCAATTATCGGTTCCTCTGGTTCTGGTAAATCTACACTTCTACATGCCATCGCGGGAGTGGATGTACCAACAAGTGGAAAGGTATATTTAGAAGGACAAGATGTATATGGACAGAGCAATGAAAAACTTGCTATTTTCCGCAGGCGTCAGGTTGGATTGATTTATCAGTTTCATAATTTGATACCAACGCTAAATGTAGTGGAAAATATTACTCTGCCTATACTTATGGATAAGCGTAAGGTTAATGATGAAAGACTAAATGACCTGCTAGATTTACTTGGCTTAAAAGAACGAAGAGCCCATTTACCAAACCAACTTTCTGGAGGTCAGCAACAACGTGTTGCCATTGGACGTGCATTGATGAATGCACCAGCAGTTATGCTTGCTGATGAACCTACTGGTAGCTTAGACAGTAAAAATGGACAGGATATTATCCATTTACTGAAAGAAAGCCATAACAAATATCACCAGACCCTTATCATTGTCACACATGATGAAAATATTGCGCTGCAAGCAGATCGAATCATCTGCATAGCAGATGGAAAAGTAGTACGTGATGAGAGACAGGTGACTCGTTCATGAACATTTTCAATAAAGTTGCATTGCAAGGACTGAAAAAGAGTAGAACAAGAACACTTGTAACTATTATAGGAGTTATTCTATCTGCTGCTATGATAACGGCAGTCATTACCTTTGGTGTTACTTTGCTAAACTATATGAAAAATGGTGCCATATCGAAATATGGTGATTGGCACGTAGCGTTCTTAGACGTTAATTCTTCTTTTGTACAGAAACAGATAGATAATGATGAAGTTGCAAATACCGCAACATTTAAAAATATTGGATATGTAGCACTTGATGGTGGCAAAAATCCTGAAAAACCATATCTTTTTATAGCTGGATTCAGCGAAGAAGCTTTTGATACTTTACCCATAACTCTGGCTTCAGGGAGATTACCTGAAAATAGTGGAGAAATTCTTGTTTCGGGGAAAGTTTCAACAGATGGAGGAGTTAAATTTGCAGTAGGTGATACTCTTTCATTGGCAGTGGGAAGTCGTATGAGTGGAAAAGACAAGCTTAATCAGAGTGACCCATATACCGACGGAAGTGAAAATCTTGTGACACAAGATGAGAGAAATTATAAAGTTGTAGGTATCTGCAGAAGACCTGTCTTTGAGGAGTCTTCAGCACCGGGATACACCTTGATAACCAAAGTAGATGAACAAGTCAAGACGGATAGCTTCAGTATGTTTATAACATTAAAAAATCCCCATAAAGTTCATTCATACATAAGTAGTATTAAAGATCATACTTATGTTTTGAATGATAATGTGTTGCGCTTTATAGGCATTTCCGACAATAACTTATTAAATATATTTATGTATTCTGTTGGTGGTATTGTGTTGGCAATTATTATGCTAGGCTCAATTTTTCTAATCTATAATTCGTTTAATATGTCATTGAACGAACGTATGCAGCAGTTTGGAATTCTTTCATCTGTTGGAGCTACAGAAAAACAACTACGAAATTTGGTGCTGTTTGAAGGACTTTGCATTGGCGTAATTGGCATCCCCATTGGAGTTATTGTTGGTATAGGCAGTATTGGTGTTGTAATTTCCGTTGTTGCTAAAAAATTTACAAGTGTTCTCTATCTCAACATCCCTTTGACTTTGACGTTGTCTACAACTGCAATAATTGTTGCAGCAGTGGTAAGTATGGTTACCATTTTGATTTCAGCCTACATTCCAGCAAGAAAAGCTTCTAGCACACCAGTAATGGAATGTATTCGACAAACAAATGAGGTGAAAATTGAATCTAAAGCTGTTAAAACATCAAATCTCATACAACGCATTTGTGGTTTGGAAGGAACCCTTGCATTGAAAAACTTTAAAAGAAATAAAAAACGCTATCGCAGCATAGTACTATCACTTATTTTAAGTATAGTGTTGTTTATATCTACAAGTGTTTTGGTAGTTGATCTGAAACAAATGTCAAATCAGACGTTAGAGTTTACTGAACATGATATCATTTTTTCCACACAGAACATGAAGGATAGCGAAATGCTACAGCTCTACGATAAGTTTAAAACTGCTAATGGTGTTTATGAAGGATTATATCAAGAATGTATAACCTATTCATCCATTGTTAAAACAAGTGAGCTTACAAAGGATTACTTGAACTATAAAGGTTCGTATTCTCAGTATGAAACGGCGAATCTACCAGTAGATATGCAGTTTCTTGATGACAGTACTTACCTGAATATTATCAAAGATCTAGGTTTACCTACAGAAAAATATACTGGGGAAAATGCAAAAATGATTGCTGTTTCTATGATTGAGGGGGTGGATGATACTATTGATATCTTCAAGAGTTCTTCTACTAATGTTACTTTAATTCCTGAAATTAAGGACAAGTCAAAGATGATAGAGGGGCAAAACGTTGATATTACATTTGTCAAAATTGTACCACCTGATTGCCCCCCAAGCGATATAAGTTCAGAGATTAAGCAAACTTCCTTTATGGTGTTGGCTCCTTATTCGATGAAAAATGAATTTGCATCTTCTGATATTTCTACAGGAATAAAAAGTATGAGCTTTAAATCAAAGAATCCTACTCAGTCAGTTGCAGAAATGGAAAAAATCATCATGAGTGAGGGGGTTACATCCCAGTATAATCTATATAATATGTATGGATTAATGGATGATAATCGCAATTATATCTTCATTGCTAATGTGTTTGCGTATACTTTTATCAGTATGATATCACTAATTACGGTGGCAAATGTGTTCAACACAATTTCCACAAATATTAAGTTGCGCCGTCGAGAGCTTGCTATGCTTCGATCTGTGGGAATGTCTGAGCATGATTTTCAGAAGATGATGAATTTTGAGTGTATCTTTTATGGAGTGAGAGCGTTACTCTTTGGACTTCCTATAGCTATGATTACTTCATGGCTAATTCATAAAGTAATGGTAACAGACGATATCGATTTTGTGGTTCCATGGGTAAGCATTGGAATAAGTGTGTTTGGTGTTTTATTCATCGTGTTTATTACAATGCTATATACCATTAATAAGATAAAAAAGGAAAATATTATTGATGCACTTCGAGATGATATGTCTTGATAACATATATTAATTTAATAAAAAACATCTATTCAAGTTGTTAACGATTTTCTCAAAATACACTTTATATCTAAAAACATAGAATTTATACTACACAAATAAAGTAAATTAGTGCGTAACTGTGGTAATGAAAAACCGCAGTTGTGGCAGATGACGTTTTGTGGCCCAAATAGGGCTATGCGGTGGTTTTGAAATAACAATCAAAACCGCCGTTTTCCTTTTTCAAAATTAGAAACTCAGAGGGGTATTAGCAAAATAAATTGTTAATAACCTCCAGTAGTCGTTGTGATATTTTCCATTCCTTTGCCAAAGTGACGAATCTCTCACCTGAAAGTCACACAGATGTAAGTTGAAGATTCTAATATATAGATAAACCATGAGAAAGGAAATTTACATAATGGAATGTTGAAAAATTGAAAATTCATGTAAGGTCTACAGCAAATCCATATTGTTTCACAACATCGGTGGTGTGGACGGTCCGACATAGCTTGATTCAAAACCTATATTGAATAATTATATAAAAGTCTAAGTTTACAGTTAATAAAAATATACTAAAAAAGGAGTGCAAAAGTATTTATGGAAATCAGTATCAAAAACGTGAGTATGAAATACAAAACAGGGAAAAAGGCACTAAGTAACATTAGTTTGGAAGTGAACAGCCCGAGTTTTATAGGACTTTTGGGTCCAAATGGTGCTGGAAAAAGTACCTTTATGAAACTATTGGTATCGAAGATAATACCGACAGCTGGCGAAATAATTATTGACGGTAATTCAATCCAAAAACACGAAAAAGAACTCAAAAAGCATTTGGGTTATTTGCCGCAAAGCTTTGGTTTATATGACGAATTAACCGTTTATGAGTTTTTGGATTACATGTGTGCATTAAAAGAAATTAAAAACAACGTGAAAGGTATTATCGAACAAGCTATTGAACAGACTAATTTGCAGGAAAAAAGAAATTTAAAAATTAAAACTCTTTCAGGAGGTCAGAGGCAACGTGTTGGTATAGCACAAGTATTACTTGGAAATCCTGAGCTTATCATTTTAGATGAACCTACAGTTGGGCTTGACCCAGAGGAAAGAATTAAATTCAGAAATATATTTTCACAGACTGCAAATGACAAAATAGTGCTACTTTCTACTCATATCATCGATGATATACAAGCCATTTGCAATAGAATTATAATAATTAATAACGGTATGATTTTATTTGACGGAACTTCGCCGGATTTAATAAAAACTGTACACGGACATGTTGGTTTTATTGAGGAAAAAGATAACGAGGCTCTAGAAAAAAGAATTGGGGGTAAGTACAAAGTCACATCCAAATTATTTACAGGTAATGGCGTCTCTTGTCGTGTTATCGGCAAAAAAATAGAAAGCTCTATTCCACTGATAGAGCCTACCCTCGAAGATGCATATACATATGTCATACACAATGGGGGTGTCCATTAAATGAGGAATACATTTTTTGCCTATGAAACAAAGAGGATTCTAAAGTCCAGATTTACTCAAATAATAATCTTGTTGACGTCAGCTTTTCCTTTGATTTGTGCACTGATTTCGCCGTACATTAACGAAGATATTAGCAGTTTGATATTTGGAATAAATAGCTCTACTCTTTTATCTCAAACGATACTTTTTCCGGCAAAGGCAGGGGCAGTGCTTTCAACTCTTGCGTTTACTGCGCTAACAGTTTTTGAGTTTGACAAAATACGTAGGTTTAGAGTCAATTATATAATTGAACCAATATCAAGTTCTATAAAGATAAATTTAACCAAAATTACAGGCTTAATATGTGCAGGTCTTATTTCAACAGTGGGTTCAATGATAATTATGATCCCTCACTATATATTTAACATGGGTAGTCTAAACAATTTTAGTTATTTCTTGATCAATTACTCCTTAATAATTTTTGGTTCGATTGTGTTGGCAACTCTTATTACTGCAGGATTTTATCTTATATTTAGGAAAATTAATATAACCTGCATTATTATGTTTTTAACAGTGCTCTTTAGTTTTTTTGCAGGAATTATTGATTATCAATATATGTGGGTTCAGACAGGTGCTAATGGACTTTCTGAAAATTTCGGAAACGGGAATACCGTTTTAGGAATGTTCTGGAATAGGCTGTTTGGGTTATCGGTAGCTATGTCAATATTTTTATTTGGAATGTTGTGCGATAGATGTTATGAAAAAGGAGTATTGAAATCTCTCTTAAAAAACTGTAAAAAATATAAAATATTACTGATTTGCTTTTTGATTTCTAGTTTTGGAGCATTTTTTGTTTTTCAAAATGAACCAATTTTTAAAGCAGTTTCGCTTGGGGATTTAATGTCAGCAGTGATTAGTGGTGGTAGCGAAGACACGCCTGTAAGCACTAATGTCATAGGAACTTCAAATATATTTGTAGATCTTAAGATAGAAAAAAACAAAAATTATGCTACAGGGGCTTATTTTCAAGAACTGCAAAACAGCACTGATAAGTCTCAAAACATATATTTTGAATTAGCAGACGGCTACCACATTAATGAGATTAAGTTAGACAACGTAGACATAAACTACACACAGGTTTCATCTAAAATTTTAGATAGCGCAAAACGTAACAACGTTTTTGAAGCAAGCATTCCTAAAAACACTAAAGCTAAACTAAGTATAAGGTATTCTGGTACACCGAAAGCCTTAAATGTAAATGCAGATTTTTCCGCAGGAATTAGCAAAAATTATGTAAATCTAAGGCGCACTATGATTGCTCCAGTTGTTTGTGTAAAGCAAAATGATAGGATTATTGAAGGGACAATAAAAATAGACTCAAAATTTACAGTCATAACTCAAGGAGATAAAAATCGCAAAATTTCTGAACACGATGGTTTTACTGTTTGGAGTTTTTCTTGTGATAAACTAAGTGACTTATCTTTGACAGCTGGACGATATGGAATACTTGAAAGAAATGTAAGTGGTACAAATGTGGAGTTTTTCTATCCATTGGCTGCGAGCAAAGAATTTGAATCCAAGGGAAGTGACACGCTTGATATATTCTCGTTCTTTTCAGAAAAATTTGGGCAGCTAGACAGAGAGAGTCTTAAAGTAGTTGTAACATCAGGAGTACATGGCGGAGGTGGAGTTCAAGCAGGAAACATTTCTTGTATTTTCGAAGATTGTTTAACAAAAAAATCCAATCTGGATTCATCGCAAGCCTCTTCTTCTGACACTTTTGCTGTGTTGACGCATGAAATTGCTCATCAATGGTGGGGCGGTGGAATAGATGTATCTAACGAAAACAGCGATAATCAAATAGATAAAAATCACGATGAATGGTCCAATGAAGCTTTTGCGGATTTTAGCACTTATTTATTCTTAAAAAACAAGTTTGGAAAAGATTATGCAGAAAATTTAATGCTGAAAAAATGGAAAGAAGGAGCAAATGAATTAAATCGAAATTTTTATCAAAGAAATCCTGAATACATGAACAAATTATCGATGATTCCAAAGTACAACGTCTCATTATTTTTAAGAGGCAATAAATGTTATGCTTTGGGGCCACTCACAGTTTACAATGTTTATAATCAAATTGGTGAAGACAATTACTTTAATTCCATGAAAGAAATATACAAAGAATATTATGATAAAAAAGATAAAAAACTATCTTTTTCTGAGTTTTTAAATATTACTGGTGTTACAAGGAGGTAGCTTTCAATGAATATAAAGATTCTTAAATACGAATTGAAAAGAATAATTTTTTCGAAAATGTTTATGATAACTTTCATAATTGCACTTTTCTTTTCAGTAATTAACCTCTATACAGAAATAATACAAGGTGTTTCTGGTACGGCACCTTTTTCTAAGTGGAGTTATTGCAAGTTTTTGTGTGACATAAATACGATTATGTTATTAGTTCTAATGCTTTCTTGTACAGGGCTTTTTTCTAGAAATGAACAAAGAGTAAGAGAAATTACTTCATGTACATCTTTACCACAGAAAAAGTATTTGGCTACAAAAAGTTTAGCTCTGTTTATTTCTTACTTAATTATTGCTGTATTTTGTATTTTAATAAGTTTGGTATTTTACAAGACAACTTTTAATTTTGTTAATTTTCTAAACTTTTTATTGCCGAGCTTAATAATACTACTTCCCACTTTTGTGTTTATTTTTGGAACGAGTATGTTTTTAGGTAGCAAAAGCCAAACTTTGCTTTATGCTTGGATTCCAATTGTTTTGATTTTGTCATTGATAAGTTTTAATAGCACACCTTTTATTGATATTTTTGCCAAAGGGTATGTGACTTATATGCCTACAGTTTTACCCGTTGATAGTCTCGGTGAACCTGTTTTTAGTTTATCTTTAAGTTTTATAATGAGTAGGTTGCTATTTATTCTAGTAGGAATAGTTTTATATGTAGCTTCATTTAAGAAGCTTTCTAGAAAATCTTAAAAAATTAGTATAAGTCTATTAAGGCAAAAGCTAATTTTTGTATTGAGAATACAGAATCAATCATACAGAAGTAATGTAAATTACAAAGGAGTGCTGTCTTACAGTAATGAAAAACTGCAGTTGTGGCAGATGACGTTTTGTGGCCCAAATAGGGCCATGCGACGGTTTTGAAATAACAATCAAAACCGTCGTTTTCTATTTGAAGATTAAAATATAGAAAGTGTAGAAAGGTAATTTTTAAGCTATTAAAAAAGAATTTAGAAGTTTATTATATACAAGCTTAATAAAAAATTCATATCTTCTATATATCTTTTATAAAAGTGTTGGAGTTTGTGTAATTAAAATGAAATCTAAAAATTAAGTTAGAGGAATATGTAAAAGATTGTAGAATAAATGTAAATAAACTTTGAATTTAAAATCAATAAAGACATAGTTTAATGATGATAGGTTTATTACAATACTAAGAAGAAAATTTTTAAATGATAAGAAAATTAAATTTAGTATTGAATTTTTATAAAATATGAAATTACATTTTTATACAATAGTAATAGGGAAAACCTAATGAGAATTAGTTAAGGGAGACAACCATAAATGAAACGAATATTAATTATTGAAGATGATTTGTCCTTAGCGAACGGGATAGCGCTCGCTTTAAAAGACAGTGAATTTACATTTGTACAAGTACAGGATTTGCATTCTGCGTGGCGAGAAACTGAAAACAATACTTTTGATCTTATCATTCTTGACATCAACTTGCCTGATGGAAATGGATTGAATTTCTTAAAAGAGTTAAGAAGGGACTCTGCTGTTCCAGTAATAATTCTTACTGCAAATGATTTGGAAATAGATGTGGTTACAGGTCTTGAGTTAGGAGCAGACGATTATATAACCAAGCCTTTTAGTTTGATGATTCTAAGGGCAAGGGTAGGTGCTAGACTTCGAAGTAATGCACCTGTTATTGTTGATTCAATATCAATTAATGAATTTCAATTCTCTTTTACAAGAATGGAGTTTTTAAAAAATAACATTTCCATTGAATTGAGCAAAACTGAACAAAAATTATTACGTATTTTACTTGAAAATAGAGGACATACTCTTACAAGGGCGCAATTGGTGGATGCCGTATGGACGGATGATGCTGTATATGTAGATGAAAATGCTCTGTCAGTTGCAGTTAAGAGATTACGTGATAAATTAGAAGACACACCTTCTTCACCTGTATATATTAAAACAGTATACGGCATTGGTTATACTTGGTCGGTAATGTGATGGATAAGTATTTTTTTATAATAGGGATCTTCTTAGTCATTTCAATGTTTCTTGTAATTTTCATCATCCTTCTATATCGTAGAAAAATGCGTCGGCTTATGAATTCCTTGACCACTATGTTAGATAGTGCTATAGATGGAGATTTTACTGAAAATACCTTTGATGAATCTGTATTGTCAGCTATAGAGGCAAAAATGTCTCATTTTTTATCATCTTGTGCTGTATCTTCAAAAAATATGAGTATGGAAAAAGAAAATATCAAGCATTTAATTTCTGACATATCCCATCAAATTAAAACACCAGTTGCAAATATACTTCTTTATTCACAGATTCTTATGGAACATGATTTGCCAGAAGAAAGTACTGTATGCGCAAAAGCACTAGCTACTCAGGCCGAAAAACTTGATTTTCTAATACTAGCCTTAATGAAAATTTCTCGTCTAGAAAGTGGGATTATTACTGTTAATCCTCAAAAGGGTACCATGAAAGCGTTGATTTATGCTGTTATTGACTCAATACTGCCTAAAGCAGAAGAAAAAGAGATTACAATTGAAATTGAGTTAACAAATGGTACGGTTTATTATGATCCAAAATGGACTGTTGAATCAATTTATAATGTCCTGGATAACGCAGTTAAGTATTCTCCTAGAAAAAGCAACATCAAAGTTTATACTGTATCCTATGATTTATTTTTTCGGATTGATATTATAGATAAAGGGATTGGTATAGCAACAGATGAAAAGGAAAAAATATTTACGCGATTTTACCGTTCTGCAAAGGTACGTGAGTATGAAGGTGTGGGACTAGGATTATTTCTGACACGAGAAATTATATCTAACGGAGGAGGTTATATTAAGGTGTCTGGAACAAAAGGAGGCGGTTCTACCTTTTCTATTTTTCTACCAACAGAGAAAAGATAAATCTTTCAAAACTGATAGATTTCAGAAAGAATGTGGAAAGAAAATTTTGTTATTATTTTTGTATAAGAAAAATTTTGATGTAAATTTTGGGGAGGACACTATGAAAACCATATTGGAAACGACAAACTTAAAAAAATATTATGGGAGTGGAGAAATGGCTGTACGTGCGCTGGATGGTGTTAGTCTTTCCGTAGAAAACGGTGAATTTATCGCAGTAATAGGGCTATCAGGTAGTGGAAAATCTACACTTCTTCACATGCTAGGTGGTCTTGACCGTCCAACTAGTGGAAATGTAATGGTAGATGGCAAAGAAATTTTTAAAATGAAAGAGGAAGAATTGACAGTTTTCCGACGCCGTAAAATTGGCTTTGTATTTCAGAGTTTTAACCTTGTGCCTATGCTAAATATTTATGAAAATATTGTACTACCTATACAGTTAGATGGTAACAAGCCTGACAAAAGTTATATAAATAAAATTATTAAGGTGCTAGGCCTTGAGAACAAACTAGAAAATTTACCAAATCAACTTTCTGGTGGACAGCAGCAACGGGTTGCTATTGCAAGAGCATTGGCAACAAAACCAGCTATTGTACTTGCTGATGAACTTACTGGCAATTTAGATAGCAAGGCCAGTCAGGATGTGATAGGGCTTTTAAAAGTGACAGGAAAAAAATTCAATCAGACTATTGTTATGATTACTCATAGTGAAGAGCTTGCACAGCTTGCAGACCGTATTATTCGTATAGAAGATGGAAAAATATCAGGTGGTGATACCATATGATTCGAGTGAAAAACAGAAAGATAATTTGCAAATTGGCAGTTAAGAATTTTAACTCTGCCCAAACACGCAACATTATAGCTGTGTTTGCAATTGCACTAACTTCACTTTTATTTACCGGTATGTTTACTATGGGGTTTGGTATGGTAAAAAGTATACAGCGTGCTGACATGATAATGTCTGGTGGTGATGGACAAGCGCGTATAAATTATATGACTGAATCAGAGTATGACAATATAAGCAGTCATTCTTTGATAAAGGAAATTGCCTATTGTCGCAAACTTGCTGACAGCGTAGATAATCAATCACTTATGAAGCGATACACAGAGTTTTGGTATTATGATGATCTTGGTTTGAAATATGCGTTTGTTGAGCCTACAATTGGGCATAAACCTCAGACAGAAAAAGAGATTATCACCGATACGACAACACTAGAAATGCTTGATATCCCACAAAAATTGGGAACTCATATAAAACTAGAGATTACTATCCACAATAAAAAAGTTACACGTGATTTCATACTTGCCGGTTGGTGGAAGAGTTATCCAGGTGTGAGGAATGGTACCATTATTGCATCTAAGGCTTATGTTAATGATCATTTGGATGAATTGAAAAGCACCTACCGCCAAGATCGGGAAGAAACTGGAACCATTACTGGAATTATAAAATTTAAAGATGAACAAAACATTGAAAAAGACCTGGAGAAGGTAGTGAAAGATAGCGGATTTTCTATGGATTTAAATGCACAAAATTATATAAATACAGGAATTAACCCACGGTACTTGTCCAAGCATACAACAATGGGGATTGGAACAGCTGGTGCACTATCTTGTGCCTTATTGTTAGTTGTATTCACAGGATATTTAATCATCTATAATATTTTTCAAATTTCTGTTTTACATGATATGCACTTTTATGGGCTATTGAAAACTATTGGTACCACAGGACGTCAACTTTATGAAATCATTAACCGACAGGCCGTGATGCTTTCATTACTTGGCATTCCTTTGGGGCTTTGTGGCGGTTTTTTAATGGGGAAAGCATTGCTACCAACGTTACTGATACAATCTAGTTTTAAGGGGAATACAGCAATTGTATCGACTAATCCTTTTATTTTTATGTTGGCATCTATATTTACACTAATTACCGTATTTATAAGCGTTCGAAAGCCAGCAAAAATGGCGGCAGAAGTATCCCCAATGGAAGCTGTTTCCTATACTGATTACAATTTTAACAATGGTAAGAAAAAAAAGAAGAAGACAAGGAATGGAAATCCTCAAAAGAGGATGGCATGGGCAAATCTTGGACGAAATAAGAAACGTACTGTGCTAGTTATTATAAGTCTTTCGCTTAGCATAGTGCTAACTAACACAGTTTTTAATTTTTCGCAGAGCGTAGATCCAGAGAATGCTCTCAAAAATGCCAATACTTCAGATTTTTGCATCGGTAATACCGACTTGTTTTTTCAGTACAAAGTTAATGCAGAAAGTGCCCTTAGCGAAAGTTTTATAACTGCTGTAGAAAAACATGATGGATTTAAAACCGGTGGTCGCCAATACGGCTGTAGAGCTACATACACAAGCAAAACCACTAAACAAACTTGCAGCAATCAGCAGAAAGACGGTTCATTTCCTACACATATATATGGTATGGATGAATTTCCATTTTCCCGTATGAAATTAGTAGATGGTGAAATAGATATAGAGAAACTTGCAACAGGGAAGTACATCTTAGAGGGGGTTTGGGTAGATTCCCGCGGTCATAAGGACATGAAAAGTATGAATCATAGTATTGGAGATAAATTGGAATTGAATTATAATGGTAATATTCATGAAGTAACTGTACTTGGACATGTTATTGCAAACGAGGGAAATACTTATGATTGGGTGGACTCCTGCTTTTTTCTTCCAGTGGAGGATTATAAAAAAGTTACTGGCAATACCTATACTATGAGTTATGTTTTTGATGCTACAGAAGATAAAGAAGCTGATATGGAGGAATTTCTAAAAAATTATACGAATAGTGTTGAACCAACAATGAGTTATAAGTCTAAACTCAATACCTTAGCAGGTGTTACAGATATTAAGAATACAATCATATTGATTGGAGGCACTATTGCATTCATTATTGGAATAATTGGTATTTTGAATTTTATCAATACCATTTTAACTAGTATTCTGGTTCGTCGCAAAGAACTTGCAATACTACAAAGTATCGGTATGACCAAAAGGCAGCTTGTTGAAATGCTATGTTTAGAAGGATGTTATTATGTCATATTTACTTTGGTAATTTCTATCTTATTGAGCATAGGAAGCTCACTATTTATAGTGAGACCACTATGCAATCAAATTTGGTTTTTAAACTTCAAATTTAATTTTTCATCACTGGTAATCATCTTTCCAATATTATTTGTATTAGGTTTGTTGACTCCATATATTTCCTATTGTTTTATGGGTAAAGAAAGTGTTGTAGAACTTTTGAGGGTTGATGGATTATAAAATTGTTAAAAAGTGCATATTTAAAATAATCATGATATAGAATTAATTGTTTTGTTAAATGTAAAAATGTAATGATTATAAAAGAATAAATTTAAATAAATAATAATATTTTTATTTTTATAATAGTAATATAAATCTATAAATTTTTTATTTGTTTAAAACAAGAGAGGATAATATGTTTAAATTATAGTTTAAAAATTTAAACATATTAAAAAAAGTTATCACCAAATTTATTATATATTTAAGATTGTATAATAAATTTGGTGATTAATTTGTTGTTTATGAACATTCTTCAGTTTCATTTTCCCAAAGTTTATAGTATTTTTTTAAATATATATCCATAGCTTGAGTTTGGGGTGCACAGATAGGTTTATTATTATTATCTATTCTTTTTATTGGACATCCACCGTGACACATAGGTAAATATGAACATTCCTCACATTCCTTAGGCCAGAAATCTTTCAAATATTGTTGACAGCGCTCACAATTATCACATAGATTATCAACTGTACCAATAGTTAACTCTTTTTGTCCTATTTCTTCCCAACACTTATACACTTCTCCTTCAGGTCCAATTACATAAGAATCTTTACAAAGTGCTCCACAAGCAAAACTTAAAGGAACGGGATAAAATTTTTCAACTTTATCATCAATCATATAATCTTCGTATATATCTCTATAAAACTTATAATAGGCATCTAATGTAAGGGCAGAATCACATCCAGATACTGGAGCTAGAGTGATTGAAATTTTTTTGTTACTTTTATAATTTAAATCATTATATAAGTAAGATAGTAAATCTTTAATTTCATATTTATTATTATTATCAATGTTTATCCTGATTACTATAGCAAAATATGTACAGGCAACATTTATATTTTTTAAAATAGTTTTAAAACTATTATAACCATTTAAAGCAATTCTTCTTTTATTATTAGTTTCCTCAAAACCATCTAAGGTTACTTGTCCATCTCTAACTTTCATTTCTTGTAAAAATTTAGCGTTTTCCTCTGTGAGAAGTAATCCATTTGTAATTATTGATGCATGGTAGTCTATTTTATTTTCAATACAATGTTTTGTTATAGGTTCAGTTATATATTTAATAATATCCTTATTTAATAATGGTTCTCCACCGGTCCAAGTAATTAGTAACTTTTTAAATTGGTTTGTGGATAATTTATTTAATATAAATGCTATTATTTTATCTGCAGTAGTTTCAGTTAAATATTTTTTGTTTTTATGCTCAAAGCAATAAGGGCAAGCCATATTGCAATCTAGTGTTGTCGCTATTGTAATTGATAAAGATTCATTTGCTAAGCGTGCATGTTGAGTTGATTCAACTAAATCTTCAATTTCATCTGAATCTATATTAACTATAAATCCTAAATCAATTAAGTTTTCTACAACTTCGTCATCATATTCATTAATTTTATTTATATCCGTTAAAAAATTTTGAGTTTCTTTATCTAAAACAACAAATGAACATTCTCTTGAATTAAATAAAATAAGTTCATCGCTATTGTCTACTGGCACTACTATATTGAATCGAGAGATTTTATAATCCATAAATAAGCTCCTTCCTTATAAGAACTAAAGATATTAAAATGTTAATTGGATTTATATAAAATTAATTATAAAAAAGTGTACTTGGAATCTTATAGTAATAAATTTAACCCACCGGCGTTAACCGGTGGTAAGTATGTCATTATTAATAGTTGTAAAAAACTACAGTCCGTATCTTGGGCATGGTGCATGTTCTGGTAATGGATAATAGCATTTTATATTAGCAGATTTATTTTTCCTTCTAATTATTTTCATAGGAGTTCCCCCTTTCTTAAATTATTTATAAACTACTTAATTTAAACTAAGACTACTTAAATTAAAGTTAGTAAATGATGTTTAATATTTAGTGATTTTGATAATAAGTATATCTAAGTTTTTAATAAGTAGAAGAAAACAGTATTTGCAATATTTAATTTATCCAAATTATACCAACTAATAAAAGGTATTACAATTAACAAATTGTAAAAATGTAGAAAAAATTTATTTTAAATTATGACAAAATTCAAGAATAGTATAAATGTATTAAGTCTAATTAAACAAATTTCTAATAAATTTTTGTAGAATTATAAGTAAGAAATAGCAAAATAATATAAGAATAAAAATAATAAAACATCCTAAAAATATTAAATTTTAGGATGTTTTATTATTTTTATTAAGGAAATTCTAGTTCTATCAATTTTATCAATAATAAAAGTTAAGTCCTCTACTTCTATCATATCTCCTTCTTGAGGAATCCAACCAAATTCGCCGATTATGTAACCACCTATAGTATCAAAATCTTCAGATTCAATAGATGAACCTAGAATTTCGTTAACTTCAGAAAGTTTAGTAAACCCATCAACTAAAAATTCATGTTCATTTATTATTTCTATATTTTTAGTGTGTTCATCATATTCATCATCTAAATCGCCAACAATTTCTTCTACTAAATCTTCAATTGATATAAGACCTGCTGTTCCTCCATATTCATCTAGAACAATTGAAAGAGAAACTCTTTTTTTTCTCATATCTGAAAAAAGTTCAGAAATAGGTTTATATTCATAAGTAAAGTAAGGTGTTCTTAAATGTTTTTTTATATCAAAGTTATCATTATCAATATTATGAAAAATTAAATCTTTTAGATGTAGTATACCTACAATTTCATCAACATTATTTTCATATACAGGTATACGTGAAAAATGTTCTTCTTTGAATAATTCCATTATATCTTCATATGGAGTACATAATTGAATAGCTATTATATTAGTTCTTTGTGTCATAATATCTTTTACTTGTAAATCCGTAAATTCAAAAACATTATGAATCATAGCTTTTTCTTCAATCTCTAATATGCCTTCTTCATGTCCAACATTAACTAAGGTTTTTAATTCATCTTCAGTTATAAAAGGTTTCTTAGAATTATTTTTACTTCCTAGTAATTTTAGTATAAGTTCAGTTAACTTATTAAAAATAATTATTATAGGGTTTAAAATAATTATAGTTAAAGATATTATCTTACATACTTTTAATGAAATTTTTTCAGGGTCATTTGCAGCAAATGATTTTGGTGTAATCTCACCAAAAATTAATACAAGAATTGTCATTATTCCTGTTGCAATACCAACTCCTGCGCTACTAAAATAATCAATTGCAATTACTGTGGCTAATGAAGAAGCACCAATGTTTACTATGTTATTACCTATCAGTATAGCACTTAACAATTTGTTTGGATTATCAATTAGCTTACTTACAATATCTGCATTTTTTATATTTTGATCAACTAAGTATCGAACTCTTAATTTACTTAAAGACATTAGTGCGGTTTCAGATGCTGAAAAGAAAGATGATAATGCTAAAAGAAAAATAATATAATTATTTTTCCACTATTATTTATATTCATAGTAAATACCTCGTTTGAAAATTTATTACTTTAAAATATTATCTGTAATATGTAAGTTTTTAATCCATAATTGTCTATAAAAATTAAAATTAAATTTAATAAAATGTTTAAAATAAGTTAACGAAAGCATATAATAAATATATTTACTTTTTTTCAAAATATTGATAATATAAGAGCTATAGTAAATTATAAAAAGGGGGATTATTATGAGTAAAAAATTAAGAAAAGTAGTCTTAGGGGGATTAGTAGCAGGATTTATTTTATCAACTAGCGTGATTTGTTATGCATATGAAGTTATAGGAATATGTGGCGAATGTGGTGGAGAAATTCGTCCTGATAGAACACATGTATGTAGATATATATAAATAAAAATAAAAGAACTATTACTTGATTAATTTAAATATTAGCTAAGTAATAGTTCTTTTGTTTATATATTATTGAGTAGTGGAAAACTTGATTTGTTAATCAAGTTTCTTTAAGCCACCATCTATAACTTGATAAGTAACAGAAGAACCTTTTTCTAATTCAGTTTGATTTTCTGTATTAATTAGTTGTAATCTATTACTAAATTCTAAATGAGTAATTGTAATTATGCTACCTTCATCAATAGAAACTGTCTCACTATTTTTAGAGTAGTTATTAGTTCCAATAAAATTCTTAGAATATATAGTTTCATTCTGAGAATTTTTAATTAAAACTGAAGCATAGGTATTTGAAAAATAACTATGAACTATACCTTCTGATATATTTATTATTGCTTGATTTTCATCTAAATTCATATTCATTTCTGCAAAAATCCTATCACCATATCCTTTAAAAACTGTGTTAAATTCATTTCCATAATAAGTTGGTTTACTTGGAGTAGGGATTTCATTTTCTGAACATTTAACTAATCCAACATCAGTTATCTTATAAGTTATGTTTTTATCTTTATCTAATTCTAAATTATTGTTTGTATTGGTAATTATTAAACGATTATCTGCTTCTCTATGTTTTATTGTTATATAGTAGCCAGATTTAATTGAAATGTTTTTTTAGTAAAGCATTATTCGTTTTGCTTCCAATAAAATCCTCAGAATAAACATTATTTCCTTCAGTGTCTTTAATTACAACTGAAGCATAACTATCTGTAAAATAAACATGTGGTTCACCTTTGTTTATTTTAAGATTAGCTTGTTTAGATATTAAATCTAAATTTAGTTCCCCAAAAATCCAATCACCTAAACCTTTAAATGTAATGTTAAAATTTTCACCTAAGTAAGGATTTTTATCAGGAGTTGGTATATCGTTTTCATCAATTGGATTTAATTGATTTTTACTAATTTTATATGAATTAGTGGCACCTTTATTAAGTGATAAGTTTTTATCATTATTAATTATAAATAACCTATTTGAATACTCTCTATGTTTAACTGTTAAATAATAACCTTCTTTTAGAGGTATATCTTTTACCATAGCTTCGTTTACTTTATTACCAATAAAGTCTTTATCAAAAATAGTTTGTCCATATTCATTTTGAATTAAAATTGAAGCATAGCTATCATTAAAGTAGTAATGAGTTTTAATATTTTCAACTGTAAGCTTACTAGTTAAATTTGTAAGGTCAAGATCAAGTTTAGCAAATTGTTTGTCACTATAACCTTTAAAATCAAATGTAAAAGATGAACCTTTATTTTCTTCTCCATTTCCATTAATTAGAGTAGCAGTCTTAGTAACTGTGTTATCGAATAAATCTGTTAATATTACTTTAGCATACAGTCCCTTTGAAATATTTAAATTAGCAACTTCGTTTATTTCATTTTTATAGGATTTTATGTTGTTAATAGTTTTAATAGGTGTACCTGTCATGCTAGAGTTATCGTAAATTTCTATTTTACCTTTAAATTGAGGTGTACTTTGTTCTTTTAATTTCCATGAGATGTTTAATTTCCCATTTTCGTATTTTTTATTTGTGATATCAAAATCTAAATTCCCAACATTAGGTGTATTAGGTTGATTTAATTGAAATACTTGGCCACTACTGATAGATGGTTTGGCATTACCACCTGCACTAACCCAAACATATTCTGAATTTCCTCCCCCATTCCAGTTCATATTAGGATATTGACTAGTTATTTTTTGTTTGTTTAAAGAATTCCATAAGCTATCAGAAACATTTCTGCTATAAAAATTTTTTAATCTAGCTTCTCTTTCTTGGTGACCATTTCCTGCCCAGTCTTCTTGGAACATTCCAGTACCCCAATTAAAGTTAACATTTGCTACTGGAAAATCTAGAATAGCTATCTGTTTCCATTGTTTAGTAGATTCATCCCGTATCCATTGACCAAATTTTGTGTGTCCATCTTCTTGCCAATTACGCATGGTCATTTTATACCAATTGTTGGGTTGCCAATTATAATTTGTTTCAACTTTCATTCCTTCACCTTCACCGCCAAAACGGGATGAAGTAGAATTGGGAGAAAGATATTCTGCTTCAATTGGCTGTCTAACCGATACTGGATCCCAAATTGCAAAATGAGCTGTACGCCTGTCAGCACGCTGCTGGAAACCAGCATAACCACCTGCTTCTCCTCCTGCATTCCAATTGTGTACTGCCCAATATGTATATGGTGGGTTTTTAATTGCACTCCAATCATTAGTAATAATATCCGACGGCTTTGCATTTGTAGGATTAACATACATTCCTGTTGCGTTAGTGTGTGCATGGGCTGTTTTAAAATTACCAATGCTTATACCCATTAACAGGGCAATAACACCAATTAATAAAGATTTTCTTTTCATTGATTATCAACTCCTTGTTTTTAAATTATGAATTTTGAAAATTTTTGGTGTATTAATATAAGTTTGCGCTACTAACTTATATTTAATATAATAAGATAATTTTTACATATTGTATATAAATTTGTTAAAAAACCATTTGTTCCTAAAAAAAATTCACAATTTGTCAATAAAAATGAAATTAGTATTTAAATCAACATATTTAGAAATAAAATGAGAATATTCGAGAATAAGATACTAAATGTAGTTTTTATATTTAGAACTTAAAATATGAAAAGCGCTATAAGGCTTATAGGAGAAAAAATATCTTAAATTTTTATGTGTATTATATAGAAAGAAATTATATGTATGTGCTTGTAATTATAATTTAATATGTGATTGTTTCATTAAAAAACTGCTTCTATGGTAATTCAATAGGAGAAGTATAAAAAAGAATTGTTTTTATAAATATATGTATCAGTGAAAATGCAGGCAATAAAAAATGATTAAGTGCGCAAAACTTAATCATTTTTCAGTATGGGTTTAAATTAATGTCACAAACAGTATTTCTACTGCATTCTAAATTAAATTTATCTAATTAAGATACATTTTCAGGTGTATCTTTAGAGTAACTAGCATTTTTAGGTTTTAATTTATCTTTAAAAGCATCAACTAAGATAGCAATTGCATTATCTCCAGATATGTTACAAGCAGTACCAAAACTATCTTGTGCTATATATAGAGCAATCATTAAAGAAAGTTGAGCTTCACTAAAACCAAGATTTGTTTGAAGGACTCCTAGTGCGGCCATTACAGCACCACCTGGAACTCCTGGGGCTGCAACCATTGTAACCCCTAGCATAGCTATAAAACCAGCAAATTGACTAAATGATAGTGCCATGCCATTTAATAACATTATAGCTATAGCGCATGATGTTAAAGTAATTGTACTTCCAGATAGGTGTATAGTTGCACAAAGTGGAACTACGAATTCTCTAACCCCTCTAGATACATTATTTTTTTCAGCACATTCTAAGTTTACTGGAATAGTAGCTGCTGAGGATTGAGTACCTACTGCAGTTAAGTATCCAGGAATTTGATTTTTTAAGCAAGATATAAGATTCTTTTTACCAACCAAACAAGCTACTGCAAATTGGAATATTATCATTAATATATGCATTGCCAGTACAATCAAGAATACTTTCCAGAATACAGACAATATTCTGCTTACTTCTCCTGCATAAGTCATATTTGCAAAAATACCCATTATGTGAATTGGTAATAATGGAATTATAGCTTTTTCTATTGTTTTCTTAACTATATGTTGAAATTCTATCGATGCATTTAATAAAGTTTTGCCTTTAACAGCTGCAATACCTAAACCAAGAAGAAATGCTAATATTAATGCTGTTGTAACAGGCATTAAAGGTGTCATCTCAATTTCAAAAAGTGGTTTAAGTAAATGATCTTCTGGATTAACTGCATTTGATAAAGTTTTTGTAGTAGCTATAAAAAATGGGAATAATTTAGAGGCTACAAAGTATGCAAAGAATCCAGCTATAAGTGTAGATACATATGCAAACAGGGTAGTTACTCCAAGCATCTTTCCGGCGCTTGTCCCTAATTCAGCTATTCCAGCAACTATAAATCCAACAATTATAAGAGGTATAACAAAGTTTAAAAAGTTTCCAAATATTGAGTTGAAGGTGGCTAGAATCTCCACTACTCTTCTTGGAAAGAATGCTCCAAAAATAATTCCAAGTGCTATTGCGATTATAAGTTTTGGTATAAGTCCTAATTTTTTCATAAGTCAATTAACCTCCTTTTATAGTTTAATTGTAATAATTTGATAAATTAAGAATGTTTGTGTTAATGTAGTTAGTATTATAGCAAAGTAAAATAAAAAATAAATAGTTTTTAGTTAAATTTTTAGGGATACTTAGTTATAATAAAGATATAAAGAAAACCTTTAGAATTACACCTTTATTTTCGTTAATTTAAAGAATAGGGCCAATAATCATGAATACAGCTTTAATAGAAATTAGACTAAAACACAAAAAGAAAAGATTGTATTTATGAAGAGTACAAAGAGTAATAATTGTAAAATATAATAGGTGAATAGAATGCATAGGTTGCTATATTTTTAAAAAGTTCTAAAGTAACTTTATATTAAAAAACTGGATGTTTAAAAATTTTAGGATTAATAATTAAGGGGGAATAATATGGAAAACAATTATTTTGTTGTAGATGGTGAAGTCTTACCGGAAATATTCAGTAAAGTTGTTGAGGTTAAACAATTGTTATACAAAGGACATGTAAAGGATATAACAGAGGGAGTTAAAGTAGTAGGTATTAGTAGGAGTGCATATTATAAATATAGAGATAAGGTTTTTTTGATGACAGAGGATGTAAAAGGTCAAAAAGCTACAATTTCAATATTAGCAAGTCACGAATATGGTGCTTTATCTGAAATACTTGAGACGATAGTAAAGTTTAAAGGAAATGTAATAACAATAAATCAGGATATTCCTATAAATAGAGCAGCTAATATAACAATAACTTTAGATATATTAAATCTTGAAGGTGATATTGAAGAGCTTATAGCTGAAATGCAATTATTAAGTAAGGTTATAAAAATAAATTTAATAGCTATTGAATAATATTATGGTATAATACAAAAAAATTAATGACTGTCACCATAAATGATAAAAGAATGTATAGAAAAAATATATAAATTAGATAAGATTGTACAAAAAACAAAAAAATGATTAAGCGCGCAATACTTAATCATTTTTTAATAAGGATTTAAATTAATGTCATAAACAGTATGTCTACTGCTTCTAAATTAAATTTATCTAATTAAGATACACTTTCACATGTATCGTGAGAGTAATTAGCATTTTAGTGTTTAATTTATTTTTAAAAGTATCAACTAATATAGAATTACCAGTTTATCTATAAATAAGTTTTAAGCTTTTAATAATAAAATTAACATATTTTCAATATAAATTATAATAATTTTATCTGTAAAGAAAAGTTATGTTAATTCATTTAGTATTATAACAAAGGAAAATAAAAAATAAAGAGTTTTTTATTAAGTTTTTAGAGATACTTAGTTAAAATTAAAATATAAAGAAAAGCTTTAGAATTACAACGTTATTTTTGTTAATTTAAGTAATAAGGCCAATAATAAAGAATAAAGCTTTAATAAAAAATAAGCTGAAAAACAAAAAGAGAAAATTGTGTTTAAGGAGAATACAAAGCATAGTAATTAAAGTAAAATACGAATAAATAAATTTATAAATTATTATGGTTAAATATATATCCTAAAATAGTGGAAAGTTGAAAAAAGTTATACGAAATATACAACGTAAGAATAAAATGTTTATAATTTAAATTTTTATTAATTAAAAATATTTTAAAAATTTAGCTATTGACAAAAAATAAATATGAGTATAACATAAAAACAATAAATAACAAAATAAATTCTATGAAGAGAAAAAGTAAGCAATATTTTGTTCTACAGAGAGTTGGCATTTTGCTGTAAGCCAATGTTCAAGGTATAGTGGAAAATCATCTCTGAGAAGTAAAACTGAATTTAGTTTAAGTAAGTTTTACCGGATTCTTTCACCGTTAAAAGATAAGCGTATTGATAGATACGTAACTAAGAGCTATAAAGGTCTATTTATTATAGATTATTTTATAGAATTAGGGTGGTAACGCGATTTAACTCGTCCCTTATTTTAGGGGCGAGTTTTTTATTTTATAAAAATTTATAATTTTTATTTATTAAAGGAGGGGATTTCATGGAAATTGAGATTGATATTATAGGTTATAGAAAAGAAGTTATGTTTAAACGAGGGGGAAATTGTAAATGAAAAACTTATCAAATGAAAATTTATCAAATGAAAATTTATCAAAAAAGGATTTATTACTTATAGGATTAATGCTATTCTCATTATTTTTTGGGGCTGGAAATTTAATATTTCCACCATTTTTAGGACAATCAGCTGGCATAAAAACTTGGATATGTATGGGAGCTTTTTTTATAACAGCTGTGGGATTTCCAATTTTAGGAGTAATATCTGTTGCTAAATGTGGTGGTTTGACTAATCTTGCTAAAAGAGTTAATCCTATTTTTGCAATAATTTTTACAGTGTTAATATATTTATCTATAGGACCTTGTTTAGGAATTCCAAGAGCAGGGAGTTTACCTTTTGAGATGGTAGTAGCACCATATCTGCCACAGAGTGTATCAAAGACATTAGCGTTGTTATTATATACATTTATATTTTTTATGATAGCTTATTGGCTTTCCTTATCACCAGCTAAATTAGTAGACCGTATGGGGAAGGTATTGACACCTAGTTTGTTAATTTTAATATTAGTTATATTTGTTGGTGCTCTATTTAAGCCATTAGGAAGTTTCGGAGAACCTGTAGGAGAGTATATGACTTCTCCTTTTGTTAAAGGATTTTTAGATGGATATTTAACTATGGACACTATAGCAGCTTTGAACTTTGGAATAGTTATTGCTCTAGCAATAAAATCGAGAGGAGTTAAAAGTGAAAAGGTCATAGTTTCAACATCAATAAAGGCTGGAGCAATAGCTGGAATTTTGTTAGTAATTATCTATTCAATGCTTGCATATTTAGGTGCAAGTAGTGGTGAAATATTTGGAACTACTGAAAATGGAGCCCAGACGTTAACAAATGTGACAATGTATATATTTGGTAGACCAGGTGCTGTATTACTAGCTGTTGTATTTACTTTAGCTTGTTTAACAACTAGTGTTGGACTTATAACATCTTGTAGCCAATATTTTCAATCACTAAATAATAAAATATCATATAAAACTTGGGTTAGAGTGTTATGTATTTCTAGTATGACACTTGCAAATATGGGATTAACAAAAATTTTATCAATATCTGTACCAATACTAAATGCAATTTATCCAATAGCATTAATGCTTATACTATTATCAATGTTAGATACTTTATTTAATAAGAGTTCTATAGTTTATAGTTTAACTATATTGTTTACTGGAATTGTAAGTTTAGTTGATTCACTAGGACAAGTAGGTGTAAAGTTAGGGTTTGTTACAAATTTATGTAGTAGTTTACCTCTTTATTCAAAGGGGTTAGGATGGGTAGTACCAGCAGTAGTCGGAATGCTTTTAGGAATAGCACTTTCTGTTGTTAAAGAAAAATCGTTGGTAGAGGTTGGATAAAATATAAATAGGACTAATAAAAGAAGATATTTTAAATAGAAATATTATGATGAGTTGCATTGTTATATGATTTTAAATAGTTAATGACTGTCACCATACATAAAAGTGTATATTTAATGTTTAAAAATATAGTATATCAATATATGATATTTAAAAGAAGAGATAAATTAGTCTTGTTTCATTAGAATAATAAAATTATGTTATATTAAAATAGATATCAAAGGAACAGAGTAAGAGGTAATTTAGGAATAGGAATAATGTTAATATGTATTGCGATTATTATTTTTATAGCTAAAATTTTAAATTGTGGATATATACATAAATTAATGTTTTTATCTATATTTGTGTTGTTAATTAGTATTGCATTAATATTGCTTGTTATTAATGAGGACGGTAATTTAGGTGTTAGTATAAGATTAATTTCAGTAATTTTTATTATATATGGAATTTTTACAGGTATTCAAGTTCTAAGATTTAAAAAATAAATATAATTTAAAATAGTTAATGACTGTAATTATAAATGTAAAAGCTATGAGTTAATAAAATAATTCATAGCTTTAAGTTTTTCGTATGAAAATAAGCATGCGTATATCTTTACATATAACATATTAAAGTATAAGATTTTGTATAAAAGAAGCGGAAGTAAAAATTTCAAATTAAATATGGAGGAGCATATGTTTTTTATAGGCGTATTTGGAATAGAAAGAAAAGAAGAAGAAATAGGTAATTTAAATGATATATCTTGCAGAAATTGTGATACTGGTTTAGGAGGAAGGGTTATAAAGACATTTAGTTTTTTCCATTTTTTCTTTATACCGATTTTTAAGTGGAATGAGAAGTATTATGTGGTATGCAATGGATGTAATTTTATTTATGAAATTTCAACTGAAAAAGGAAAATGTTTTGAAAAAGACAAAGATGTTAAGTTTAATTATTGGGATTTAAAACCTGTAGAAGGAGTAAATGAAATTAGTTCACATGACAATATTTGTTTAAATTGTGGTAAAGTCGTGGAAAACAATTTTAAATATTGCCCTTACTGTGGAGAAAAGATAAAGTAAATTGTAATTTATAAAATAAGGCCATTTGGAAAGAATATAAATAATGAAAATTATTTATTAAAAAATTAAAAGTGAGGGTTTAAATGGCTTATATAAATTTTAAAGAGGAAAGGCTAGCACTAAAAAACCAGCTAAGTAATAGAAATAATAATAATGAGAAGTTGTTTAATGAAATAAGAAATACAAAAAACATGTCTGTAAATTATAATCCGGATAAAAAATATAGTTTTAAAGATTTTAAAGAAACTACTTTTGGAAAAGGTAGAGTAAAAAATGAAGAAGAATTTGAGCAAATTAATGGTATAGATATTATATGTACTACCTTTGATAAATGCAAATTTCATAATATAAAGTTTCAAGACTGTAAATTTATAGGCTGTTACTTTAATAAATGTAGTTTAAATGGTGGAGGAGTAATTTTTGAAAACTGTATATTTATAAAGGAAGAAACGGATAAGTTACCATCATTGAATAAAAATGATAATTTTTCTTGTACTTTTAATGGATGTGATATATATGCAAGGTTTTATAATTGTTTATTAAACTATGCTATATTTGATAATTGTAATATAAAAGATACAAACTTTGAACTTAGCGATATGAGTTCTGTAATCATAATTAATTCATACCTAAGTAAGATAACATTTAAAGATGTAGATTTATCTTGCTTTAAACTTACAAAAACCTATATAGAAGATTTAGATTTTAAAGATAAATTTAAGAGTAAAATAGATGAAAAAACTTTTTTTGATAAAATTGAATTAAAAAAAGGTACAAGAAATGAATATGAAGGCATTTATATGGTTTATGAAACCTTAGCAGATAAATTTAAGGAAAATGAAATGAAAAATAATTTTGGTGAGTATTATTTTTTAGCAAAAAAAACACAATCAAAGACATTAAGACCATTACCACGACTTGGAGCTCTAATAAATTGGATAAGTTGTGGCTTTGGTGAAAGACCATTATATGCTATATATACATCTATTGGAATAATGCTGATTTTTGCAATAGCTTATTTAATAGTAGGTATTGAAGTTGATAGTGAGATTATAAAATATGCCTTTTTAAATGATGGATTTAAACTATCAACATTTATTTTTGATTTTAATGAAGCATTAAATTTAAGTGTTGGAATGTTTGCTGGGCTTGGAGTAAATAATGCACAGCCAATCCCAGATGCATACTTTTTGGCAAATATTGAAACTTGTATAGGTGTAATAATGATGGGCGTTGGAATAGGTACATTAACTAAAAAATTAGTTAGATAAAATAAATTTAAATATATAATAAAAAATTAAGTAAAAGTACACTGCATAAGTTTTATGTAGTGTATTTTTATGTAGAAAAAGAAGTGATAAATGTTATCAATAAATTAACGAAAATAGATGTAATAAGAAAAATTTTATTTTATGGAATTAAAATAAAGGTTATTTTAAAAGTTAATAAACAGTTAGGAGGTATTTTATATGGAAGTAATTTTTAAGTATGAAGAAAATGAATATTTACCTGTTAGTACAATATCAGTTATAGGTGAGTTTAATAATTTCAATCCAAATGATGGAATAATGGTAAAAGAAAATGACATATGGGTTTTAAAATGTGTATTACAACCAGGAGAGTATAAATACAAATTCCTTATCAATAAAGAATTAAAACTTAATGATCCAATAGCTAATATTTATTTGCCAGATGAAAATGAATCGCTTTGGTCCACTATCATTATTAATGATAAAAATGAAAGAATGTACAATAATACTCAGTATACTACACATATAGAGAAATACGATATAAGTTCAACTGTAAGTGAAGATGAGATATTAGTAAATAAAAAGACTTTCAATACTATTTTGGATAAGAAAGTTGTAACAAGGTTTCAATTTACAAATGTTACAGGATTACATGCTGTAACTACAGTATGGTATAACCCTATTGGGGAACTTTTCCAAATAACAGAAAATAATTTATTTAATCCTCCAGAAAATAAGAAAGCTATAACATTGTGGTTTTGGATGGATTTAGATAATAAAAGTAGAAAGTATCAATTAGGAACCTGGAAAATCAAACTTTTTATAGATGGTGAGTTTATTTTAGAAGATGAATTTACTTTATTAGAAACTGGAGCTTACTCTGCAAATGGGCAAATGATATATTAAAAAACTGCTAATATATTCTTTATTTATATAGAGTTTATATAGAAAAAATAAGATAAGGAAGTGAAAATGTTATGAAAGTAACTAGTAATGTTAATTTAAATGCAAGTATTATGAACAAAACAACTGGTTGCAAAACAAATAGTAAAGATGTGGAGAGGAGTAAATGTAGTTCAAATGTACAAGCTACTAGTGTAAAAAAATTAGAGAAAAACTACAAAGAGTCAATTGTAAATTTAAGTAGTAACTCATCCACGGTAAATAAAGAACAAAATGCAACCAAAAGTTCAATATCCGGATTTTTCAAATCAGTATCTGATGGATTATCAGTTGTTACTAGTAATGTGAAGACTTTTGTTAAAACAGCAGTGTCAGTAAGTGAAAGTGTTGTAAAAACTGTAAGTGCTGTTTCAAAAACTATTGGGGATACTGCTAAAGTGGTAGCAAAGACTTTAAAAGATGTTTCAGAATCTGTTTCGAATAAGATAACAGACACAGCTTCAAGAGTAGCTAGTACCGTTAAACAAGTAACAACTACAGTCGTCGATTTAAAAAAAGCAGCAGAAGAAATTAAAAATTCTGCTACATCTTTAATTAATACAACAATAAAAACCTCAGTTTCTGTAGGGGCAGATGTTATGGAAGTAGCAGCAAAAGTAGGGGTTACAGTTGCTAGTGTTAAAGCGACAATTGATAATCCAAGTATTGGGATAATAAGTAAGGTGTTTGAAAGTGGTGCATCTATAAAGGGTGGAATAGATTCGATAAAAGAGCCTATAAAAAGAATTCCTAATACAATTTCAAAGGGATATGAAGTTGTACAAAAAGATTATAATAATATAAAAAATACTATAGAAAACTCTATGTCTGATATTGAAAAAGTCACTAAGTCTGTTATATCAATTAGTAAAGAGGTAGTTAACACAGCAAAAACAGTATCAAAAGAAGTAAAAGATGCAAGTAAAATCATATACAATAGTATAGATAGCGCTAAAAACAATATAAAAGATACAGTAATTAAAGGATATAATGAATTAAATGAAGAAATTAAAAAAGGATATGAGGATAATACTGAAAGTATAAGAATGACTTCTATTCTAGCATAAAAAATAAAGTCTGTAGATTTATACTACAGACTTTACTTTAAAAATTTAATTGATAAACTCATATGTACATCAATGGAAAATAATAAAATACTTATTATTTCAAGTTTGATTTTTTGAAAATTTGGTAAATTGATTTAAAGATTATTCCAGATAAACTGGTTATACATAATATAATAACTGAACAGTGATAAAAAAACTTTTCTGGTAACAATAAAATTATGGGGTCTAAGGACGAGTTGAAAATCCAATAATCATTATTAAAAAATAGTTTATGGAACAATGTAAAAATATAATTAAAGTTAAATAAGGATGCTAATACTATTAATGCTGAGAATGTAATTAGTATATTTCCACTATATTTAAAAAATAAATAATCTTTATTTATAATTTTAAATATTCCATATAAAATACTAATTCCAAAAGTAATAATCCATAAACTTTTTAATGATTTAAATATCATCCTAACTTCATAAAAATGAGTTTTACCATTTTCAGAAGATGGTAGAGAAGGTAAAGAAAATTATCATCTGTCTTTTCTAATATATAATCTACTGCATAGTTATAATTTTTTTGATTTCATATATAGATATAGGCATTCTGGATTGTAAGTTTAATGCGTTTATATCAAAATAATATAACGGTTTAAACATACATACTGAGAATACTGCTGATATTATTATAAATATACTTATACAAAATGCCAAAAAATAGTTTAAAAATATATATTTAAAATTCACATAAATTCCTCCTAAAAATAAAAAACATATATGAATAGTTTTCCATTTTTAAAAGACAAATATTCAATTAAAACTAAGAAAGGATAAATTAAAATGTTAAAGTTTTATTAAATTTCATAATAGTGGATATGCATGAATGTATTAATTAAAAATAGCATAAAAATATGCACTTGAAGGCAAAAAAAGTTGCTATTTTTAAAAATTCAGATGATATATAGAAAAAACTGTAATGAAAGAGGTATGTTTAAGCAAAATAAGTTGCAGATTAGAAAAGTAAATTTAAGAAATGATGGTATAAATCAATAACTACTATAATAATTATTATAATATGATAGGTTATTTCAATAAAATCTTGGCACGAATTTTGCATGATAATTATGATATAAGCTATTTAGATTTGTATAAATTTAAGATTTATATTCTAATATTTATATGAATAAATAGGACATGCTTGGAATTTTAATTTGATTTAAATTTTAAAAGGCTTATAAAGTAATTTTAAGTTAAGATTTCTTCAAAATATAAGAAATAAAATGGGGGTAAGTTATATGGAAAATGTAAAAGTAGCACTTTGGGGATTTGGAGCTATGGGTAGTGGTATGGCTAAAGTTTTATTAGGAAGAAAGGGTGTAGAAATAATAGGAGTTTGTGATATGCATCCAGAAAGAGCGGGCAGGAGTATATTTGATATATTAAATATTGAAAAGGGCAATAGAAAAGATGTAGTAGTGCAAGCTAATATCGAAGATGTTTTGACTGAAAAAAGTTGTGATGTTTGTATATGTGCTACAGATTCTTTTACTAAAAATGCTTTTCCAAAATTAAAGTTTGCCTTAGAAAAAAAAGTAAATGTAATATCTACAGCAGAAGAAATGTCTTATCCACAGGCACAAAATACAGAGATTTCAAAAGAATTGGATAAAATAGCTAAGGAAAATGGTGTATCAATTTTAGGAACAGGTATTAACCCAGGGTTGATAATGGATTTATTAGTTGTATGCTTAACAGGATGTATGACAGATGTTGAACATATAGAAGCTAAAAGAGTAAATAGTTTATCTCCATTTGGACCAGCAGTTATGGAAGAACAAGGAGTAGGTTTATCAGTTGAAGATTTTAATAAAGGGATTGAAAGTGGCAAATTAGCAGGACATGTTGGATTTGCAGAATCAGTAAGAATGATTGGGGATGCTATTGGTTTTAAAGTTGATAAATTTGAACAACAAATGAGTCCTATTATAACTAAAGTAGATAGAAAAGCACCATATGGATTTGCAGCAGCTGGGGATGTGGCAGGTGTAAATATGGTAGGACAAGGTTATGTTGATGGAGAAGTGAAAATAGATATGATACATCCTCAACAAATTGAACCTGAAATGGAAGGAACATATACAGGAGATTATATAACAATAAAAGGAACTCCAGAGGTTAGTATGTCAATTAAGCCAGAGGTTGATGGAGGTCTTGGAACTATAGCTATGTGTGTGAATATGATACCTCATGTTATAAATGCGGATCCAGGGTTAAAAACAATGATAGACTTACCAGTGCCAAGAGCCATAATGGGAGATTATAGGGATTTTATTAAAAAATAAATAGAAATATAAGTATATTTTTTAGTGAAAAGCAGTTTGAAATTAAGTTTTAAGCTGCTTTTTTGTGGAAAATAATCTTATTTTAAAATATATAAAGTTAAGTAAATTAAAAAAATAAATTAAAATTAAAGAAAAAAATAAAATATTTAGGTAAAATTATAAATTTATTTAAATATTTACAATGAGTAATAAATGGATATGTAAATAATTTATAATTTATGTTATATTAAAATAAGGTATTAATTAACTTATATATAATATTGTTAATAAATAAATATAAGGCAGTGGTTAAAATGTTAATACTATATATAATACTTTTGTCTACGATTATTTATAGAAGTTTTATAAACATATCAAATATAAAGTTCAATATAAAACAGACTATTTTAATATTAGCAGTAATAGATATAATAACAATAACAGTTACTTATTTTGAAGAATATTTACCTACATATGTAAGCGATTGCTTGCCAGTAATTATTATTAATATAATTTTGATAATAGTATACTATATAAAAAATAAAAAACTTTTACTAGGTACTATGACCGTAATCTTCTCAACAATAACTTTTGTTATAGGAGATTATATTGTTGATTGGATAAAAATAGGTTTTTTTAATGTTGATTTAGCTTTAAATATTGAAATTACATATACTAAGCTTTTAGTGGATTGGATTATGGTCTATGTAGCTGTTTATTTTATAAGTTATTTTGTTGGAAAATTATTTAGAAAAAATTTATCTATGATAGATTTTTACTTTAAATTTAAAACTTCTGTTTTGGTGTTAATAATATTATCATTAACATTATTAATATATTATGTAAACATAATATTAAACGAAAGTTTTGCTATATCAAATAAATTAGTTAAATTTAATGGAGCACTATTTTTAATATATTTTATAACATTAATACTTATTATTTATTCAGTTCTTATCACTGTAAGAAAAGAAATTCAATTTGAAAATGATAAAATACATTTAAAAAATTTAAGAGAATACACATCTAATTTAGAATCAGTATATGCAGGGGTAAGAAAGTTCAGACATGATTATATAAATATTATTTCATCTATGGCCGGATATATAGATGAGGGTGATATGGTAGGACTAAAAAAATTTTTTAATGAAAATATTGCACCTTTAAGTGAGGAAATGAATTCAAATAATTTTAAACTATGTGTTTTAAAAAATATTGAGATTTTAGAACTAAAAGGTATAGTGTCATCTAAAATGATAGTTGCAAAGGAAAAAGGAATAAATTTAAATATAGATATATTTGATCCTATAAAAGAGGTGAAAATGAATATTTTAGATTTATGTAGGGTAGTAGGAATTATATTAGATAATTCTATAGAAGCTTCTTTGCAATGTGAAAAACCATTTTTAAAATTAGGGATTATAAAAAAGAAAAAATCTATTTTGATAATAGTAATAAATAACTATAAAGAGGCTTTACCACCTATAAGTAAATTATTCTTAAGAGGCTTTTCAACAAAAGGTGAGAATAGAGGCCTAGGTCTTAGTAATTTAAGAGAAGTGTTAGATAAATATGAAAATGTAATATTTGATATTCAATTAAATAATGGGGAATTTATACAGACATTAGAAATTTATTCAATGGAGGGATAGTTATAAATATTTTTCTTTGTGAAGATGATAAAAGTCAGAGACAAAAATTTAATAGAATAATAAAAAAATAGCAAAAGAAAAAATATAAATTTGGATGTTAAAATTTCTACAGATAATCCAAATGATATAATCAAATATTTAAAGAATAGCGAAACTGTAGGCGTTTATTTTTTAGATGTTGATTTAAATAAGGATATTAATGGAATTGAACTTGCCTCTAAAATAAGAGAATATGATTCTAGCGGAGTAGTAATATTTATAACAGCACATTTAGAGATGAGTTATCTTACTTTTTTATATAAAGTAGAAGCTATGGATTATATATATAAAGGGGATATAAATACATTAGAAAAAAGAGTGGAAGAATGTATTTTAAAAGCTAAGAGGAAATTAAATAAAGAAAAAGTAAAAAAGTATAAGTATAAAAGTTTATGACAAAATTATAAATGTAGATTATAATGAAATATTATTTTTTGAAACATCACATAATATGCATAAAATAATTCTACATGGAATAAAAAGACAAATAGAGTTTTATGGAAAATTGAAAGATATGGAAAAAGAGTTGAGTGAAGATTTTTATAGATGTCATAAGTCATTCATAGTAAATAAAAATTATATAAAAGAAATTGATACTAAAGAAAAATTAATATATTTAAAAAATGGAGAAATATGCTTAATAGCATCAAA